>CAWKAO010000001.1:0-213528 GCA_963847665.1 uncultured Actinomycetes bacterium
TAGATCTAAAGGATTAAGAAAGCAATAAAAGGATGTTCTGCAGGAGCAACAGTTAATAAATAAAAAAATTCAGAGGGGAAAAATAATGCCATCGTTAAGTATTCATATCTTTTTTATATGATAATGCACGAGTTCAAAGATATTGTGGGAGATGGAAACTATGTTTCCAGGTCCGATAAAGTAGCCTACTCAGTGGATTATTACTGGGTATCAGAATTGTGGCACGATCAGGGGGCCAAGAGTATAGAGCCGGACTTTATTGTGTTTCCAAAAAATCCCGGGGAAATATCAAGGATCATGGTGCTTGCAAATGAGTATAAGATACCCGTGACTGTCTGGGGTGGTGGCGGCGGTTCACAGGGGGGTGCGCTCCCTGTCTGTAATGGAATAGTGATCGACATGAAAAGGATGAATAAAGTCATCGATATCGATTTTGACAGTATGGCCGTCGAGGTCGAGACAGGGATGATAGTCCAGCACCTTGAATGGGAGCTGGAAAAACATGGTGTTTCAACCATGCATTTTCCTGCATCGATCTATTATTGCTCCACTGTCGGGGGTTTTATTGCCCATAGGGGCACAGGTGTGCTTTCCACAAAATACGGCAAAATGGAGGATATGGTCATCTCTATGGAGGTCGTACTCCCAAGCGGGGAGATCGTTCATACGCTTTCGGTCCCGAAAACAGCCAGCGGCGTAGACATGAACTGGTTTTTTATCGGGTCTGAGGGGACGCTCGGTATTATAACGAAAGTCAAGCTTATCGTACATAGACTCCCCGAAGTGCGTAAGTTCCAGGCTTTTTTATTTAAGGATCTTACAAGTGGCCTTGAAACAGGTAGGAGGCTCATGCATGAAGGTTTAGTTCCGTGTGTAATACGGCTCTATGATGAGGCGGAGACCAAGAGTCTCATTAAAAGGGTCCTGGGCATAGACCGGGAAGGTGTTTATCTTGTTTATGCATTTGATGGTAAAGAAAAGATCGTCGACCTGCAGCATGGATACGCCAAAAAAATAGCTAAAGATATGAATGGTGAGGACCTTGGGACAGAGACCGGGGAAGAATGGTGGCTGCACAGGTATAAATTCTTCTTTCCTCCTTATGTTTTCTCTCTTCCACAGGCGTTTGGCACATGTGATACTGTAGCGACTTACAGGGACATTGAAAAGATCTATAGTGATATGAAAATAACTGTCGAGAGTAATTATCCGCAGGCAAGGTTTATCGGGCATTTTTCTCACTGGTTTATGTGGGGTTGTATGCTTTACGCCAGATTTATAGTCGATAATCCGCCGCAGGATCCGGAGATGCACTCCATCTCTATAATAAGATATGGGACGATGTTTTAAGGTCTGCCCTCGCTAATAATGGAGTCTTAAACGAGCATCATGGCATCGGGTTAAAAATAGGAAGATTGATGAAGGAGCAGTATAAAAATTCTTTTGAGATCTTAAAAGGCCTGAAGAGACAGCTTGATCCCAATAATATTATGAATCCCGGCAAGATGGGCCTTGGATTTTAATTATTTTATAAAAGATCTAATCATAGAGGTACAAATGGAATTAGAAAAAAATTATCAGATCTTAAAAGCATGCAGGTTCTGTCCGATGTGTAAGCATCTATGCTCTTCAGGAAACCTTACGATGCACGAAAGCGATTTTCCAAGGGGGCGGGGCCTGATAATGTACAGCATATACAGGGTTGAGCAGGCAAATGAAGATTATATAAATTCTCTTTACAACTGCTTTATGTGCGGCTGTTGCCTTGCCGGCTGCGAAGGCAATTTTGATCTTCCGGAGCTGATCAGATCTGCCAGGGTAGACATAGTCAGCCAGGGTATTGAGCCTTCTGCAATTAAAGAATTAAAAGAAAACCAGGTCTCAAAAGGTAATGTTTATGGTATTGATCCCGGCAGTTCTTTTACTTCAAAAAATAAAAAGTCTCAGAATAAGGATGCTGATATCCTTTATATTACAGGAGCAAGTGTAAATTATAATCATTTTGAGATAGCAGAAGCTGCTATAAGTTTTTTGAAAAGGCAAAAAAAAGTTTTACAGACTTATCCCGGATGAACCTGATTGCGGGAAGGTATTATCTTTATTAGGGTATAAGACTGAAGCTGAAGCTGCTGCAAAAAGATTTCATGAAAAAGCCTCTGCACTGAAAGTGAAAAAAATAGTTTCTTCTGATCCAATGGTCATCGATTGCCTGTTAAATGACTTTCCGCAATTTGGTATTGTTTTTAATACTGCTGTAGAGATAATGCATTTTTCTGAATTTGCAGAGCAGGTCATTAAAGATTCCGCAAAAGCCTTAAAAAAATCCGGCAAAAGGATAACTATTGCTGACTCTGAATTCCTTTGTAAAAAAAATAACAGGTGTGACAGCGCAAGAAATATTATTAAAAAAATTGCCGGTGAAAATTGTATAGAACTTTCAGGAACAGGACCGAAGCATATGCTACTGGTGAAGCAGCCTTTTACCAGAACGGTGAGATTTTTAAAGACGGAAAAGCACTTGGCGAAAAGATATGTGCTGATGCATCAATGCTTGGCATCGAGACGATAGTAACATTATCTGGAACCGCAAAGGAAAATATTATTTCTGCCTGCAAAAACAATTTTGAGGTATTAGACATAGCGGAGTTTCTTTTTGTTTAAAAATCCTTATTATTCGATCTTTCCAAGGAGGAAAAATGGTAGAAATTAAATCTGAAGGATTTGATAAAAAGTGTCCAAGATATCATCACTGCAATGAATAATGAAAAGCCTGACAGAGTCCCTATCAGGCTTTTTGCAGCAGAGTTCATAGCAAAATATGCAGGATTTACAGTACAGGAAGTTACTCATGAGTATTCCAAGGCATTTGAAGCTACAAAAAAGTGTGCGAAGGATTTCAGGTGGGATGCAACCATTGCGAATACTGTTTTTGTGTGGACTGGATTTGTGGATCATTTCGGACAAAAATATTACAGATCCCGGCATAGACCTGCCCTCTGACATGAATTTTCAGTATATCGAACCTCCTGATGAGGAAAATGCATATATGAAAGAAGATGAATATGACGACCTGATTGAGAGCCCGATGGAATTCCTGTTAAATATCTGGCTGCCGAGGATCTCAAGATTTGCAGTCCCTATGGGCGAGCCTAACACTGCAAGAAACAATCTTGCATGGTTAAAGGGTGGAATGGCGATGATGGAATACCTTGCAGAATTTGGAAAAGCAACAGGAGAAATGATGAATGAGACGGGATGTGCTCCTGCAATATTTGGTGCATTTAAAGCTCCTTTTGACATACTTGGCGATAAGCTTCGCGGATTCAGACAGGTCTCCGCAGATGTCTACCGGTTTCCTGAAAAGGTCCTGGCTGCAGTAGAAGCAATGACCCCGTATATTTTAGAGGATGCTCTTACAAGTTCAGATCCTTCCAATACTTTTCCCAATGTCATCTGGCTTCATCGTGGGACATTGTTTTCTGATGCGATGTACCAGAAGTTTTTCTGGCCCACTTTAAAACATATTATAGAAGAGCTATATAAAGCTGGCCACCAGACTTTATGGTATGGTGAAGGGGACTGGAGCCGCTGGTATAAGTATACAAAACAGCTCCCTGAAAAAAGTATAATCTACCATGTCGATAAGGAAGATATATTTGAGGCTCACAGACAACTTGGCGACAGGTTTGCCATAAGCGGAGGTGTCCCGAATGATATGCTTGCATATGGTTCTCCTGAAGAAGTGATCGATCATTGCAAAAAAATATTTAAAACTGTAGGAAAAGATGGAGGATATATCCTTGATGCAGGTGCCATTATCCAGGGAGATGCAAAGGTAGAAAATATCCAGGCTTTAACAGACGCAGCAATACAGTACGGTATCTATTAATTTTATGAACACAAGGAGACTAAAATGGAAGATAAAAATAAGATAAGCCAGGGGAATATAAAAATAGTGCCAGGTACATTGATACCATGGGAGCAGAGGGAAAAGGAATATGGAAAGATCTGTTGGCGATAAAGAAATCGTCAAAAAAAACTGGGAGTACCAGGACCTGAGGGCATATAAATTTGTTTTTTTTGTACTTAATGCTTTTTAATTCAATATTATTCTAGTTTATTAAGGAGTTATTTATTATGGCAGCAAACGGTAGATTATTTGCAGCTCTTGTCAGCCTGGACGAAAAAAACCTTTACAGGATCCTGGAAGATAAAATCAGAGAAAATGTCCCGGGAAAAGAGATTTTGGAAGAACTACAGAATGCTATGGGTGAGATCGGTAAAAAGTTTGAAAGAGAGGAGCTTTTTGTGCCGGAGCTTATTTTTTCAGGCATCATTATGAAAAATGCGATGAAGACATTAAAGCCTGTTCTTAAAAATGAGGATATAAAGATCAAGGGGAAAGTGCTTATCGGAACGGTCTACGGAGATATTCATGATATAGGCAAGGATCTTGTAAAGGAAATACTTGAGGATTCCGGATATGAGGTCGTCGATATGGGTACAAACGTTGAACCACAAAAATTTATTGATGCAGTCATCTCAGGTGATTCTAAATTATTAGGACTAAGCTGTCTATTGACTGCTTCATTTGATTCTATAAAAAAAACTATTGATGCTACAAAAGAAGCCGGATTGAGGGATAAGATAACGATAATGATCGGTGGAGCTCCTACCAGTGAAATGGTAAAGGAACAGACTGGTGCCGATTATTATGGAAAAGATGCTTTTTCTGCTGTAAAAATTGCAGAAATGGTTTATAGTCTATAACTAAATTATTTATTCATTTGATCTGACCCGTTCTGGTCAGAAAAAAAAGGAGCTTGATTTAGATGGCAGACAGAGGGTTTAAGATCTACTCATACCGCTGGATCATCCTGGCTGTATTTATGCTTGTGAATATAGCTATCCAGATAATGTGGATCTGTTTTGCTCCAATAACAGGTCCGGCTGCACAGTTTTTTGGAGTGTCAGATCTAAGGATCGGGCTCCTTGCAATGATCTTCATGATAGTCTATATACCTTTATCAATTCCTGTCTCATGGATGATAGACACACTTGGATACAAAAAATCTGTAAGCATAGGAGTGGGCATAATGGCTGTTTTTGGCCTGCTGCGCGGAGTATTTGCAGCAAATTATACTATTGTCCTGCTTACTACAATTGCAATTGCCGTATCACAGCCTTTTATGATGAATTCAATAAGCACTGTTGCAGCCAAGTGGTTTCCTATTGAAGAGCGGGCAACAGCTTCAGGTCTTGCACTTGTGGCAAATTTTCTTGGAATAGCTATCGGCCAGGTCCTTTCGCCGGTTCTTTTTTTGCGCTTCGGAATAATGAGTATGCTGCTTATTTACGGTGCCGTGGCTGCATTTAGTGCAATTGTTTTTGTTATCTTTACACGGGAAGCACCGCCCACGCCACCCTGTCTTCCAGGGATGGAGACGAGGGCTCTTATGCTTGACGGATTAAAAAGTATGCTCAAGATGAAGGATGTATGGATAATGCTTGGATTATTCCTGGTAGGTATGGGTATATTCAATGGTATTTCCACATGGATAGAAAGCATCGTGAGGCCGAGAGGGTTTTCTATCTCCCAGGCCGGTAATCTTGGCGGGGTATTGCTCTTCGGAGGTATAGCCGGAGCAATAATACTGCCAATATTTTCTGATAAACTTCAAAAACGTAAGATATTTATGCTTCTTGGGATGGCATTAAGCATCCCAGGCATGATAGGTGTGATCTTTGCGAACCAGTACTGGCTTACAATGGTATCGATGTTTTTCCTTGGCTTTTTCCTGATAAGCCTTGCACCGGTGGGTTATCAGTATGTCGCTGAGATAACTCATCCTGCACCAGAAGGTACATCAAATGGCTTACTTAATCTTGCTGGCCAGGCATCCGTGGTATTTATTTATGGAATGGAAGTCCTGAAAGGGGCAGACGGTTCCTTCAGGTCTTCACTGTTAGTCCTTGTAGGCCTGATGGTAGTTTGTGTCTTTCTTATTATGTGGTTGAAAGAATCAAGGATGGTCCAGTCAGGCAAGCTTGCAGAAGAGCTGAAGACTTAAAATATGAGCATTGAAAAATATAAGGATCAGGGCAAGGCAAGCTTATAGATTTTCCCATCAAATGCCAGTATATACAATTCCTGGGATTCATCCGTTCCAAATGAGCTTATATTCAGGCCTGTTTCAGCAAGAGTAAAATTCCGGTATCCCTGTGCTCCAGAATCAACAAGACCCCAGATATATCCAGTAATAAAATCTGCATATATGTAAACACCCTGAAGCACCGGAAGCTCTTTTCCACGGTAGACATAACCCCCCGTTATTGATTCACCAATCGGGTGTTCATATTCATATACAGGAAGTTCAAGACCACTGGGATCACAACCTGTGGGGGGCTCATAACAATAACTGCCCTCCATGATGTTCCATCCGTAGTTTTTTCCGTTTTGAATAATATCTATTTCTTCTATTTTGTCCTGTCCTACATCTGCAGCCCATAATTCGCCGGTTAAAGTATCAAAACTGAATCTCCATGGATTACGGAGGCCATAGGCGTATATTTCTTCCCTGAAACCTTCAGCATTGTCTTTAAAGGGATTATCCTTTGGGATCGAATAAGTGAGCCCTGTCTCATTTTTATCCACATCGATCCTGAGGATCTTACCTAACAAGGACCTTAAGTTTTGGGCGTTTTTTTGCGGATCTCCGCCACTTCCACCATCACCAGTTGCAATATACAGGTACCCATCAGGACCAAACGCAAGCTTTCCTCCATTATGGTTTGGGTATGGCTGGTTAAAAGAAAGTATTATCTTTTCACTCCCAGGGTCTGATTTATCCTGATTATTTTTGTCTATTGTGAACTGTGAGATGATTGTGCTGCTTCTAGCAGTGTAATTTACAAAAAACTTGCCATTCTCTTTAAAACCAGGATGAAATGCAAGTCCAAGTAGCCCTTTTTCATTACTGCTGTCGTCGACCTTATCACTTAAATCCAGAAATAAGCTGGGATCTGAAGCCTGCCCGGTGTTGAAAAAATAGATCTTACCACTTTGCTCGACAATGTATATTTGTCCTGAGCCATTTCCAGCATTTTGAAGTTCCAGTGGGCGTTCAAATGATAATCCCGGGAAAGCGTCAGTAAGAATAAATTTGTTTTCAAGTTTCTGCAGTTCCAGTTCTGGCGTATCATTATTACCAGTATTATTTGCTGGTTCAAAATTTTCATTATCTGTTGCAGAAGTTGAATATTCTGGAAAAGACCCATTTTTCTGGTCAGTGTGTGTTTCACCAGGAGAGTTATTTGGAAGGGCTTTAGGTTTTTGCTGAACCCGAAAACATGCAGAAAAAAAAATAATTACTAAAAATATTAAAAATAATAGGAAATAAGTTGAAATTGTCTGTATTTTCATGTTAGAAACTTGCTAAACCAAATGAGTTTAATACTAAACAAAACAAAGCGCATTTTCTAGAAATCTTTATATTTCTAATTTTTTTTGAAAGCTTTCCCAGAATCTATTTAAATCATTTAGATAGGTATCTTTACTATTAAATTCTTCACCGAACACAGCATATATCTTATATTGTTTTATCTGGTTGCAGATGTCCGGAAGATTTTCACATTCTGAACTGTCAATAGCAGTAAAAAAGACTTTTAACTGTCCGACTATAGCTCCGAGTTGATGACAGTATATTTTCATGCGTTCTATCCTGTTGCATGACATCATGAAATGTGAGACTCCAGCAGTGGCAGCATCAAGATAGATTTTTTGCTGGATATCCGAATCCACATATCCTCCTTCTTCCAGGAAAAAACCAGTGTAGGAAAGATCCCCTGTTATAATAGGCAACAACCCGATCTTGGCACAGGAATCCAGGATTGAATCCAGAGCCAGTTTGCCAGCAAGAGGAAATATTAAAACTGCATCAGCTCCGGCTGTCTTTATCTTTAGAAGCAGTTTTTCATTATAGTTTCCGGGTTGCTCCAGGCCGATTTTGCGGTGGTCATAGATCACAGGTTTCCCAGAAACAGATTTGATCCTTTTTAAAAGTGTTGTGAAATCTGAATCAATTGCACTTTCAGCAAATATCCTGTATCCGATTACGAAGGGAAACGTTGAAGTCAAACTGACTGCTTCTACCATGATTGAATTTTCCTTAGAGTGCAGATCTATTAGAACCCCGTTTTTTTGCTGAAATAATTCCATAAGATCCTCCTTTAAAAAATTTTTACAAAAAAATTATAGTTCTTTTTATTGACAAAGTTAACTTATTTGGATAATTTAATAGTATAACAATATCAATATATTGCAGTATAATGATTTTTGCAAGTAATAAAGGAAAAGAAAGGAATTAAAGAAATGGCCGAAGAAAAAAGAAAGAAACTTTCACTTATAGTGTCCAGTGGGGACATGGATAAGATAATGGCTTCTTTTATCATTGCGACAGGAGCAGCTTCATCCGATATGGATGTAACGATGTTTTTTACATTCTGGGGTTTCCGGGCTATCCAAAAAAATAAGGGAAGCGGAAGAGCTAAGAGCATTATGGGTAAGATGATAGGCTGGATGGAAAGAGGAGGTCTGGCTAAAGCAAACCCGAGCAAATACAGCATGGGAGGTTTGGGAAGGTGGATGTTCAAGAAGATGATGAGTGCTAAAAAGGTTCCCAGCCTTGAAGAATTCAGGCAACTGGCCCTGGACCTGGGAGTCAAGATGTATGCTTGCGAGATGACATTGAATGTTATGGAGATACCTAAAGAGAACCTTATAGATGAAGTGGTCGATAGTGTGGGAGTAGGTTTCATGATAGAGCAGGCTCAGGAATCAGTGTCTACTATGTTTATTTAAAGCCAGATTATTAAAAATATTAAAATTCTTTAAATTTATTATGAAGGAGTTAGAAGTGACAGAAGAAGTGAAAACAGAAACAATGAAAATAGATCTAGACCTTGACCTCAGGGGTTTGCTATGTCCGTTACCAATGGTCAAAGTCAGCCAGAATATAAAAAATGTCCCAGTAGATGGTATAATAAAAGCAGTAGCTACAGATCCAGGAAGTCTTGCTGATATTCCATCCTGGGCAAGGACTACAGGTAATGAAGTTCTCAAGACTGAAAAGGATGGAAAAGAAATTACTTTTTATGTAAAAAGAAATAAATAAAGGATAAAGAATGAATGGTTTTTCATTTTTTGTTGCCGGCATTCTTATTTACATAGCTGTAATAGTATTTATTATAGGGATGGCTTATAAGATCATTTTCTGGGTAAAAACGCCACGTTCTTCTGTTAGACTCGGGCTATTTCCGAAGCCTAAAAACAATGTAGTAAGGTTTTTTAAGCTTCTTAAGGATTCGTTTGTGTTTACCCAATCAGCAGAAGTCGATCCATGGATGTGGACATTTGCGGTCCTGTTTCATTTTTCCCTTGCGTCTGTGCTTATTGCCCATTTCAGGCTTATCAGGGAGTTTACCCCAGTTGCAAATGCGATCGGCAAGGAAGGCATGGAAAAGCTGGGCGCTATTGCTGGTGGGACGATGGGTGTTATTCTGTTAATAACTATTCTGTACTACCTGTTTAGAAGATTTCTTTCACCCTATAAGGATCTTTCGGTAATGGAAGATTATTTTATAGTATTTTTACTCCTTGTAATAATCCTGCTGGGTGACCACTTAAGATTCTTTGGCGGCTTTAAAGTAGAGGACTATCGCTTATATATGCAGAGTGTATTGACTTTTAAACCTGCATATCCTGAAGGGATCGCAACTTCAGGGGCTAAATGGGTCCTGACCATGCATGTGTTTTTTGTGAATCTTTTTGTGATTTATTTTCCTTTCAGCAAACTCACCCATGCTATTGGGACATTTGCCGTAAATAAAGTAAGAAGTGATGTGTGATGGAAGAAGTAAAAACAGTCGAGACAAATACAAAGGAAAAATTGCTTGAAATATTGAAATCAAAGATAAACCGTCAGCTCCTTTATTATCTTGATCTGTGCGCAAGGTGCGCGATTTGCCGTGATGCCTGTCACCAATACAAGGTCACTGGTGACCTGACATACTTGCCGGCATACAGGGCTGAACTTATCAGGAGGATCTATAAAAAAAATATTACTGTGCTGGGTAAAATATTACCTGGATTGTTTGAAGGTCGGGAAGCCGATGATGAAAAACTCCTGGACGAACTTTATAGATCTGCATATGCATGTACGGGCTGCAGAAGATGCATGGTCTACTGTCCTTTTAGCATTGACACCACTTGGATACTTTCTGTAGCAAAAGAGATCCTAAATGCTTCTGGCAGGGGAAATGAAATCCTTGGAGAGCTTGCAGGTGCTGCTATAGTCAAGGGTGAAAACATCGGTATGTTTAAGGATATTCTTGTAGAAACACTGAAGGAATCCGAAGCAGAAATAAAAGATAGATTAAATGATCCTTCTGCATCAATACCGATCGATGTGGTCGGCGCAGATGTTCTTTACGTAGCTCTTGCGGGTACGCATACTATTATTCCGGCAGCAATGATCTTTAACAAAGCAAAGATAAACTGGACACTTTCACTTTTTGAAGCGGCAAATTATGGTTACTTTCTTGGCGACAGTAAAAAAGCAAAACTCGTGGCCCAGAGGATAGTCGATGAAGCAAGAAGATTAAAGGTCAAAGAAGTATACATAACAGAATGCGGGCATGCTTACCGGGTGATGAAGTTTTTATATGAAGCCTGGGCAAAAGAAAAACTGCCTTTTAAGGTAAGGGGAATAGTCGAGGTCATGTATGATTATATAAAGGATGGCCTTATAGGATTAAAAGAGAAAAACGTTATGGAAGCTGTCACCTATCATGACCCGTGCCAGGTAGGCAGAAACGCCGGATTTTTTGAAGAGCCAAGGTATATCGTTAATAAGATAGCGGCAGACTTCAGGGACCTAAACCCCAGCAGGGAAAGAAACTGGTGCTGCGGCGGTGGCGGCGGGCTGGTAGCGATGCCGGATTTTGAAGAATTCAGGATAAAGACCGGGAAATTGAAAATGGAACAAATACTAAAGACAGGTGCTAAAAAAATTGTCACTCCCTGTGAAAACTGCAGGCTTCAGATAGGAACTTTAAATGACTACCATAATCTGGGACTTGAAATATACTCCATGATGGATTTTATTGTTGAGAATATGAAAGTATAATTAAAATAAACTATTATACAAAAATATTAATACTGATTAAAGCCTGGGATCATTCTTTCTTGTGTTAATCAGCATAGAACTGCTTCTATATTCTGCAACAGGTCCAATCAATATTTTAATCAATAAACCAGTTAGAGCTACTTTTCTAAAAATTCTGATTTCTAGAACAGATTACTTGCTTTATAAACGAAAAAATTTTTAAGATTCCTGTTGACATTATTAATATTATATATTTAAATATATAAATATATATAAAGATTATTTTTAAAATATAAGAAAGTAGGGTCATTTATGGAATATAAGAGTATAAAGAAAGCAGTCAGGGAAGGTTATGCAAAAGTCGCTACTGAAGGCTCATGCTGCAGCACGCCTGTAAGTAATTGCTGTGGTCAGACTGAGCTTGCAAAAGAAATAAGTACGAATATAGGATATTCCCAGGAAGACCTTGATAAGGTACCTGAAGGTTCCAATCTCGGACTTGGTTGCGGCAACCCTATTGCATTGGCTTCTCTTAAAAATGGTGAAGTGGTCCTGGATCTTGGTTCAGGAGCTGGTTTTGATTGTTTTTTAGCTGCAGACAGGGTAGGCCCTGAAGGTAAAGTGATCGGAGTCGATATGACCCCGGAGATGATAGATAAGGCCCGGGAAAATGCAGCGAAGGACGGCTATCAGGAATGTTGAATTCAGATTGGGTGAGATAGAAAACCTGCCTGTTGCTGACGGAATAATCGATATCATCATATCCAATTGTGTGATAAATCTTGCTCCTGATAAAGACAGGGTCTTTAAGGAAGCATTTAGGGTCTTAAAACCTGGTGGAAGGATAATGGTCTCAGATATCGTCCTGACAAAAGAGATCCCAGTATCTGTTAAAGAGATGATGTATCGGCTTATGTTGGATGTATTTCAGGTGCGGTTATCAAAGATGATTATTTAGATTCCATTAAAAGAAGCCGGTTTTATAGAGTATTAAAGTGCTTGATGAAGTCAATTTTCCAGTAAAATATATTATCAGTGACGATACTGCAGCTGTTATAAAAGATGGCCTGGAGTTGCCTGAAGAAGATATAGCAGAACTGGAAAATTCTATTTTCAGCATCAAAGTCTCTGCTAAAAAACCATAAGTATTTAATAATCATCAAACAGGGTAATTATACTTGCAGTATTTATTAGAAGCAGTAATTACCTTAAATAATTTAAAAAAGGAGGATTGAAATTGGCGAAAGAACAGGTAGTCAAAAGATTATCGATTCTTGATAAGTTTTTACCGGTCTGGATCATACTAGCAATGGGTGTGGGTATACTTTTAGGTTATATCTATCCGGGTATTGCTGATGTCTTTGACAGGTTAAGGATCGGTACTGTCTCGCTTCCGATTGCTATCGGGCTTCTATGGATGATGTATCCTGTGCTTGCAAAGGTAAAGTATGAGGAATTATCCACCCTTAAAAGATCCTATAAGCTTTTCGGCATCTCAGCGGTTCTAAACTGGGTAATCGGGCCTGCACTTATGTTTGGGCTTGCCTGGCTCATGCTTTATGATCTTCCACAATACAGGGAAAGGGTAATAATCGTTGGCCTTGCAAGATGTATTGCTATGGTCCTAATATGGAACATGCTTGCAGGAGGATGCAGTGAAAGATGTGCCGCACTGGTGGCTATAAATTCAATATTCCAGATTTTTTTCTTTGCTCCTCTTGCGTATTTTTATCTCACATTTTTATCCTCAAAGATCGCCGGTGTACAGCAGGAGGTTATAGCTATATCAATGTGGGATATTGCTAAAAGCGTCCTGATATTTCTCGGGATCCCGCTTAGTAGCTGGCCTCATTACAAGGCTTATCCTTGTCAAGAAGAAAGGTAAGTCCTGGTACGATGGCAGATTTGCTCCAAAGCTTGGGCCCTTATGCATTAATAGGTTTGATTTTTACAATAGTAGTCATGTTTTCAATGAAGGGGGAATACATACTAAAACAACCTATTGATGTAGTACGGATAGCAATGCCACTTCTGGCTCTACTTTCTTCATAATGTTCTTTGTATCCTTCTTTATTGCAAGGGCTTTTAAAATTTAAATATGACCAGACTGCGACCCTCTCATTTACTGCTGCAAGTAATAATTTTGAGCTTGCAATAGCTGTTGCTGTCGGTGTTTTTGGGATTTCTTCAGGACAGGCTTTTGCTACAGTAATAGGCCCGCTTATAGAAGTGCCGGTCCTTATAGCCTTGTCTATGTTTCGATATGGCTAAGAAAAAAACTATTTGTTAAAAAATCCAGCTAAAAGAAGGCTAAAAATGGAAAGTGATAAGTTAAGAACAACAACCCAGATAATCAAAGCACTTGCAGATGAGACCAGGATAAGGATTGTCTGTCTTCTTAAAAATAAAAAAGACACTTTGTGTCTGTGAAATAACAGAGATAATAGGACTAGCCCAGCCTACGGTCTCAAGCCATTTAAGACTTCTTGAAAATGCAGGGCTCATAAGCTCTTTTAAGGACGGGCTGTGGGTAAATTATAATATCAGACAGGGCCTGGATAAATTCAGCGGTAAAATTATTGATGATCCTTTTAAAAGAACTCAGTGATGACCGGCAGATAAATTCAGACATGAACAGAATAAAAAATATAAACAGGGAAGAAATATGCAGGAAAAGAGATTAAAAATACTTGTCGTATGTACGGGAAACTCTGCAAGGAGCCAGATGGCTGAGGGTTTTTTAAAAAACTATAAAAAAGAATGGGAGATCTCAGTGCAGGAACTTCACCCAAGGAAGTAAATCCTCTGGCAGTTGAAGTAATGAAAGAAAAGGGGATAGACATATCAGGCCAAAAGTCAAAAAACATCAGTCTTTTTAAAGGCAGTAGATTTGACTACGTCATTACTGTCTGTGATAATGCGAAAGAATCTTGCCCAACATTTCCAGGTGAAACTAAACATATCCACTGGAGCTTTTCAGACCCTGCAGCGGTTACAGGATCGAACAGCTGAAAAGTTGAATGCTTTCAGGACGATAAGAGATGAGATAGAAAGTAAAATAATATGGTTTATTCAGCAGCAGATTGAAGATAAATAGATATAGGACCATAATACCTAAAAAATTATTAATAAAGTATTTCTTAATAGTGAATGATTTAAATAAAGGATAAAAATATGAACACCAAAGAAACAGAATTAAAACCAGACAAAGAGTATCTGGGCATTCCTAGAAAAGAGATACCGTGGTTTCCTTCAATAGATCATCAAAAATGTGATGAATGTAAAAAATGTACAGCATTCTGTAAATTGAAAACATATTCTTATGATGAGAAGAGAAATATTGTCGAAGTCACAAATCCATACAATTGCGTAGTCGGCTGCAATGGCTGTGAGGGCATCTGTCCAAATGGTGCTATAAATTTTCCCTCAACATCAGTAATCGATGAAGTGAGGAAAAAATATAATGTCTAGCCTGAATGGTCTATCCTGAATGCTCTGGACTCAAATAGGTAACGCAGACTACAAATGATTTAATTATTGGGAAAAAGAACTTAGCTGAATTTTCTTTTCAGTTTTTTAAGCTTCACATTAAGGTCTTCCTGTGGCCTTCTATTGTTGTAACCCTGGCCTTCAGGTCTTCTGGAAAAATTCTGGTTGTCTTCTCTCTGTCGAGCTTCGTTAACAAAAAGTGTTCTTTCCTTATAGGAGCTCTGATTGAATTTATCAATCGCTTTCTGAGCTTCCTCTTCGGTTTCCATTTCAACAAAACCGAAACCCCTGGATTTTCCGTCTGCCCTGGTAATCACTTTTGCGTATACCACATTACCTTCGCTTGAAAATAATTCCTCAAGGTCCTTGTCTGTGGTGGCGTATTCCAGATTACCAACATATAGTCTTTTGTTCACCTATTGTCCTTTCGTCTTTTTGTATTTTTCGCATAAGAAAAGCAAGAATAAATCTTCAATATAAAAGGGGATGCATTAATTTGATGATTATACCCGCGGAATTTAATTTTCTTCTATTATATTCTCTAATATAGCCTTACTGATCTTATCCCATCACTAATTTTTTGTGATTGTGGTTAGTTATTATATATTATATTTATAAATATGCAATTATTTAAAAAATATTGAAACTTATTGTCAAAATTGTCTAATAAAGATAAATTTATTCCTCATAGGGCCTTATGACAGAAAGATCTCCTGTTTTTGCAGCCATAATAACAGGACTCATATATTTTTCTACCAGGGAAGAATCCAGGGCTACTGGCATATTTTTTAATTTCATTTCAAGCTGGGGGTTTTTTGCGGAACTGATAATATTCTCGATGTGTTTATTTGAAAATCCTCTTATCTGTTCCAGCTTGTATGGCAAATCTAAGTCTTTTGAAAAATCGATCATTCATTGCCAAAGCAATATATCTGACAAGCTCAAAAGGTTTTTGGGATGAGATTTTTAAATCATTGATATCGATATCTTCATCCAGGTAGTCTTTAAAAATATCTGCAAGTCTTATAAGTTTTTCCTTTATCGCACTTGAAAAAAACAAGGTATAATATGGATTTATAATGGCGCATGCTTTTGTGTCCACAGTCTGCAATACTCTGATACTGTTTTCCTTAAGAGAATCGTTTACTTTTTCTCTTAAGCTATTTGCCCATTTTTTTTGAGAGACAATAAGAAAGGTATCGGATCCAAACTCACCGGCATATTTCCCGGTGGCGTTGGTAGCGTTTTTTCCAAAAGTATATCTGCTTCCCTTATATTCTTTCAGTAATCTTATAGCAGTTTTTGTATTTTTATTGACAGTGTTTTCTCTCAAGTCGGTACACCTCGATGACCATAATCGATCTGTTTATCAGTTTTTTATGTCTTGAATATTTTTAAAATTTTTTCCAAACTGTAATGTTTCATGGCACTTTTCTGGTTTAATCAATAAAATTATTGCTTGATCCGAAAATAGTGTTAATGATCCAGTTTGCATTCAAACCCCGTCTTGCAAGGTATTTCCTTACAAGATTTTCGTTACCCATGCGGAGATTGTTGTAATTTTCCTGGGAATCGTCTGCCCAGACCCTGTGTGAAAAGAGTTTTTTTATCCCATCCTCAATTAACTGCCATTGCTCATCGGTGATCTCCCGGAGCAGTATTTCTTTCCGTTCATTTTCATCATAAAGTTCGAGGACATTTGCAACAATATCCTTAAGCACTGCTGTCCATGCCTTAAATGAACCACCCAGAAAAATTCGCTCTGCGGTTTTATGGTTCTCATCATCCAGTTGTATGCTCCATTTTCCATCCAATGTATAGGCAGTTATAAGATTTAGGGATCTTAAAAGGTTCTGCCTTTCTATTTCACGCAACCTGTCTGACTCCTCAATATCTATGGATAATGGTTTATCCGCAATAAAACGCTTCAGGATAGACTGCTTCAACCTTAGTACGGTCAAAGGTTTTTTGAACCCATCACCATATTCTTCCAGATATTTTCTTATCCTGTTGCCACTGTCTTCGAGGATACTGTCATAAATGTTACTCTGAAGCATATGCACAGCTTCGGATTTTTTCTTGCCTTTTGATACAAGGAAGTTTATAAATCCATCTTCCGATTTATTTCCACTGCTTTCCATATATTCGTTCCATTCCTCTGAAAATATGCTTGCCCATTTATTTATAAGCACAGAGGCAAAGAACGGCATCTGTCTTAATTTGTCATGAGCAACAAGGTTTGTTTCCTTAAGTATCTTAATAACCGGCTCTATATATATCTTGCATTCTATGGCATTTCTTTCTGCCCAGATCTGGGCAGCAGCTTTATGCTGCCCATCAAAAAGAAATATTTTTTTGCCCACCAGCCTGCAGATGGAGGGTGTCAGTTGTGTATTTACTATAAGATGCCTGTAAAGTTCCCAGAGTCTCTTTAATTCAAGTGGCCTGGGCTGTAACTCAAGATCATTATGTATATAGTGCCTGGGTATGACAGCATAGAAAAACTTAAAACCTGTTGAAGGGCAACTATAAAGTGGGAGAACAAGCTCTTCTAATGCTTCACGGAACATGATCTTAATAATATCTTTCTCTTCATCAAGTTCAAATTCAAGTTCCTCATTTTCTTCCGCATTATTATTTTTAAACCTCAGGATATCATCAAGTCTTTTTATCCCTCCTGATTTAAAAAAAGTCTCCATTTCTTTTAAGGCGCAATACTCATTTATCGAGAAATAACCGATCTCCCTGTGGTGTTTTTTACAGACCACGGCGATATTTGAAATATCAAGTTTTTCCTCAAAGAGATAGGGTTTAATATGATGAAACTCGATATCTTTCTTTTTTCTGATAAGATGACCATCGATCATACATGAAATTTTGCCATCCTTTGTATTTTTTTCAACTACTGTTTTTTTGTCTCTGGTTGTAAGATCCGGATGGGCAAGCATAAAACCTCCTGTATTTTAATAAAGACAATATTTTTTATAATATTTTAAAAATAATAAAAAAAATAAATCCATTGATAATAATAAAGCATATGATCAGATTTTATTATACAAAACATTTAATCCTAAACCCAATATAACGTTTTGTCAGTTATAGCCAAACACAACTGGAATCTTCTCTATCCTTTCGAATCCCCACTGTTCCGCAGGTTCCACGGAGCTCCCTTCCTGGTGCTCATTAAAAGTTGCGATCGTAACCTGGTTTATTGTGGGGTCAATATTTACTGGATCCAGGAATTCCCTTATTATTTCAAGCTGGTATTTAAAATCTTCAGTAGAACCTGAAAGCGGAGTGATGCAGTACCGTTCTGAAGAGAGGCAGGTATCGTTATATGCAGGGATGCCTGCAGGAATAAAATCTTTATTTGCAAGCATTGCTGCTGTCTTCCAGGCCATATATAAGAATTTTAACCTTTCTGCAAACCGGCCAGTATTATCCGGACGTCCGGCATATGCAGAGTAACATGATATAGCATCAAATGCACTTATTGTAGAAAACCTGTAATTCCAGAAAACCACATCTCCTACAAGATAAATATCATATCCCTTCTTTTTAAGGTTATTACGTACTGTATCAATAGCTTCCTCATAGGCACCTGTAAAATCTCTTGCAATATATATCCATAGGACCGGCCTGCCACTTATTTTGAAATAGTTTTCACTTTCAAAATAAGTATCTGCCATATGTTCACAGTCATCAATAAATATCTGGGCTATTTCATTATTGTTAAAATCATATGGAGGTTCCTTATAACCTATGTTTTCAAAACGAAGCAGGGGATCGTACATAAGGCATAATCTCGTATCTTTTAGATCATGATTCAGAATACCATCTTTGATAGTATCATCAAACTGGGGGATATACTCGATTTTTAATACATCTATACCATAAAAGTCTGTCCAATCGATGTGCTGGTCCATTACAGCTGGATCGGTGCTGTTGTAAAATCCAAGAAGCGGGATGTCTGAGTAACCTCTCTTCCAGTGTTGCTCATCATGCCATGTATAATAATCACAGTATACTATAGTATCCTTGATCCCGGGCTTATTTTTCCTGATAAGGTCCGATGCTCTGCTGATCGTTGTATAGGCAGGAAAAACCGCTTTTCCTATGAGAAACAACCTGCTTTCTGCAAGGTAAAGGATCCCTGTGATGAATATTAATCCTGCCAGGACCGGGATGATTATTTTTAGAAGAATCCTCATAAGAGTTATAAGAAGTGCAGAAAATCCCTTTTTTTTAATATATGTTTTAATTACCTGAGATTTCTTATATTTATTATTGTGATCTCGCCCGTGATCTCACGCTCTACACCCTGCTCGTCCTGATATTTAACACTTGTCGCAGTTTTAGAGATTATTTTTTTTGGGAAGATAAGGTTAAGTATTCCGTTATTTTTGACTATTATTAGATTCTCGTCTTTGTTTTTTAGGGCTGTTATGGTTATATAATCGCCAGTGAGATATTGTTCCCTGTCGTTTTCATCAATAAACTGAACGCTCTTTTCATCATTTGTGGTGACAGATTTTGCAAAACTGATCTGTTCTGCACTGCCTTTTTCAACTATTATCAGATACTTTTTATTATCGCTGCAGCCCGTCACTGATGCGGCTAGAAATATTAATATCACAAGGATGACTGTGATCAATGATTTTGGCCAGTGTCTATTCATTGTTGTTCCTTTTTAGTCTTTAAAAATATTTTATTTTTATTTCAATCTGCTCTTATTTCAAGCAATTGTCAATAATTTAAATGAAACCCCTTGACTTGTAAAATATATTTTTAAAAAAATATACTATACCTCCAAGTGATGCAGTAAAAAGGTGCTCAAATAATATCAGGAATGAAAAAACAACTGCCTGTTCATTTGAGACCCCAAAATTAGTCAGCAAAAATACTATTGTGTTTTCCCTTACCCCCAGCCCACCGATAGATATTGGAATACCCGTCAGGACAAAGATTATGGGTACCACAAAGACAAAAGTCATAAAGTTGAGGTTAAGCCCAAGTGAAAGGGAGACAAAATAAAAAAGGACCATAAACAGGCTCTGAGAAATAAAATTTATGGTCAGACCCAATGCAAGATAGGGCCATTTGTTCTTATAAGCATTTATCGCATCATTAAAAGAGATTATTTTTTTCTCGACTTTCTCAAGCCTTTTAAATCTTCTAAACAACCTGTCTATCCTGAAAAACTTTGGCCGGATTATTATCGAAAAAAGCAGAAAAGCTATAGCTAAAAAAATCGATATTAATACGATAGACTGCCTGAGAATACTATAGAGTGAAAAAGCTGTTATTATGAAATAAACAGTAATGCATATCAGGCCAAAAAATCTTTCTATTATTACTGTCGACAGGCTTTTACTCAAAGGGACATCTTTATTCTTATGGACATCATAGATCCTGTAAAAATCACCGCCGATGTTTGAAGGAAGAAGATTATTATAAAAATATCCGATAAATGTAGACTGGTATAAAAATCCTGTACTGATCCTTATACCCTGTGCCCTCAGGAGTATGTTCCATCTTAGTGAGTCCGTGAATATATTAAATAAATGGGTAAATATTGCAAAGAGAATAAATAAAAGATTTATTTCTAAAAGAGCGCTGAATATATCCTGGAAATTTCTATAATTCTTAAGGACTATTAAAAGTAACAGTAAGATACTTATTAGTATCCTGACAAAGGTAAAGACCCTGTCCTTTTTTGAAGGCTCTAAAACTTCTTTTGATATCGTTTCGCTCATAAGGATCAAGACGATAATTTTAAAGAAATATTTTTTATTATCTGGATTATGCCCTGTCCGAATCTGTTAGCCTTGAAGTTTGGCAATGCATATTGGCTGTAGATCGTATTTATGAATTCATGATCTATCACTTCCTCAAGACCCAGGCCCACTTCTAACCTGTACATGTTGGTTTCTGTATCTATCAGAAACATTATTCCGTTGTTTTTATCTTCTTTGCCGACTCCCCATTCATTAAAAAGGTTATTTGTATAGCTCTCTATAGTCTCACCCTCGAGTGAGTAGACCGTCACTACTGTTATTTCAACCGAGGTATTCCTTTCGAGCCTGTCTATAAGCGCAGTTATGATCTTGATATCCTGTGATTTTAATATTCTGGAAAAATCATTTACAGGTTTAGTCTGTGTATCTAGTTCAACAGTCACTATTTCGTCTTCATCGTCAAGTCTTATAACTATTGTGTTTTTGTATCTTTTGCTCCATTCAAATGCTGTTGCTTCAAAACATACTCTAACAGGCATTTTTTCAGCTTGATCTTTAAAAAGTGGTTCGTAACTGGTAATTTTTACAAACGGATAAGCATCGACGACAAAAAGTTCCATTTCCTTAAAAGGGCCGCCGATATTTCTTACAATAAAGCTGCTCTTCTTGATCTGGCCTTTTTTAAGATCATTGAATTCTAAGTTATCAATATCTGCAACAGGATGAGGTATTGAGTTACTTATTTCAGATGCGTTCCTGTATTCCGGGTCATTTTCATTTATATATTTTTGTTTTTCTGCCATAGATAAAAAACCATGTAAGAAATTCGTATTAGACAGTATTATTGCAAAATATATATATTGAATCAATTAAAATACTTTTTTTAGTCAGGGATTTATTCTATAATCACAGGAACTGAAATCAAATTTTTGTACCAGATTCCCTATGTCCATGGAAAAAACAATTTATTACATGCTGCTGATCTTTATATTTGCCGTGTCAATACTTGTCTTTCTTGCCCTTATCTTTATCTCTGCTCCCTACGGAAGATTTACAAGAAAGGGATGGGGGCTGAGGATAAATCCAATGTTAGCCTGGTTTATAATGGAGTTACCGGCTGTTATTGTAATATTTTTATGTTATGTCATTGGAAACAGGCAGGGTAACTTTGTTGCAAATATATTTCTAATTATCTGGATGCTTCATTATGTCCAGAGGACTTTTATTTATCCTTTTTTCCAGCGGAATACAAAAAATACTTTTCCGGTGCTATTGATTGTTTTTTCGATCCTGTTTAATGGCCTGAACGGATACTTAAACGGAAGGTATCTTTTTTATTTTTCAGCTCCATATAGTTTAAGCTGGCTGCATGATCCAAGATTTATTATTGGCACTGTGATGTTTTTAACAGGTTATATAATCAATCTGAATTCTGATCACATATTAAGGAATTTAAGAGACCCGGGCGAGGAAGACTATAAAATACCTTTTGGAGGGTTTTTCAGGTATATCTCGAGTCCTAATTATTTTGGTGAGATGATAGAATGGATAGGTTGGGCTATACTTACCTGGAGTCTTGCAGGAGCTGCATTTGCAGTTTTTACGATAGCAAATCTTGCGCCAAGAGCAATTTCAAACCATAAATGGTATTTAAAAAACTTTCCCGAATATCCAAAAAAAAGGAAATCTATAATCCCTTTTATTTTTTAAACAAATTATTAATTTTTTTATATAAACAAGGTATTCTTATAAATCATTGATTTATTTGAGTTTCCGGTTATAATTCTTACGATATTTATTATTTATTGAAAATACCTTTCTATAGAATGCCTATGAGTTTAAATAAGAAAGATAGATATTTCACGATTCTTGTACTATCTAATGCAGAATCAAAGGTAAAAAAATTTAAAATACATCATAACTGGTTACGGTTCTCCTTTATATTTGCCGGGATCGTAGTCTTGTTGATGGTCACACTGGTTACAAATATATCACTTGTACGAAACCAGCTTGATAATAAAGTAGCCGAACTGGACAGGTTAAAGGAAGTCATCAGCTATAAGGAAATAGAGATAGCCAACCTCGACTCAAAGTCAAATGAGATAAAAGCAAAAGCAAAAATTCTTGAGGATTACCTTGCACAGGTAGAAGATCTTGACAAGATGGTAAGGGATATAACCGGCAAAGGCGGTTATGAGACCCAGGTAGCCATATATAATTCGGACCTCAATGCAGGGATAGATATGGCAAGTGATACCGGAGAGATCTTCTATTATGATTTTACAGAAGCGGAAGACCTCGACAATATCAATAAGATCCTTGATGACCTCATTGCTAAAGCACCTGAAATGGGGGTAAAGCTTTCTCAGGATAAGCAGCATATGGAGGACCATATCTATCTTATAGAGCACACTCCATCGATCTGGCCCACCTCTGGAGTAATAAGCAGTACCTTCAATGAATACAGGGGAGGGGGTCATCACCATGGTGGTGTCGATATTGCAAATAATGTTGGAACACCTGTCGATGCTTCTGCAGCCGGAGTTGTAATATTTGCCGGCAGGAACCAGGGCTTTGGTAATGAAGTCATAATCTTCCATGGATTCGGGTTCATGACTGTTTATGGCCATCTTAACAAGATATTCGTAAATGTCGGTGATGAAGTGACCAAGGACCAGAAGATAGGTGAGATGGGTAACACAGGATACTCAACGGGTCCCCACCTTCATTATGAAGTGATATTAAATAATGTTCAGGTAGACCCTGTAGAATATCTGCCTTAGAGATACTTATGGAACACCATACAACATAAGTTATTTGAATTCAGCCAGTCGTCTTCAATGAGTTATTGTTATCTCACCGCCAAAAATAAAAAGTATCCTCACCGGGATCTCCCTTGATATTATCTGATGGTCAGTTTCTTTCGGGATAAATATAAAATCTCCTTTTTTTATATCTTCGATCCTGTCTGCTATCTTTATCTGGCCTTTTCCGGAAAGGACATATAATGCTTCCTCGACATCATGGCTGTGATTAAGGGATATCTTGTCTTTAGAGAAATGCACTATACCAAGATTTAAAGACTTACTGTCTATATATCCCTGCGGACCAAAAGCAAATTTTACCCATCTGTCATCAAATATCTTTGGGGCGATATCCTTAATATCAAAAATAGTATTTTTTACCTTTTTTTGCATGTATCCTTCCTTTTTGGTAATGATCATTTTAAAAATTTTCCGATACCTTCCTCTTATTGTTCTGTTTATCCCATCAAACATATATTAATAAAGATTGATTTGATTTTAAATATCAACAGTAATATTATTTAGATGATATGATTTTAGAGAACGGATGTGTCGATAATGGAAGAAAACCAGTATGAAAGAAAAGAACCTGATGCAACTCAGAATGCAGGTTGTTTTCAGTGCGAAAAAACTTCATGTGATTGTGGGAATAATGATGATTATATAAATAAGCTAGTCAGTTGCATAACAAAAGAAGTCATGGACAGGCTGGGTAATTAAAGCATAAAACAAAAAGTCTTATATAATAAAAAAGTCAATTATAAATCTTACTCCAAGATAGATCAGGAACGCACTGCACGCCAGTAATATTGTTATATAGATCTTCTGGTTAAAAAATTTCCTTCCTGTACTGATTATAAACCCTATGAACAGGTACCAAATAAAGTCTGCCAGTATATGTCCGGTATAAAACAGGGAAACACCTCCAATGCCGTAGGCAACACTCTTAACCATAAATGCAGCCCCCACAGTCAACCACCAGATATACCAGTATGGGTTTGCAAGACTTATCAGTATACCTTTGCCTACTATGATAAATGTGTTTTTTGTCCCGAGTTCATTTCTTAAATTTTTTGTGCCAAGCTCCAGTTTTACTTTTTTTCTGAGTACGGAGACTATAATACTTATTGCCATATAAAGAAGGAAAAATCCCCCTGTAATACTGATTATCTTTACTGTAAGCGGGTTATCCAGGTATTTTAAGATACCGAGATAAAAACTGATAACGATCAGAAGTTCAAGGATAGAATGTCCTACAACAATAAAAAATGATGACCAGAACCCTTTTTCAGCAACACTTTTGATGACCAGGGTAAACATAGGGCCCGGAACCAGGGCACCACTGAACGCTACGATCAGTGATCCAAAAAAGATTTCAGTTATCAAATTCATCTGACCCTATTGGTAAGTCTGCCTATGCCTTCTATTTCACATACCACTACATCACCCGGTTGCAGGAATTTTTTCCCTTCTGTAAAAAGACCCACACCTGCAGGTGTACCAGTGGCCACCAGGTCCCCGGCTTCAAGGGTCATGGATCCAGATATAAAGGATATAAGCTCAAATATCTTGAATATCATCTCGCCAGTATTTGAGTCCTGCCTTTTTTCTCCATTTACAAAAGACTTCAGGTCCAGGTCTTGGGGGTCGGATATTATTTCTTTTTTGACTATGACCGGCCCGATGGGAGCAAAGGTATCGAAACTTTTTCCCCGGAACCACTGGTCCTCTCCCTTCTGGATGTCCCTGGCAGTCACATCGTTTATTATTGTATAACCGTATATATGGTCCAGTACTTCTTCAGCTTTCAGGTCCTTGGCATTTCTTCCTATTATTATTGCAAGCTCGACTTCATAATCAAGCTGCCTGGTCTGGTCCGGATAAATGATATCTTCGCCGTCTTTTATAATTGCAGTGCTTGCTTTACAGAATAAGACCGGCCTGGATGGGAATCGACCATCCTGTTCCTTTATATGTGATCTGTAATTCATCCCAATGCATACGATCTTTCCCGGCCTGTAAGACTCTACCTTAAAATTTTTGTCTTCCATTTGTCCTCCATTATTTTTATATTTCATTTTAACAATAAAATGAAATGACTTATTATTGTAATATAATGGTACATTGCTTTTCAAATCTTATTCCAGGATATTCTTGAAAATGCTGGTTTATTTTGATTATCGGTAATATTTATTTTTTTATACTTTTTTGCTTGAATTAGATTATTTTACTGTTATAATAACTCAATAATTCGTGTCTGAATAATTAATTACATACCTATAGAGGGCAATGCAAGAACAGTATATAGTAAATTATTTTACACTCGGCCTTTTCTTTATATTCAGTATAATCTTTGTACCACTGATAGTTTTTATTACAAAATTCCTTGCACCAAATAATCCGACCGAGGAAAAACTCCTGACATATGAATGCGGTGTCCCAGCGCGCGCAGGCATTTTTGCCCACTTCTATGTAAGGTATTATATATTTGCCTTTCTTTTCGTTATCTTTGACGTGGAGGCAGTATTCTTATTCCCCTGGGCTGTAAATTTCAGGGCCCTGGGTGTAGCTGGCCTGGTCTCTGTCTTTATTTTTATAATCATACTTATACTCGGGCTCGCCTATGCCTGGAAAAAGGGAATATTAAAATGGGTTTCTTAGAGGACCGTTACCAAAAACCAAATATTATAACGCTCACTTATGACAAACTGATGAATGCTGCAAGGAGCCGGTCACTCTGGTACCTGACATTCGGAGTAGCCTGCTGTGCTATTGAGTTTATGGCAGCTGCAGCATCGCATTATGATTTTGAAAGATATGGGATGTTTTTCCGCGCTTCACCAAGACAGGTGGATATGATAATCATCTCCGGGACAATAACGAGAAAATATGCTCCGGTCGTCAAAAGATTATACGAACAGATGGCTGAGCCTAAATATGTTGTGGCCATGGGCTCCTGTGCAATAACAGGCGGCCCATTTTATGATTCATACAGTGTCGTCCAGGGTGTCGATAGGATAATACCTGTAGATGTTTATGTCCAGGGATGCCCTCCCAGGCCGGAAGCACTTTTTAAGGGTTTGTTGAAATTAAAAGATGTAGTAAACAGGCAAACGATAGTCGTTAAGTAAAATTATTTAAAAGTAGATCAAGATGGAAATATTCGAATATAAATATAGAGAAACAGACAATACAGAAATAATCACTGCAATAGAAAAGCGTGCAAAAGATGCAAATATCCAGGTAGAGTTTATGGAGACCTCAGGACAGCTGTTCTGCCAGGTAGAAGCTTCTGACATCATCGGTTGCTGCAGAATACTGAACAGTGATGGGGAATTGAGTTTTGAATATTTAAAATGTCTGACTGCTGTAGACTATATAGAATATCTTGAAATGGTCTACTGCCTCTATTCCTTTAAGAATAACTGGTCCATAAATATTAAAGCCAGGCTGGATGCAGTAAAGCCAAAAATAGATTCTATTACAGGAATATACAGGGGAGCAGACTGGCCGGAAAGAGAGACTGCAGAAATGTTTGGAATAGATATTACCGGACATCCGGATAAGAGGCCTCTACTTCTTGCTGGAGATGAAGAAATACCACCACTGAGAAAAAGTTTTGAAATAAATTGGGAACATAGAGAATATATACCACCTGCAAAATTTGAGTAGCCTTTAAAGGGACAGGATTTATTTAAGGACTGATTTTAGTAAAGATGTACGAAGAAAAAGAAATGTTAATAGAAGATCTTCCGAAGGACTATATGGAAGTCAACTTCGGGCCTCACCATCCTTCCACCCATGGTGTTTTCAGGTTTATTGCAAATGTGGATGGCGAGAAAATAGTATCTGTAGATCCTGTTATCGGTTATCTTCACAGAGGTATTGAAAAACTTGCAGAAAACCGGACATATGTCCAGTTTAAACCCCTGGTGGACAGGCTTGATTATACAGGTGCTTTAAATAATGAACTCTGTTATTGCCAGGCAGTAGAAAAACTTGCCGAGATAGAGGTCCCAGAAAAAGCCCAGGCAATAAGGGTACTGGTCGCCGAGCTTAACAGAATAGCCGCACATCTTATATTTTTCAGTGCCATGGGACTTGAGACAGGAGCTTTTTCACCCCTTTTGTTTGGATTTATCGACAGGGAACTTATCTTAAACCTGCTGGAGATGCTTGCTGGAGGCAGGTTGACTTTCAATTATATATCTATAGGCGGCGTAAGGCAGGATATACCCGAAGGCTTTGAAAAAAAGCTGGATGCTTTTCTAAAACAATTTCCCAAAAAGATGAAAAGATTTGAGGAACTTCTTACAGGAAATGAGATATTTATAAACAGGGTAAAAAATATTGGAATATTAAAAAAAGAAGATCTCATGAACTGGGGTGCAAGCGGCCCTGTCCTCAGGGGCTCCGGTGTGAGATTTGATATAAGAAAAGTGGAACCATACAGCGGTTACGAGAAATATGATTTTGAAATACCTGTCGGTACAAACGGAGATGTCCTTGACAGGTATATGGTCAGGATGGCAGAAATAACGCAATCAGTAAGGATAGTCGAGCAGGCAATGTCGGGTATGCCTTCAGGCGATTTCAATGCAAATGTCCCAAGAGTATTAAAACCGCCAGAGGGAGAGCTTTATTACAGAAATGAAGGGACCAAGGGTGAGCTTGGTTTTTATATAGTCAGCAGGGGTGATAAAAATCCTTACAGGCTTAAAATAAGGACTCCGTCCTTTACCCATATAAATATGCTTGACTTTGCATTGAGCGGCAATTATATCGCTGATGCAATAGTCATCCTTGGAAGTTTTGATACCGTGATGGGAAGCTGTGACAGGTAATGGATATTATGGAATAAAAAACGGGAGAGTTAATGGTCTGGTGGATTGAGCTTCTATGGGCTCTTCTAAAACTTGTGATAGCAGTTATGTTTATATTTATAACTGCGCTGGTACTCATCTGGATGCTCAGGAAGGTCATGGGTCATATGCAGTACAGAAGGGGTCCGCGCCACCATGGGCCGCATGGAATTTTCCAGACCATATTTGATGCAGTAAAACTTCTTGGCAAGGAAGACATAGTCCCCAAAGGTGTTGACAGATGGACATATGTCTGGGCACCCATAATAATATTCATACCGTCACTTACAGCATTTGCATTCCTGCCTTTTGCAGAAAAAATAGTTGCGACAAATATTGAGGTCAGCCTCTTTTTTGTCCTTGCCATAATGGGTCTTTCTATAATCGCACTTGTGATGGCAGGGTGGGGTTCAAACAATAAATATGCTTTGCTCGGTGGGCTTAGAAGTGCTGCGCAGATGATGTCCTATGAGATACCACTTATAATCGCTTCGATGGGTGTCGTGGTCATGGCGGGCAGTATGAACCTGACCGAGATCGTCAGGGCCCAGAATAATATATGGTATATAGTCCCGCAGATAGTCGGGTTTTTTATTTTCTTTGTTGCTTCCCTGGCCGAGATCAACAGTACTCCTTTTGATATTCCCGAGGCTGAATCAGAAATAGTCTCAGGTTTTAATATAGAGTACAGCGGCTTTCGGTTTGCTGCATTTTTTCTTGCTGAATTTGTCAATCTCTTTATAGTCTGTGCCCTGGCGACACTTCTGTTCCTGGGCGGATGGCAGCCATTTACAAATCCTGTATACGGGACGATATTCTTTCTGGTAAAGACATATGTACTGATATTTATTGCTATGTGGATCAGGTCGACTTTTCCAAGATTAAGGATAGACCAGTTTATGAATTTTGGCTGGAAGGTCCTGCTGCCGTTATCACTTGCAAACCTTGTTGTCACGGCTGTTGTAGTACTTGTAGTCGATAATTTCAGGGGAGGGGTCTAAAGTGTACGGAACAGGCCTTATTAAAGGATTAAAGACTACACTTAGGGCTTTCTTCTCCAAGCCTGTGACCATTATGTGGCCTTACGAAAAGGTGGAGATAGCAGACCGCGGCCAGGGCCTTATAAGGTTGAGGGTCACAAATAAAGATCCTGTGGTCTATAAGTGTACAGGTTGCGGGATATGTGCAAAAAACTGTCCGCAGCACTGTATTACTGTCGTCAAGAAAGAAAATGAAAAACAGCCTGAAGAATACACTGTAAATTATGGTCTCTGTATGTTCTGCAGGATCTGTATTGATACCTGTCCTTTTAATGCTCTGGAGCAGACCCAGGAACATGAGTTCATAGGGGAATCCCGGGAGGATTTTGTCAGGACAAAAGAAGAACTTATGATGGAGACGATTTATATAGAAGAAGATAAAGATGAAAAGGAGTAAACTATCTTAGCTTTTATTTTATTTTTGATCATAAGTTTTATATTGATATTTTCGGCAATAATGGTGATCACCGGAAAACATATACTCCATTCGGCATTTTATCTTGCTGCCACACTTCTGTGTGTGGCGATGTATTTTATACTGCTGAGAGCAGAATACCTTGCAGCAGTGCAGGTGCTTGTATATATCGGTTCTGTCATCGTCATGATCCTTTTTGCCCTCATGCTTACAAGGACCAAAGTTGGGGAAGAGACAAATATATCCAATAACCAGAAAGTATTTGCTGCCCTGATCTCAATGATACTATTTGCAAGCCTTGCATTTGTCTTTGGCTATACAAAAATAAATGCAGTTGCAGAAAATGCGACTGCTTTAAAAATAATATCCATAAAAGACTTTGCCTCAATACTCTTCTCAAAATATGCACTTCCCTTTGAAATAGCATCTGTACTCCTTCTTGCAGCACTTGTAGGTTCTGTAGTAATTGCCCTGAAAGAAAAAAAGGAAGGTGAGAAATAATGCAACCACAGCTGGGGCTTGACCTTAAATTGATCTATTTCCTAATAATATCAGCACTCCTTTTTGTTATAGGTCTTTATGGCGTAATAACAAGGAGGCATCTGGTACATATACTTCTTTCAATCGAACTGATGCTTAATGCTGTACTTATCAACCTGGTGGCCTTTTCTTCCTTTACAACACCAGAGCAGCTGACAGGGCAGATGTTTGCGGTATTTGTAATAGTGGTTGCAGCCTGTGAGGTCGGAGTCGGACTTGCAATAATATTGTCGGTATACAGGAAGCGAAAATCAGTGGATGTAGACAATATGAATATTCTTAAGTGGTAAAAAACTTTGAAGAATTTCGATATGAAAAAAAGATATCAGGAAGGTAAGAATTGACTCAGTTAGTTTGGATTATCCCATTACTGCCTTTTATAGGATTTGTGATAGCGCTGCTTCTGCGTAAAAGATATGGCGGTTTTAGTTCAAAGCTATCCACCATAATACTCGGAATCTGCATCCTGTTATCCTTTTACACCGTATATCTTGTCTATACAAAGGGTTCTTTTTCGATCGGTATGTCCTGGTACATAACAGATAAGTTTTCCATGTCCATGGGCATGCTCGCTGACGGGTTAGCAGCGATGATGCTTGTCGTAGTCAGCATAGTAAGCTTCCTGGTACACCTGTACTCGATGGGTTATATGCATGGAGATTCAAGGTTCAGTCTTTTCTTTACATTCCTGCAACTTTTCAGTGCATCGATGTTCGGCTTGGTTCTTGCAAACAACTACCTCCAGATGTATATATTCTGGGAACTTGTAGGGTTATGTTCATACCTGCTTATCGGGTTCTGGTATGAAAAACAATCTGCAAGTGATGCTGCCAAGAAAGCATTCCTGACTACCAGGGTTGGTGATGTAGGTATGATGATAGGTATGCTGCTTATATTTTTTACGACAGGCTCTTTTGCTTTTGGAGACATATTCGGGATGGTGGAAGCCGGTACGATACCGGCAACAATATTGACAGCATCATCAATTCTGCTTTTCTGTGGGGCTGTCGGAAAATCGGCACAGTTTCCTCTTCATGTATGGTTGCCTGATGCAATGGAAGGCCCGACACCGGTGAGTGCACTGATACATGCTGCAACGATGGTCGCTGCAGGTGTTTACCTTGTCGGCAGGAGTTTTCCGCTGTTTTCTGCTTCACCGCAGGCTATGATGACTGTAGCAATAATAGGGGTGTTTACTGCAATATTTGCTGCAACAATTGCTGTCGTCCAGACTGATATAAAAAAGATACTTGCATATTCTACAATAAGCCAGCTCGGTTATATGATATTTGCCCTTGGTATGGGAGCATATGTTGCAGGACTCTTCCACCTTATGACTCATGCTTTCTTTAAAGCTCTTCTATTCCTTGGTGCCGGAAGTGTCATCCATGCTACCGGGACGCAGGAAATAAGTGAGATGGGAGGACTTGCCAAGAAGATGAAGGTCACCACATGGACCTTTGTCATAGGATCCCTTTCACTTTCAGGTTTTCCAATTTTTGCAGGTTTCTGGAGCAAGGACGAAATACTTGGTTTTGCATTCGATACTGGAAGATATGTATTTTTTGCTATAGGTGCTTTTACTGCATTTCTAACAGCATTTTATATGTTCAGGCTTATCTTTGTGGTATTTGCCGGCAAACAAAGCCATGCATCAGAACATGCCCATGAATCGCCAAAGACAATGACAATTCCACTTGTGATACTTTCAGTGCTTGCTGTGATCGCAGGATATATCGGTGCACCTTTTGTAAGCGGAGATTATCAGTATTGGAGAATTTATAAAAAGCGGGATGCATGTGGAGCATGTGGAATTTAATTTTATCCCGATGGCAATATCTGTCGTGGTCGCGCTTCTCGGTATACTACTGGCATATCTGATGTATGGCAAAAAAGTCATACGGACAGACTGGTTCTACAGGTTTGTAAAACCATATTATAGGGTCCTGAAAAATAAGTATTATATGGATGAATTCTATTCCCGTGCTGTTATCAGACCAGGTATAAAGTTTGCTAATATGGTCAACTGGTTTGATAAGCATATAATAGACGGCTTTGTAAATGGAGTAAGTAAAATAACAATTCTCATATCAAAGGGAGTTCATTTCTTTGATCTTGGGGTTATTGACGGAATGGTAAACTGGACAGCTAATGAGACTTTTAACAGCGGTAAGAGACTCAGATTACTGCAGACCGGAAATATCAGCGGATATGCAATTGTCATGTTCGGAGTTCTTGCTGTTTATGTTATTTATTTAATAATCAGGACTGGTTTTTAAAAGAGAGGCAGGAGGCATGAATGGGCTTTAATATACTATCACTTATAACTTTTATTCCTATAGTAGGCGTACTGGTCATTGCACTTGTCCCAAACAGGGGAGAAAGAAGTGCCAAATGGATAGCGCTTATAACATCGATTATCATCCTGGGACTGGCGATATTTTTATGGATCAGCTTTAATCCGGCGCAGGGGACAATGCAGTTTGAAGAGAAATACCAGTGGATCCCCGGGGTAAATATATATTACCACCTTGGAATCGATGGCATATCTCTGCCGATGGTATTTCTGACATGCCTGCTTACTGCTCTTGGTATCCTGGTCTCATGGAATATCACCAATAAACCCAAAGTATTCTTTGCCCTGATACTTCTGCTTGCGACAGGTATGCTAGGTGTTTTTGTCTCGCTTGATTTTATTCTTTTCTATATTTTCTGGGAGCTGGTGCTGCTGCCTATGTACTTCCTGATAGCTATCTGGGGAAGTTCAAACAGGATGTATGCTTCCATGAAGTTTTTTATTTACACTCTTCTGGGCAGTGTCCTGATGCTTGTCGGTATTCTTGTAATATACTTCAATTCCGGTCTTAATACATTTGATATACTTGAGCTGACAAAAGCTAATCTTGCTCCAAATCTGCAGAACTGGGTATTTTTCCTCCTGTTTATGGGGTTTGCCATAAAGGTGCCGATGTTTCCGTTCCATACATGGTTGCCCGATGCCCACACCGAAGCGCCTACTGCAGGAAGCGTACTGCTTGCCGGTGTACTTCTAAAGATGGGTGCATACGGATTTATAAGGATAAGTATACCCGTACTGCCGGAAGCTGCAAAAGCATGGGCGCCGGCTATTGCAATACTTTCGGTCATCGGAATCATATATGGTGCGCTTGCAAGCCTTATCCAGAAGGACTTAAAAAGACTTGTGGCATTTTCATCAGTTTCTCACATGGGGTTTGTGATGTTAGGCATATCATCACTAACCCCGACTGCTATAAATGGGGCAGTCATCCAGATGTTTAATCACGGTTGCATCACAGGTATGCTGTTCCTTCTGGTAGGTATGATATATGAAAGGACCCATACAAGGATGATCCAGGATATGGGCGGGCTTGCAAACAAAACGCCACTCTGGTCAGGAATACTTGCATTTACTGCATTTGCGTCTCTGGGACTTCCAGGGCTCTCAGGTTTCTGGGGAGAATTTCTGGTGCTCTTCGGTACATTTACCAAGGGCAACCAGTTCTCAAAAGTAATGGTATATCTTGCAGTTATCGGCATTGTACTTGGGGCAGCATATCTTTTGTGGATGCTGCAGAGAGTGATATTTGGAAAATATAATGAGAAGCTTGGAGAGTTGAAAAGATTACATGGCTCGAGTTCATAACTCTTGCGCCACTGATCGTGCTTATTATTTTAATAGGTGTTTATCCGGCACCTCTGTTAAATATCATCAATGCATCAGTGGTCAACTTACTTGGGATGTAATGTTGTTCATGCAGGTTAATATGTTTCAAGGCGATTTAGGGAAGGCAGTTAGTAAAAAAAGCAATTATAAGAAATTTACTGTAAAGTTAGGGTCATAAAAAATGAGTATAGATATTGTTTCAATAGTGCCGGAGATAATTGTCGTAGTAACCGGTTTAATGGTGCTGCTGTTGTCTGTCTTTATTGGTAAAAAGTTTGACAGGGCCATAGCTCCTGTGACCGCTGCAGGACTTATAATAGCACTTGCAGCGATATTTATTTTTAATTTTTACAACCGATCCTCAGTTTTTAATAATTCTTTCGTTGCAGATAATTTCTCAAACTTTTTCAGGATCTTTACAATAATCACCACGCTAATAATAGTCGCGCTTTCCTATAATTATGTAAAAGAAAGCGTTATCATAAAGCGGAACATGGGAGAGTTTTATTTCCTTATCCTGATGGTCACCACAGGGACAATGCTCATGAGTGCCTCCGGGGACCTTATCATGCTTTTTATTTCCCTTGAGCTTGTCAGTATACCCACATATATACTTGCCGGGTATGAAAAGACCAATGAAAGGTCAAATGAAGCGGCCCTTAAATATTTTATACTGGGGTGCTTGCTTCCACTATCATGGCCTATGGTTTTTCACTGGTCTATGGTGCGACCGGCGTTATTAACCTGAGGGAGATCTCAAGGGTTATAATCAACCAGGATCTTCTTGGAAGCAGTTACATGCTGATAGTAGGAGTCATAATGGCGCTTATAGGATTTGGGTTTAAAATCGGGGCTGCACCATTTCACTGGTGGGCTCCGGATACATATGAAGGCTCACCGACCATAGTCACGACAATAATAACTACGATTGCAAAACTTGCAGGATTTGCCGGACTTATAAGGTTTTTATATGTCGGCATATCAGGTTTTGGTTCTTCTGTATGGATAATACTTTTTATTATAGTACTGTCCCTTCTCAGCATGATACTGGGCAATTTTATGGCCCTGCCTCAGAAGAATTTCAAGAGGCTTATGGCTTATTCCAGCATTTCTCATGGTGGCTATATGCTTGTAGGTTTTGCAGCTGCTACAATCGATGCACAGTGGGCAGTTTTTATTTATCTCATGGCATATATAACTATGAACCTTGGTGCTTTTGCTGTAGCGATGCTTGTCGAGAGGACCAGAAAGTCAGAAGCCCTGAGTGGTTTTGCAGGCATAGGATATACCAATCCGTTTATTTCCATCTGTATGATCATCTTTATGATATCAATGGTAGGCCTTCCACCTTTTGCCGGTTTTCTGGGAAAATTATTTGTGTTTAAATCAGGTGTTGAATCAAATCTTACATGGCTGGTCATAATAGCAGTACTGACAAGTGTCATTTCGCTCTGGTATTATGTAAATGTCATAAGACAGATGTATTTTACAAAATATGAAGGTGATGCGAGCTTTGCAAAGATAAGGACCCCAAAACTTCATATATTCATAATCGCTGTTCTTGCCCTCTTTACGATCTTTATGGTCGTTCTTCCATCTCTGTTTATAATGATAGGAAAAGATGCAGTTACACTATTTCTATAAGAAATTTTTCAGCGGTTGATTAGGATCCTCAACTTTCTAAGTTCTTCTACGGTATCTATGTTTTTAAATACGCCTTCTTTACAAAATTTTTTACTTAAAGACATCAATTTCTCGAGAAATTATAAAATCCCTGGGAACCTGATATACAATTTCATTTTTAATTTTAGATATGATAGATTTATTTTAATCGAGTACTCAGAAGGAAGATATTTTAGAGTCTTGTAATTTTATAAAAAATTAAAATAATGGATTTTAATTATGACAGCTTTTGATAAGATCAATTCCGGGATAGAAGGGCTAGATAAAACCTTCGATTTTATACGCCTTGGTGATAATGTAGTCTGGCAGGTCGCTGATATAGAAGAGTATATTTTTTTTGTCGGGCCATTTGCAAAGCAGGCTATTGGTGAAAAGCGTAATCTCGTGTATATCAGGTTTGCCCAGCACAAACCACTTCTCAAACCTCAGAAGGGATTAAAGATAATCGAGTTAGATGCAGATGCAGGTTTTGAAAGTTTTACTGTAGCTGTCCATGACGTGATCGAGAATGAGGGCCCGGAAACATTTTATGTATTTGATAGCATCTCTGAGCTGCAGGTCGCATGGTCAGCAGATCTTATGATGGGGAATTTTTTTGTTGTCACCTGCCCTTATCTATTTGAGCTTGATACTGTTGCATATTTTGGGATCATAAGGGGCCGGCATTCTTTTGACACAATAGCAAGGATCAGGGAGACCACACAGATCCTGGTCGATGTTTATTCAGAAGGGGATGATATGTATGTCCATCCTCTAAAAGTCTGGAAAAGATATTCTAACAGTATGTTTTTGCCCCATCAATTCCAGAAAAATTCCTTAAATGATTTTACTACACTTACAGGTGGTCTGAGTGTAAGCAAGTTTTATGCTCTCCTTGAAAAAAGGGCTGTTGATTTAGATGACCAGGATCTGGATAACTGGGACAGGTTTTTTCTTTATGCCAGGATGAATCTAAATAATGCTGGCCAGGATGTCACAAATGGTGTATGTGAAAGACTCATCGGTAAGGAAAAAAATCTTGCCGATCTTATCTGTACAAACTTTACCATAAAAGATCTTATAGCTATCAAAGACAGGATGATAGGTTCCGGTAAGATCGGGGGGAAAGCTACAGGTATGTTGCTTTCCAGAAAGATCATTGAAAATAATGCCCCAGAGATTTTTTTGCGGCTTGAACCACATGATTCATTTTATATTGGTTCTGATGTCTACTATACATACATCGTACAGAATGGCTGCTGGAATCTGAGGCTTTCCCAGAAAAGGGATGAGGAATACTTTTCAACAGCTAAAAAGCTTAAACAAAAAATACTGGCAGGGATCTTTCCTGATTCCACAAAAGAGCAATTCAGGCGTATGTTACAGTATTACGGACAGAACCCTATTATTGTACGGTCAAGCAGCCTGCTGGAGGATAGTTTTGAAAACGCATTTGCCGGAAAATATGAATCGGTATTTTGTGTGAACAATGGCAATCTTGAAAAAAGGTTAAATGATTTTGAAAAAGCCATAAAACAAGTCTATGCCAGTACCATGGATGAGTCTGCTCTTGAATACCGCCTACAGCGAGGATTAAATAAGAGTGATGAACAGATGGCCGTACTTGTCCAAAGAGTCTCAGGCTTGAAATTCGACACTGTTTTTATGCCATGCGCTGCAGGAGTCGGCTATTCCTATAATTCTTATCGCTGGCATAAAGATATCGATCCTGATGATGGTATGATAAGGCTTGTAATAGGACTTGGGACAAGGGCAGTAGACAGGACCGAAGAAGACTATCCAAGAATAGCGAGCCTCAGTAAGCCGGGACTGACACCGCTGACTAGTATAATAGAAAAAAACCAGTACTCACAGCATAAAGTCGACATTCTTGATCTAAAAGAAAATAATTTTTCAACGGTCAATTTATCTGACCTATTTCCAAAACTGCCAGACTGGTATAAAAAAATAATGCTTGAACATGATTATGAAGCTGAAAGACTTTTAGAAGAAAAAGGGATGCCAAAGGAAGTCCTGTTTTCCACCTGTGAGGGCCTCATCAGGATGGAAAATTTTATTTATACAATAAAGCAACTATTGGCAGTGATCCAAAACTGGTATAAATTTCCAGTTGACATCGAGTTTACGTGTAATTTTACAGAACAGGGAGATTTTTTGATCAATCTGCTCCAATGCAGGCCCCTGCAGGTAGGTGGAATAGGGGCGAAGGTAAAAATCCCGGACATCAGTCAGAAAAATATTTTTTTTGAGCTTGCTGGCAGTACAATGGGGGGTGCAGTTTCACGCAAGATAGATATAATCATTCAGGTGGACCCTGCTGGTTATTACAAGCTTCCCTACAAACAAAAATATAATATTGCCAGAGCTATCGGAAAGTTGAACCGGCATTTTAAGGGTAAGGAAAAAACTATTATGTTAATGGTACCTGGCAGGATAGGGACTACTTCTCCGGAATTAGGAGTGACCGTGACATTTGCTGAGATAAGTAATATAAGGGTCATTTGTGAGGTCTCATATAAGGAAGCAGGTTATATGCCTGAATTATCCTTTGGAAGTCATTTTTTTCACGATATGGTTGAAACAGGTATTTTCTATGCTGCTATTTTTGGTGATGATAATACAAAAATATTTAATGCAGGCTTTTTCAAAGATACAAAAAACATATTATCAGATATCTGCCCTGATTGTACTGAAGTCTCAGATATTATCAAGGTATATGATTACTCGGCTAAAGATCTGTTTATTTTTTCAGATATAATCAGCGGTAAGACTATCTGTGGAGTAACAGGAAATACTGATAAATTTAAAAAAGTGCCAAAAGATTTAAAGGTTGAGGAGAAGAATGAATGATGAATGGTAAACACAGAGTGGCTGAAGCAATAGCGCACAGGAAAACCGGCAGGTTTCCCTGCTCTTACGAGGCTACCTATGAAGTATCTGAAGCTCTTATAGAAAGACTGGGTTTGGATGTTATTGGCTCCGGGAAAGCTGCAAAATCAGGTTCCAACCAGCCTGCAGCATCTAAGGAACGAAAATATGGGATGGAACATGAGATCGCACTTCAGAAAAGGCTTGGAATAGATCAATCTATTGTGATCTGTCCGACTTCATCAAAGACTGTCGGAAACTGGTGGGGACTTCCTCTCCTTTCACACCAGGAGGACAATAAAATGCTTGGGGCCTGGGGTATTATGTTTAGAGAATTTGAATATCCTTTTGGCACTTACATAGAGATAGACAGCTCTCCACTGTCAGTAGTAGACGACATTGCTGTCTTGAAAAATCATCCGACACCCTCTCTTGATCTCTGGGATTTTGATGCCTATCGGGAAGTCTTGAAAAAGTATCAGGATTTCTTTGTATGGATGAATATGAACGGTTGCTTTGATTTTGCCAGGTTTATCAGGGGTCCAGAACAGTTTTTTATTGATATGGCCTACGAACCTATAAAAGCAGAAATACTCCTTGATAAGGTAAATGACCTTGCCATGAGCTTTTTCGGTAAATGCATGGAAACAATCGGGGACCTGGTTGACGGTGTTTTCCTTGGGGATGACTGGGGCACACAGCAGGGCCTTGCTATAAGCCCGGATATGTGGAGAAAATATATCAAGCCGAGATATAAGAAACTTGTGACTATGATAAAAAGCAAGGGCCTGAAGTACTGCCATCATTCCTGTGGAGGAGTATATCCGATAATCGGGGATATGATAGAACTGGGTTTTGATGTGCTGAATCCTATCCAGCCTCTTGCCAGGGACATGGAGCCTGAAAAGCTCAGTAGGGAATTTGGGACAGACATTACCTTTTATGGAGGGATCGATGAACAGAAGACATTACCTTGCGGGACAGTAAAAGATGTTAAGAATGAAGTGTTTCACAGGATGAAGACTCTTGGCAGGTATGGAGGTTATATAGTCGCACCTTCGCATGCTTTCCAACCGGATACTCCTATTGAAAATGTGCTTGCTGTATATGAAGCAGTTCACGGCGATGGTAGGTTTGACTGAATAATATAAACAGTGAAGCTATAATATATATTGACATATTGTCAGGAATCTTTATCATAGATTTTTAATGTAGCTTCTTTAAAACCAACAAACAAGAAGGCTAAATTATCGATGTGTGACCTCTGCATGAAACATGGTGCCGGCGGAAAGTGGTATCTGAATTCAGAGCACTATTCTGATGAAGTTGTAAAGAAGCACGGCCTTCGAGATTATCTCCTTGAGCAATACAAGAACTTTGAGCAGGTCTCCGTCAGGAAGGTATATGGTTTTTCGGGCGTTGGCCTGGGCTACAAGCTCCGTATCCCGATAATCGGCAGGATAATAAAGAACACTGCTGAGAAGATGCTTCATAGCGAAAAACCCCCGACAAATCCCCTAAGGGCAGAAAGCCATATCGGACAGGTCGTGCCTCTTGAGGATGCCATAGCCATAATAGAAAATTGTGCTGCTGAGCCCCTTATTGAAAAGAATTGCATGTGCCGGTATATGAGCCGGGGCATAAAGGAAGCCTGCTGTATTAACTTCGGTGTTATGTCTGAGATAATCGAAAAACTCCCGAGGTTCATACCTGATAAAGATAAGTTTCATATAACCAGAAGTGAAGCTGTAAAACGGTTTACGGAGCATAATATGAAAGGCTATATAGGCACCATCTGGTTCGGGCCGTTTCCATATATAAATAATCTATGTTCCTGTGAAAATCCTGAGTGCGCGGGTATCAGGCCACGTGTAGATTTTGGCATCAATTCGATCTATAAGGCTGAATACGTAATACAGCTTGAAGAAGATAAATGCAGTTACTGCGGACACTGTGTAAAGCAATGCCCTTTTGATGCCATTTATGTTGATAAGGTCAATAAAACCGTGAGGATAAACCTGGAAAAATGTTTTGGCTGCGGCGTATGCAGGCATGTCTGTCACAGTGATGCACTTTACCTGTCTCCAAGAGATCTGATCCCTGAAGTCTGCGGCAAATATTAGTATATCTGGCATTCTTTTTACTATGGTCAAAAAGAATAAAATCAAGATCGATTATTCTATCTGCGGGGATGGCAATAAGGTCGATCCCAGGGAATGTGTCAAGTGTATGCAGGTATGTAAACCGGCAGTTTTTTTACTCCACCAGCCTATCGGTGCAACAGAAGAGGATCCACTGGATCCAAAAAAATGGAGGATAACACCTCTCTGGCCTTCTTTATGCAAGAGATGTATGGAATGTGTAAAAATATGTCCTGAAAATGCCATTACGATCAAATAAGCAGGAAAAATGGAATCTGATTTTAATAACTGTCTGGTAATAGGTGGCTCAGGTCTTCTCGGGTATGAAATCGCTGACCAGCTTTACAGGCAGGGTAAAAATGTAAGGATACTCGATCTTGTCCCGGTTAGCGATACCCGCTTTGAAGTACAGGTCGGAGATATAAGAACCATCAAAGATGTCAGCAGGGCATGCATGGATATTGATGTTATTTTTCAAACTGCAGCTGCTGTCTGGGATCCAAAAACTCCGCAAAGGTTTTATGACGAGGTCAATGTCGGCGGCAATGCCAATGTCATTGAAGCCAGTATCAAAACGGGAGTAAAAAAGCTGGTGTATACCAGCACAATGGATGTGGTTGTAGATGGTAAAAAGCCAATAACAGATGGTGACGAGTCCCTGCCATATCCAAAAAAATTGCCCGATGATCCTTATTGCAGGACCAAGATAATCGCAGAGCAAATGGTCCTGGAAGCTAATAGTACAGATCTTCTTACCTGTGCATTAAGGCCGGTAGGTATGTATGGCCCCAGAGATAAATATCATCTCGCAAATATCATCAAAGCGGTCCGGAGTGGTTCAAATTTCAGGATAGGAGATGGAAGTGCAAAATTCAGCCATGTATATTCCGAAAATGCCGCACATGCGCACATACTTGCCGCCAGGCACCTTTCGGCAGGAAGCCCTGTAGCGGGGAATTTTTATTTTATTACCGATGATTATCCCGCTGAAAACTTATTTGACTTTATGGCGCCCTTCCTTATCGGGCTGGGGTTAAAACCGCCTGAAAGGTCCATTCCCTATCTACTGGCATATTTATTTGCTCTTATTAATGAAAAGTTCAATCCTTCTTCAAACTTCAACAGGTTTGCAGTCATCCAGACATGCATAGACCATACATTTATTAGTATCAGGGCAGAAAAAGACCTGGAATACAAACCGATAATATCCAGAGAAGAAGCTTTTAAAAAAACGCTTGACTGGTTTTCAGAAAATATTGATAGGATTTAAAATCCATGAAAAGTTCACTCAATTGCTAATCTGTCAATTGCTTCAAGCACTATCTCGATCGGTGTATATTCGCCATCTTTTTTTATCATTATACCCACAACATGGCACTTTGAATTTATCACAGGACTGCCGCTTTCTCCCTGACGGGCATCCTTATATCTTTTTACCAGATTGATATTTTTTTTAAGATTGCCAAGTACATATTGTGGGGTGTTATCCTCATCTTCTCCTGCAGGGTAAAGTCCAGTCCTTATAATATGTGGATCATAAAATATTGCATAGTCTACATTATTTGAGTAGTCACTACAGTATTCTATAAGCGGAGGTGTAATAAAGTTGTTTTTATTGTTTGCTTTAAACTTAAAGTTCTTATATTTCAGCCCGTCCATCTCAACAGAATGGCCTGCTGTAATAATATAATATTTATCCTTATACATTATAGAGAATGCAGTAAAATCCCTTGTTTCTTCACTAGTATCAGAATCAGCGGTCCCAAAGTAAACAGTAGAAAGAATAAGATTTGTATTATTCATAAGCAGTTCTGCTGTGGATCTCTGTGCCAATCTTGATACTATGTCTGCGTTTATTATATTTACGGTATCTGAAATATTTCTGGTGTCACTGATCAGTATATCAATTTTTCTGTTTATATCCCGTATCTGGAAAACTGTTAAAATTATTGCAGAGATGATCAAAATTGCGATGATATATATAGTTATAAAGCCCGGTCTTAAGAGATATTTTTTATTAAAAGGCATAATGGTCACAAAATAATATTTTTTCTAAGTCTTGATCCAGATGATTATACCATAGATAAGTTTCCAGGTTTTAAAAATCAGTAAGATAAAAGCAGCATATCATTTGCAAAAAATGATAAAATATTGTGATCTATATAATAATATAATGATATAGATATATTGATTTAAGTAAAAATTTGTTTATAATTATTTAAGTCAAAAAAAAGCTGAAAACATATATTTGTAAAGGTGGTAGGAAAGAGTGCGATTTGTAGATTATAAATGTAATGATTGTGGTGATGTAAGTGAAATAGTGATCATAAATGATAACGGTACAGAGATCAAATGCGGCAGCTGCGGCAGCCCTGATATGATAAGAGTTTTTGCTCCTGTCGGGTTTAGGTCAAACCCATCAAACGGAGATACTTCATCATGTTCAGACTCCGGGAGCTGCTCCAGCCCGGGTGGTTGTTCAGGGGGGTCCTGCAGTAGTTGTTCAGGGTGTGGATAAATTAAAACTATAAAGCAAACTGAAAATATCAGAGTAATAGGACAAAATCAAAAAAAAGAATATATAAAAATAACCGCAATTGAAAAATTGTGGTTATTTCTTTAATATCATTGTTATGTACTTAAAAGAACTAAGCCTAATAAATTTTCGTAATTATAACAGCCTTCAGCTGCATTTAGATAAAAAAATATCCCTTATGGCAGGAGACAATGGACAGGGTAAGACAAACCTTCTCGAATCCATCTATTATGTCTCAACAGGAAAATCCCATCGGACAAATACACAGGAAGATTTGATAAAATGGGGCAGTGATTTTGCAGTTATAAGGGCAACTTTTGCCGGAGAAAGTCCTGGAGCTAAAGAGGAAAAAGAAAGTATTATTGAGCTTGAACTTAATAGAAGAAATATCTTACGGATAAGGATCGATAAAGTACCTTATAAAAAAAAATCTGATTTCATTTCGATACTGCCTTCCGTTATCTTTTCTCCAGACGACCTGGTCATAGTCAAGGGCACCCCTCTGTTCAGAAGAGATTTTCTTGATAATATGATCGAAAAGTTTGAGAGAGGTTATGCAGCAGAAAAAAATAAATACCAGAAAATACTGAACCAGAGAAACAGCCTCCTCAAGAGCCTCTCAAATGAGCGCACTTCAAGGATAAATGACACAATGGAGACATGGAACGATAACCTCATAAGATATGGAAGCAGTATTATAAAAAAGAGGATAGGATTGCTTATCGATATAGAAGATATGCTCATACCGCTGATCAAAAAGTTTTTTCCCGGTATGGGCACTGAGCTATATTATGAATTCAGCTGGGAAAGACAAATAAACGGCAGTGGCAGCGAAAATGGTGATTTTATTAAGAACCCGGAAAACACCGGAAAAGGTAGCTTCAGGGAGCTTCGCATTGACGAGATCAAAGACAGATTTTCAAAATATCTTGCAATGAATTTTACGCGAGAGCTCAACTATAAGACAACACTGACAGGTCCGCACCGCGATGATATAGTGGTGCTCCTTAATGGACGGGACGTCCGGTCATTTGGTTCGCAGGGTCAGCAAAGGATAGTTGCACTATGTTTGAAATTATGTGAGTTAAATATTCTTGAAAAAAAACTGGGCAAAAAACCTGTGCTGCTTTTGGATGATGTGTTGTCTGAACTTGACGAAACGAGGGAAAATATTTTACTTGAAATAATCAGAAAGAGTAACCAGACTTTTATAACTACGACAGATTCCGGATTACCTGAAGCCTTAGATCTTAAAAATCACTCTGGTGAGATAGTAAGTTATTATATAAAGGAAAATAACGCTTATAAACAGGATTAATCCCTTTTAAAATAACCCCTTTGTGATATCATATACTGGCAAATTATTTGTAACTTTTATGTAACTTTTGATCTTGATAGGAGAGTAAATGGTTTTTAATAGTGCATATTTGTGGTCAATATTCGGTTTTTCACTTTTCGTTTTTTTTACCGGGTTTTTCTACAGGGTCAGTATCTGGCTCAAAGGTGCTGCAGGAGAGTCAGAAGAAAACAATATGCAAAACAATGGGCCGGTACGCGTAAGATCTTTCAGGTATTTATCCAAATATCTCAGGTTGATCTTCAGCCGTGATTTTTTCAGGATACTAAAAAGTTTTATACTTGATGGGATAATCCATGTCAATCTTTTTAAAGACAGTAAATTAAAATGGTTTATCCATATTTTTATGTTCTGGGGACTTCTTTCATTTACTGTTTTATCAGTATTTCATATGATTTCTGTTGCTTCAGTCGGAAGTTTTATACCTCCGGTTGAGTCTTCAGGATTTATCAGGGTGTTCGGGTCATTGCCGAACAGTTTTACAGCGGTAGCGATGGAGTTAACAAAACTCTCCATACTTTTTGGCGCATTTCTTGCAGTAGTAAGATTTTTATTTCTTAGAAAAAAAATGAGATCGGTTGAATTTAAGGACAAATCAGCCGGGGTGATCATATCGATTATTATTGTTTTGGCGTTCCTGTATGAAGCTGCACTGTTTTCAGCAGCAAATGTTCCTTTAGAAAGGAGTCTTTTTGCACCTGGAGGATTTGTCCTAACTTACTTATTTAAGATCATAGAAATAAAATGGTGGATGTCTGCAACGATTTATTTTAAATGGGCCATTGTAAAATTTTTATTTTACTCCTATATTACAGGACTGCTTTTATTTGTAGCTTTTATTCCATGGGGTAAGTATTCTCACATGGTCTTCGGCCCTTTTGTAGCTATGTATAACAAATATAGCTCAACTAAAAAACATTGATGTAGAAGAAATTTGAATTAATATCCAGATAGGAGTTTAAAAAATGAAACTGAATAAATTTACAGTTAAACAACTGGCAGAGATCGATGCATGCACCAGGTGTGGAAACTGCCTTGATCTTTGTTCTGCATATAATGGAAATCAGGATCTATCCATATCCCCAAAGAAAAAAATGGAAAAACTTAAAAAATTGATAGATACAGAATATGGATTGATGTCAAGATTGCTGGGAAGAAACAAGATATCCAGGAAAGATATAGATATGATCTCTAAAGCAGCATATGCCTGCACGATGTGCTCGAGGTGTGAGGTAGATTGTCATATTGCGATAAAGCTGCAGGACATCTGGCTGAAGCTAAGGGAGATCCTGGTAGAGGACGGCACTTATCCTGAAGTGCTGGACCTGATGAGGGACAGGATAAATACAGGGAAGAACGTATCTTTTGATTCCAATGAAGGAAGGGCAAACTGGATAGCCCAGGTTCCGGAAATGCCTGAAGATAACTATGTCAGGCAAAAAGCAGATGTCATCTATTTTGTGGGTTGTGTCTCCTCTTTTTCTCCGAGGGTATTTAAGATCCCGAGATCGATTGTGACGATATTAAGATCTGCAGATGTAGATTTTGCATTACTTGGTGATGAAGAATGGTGCTGCGGGTTCCCACTTCTTTCTTCAGGTTTTAAAGAGGATTTTAAAGAATTTGCATTCCATAATATTGAGAGGGTAAATAATACCGGGGCAAAGTTTCTGGTCACCTCCTGTCCATCATGCTTCCATATGTGGCAGCACATATATAAAGAGCAGGTCAAGCTCGATATGGATTTTGAAGTGCTGCATATTGTCCAGTATCTATACAGGCTGGTAATCGATGGGACACTGAAGTTAAAACCTCTTGATCTTACAGTTACTTACCATGATCCCTGTGACCTAGGAAGAAACTCAGGTATCTATGATGAACCGAGGGACCTGATAAAAGCCATACCGGGAGTGAAGTTTGTGGAAATGGAGAACAACAGAAACAGGGCCGTATGCTGCGGTGGAGGGGGAAATGTCGAGGCGGTCGACAGCGGACTTTCTGCAGATATTGCTAAATTAAAAGCTGAAGAAATAATCGGTACAGGTGCAGATATTGTAGCGACTGCCTGTCAGCAGTGTGTCAGGACCATTCAGCAGGCTTTAAAAAAAGAAAAATCTCAGATAAAGACAATGGATATTTCAGAGCTTCTACTGATGAGTATCCAGGGTTAAAAATTTTAATATAATACCGCTCAAGTGACCGGTAATGAGTTATGTATTCAAAAAAAACACCTGAGTTTAGGAAAAAAAGGGATGTTACACCCCTGGAAGGTATCTCCGGTATACTTGATACGTATATAAAAAACTCCGAGATGGGCCATAAGCTTAGAAGATTTAGCCTTTTTAATCACTGGCCCGAGATCGTGGGAAAAGAGATCAGTGACAAGACAAAACCTGAAAAAATATTTAAGGGCATCCTTTATATTTCAGTAGAAAATCCCACATGGGCCAGTGAGCTCACTATGATGTCAGGGACCCTGATAGCGAAAATAAACACATATATCGGAGAAGAAATCATAAATCAATTAAGGTTTAAAATCGAAAGATAACAATTTTATATTCTTCTTAAAACATCAGTTATTTTCTCTAAATTTTAACCCAAAAATATATCAAACTATGATATAATATCCCTATATTTTTAATATTTTTTTAGTAAGGTAAAAAAACAATTAATTTTAATTTTTTAAGGGGTAGTAGGTAGTTTTTCAGATTATTTTGCTTATTGCTTATTGCTCCTTATTTATGTAAGAATATCATTTTTTTATAAGGTAGGATTTATTGAACGCCCCAAAAAAATCAAGTTACGATGCTAAGGATATCAGGGTCCTGGAAGGTCTGGATGCTGTAAGAAAAAGACCTGGTATGTACATAGGCTCTACTGGACAGAGAGGGCTGCACCATCTTGTCTACGAAGTGGTCGATAACAGTATTGATGAAGCAATGGCTGGATTTTGTGATAATGTACTTATTGTCATAAATCCTGATAACTCTGTTACAGTAGTTGACAACGGCAGGGGCATACCTGTAAAAAAAATAGAAAAATTTAATAGACCCGCTGTGGAGATAGTCCTGACAAAGCTTCATGCCGGAGGAAAATTTGGAGATGCAGGATATAAGGTCTCAGGCGGCCTGCACGGCGTAGGTGTCTCTGTTGTAAATGCACTTTCTGAAAAACTCCTGGTCGAAATAAGAAGGGACGGATACATTTTCAGGCAGGAATATGAACGGGGCATACCTGTAACTGATCTGAAGAAGGGCGAAAAAACCACAACACACGGAACAGTCATTACTTTCCATCCTGACAGGCAGATATTCGAGGAAATCGATTTTAAATTTGAGATGCTCTCATCCCGGATGAGGGAGATGGCTTTTCTCAATAAAGGGCTAAAGATAACGCTTTCTGACCAAAGGGAAGGCGTAGAAAAAAAAGATGTGTTTATGTATGAAGGCGGTATCGTTGATTTCTTACGGTACATATGCGAAAAGAAGGAGATACTTCATAAGAATCCCATATACATCCATAATATTGAAAATGATCACGAAGTCGAGATAGCCATGCAGTACACTCTCGGGTATAACGAAGCAATATTCTCCTTTGCAAATAATATAAACACTGCAGAGGGTGGTACGCATCTTGTAGGCTTTAAAGGAGCTATCACAAGGACAGTAAACGATTATGCAAGAAATTCCAACATACTAAAGGAGAAGGACACCAATCTGACCGGTGAGGATATCAGGGAAGGACTTGCTGCAATAATAAGCGTGAAATTAAAGGAACCGCAGTTTGAGGGCCAGACAAAGACCAAGCTCGGAAACAGTGAGATAAAGGGCTTTGTAGAGTCCACGGTAAATGCAAAGCTTGCAGAATTTCTTGAAGAAAATCCAAGCATAGCAAAAGCAATAGTAAACAAATGTCTTGATGCAGCAAGGGCAAGAAATGCCGCCAAAAAAGCAAGGGACCTTACACGTAAAAAATCTTTGCTTGAATCAAGCTCGCTACCTGGAAAACTTGCGGATTGTTCCATAAATGAGCCTGAACTTTGTGAATTGTTCCTGGTTGAGGGTGATTCTGCAGGAGGCAGCGCAAAACAGGCAAGGGACAGGAGATTTCAGGCTATTTTGCCATTAAGAGGCAAGATCTTAAATGTCGAAAAAGCGCGCTTGCATAAAATACTGAACAGCACTGAGATCCAGGCCATGATAACAGCTATGGGAACCAGCATAAGCGATGAGTTCGATATTGCCGGTGCAAGATACCATAAGATAATAATCATGACAGATGCTGATGTCGACGGAGCGCATATCAGGACATTGATACTGACATTTCTTTACAGGTATATGAACAGGCTCATAGAAGAAGGTTATGTCTATATAGCACAGCCACCGCTTTATCAGGTAAAAAGTGGTAAAGAAGTCTTCTATGCTTACAGTGAGAAAGATCTTGATAAGATAAAAGAAAAGACAAAAGGTAAAAATGTTACCATCCAACAATATAAGGGTCTTGGCGAGATGGATGCTGAGCAGCTCTGGGAGACCACAATGGATCCAGAAACGCGTACATTACTTAAGGTTGAAATAGAAGACGCTTTGATCGCAGATGATGTGTTTTCTACTCTGATGGGAGATAAGGTAGAACCGAGAAGAGCATTTATTGAAAAGAACGCAAGGGAAGTTTCCTTTATAGATATTTAATCACTTAAAAACTAAAGTCATTTTTTGAAAGAGCTGGTCTTAATAATATGGTATTTGAACTCAGAGGAAAAATAAAGAATGTCGAAATAGAATCCGAAATGCAGGAATCATACCTCAGTTATGCGATGAGTGTCATAATAGGCAGGGCGCTTCCTGATTCAAGGGATGGACTAAAGCCTGTCCACAGAAGGATACTTTATGCGATGCACGATATGGGTATGAGGCATACCACCCCGCATAAAAAATGTGCAAGAATAGTCGGAGAGGTACTCGGTAAATACCATCCTCATGGAGATACAGCAGTCTATGAATCACTGGTCAGGATGGCACAGGATTTTTCAATGCGTTATCCGCTGATTGATGGTCATGGTAACTTTGGTTCTGTCGATGGTGACAGCGCAGCTGCAATGCGTTATACAGAAGCAAGACTGGCAAGGATAGCAGAAGAACTTCTGGTCGATATTGATAAGGAAACAATACTGTTTGTCGACAATTTTGACAGTTCACTTAAAGAACCTTCAATACTTCCAGCAAAGATACCAAATCTTCTGGTGAACGGTTCTTCCGGAATCGCGGTAGGGATGGCAACCAATATACCTCCACATAATCTGGGTGAGATAATCGAAGGGACGATCCTATGTATAGATAAACCCGAAGTCACGACCAAAGAGCTTATGAAAAAGATCAAGGGCCCTGATTTCCCGACCGGTGGGACGATCATGGGTATTGAAGGCATCAGGGAAGCTTATGATACAGGCAGGGGCAGGATAAAAGTCAGGGGACGCGTACACATCGAGCAATCCAATAAGGGCAAGACCCAGATCATAGTAGATGAACTTCCATATGAAGTCAAAAAATCTAACCTCATCATCCAGATCGCCGACCTGGTCAGGAATAAGAAGCTCGAAGGGATCAATGATCTCCGGGATGAATCTGATAAAAGCGGAATGCGTATATCAATAGACTTAAAAAGGGATGCAATTCCTGATATTGTGATCAATTTCCTTTATAAGAACACCCAGCTGGAGACTACTTTTGGAATAATCATGCTTTCGCTTGTTGATGGGGTCCCAAAGACTTTAAGTCTAAAACAGCTGATAGAAGAATATGTGAAGCACAGGTTTATCGTTATTGTAAACAGGACTAAATATGAATTAAAGGTAGCAGAAGACAGACTCCATATTGTCGAAGGGCTTCTCATTGCACTAGATAATCTGGATGAGGTAATAAGCACCATCAGGTCTTCAAAAGATGTGCCTACAGCAAAGACCAGATTGATGAAAAAATTTAAGCTTTCAGAGATCCAGTCACAGGCCATCCTGGACATGCGCCTCCAGAGGCTGACAGGTCTTGAGCGGGAAAAAGTAAAAAAAGAATATGAAGAACTTGTGGAGAGAATAAAACAGCTTAAAAAACTTCTTGGGAGCGATGAGCTGATCTATGGTGTAATAAAAGAAGAATTGCTGGAGATGAAGAAGAAGTATGCCGATGAAAGAAGGACTGAGATAACAGCAAGTTCAGCGGACTTGGATATAGAGGACCTGATAGCCGAAGAAGAGAATGTCATATCCTTTACGCATTCCGGGTACATCAAGAGGGTCCCTTTGACGACCTACAGGAAACAGAGAAGGGGTGGGAAAGGTGTGACCAGTCTGAACCTGAAGACAGATGATTTTGTAGAACATCTTTTTATATCTTCCACCCACCATTATATAATGTTCTTTTCAAATCTGGGCAAGGTCTATAGACTAAAGGTGCACGAACTTCCGGAAGGCAGCAGGACATCCAAAGGCAAAGCGATCATAAACTTTTTACCCTTTAAGAGCGGTGAACGGGTAGCAGCGATAATAGCTATAAAAGAATACAGTAAAGATGACTATCTTGTAATGGGTACCAAAAAAGGTATGGTCAAGAAAACTCCTATAACAGATTACGATACCTCAAGGAGGGACGGCATCGCCGCAATAAACCTGATGGAGAAGGACGAGCTGATAGGTGTAGAGAAATCGAATGGAAACAATGAGGTCCTGATGGTGACAAAGAATGGCCAGGCGATTAAATTTTCTGAAAAAGATTGCAGGCCAATGGGCAGGACGACCCAGGGGGTCAGGGGTATGAGGCTTTCAAAGGACGATCAGGTCATCACTATGATGGTATCAAAAGATGTAGGGGAAGACCTATTTGTCCTTACACAAAACGGTTTTGCAAAGAGAACGCCTGTTTCTTCATATAACAAACAGCGTAGAGGTGGTCTTGGAGTAAAGACCATTCAGCTGACAGAAAAAAAGGGTAAACTTGCAGGTGCAGGGATCATAAGGGATGAGCATGATATAATAATCGTCACTACAAATGCCATACTTATTAGGGTGCCCGCAAAATCAGTCAGGAGAACCGGCAGGGCGACCCAGGGTGTAAAAATGATGAGGCTTGCAGACGGTGACCTGGTAGCTTCTTTTGAACTTGTCTATCCTGAAAACTAAAAAATAAAATAATATAAATAAATTGTAATATAATGATTTTTTGTTAATCTATTGAAATAGTGATTTTTCAAATATTATTCATTTGAATAATATTTTTTTAAATAAATATTTTATATAATTACTTTATATGATCAGTAATTATTATAATTGGATAAACTATTAAGGGAGGTAAAAAATGGCAGAAAAAAGTGCTCCGATGAATTATGATGAAGATATAAACAAGAAGAGTTCTACAGGAATGGACCCAAAAGTCGCAAACCTGCTGGCATATCTTTTCAGCTGGCTGGGTGGACTGATAATCTGGTTGATGGAAAAAGAAAACAGATTCGTAAAATGGAATGCTCTCCAGGCTTTAATACTGGGGATAATAGAGGTCGCATGCATAGTAGTCATCTCTGTAATACTCGGTCTAATACCATATATAGGATGGTTTTTCTTTTCATGGCTGGGTTATGTTCTTGCAGGTGTTGCATGGATAATGGCTATTATCTGTATAATCATGGGATTTTCAGGTAAGACTTTCAGGATTCCTGGCATTGCTAAACTTACAGATAAATATTTCAAGATGTAGTTAAAGCGGATAATAAGGAATTTGTCTACTACTATAATAAAATCCTTTTAAAGGAGAAAAAATGAGAGTAGATAGAAGAGTGCTAAAAAGTGTAAGTGAGTTCTCGGTATTTAAATATGTACTTGTCGCATATCTTATTTTTTTTATACTGTATGTAATAATCTTTGCGGTTGTCGGACTGGTCGGGTGGGCTATTCTTGCTTCTTCAGGTGTTACCTTCAATGAAGCACTTGGGAGCCTTATGCCTGGCATGAATATTGATCAGATGCTTGGCAGCGTGGGCCTGAATTTTGGCGGCGGAGTGATCGGTATAATCATTTTTGTAATTATCGGACTTATAGCGTCGATATTTGCAGCGGCTCTTGCAGCCTTAACAGCCTGGATATTTAATATCGTACTTCGAATTGTAGGTGGTATAGAACTGAGGTTTGCCCCTGAAAGAAGAGAAGTAGCTGGGGTTTTTCCAGAGCCGGATGATAAGACAGAATAATAAAATTCAGGATTGAATCGACAGGTATTTACAGGCGCTATTAAAAACCGGTATTTAATATCCTTGACAAATGATGCCATAGTTGGTATTTTTTGTTGGCTAAATCTGTTTGAACACTGGTTTTTAAATATCTGGTAGTGCCGGGGCATATAGCTCAGTTGGTTAGAGCGCGTCCCTGATAAGGACGAGGTCTCTGGTTCGAATCCAGATATGCCCACCAGTAGACACGTGGGGGTGTAGCTCAGCTGGGAGAGCGCCTGCCTTGCAAGCAGGAGGCCAGCGGTTCGATCCCGCTCATCTCCACCACTTTTTTGGGGATGTAGTTCAGTGGGAGAACGCTTGTCTGGCAGACAAGAGGGCGGCGGTTCAAATCCGCTCATCTCCACCAATTAAGCCGGAGTATTTATGATAAGTGTTTGGCTCGAAGTCTTTCTGGGTAAAATCGGAAAATATATTATTAGATTTATAGATAGTTATTATTATTATTTTATTCCCCTGGTACTCGCCTACGGAATATTTCTTACCCTTGCTTCTTATAACCTGAGAAGGTTAGAAAAAAGAGTTTCAGTCGAAATAGTGAGACAGGCAAGAGAATCAATAAAAGAAAACCCATCTATCAATTATTCGGATCTTATTGAAAGAGTTACCATTGATTGGGAGACTCTCATAAAAAAATATTCTTTTTTTCCATTTGTTTCTATTGAATCGGGATTATGGGTAAACAGGACAAATCTTTCAAGCGTGAGGGATATAATAATGCAAAACGAGAGAAAGATACACCTGACCCTTGAGAGGCATGGGATCATTCTTCTTGGTGAAAGCAGGCCAATGAGGCAGAACCTCTATCTTGAATATATACACAGGATAACAAGAAAGCAATGATCTTTATCGGTCTGCCCACTAAGTAAAGAGGTTGAGTATAGGTTTTATTATCTGAAGAAGTATCCAGAAAAGCCAGTTTGAACCCCCACCGTAACTTGTCACCCTGGTAACACCTTCTGTGATCTCTATATTGTATTTCTGTAGAAAACTACTAAAGAGAGCTCCCATATCGCTTGTTATCCAGAGAGTCAGAGGGACTATCACCATGGCTGATATAAAACTCCTGAAAATATCCCCCCTGGATGGTGCGATTGTCCAGACGAGAATAAAGGCAATGATGATTATATCTGCACCCGGGATCATATGATTGCCGGGAAGTATGGTAGCAATATAAACAGAAAGTGGTATCACGACTATGGAAAGACCGATTACAGAAGGATGTCCTGCAAAAATTAAGGCATCTACTCCAATATAGATTTCCCTTTTAGTGATCTTTCTGTTTAAAAAACTGATTATATCAGAGATAGCAGGCGCAAGACCCTTATAGAGTAGATTAAACAGCCTTGGTAGAAGTATCATTATAATAGAAAGTTCCAGACCCTTACCAAGTGCGTACATGATGTTTGGACCTGGCGCTGAAATTATTAATCTGGCTTTTGTTATAACTCCTGTAATAAAACCTATAATAAACCCCATTATCATTGGTTCCGAAAAGAATCCCAGTTTATATTGTATCTCTCCATAAAAAAGGTGGACCCTTCTTATCCCTGGTATTTTGTTCAGGATAAAATTAATGAGATGAGAAATGGGGGCCCAGGCTATATACTGCGCCTGCGGGTTTGACACTCCTTTGATACCGAAATAATTTTCGATATTTGGAGCATATATATCAGCTATGACTAGGGTTATCACATATATGATTATTGATATCAAAACACCCAGCCATTTTATTTCAGTGATAGTAAAAATAAGGGAACCGGTCATGAGGAATATCCACCAGTTCCAGAGGTCTATGTTAATTGTCCTCGTGAATCTAAGAAACAGCATAATAAGGTTTACAGCAGCAAGGGCTATTATGATATAGAGATTGATGGGAGAATTTAGTATTATCTGCTTTGAAGCAAGCCATCCCACATCTAATATCTCAAATTCTTTAAATGAGTTAGCGATGATAAAATCATTAAGCGGCTTTAAAAAGTTTACAAGCAGGGTAAGCATTAAGGCGATCCCAAACATACCGATAAAAACGTATAAGCTGTTTAAAAAGACCTTCAACGGTTTCCTTGATGCTATAAGCCCTATTATTAAGAGAATACACGGGATTATAAGGACCGGCCCGATCTCAATAATTTTTTGTAACACAGTATTTCCAGTAGGCATAGATAATCAAAATATTTAAAAGTTAAAAAGTTGAAAATTTCTAAATCATTTTATAAGTATATTTTGTTATTTGCAATTTTTTTGCCCGACATATACAGATAACATCACATCTAAAAAAACTCGAAAAAGCCCGAATATCATTTGCGGAGTCCTATCAGTATAGAGTACTTTAGAAACTTGCAACCTACCGGCTCTTTTAAAAAAATATCTTAAAAGGGTAATTGAAAAAATATTTATATTAAGTATAATAATATTGAAATTATTTGCAGACACTGCACATTTGTGCAGAATGTTATTCTCACAAATACAGAAAATAATTATTCCAGATGAAAAACAGTGAACAGCTAAAATTGCTTATGAAGATATCAAGGTTGTATTACCTTGAAAATAAAAACCAGAACGAGATATCTGACAGGCTTAATATATCGAGGACTAAAGTATCAAGATATCTTTCAAAGGCAAAAAAAGAAAAGATCGTAGAAATTAAAATAAATTCTCCGAGAGAAAGATTTGACGAACTTGAAGATAGAATAGAAAAGCTCTTTAATCTGAAGGAATGTATAATCGTTCCTTCAGATGATGATAAAAGAGAAGTCTACCTAAATATGGCGTCCTCACTTGCAGGACTTTTGGACAGGATATTAAAAGAGGGGGAGCTGCTTGGTGTCGGTTGGGGCAATACGTTAAAGTCTGTTGCAAGTTTTATTGAACCTGAAAGAAGGATCAATATAAAGGTCATACCGCTTCTTGGTGGCCTTGGTAAAACTGGTATTGAGATCCATACAAACTCTGTTGCAAAGACTCTGGCAGACAAATATGGCGGACAGAGCTTTGTAATCCATTCACCTGCAGTAGTTGACAGTGAAGAGGCAAAAGAAGTACTGATGAAAGATTCCAGCGTTAGCGAGATCTTTGAGATGTTTGACGGTATCAGTACTGCAATAATTGGTATGAGTGATATAGGACAGGACTCGACAATGATCAAGACCGGTAATTTTAAACAGAACGATTTCAAATATCTCTCAGGTCTCGGTGTTGCTGGAGATATAAACCTTATTTTTATTGATAATGAAGGCAACCCGATAAAAAGCGAGCTTGATGATAGGATCGTAAGGGCACCATTGGAAAAAATAAAAAGAATAAAAAATGTTATAGGGGTTTCTTTTGGATTAAATAAAACCGGTGTTATAACAGGTGCATTAAAAGGCAAAATAATAAATATCCTGATAACAGATGAATCAACTGCAAATGAGATATTAAAAAACTGATAAAAAGGAGTGATAACAATTGGCTGAAAAAAAGCTCGTGATCGACGGGCACAAAATAGAGGATAGTTTTAAAGACCTTGATAAAAATATAAAGATCGAAATGCTTAAAAAAATGTATGAGATAAGGCATTTTGAAGCGGCGACAGAACAGTTTATCATCAGGGGTAAGATACACGGGACCTGTCATCTTTATGTAGGTGAAGAAGCAACTGCAGTGGGCACTATTTATGCTATTGAAAAAACAGATTACATTACCTCCACCCATAGGGGACATGGCCACTGTATTGCCAAAGGTGCAAGCCTCGACCTTATGATGGCAGAACTGCTGGGAAAAGAGACAGGCTATTGCAAGGGAAAAGGTGGATCGATGCATATTGCGGATGTCACAACCGGGAATCTGGGGGCAAACGGAATCGTCGGAGGGAGTATCGATATCGCCACTGGTGCTGCACTCACATGCAAGATGAAAGAGAAAGAAAAAATAGTGGCATGTTTTTTCGGAGATGGTGCGGCAAACCGCGGTAATTTTCACGGTGCCTTAAACATGTCGTCTATCTGGGATCTTCCTATCATATATGTATGTGAAAATAATCAGTATGGTATGTCGATGCCTGTAAAAGAAGCTTTTAATATAAAAAGAATATCTGACAGGAAGTGTGCCTATAATATTGAGGGACTGACAATAGATGGAAATAATATAGTTGAAGTGTATAACACTATAAGACATTTCAGTGATTATTGCAGGAACGGAAATGGACCTGTAATCGTAGAATGCCTGACATATAGATGGAAAGGTCATTCGAAAAGTGATGCACAGGTCTACAGGTCAAAAGAAGAGGTCAGGGAATGGGTAGAAAAGGACCCAATACCTCGGTTCAAAAAAGTGCTTTTGGATGAAGGCATAATAACTGATAAAGACGATAAAGACATCGAGGAGGCTGTAAAGACAGAAATCGAAAATGCTTCCAGATTTGCAGATGAAAGTCCTTTCCCTGAGGCTTCTGAAGTAGAGGAGGATGTATATGCGTGAATTGACTTACCTTGAAGCAATAAGGGAAACTATGTTGCAGATGATGAGGAAAGATCCTGACGTCTTTCTTATAGGGGAAGATGTGGCAGAATATGGAGGAGCTTTTGGTGTTTCTGTCGGAATGCTTGAAGAATTTGGGAAAGAAAGGATAATAAACAGTCCAATATCGGAAGATGCTCTTATAGGTGTAGCAACAGGTTGCGCCGTTACAGGTATGCGACCGATAGTTGAAATAATGTTTTCTGATTTCCTGACCATATCTATGGATGAGATCGCTAATCAGGCAGCAAAAATACGGTATATGTTCGGTGGCAAAGCGGCGGTGCCAATGGTGTTAAGGACAGCCGGAGGAGGCGGCACCGGTGCAGCTGGACAGCATTCACAGAGCCTGGAAGCCCTTGTTGCGCATATTCCCGGGCTTAAAGTAGTAATGCCTTCATGTCCTTATGATGCAAAGGGCCTTCTTGTCTCGTCGATAAAAGACAATAATCCTGTTATTTTCATCGAGCATAAACTGCTCTATAAAAATAAAAAATATGTACAAGACGTTCCTGAGGAACTTTATGAAATACCTCTCGGATCTGCAGATATAAAAAGAAAAGGCAGCAACGTAACTGTTGTTGCAGCATCCTTTATGGTCAAGAAAGCTCTTGAAGTGGCGGATATTTTAAGCAGTGAAGAAGGTATTGAATGCGAAGTCGTGGACCTGAGGACCTTAAAACCACTTGATATCGGTCCTGTGCTGGACTCTGTCAAGAAAACTAGCAGGCTTCTCTGTGTAGAAGAAGCATGCGGGTTTGGAGGGTTCATGGGCGAAGTAGTTTCACAGGTAGTTGAAAAAGGATTTGACTTGTTAGACGGTCCTATCCTAAGGGTCTCAGGCAGAAACTGCCCGGTCCCGTACAGCCTTAACCTGGAAAATGAGATGATACCCAGCCATGACAGGATAAAACAGGGCATTATGGATGTTTTAAATTCGTGATCTTTAAGCTTTATAGCCCTAAAAATACTGGTAATAATGAAGTCTATTTATTATAGTTATAGAATATTTTATTTTTTACCATACATAAGATTTTACTGATTTTTATTAGGAGACAGGATGCCTGTAATAGATTCTGCTTCTGGTGCAGTTTTAAATGATCCCCGTATAGAGGAACTGCAGCAAATAGCAAAAAAAATAAGATGGTATTCAATGATAGCTATCAGTGCTGCAGGCTCCGGACACACAGGTGGCACCATGTCTGTTATCGACATAGCAGCGGCTCTTTATTTTAAGAAAATAAATCATGACCCGAAGAATCCTGAATGGGAAAAAAGGGACCGGGTATTCTGGTCAGCTGGCCACAAGGCGCCAGCGCTCTATGCTTCACTCGGGCTTTCAGGGTATTTTGAAATCGATGAAATAGTAAATCTGAGGCGCCTGTTTTCAGGATTTGAAGGACATCCAAACAGGTTTAAATTGCCTGGTATAGAAGCCTCCTCGGGCTCGCTCGGGCAGGGGCTCGGTATTGCAGTCGGATCTGCATTAAATGCCAAGCTTGATGGGATGGTCTACAGGGTCTTTTGCATTCTGGGTGACGGTGAACTTGATGAAGGCAGCGTATGGGAAGCTGCAATGTCTGCGTCCCATTACAGGCTGGATAATCTGTTTGCCATAGTCGATAGAAATAATCTACAGATCGATGGTTTTACAAGTGAAGTCATGGAAATAGAACCCATAGCAAAAAAATGGCAGTCTTTTGGCTGGAATGTTGCAGAATGTGATGGCCACAATATCGAAGACATTTTAAAAGAACTGGACAAGTTTGAAAAAATAAAAGGGAAGCCCAGCATCCTCATCGCAAAAACAGTCAAGGGAAAGTGCGTTTCTTTTGCAGAAAATGTCTGTGCATATCACGGGATGCCCCCAAAGGACGGCAAGAGCGGCGAAGAATCTTTAGAAAAAGCCCTCCAGGATATTGCTTGCAGGGAAATGACTACAGAAAAACTGGAGGAACTGTTGGAAAGAAACAGGAAATACCAGGATAAGATAGATAAAAAAATAATTGGCCTGGTACCGGTGTTTTCAGAAGATTATTTCTGGAACGTCCAGGATAATATGAAAGTAGAAATGATCCCAAACCGTTCGGGATTTGGAACAACTCTTGAAGAAATAGGAGATGATCCAAGAGTGGTGGCACTTGGTGCTGATATAACTGATTCTATAAAAATGAGTTCCTTTTATTTAGGTCATCCTGAGAGAAAACCGAGGTTTTTTTCAATGGGGATTGCTGAACAGAACATGACTGCTGTAGCAGCAGGTCTAGCAAAAGAAGGTAAGATACCATTTATCGGGTCCTATGGCGTATTTATAACCGGCAGGAACTGGGATCAATTAAGGACCACTGTCTGCTATAACAATTATAATGTCAAAATAGTCGATGCTCATGGGGGAATTTCAGTCGGGCCCGACGGCGCCACTCATCAGGCGCTCGAAGATATATCAAACCTCTACTACCTGCCAAATATGCATATTGTTGTACCATGTGATAGTATTGAGGCACAAAAAGCGACAAAGGCTATTGCTGCGATCACAGGTCCTGCTGCAATAAGGCTTGCAAGGGAAGCTACACCAGTTGTGACAAAAAACGGCACCCCCTTTGAATTCGGAAAAGCAAATATTATCAGATACAGAAAAAAGTCTGAAAATTTTAAGGATGGATTTGAGATGATTGTTTCAGATAAGTATAGATCGGAGAATGAGGACCTTTCAATAATAGCATGCGGACCGGTAGTTGCAGAAGCTATGAGGGCAGCGTATATCTTAAGGGAAGAGGAAGGATTTGAAGTAAGGGTAATAAATGTCCACACTGTTAAACCAATCGACAGGGCAGCAGTCATCAATGCTGCTAAACAGACCAGGCTCGTAATAACGGTGGAAGAACATCAAAAGGGTGGTTTCGGAAACATAGTAGCAGGGATCTTGATGGAGGGAAAAGCTTTAGATCAGCCTGTAAAAATGAAGATGATGGGAGTTGATGACAGGTTTGGTGAATCTGGACAGCCTTGGGAACTCATGAAGTTGTTTGGATTGACTGCTGAATTTATTGTAAAAAATGCATTGGGACTTTTAGGTAGACCCTGAAGCCAGATCAAAAAAGACCTGAGACAAAAATATTGATTATAAATGATAAATAAATTAATATTAAAACTGCAATAAAATAAATACTATGCAATTTTTTTCAGTATTAGTATTATCAAGAAAGGATATATAAATATGCATGAGGTAATAATGCCCAAACTCGGTCTTACCATGGAAACAGGGACAATAGAGAAATGGCATAAAAAAGAAGGCGACAGCGTAAGTGAAGGCGAGGTCCTTTTTGAAGTCATGACAGATAAGGTGAGCCTTGAGGTAGAATCTTATAATGCAGGCACTCTATTAAAGATATTAAGAAAAGAAGGGGACGAGGTGCCCGTGACAGAAGTAATAGCTTATATAGGTAAAGCGGATGAAAAAATACCTGGAGCAACCGGTCCAGAGCCTGACCAGCCTGAAAAAGTTCCTGAAAAGGTATCTGCGGAACCAGCTAAAGAACAGACTGGAAGCGGACAAGCAGGCGCTACTTCTGATACAATCCCAAAAAAAGATCGGAGGGATATAAAAATATCACCTCTGGCCAGAAGGCTTGCTGAATCAAAAGGTATAGATATATCGCAGGTCACAGGAACCGGTCCCGGTGGAAGGATAGTCCGTGAAGATATTGAAAATTATAAAGGAAATGCTTCAATAGTAAGCGAACAGGGAACATCCGGAAGAATAAAAATATCTCCTCTTGCAAAAAGGCTCGCATCTGAGTTATCAGTAGATATAACATCTGTCACAGGGACGGGTCCAGGTGGAAGAATAGTAAAGGAAGATATTGAAAAAGCAGCAGTTGAAAAACCCGCTGCCTCACAGGCAACTGCTTCAACAGAAGCAGCAATAAAAGAACCTGTTACCATATCAATTCCAAAAGCTGCCGCCAAGATCCTGTCAAGTGTGCCGCTTAAAGGTATAAGAAAAGTAATAGCTGATCGCCTTACATATTCTAAGCAGAATATACCCCATATTATTTCGACAGTTATCATAGATGTAGGATCGCTTGTAGATATAAGGGAGAAGATAAAGGAAAGAGTCTTAAATGTCTATAAAGTCAAGCTGACTGTGACCGACTTTATAATAAAAGCAGTTTCAATGGTACTTTCTGAACAAAAAGTCATAAATGCATCCCTTCTTGATGGCGAACATATAATATACGACGACGTAAACGTAGGTCTTGCGGTCGCAACAGATGCCGGTCTAATCGTCCCTACAATATACGGAGCTGACAGGCTATCCCTTTTTGACATTGCCAGGATGAGAGCGGAACTTGTCGAAAAAACAAAAAGTTCAAAACTTAAAATGGAAGAGATCTCAAATGGGACCTTTACAATATCAAACCTCGGGATGTTTGGAGTAAGAAACTTTACAGCTATTATAAATCCACCACAGGGTGCTATCCTGATGGTCGGGGAAATATATAAAGACCCCTGTGTAAAGGATGACAGGATAACTGTGGGCACTTTCATGCAGATCTCGCTTGCCGTTGACCACAGGATAATAGATGGCGCAGACGGGGCAAAATATCTTGCAAGGTTAAAAGAACTCCTCCAGAGTCCGGAATTGCTATTGATATAGAAATAAAGTAATAATATTCTAAAAATCAAATATATCACATGTAATGATCTGAAACTTAAGAGTTATTATTATGAAGGATGAAATAACAAAAATAACGTTGTTCTGTGTAAACTGTAATGAGGAAACTAACCATACAGTCCAATATATAGGAAGCTATTTAAGGAGTATTTCTTGTGACGAATGCAGCAAAAAAGTCGAGATAGATAGAAGGCATCTAAGGACTGTTTTTGCAGAGGATTTTATTGACAGGATTCTTACCAAACCACACAGGGTAAATGAGGATATGAAAAAAGCATTTGCAACGCTTGTACCATTTTTCCCCAAGCGTCTTATCCGAGAACCCCTGCAGGTTTTAAGGGAGATCTATTCAATATTGAAAAAGGATACAGATAAGAACAATAAAAAAAGTAATAAAAATTAGCGGCCCTTAAAACCCTGGTTAGATACTTACAGGGTTCTAATATCCAGGAGCTCTATATTAAAAATATTTCTAAACTTTTTTAAGACAAGTTCTTTGACATCTGAAACAGGCACTTCATTACCTGTGATTTTTTTTAAGGAAGTCTGCTCATGTTCCTTTAATCCGCACGCGACAATGTTGCTGAAATAATCCAGGGATACGTTAATATTGAGTGAAAAACCGTGCATGGTGATCCATTTTTTTACATGCAGACCGACAGATGCTATTTTGTTGTTCCCTACAAAAACACCGCGTATTTTGTCGATACGGTTTCCTTCGATTCCATATTCTTCGAGTGTATCAATTATCACCTGTTCAAGGTTAAAGACAAAGGTACTGAGATCTTTTCCAAATCTTGTAAGGTCAAATATTGGATAACAGACAAGCTGCCCTGGCCCATGGAAAGTTATATCTCCACCCCTGTTTGATTCGATCAGTTTGATATTATTTTCTGCCAGTGTCTTGTCATCTGATAAAAGGTTTTTCCTGTTCTTATTGTTACCTATAGTTATAACCGGAAGATGTTCAAGCAGTAGTATCACTCCCGGAACACATTCACCTCTGACAAGCTCAAAGAGCTTTAACTGTAGTTCATAAGCATTGCTGTAACTTATTTTTCCAGTATCATAAAATATGATTTTGGAGGTGCCCCTGTTTTTTTCAATACTTCTGATTAACCTGCTGTGCATAAATAATAATATCAGTTAAAATATTTGAGTTTTATAGTATTTTAATTAAAATTACTTCAAAATTATAGGATTAAATATCATATTTACAATCTTTAAAACCAGATCTTTATTTTAAGGAGTGAACCAAATGGAAACAAAAACAGCTAAACTTGCAGTACTGGGCGGGGGACCAGGTGGTTATGTCGCAGCGATCAGGGCCTCAAAATTGGGAATAAATACAATTGTGATAGAAAAAGAAAACCTTGGCGGCACCTGCCTTAACTGGGGATGCATACCGACAAAAGCTCTTTTTCATGCTGCAGAAAAAATAGAGGATATTAAGAAATCAGATATCTTTGGGATAATTGTGCCTGATTTTTCTTTTGACTTTAAAAAGATCATGGAAAGAAAGGATAAGGTAGTAACTGCCCAGAGACAGGGTCTTGGTTTTCATTTCAAGAAAAATCAGATCGAGTTGATAAACGGAACGGGAAGGCTCATATCTAAAAATCAGATCGAAGTAGATACTGCAGAAGGTACAAAAATAGAAGTCAGTGCTGACAACATAATTATTGCAACTGGATCAGTTGCAGGAAGTGTTCCTCCATTTATCCTTGATGGTGATGGGATCATCGATAATGTTGGAATATTATCTCTAACCAGCGTTCCCGAATCGCTTCTGATCGTTGGCGGTGGAGTCATCGGTTCTGAATTTGCAAATATCTTCAGTTCCTTTGGGAGCAAAGTAACGATGGTAGAAATACTGCCAAGAATACTATCGACTGAAGACGAGGATGTTTCGAAAGTCATCGAAAAATCATTAAAGAAAAAAGGTGTAAAGATACTTACAGATACAGTAGCTGAAAAAGTAAGCAAGAAAGACGGAAAGTTTGTATGCACGCTGAAAGGTGGCGAAGAAATCATATGCGATAAGATACTTATATCAGTCGGAAGGAAACCGCTGTCATCCGGGATAGGTCTTGAGGCTGCAGGTGTCCAGACAACAGAAAAGGGCTTTATAAAAGTCGATGCTGGTCTAAGGACTAATATAGATAATATTTTTGCTGTAGGAGATATTACAGGTGGATTACAACTTGCCCATGTTGCTTCAGAGGAAGGCAAGATTGCTGCAGAAATAATATCAGGAAAAAATAAAGTGATGGATTACAGAGTAATACCATGGGCAGTGTTTACTTCTCCAGAGATCGGGACGGTAGGGTTAAACGAAGCTCAGGCAAAGCAAAAAGGATATAATGTATGCCATGGTATATTTCCATTTTCAAACAGCGGAAAAGCCTTTATCACAGGGGAGACTGAAGGATTTATCAAGATCGTCAATGACAAGGATACGGGGGAGATACTAGGTGCCCAGATGGTCGGCCCAAGGTGCTCGGATCTTGTCCATGAGGTTGCAGTAGCAATGAAGGGTGAAATGTTGGTCGACGACCTTGCAGAAACAGTCCATTCCCACCCTACCCTTTCTGAAGCCGTGATGGAAGCAGCTGAAGACTGTTTTGGAATAGCTACCCACATAAGCAGATGATTAAATTACTTGTTACGGATGTCGATGGCACACTTCTTGACGATAATTCTGAGATCACCACATTAAATAAGCAGGCGCTGTTTGATTGCCAGAAAAAAGGGATACAGATAATTCTTGCAACCGGAAAATCAATAGGTGCCGTATTGCCGATAATTGAGTTATTCGGGCTTAAGTTACCCCAGATCACTCTTAATGGCTCTGTAACTGTAGACGATTCTTTAAATGTTATAAACGCAGTTACGATCAATCCAGTATATTATTATACCCTGGTGCAGACTATAAAAGCTAAGGGTTATATACCGTTAGTCGCAAGGCCTGATGGAAAGATATTTTATGAGAAATATGATACCGTACTTGGATGTTTTTAAAAAAATAAATGAACCGATCTTCAAGATTGAAAATATCGAGACAGAAGAATTTGCCCGGAATTGTGTTGCTGTAAGTGTTCCAGTAAAAGAAGACGACCCGCTTGATAGTTATCTTAGGGCTAAATTCTCTGATTTAATGCAGATTGTAAGATCAGGTGAGTATTTTTTTGATATTCTGGATAAAAAAGCTACAAAGGGTAATGCACTGCAACTCATATGTGAAAAATTTGGTTATAAGAAAGAAGATGTAGTTGTTTTCGGAGACAGCTACAATGATCTAAGTATGTTTGAATTTGCCGGGTTTACAGTGGCAGTTAAAAATTCTTACACGGAAGTCCTAAAAAGAGCTGACCATATCACAGATTCAAATAATGAGAGTGGCCTTGCCAAAGCCATATACAGATATATTTTATGAAGCGCATCAGGTTTGAAGTCAATTCTTCTATTTTGTCTTTAAAACTTAATATTTCTTCAAAAATAAAGAGTTCGAAATGCATTTACTAGGAGTGGGCCAGCCAGTTTTCTCAAAATAAGAACTTATTAATAATATTTATCTGTCGCACTTTAATATCACTTCAAATTTTTTCCTGGTTCTACCGACAATCTCTAATGCAGCGGTAAGTTTTGATGCAGCATCCATAAAGACCTTCATTTTTTCATTATCATCAAGAGCAAGCAGATTTCCTCCTTCAAATATTTTAGTCTGGCATACCACTTTTGTCCTGGGATTAAAATCCTTGTCATACACACACTCTATGAATTTTGTATCATCATTTGACTCTATATAATTACAGGGCGCATCAATTGTTACTTTTATTCTGTCTTTATTGCCGCAGTGCGCTATCTCTTCAATCATAAAAGTCGTTAATTTTCCACCTGGGTGAGTAGTAATAAAAGCAACAGGATATTTAGTTTTTTCATTCATTAAATCCTCCTTTATCTTACTTTTTAAATTAATAAAATTTACTGGGCAAAAACAATAATATACCCGTTGCAATCTTTGATGAAAAATTCTTTTCTTCCCCATGGTGTATCATGTAGTTCTTTTATTACTTCTACATTGTCTTTAACCCAATCATAGTGTGCTTCAACATTTTCAGCTTCAATATAAGTAACTGATGTACCTCCTATTTCTGCATTTTTTAATTCCGGTACCTTTTCTGAAAGGCTTTCCCTAGATTGAAACATAATCTCTACGTTTTCACACTTCATCAATGCCCAGTCAAATTTTCCTTCTTTCGGATCTGTTAGAACAAGTTCAAAACAACCAAGTGTATCCTGATAAAAATGAATTGTTTTATTTACATCTTCTACCATCAAAATAGGAATCAGTCTTTTTAACAATATTATCAATCTCCTTTTAAAATATTATAATTTTTAAACTTTAAACTTAAAATCTTATTTTTATCTCTTTTAAGTCTTATTGGCAGGACTATTATCAGCCAGTATACAATACCGACCATGATTGCACCGCCAATTATATTTCCTATTGTCACAGAAAGTAAATTTCCAAGAAAACCAAATATATTTAAATTAGAAAGATTTATATCAGGTTTTATTTTCAGTACTGCATTAAGAACACTTTGATTATTTTTTAAAAGAATTCCCATTGGAATAAAATACATATTTGCAATACTGTGTTCAAAACCTGAAGCTACAAATGCAGTTATAGGAAAAATGATTGCCGCTATTTTGCCCATAACTGATCTTGCACTAAAACAGAGCCAGACCGCTAAACAAACAAGGGCATTACAGAGTATTCCTCTTGTCAATCCTTCTACAAAGGTAAGATTTACTTTACTTGTCGCAATTATAACTGAGCTTGCTCCTAGTAAGTTTTCTTTCATCTTCCACAAGTTAGTAAAATACATAAGAAACACTACACTGATAGAGCCTATAAAATTTCCTAGATAGCTTACAGACCAGTTTTTTAGAACTTGTTTATAAGTTACAGCTCCAGAAGCTAATCCCATCATAAGAAGATTATTACCAGTGAAAAGCTCTGCTCCTGCGACTATTACAAGAATCAGTCCAAGGGAAAATGTAACTCCTCCAATAAGTCTTGTAAATCCTATACTTAAGTTAGAGTCAAAAGTAGAGATTGTAAAAAATTCTGCACCAAGTGCAATAAAACTGCCTGCCAAAATTGCGAGCATTAAAAGGCTTAAGAAATTAAGTTTTGACTTACTTTTGCTTGCAGTCTCTACTCTTTTTTCCATATCTACGGGGGAGTAGTCATCCAGTTGAAAAATTTGTGGGCTCATTAGATTACCCCATCTTTAAAAATAAATATAAATCGTTCGAAAGGGTTAAATGCAACTGATAATCACTATTAATAAGTATAATACTTTTAGTGTCGAAAGTAAATTTAAAGCAAGTTTCATCAAAATATTAAAAAATTAGTTTAAGGCGTAAAAATAACTTCAGTTCATATCTTTATTCCAGGATAAAATTTGTGTAGCTGTTTAAATTTAATTAACTTCTCCAAAAAATGGTTCGAAATTTATCAATTTTAGAGTTTAAATTCGCTAATATTATTTTTTAATACTTTTCGTTATAATTTATTATGAGTGTCGGGGATGGAGCTCTCTTTCTATTGATTTAAAATTTCAACATTTTGCAGGTGTAAGTGGAGAGATAAGTCAAAGCTCCGAATCAGAAGAAGAATGACAAAATGATACCACAAATGAAGACGAGTCTGAGTTTAACCTGATATATAACCCCCCTGAAGGGGGAAGTCCTGAAAATATCGGAAAAATCATATTCTGTTCAGAATCTGAAGAAACAGAAGAAAGTGGGGATTTTTATCTGTATATGATAAATACAGATGGAACATATATTACAAATATAACTGATTTTACTGCAGATGGTTGTGAATGGCCTGATTGGTAAAAATTACATTATGGAGAAAGGAAAAATGCGTGTGATCAATACAAAAAAAATTATTTCTCTGGCTGTTTTCATCATTTTTGCAATAATCATTATATTATCTTCAGCATCATGCAATATAAATTCAGACAACAATGCCATAAAAGAGAGTGGTGGCGTCATTTCACTTTTTGACAGCCTGGATGTTGGAGATGTGCCTTCATTTCCTGGCTCTAGTCTTGATGTGGATTTATACAGAAGTATTGACAGCGTGCTGGGAGAGCTTCCTGAACTGCCTGAACTGTTCTCAGACTCTGGTTTCTTTACTTATGTCACCAAAAGCTCACCAGAAGATGTTATGGCTTATTATACTGAGCAGATGAAAAGTCTTGGCTGGCAATTTGTCGATACTTATGATTATGGAGAACGGGGCAGTTTCATCACCTGGCAGAAAATGGCAAACACAGGAAAATATATAACATATGGAATTTTTGCTGGAAATTATTTAAAAAATGATAAAACCGTGACACTTATCTTAAATGGATTTATTATCCCTGAGAATGAAAGAGACATGGATGACTCAAGCAGCAATCAAAAAGAAGAAATTAAGCCTGAAGGAATGATATATTTTGAAAATCCCACACCACCTGAAGGGCAGGGACTACTTCTTACAAAGTCCGTTTCAATGGGTATTGAGGATTGGAAAACATGGTTGCAGGAAGGTAGCAGAGAAAAAGGAACGAATGAGATAAACCTTGTTGATGATAACCAATTTGATAAGGTTGTTAAACTTCAAAGGTCTTCAGACCCTGATGATGGTGGAGCCGCAGGAATATATCAGGAAACTGATATTTCAGTTTCGCAGTTTAAAAGTCTATATGTCTGGTTGATAGGAAAGATCGATAATGAAAATGGGGGTAATATTGCAAATACATCCCCAGAATGGTTTCCTGAAGGAGCGATTCAGGTAAAGATTAAATACCTTGATAATACTGGTAATGAACAGCAATGGTTTCATGGGTTTTATTATTCTCGTATAAAAAATCCTGATAGCCTGCATTTTAACAAAATCAATAAAGGAGATTACTTCTGGTATATCAGCCCTGATCTTATGATATTTGAAAATAAACCTTCAATTATTAAAGAGGTAAGAGTATATGGTTTTGGATGGGATTTTTCCAGCAGTTTGGCTGAGATTAATTTGATAGGCCAGTGGTAAATAACATGGTAGGTTAACCGGTAACCCCGGCTATAAACTTTAGAGTTGGAGATCACAGGGGTATAATGGATATTGATAACAAAAACCTTCTGGTACTTATTATTAAGGTCGGCCATAGAAAAAACATATATAATATTTAAATTCCTAATATATCCTCCAGTTTACTTAATTCCTTATTAAATAAATCTCAATTGTTTATTTATAAGATATTTACATTCAGTTATAATCTATAAAAATTTTATAAAAAGACTTTCATAACGAAAATAATGAGTAACAATAAATTACCTCATAATAGATTAAAGTATGAGACAGAGTATCTGAGCTGTATAAAAAAATATCCTGATCAGGTATTTATGGCACATAAAGACTCGGTACAGGAAGGCTTTGAATATTTTGCATCTGATGAGTACTTAACGCAACAGGAAATGGACAAAGAAAAGATAGACCTTGCTCCAGACCTAAGAGCTGGGGAGGAAGTAATGAAAGTTTATAATACTTTAGGGCTTGCAGTAAACGATATTGCAAGGTGGCTGCGAGATAAGCATGATATAAGGTGCCAAAGCAATCATCCTCTTGGAGGATTGGTGAACACCATCAATCAGACAATTACCTGTATTGACCGTATAAAGTGTTTTCCACAATTTAGTAAAACTCTTGGTTGCAGTATTTGTATTAAAGTTTGTCCTTTTTCGAAGGTGATGGCAGCTACTCTAAAATAAAGAGTTCCTTCAATGTGTAAGGTCAGTATTTAAAAAATTTTAAAAGGCACAATGGGAAATTACATTTTTAATGGAGCTATATATCTAATAGCTATAATATTTTTGATCATCTCTTTTATAAAAAGCAGGGAAAAAACAAAAAAAGCCTTAATCAAGGCATGGAACTCTTTTAAAAACCTGCTACCCTTATTGCTGGGTGTTATTCTTCTTGTAGGTCTTATGCTCTCACTGCTTGATACAGAGCTAATCAGCAGAATAATTGGTAAAAAGTCTGGAGTATTAGGTGTTTTACTGGCTTCAGTAGTAGGGTCTGTCACTTTAATCCCGGGCTTCATTGCTTTTCCTACTGCAGCGTTGCTTCTTGAAGGTGGAGCTGGATATATTCAAATTGCAGCATTTGTACAGACTCTAATGATGGTCGGAATCGTTACTCTTCCTATGGAAATGAAATATTTTAATAAGAAAGTAGCAATACTTAGAAATGTCCTGTCATTTATTTTATCAATCGGGGTTGCTTACTTGATCGGATTTGTACTAAGAATATGGGATTAGTCTTATGAATCAAAAAAACAAAAAGATCTTTAATCTAAAAAGTATCTTAAAAAAATACCTTTTCTTTATAATAACGCTTTTACTTCTGGGGATGCTTTTTATCTTTAAATTTGATGCTGGACTTAAAGCAACTGATGTTATCGTTTTTAGCTTTAAGGAAATCCTTCTGGTGCTGCCTCCTATATTTATATTGATCGGTCTTCTGGATGTATGGATACCAAAAGAAATCATGATAAAACATCTCGGTGAGGAATCAGGTTTTAAGGGTATTGTCCTTTCATTTTTGCTTGGTATATTTGCAGCTGGTCCTTTATATGCAGCATTTCCAATTGCAGCGGTTTTTATGAAAAAACATGTAAAGTTTTCAAATATTATAATCTTTATAGGGGCCTGGTCCACAACAAAAATTCCAATGTTTTTATTTGAAATATCTGCCCTTGGATTTAAATTTGCCCTAACAAGGTTTGTTATTAATATACTTGTGATAACAATAATTGCATATATTATGGGAATTTTGATAAAGAAGGAAGAGATCAATACGATTTATAAAAAAGCTGAGAACTTATGATTCATTTTATCAGCTGATATTATTGATTAAAGATTTTAAAAAATACTCAGGAATACGGAATGAAAAAAGAATTAAAAAAAAAGATAATAAAAAAAATGATCACCTATTTTGATTTTAATAATGATCATATCAATCATGCATATAGAGTCCTTGATTACGCAGAAGAGATATCTGAAATTGAAAAAGGGGAACCTGATATTGTATTTATTTCAGCCATTTTACATGATATAGGAATACCAAACTGCCAGAAGAAATATAAATCTTCTGATGGTAAACTGCAGGAAATAGAGGGCCCGCCTGTTGCAAGGGAGATTCTTGAAAGCCTTGATATAAATGAAGAAAAAATAAAAGAAGTCATTGAGATTATTGGTTGCCATCATAGTCCTGGTCAGGTCGAGAGCATTAATTTTAAGATATTATGGGATGCTGACTGTCTTGTGAATTTGCCTGATATTTATGATGTTAAGGATAAGTCAAAGCTGACTGAGATTATAAATAAGACTTTCATGACTACATCAGGTCTCGAAAAAGCAAGAGAAATATATCTGTAGTCATTAGAAAAAGAAAATTTTCAGTATTCCTTTAATAATAAGCCGGTGGGTAGCAATGTGTACAGGTGTGCAGATTGGAACACTTTTTAATTTTTAAATCTTATATTTAAAGTAGTATAATTACTTCATCAATGAAACGGGCAGTGATTGATTTGAGTAAAACTGGAAGATTTAAAGGGGGATAAAAATAATAATAGTGAAGGATCTTGAAATAGCTGTTAGAGATTATGTGGATGCATTAGAAAAAAATGATATGGAAAGAGCTCTTTCTTTTTTTACGGAAGATGCCATCTGGTACAATCCTAAGGGCATCTATAATGGTAAAAAAGAGATAAAAGAATACTTGACCTGGTTGTTTAAAGTTGTCCTGGAAATGCAGTTTATCCATGATGGAGTCGGGATCATAGTACAGAAAGATAAAGGGGTGTTCCAGCACATCCTTTCTTGTACGGTTAAAGGGTCTAAAATGAAAGTCCCAACATTTTGTACCTATTTATTTGACGGTAAGCAATGCAGAGTTCACAAGACGATCAAGACATTCGAACTTGCCCTGTCAGCAAAAGGGAAGTCTGGGTCATGAAGTTTTTTTACAGGTTTATGGACGTGTGCATTGACCTGATGAGGTCTTTAAAAATATACAAATCTATCTATAATGCTTCTCTGTTTTTAATAAATACTGTCAATAAAAGAAAATTATTAAAATTTTATTCCCAGTTTATTAAGAAAGATGACCTTTGTTTTGATATAGGTGCCAATTATGGTTCAAGGACCGGGATCTTCTTAAAGCTTGGTGCCAAAGTGGTTGCAGTTGAACCTCAGGAGGTTTGCATCAAAGAGCTGAAAAAAAAATATGGCAATAACAAAAATGTGGTCCTTGTAAAAAAGGCGATCAGTGATAACACTGGAGAAGAAGAGCTTATGATAAGTGATTCACATACTCTTTCATCAATGTCAAGAGAGTGGATGGACAGTATCAAATCCAGTGATATGTTTTTTGTTTCAACCACAGCCTTTAACTGGCAAAAGAAAACCAAAGTCCAGGTCACCACTTTAGAACAACTGATCAAAGAATATGGAAATCCTGCCTTCTGTAAGATCGATGTGGAAGGATATGAATACAAGGTGCTAAAAAATATATCGAAACCCATGGAGGCTGTTTCCTTTGAATTTACACCAACACAAGAATTCATTCCAGTAGCCAAAAAAATAGTCAGACACCTTTCTTCTATTGGTAAAGTCAAGTTTAATTATTCTTTTGGGGAATCAGTTTCATTAGTTTTAAATAAATGGATCGGACCCAGCCAGATTTTAGGAATTCTTTCCAGACTACCTAAAAAAACTTCAATTTCAGGTGATATATACGTCAGGTTTATCCATTAAAAAATCAAAATGAAAGGAATGCAATGAAAAAGAAACTATCCATAGGGGATTTTTATGAGATGAGAGACAGGGGAGAAAAGATCTCCTGGATAACTGCCTATGATTACCCGATTGCAAATCTCTCAGAATCTGCAGGAATCGATATGATACTTGTTGGGGATTCACTCGGTATGGTCGTCTATGGTTATGATGGCACGGTGCCGGTCACTATGGATGAATGTATAATTCATTGCAAGGCTGTCAGAAGAGGTGCCCCGAATGTGTTTGTGATCGGTGACATGCCGTTTGGAAGCTATCACATCAGTGACGGGGATGCGGTCTCAAATGCAGTGAGGTTTATAAAAGAAGCAAACATGGATGCAATAAAACTGGAAGGTGGAGACAGGGTCGCATCAAAAATACGGGCAATAACCGATGCCGGGATCGTTGTGATAGGACATATAGGCCTTACTCCCCAATCTTCTGCTGCACTTGGTGGCTTTAAAGCACAGGGTAGGACGGCACAATCTGCAGAGACGATTATAAAGGATGCGATTGCAGTAGAAGAGGCAGGGGCAAGGCTCCTGCTTGTAGAAGCAATACCTCCCGAACTTGCTGCTGCAATAACAAAGATCGTCAAGATCCCTGTTCTGGGCATCGGGGCAGGCCCTGATGTGGATGGACAGGTAATGATATGCGGTGACATACTGGGGTATTTCCAGGCATTTACTCCAAAGTTTGTTAAAAAATATGCGGAACTTGGCAGGACCATAACGGATGCCATAAAGGAATATATCGATGATGTTAAAAATGTGAGTTTCCCTGCACCAGAGCATACATACAGCATGCTTGCTGAAGAAAAGGAAAAATTCGAGAAGATGATAAAAAAATATATAAAATAAAAGTTTATTAAATAGCTCTGACAAAAATAAGACAGCAGAATAAAAAATTATGGACAGGATCTGTGAAAATAAAATCCCTGAAATAAATAAGAAGGCTGCTTGTTTTCTTCAAAAATATTCTATGTATTACGGGGATGTAGATCTACAGAAGCATATAGACCATTTCCTTGAAGAAATGAGAAGGGGGCTTTCAGGTAAGCAAAGTTCGCTCAAATGTTATCCCACTTATATAGATTTTAAAAAAACACTTCCAAAAAACAAACCTGTAATAGTCCTTGATGCTGGAGGAACAAACTTAAGATCTGCTATTGTTCATTTTGATGAAAAAAACACTCCTGTTATATCCAAACTAAAACAATGTTCTATGCCGGGGATAAAAAAAGAGCTTGATCTTGAAGAGTTTTTCCATTCAATAGCAATGAGCATCGACCATGTGCTGGATGATTCTACAGACATCGGTTTTGTCTTCTCATATGCAATAGAGATGTATCCTGATAAGGATGGCAAACTTGATCACTGGACAAAAGAGATAAAAGCTAAAGAGGTGGTAGGACAGTTTATAGGTAAAAACCTTATAAGTGCTATCAATAAGATAAAAAATACAAAAATATCCAAAAGAACAGTTCTCTTAAATGATACGGTGGCTTCACTTCTTTCAGGTATTTCAGCTTTTCAGGGCCGGACATTTGAGAGCTATGCAGGTTTCATACTCGGTACCGGAATGAATGCAGCTTATATCGAAAAGAATTCCAATATAAAAAAAGTAATGGAAGAAGGGTTTGGGGCTGATGGTTACCAGATCATTAATCTTGAAGCAGGTAATTACTATCCAGGGCCCCTTGGTAAAATAGACATTTCTTTTGATAAAAAAACACTAAAGCCTGATTCAGCTACTTACGAAAAGATGATATCTGGCGCCTATCTCGGTGGGCTGGCTTTTGAGACACTAAAATACGCTATAAACGATGGATTGTTCTCGAAAGAATTTTCATCGGCTTGTTCCAGCATTAAGGGATTGGATTCTCGGGATATAGATGATTACCTGGCTTTTCCTCCTAAAAACGAACCTTTTTCTACCCTTACCAGTATTATGTCTACCTCAGATCGCATCATACTTTATATTTTATTTGATTCTCTAATAGAAAGAGCAGCTATGCTTGCTGCAATAGTCCTTAGTTCAGTGATCCTGAAATCCGGAAGGGGGCTTGATCCCTGCAAACCTTTCTGTATCGTCGCAGAAGGAAGCAGTTTTTATAAGATGAAAAACTTCTATTGCAGGGTAGATTCTTATATTAAAGATAGCCTTTTAAATAGGGGCAATTATTATTTCGAGATCCACAAAGTTGAAAATGCGATACTTCTTGGTGCAGCAGCTGCAGCATTAATTTAAAACAGGAGCCCTTAAGGCTCCTGTTTTTCCTAGAAAGGCCCTTTAAAATAAAAAGTCAATTAGAAAAAGAGCTTTTTATAAAAAAAACGACTATTTTGGAAAAAATGGGTTTTTTTTGACAAGTTGTTTAACTATGATAAAATTAAAATCCTGTGAAATATAATAAATAACAATTTTTCATTATATTATAATCTCAAAAAATGTCTGGTAACAATTCTATAATCCTGAACAAGAATATTATGTTTTCTTTTCCAAGCCCAGTCAGCAAGGAAGATTTTATTCGTAAGATCAAGGAAGCTGCTTCAAATGTCGTGGAGTTCCTTAAGAGTAATGGGTGTGACCATCTGGGCCATATTAAGTTTATTTCAACAACAAATGGTGAGGATTATCTTCAACTTAGCGTTCTTGATATGGACCAGCTCCCAAAAGTCGAAGGCGTGCTCAAGAAGACTTTTGATAAAATAAAGCTGACTCTGAATGTAATCGTCTTTGGAGTAAATAAGGAAGAGATCAGCGATAAAATAAGTGAAGAACTGACAAACATTGAAAATTATTTTCAGGCGTCCTGAATTCTCCCATACTGCTTCTTTTCTTTAATTTATTACCAGTTTAAAATCTGATTCAACATATTTTAAAGATACAAATCTTGAAATACTCTTATAATCGATTTCAAAGATGTTTTCAGGATCAATATATTTACCATCATAGATTATCCCAAAATGCAGATGCGTCCGATCACTGGAAGGGTCATCATCTGCTCCAATGGTTGCAATGCTTTGGCCCTGTAGAATATTCTGGCCGAACAGGACTTGAATGTTTAAAAGGTTAAGATATGTGGTCCTTATTTTCTCGTTATGTCTTATTACTACGGTCCTTCCACCGATGGGGGAAAACCCTATATAACTCACTACTCCATTTCCAGCTGCTCTTACACTTTCTCCAGGTTTTCCTTCAATATCCAGGCCGGTATGCTTTCTTTCCACCATTTTTTCCTCATCCAGGTATACCTCCCTGAACCTTACTATATTTTCACCCTCCAGCGGTTTAATAAAAGGAACTTTATACAGAGGATTTGCCTCGATTATGCTTGTAAAAGAAATTACAAGAAGCAGTGTAGCCAGGCAAGCACAGAAAGTAAGAAAACCCCTTCTAAATGCTGTATTTTTAAAAAACACAGACTAATATTAGCATAAATACATAAATATGTAAATATAATATTACTGCTCTATGGGTTTTAATTGGAAGGGTATACCCAATCTCCGACCATTTTGCATAAGTTCATCTATGACAGGTTTTATTACCGGTACGCCATGTTTTTTATTATATTCTGCAGTATCAAACTCCTTTTCTCCTGCAATATAGATCCTGTCTTTCCCCTCGGCTTTTGGGGAATCTTTCAGCATTTTTATAATATCATCAAGCTGTTTTTTAAAATCTATTACCGGCCGGAAAGCATCTATATTTATTGCCATAAAAAAGTGGCTCACGTCACATTTTTTCGGCTCATGGGGAAATCCCACGTCTGTAAGATGGGAAGCACCTGAAAGAGCTGCGCATAGTATTTCCACCATTATAGCAAGTCCATAACCTTTATATCCCCTCATGATATCGATGCCTCCAAGAGGCAGAAGAGCACCAGGGCCGCCACTCTGGATCTTTACAGGATCGTCTGTAAGATTACCCGTATCATCAATACCCCACCCAAGAGGTATTTTCTCTTTCTTTTTTTCATAGACTTTGATCCTGCCTATCGGCACCACGCTTGTAGCCATGTCCAGGACGAAGGGATATTCATTATAGGAAGGTGCAGCAAAACTGATCGGATTGGTCCCAAAGATCGCAGTCTTTCCATATGTAGGTGCGACAAGAGGTTGGGAGTTCGTGAGGCTTATGCCTATCATATCATGTTCTAGAGCCATCATGGCATAATAACCTGCAATGCCATAATGGTTACTGTTTCTTACTGTCGCTATAGCAATATTGGTTTTTTTTGCTTTTTTTATACAGTTTTCCATCGCTTTATACGAGACTACCTGTCCCATGCCATTACCTCCATCGTACAGGAGGGTGGTGTCAGTTTCAGAAATGATTTTAAATGGTGTGACGGGATTCATATATTTTTTTTCCAGCCTGTTACCATAATAGCTGTATATCCTGATTATTCCATGTGAATCTACCCCTCGTATATCAGCTTCGACAAGTACATCAGAAACTATTTTGGCATCTTCACTTGGTACACCCAGTTTTTCCATATAATGAGTGGCATAATCTACAAGGTCCTCTTTTTTAAATCTAAGTATTTCAGTCATATGGTCTCCTTAAGATCAAATTGCTTCAATATATTATACATCTCCTATAATATATTTTTTAGTAATATCGGTGAATAAATCATAAAGATGTTTTTAATTTTTTTTATTTTTATTTATAATTAAAAACCTATACTTTGTAAAAACCTATAATTTGATTATATTAATTTTTCAGGTGTTTTTCATTTATTTGTAAACTGGTCTTGAAAGGATCTTTAAAATGAAAAAGATTACAATAGCAATCCTTATAGTGCTTATTTCCATCACACTGGTATTTGGCTCTGCAATGATACTGGTCCCTGATGTAGTAAAACAGGACCTTCTGAAGATCACAAATATGGGTTCTGGAAGACCGATAGCAATAATGGTCGAGAACAGTTTTGCAGCAAGACCGCAATCCGGGCTTTATCTTGCAGATGTGGTCTTTGAGGTTGTGGATGAATATGGTATTACAAGATTTGTAGCAATATACAATACGCAGGACGCCGGAATGGTAGGACCCTTCAGGAGCGCAAGACCATATTATGCTGAAATAGCAAAATCTTTTGACCCGATCTACTGTTTCTTTGGCACATACCCGCATTGTTATCAATATATTGAAAGCCTTGGTATGTATACGATGAGTGCGATGTCAGACAGGTCCGGGATGAGCAGCATAGTAGGCCTGGCCCCGTACTGGCGGGACTGGAGCAGAAGCAAGATCCAGGAGCATACTGCTTTTACATCTACAGTAGCAATAAAGCAGAAAGCACAGGCAGTCGGTTACTCTCTTGATGGAAATGGCATTCCTTTTTCATATAAGGGAGATGCAGCACCAGAGAACAGGGGAGGCCTCAATAATGTATTTATTGATTTTGGCACTCCTGCATATTCTCCAAAAGGGTTCAATGTCAATTTTAAATATGACAAGAATTCAAATTCTTTTTTAAGATATATGGGCGGCAAAGCACATATCGACCATGAGACAGGTCAGATAATCTCTGCAAAGAATGTGGTGGCGCTTATAACAGATATCGAGGGTCCTATAGATCAGTACAAACATATGGCTGTGAGGACGACTGGTTCCGGACAGGCTTTTTACTTCATAGACGGTAACGTGATAGAAGGTTACTGGGAGAGAGGGGACCTTGCTGCACCATTTACATTTAAAGACAGTGGTGGCCGGGAGATACAGCTTAATGCAGGCAATACATGGGTCTCTATGGTAATGCCTGGGAAAGTCGGCTGGAATTAAAACCTGATAAATTAAATCTTAGAGATCCGGTTTATATACCGCACTTTTTAGCATAGAATATATGTGTAAAAAGTGCGGTTTTTTATTGTCCCTTATTTTATTAATTTCAGTAATATAAAAAAATGCAGACCGATAAGACTTCAATAAAAAAATTATCTCCCGGACAGGCAAAATATTACTTTTCAATTCCTGTTATTTTTATTGTTATTTTAACCCTGCTGATCTTTATCCCTGGATCATTATTTGGCCAGGATTTCTTCACATCAAAACAATATGAAAGATATATCCTCGATAACCGGCACAATAAAATGTCAGAAGGAACCCAGAAGGCAGTATACCTTACAGGTTATGGAAGTATCAGAAGTAAGGATATAAGGGGAAGAACTTACAAAATGATCGAAGAAACTGAATTAAACAGTATTGTCTTTGATGTAAAAGATGATTTTGGATATATAGATTATGATTGTAAGATACCCGAGGTCATACAGACCGGTGCTGTCAAAAACTATTATGACCTTGATGAGATCCTGGATGAATGCCGGCAAAACGATATTTATACCATAGCCCGTTTTGTCACATTTAAGGACGATGTTCTTCCATATGCAAGAAATGATCTTGCAGTTCTCAATAAAAATACAGGCGGTCCCATAACACTTGAAGGTTCTACATGGGTAGATATATATAACGAGCAGGTCTGGGATTATTACTCCCAGATTGTAAAAGAGCTTGCTGCAAGGGGTATAGACGAAGTCCAGTTCGATTATATAAGGGCACCATCAAGGGGAAATCTGCAAAATGCAGTGTATCCGGCTAATCTGGATGACCGTGAGAAGGTTTGGGCGATATCCGGATTTTTGGAAAAAGTCAGGGAACAGACTGAAGGTTACGATATAAAGATATCAGCAGATGTGTTTGGATGGGTCTTTGTTGTAGATAATGACCAGGGCATAGGACAGCTGATAGAAAAAATGGCCCCACATCTTGATTATATATATCCTATGGTCTATCCATCACATTACAATATTCATTTTCTTGGTTTTGACGATGCAGAGACCCACCCATATGAAGTTGTGAAATATACTCTCGAAAAAGGTATTGAAAGGATCGGTGGCACAGATTGTAAAATAATACCGTGGATACAGGCATTTAGCTACGACCTGCAATATAATGAAAATGAGATACTTGCACAGGTAAAAGCTGCAGAGGATTTGGGGATAGAAGGTCTTCTCTTCTGGAATGCTGCCGGCAATTACAGTAAAGTAAAGAGTGCACTTCTTTCAAGAAAACAGTCTTAGGGGTGACTCAGGGATGATCCTTCTGCCGGCCAGGATCAGATATTCCTGCCGAGTGTAGACCTGGTCAGCGAAGCATGCTTTACACCTTTTAATGATTTTAATTTCGAGGCCAGATCATTTATTAAACTCAACTTATCTTTGACGACTATGATCTCAAAACAGTTATTATGGTCAAGGTGAATATGCTGGCTGGATATTATGGAGCTGCTGAAATCATGCTGGATATCAAGAAGCTTGTCAACGACATCTCTCCTGTGATGATCATATACCAGGACCACTGCACCCACGACTTCCTCATCAGACCTGGTCCATTCTTCATCAACAAGTTCTTTCCTGATGAGGTCCCTTAATGCTTCAGACCTGTTCTTATAGTTCCTGTCTATTATATATTTATCGAATTTAGACAGTAGTTCTTCTTCTATTGATACACCGAATCTTTTTATTTCTTTCATGAAAATAAATATATCAAAATTATTGAATAATTAGAATAACAGTGCTACGATAAAAAAATTCGTGTTACTTACTAAATATTAAAAAAAATAGAAAACATTATCCCTATTTAAAAGGAAGGAAGAATAATGCACATTCCTGATGGTTTTGTTGATCTTAAGACTGCAGTTACTGCAGGTGCTTTATCAACAGGAGGGATAGCCTATTCAATATTTAGATTGAAGAAGATATTTAAAGCCAGAGTGATTGCGATGATGGGGGTAATGGCTGCACTTATTTTTGCACTCCAGATGATAAATTTTTCAATTCCTGGCGGTACATCCGGCCACCTGCTCGGAGGAGCACTAGTAGCTGTTGTCCTTGGCCCTTTTGCAGGAGCTGTGGTCCTTACTGTGGTACTAGTCGTCCAGGCTTTGATATTTATGGATGGGGGTCTTGTGGCCCTTGGCGCAAATGTTTTTAATATGGCGATCTGTGGAGTATTTACAGCATATCTTGTCTATTACCTGATTAAGAAGATCTCAAAAAAAAGAATCTTATTTTATATATCTGTGGCAGTCGCTTCCTGGCTGTCAGTGGTAGTGGCTTCTCTATTGGCAGCAGTAGAACTTAGTATCTCGGGTATATATGCTTTTGGTCTCACTGTAAAAGCTATGCTTCTTGTGCACATGGTGATTGGCCTTGGTGAGGCATTGATCACAACAGCAGTAATAATATTTATGGACAGGATACGGCCAGAATTAATACTTACCAGGCAGCTGATATCATTTGAAAAAGAATAAAAAATCTAAAATAATTACAAATCTAATGTTTTGAAGTCCATTCGAAAGGAAATCCCTAATGGAGAAAATCGATAAAGGCATTTTGGGTTTTACAGTAACACTTATCATAATTGCAATTGTAATAGCGACTTTTATATCACCACTGGCTTCCTCATTTCCAGATGGGCTCGAAAAAGTGGCAGAAAATCTTGGCTTTATAGACAATGCTACAAATGTCGTCAATGAGGGATTTTTCCTTATCCCTGATTATTCTTTTTCATATATTGGCATCAAGACATGGCAGGGCCCCCTGGCGGGCTTGTTTGGAGTATTGATAATCCTTATTCTGTTCGGGATAGTTTACCTGGTATACAGGGCAGTTATTAGAAATAGGAAAGTACATCAAAAAGATTAACAAAAATGGATATCAGGGTATTAAAATGCAAAAACACAACTCTTTTTTTGATGCAAGATTTAAGCTGGCGACCGCATTACTGGTAATCATCTTTATTGTCAGTACAAGTGTTGGCAATTACCTGACCTTTCTGGCTTATTTTCTTGTAGTGATTTTATGCATAGTACTATTCAGGCCAAAACCCTTATTCTTTCTAAAGAGGGCACTTATTGTTTTTCTATTTCCCTTATCTGTCTCGCTCTTTATCCCCTTTATCACTCCTGGAAATGTCCTCTATGGAATTGAGCTGGGATCTGTGAGCATAAATGTCACCGATGCAGGGTCTGCTATATTCCTGACAACATTGATTAAGTCTTTTTTAGCAATACTTGCACTGACTGCAATAATCACATCTTCGACAGATCTAGAGATCCTTCATGGTTTAAGAAAACTGCATTTCCCAAAGATCATGGTCTCCATCATTTTCTTGATGTACAGGTATCTTTTTTTGATCAGGGATGAAGCAAGAGCAGGGTCGCAGGCAATAAATGCCAGGGTATTTAAGAGATCATACAGGGTGGTAAATAAGAGACTTGCTTTTCTTGCGGGTAATCTTCTCCTGAAATCTTTTGACAGGGCAGAGAATATCTATAAATCGATGGAAAGCAGGGGTTATGATGGTAACTTTTATTACATAGATGATAAAAAATATGGTAAAAAAGAATTGGTGTCTGGAGTAATATTTCTTACTGTAATAATATGCTTTCTTATCATTATCAAATATTTTGAGTTAAGGGTCTTTTAGGGAGATGGAAAGAAAAACAGCTATTGAAGTCAATGAACTGAAATATTCATATCTATCCAGCAAAAGGATCGATAACGCGGAAGCCTCACTTAAGGAAGTCATAAAAGGTGCCAGTTTTGAAGTCATGGAAGCAGAAAAAGTATCCATAATAGGGCCGAATGGAGCTGGTAAATCCACTCTCCTGTTGAACCTTGCAGGTCTTCTGGATATGAAATACAGGAAAGGCACCATAAAAATACTTGGAACTGAACTTATTGAAAAAAAGATATATGAATTTCGGGAAAAGATAGGTTTTGTATTTCAGGATCCTAATGACCAGTTATTTTCAACTTCAGTTTTTGATGATGTGGCATTTGGGCTTGTAAACCTTCTAAATAAAAAAAAGGACCTTAATGCAAAAAATAAGGATTTTATTTCAGAAATAGTCAGAAAAACTTTGGAGCAGGTTAACCTTGCCGGAAAAGAATATGATATCCCCCATTTTTTGAGCTTTGGAGAAAAAAAACTTGCCGCGCTCGCCACGGTCCTTTCTTATAATCCGGATATTTTTATACTTGATGAACCTTCAAGTAACCTGGATCCAAAAAACAGAAGGAGTTTTATTTCACTGCTTAAAAACATAAAACAGACCATAGTGGTAGCAACTCATGATCTCGATCTCGCATATGATTTTTCTGATAGAGTTATACTTTTAAATCAAGGCATAATAACATATGACGGTGATGCGAAAGAAGTCCTCAGGAACAGATCTTTTCTTGAAAAAAATGGCATGGCCCTGCCGCTTTCTTTAACAAATTATGAAGGCCAATAGAAAAAGGATTTTTTAAAGGTTAATCCATGCTTTCTGCAAATGCATTAGCTGCCTTATCAAGACCGGATATATAATCTTTTTCCAGCGGACTTAACAGCACCACTGAACCGCCGATCTCATCAGCGATTATTTCTGCACTTCTTATACTGAACTCAGGAGATGTGAAGATCACTTTTATATTGGACTTTTTTGCCTGGTCTATTAGATCCATCATGTCTTTTATCGTGGGTTCTTTGCCATCTTCTTCGACAGAGACCTGCTCGATCCCATAATCTTTTGCAAAGTAAGTCCAGGCGGGATGAAAGACAAGTATCTTTTTATTCTTTTTATCTGAAAGTATGTCCCTTATTTTTTTATCAAGGTCAGAAAGCTTAACTTGAAGCATGATTTTATTTGTAAGGTAATACTCTTTATTTGAAGGGTCTATTTCTATAAGTCCATTATATATATTTTCTACCATGACTCCTGCATTTTTTGGTGACAACCATATATGCGGGTCAGTATGGTATTTCTTTTCTGCCGGATCGGTCTTATTCTCAGGCTCTACTTCTGTATTTTCTATAAGGTCTATACCATTGCTGCAATCAATAAAAACCATATCTGGGTTTACACCTTTTATTTTATCTATCCATGTAAGTTCAAAGTCTATACCGGACCCGACCATGATATATACATCAGCCTCGCTTATTTTTTTTAGCTGGCCGGGAGTGGGTTCAAATGTGTGCGGTTCTGCCCCTGGCGGCACCACTACTTCTATCTCTGCTTTACTGCCACACAGTTGTTCAGCAAAACCGGCAACCGGCAGTATACTCGCTGCTATTATCAGTTTGTTGTCATCAATGCCAGATGCTTTTGAACAGCCGGTAAATAAAATGTTTAAAAGGATAAAAAGAAATAAAAATATCCAGATCACATACTTATGAGCTTTTATATTTAAAAATATAAGTAGCTTTTTTTGCTGATACATGCTCTTGATCATATCTTTCGGTAAGAACTGTTGAAACATCATCAAGTAATTATTGTATAATTCTTGCAAATAATTACAAAAGGTTTTTTCCAGAAGTGTTATTATATAAGTCCATTGTAAAAATGGATCTTCTTCACAAAAGGTTAAATATAACTAAAAAGCATAAATATGATTACAATGTTTGAGATGACGATTTTAACCGGACAGGAGAGAAATATTTAATGTCTTGTAAAGCTTTATGGAATTATTTCAAAAACCTTTTAAAGCAGCCGTTTTATAAATTATATGAAAAACGGTTGGGCTTAAAAGCTTTGACATGGAAGCTGCCAAGGCATGTCGGCATTATAATGGACGGTAACAGGCGTTTTGCGCGTAACTCAGGACTTTCAAAGGTTATGGATGGGCATTCAATTGGTGCCAATAAACTAATGGAAGTCGTGAACTGGAGCTGTGACATCGGGATACCGGTAATAACTGTATGGAGTTTTTCCCTGGAAAATTTTCAACGAGATACTGAGGAAGTAAAAAGCCTTTTTGATCTTTTTGAGACCAAAACACTGGAATTGATCAAACATGAAGATATAAATAGAAAAAGAATCAAAGTACGCTATATAGGAAAGCTGGAAATGTTGCCGGAAAGCCTGCAGAAGGCAATATCTTCTGCTGAGCAGGCTACTGCTAATTTCGAAAGATGTACTCTAAATATTGCGATGGCCTACGGGGGCCGTGAAGAGATAACTGATGGGTTTAAATGTTTTTTATTAAACCAAAAAAAGACCGGATATTCACTGGATGAGGCTATAGAGCATTTAGATCCAAATGCCATAGAACCCTATCTTTACACTTCAGGGCTTCCGGAACCGGACCTTATCATAAGGACCAGCGGTGAGGTGAGATTATCAGGATTTCTTTTATGGCAGAGCGCGTATTCAGAGTTTTATTTTTGTGATACATTCTGGCCTGCATTCAGAAAAATAGATTTTCTCAGGGCCCTGCGCTCCTATGACCAGCGGCAGCGAAGATTTGGTAAATAAACCCTAAGAAAAAGAGCTGTCCAGGTCTATATCACCCTCCAGACCTTTAGTGGAGGGCCATTTTAGTGTTTTTTCATCAAGTGTTATGGTTACATTTTCCTTTTCAACGCTGATTCCGATATGCTTATACCTTTTTCTATTTTTCATAATATTTGCAAGGCATATTGCCTTTTCCAGGCCGTCGCCTCTTTGATAGTTCCATACTTCATCAGGCTGTGCCAGCCGGGAACTATCATATATGGAAAGAATTGGCATATTCTCCAATAGACTGATGACTTCTTCATCACTTTTCTTTTCACATGCTTCTATGGACACCGGATTTCTTTCAACTGCTGCTTTTACAAAGGGTTCCCAGCTTGTCCTGGAAAGATCCCTGTAAGCATAAAAAGCCAGATCAGCAGTGGTATTGCTCACCTCTTAAAGACTCCAGGTAGGATACGATATCTTCACGTCTCATCTCATTTGTTAAAACGATCGGTTCAGATTTTATAAACCTCTTATCCTTTTCAGGCAGTCTTGGTTCCAGATTGCAAAAATCAAAAAGGGATGCCAGGATCTCCTTTTTTCTCATATGCCTGCAATCCAGCTCCTCTAAAAGTTTATCAATATTTTTTTTATCCCGAAAATCTACCTTATGCGTCTTAAAGAATTCAATAAATTTTTTTAGGAATATCCTGTCTTCCAGAGGTTCCAGGTGAAAGTCTTTCTTATCGATTTCTGATAACAGTTTGTCCAAGGTACTTTCATTTACCCTGAAAGCACTGATATTTTCATAGGAATATACTTTTTCAGCTTCGATGTATCTTTGCTCACCATTATATGTATATTCTATCTGGAAACAATTTTGAAGCTGATTTTCCTGCCTGAGAAAATTACATAATATCTCATAATTAACATCATTTACTAAAAACTTTTTAAGTTTATCTTCAAACAGGTCGTATGACTTCTCATCTATGGTCGCATCAGTATATACTGTATGGATATACCCGGAATTATGAGAAACAATAGTTATCTGCTCATTTCTCATGGCCCTTTGAGCTTTGGCAGTAAGCTCGGTACCATTGAACCACATGTTCTTTGTGATCAGTCTTCTGTTGTTGGTCAAAAGGCCATCTTTTAAGTCAATAAAATTCTGTGAATGAAGCGGGGTCGCCATCAGATAGATGCTTTCCAGAGGGATCTTACAGATTATAAACAGCGCAGCAGCGTATAGAGTAGATATGGACACACACTCTCCCGCACCCTTACTAAAACCATCTTTATATTTAAAAGCTTCCATGGCCTCAACAGTCTCTGTTTTCCAGTAAGGGATAACATTTGATTTATACTTGTCTATTCCAAAATGTTTCCTGATATCTATATCAAAATAGTATTTATCACCTTCATAGCCAAATAATGCATTGCTTCTGCTTATTACATCTTCATCTAAAAAGGATTTAAACCTCGACACTTCTTTCTCCTTGGTCGTCAACCCCCATGTATCTAAATCCAGGTTAAAATCAAAGTTATCCATTATAAATTGTTTAAGCCTCAATACTTTTCTGTATGGGTTAAGGTTATCGATCTCTTTAAACCACGGATCTTCTCTCCATGCCCAAATAGAAGGAGACATTATATTGGCCAAAACAAGGCTATACAGAAGTTCTGGGAAAATAAAGATCTCCATATCGGAAAGGGTGATTGCGGATGAGTATTTTTCCATATCTTTTTTATTCATCATCATGTAAACGTCACTTTCTAAATAATAATGTAAAATAAAATGCTACTACAAAAAATAAAAAAGATTAAGTCAATAAAATATAAAACAAGACCCAGTTTAAAAGCTTGGTAATTTAAAAAAAAAATAGTATATAATTCTAATAAAGATTTTAGTCAGTGAAAAACTTAATTAACCAATTGAGTTTATAAAAAATTTTAATAATAAAAACAATTAAAAAAAATATTCAACTCTAGTCATTTTATCTATATGAAAAAAGAAATTAAAAAAAAGTTTGAATCAAATATAAACTTAATATATATAAATGTTCTTATTACCCTGATAATATTGATTATTTCCCTATTTACATCATGTAGTACAGATCAAAATAGAATTTCCTCAGGTTTCCCGGAGTCTGATGGGTATATAAATGATTACACAAATACACTTTCTGAGAGCTGGGTAAAGCAGACAGAACAATTTGTTCAGGATTTTGAAAAAGAAACATCATGTGAAATTGCAGTAGCAGTAATCGATACCCTTGAAGGAATTTCTATTGAAGAGTATGCAGATGGCCTTTTTAGTGCCTGGGGTATCGGTAAAAAGGCTCAGGATAATGGTGTTCTCCTGCTTGTAGCCCTAAAAGATAAAGAGCTGAGAATAGAAGTAGGATATGGCCTGGAAGGAGTCATATCTGACCTCCAGGCAAAAAGGATAATCGACAATGTTATTGTCCCCAGGTTCAGTAGCAATGATTACGAGTCAGGTTTATATAATGGTGTAATTGCAATTGCAAATACAATATATCTTGACCAGGGTATAGAACAATTGTCATATACAGATATCATTAAACCTGCATCAAAGAGGGGTTTTACTGAATCCGGATGGTTTGTTGCGATCATAGCAATAAGTGTAACATTGCCCTGGGTCTTGTTTGGAACAATTGCTGGTTTACTTTTTTTAAAGAGGTATATAAATAAACACAGATGCCCAAAATGTAAAAAAATCGGTCTTGTAATAAAAGAGAAAATACTCACCAGACCGACTTTCGATTCATCTGTAAGATGGGAAGTTATAAAATACTGTAGATTTTGTGATTTTAAGGAGAGAAGTACCAGGACGATACCAAAATCTATTAAAAGCGCTGGTTCTGGAGGCAGTTCAAACGATTTCTCTTCACCTGTAGACAGTTCAAGCAGTTCAGATTTCGGCTCAAGCAGTTCAGGTAGTAGCTCTAGCGGATTTGGGGGAGGGTCTTCTGGTGGAGGCGGTGCCAGTGGAAGCTGGTAAAGATTGTTTGAAAAAAAATTTTAAAAATAATTATTTATATGGTTTTGATTAAAATTTATTTTTTTTAAAATAATCACTTGAAAATAATACATTTTTGATAGTATACGTATAGACATATACACGTCTGTATGTATAAAGAGCATTATAATGAGTAAAAGGATGACAGTTGTATTCAAAAACGAAAATATTTATACACATCTAAAAGTAGAGGCTGCTAAAAGGAATATGAATGCAAGCGATATAGTCTCTGAAGCAGTTATTGAATGGATTGAAAGTCAGGAAGAAGTAAAATCCAGTGGTATTAAATCCTGGAATATTAAGGGACTTTCCAATAAATTAATAAGACCAGATTTTTAATGCAGTCTTTTTTGCAACTTTAAAAATCATGGCTAAATAAATAAGGCTCCAGTAAATGGGGCCTTATTAGAAGTTCTATATAAGGATAAAATATAGATTTTAGTTTGGATTAGTAGTATCTGGATACCCATTGTCCATCTGATAAGTACAATCTCCTCCCTTTTCTCCCTGAGGTCCTGTGTCTCCCTTTTCACCTTTCTGTCCGACAAATACTAGTGTTCCAGTAGGAGCCTCCCATAGAAAGTCTGCTTCCTGGATGACTATGGTTGTCTGACCGTTAATTACAGTTATCTCTTCTACATATCTTGTTGTAGATGTCGATGTAGAGCTCCATGGTCCTTCAAGACTATCTGCATACATCCTGGTAACAGCTGGAGAATCATTGCTTCCTGAAAGCATTAACGTAGGTACAAGTATCCCTGCTGTTGCAACAACAACTGTTATAAGGATTATAATAAGTATCTTTTTTCTTAACATATCTTTTCACCTTCTTTGGTAAAGATTTTTGATTTATCTTAGTAGAGTGCTGCTGGTGCTATTCTAGGTCCCCGCATTACCCCGTGCGGTCCCTGAGGTCCCTGGTCTCCTGTCTCTCCCTTGATTCCAGTAAAAAATACAAGTGTTCCTTCGGGAGCTTCCCACAGAAATCCTACTTCATTTATATATATTGTTTTCTGACCATCAACTACCGTTATTTTTTCTACCCACCTGGTTGTAGGGCTAGATGTTATGCTCCAAGGGCCCTCGAGACTGTCAGCATACAGTCTTGTTACAGTGGGAGAATCGCCATCTGAAGCATATAGTATGCTTGGGATAAGGATACTTAGAAGTAGTACTGTTGTGGAAATAATAATAACAAATGATAGTTTCTTACTTACCATTTTTCACCTCCTTTGAAGGTATATTGCTTGACTTCATTATATATCAATCAATATAAATATGAAGTATAAAAAGATTAAAATTTGCTTTTTTTAGTTGAATTGAAGTAATTTAGTGAAGCATATCTTATTGATGCAAAGGATTGACCCATTTTTGATGTAGAAACTAATACTGGATTTCCCGGATAGTGAAAATCCGAACCGTTTTTTAGCAGAATTATTCAATCTGGAATAACTTGCTTATCTAATAAAAAAGGCAGATATTTTACCTGAAGGAACTAAAGAAAGTACTGCTACTAAGATTGCTTTCCACAAGTAAATCTTATGAACTTTTATTAATGATATGGTAGATATTATAATTTTCCATGTAAAGGGTAATATAAATACATATAGAAAATTTTTATATTTATATTATTAATATTTAAATTTATAAGTAAAATTTATAAAAATAATAAAATAAATAAATTAAATAAACTCTTGACATTATATATTTAAATACATTATTATATACATGTAATTATTAAATTGAATATATTATAGGGGCTTGGAAGCTTTTCTTAAATCTGGACGCTTGAGAAAAGTGGAGCCAATAGCGTAACCGACTAAAGTTATTTTTAGTCGGTTTTTTGTTTATTAAGAAAAAAATTATATAAATTTGGAAATAAGCTAATACAAGAAATAATTAAAAAAGGGGAAATAAAAAATGAGTATAATGAGATTAAACAGAAAAATAAATGAAAAATTAATAAGATACGGCAGCTTAGGGCTGCTAAGAAAAATCTTCTTTTCTTGTTTGATTGGCTCAATAGTAGCATTCTTCTCTATTCCAGGTCTTATATTTGCAGACGAGGGGGATGTAGAAATGTTTGTTGGGGCGAAAGATATGTACGGAAGTGCCGGTCAGTATATAGCAGGAGATAGCCAGGATACAATTAATGACAACAGTTCAAATGAAAATGGTGGACAGGGGGATGGAGACACTGAAATATTTTGTATAGACCACGACCACTATGTCAATTATGGTGAAAAGCCTTATGGTTTCACGGGTGATACAGTATCAGAAGAGCTGATCAGCGATGGAGATAGTGAAGTTGATGCCTATGCCCTGGAGATCCTAGCAAAAGAAGCAACAGGAGCTGCTTCAGTAGAGGACCAGTCAGCAGCATGGCAGCTTACCAATAATACTTATGGAATAACTGTAGATACCAATGCATCAATTGAAACAAACTGGGACAAGGAAGACATAGATGCAATAGTTGAAGCGACAAGGGATCTGGCTGAAGAATATCTTAAACCGGGTGGCGCAAAGGACCAGGGAAAAACACTTGATGAGTTCTTGGAGAATGATAAGGATGTCAATGAAATCGATGTAACCATAGACCAGGATCACACAATTTTTGAGGCCGGGGGGAGTGGTACTGCTATAGCAACAATGGCAGAACCTTTGGTCCCGGGAATAACAGATGAGAACAAGAATATTTACTGGTATATCCTTGCTGATGCATTCAATATTAGCTTTTCACCCTCCGAACTGATTTTGGAGACTTTCTCGGGTGATGCAAAAACTGATGCAGACAGGATGAAGGATTATACCGATGATTCAAATGACAATGATGAAGACGGTATTGCAGACTCTACTGATCATTACGGGAAATCTACAGTAAGCTATTATTATTATCTGTGGACTGATAAAGATGGCAATGAACTGTTTCCAGAAAATACAATGGGGGTTGGACTGTTCGCATGGGTTGATGTAGATGATGATGGAAAATATGACATAGTAGATGTTGGTTATGATGAAGATGCAGAAGAAGGTGAGGATTTAACACCTGACGGAGATATTGTTGGAGACTTTCAGAATTTTTATAAAGTTGTCCAGTCAGAAACTAATAGTGGTGGCGATGAAGTGATCAAAACTGATACAGAAGGTAATGTGGTATCCGAGCCGATTTCAGTTTCACATATGGATATCCATGCAGTAGAAGGTGGACAGGTCTTAAAGAAGATCCAATCCCAGAGTAATGATTCAATTGTATTTGATGATTCTCGCCAGACTTTAGCTACCCTGAGCTATAATGAACCCATTGATGATGACCCTCAGTTCTTTGGTACTATCCTGTTTAAATATACAGGTGACAATGTTCCGCTGAGTGATGCGAGTTTTGGTCTTTTTAATAACCCGGAAGTAACCGGAGACCCGGTTATGATCTTGAGAACAAATGACAGTGGTTATGCCGCAACAGGAAATGTAGGGATAGAATATGGGACTTGGTATCTTAGGGAAATAGAACCTCCCGCTGGTTATGATGCAAACTTAACAGTCTATAAGCTGAATATCAGTGGAAACGGTGTGTATGCGGGCATGATTGATTCTGATGAATTATATATGTTTCCATTCAGTGTGGAAAACACAAAAACACCTCCCAATCCTCCTGATGATCCTGAGGATCCTGATACACCTGATAATCCAGAAACACCGGAAACAGTTCCAGATGTTACCGTTGACGGAGTAGCATCAATCTCAGTTCTTGCATTTACTGGATTGAATCCAGCAATTCCCATGAGTGGCATGGGAATCATTATAAGTGGTTTGGGACTTGTAATAACTTCTGTGAGAAAGAGATCAGGAAAATAAAACAAGTATCAATTAAGTCAAACTTAGATAAAGTATAAAGTAGCCAGTTTAAAAATCCAGGCTACTTTATACTTTATTATTTACCTTTATAGGGATGATGAGCAAGTTACCAGGCCGCAGGCGTAAGTGAATACACAGGTGGTATCGTAATCGAAAAATTCTGGAAGCTTAAGCCTTACAATTTGGAGGCGAAGACAGTGGGTATAGGGCAAAAGGGTGGTGGATGGGCTCGTAGTAACGATGAACCGGGGTAATGCCCGGAGAGTAAAGGGGCCCCCTGGTGTTGGCAAATCTTTTGGCCAAGGAGAGGCAGGCTTCTTTCTTTTATTCTTCTAATTCACGTTTGAATAAAACAATAATTAAATCGGGACTAGTTGCGGGAGTGGGAAGATGTGCATAATTGCCACTAAAAGCTTCCCATCCATCTTTGCCTGCTTTATTAAGATAATCAATAATACTTTCCCCTTTCAAGTCTGAACCTCTAAAATCAGCAATCATATATTCCCATTTTTTCATTTCTTATCCTTTCTTAATTACAGTACTTTCACATTTGAACTTAGTATTTTTATATCCATATTATAATATATCATGGTTTTCTTTTTTTATTGGTTTTTTTACTGAATATTAATAGTCTTTACTATTTTTGTGCTTAAAATTGTTATATCTATTAATGCATCCATTTTATTAAAAATAATATGACCTTTTGTTTATGTAAAATTTATTGGTATTGTATATGTGATGTTTTTTTTTGCAGTTGGGGGGGGGATGTGGAATGCTAACTTGTTTTATCCCTAAAAAGTTAACTAAAACTTGAATATTTTACTCTGGAATTAATGAGGTATGCAATGCATTAGTATTGCCTTCCGGGTGTCTATAAATTATTTTTATTATACAACAATCAATATAAATATAAAGAATTAAAAAATGACTTTCTTTCATTAAAATAATTTGAAGATAGACACAATACAAGTGAAACATCTTTTGCATAATATGCATTTGTGCTGGTGTCCCTAAACTTTGAAATTTCGAACTGTTTAATTAAGGAATTGGAGAAAATTAAAGATTATATTAAATAATTTGATATTTGTAATAATAGTATTATAATTATATTAGATATAAATAATTCCATACAAAAAACAATTTAGTAGCTAAGATGCATTTCTAATCATTTGGACACACCAAGCAGGGGAAAGTCGGAGATTAACCAACTAAGTGATTAGTAGGTTTTTATTTATGAACATAAAAATAATAGAAAGGTGGAAAGAGATGAAATTTAAAAGGTTAATAGTTATCTTGGTAGGGATAATTATTTTCACATTAATTACGGTGATTATGCCTGCTACAATTTTTGCAGCTAGTACCACAAATTTTAGTGGTGACCTAGGAGGTTTATTTAAAAGACCTAATTTCAACCTAACTGCTGGAAGTGATAAGTACCACTATTTCGCCATTGGGCTCACTCCTGCCGAAAGTGGAACTTATTCAATTGAGGTTGTAAGCACTAATCCAGCGATAGATACGGCTATGTTTTTATATGATGGCCCTTTTAACTGTGCTAAACCAACACAAAATCTGGTAGCAGCAAATGATGACGGTGGTGTTGGATTGTATCTCTTTAATTGATTGGGATATGACGGCAGGGACACAATATTTTGTAGTCATCAGTACTTATGGTACTGGCATAACTGGACATGTGGATCTTACAGCATCAGGTCCAGGGAACATGGATGTTGTGGAGGTCGCAACTGTTTGTAGAGGGACACAGTCAACGGCAGAATCAGAACCAGAACCATGGATAAGAGGAGACCAGAAAATGGTCTGCTACCAGGCATGGATAAATTCTGACAATGCCTTTGAATTTGTATTCTGGTATGAATATGCAGACAACAACTGGGTAAGGATATATGATATGAATGGAAATATGGTATACGAAGTTGATATGCCATACGGAGATGCTCACTTTACAGCAGATCTACCTGATGGGATGTATACGGTAAAAACATTCCACGACCAGCCTGAACCACTCCAGGAGTTTATTATCGGTAAGCCCTAGTATACATAATGCCAAATAATTAAATTAAGCCCCATAGAGATATGGGGCTTAATTATTTTGTTTTATGGAAAAAAGTTTATGGGATTATATAATATCTAGTAATAGTTCATAATTAAGAGTCATTTATAAGTTATAGGAAGGATAAGATGAGAAAATTTCTGATAACAATATCATTAATAATATTTTTATTAGCCTACTTCACTTTTTCAGGATGTATAAATAAAACTATTGAAACGGCATCATCTGAAGAGACTTCGATGCAGACAGATGATCAATCAACAGAAAACATGCAAGTAAAAACACCTGTGGTCATGTCAATTTCACCAGAAGAGGTATTTAGAATTATTTCTGAAGGTAAAGAACATTTTCTCCTTGATGTAAGGACTCCTGAAGAATATAGCGGGGGTCATATTGAAGGGGCAAATCTAATTCCTGTAGATCAACTTGAATCAAGAATGGATGAAATACCCAGAGACAAACAGATAATTGTATACTGTAAAGGCGGAAGTAGAAGTAGGACTGCTGTAATATTATTAATGGAGAATGGATTTGGTATGGTTTATGATATGGGCGGAATTGCAGACTGGCAGCAAAAAGGATATCCCATAATAGCAGGAAAAGTGACTGAAAACGAATTTAAAGAAATTACTGTAGATGGAGCATACCAGATTTTTATTAGCGACAAAAACTATTTATTCATAGATGTAAGATCAGAAGATGAATATAGCAGCGGGCATATAGAAGGAGCTATTAATATTGATGTGTCAGGAATTAATAGTAGGTTAAACGAAATCCCAAAGGATAAACTAATAATTGTCTATTGCGATGGCTCAAGCTGTAACAGGAGCAGTGTTGCAGCTGATATCTTAATAGAAAACGGATATGAACAAGTCTACAATATAGGGGGAGAAGGCATCTTTGAATGGATTGATAAGGGTTATCCTACTACTTAATCGAAATAATAAGTTTATAAAATTTATTATTTAAAATGTAATATTATTATACAATAAATAATTAATATAAGTATTAAGGTGGTGTCCCTGGGCAGATTCGAACTGCCGACACCAGGTTTAGGAAACCTGTGCTCTATCCATCTGAGCTACAGGGACACTTCTCCAGAAAGCTAGTTAAAATCAGTTAACCCAGATTTAGATAATATAATATAACTTAAAAAAAATAAAAGTTCAAAAATTAAATTCACAGCTAAATTAGCAGTATAAATTATTATTCATTATAATGAGATAGCAGTATTAAAAGACATTTTTAAAAAATATGAATTTAAATTTTAATATAAGGGACTTAAATCTTGATGAACTTAATAAGATTAAGTTCAGATGTGCAAATTGTTCATACTGGCTTGATAGCAAGATCAAGTATATTAGAGGATATAACGACCACTCCATCACTTCTGGGATTTATAAAGAGCAAATTCACTGAGCTGCGGAACGTAGATAGCAGAAATCGTTTCCTGCCTTTTATTTTAAGTAATGGCGGAAAAGTAAAAGCAGCTTATAGCAATAAAAAATGTATCGGTCTTCTTATTGCAGGTAGTTATTACCTGTTCCCGAAGTTAAAGAGTTTTCATATCTACCCTCCTGATAATGACAGTATATTTCTTGGATGTATATCATGTTCTACCTGAATACAGAAATCTTGGGGTCGGTAAAAAGCTTTTAATAGCGCTTGAAAAAGATCTTATAGAGGAAAAATATAAGATCGATTGAATCAATTGGTAAAAGGATAAATGATGATATGGATCTAGAGGATTATATCAACAGTCCCATAATACCTATAAAATTTTTAATAAAAAACGGGTTTTATATTGAGAAAAATGATCCTCTGTTTCCATTATTAAAAATCGATCTTTCGGCGATTTCGATCGTAAAGGATTTTTTAAAGTCAAAACTTGCATTAAAAAATTATGCTTTTAAGCGAACCGTTAAAGAACCAGCATTATCAAAAAAATCTGGTAAACTGACTATTAGTCAGCAAAATCAATACTACTAAAAATTGCTGTTTGATAATTTTTATAAAAACATTATAATAGGTTACGCGTCATTTTCAGAATATCATCTGGACTTCGTTGCGGGGTGGAGCAGTCTGGTAGCTCGTCGGGCTCATAACCCGAAGGTCATAGGTTCGAATCCTATCCCCGCTACCAACTTAATTACCTTCCTGTTTTAATGAATAAAGCAAATTTCAATTATAAAAAAGTCAATTTCTGAAAAACTGGCACACTCTTAGTCTTGTTTTTATTTTGTTTTTCTGTTTTGTTCTTGTTTTTACCAGGATGTGAAAAAATAACAGATTTCAAAGATGATGTTGATCTCATTGTTTAATAATGGAAAAGAGGCAGACCGGGCAGTTAGTTGTAGTGGAAGATTTTTTTAATATGCTGATAAATAAGGACTATGAAAAGAGCCTATAATTATATATATATCCCAGAAGACAGAGACAGTTCACTGGATGATTTTACTTCAGAGTTCTCTGATGTCACTCAGATAGTCTCGATTGAGATAAACTGGGTCGAGGTAAAAAATAATATAGCTACTGCAGGCATAGACCTGATAGATGACTATGATGATGAACAAAAAATGTATAAGGATATTGAAGTCTCGCTTGTAAAAGATGAAAATGATGAATGGAAAATTAATTTCTGGAATTAGACTGGAATTTAAAATAAAGAGATGGAAAGGCTGTATATGAATATCTTATTTCTTGGAGATGTATTTGGCAAACCCGGCAGGAATTGTCTGAAGCATGAGATCCCCAAACTGGTAAAAGAATATGATATTGATACTGTGATCGCAAATGGTGAAAATGCTTCAGGAGGCATAGGGATAAATCCCGATATTGCAGACATGCTTTTTAATACCGGAATTGATGTCATTACTTCAGGAAATCATATATATAAAAAAAGGGAAATATACTATTACATCACAAGTGAGCCCAGGTTACTTAAACCTGCAAACTATCCACCCGGTACCCCTGGTAATGGTTATTATATTTATACTAAAGAAAAAACAAAGGATTTAAAGATAGCAGTAGTCAATATCTGTGGAAGGGTGTTTCTGGAAAACATCGACTGCCCCTTTAGGAAAATGGATGACCTCCTGCCGATTATAAAAAGAGAAGCGACAATAACAATAGTGGATTTTCATGCAGAGGTGACAAGTGAGAAAGTAGCAATGGGATGGTATCTTGATGGAAGGGTCACTGCAGTTACTTGGTACGCATACCCACATCCAGACTGCGGATGAGAGAATACTTCCCAATGGGACTGCTTATATAACTGATGCAGGAATGGTCGGACCAAGGGACTCTGTCATAGGGGTTAAAAAGGAGCTTATCATCGAGAGATTTCTTACGATGATGCCCCAGAAATTTACGGTTGCAACAGATGATGTCTGGTTAAACGGAGTCGTGGTCGAAGCTGATGAGGAAAACGGAGCAGCCAAAAAAATTATAAGGGTAAATTACAAAGTCGAATATCATGATTAGTCCAGAGGCAAAAGAATCATAATCCGATGAGCATACATGATCTCAAGCTCCTGACCTAAAGAAATAATAAGCAGAAGTCCTAGAAAACGATACAGGAACACAAAATGATCGATAAGGGAGACAGCATACTTGTCTCTGTATCGGGAGGACCTGATTCGATCTTTCTCTTCCATATCTCTTGACAGAATAAGAGAAAAATATTGATCTTATACTGTATTGTTTTCACCTTGACCACCTGACACGTAACGGTGATTCTACAAAAGATGCAGAGTTTGTTAAAGGATTCTGCAAGAAAAGAAATATAGGCTCTTTTCCAGGAAAGGATCGATGCCAGGAAGTGGTGAGGATAACAGATTATCGTTTCAGGAAGGTGCAAGGAAATTAAGGAGCGATCATTCTAAAGAATATCGCAGCTAAAAATGAGATAAAAAAAGTTGCTATCGGCCATACAGCAGACGACAGCATAGAGACTTTTTTCCATCATCTTTTCAGGGGAAGCGGACTTAAGGGACTTTCAGGCATATTACCAAAAGAAGGTAATCTTATAAGGCCGCTTATAAATACTTTTAAAAAGGATATTGTCTTATACCTGGATAGAAATAATATAGATTATTGTATCGATAAGACCAACAAGGAAAACAGCTATGCAAGAAATAAGATAAGGAACCAGTTGACACCTTTTATCAGGGAAAATTTCTCTGAGACTTTTGAGAAAAGACTTTTAAATACTATGGAGATAATAAGTCAGGAAAATGGCCTTTTATCTTCATTTGCCCGTGAAACACTTGAAAATATCTCTGTTATTAAGAAGGATAATTCCACCGGTGAGATCATATCGATCACGATCCCCGAGGATAAATTGATATGTTTTCCAGACCCTTTTAAAAAGCGGATATTTATTGAAGCGATAAGTAGACTTAAAGGGAATACTGTAGATATCAAGAGAGCAAATATTTCGGATATTATGAAGATCTCTTTTTGAGAGGAAAGGCCAAGGGAGGTCTGCCTTACAGGAAACATTTTTTTTAAACATGAATATAGAAATTAATATTTTTAAAGGAATGTGAGGATCCTTCCGAAAAAATACCCGATGGCTCCTGTAGAGCTTGAAATCGGAGGCGAACAGGTCATCGAAGAGCTCGGGATAAAGATCTCTTCAAAGCTAATGATGAGAAGTCGATTGTGATATTAATAAAAAAGATATTGCAGATGACGAAGTATATATGGATTTTGATAAGATCAAGCATCCTGTTATGCATAAGGACATGGGACAAGACTGTGGGTGAAAAGATTCCAACCTCTGGGGCTCGGTGGTGAAAAAAAGATCCATGATTTTTTTATCGACCAGAAGATACCGAAAAGCAATACGGGAAAAAGTACCGGTCTTTTCAGATAAGTCAGGGATTATATGGCTTGGAAGATTGAGGATGGATGAAAGAGTAAAATTGGATCAGGATACAAAAAAGATTTTTTATATAAAAATAAATGATATTTAGTGTTATATTAGTGATATTATATTTAGGATCTGGTTTTAATGAAGGGGGATGTTTTCAGAACCATAATGATAGATAAGTCTAATGATTTTTTTCAAAGATGGTAGACGAAAAAACAATTAAAGACTCTTATTGATGAGAGGACCTTAAAGTCCACGGTAAAAAAACTTGGAAGAAGGATTACCAAGTGATTATTCTGATAAACTGCCTGTGCTTGTAGCAATACTTAAAGGTTCTTTTATTTTTGTGGCAGACATCTGCAGGTATATAAAAATACCGGTTATTTTTGATTTTATGGCTGTTTCAAGTTATGGCAACGCAAGGGTCAGTTCAGGTATTGTAAGGATAACAAAAGATCTGGATACAAGTATCGAAGGTAAGGATGTCATAATAATCGAAGACATAGTAGACTCAGGAAGAACTCTTAATTATCTTGTAAAAAACCTGAAAGCGCGAAACCCAAACAGTATAGAAGTATGTGCGCTGCTTGATAAAAATGTTCCGAGGAAAACAAAAAATGATATAAAATATAAAGGTTTTGATATCCCCAACAAATATGTAATAGGATATGGACTTGATATTGGTGAAAAGTACAGAAATCTTCCATATATAGGATACATTGATTAAGATGCTATAACTGTTTGATTCACAATAATTTTACTCTGCCTGGTTTTTGTAAAAACTTTGTAAAATAAAGAATATCCTTCTGAATATGATTTCTTATTTACCTTAAAATAATATATAATATCCGTGTTTAATTATTGTTTAAAAACAAGTAAAGTATTTTTACAGAAGTCGATGTCATTAGTTATTTAGGTATCTGTAAGGTGCGAGCAATACGTATACTTTTAATAGCATACAGAAAGAATATTAAAAAAAGAGGTGTGATTTTATTTGAAAAGAAGTTTTAAAAATATAGCTTTGCTGGTCTTATTGATAGCGGTGATGTTTCTTATCTTCAGAAATCCGTTGTTTATAGCTCCTGAGGTCACTGAGCTTAATCTAAATGAGTTTGTGAATAAAGTAGAGAGTAGTGCAGATAAGTACAGCTGAACCTTTAAATATCAAGGGTGAAGATAAGATAATCGAGGGCAAGTTAAGTGACGGGACCTCGTTTAAGGTCTCATATCTTGATAACTATGATGTGACTGCGATGCTGCTTGCTAATAATATCCCTTTTAAAGTGGATAACCAGAAGCAGTCAATGTGGTTGCAGATACTTCTCAGTGCGTTACCTTTCATCATCATGTTCGGGCTTATCTTTTTTATGATGAACCAGCTGCAGGGAGGCGGTTCAAAAGTCCTGCAGTTTGGAAGAAGCAAGGCAAGAGTTGCAAGTAAAGGTAAGACAAGAGTTACATTTAAAGATGTCGCAGGTGTGGATGAGGCAATAGAAGAATTACGCGAGATAGAAGAGTTTCTGGAAAATCCTTCGAAGTATAAGGCAATAGGAGCAAAAATACCAAAAGGCGTTCTGCTGTACGGCCCTCCCGGCACAGGAAAGACTCTGCTTGCAAGAGCTGTCGCAGGTGAAGCAGGAGTACCATTTTTCAGCATTTCCGGTTCGGAGTTTGTGGAGATGTTTGTTGGTGTCGGAGCTTCACGAGTCAGGGATCTTTTTGGCCAGGCAAAAGCATCGCAGCCTTCTATCGTATTCATGGATGAAATAGATGCTGTGGGGAGGCACAGGGGTGCCGGCCTTGGCGGTGGACATGATGAAAGGGAACAGACACTAAACCAGTTGCTTGTAGAGATGGATGGATTTGACCAGGATAGTACAGTCATCCTGATAGCTGCTACAAACAGGCCTGATATTCTGGATCCTGCATTACTGCGTCCAGGAAGGTTCGACCGCCAGATAGCTGTGGACAGGCCTGATCTTGTAGGAAGGGAACAGATACTTGAAATACATGCAAGGGGGAAACCTCTTGATAAGGATATAAATTTAAAGACTATTGCAAAGCAGACTCCAGGTTTTACGGGTGCTGATCTTGCTAATATCTTTAATGAGTCGTCATTACTTGCAGCAAGGCATAACAAGAAAAAAATAAGCATGTTTGAGATAGAAGATGCTATTGAAAGAGTAATCGCAGGTCCTGAAAAAAAGACAAGGGTAATATCTGAAGAAGAGAAAAAAATAATAGCATACCATGAAGCCGGGCATGCGCTTTTATCGCATATACTTCCGAACACTGATCCTATACACAAAATATCGATAATATCACGTGGCAGGGCACTGGGTTATGTAATAACTCTTCCAGAAGAGGATAAATACCTGAAATCAAAAAGAGAAATGCTGGACAATATTACCCAGCTTCTTGGAGGACGTGTCAGTGAAGAGATGAATTTCGATGATATCACCAGTGGGGCCCAGAATGATCTTGACAGGGCTACAAAACTTGCAAGGAAAATGGTTACAGAATTCGGGATGAGTACCAAACTTGGACCGGTCACTTACAAGGGCGATGATGAGGAAGTTTTCCTTGGTAAAGAAATAATGTCCAGGCCTCATTTCAGCGAAGAAGTAGCATCTGCAATAGATAAGGAAATCCATTCCATCATTTCTGAAAGTTATGAAAAAGCCCATGTTATACTTTCAGAAAACAGGGAAGCTCTTACCGTGCTTGCAAATACATTGATCAAAAAAGAGACTCTTTCCAGGGAACAGGTAATGGAAATGTTGTTTGATGTAAAGAGCCAGAAGAAACCAAAAACGACTTCCATGTCATATCCTAAAAAAACCAGAGGAAGAGCAGCAAGCAAAAAGAAAGAGTCAATAAAAAGGATGGACAGTTTAAAAGATAGCGGCGATGCTATAGATAAATAATTGCAGGTATTGATATTTATTAAACATATTGAGAATATATAGTCATAAAGTCCTGTATAGCCATTAAAAGGTTATACAGGACTTTTTGTTCATAGGTATAATTTAATATCAGTGTTGTACTTGCCGACAACCGTTTTTAAAAAACAATATATAAACATTTATTTTTCTTTGAAAGCACCTATAGAATATAAAATGAAATTGAGAATCTGAGAATGAGCAAAGAGGAGATCAGTAACAACGGAGAAAAAGTTTATAAAAAAGGTAGCTTTGATCACTGGAAGTGCAAAAGGGCTGGGCAGGGAGATAGCAGGGATGCTGGCAGAAGAAGGTGCAAGTATAAGCATTGTAGATATAAGCGAAAGCATAAAAAAGACAGCTGAAGAATTCAGGGCCAATGGATTTACAGTCTTCCCCCAGATTGCTGATATATCAAAACCGGATGATATTAAAAGGATTGTAGAAAATACATTTGAGGAGTTTGGGAAAATAGACTGTCTTGTCAATAATGCTGCCCTGTCTTTTCAAAAACCTATAATGGAGATTAAGTGGGATGATTGGGACCCGATAATAGATGTAAATTTAAAAGGAGCTTTCTTTGTACTGCAAAATACTGCACGAAGGATGATAGAAAAAGGTATTTCAGGCAGTATTGTAAATATTTCATCTCTTGCAGGTTCAGGAGGTCGACCACTTTACATCCCATATGCTGCAAGTAAAGCAGCGGTCATGAACATGACACAATCTACAGCAAAAGCTCTGGCACCGTATAATATCAGGGTAAACAGTGTTTCACCAGGGAACATGTATACAGAAATGTTTGTTCAATGTGCAGAGGAAGTCGCAAAGGTGGAAAACACAGACCTCGAGGGTATTCTTGATGTTTGGAAAAAAAGGATACCATTAAATCGATTTGGCCAGCCATCTGATATTGCAAAAGCTGTATTGTTTTTATGTTCTGAAGATTCATCGTATATTACTGGGCAGATATATAATGTGTGCGGGGGGTTATCTATCCCATGATAGATAAATTGTAAAAGATCATTAAATGACTCGATAAAACTGAGTTTTTAAACGGAGGGAAAATGGATAAAAAATGGAAAACTAGGGACTGGTTTGTCAGCCCCTGGGATTACGATGAAAAAGTATTATCTGGACTTAAGATCCCGGAAAAGATCAAATTTCACGATGCTACACTCCGAGATGGAGAACAGCAGGCAGGTCTTGTGCTGAGAAAAGATGAAAAAATTAGGCTAGCAGAAAAGCTGGCTGAGGTAGGCGTTGACAGGATAGAAGCAGGCATGCCGGTGGTTACAAGGGAAGATGAAATAGCCATAAAAGAAATCGTTAAGAGAAATCTCGGTCCTGAAATATTTGTATTTTCAAGGTGTGTGATTGATGATGTCAAAAGAGCTCTTGAGTGCGGTGTCGATGGAATTATCATTGAGATCCCCTCCAGTGCACATATAATTGAAAAGGCTTATGGCTGGACTGTTGAAAAAGCAATGGAAATGCCTATTGAAGCTACAAGGTTCGCAAAAGAAAACGGACTCTACACTGTCTTTTTCCCTGTGGATATGACAAGGGCTGAAATGGGCTGGTTTCTAAGGCTAATTGAAAAAGTATCAACTGAAGGCCATATGGATGCACTCGGGATCGTCGATACAATGGGCGTACTTTCACCTCATTCAACTGCATTTTTGATAAAAGAGATAAGAAAAGTAATTAAAAAACCGTTGGAAGCTCATTTCCATAATGATTTTAACCTTGCTTCTGCAAATACAGTAATAGCAGTGACAGAAGGTGTTGAAGTGGTACAGGGGTCGATCTCGGGTATCGGTGAAAGAGCAGGGATGGCTGCATATGAGGATGTAGCAATGATATTAAAAACTATGTATGGTGCCAAGATAGATCTTGATTTTTCAAAGTTTTATGAGACTTCAAAATTACTTCAGGAATTCTTGGGTATTGAATTGCCTGGGAACAGGCCTATTGTCGGGGATGGAATATTTGATGTCGAGTCAGGTATTGTATCAGTATGGATGGACCGTTTGATGGGCACTGATGATGTCCTTGAGATATTTCCATTTCACTGGAACATGGTAGGGCACAAAGATCCATCGGTTGTGCTTGGTAAACATAGCGGCAGCACTTCAATAGAAGTATGGTTAAAAAAACTGGGTGTAAAAGCAGACCAGAATCAGATTAATGATATTCTCGAAGATGTGAAGATGAAAGCTTCAAATGAGAAAAGACTGTTATCTGAAAGTGAGTTTAAGGAAATAATAAAGAGGCATATTAATTAAAAAATTCAACTTAAATGTTTCGAGAAAAATGGACAGCTGTTAAATCGGTTGTCCATTTCTTAATGAAGTAAAAATATGTTAATATTTGATTTTATATAAAAATTTTTAAGATAATGTTTATTACAAATATCCATTATAACTGTAAGAAACATATATAAAAAGGAGACCGCTAAATTGGATAAGAAATTAATAGAAGAAGGTGTGCGCCTGGTATTAAAAGGCCTAGGGGAAGATGTTGGAAGAGAGGGACTTAAGAGGACACCTGAAAGGGTAGCAGATATGTATGAAGAGCTTTTCAGCGGTATCGATAAGGATCCTTCTGCTGCGCTTCAACCCTTATTTGATGAAAACCATGATGAAATGATCATTGTGAAAGATATACCTTTTTATTCAGTATGCGAGCATCATATGGTCCCCTTTGTAGGTAAGGCCCACATCGCTTATGTACCGAATAAATCCGGAAAGATCGTAGGTCTAAGCAAGCTGACAAGAGTACTCGAAATAGCATCAAGAAGGCTTCAGGTGCAGGAAAGATTAACGACTATTGTGGCAGACGCGATCATGGAGAAGATACAACCCAGAGGTGCTATGGTGATAATAGAAGCAGAACATCTCTGCATGAGTATAAGAGGCGTTAAAAAACCAAACACAATAACAATAACATCAGCTGTCAGGGGACTATTCAGGGAGAATCCTGCCTCCCGGGCAGAAGCAATGGCACTCATCAAATCTCATAAATAAAAATTATCATTTTGAGTTAAGTAATAAATAAAAAATTATGGGCTATAAGATAAGAAAACTTGATATACGGACCAGAAAGCAGGTAATAGAAGAGTTCGGAAGGATCGGTGCGACTCCACCGGGTAAGGTCATCATGTCAAATAAAGTGTTTCCTGTTGCATTAAAGATAAAAAATATCAACCCTGTAGCCGCTGATATATTGAAACAGGAAATGTTATCAAGAATGGGTGATGTCGTGACATCGCGTGACACTCTGACAAAATCAGAGGAAGCTACAGACGTGATAATAATCGGTACCGAAAAAGCTATTACAAGCCTTGCTGAGAAGATAAAGATGCAGCAGTTCGGTCTTCCGGAGCTTTCGGATAATATCACATCATTTCTTGCTTATCTCAAAGAATCAAAAACCCGAAAAAGCTTGAATATTACCGGAAAAGAATTCGATCTTTCAAAAGAGGGCGCCCTTATTATGGGGATATTAAATGTCACACCTGATTCTTTTTATGATGGCGGGAAGTATTACTTAAAAGAGGATGCCATAAAAAGAGCAGAGATGATCGCAGCCGAAGGTGCCCAGATAATTGATATCGGAGGAATGTCATCAAGACCTGGATCAAAGCCTGTACCTCCTGAAGAAGAGATCAAAAGGATAATCCCTCTGGTAGAGTATATTAAAAAAAATCTCGATATCCTTGTGTCTGTGGACACCTGTAGGTCCTATACGGCAGCAAGAGCAATAGAAACAGGCGCAGATATTATAAACGATATAAGCGGCATGACATTTGATGAAGGGATATTTGATGTAGTAAAAGGCTCCCACGCATCAATAGTCATCATGCATATGCAGGGCACACCTGAAACGATGCAGGTAGATCCTAAATACAGCGATGTCGTGGAAGAAATATACGATTTTTTATTTGCCCAGGCACAAAAGGCGATCGAAAAAGGGATAGATAAAAGCAGGATAATAATAGATCCTGGAATAGGTTTCGGGAAAAAGCTGGAGCATAATCTTGAGATAATCGCAAAACTTTCCGATCTCGCAAATATGGGATTTCCGGTACTGCTGGGTACCTCAAGAAAATCTTTTATCGGCATGGTACTTGATGATGCACCGGCAGACGACAGGCTAGAGGGCAGCATCATATCTGCGATATACGGGTTCCTAAATGGTGCAGAAATATTGAGGGTCCATGATGTCAGCCAGACTTTAAAGGCTTTAAAAGTAGCAAAAAGCATCAGGGATCGTCTATAAGGAGAAAAAAATGAATCGGGCTAAATATGATTTTACAGGTAGATCCACTGTCATCACCGGTGGAGCAAATGGCATAGGAAAAGCAGTGGCAGAAGCATTTGCAGCAAATGGTTCTGATATTGCAATAATAGACATCAATGTGAAAGATGGGACAGAAACAGCTAAGGCTCTAAAAGAAAAATATAAGATAAACGCCGGTTTTTACAATTGCGATATTTCAGATTATGAAAAAGTCAGGAATACTGCAGACAGGATATTAGGTGATCTTAAAAAAGTAGATAATATCGTGTGTGCAGCAGGGTTTAATTCCAGGGCAGCCATAGAAAATATGGAGGTAAGTGAATGGACCAGGGCTGTGGATATCAACCTGAACGGTACTTTTTTTGTAATACATAGCTTTATTAAAAATATGCTGAAGCAAAAAAAAGGCACCATAGTCATAATAGGGTCCGCTACAGTTTATACGGGCAGTGGCGGTGGGGTCCATTACGCAGCGACAAAGACAGCACAGTATGGTATTGTCAGCGGACTTGCTTACGAACTTTTAGATAGAGGTATCAGGACAAACATTATAACCCCCCACATAATAGACACACCGATGCTAAGGAAAAGATACCCGGATGAACCAGAAATAAATGCAAAACTCGCTGCGCGCGTCCCTCTCGGAAGGATAGGTCTGCCTTCGGATATAGCAAATGTAGCATTATTTCTTGCATCTGATGATTCTGAATATATTTGTGGCGCTGAAATAATAGCGGACGGCGGTGGACTGAGGTATAAGCATTAAGAGGAGCAACAGGATAATATGTATGAGATCTTAATAAACGATTTAAAACTTTTTGGTTATCATGGCGTAAATGAAGCCGAAAAAAAGAACGGACAGGATTTCATCTTCAATATAAAAATATTGCTTGATGAGAAAGCCACCTTAAAAAAAGGGCTGGATAAGATAGACTCGATTGATAATACCGTTAATTATTCTGAGGTAATATCAATTGTAAAAAAAATAAATAGAAGTAAAAAATTTGACCTGCTTGAGACCCTGACAAGGACAATTGCAGGAGAGATACTTGGTTCTTCTGATCTTATAAGAAAGGTCTCAGTCAAAGCTGAAAAACCTGACCCGCCCATCGATGCAGGACTTAAAGTCTGTCGGTATTATCTATGAGTGCGGTAATAATGTCTCTACTGCGGAGCTGACATTCTCTACCGACCTACAGGATACTCCAGCCAGCGTTTTTCTATCCCTCGGCTCAAACCTGGGGGACAGGGAGCAAAATCTAAGGACTGGCTGTCACCAGGATCGGAGCAAGCAGGAACATAAAAGTGCTGAAAAGTATCTTCAATATATGAGACATCCCCGATGTATGTTGAGGACCAGGCTCCCTTTTATAATGTAGCCATGGAAGCTGAAGTCATTGCAAGTTACAGCCCATTTGAGTTGCTGGGATATCTAAAGAGCCTTGAATTTCAGATGGGAAGGAAGAAGGATAGTATCAGGTTCGGTCCAAGGATAATCGATATGGATATTTTATATTTTGGAGATCTAAAGATATCTTCTGATTTTTTAAAAATACCGCATCCACTTATTAAAGAGAGAAAATTTGTCCTCATTCCACTCTCCGAAATAGATCCTGACCAAAAGATCAGCGGGGTTAAGATCGATACTTTTTTAAAAGAAATCGACTCTGGTGAAAAAGTCATAAAAATAAAGGAATGGTAAGTAGGGAGTTTTATGCTGATAGCAATAGATATAGGCAATACACAGACAGTCATCGGACTTTTTTCCGGTAAAGAATTGCTGCGGTCATGGAGAATGGTCACGCCAAGAAACGAGACTTCAGATGAGATCGGTTCCACAGTGTTTAATTTCTTAAAAAATGCAGGATATGATCCTGGAGATATCGATAAGATAGTGGTTTCCTGTGTTGTACCTAGAATACTTTTTGAGATCCACAGGATGGGTACTAAATATTTCAAGACGGAGCCATTTATAATAGATGAAAATACCAGGACGGGGCTTGTAATAAAATATGATTATCCAAAGGAGATCGGAGCAGACAGAATAGCAAATTCAGTCGCAGCAAAAGAATTATATGGCTGTCCGGTGATCGTGGTAGATTTTGGTACAGCAACGACTTTTGACATAATCTCATCCAATTGTGAATATCTCGGTGGAGTCATTGCTCCAGGTATTGAAATATCATCTGAAGCACTTTTCAATTATGCTGCAAAACTTAGCAAGGTGGACCTTAGCTGGCCGGAGAGAGTAGTCGGAAAAAATACTTATGATGGGATCAGGTCCGGGATCCTCTTCGGTTTTCTGGGCCAGGCAGATTATCTTATTGAAAGAATAATCAGGGAAGTCAAGACGACCGACAGGTCATTTGAGCCAAAAGTCATTGCGACCGGCGGGCTTGCAGTACTGATGATGGGTAAAAGCAAATATATAAGTATTCACGATACAGAACTCACATTAAAGGGCTTAAAGATCCTGGTCGATAAAAATAAATGACCGGTAATTTTTTATATGCAGGACCTCAATAATAAAATAAAAGAACTATCATCTCAATATTATGATGAAATTCTATCAAAGCTGGATTTCTTGAATGACCAGCAGGAAGACCCCTCTATTGCAAATAAAATAGAGACAAGTATTTCTTCATTATATAAAAATGATTTTGAAATACCCCGCTTTAGCTTTAGTATAGGGGGAGTGATGATAAAAAACCCTGTTGTATCTGCACCACTGGCAGGCATAAGTGATAATACTTACAGGATCTTTTCAGGAGTATTTGGTTCTGCATTGAATTTTACAGAGATGATATCATCATATGGAGTCCATTATGGTGGAAATGAAAGTATCTCTCTTGCAAGGATTTCATCTGAAGAAAGGCCCTGCGGGGTCCAGATCTTTGGATCTGAACCTGAAATAATGTTGGAAGCGGCCCAGAAGCTTGAAGGTTCCGGGGATCTTATAGATATAAACATGGGTTGTCCCGTTCCTAAAGTGTTAAAAAGCAGATCCGGGGGGTATCTCTTGCAGGACGAGGAAAAAGTAGGAGAAATAATCCGCAAAGTATCATCGGGGATAAAAAAGCCGCTTACCGTCAAGATCAGGATCGGTTGGAATAAAAACAATATAAATGCAGTCAGTATAGCAAAAATAGCCGAGTTTAATGGAGCTTCTGCCATAACGGTCCATGGGCGTACAGTTAAGCAGGGTTTTTCAGGAGAGACAGATTACGGGACGATCCGGCAGGTCAAGGAATCAGTCAGCATCCCTGTCATAGCAAGCGGCGATATTGACACGCCTTTAAAGTCCAATAATGTAATTAAAGATACAGGCTGTGATGCTGTGATGCTGGGAAGGGCATTAAAAGGCAGGCACTGGATCTTACCGGGTATGCTTGCTGGAATTGATATTGTTGCACTTGAGTCGGGTCCATTACTTGAAAATGTCACAGAACCATCCCTTGGATTTCGAAAAAAATATGCAGACCTCTATCTTAAATCCATAATCAAGTTCAGGGGAGAGGAAAAAGCATTACGGGAATTCAGGAAAGTACTTATTTGGATATTTAAAGGAGTACGCAGTATCTCAAGGTATAAAAATGACTTTTTTAAACTGGACACAGCAGTCGAAGCTGCAAAGCTAATAAACAGTATAAATCCATAAATTATTCATCAATAAAAAACTATTTATATATCCAGCTTTAGACCGTTTACTTTAAGCCACTTTCTTCTTTTTTTATAATCGGGCAGAACAGATTCCACTTTTTGCCAGAATCTTCTGGAATGATCAGGACAGATAAGATGAGTAAGCTCATGCACAACGACGTAGTCTATTATTCCGGGTGGAGCCATTATGATGCGCCAGTTAAAATACAGGTCACCTCTGGTGGTGCAGCTGCCCCATCTTCTTTTTTGTTCCTTTACTTTTACAGAGCCGGGTCTTTTGCCGATCTTGTTTATAAAATGCTCTACCCGCTCATTGATTATCTGATCAGCCTTTTTCCTGTACCATTTCTCCATGGCCTTTCTTGATTTTGAAGTCTCAAATATACCTGTCTCAAGATAAAAAACACCTTTACTGAAAAAAACAACAGGTATCTTTCTTCCATTACTGATGACCTTAAGCCCATAGCCCTCTCCAAGAAAAAGAAAGGATTCCCCACCTGTAAAAGTCTTTTTAAATCCTTCCGGATCAAGGACTTCAAGTTCAGAGATCTTTTTCAATATCCAGCGTCCCTTGGCCATGACTCTCTGCTGGATAATTCTTTCTGAAATACCTTCGGGGGATAAGACGATTATTTTTCCAGGTGGCCTTATGTAAATAGCCATGGTCCTTCTATTCCTGTATTCGATATCAAAATCGATTATGCGCTCCTTATAGGTGATTGATGATCTCATAATTATATGATCTGTATAAGTTCTGCATTTTCAAATTCTTTTATCTTGTCCATAATATTATCCCCGTTATTTATGATATGTAGTATTTAAAAGTGAAAGTAAGGAATTGTAAAGAGATGTTTAAAAGAATATACAGTTTCCTAAAAAATGCATATTAAAAGTCATGACAAATGATATATAATCAGTTATGTTGTTTAACATCATCAGCTATGTTGTTTTATCATCGGGATGTAGCGCAGTACGGCTAGCGCGCAGCGTTCGGGACGCTGAGGTCGTGGGTTCAAGTCCCACCATCCCGACCAGCCTTTTAGGAACTAATATGAACCAAATAAACATCCAGTACTATAAGACCAGGATAGGTGAATTGATCCTGGGGTCTTTTGAAGGTAAGCTTTGCTTGCTTGATTTCAGGTATAGAAAGATGAGAAAAATTGTAGACGAAAGAATAAAAAAGGGATTAATCGCAGACTTTATTGAAAAAGATGACGAGATCCTGAGAGAAGCCAGAAGACAGATCGATGAATATTTGTCCGGAGAAAGAAAAGAGTTTGATATTCCGTTATTGATGATAGGGACTGATTTTCAAAAAAAAGTCTGGCATTCTTTGTTGAAAGTAGATTATGGCAAAACTGCTTCATATCTTGACCTTGCAAAAAAAATAGAAAATGAAAAAGCAGTCAGAGCAGTTGCCGGTGCAAATGGAGCAAATGCGATCAGTTTGATAATTCCATGCCATAGGATCATAGAAAATAACGGTGGACCAGGTGGATATGGCGGAGGTTTATCGGTTAAAAAAAGACTATTGAAACTGGAAAAAGAAAATCCTTAAAAATTAATTGAATTCCAAAAAATGATGAAAAGAAGGTTATGGCATGCTCTCAGAGCTATCGATATTGGAAGAAGAGATGGGAAACAGCAATTGAAGTGCTACTTAATAAAAGAAACCAATGATCCAGATCCTGTGCAGAAAACTAAGGGAAAGCTGATACTACCCGAAGTAGAAAAAGCTGAGAGCTTTATTAAAAGATCTGCAGGTCTTATATTCAGGAGTGAGCCTACCAGCGGGTACGGGATGCTTTTTGAAGAATGCGGCAGTATCCATACTCTATTTATGAAGTTTCCAATAGATGCAGTATTGATGGATAATGAAAACAGGGTAGTCCGGGTCATCAGTGGATTAAGGCCTTATAGATTTACACCTTTTATATTTAATGCAAACAAAGTGCTTGAACTAAAGAACGGATCGGCAAATTTTCTTAATATAAAAGCCGGTGATTGGTTAAAGTTTATTCACTAAGAAGATATTCTGGTGTTATATGATGAGATTTATTTGCGATTTCTATGAACTCATTACAAATCCAACGTAACCGATCGTCTTAAATAAGACAGTAACTATTACTGCAGCCATCAATACTCCCAGAAAGACATCGAGAAGAGCTTTCTTCTGGGGGATACCAAAGACAAATGCAATGATCGAGCCTGTCCATGCACCTGTCACAGGGAGTGGTATTCCTACAAAAAAAGTAAGTGCAAATCCTGAATATTTTTCAAACTTCTTGTAATATTTTTTCCTGGTCCTGTTAAAAAGCCAGGTAAAAAACCTGTCAGCCAGTTTAAATTTTCTCATAAGGAATTTTGAGATAGGTTCCAGTGCATAGATTATTATTATTGCAGGGACCATATTGCCTATTATGGAAAGGATAAGCGTGCTGTAGATATCAAGCTTGTAGACACCAAGGGCAAGCGGGATGGAAGCCCTTAGTTCCCCTATTGGGGTCATTGCCGTAAAAAATGTCGCCAGCATGGAACTTATATTTTCTGAAAGATATCCAAAAACAGTAAGCAGACTCATAGCAACCTTTTTCTTATCAGGACCACCAGTACAACGGCACTAATAGCTATTGTGATTATTAATATAAATATAAAGGCGAGCGGAAAATTACCCCAGGGCATAGGAATGTTCATCCCGAACAATGAAGAGACAATTGTCGGGACTGCGAGTACTATAGTTATTGAAGTAAGGATCTTCATGACTACGTTTAAGTTATTGCTGATTATCGATGCAAAAGCATCCATGGTTCCTGAAAGGATATTGCTGTAAATGGTAGCCATCTCAATAGCCTGCTTATTTTCTATGATGACATCTTCCAGAAGGTCCTCGTCTTCAGGGTATTTTTTCATCATTGTCAGTTTCATCATCTTTTCAAGAGTAGACTGATTGGATTTTAATGATGTGGAGAAATAAACAAGGCTTTTACTCAGCGCCATCATGTCAAAAAGCTCCTTATTCCTGAGTGACTTGTTTAGTTCGGTCTCTATATTTTTTGAAGCTTTATCTATCTGTTTAAGGAAACTCAAATAGTATTTTGCTATCCTGTGAAGTATCTGGAGTATGAATCTGGACTTTTTATAAGTATAAAATGTCTTGATCTTCTGCTCAAAAAAATCATCGATAATATTGTTTTCCTGTAGCGCCACTGTTACGATAAAATCACTATTGATTATTATACCGAGCGGGATGGTACTGTAGGTCGCCGTGGTCTCGATGACCTCCATTATCGGGACATCAAGAAGGACAAGTATCTGGTCACCTTCTACTTCCAGTCGGGAACTTTCTTCTCTATCAAGTGCCGCCCTGATAAAATCCCTGTCAAGTCCTGTCTGCTCAAGGACCATATCTATTTCATCTGAGTCTGGATCGTTTAGATGGACCCAGCAGCCCCTTTCTATCTTTTCTTTTTCTGCAGTCGTATTTGACTCATCTGTCTTAAGAATCTTGATCATAGTTCCCTCCCTTCGTTTCTAAACAGGCTGTTATTTATTCAAAATGATATCCAAGATTTGTTTAGAGTAATTTTACCCTAAATGCAGATAATGGCAAAGTAAAATAGAATTTTAATATTATAAATACTAAAGGAATAAAAATGAGGCTGTTCAATCTTCAGGCTTTTCAGTCAAATACTGTTCAATCAGCAGCCTCTTCTGGGGTTTTAATAGCAAGCGTATCGAGCATGCCATAAAAGATCTCCTGGGCTATCTCGCCATAAGTCTCATTGTTTACTATGACATAAAAAATGAATACAGAATCTTCATACTCGGTAAAGCTGTACGAGACTATAAATTCAGAATCGCTGCTGTCCTTAAAAAGATAAGATATCTCCAGTGTGTCTAAGCCATTTTTAAGCAGGTAGTTTCTTGACCTTGTATCTATAAAAGTCCAGCTGTTGCGTCCAGCTATCTCTTCCACATAAGTCTTGGACATTTCTTCATAAGGTTTTATAGGCTTGGAGGGCCTTTCAGAAAAAGCAAAAAATATAGGGGAGTTATCGGGAGTATTCAGATAGACGGTGCTATAGTCATCGATGGCTTCTTCGCTATAGGTCCAATTGTCCGGCAATTGTATTGTAAAATTGAAATCTTTATTGGAATAAAATGTCCCTTTCTCAAATGTTATGGGGGCAGTTTTAAGTATTTCAAATCTTAATATTTCAGAAGAAACGTCATTTAAAAAGATCTCTACTTTATACTTGCCCGGCTCTACGGGCCTGCCTCCCTCTGGAAGGGCTAAACTGAACCAGACATAATAAGGTTCATAGTAGTTTTCAGTAAGATCGACGGTCGATTCATTGATGCTCACATCGCTTTCGTTTTTCCATACTGCTTTCAGGGAATTTCCTTCAATAAGGTAATCCATCTTTACGCATGCATATACTGTATCATTTGGATAAAACTCATCTGCCAGTTCAGTCGGAGCCCCCTTTTCATCGATGCTTTTTGCAAGGGTTATTTCAAGGATGTGTATCTGCGGGTTTGAGACTGTAAAATCAGCAGTTTTTTCGAGCTTTTCATTATAATAGAATTCCACCCTGTATTGTCCAGGCGGGATTATCTTCACTGTATCAGTAGTAAAAATGTTTGAGGCTACTGTACCCTGGAAGTAAAGCTCAGGTTTTTCATCGCTGAATTTCTGGGAAGTATCAAGGACAGTTTCGCCAGTAGTCACGTTAGACCATTTGAAACCCCAGGTATCTTTTCCAATTGCACCCTTATATTTTATTGTTGCATATATCTGCTTGGAATCTATATTGAAATCGTTTGTGGCCTTTAGGGGCTCATTGCTACCCTCTTCGACTTCCATAGATATTACTATCTCGCCTATGGAGAGGCTGGGCGGCCCCATACACGAGTTCAGGGCAAACGGCAGCACCATACTGAACACCAGTAATATTATTACTGATACATTGTTAAATATTCTTAATCTTTTAAAAGTAGTGTTTGTCATATTTTTCCCTTAATTATATAAAAATTAAGCAAATAAATACTGTTTTTGTATTATTATTAGTATATTGACAAAAAAGTCCCTTTTTATTATATATCGGTATTTTTTACTATAAATAAAGAACTTAGGCCATGAGACTTGAAAAAATAGAAGAAATATTAAAAAAATGAGAAACCCTACAGGTTGAAACAGGTGGAAAAAACGCTCTATACAGACCTGGTACAGGATTGGGGAAAAGTCACGGTCCTGCCGGCATCAAAATTAGGTCTCTGATTGAATATTAATTGTATTATTTGGCTGCCCACGCTTGTCGATAGTAAGAACTTTTAAAATCAGGATTAGGATTGAATATTAAACGTATTATATAGCTGCCCCGAGTTACGAAATTTCGAGCCTTTTTTGAAGAAAATAATTGACTTAAAGACTCTATTTATTTAAATTCTTAATCAGTACTATTTATATGGCAGGATAGAAATTGGAAAGAAAACAAATTTTTTCAGCTTATTTATTGGAGACACCAAATTTCTTATCTATTTTTCTATACCCTATATTTTTAATATCAATAAGTCCTGTTTTGCTGGATATTAGTAATGAACTCAGCATCGATATTGCGAAATTAAATCTAGTCCTTTCTTTCCTGATAATCGGAAATATTGTTGGTCAATTAACTGCCTCATTTTTAAGTATTAAATTTTCCCGTTTTGTAATTATAATATCTTCATATATTCTGCTTATTCCGCTTACAGTTTCACTGTTTTTCATAACAAAACTATTTTTATTTTATATAGTTTATTTATTTTCAGGATATATCCTTGGCATAATCTGGATTCAGTCAAATGGGTTTTTACTTGAAAGCAAAATAGAAAATAAAAACCGGTTAATTAATATAGCACTTATCTTTTTCCCCATTGGTGCAATAATTGCACCACTACTAAGCATCAGTATTTCAACCCTGAATCTTAACTGGAGATATCTGTATGCAATAATTCTGTTCTTTATAGTTTGTATCCTGATTACTTATATAATAATGAAAAGAAAAAATGCTGGTACAAAAATCCTAAAAGAGAAAACTTCTGGATTCAAAGGTATATTTATAAATAAAAGATACAATATAATTTTTTTCGTTTCAGTTTTTTCCTTATTTTTTTATGGAATTACAGAAGCAATAATATATACTTGGTCACCTACATATTTCAGGATGGATGGGAATCTCACTGTACAACTTGCCAGCTTAACTGTGACAGTATTCTGGGTTGCAGTTACGATTGGAAGAATTTTAGTGGGTATTATTCTTTGCAGGATTAAACCGTTTATACTGGCTTTCTGGCTATCTGTTTTATCTCTTATCTCTTTATCTCTTATGATCTTTTTAAGCGAAGGCTATATGATTTTAGTGGCAATTTTCTTTGTTGGTCTTGGCTACTCAGGATTATTTTCTTTGATATTTTCAACATCCTGTTTGATATATGAAAGAGGCAAAGGTATTCTCGAGACTATCCTTTTTGTTGTAACGGGTCTTGGCGCATCTCTAGCACCTTTTATTACCGGGCTGACATTTCAGCTGAATTTAAAACTATCCTTATCAACTTCCATGATATTTATGCTGCTCGTTTCATTGTTGCTTGTGGTTAATATAATTAACTATAGAAAATTTGTTAAAAATCAAAATGTCTGTTGAGTTATTTTTATTATAAGAACTCAAATATATTAAGTGGCTGCCCCGAGTTACGAAATTTCGAACCTTTTTTTGGAAGAGATAAGCAGATTAGTCAAATTAATTTTTATCTCTACATTAGCTAGATTTTAATATATAATACTTCTTCCCCAGATGTACAATACTTTTATTAAAGGGTTTTAGATGATAAGAAGAGCAGTTTTTTTGGATAGGGACGGAACAATAAACGAAGATGTTGGAGATTTATACGATATTGAAAATCTTCGATTTATACCAGGTGCTATAGATTCCCTGCTGCTTTTACAGACGAGATTCCTATTATTTATTATTACTAATCAAGCTGGAATCGGAAAAAGAATTTTTACTGAATCAGATTTTTTAAAATTTAATAAAGAATATCTCAATATTTTAAGAAAAGAAGGCATAGAAATTAAGGAGGTATATTTTTGCCCTCACATGGAAGAAGATATGTGTCTATGCCATAAGCCTAAAACTTATTTTGTCGAAAAAGCAATAAAAAAATACAGATTAAATCGAAGAGGATCCTTTGTTGTGGGTGACCATCCTTCTGATGTGGAAATGGGAATTAGAGCACAAATTAGCAGTATATTCTTATTGACCGGGCATGGAAAGAAACATTACAATGAGATTAAAGATAAACAAGATATTTTAATATCTAAAAATATTTATGATGCCGCAATTTTAATTCAAAATCTGTCTAATAAAGTTTAAAAAAAAATATTTAAATTATAAAAATTTTGAACCTAAAGACAAATTTAATAAATAAGGAAAATATGAAAAATTATTCTCATATAATATCTGAAAAAAAAGTAATTATTACTATAAACAAGCGTTTATGCGAAACATCTGAAGATTTAATAGATAGTGAACTGTTTATTGAAATCTTAAATAGATGCATCAAAAATTTTTAAAGAAGGTATGGTTATGAGTAAAGGAACTACTACCTCCACAGGTCTTACTCATTCTTATTTTGCTAATATTTTTGGTCCACCTCAGTACAGGGAACTGCATGATGAAATTGCAAAAAAATATTTTGAAGTATTCTTTAAAAAAGATATTTTTGTAGGACAATTCAGGACAAGGTTAGGTATAAAAGGTTATGAAATCAAAGGACCTGGAGAAGCTGCTACAGAATTGCTAAAAATCATTTCTTTATAATTAAACCAAAATGGAAACGCTATCAAATAATTTTAAAATCGATAATGCCTTTAGTGGTAATTTAGCTATTTTTTGTAGTGATGAAAGATTTATTGAGTCAACTTTATCCTTCTTAGAGAACTCTTTAAAAATAAATAAAAGTGATTTATTATCAATTCCTGGTGGAATTGCATTTATTCCTAGAAATGAATCAAGCTTAATAGATCGTCTAAAAATTCTTGTAAATACACACAACATTAACCAGATGATACTGATAGCACATTCTGACTGTGGATATTATAAAATAATTTTGAAAAACTCTTCTGAAGAGAAAATATTAAAGAGACAAGTAGATGATATTCAAAAATCGGTTCATAAGTTAAAAAAACTATTTAGTGGTATTTTAATAAAAGCGTTTTATGCTCAGGTGGATAATTCTAAAATTATAAAATACACACAAATAGAAGTTGATTAATTGTGGCTCACTGGCTGGCCCGAGTTACGAAATTTCGAACCGTTTTTTAAGGGATCTGATAGTTATAAAAAACTATTTTTAAGCAATAATATAAGCAACATTAGCTTAGGCGAGAATATTTTTATACCTGAATTGGGTTTTACAGGCTGATTACTGATCTATCATATTACCCACGCTTTATTTGAATCACTTAAAAAAATATTCCTGAAGGATTTTCTGACCGGGTTTAAAATGTAAAAAATTCTTTTCATCTATATTACTTAAAGCCATTTTCTCAAGAAATTTTAAAGAACCTTTGACCTCTTCAAGAATCATTTCCCTTTCAAGTACTTCATTTAAAAAGCTTATCATCTGCTCTAAATATTCCCGATGGATATCCTCAATATCATCATTGTTTATAAGAACTATTCTCTTATAATTTTTTAACTCTTCAGTAATTATAAATCTTGCAGTACCTTCGTCATATCTTTTTGATCCATACATTTCTTTTTTTCTTATCCACTCTTTAGGAATTAAATCTTCCTTACCCGTCCATAAAAGATATCCCCTGTACGGGTCTCCTCCGTACTCTATCCATCCTTTACAAAAATAATATGTTGCAGGGTCTTTAGTAAATAGCTCCAAGTATCTTTCTTTTGAGCCAAGAAATAAGCTTATACAGTCATCTACCTTTGGGATAATAATTTCATGGTTATTGGATATAAGATTTACCACGCCATTGCTACACAACCCATATCCAAGAATGATTTTATTATAATCTGAATTAATATTACTAATCTGCTCCTGGAGCTTTTGTCTCATAATATCTGGTGTATTATGAAGGTGTTGTTCCATAAATATAAAATCAAGATTTTCAATTTTTTTATCCCTGACAATATTTTCCAGATCCTGTTTCATCACGTCACATATAATTGCTATATTTTTCATTTGATTTTTTATCCTCATAATATTTTCTTATAAATCCATATAACTATTGTTACGGTATTATAAATGATAGTTAACAGGAATATAAGGGAAAATCTCTTGAAATGTAATAAAGTGAATTATATTGCTAAATATTTTAAAGATTTAAGCGACTTCTATGTCTGAAATTAGCTGCACGAGTTACGAAATTTCGAACCGCTTTTTAAGTGAATTAATTATATTAAATAGATTATTTAGTGGAGCTACAATATAATAAAAAAATGATAATTATATCTTACCCAAAATTTAAATATAAATATTTATCGTTTTTATTTCTAATCATACTTATTATTTCTTCACTTATAGTTTCAGGTTGTGGAAATGTTAAAGGCTATGGGAATGCCATGCTACAAAACCTACTGGAATCTATAGATTCTATTGATTATGAAAATTTTAAAAAAGACTTAGATAACAATTTGAAAGAAAAATATACTGAAGAAGAATTTGTTAAATTAGTAAATGAAATAAAAGAAAAGTATGGTGAATATGAGAGATATTCAATTAAATTTATAAGTTCAAGTACTGAAAACAGGATAACAACAGCATATTTTTATGCAACATATTCAAATAACCAGAAAGCAAAAGTCAGGATTCAGTTTAACCTTGAAATTGAAGTTTATAAGATATCTGATTTTACTTTTGACTAAAATATTTTATTGATTATTCTTTAGTTGGCTGCCCCGAGTTACGAAATTTCGAACCGCTTTTTAAAGGAAATATTTAAATTAAAACAATCATTTCAAATATTTTGATAATATAAATATTATATTTATAATTATATCAAAAGATGATGCTCAATAAACTATAATCAGATATTCTTAATAAATGTGATTAATAATTTAAATTAAATATATTTATGGGATTAATCAATGATTGATATAAAGCAAATAAAAGAAAGATTAGATGTAATAGATAGAAAAATAACCAGATATGAATACAATTCAAAAAGTTTAGAAGTAGAATTAGAGGATGCAACAAAACAAATTTATAATGCAGTTGATGAATCAAATAAAACAGAGAGGGAAGAGTTAGATGATTTATTGATGTTTATAAACTACTTAAAAACTAAATTTGGCCAAAAGTAAGTCTGAACAATTTTTATTTAATATCAATTAATTTTGGAAAGGTTAAAAATGGCAGCAGAAACTATAATAACAGATGGTGTAAAAATAGACGGAACTCTTAGTTTTAAAGGCTCAGTCAAAATAGATGGTGAGGTTACTGGTGAAATAAAATCAGATGAAACTATAACAATTGGCAGAACTGCAAAAGTTAAAGCAAATATAAATACCAAAAATGCAATAATATCAGGCTCTTTTGAAGGAGTTTTAAATGCATCAGGTCAGGTCGATATTACATCAACAGGAAGATTTATCGGAAATTTAATTCAACCCAATTCTCTTTTCAGTCTCGAAAAGGGTGGGTTGTTTAAGGGTAAGAGTGTTGTTGAGACAGATAAAGAACAAGACGATTTTAAAAATAATAAAGAAAATTAATATACTTATATTTATTTACCAATAATTCAAATTATATAAAACACCATTGATAATATAGGATCTTAATTATTATTATAATAAGATCAATGTGATGTAGACGTCCAAAGTTGGCTACTTAGGGCTTACAATAGCAAGAACTTTTAAAATCAATATTAAAATCTAATATTAATTGTCTTATTTATACGCACCAAGGTAGTGAAATTTCGAACCATTTTTTAAAGCAATTAATCAATTTAAAACTGCTCTTAAGATAATTTGATAATTGAAAATTCCAGTCTTATAATCAGATTAAAGAATATTATTCACTTAAGTAAATATAAAATAAAAATTTAGTAGCATTAAGGCTTTTCCTAATACACTTGGTCGCCAATTGTATAGAAGGGCTTAAAGCAAATAGCGAAACCGACTAAATGCAGTCGGTTTTTTATTTTAAAAACGTTATTTAAGTATAACTTATGGAGGTAGTCATGGATTTAATAGAAGCAGTAAACCAAGGCAGTGCAATAGATAAGGGCAATATAGACGCAGTAAGATTAGCTTTAGAAAAAGGTGCTGATATTAATACCAGGGATAAAAATGGCAATACTGCACTGATTATTGCTATAAGTATTGCGCATAACGAAATAGCTAAGCTACTTATAGAAAGAGGAGTTGATGTTAATGCTAAAAATAACTTAGGCACGACCGCACTAATAAGTGCTTCATTTTGGGGAAATACAGAAATAGCCAAGCTACTCATAGAGAAAGGAGCTGATATTAATGCTAAAGATAATGAAGGTAGAACTGTATTGATGCAGTCTTGTATTCTTTGGCATACAACTCAAGATATGGCTAAGCTACTGATAGAAAATGGTGCCGATGTTAATGCAAAAGATAATGAAGGTAAAACTGTGTTTATGCGTGTTTCAAACGAGACACGAATGGAATTAGAAAGTCTGTTAGAATCTAAGCAAAGCATTAATACTAGTAAAGAGACTACTATTGAAAAAAGAGAAAAACCAAACATAAAAGAGTTAGAACAAAAAGGAGAAATCGAAGCACTGATAGAGGCACTAAAGTATAATGATGCAGAAGTTAGAGAGTATGCTGCCGAAGCAGTAGGAAAGATTGGAGGTAAAGCTGCAATTGAGCCCCTTATTGAAAGCTTAAAGGACGAAAGCTGGAGAGTGCGTATGTGGGCCGCTTGGGCGCTTGGTAATATTAAAGATAATAGAGCCATAGAAGCTCTTATTGAAGCACTTAGCGATGACAGTATAGATGTACGAAGGGTATCAGCAGATGCACTAAGTGTTATTGGTGAACCAGCCATTGACACTCTAATTAAATTATTGGGCAATGAAGATTCTACATTTGTTGCACGTATTGAGTATATACTTTGGAATATTGGCAACCCTGTAGTAGTACCTCTTATTAAAGCTCTTGGTTATAGTGACTGGCGTATACGCATGAATTCTTCAAATGTGTTGGGCACAATCAATTATAAAAGAGCTAATGACCCACCGAAAATGATCTCTGATCCAAGTGCAATTTTTTGCCTTGATACTAAGATTGTAATACCTTCATCAAAGCGAGATGAGACACTAGCGGTTGAGCCTCTCATTCAAGTACTTACTGATGAAGTTGCAAATGTCAGAAAGGCTGCAATAATGGCTCTTGAAAAGATCGGTGATTTAAGAGCAATACAACCACTTGCTAGGGCTTTAAAGGATAGAGATAGAGACGTCAGGGTAGCAGCTAAAGAAGCTTTCAAGAAGTTAAAGAACAGAAGATAGATTTAAAAAGATTATAAGATTATTATTGAATTAGTTATAAAAACTTGCCGACCTGCCCCGAGTTACGAAATTTCGAACCATTTTTTAGAAGGAAATTTAATCAATATAAAAATACTATTTAAAAATATTTAAATTAATTATATATTCGAGTTTGAAATATATATAATGGAGGTGGTTAATATCTCAAAAAGGAGGTAATAAATGGCTGAAAAAAGAATATGGAGTATTAGCGATACATTACAATCTATTAGTATTCCTTTAGTAGTTCTTGGTATAATCTTTAGCGAAAATCGTGTGGTAGGTTATTTGTTTATCGGAGTGGGAGTATTACTTGCAATTATAAGTTTGATTTTAAGAAAGATAAGCCGAAAATAATTTAGATATAAAAAAATTATTGATAAGCCCAAAATACAACAAAGATGTCGTAATGGCTGGCCCAAGTTACGAAATTTCGAACCATATTTTTAGGGAACTGACTAGGATAAAGATATTTTTTATTGTTTAAGGTTTTTCTCCCTTTAAGCCAAAAAATAACCTTAACCCATAATGCCCAAGAAGTATTTCATATATAAGTAATGTTGTAATAAAAGACAAAATACTTACTAAAAAAAACTCAAAATAAGGATTTAAGGATAATTTTAGAAAAATAAATGAAAATGCTGTTACTGAGAAAAGATGGAGAATATAAAATGGAAAGGAAGCTTCGGAAAGATAAACAAGCATTTTGTTTGTTTTATTTAATGTTTTCTTACCGAAGCCTATAAAGAACAAAACCCACATATATGAATTGAATCCTATTAATACTCTAAAAAAAATATATCCGTAAAATGTTCCTGAATTCAATATATGAAAGACATCGGATATGAAGTATAAAGCGACAATGAAAACAGAACTTATGAGGGCCATTACAAGAGAATGCATTTTTTTGTTTTCAATTTTTTCAATTATTTTTGTATTAGAATTAAAAATATAACCGATTATAAAAAATGTGATATATACCGAAAAATTAGCCCAGTCATCTATCAAATTTTGAAAACCTGGCCACCTATATCTAAGGGAAGCTTCAAAAATTATTACCAGTATTACAGGCATATAAAAGAAATTTTTCTTTGTGAAAATACTACCAGCCCTTTCCCTAAGACTATCTTGTCTAAAGCTTTTATAATATATAAAAAAAGGCAGGCATAATAAGGAAAATACAAATAAATAGACTAAAAACCAAAGGTGAGCCCAGCCAAGATAATCCATAATCCCGGTAAAAAACATCGGATAGAACTTTATTAGTGAGCCTTTAAAGCCAAAATCATTTATAGCTTTGAAGTAAGCAGTTAGCGGACATATTGTAATTATCCCAAAAATTGCCGGTACTAATAGTCTTTTTGCTCTTTCAGATATAAATTCTGCAGCATTCCTCGAATTTAAAATATACCAGCAAACCATTCCCGATATAAAAAACAAAAGGGGCATCATCCAGGTTGAAAAAAATACATTAAACCCTATAAGGAAATTTGGTGAAGAAATATTATTATCATATAAATAAACATCGCCGATTTTTGTATACGTAAGAGCTGCATGATAAGGAATAAGGGAGGCAATGACAATTATTCTTAACCAGTCCAAATAAAATTGTCTTTTTATTTTCATTTAATAAGACCAAACATTTATTTATTCAGAATTATATTGATTTATAATTTATAAAGGAGTTTTTTATTTATCTTTATCCATCTTATCCATTACTTCTTTTATTTTTTGCTCTTCCCATTTCTTATTTGGGAATCTATTGAAAACAAATACTCCCATAGCATGGAAAAATAATCCTATACCCCATCCAAAAAGTGCCCAATAGAACCACCAACCACCAGGATTTGTAAATAAGTTAAGAAGAAACAAGCCAATATTTACAACTACATACACAATAGCATGGGTATAAAACCCTTTGATTTCCTCTACTCTTTTTTTAGCCTTTTCATATTTTTCATCAGCCATTTGAAACCTCCTTTCTTAAATTCTTGATTTTATTATATATAGATTGATATATTAAAGGAAATCAATAGTTCTATAAATTATTGGTTGAGCTGGGGAGAGAGGATTCGAACCCAATTATTAAGTTAGATAAAAGTGTTTAAGAAATTGTCTTAAATATATGTTTAATTAGCAAAAGGGTACTGAATCGTTAGATTTTATATTAGAGAAGAAATAATAGATTGAAATATTTTAAGAAAAAGCCCCCCTACCTATAATGTCGGTAATCCGGCTTATTTGCTCCTGTGGCCAGGCTCCTGGTAAAGTCACCTGGAGTCATATTGTCCAGTGAACTATGGGGCTTTATTGTATGGCGTAGGGAGAGATCCAGTATTCCAGTGTAATTTTGCACTGAAATCCTTTGGGGCATTTTTATATATCATCTCTGCTGAGATATCTTCTTCAGTTGTTTCAATATTGTCTTTTTTACTTATATCGTCTGAAGTAATATCATATATTTTATTATCAGGACCGGAGGGCTTATAACCTGGCATTCTTTTAAATTTGGTTAAATATTTATTATAAATAAAGAGCTTAGGCCATGAGACTTGAAAAAATAGAAGAAATATTAAAAAATGAGAAACCCTACAGGTTGAAACAGGTGGAAAAAGCGCTCTATACAGACCTGGTACAGGATTGGGAAGAGGTCACAGTATTGCCGACATACTTGAGGAGACGACTAAAAGTGGAAGTCCCACTGGATCTTGATCTTGAAGCGGTAAGCTCATCAGGTAGCAATTCGTTTAAAGCAGTCATCACGCTGGAAGACGGTTTGAAGGTGGAGACTGTGCTGCTCAGGCACAGAGAAAATAGAAATACTGTATGCGTGTCTTCGCAGGTAGGATGTCCGATGGGATGTGCCTTCTGCAGGACTGCAAGCCTTGAGTTTAAAAGAAATCTCTCATCTTATGAGATCATTGAACAGGTCCTGTTCTTCATGCATTATTTAAAACCACTTGGCCAGAAAGTGACAAATGTCGTTTTTATGGGTATGGGAGAACCTTTCCTGAACTATGAAAATGTCAGCAGGGCCATAATTATGTTAAATTACAAGGACAGATTCAATATCGGGGCAAGAAAGATATCTGTGTCCACGTGCGGCATCTTAGATAAGATAGAGAGATTTTCAATGGAGCACCAACAGGTAAATCTTGCCATTTCATTAAATGCCCCTGATGATGAGTTGAGGGCAATATTGATGCCTGTGGCCAGGAATTATCCATTAAAAGAACTGATGTCATCGGTAAAAAAATACATCTCAACAACAAACCGCAGGGTGATGTTTGAGTATGTGCTGATAAGGGATCTTAATGATTCTTCACTGCACGCTGTCAGGGTATCAGATCTTGTCAGGGGACTACTCTGTTTCGTGAATCTGATACCTTTTAATGGCAATAAAGGATTTACGGCCCCATCAGGTGGGAAGATAAAAGAATTCAAAAGAATCCTTGAAGAAAATGGCGTTGCAGTCACACAGAGGCAGAGGTTTGGCTCAGATATCAGCGCTGCCTGCGGACAATTAGTGTATACAGAAGAGCAGGATAGTTAAAGATATTTAAAAGCTCGGTGTGAGCACTGTGAGTACACAATTTTTCATCTCATGACCCTGATATTTCAATATTACTTTCACTAGTAAGCGCTGCCGATAATCCTACCGTATTAATCAAATAAAAAAAATTGTTTCATTTTAGATGCTCTCAGTTTTGAAATAGCTAAAAAATTTCTTATTTATGCATTTACATAATTATCCAATTATGCTATTATATCAAAAGTGAGAGGACATATTTAATGAACAGACTATTTTTAATATTGAGACAAAAACTATTTATTGTCATTTTTATAGTTGCAGTAGCATCAGGAGCTATTGTGCTTTATCTATATATTAGCAATATAAGCAGGGACAGCGGTTATGATATGAAAAATCCTGAGGTCTATGTAGCAAATACTGATATTGCTGCAGGCACTGAAATAACTGAGGACCTCATCGGACTAAAGATGATAACTGAAAATATTAACTCCGAAAAATTTATAACCTCAGCAGAAGATGTAATAGGAGAGAAAACAAACTGCGCCATTCTGGCTGGTGAAATAATATCGATTGAAAAGCTGGACAGTGCGGATCTAAAAGAAGAGAAATATTTAAGGTTGTCTTCATATATTCCAGAAAACAGCAGAGCTGTAAATATCCCTGTAAATTATTATGGTGAAAAGTTAATGATCGAATGTGGTGATAAGATCGATCTGATAACTACTTATTATGATAAAACATTAGACGATCTTGCATCAAAAACATTATTATCAGGTAAAGAAGTCATGTTGATAGAAGGAAAATCAGATATTCAAGAGACTGTTGAAGGAAGAGTAGGATCTGAAGGGAAGACCGAAAGTACAGGTATTTTCCAGGATGTGCTCGGAAGCAATATTGGGAGCTCTCCAGTAGCACACAATGTTGTTATAACTCTTTACCTGAGTAAAGACGAAGTTGAAAATGTCTTTCTTGCTCTGGAATCCGGTGTGCTTAATATGGCTATATGCCCTGGAAGGCAGTATGCAGGATTATGAAAATAAATTCAGGTAGAAAGGGGGTAGTAATTGCCTGCGGATAGTGAGATCTTAAGAGATTCAAAAATAATACTGCTTTCCGGAACAAAAGGTGGATGTGGCTGCAGTTTTATTGCAAATACTGTTGCAAGTTTTCTGGCAATGAAAAAAAGTAAAAACATCCTACTTCTGGATTTAAATGCAGGCAAAAAGGATTCCAGAGTGATCTTTGATCTGGACACTACTGATAACAGGGATCTGGGAGACATAAGTGAAAATATTAAGGATATAGACATTTCAGCTTTAAAAAGACTGGTAGTAAATTTTGATAATAGCCTTAATATCATATTACCATCCCTGAAATTTGAAAAAGATAATGAGTTACATGAAGAGGGCCTTATGAGTTTTTTAAAGATATTATCAGAGACCTTTGATCTTATAATCATAGATTTCCCTTATTATAAGTTTCTGGCCCCCTGCAGGATCTTGCTTGAGATGATAGATAAACTGGTGCTTGTTTCTCAGGCGGACATAGTCTCAATAAATAATATGAGTAGCATTATAAAAAATTTAGATCTTGAGAATACACCTGTTAATTTTGAAATAGTGATCAATAAATTTAATCTTAAGCAGATGATATCTCCAGCACGGATAATCAATATTCTTAAATATCCTATTAATACTTTTATACCTTATGACAGGGATATTGAGCTTTTATATCTTATGCAGGGGCCTTTTCCTGTCTTTAAATACAATCTCAGAATAGTCAAGAGCATATGTTGCCTGGCAGAGGGTCTATTTGAAATTATTAACTGATTTATCAAGAGATATTTTTAATGAAATGAACAGAGAAATCAAAATCGAAAATACAAAAAATACAATATTAACCAGTATTACAAATGAAATAGTCAAGATCCTCGATATTGATTCACTCTTAAAATTGACGCCCCCTGGACGTCTGGAGAGACTTTCTTTTGCTATTAAAAAAATAATCAAAGAGAAAAGAATGGTTATCAGTGACCATAATATAGCAGGTCTTGTAAGAGAGATATACGAAGAGATATTTGAATATGGACCAATAAGTGCTCTTGTCCGGGACGATTCTGTTTCTGAGATAATGATAAATAACTGGGATGATATATACATTGAAAAAGCGGACCAACTTATAAAAACTGATTATTCCTTCAGGGGCAGTGATCAATTAATAAATATGATCGAAAGGATCATCAGTCCACTTGGATTAAGGATCGATGAAAGTTCTCCGATGGTGGACGCAAGGCTCAGGGACGGGTCCAGAATAAATGCAGTATTGAACCCTGTGACTTTCAGTGAAATAGCAGTCACTATCAGGAAATTTAAAAAAAATCTTTTAAGCATAGACGACCTGATATCTGCAGGGACCTTAAGTAAAAAAATCGCTGAATTTATCAGTGATTGTGTCAAAAATAAATTAAATATAATAGTTTCTGGTGGAAGCTCGACTGGAAAGACTACTCTTCTAAATATCATTTCAAATTTCATACCTTGTAAAGAAAGAATAGTCAGCATAGAGGACACTCTAGAACTTGATCTTGCACTGAAAAATATTGTAAGGCTCGAAAGCAGGCCGGCAAATATTGAAGGCGAAGGCGCCGTCACCTTGCGGGATCTTGTAAGAAATGCATTGCGTATGCGGCCTGACCGGATAATCGTAGGGGAGATAAGGGGTATCGAGGCAATAGATGTACTTCAGGCTATGAATACCGGCCATGAAGGATCGATGACCACAGTTCATGCTAATAACCCGATGGATCTTATTTCACGTTTGGAAGCGATGCTTTTAATGTCAGGTATAAACCTGACACCTTCTTCTGCTCGTCAGATAATATTATCTTCCATAGATATAGTAATACATCTTGAAAGAAAAACATCGGGTAAAAGATTTATATCAAAGATAAGTAAATTTATAAAGAGTGGTATGGAAATAGGAGAAAGTACCACCCTGACCGTAAAAGATATTTTTTAGACTTAAAGGCAGGTATTTTGATTTTAAGGATATATGATTTTTTTATAAGGAAATCTTCCGGGGTAAGAACAGCTTTAAAAATACTTCTCTTTGTGATCATTGCTTTAATATTTTTATTCATCTTCAGAAATCCTGTCTTTGCTATTTTTCTGGGTATCTGTATTTCCCTGGGTATTTCTGAGATAGCACGTTCCATAAATGAAAGAAGACTGGAAGTGCTTCATTCACAGTTAATAGAATTTTTAATCAATATGATAGTGATGGTAAGAGCCGGAAGAAATGTAAGAAACATAATAATCGAGTCAGTGAACTGGACAAAAGACCCTCTCCGTTTTTATTTAAAAAACCTCGCAAGTGAATTAGAATTAAATGTCCTGTTTGATATTGCATTGGATGACTTTGCAAAAAGTTGTTCAAGCAGGGAAGCAATACTCCTTGTAACTGCTCTAAAATTAAACAACAGGATCGGTGGTGACCTGGTCTTTGTTCTTGGTAATATAGTAGAGACACTGCAGGAAAGTCTTCGCTTCAGGTCAAATGCCCGTACCATTACACTGCAGAGCAGGTATTCCGGTACAATAATCGCCCTTCTTCCTGTTATAATCCTGTTTTTTCTTTTCTTCTTTATTAGAGGGTCCCTCCAGGAATTCTTTTCCAGTAGGGCGGGCAATATCTTGATCATTGCAGGAGGCATTCTGGAGATCCTGGGAATTATTTCGATAAGGAAAATACTGACCCAAAAGAGTTGATATATGTTATATCTGATGACCCCAATATTATTTTATTTATTTATTGTTGCTGGTTTATTTTTTATGTTAAAAAACATTACAAATAGCAGGAGGCTTAGATATTTAAAGATCCAGTTACAGGACAAGACGACAGGTAAAAAAAACAATAAAATAAAAGGAATCTTTGCTATTATCGCAGGCAGGGTTGGAGACTTTTTTTCTAAAATCACAAATGAAAGATTCAGGAGAAAATATGAAAGATCCATTGAGTTTATAAGATCATACCAGGATATCAATTTTGATTTTAATATATTGTTCGGATATAAAATATTATCTGCATTATGTGGATTTCTCATAGCTCTTTTCGCACTGGAAAAATTATTCTATCTGATACCTGGATTGATATGCCTTTTTTTAACAGGTTTTTTTATACCCGACATAGTCATTAAAATATTGATATCCAGAAAACTTGAAGAGTTTAATTTAGACCTTCCTTATGTGATAGACCTTTTATACATTACTTCACTGTCAGGACAAAATATTTATAATTCGATCAAAATACTTATACAAAAATATAATGGCGCAATTGCTTCTGAGCTTCAAAGGTTTTTAAGAGAACTTGAATTGGGACTTGGGAGGGAACAGGCTTATGAAAATGCAATTAGCAGAAATAATCCTGATGGTTTTAAAAATCTGCTCTTTTTACTTATGCAGGCAGAAAAATTCGGTTCAAAGACCAGTGAGATATTGAAGCAAAAATCAAAGTATTTAAGATTCGAGACGGCTCAGAAGGTCGAAGCGGAATCAAGAAGAGTATCTGTATTTTTAATATTTCCACTTGTATTTTTTATACTGCCGGCCTTTATTTTGCTTGTAGGTGGTCCACTAATATTTTCTATAGCCGGCAGTTTTAAAGTTGTATAAAGGTAAAAAAATCTTAAAGTTTTTAGTTTTTCTATTATTTAAAAAGCTTCAATTCTGAAGGGAGGTGACGACTGTAATAATTATTATTCGGGAAAGGGGGTGATGAAAATCAATAGTATTTTTAAAAAAACAGATAGAAAGTCAAAGATGCTAAATGAAAGGGGCCAGTCTACGATGGAATATGCGCTCGTTATGGTAGTGGCCGGAATAATAAGTGCGATACTTGTAGCAGTTGGCAAACCTATGATAGTCGATATTATTTCGAAGGCATTCAGCAAGATCGCAGAGATGGTCTGAAAATACCAATATGAATGATCTGATCGGGAAGCAGTCTTTAAAAAAATAGTTCTTTGTTCTAATGATCACTAAGTCAATTTAATTAATGCTCAAAAATAGTTTTATGAAAAAGATAAATAAAATAAATCATATTAAAAAAACTTCAAAATTAAATAAATATATGGCCTCCGGTTCGAAAGCTCAGGCTTCAATTGAGTTTATTCTGGTCATTCCTATTTTAATAATAGTTATTTTGATTGTTTCCCAGTTAGGTCACTATGTATATCTTCAAAATGTCCTTGAACAGGCAGCGCGCGAAGGTGCAAGAATAATCTCTACAACAAACTCGGACAATGATGCGCGCAACCAGATATCTGGTATCTGTAAGACATTGGAAAAAGATAAAATAAATATAGAAATCCAGCCAGATAATAGACACGAGAGAAAAGTAGGGGACAATGTCAGGGTCACTATCAGCTATCAGCATGGTGGAATTGCAAATATATTTAATTTCCTTACGGGAAATGATTACTTAATAAAAAGTTCAAGTACCATGAGGATGGAATGCAACACTTAAAGATAAAACCGGAATCAAATAAAACATCGATCTCCGGGAATATAAGTATTATTTCCCTTATTTCTATTGCAGTAGTCGCATTTATTTTTTTTATTCTTACGGACATTTGCAGGATTTTTATAATCAGGGAAATGACTAAAAATACTGCAGATGCAATAGCCTTATCCTGTGCACAGGATATACTTTTTTTTGAAGTCGATAAAACAGAATCCCTAGCTCAGGATATGGCTGAAAGAAATTCATGCAAACTGTTAGAAATCAAGATCTTTTATGACAGGGTATTTGTCTCTGTGGAAAAAGAATTACATTTTGTTATGCTCAAATCCTTTTATCCTGAAGGCTGTACCATTTCATCTTCTTCTTCTGCAACGGTAATTTTCCCCTGGGATGAGAGCTTTGAATACTGTGATTCATACTTGTTCAGCTACTGATTTTTTTAAAAAAATAATGAGGAGGTAAATTGGCAAATATAAATCAAGTATATTTACTGGGTAACCTGACAAAGGACCCGGAACTAAAATACACCTATGAAGGAATGGCTATTGCAGAGATGGGAATAGCCATAAGCAAAAAATGGAAAGATAATGATGGAACCGAGAACAGGATGACAGATTTTTTTAATATTACAGCATGGAACCATTTAGCAGAAAACTGCGCAGGTACTCTTAAAAAAGGAGATAGGGTCTTTGTAGGAGGGCATCTGAATCTAAGGACCTGGGAAAACAGGGATGGTAAAAAATTCAATATAGTAAATATCACAGCAGATGTAGTATCCAGCAGCCTGGAATTCTCAGGGGCAAAAGATGATAACAGTAAACAAAAGAAAATTGTTGAGACCATAAAAAACAACGAGGGAGGCAAAAAAGGAAACGACTTGAAAAAAAACACTGAGAAAGATACTCCTGAAATAAAAAGTATTGATCCTGATGATGAGTTATCAGATGAAGGTGACAGTAGTTGATAAATTAAGATAAATGGTCAAGAAAAAATCTGAAGTCAAAAAGAAAAAGTTTTAAATTATAAAAGTCCTGTACAGCTACCAGTACAGGACTTTTTTTTATTTTATTTATTTTAAATAAATTAATACAATTACTTTATGCAGGTAGGAATCATAGGTTTACCAAATGTAGGAAAATCAACAATATTTAATGCACTTACGAGTGCAAATGCAGCCGTTGCAAATTACCCTTTTTGTACTATCGATCCAAATGCCGGCCAGGTAAATGTCCCTGATAAAAACCTTGTTGGCCTGGCCAATATATATGATTCAAAAAAAATAACAAATTCCTCGATAAAGATACTTGATGTGGCAGGACTGGTCAAAGGTGCAAGTAAAGGTGAAGGGCTTGGCAACATGTTTCTTTCACACATACGGGAAGTAGATGTTGTGGTCCATATAGTCAGATGCTTTGAAGATGGTGATATCCCCCATTCTTCCCTCCAGATAGATCCTGTTGATGATATCGAGACAATAGAGACAGAACTTATCCTTGCGGACCTCGAAATGCTTGAGAAGAAGAAGGAAGGACTTTCGAGCCTACTAAAAGCGCAGGACCAGGGGGCAAAAGAGAATAGTGTTATTATCGACTTGTTAATAAAAAGTTTAAACAGCGGGGAAATACCTGAAGCTCTAAAGTTGAAGGAAAAATATCCGGAGTTTTTGACAAGCCTGGGTTTATTTATTTTGAAGCCCTCACTGATAGTGGCCAATTTGGGTGAAGAAAAAGGTAGCGAGGTGCTTTACAGGAAGCTTATCGAAAGATTTGAGAACAGGAAAAATATTATTAAGGTATACGGCAAGCTTGAAAAGGAACTCACAGAACTTCAGGAGACAGAACGAGAAGAGTACAGGAAGGAAATGGGAATACCTGAGGGAGGTTTGGATGACTTCATTTCGGTATGTTATCGGATGCTCGATCTTATAACCTTCTATACAATCAATGAGAATGAGACCAGGGCCTGGCCCATAAGAGCCGGTTCTTCAGTAATAGAAGCTGCAGGAAAGATCCATACAGATATGCAGAGAGGCTTTATAAAAGCAGAAGTCATAGACTGCAGCACTTTATTGGAACACGGTTCGATACATAGAGCCAGGGAAGAAGGTAGGGTAAGGATAGAAGGCAGGGACTATATAGTAAAAGATGAAGATGTTGTACAAATAAGATTTGCAGTTTAGTAATACACGATCCGCTCATTATTTTATAAATGGAGGCTTTTTTGATTAGAAGATCTGACTATGAAGATTATGATTACAGGGAATTCTGGCAGGATGATAAAAGATTGTACGAGGATATCTCTGAACGTATTGCTATCAGGAAGCTCCTTAAAACAATAAAAAACAGGGAAGCAACATTTTTGGATCTGGGTTGTGGTTACGGGAGATTGTTTAATGAGTATAGTGATTTTAAAAATATAATACTTGTAGATTATTCAATAAAGAACCTGAATAATGCAAAGGCTTCAATCGAAAGGTTTTTAAATAATGACTCAAATAAGATGGCAGGCATTTTTTTTGTTTCTGCTGACGTTAATAACCTGCCAATAAAAGACAGCATTGTTGATATTGCTTTTTCAGTAAGGCTTATACATCATCTTTCGGACCTAAAAGTTTTTTTCACCGAAGTAAAAAGGATACTGGGTAGTAGCGGACTGTTTATTTTTGAGTTCGCGAATAAACGTAACTTAAAAAATATCTTGCGGTTTCTTTCAGGAAGGATCAAGGCGTCACCATTCAGTGAGGCTGGATTCCAGGTAGGGGAGACAATCCTTAACTACCACCCAGGGTATATAAAGCGTTTATTGAAATACTCAGGTTTTTCAATTCTTAAGAAAAAAAGTGTATCTAATTTCAGGTTGGATATCTTAAAAAGACTGATCAATATAAGAATACTTATTTTTTTTGAAAACCTATATCAAAATATTTTTTCTTTTATCGATCTTGGTCCCAGTATTTTTTTTAAGACAAAGAGCATTAAAAAAGAAAGTGCCAGCTTTTCTGATGACGGAAAAATGGCAATCCTTAAACCATCAGAAATATTTGTTTGTCCATATTGCAGGAAGTCCGGTCTTGACTTTGCATTAGAAAACAAGATCGTGTGCATGGATTGTAAGAGGGAATTTACTTTGACAAACGGTGTATATGATTTCAAGCTGTAGTATCAATATATTTAAAAATATATGCGAATCATTGTAATAATAATAATATTTGTTACAATTGTGCTACAAAGTATTTTTTAGTTTACCAGGAAAAGGCTGATTTTTATGGAAGTTAAAGACAGGATATACTCTGAGGGTATAATAACGAGATTATCGCAGTATCTAAAATATATTGTACACCTGAGGGATATCGGTAAAAGAACCGTGACATCACTTGAAATTTCAGGACATACGAAGATCAATAGCGCAGAAGTAAGAAGGGACCTGATCTACTTCGGGCTAAAAGGAAAAAGAGGAGTAGGTTTTAATATTGAGGACCTTATAATTGCTTTCAACAAAATACTCGGATATAACGAAAGAGTAAATGTAGCCTTAGTCGGCGCCGGAAATCTGGGGAAAGCTATACTCAATTATAAGATGCTTGATAAATTTGGTTTTAAGATAGAAAACGTTTTTGATAATAAATCAGAAGTGATCGGTAAAATAATATCAGGCAGGAGAATAAATGATATCGAGATGATGAAGACTATTGTTAAAGACCAGGGTATTAATATAGCAATACTCGCAGTGCCTGAAGATTCTGCCCAGAAAGTAGCTGATCAGCTTGTAAATGCCGGTATCAGGGTCATAATCAATTATACCTCTGTACCGATAAAAGTACCGAAAAATATCAGTATTGAGACGAATGATCCAATAGAAAAATTACTTCATACACTTTATTATTTGTCAAATACAGTATACGCGGGCCATAATTAAATTATGAATAAAGCAAAAGGTTGTTTTATAGTTTTTGTTGTGATCTTTGTTATAGCGGTCTTTACAGTACTCATTTTTTCACTCCCGAAGTTTTTTCAATCAGATAGTTCAAACGCCCAATCATCCTCCGCTGCATCAGGGGATATTTCACTTGGTTTTTCTGCAAAGGATTACCTTTTCCTTGGTGTAGATGAGAGAGAGGGATTTAAAGATTTTAAGGGCAGGACTGATACGATACTCATATATCACATTGGAAGCTGGGGCAAAAAAGATGTACTTATATCCGTACCAAGAGATACAAGAGTAGACCTGGAAGGTCATGGCTGGAACAAAATAAATGCTGCTTATGTCTATGGCGGCGAGGAAATGTTAAAAGATGAGATTTTAAAGCTTACAGGTATATCAATAGACAAGACAATGATGATTAATTTTGATGGTTTTAAAGAGCTGATAGATACCCTTGGTGGAGTTGAGATAACTGTCGATGAGCCAATGCATGACCCTTTGTCGGGAGCAGATTTTGAGCCTGGTACTTATATGATGAACGGTGAGCAGGCTCTGGCTTTTGCCCGTAACAGAAAAACTGCGATGGGTGATTTTGACAGGGTCGATAGGCAGAAATATCTGATCAGCCAAATAATAAAACAAAAATTAAACGCTTCGATAATACTAAAAGCCCCGCAACTGATATCGATTCTAAACAAGGACACAAAATCAGATTTTTCTACCTTCGACTATATAAATTTTGGAGCAATACTGATTTTTTCAGATAAAGATATAGAGAGGGTGACACTTCCAGGCAAGACTGCCACAATTGATGGTATAAGTTATGTACTGGTGGATGAAGCAGAAGCTAAAGAGTTTTTAAAAGATTATCTGGAATAACCAGGTTATTATTTCCCTTGTCAGACAACTAAAAATCTATAGTAATTATTTTGATTTTATGATTAAATTTTTTAGGGTTAATGAATATCTTCATCAACAGATGCAATAAAAAAAATACTTATTAGTTTTTTATGTTAACAAGGTAGGAAATATGTGTGCAGAAGAAGAATTAAGCATAGCCAATCTTTCTCAGCTTTCTGAAGAAAAGAAGTTTTTACTTCAAGTCTCCTCAAAATCAGAAAGACTTTTAAACTTCATAAAAAATGATATACCCGGCACTGAAAAAGAATGGCTGGCAGATTTCAAGAGCTGGGAAATGACACATAACTGGTTAAAGATCATCAGTGATATCTGTATAAATGAATACGACCAGGTCTTTTTTGATATCGGTGATGAACTTTATGATCTGAAGGATCCCCAGAATTATCAAACGTTCAAGAAAAAAATACTTGATGTTTAGCTTTTTTCAGGAGTTATAATGATTCCAAGATATACAAATCCTGAAATGGGAAAGATATGGGAGGAAGATTCCAAATTTGATTACTGGCTGCAGATCGAAAAAGCTGTAAGTAAGGCACAGGCAGAAAATGGCATAATACCTGCAAAGGCAGCTAAAGACATCAATGATCTGGCAAGATTTGAGATAGAAAAAATAGATGAGATAGAGGCACAGACCCACCATGACGTGATCGCATTTCTCACAAATGTTTCTTCATACATCGGGCAATCATCAAAATATCTTCATTATGGATTGACCTCTTCAGATATAGGTGATACAGCTCTTTCCATGCAGATGAGGGATTCAAGCATAATAATCATAGATAAAGTAAAGAAAATGCTTAAAGTACTTATCCAGTCTGCAAGAAAATATAAGAATACTGTCATGGTAGGAAGGACGCATGGCATACATGCTGAACCTATAACACTTGGTTTTAAATTTGCAGTCTGGGCCTTTGAGATGGATAGAAACCTAAAGAGGATAGAGAATGCAAAGGAAACAATAAGTTATGGAAAAATATCCGGAGCGGTAGGGACCTACGCAAATACATCACCTGAAATAGAAAAAAAGGTGTGCGAAATACTTGGCCTCAAACCTTCTCCCGCTTCAACACAGATACTTCAGAGAGACAGGCATGCACAGATGCTATCCGTGATCGCAATCTGCGGTGCGACTCTTGAAAAGATCGCCCTTGAAGTAAGAGGGTTGCAGAAGACTGATATCAAGGAGATAGAGGAACCTTTCCAGAAGGGCCAGAAGGGATCTTCAGCAATGCCTCATAAAAGAAACCCAATACTGTGTGAAAGAATATGTGGACTTGCAAGAGTGCTGAGGTCCAATGCTGGGGCAGGGTATGAAAACATAGCTCTCTGGCATGAAAGGGATATCTCACATTCTTCTGCTGAGCGTATTATTCTTCCTGATAGCTTTATCCTGCTTGACTATATGCTGGATAAAACCACTTTTGTTGTAGATAATTTAAATGTATTCGAGGGTAACATGAAGAGAAACCTCATGAAATACGGTGGTATAATATTTTCTCAAAGAGTCCTGCTGGAGCTTATCGACAGGGGAATGCTCAGGGAAGATGCCTATGCATTAATACAGGCTTCAGCCATGAAAGCTTGGGAAGAAGAGGGCAGCTTCAAAGATAATATAATAAATGATGCAAAAGTCCTGCAATATCTAAATGGGGATGAAATAGAAGCCCTGTTTGACGTAAAATATCACCTGCAGTATGTAGATACTGTAATTGAAAGATTGAAAGTCCTGGAGCTATAATTGCTGATCATTTAGAAATTTTTTAGTCTCATAATCTTTTATCATAGAAAGGAAAAAGTATTGCTTCACTTTTATCGTTTTATCGATAAGAGTTTTGAATATTGTTTCTATGTTGAGACATCAGCAGGACTTTCAAAACAGGAAATAAAAAAATTAAAGTGGTTGCTTTCTGAGACCTTCCAGCCACAATTTTTTGGCCAGGATTCTTTTTTAAATCCCTCAGCGACAAAAAAATCAAAAGGTATAACTGTTGAAATAGGCCCACGGCTTAATTTTGAGACATCCTATTCCACTAATGCTGTTGCGATCTGTAATTCTTGCGGTTTAAATAAGGTGATAAGGCTGGAACGCTCCCATAATTACCATCTGGATGCAAAAGCAAATGCAGTAGAATTCATAAAAGATCACCATGACAGGATGACCGAGATGCAGTACGAGCAGCCTCTTGCCAGTTTTGAGACAGGCGTAAGGCCTGAAGAAGTCACCCTGTTACCCCTTATTCAAAGAGGACGTCAACTATTAATAGAAATAAACGAATATTATGGACTTGGATTTGATGCTTGGGATATAGACTTTTATTATAACCTTTTTACCAAGGAATTCGGCAGGGATCCGACCAATGTAGAATGCTATCATCTCAGTCAGGCAAACAGCGAACATTCGAGGCACTGGTTTTTTAAGGGTAAAATGGTAATAGACGGAAAGGTCCAGGAAAAATCCCTTTTCCAGATCATAAAAGACACATTATCATCAAGTCCTGCCAATAGTCTTATAGCCTTTAAAGATAATTCGAGTGCAATAGTGGGATTTTTGATCGATACTATCCTGCCTGAAAGTCCCGGTTTTTGCTCAACTTTTAATAAAAATAAAGTCAAATATCATATTATTTTTACAGCAGAAACTCACAATTTCCCCAGTGGAGTGGCCCCTTTTCCTGGAGCTGAAACAGGTACAGGTGGGAGGATAAGAGATGTAGAAGCTACTGGAAGGGGAGGGCTCGTTGTTGCAGGAACCGCAGGTTATGCGACAGGCAATCTGAATATCTATGGCTATAGGATACCAGGCGAAGACAGGTCTTTTAGATACCCTGTAAATCTTTCGGTCCCCTTAAAGATCTTAATAGAGGAAAGCAATGGAGCCTCAGATTATGGAAATAAGTTCGGGGAACCTGTTATACAGGGTTTTACAAGGACATTTGGACAGAAACTGCCAAATGGAGAAAGAAAAGAATGGATAAAGCCCATAATGTTTACAGGCGGTATAGGGCAGATAGATGGAAGGCATTTAGATAAAAAACCTGCAGAAAAGGGCATGCTGATCATCCAGGTCGGCGGTCCGGCGTACAGGATCGGACTCGGAGGAGGTTCTGCTTCCAGCCTCATACAGGGTGAAAACAGGGAAGAGCTTGATTTTAATGCTGTACAGCGTGGAAACGCAGAAATGGAACAGAAACTGAACAGGGTGGTAAGAGCATGTGTCGAGATGGGGGATAGAAATCCTATACTTAGCATACATGACCAGGGAGCAGGGGGCCCCTGCAATGTCATCACTGAAATAGTGGAGCCTGCTGGAGGAAGGATAAATATCAGAAATATAACTGTAGGTGATAAGACTATGTCTGTGCTTGAAATATGGGTATCGGAATACCAGGAGAGAAATGCGTTCCTTATTGCTCCAGTGGACATAAAAAGATTCAGGGATATTTGCAACAGGGAAAAAGTCAACTGTGAAGTACTTGGTGAAATAACCGGCAGCGGCAGTATAGTCGTCAGCGACAGTCTTGATGATTCTACACCTGTGGATCTTGAACTTTCTAAAATACTGGGTAATATTCCACAAAAGCAGTTTGAATCTGAAAGGATAAAAAAATCCTTAGAACCTTTTAAGATACCGGAAGACCTCGATATAAAAAATACCCTCAGGGAACTTTTTAAGCTTCCGTCTATAGGCTCAAAAGGTTTTTTGGTAAGAAAAGTCGACAGGAGCGTTACCGGACTTGTTTCAAGGCAACAATGCTGCGGCCCTCTTCAATTGCCTGTATCTGATGTCGCAGTTATCGCTCAGAGTCATTTTGGGTTAACAGGGGCAGCGATCTCCATAGGTGAGCAGCCGCTTAAGATCCTTGTGGACCCCTGTGCCGGAGCAAGAATGGCAGTAGCAGAAGCCCTGACCAATATGATCTGGGCAAAGATCACAGATCTTTCCCACATAAAATGTTCGGTAAACTGGATGTGGCCCGCAAAATTACCTGGTGAGGGTGCAGAATTATGGGATTGCGCAAATGCACTTTCAGATCTTATGAAGGGCCTTGGTATAGCAGCAGATGGCGGAAAAGACAGTGTCTCAATGGCTGCTCAGGTCGATGAGAATACCGTAAAGTCACCAGGAACTGTTGTGGTATCTGCTTATGCTACAGTCCAGGATATAAGAAAAGTCGTAACACCGGATTTAAAAAAACCGGGTGAAAGCATATTGATACTGATCGAACCCGAAACTGGACAATACAGGCTGGGAGGTTCTGCACTGGGGCAGATCTTATCCCAGACAGGTGATTCAACTCCTGATATCAGCAGTCCTGAAATGCTGAAAAATACTTTTTTTGCTATTCAGGGACTCATAGATGCCGGCTTGTTATTATCGGGACATGATAGAAGTGACGGGGGGCTTGCAACCGCTATATCTGAGATGGTGATGTCGGGTAATTGTGGGGCAGAGATAAGTCTTCTTGATCAAATGGGCTCTTTAAGTAAAAACAGTCCACTTGTGCAAGATAAAAGGAATTTAAAAACAGCTGATGCAGTAAGTCAGCTTTTTAGTGAGGAGATAGGGCTAATAATAGAAGTATTACCTGAAAATAATACGAAAATAGCAGCTGTTCTGAATAAATATGGTATACCAAACAGGGTTCTTGGCAGGACTACCAGCGAAAGGCAATTGACCATCAGCAACTGTAATGATGTAATACTTGAGATTGAGACTTCTGAACTTATACAATGGTGGGAATCTACAAGTGATGAACTGGAAAAACATCAGATGGAAAAAAGTTTTGCAGAGACCCAAAAAAAAGCCCATATAAGAAAAGGTCCGTCTTATTGTCTTTCATTTGTCCCGGAGGATAAGCAACAATGGTCTGCACACAACGGTCAAAAACCCAAAGTCGCTATAATCCGTGAAGAAGGCAGTAATGGCGACAGGGAGATGACTTCAGCTTTTTACATGGCAGGTTTTGATACATGGGATGTCACCATGACAGATCTTTTGGATGGAAGGACTTCTTTAAGTGAGTTCAGGGGTGCTGTCTTCGTGGGAGGTTTTTCATATGCTGATGTCCTTGATAGCGCCAAGGGCTGGGCCGGGATAATTAGGTTTAATCAGGGACTTTCAAAGATGTTTAAAGATTTCTATGAAAGGCAGGATACATTCTCGCTTGGTGTATGCAACGGCTGCCAGTTGATGACATTGCTTGGCTGGGTGCCCTGGGATGGGATAGCAGAAGAAGGACAACCAAGATTCATATCAAATCCCTCCGGGAGATTCGAGTCCAGGTGGGCCACAGTAAAAATCCTTGAAAGCCCCGCAATAATGTTAAAGGGTATGGAAAACTCAGTACTTGGTATCTGGGTTGCTCACAGGGAAGGCTATATGCATTGCCCGGATAAAGCGATCTTCAGTAAAGCAAAAGATGCACGGCTTTTCCCACTCGCTTATGTAGATGATGATCTTGGTCTCACAGAAAAATATCCTTTTAATCCAAATAGTTCACCGGGAGGCTATACTTCTATCTGCTCCCTCGACGGAAGACATCTTTGTATGATGCCTCACCCGGAAAGATCTTTCCTGTCATGGCAATGGCCATGGGTCCCCGAAGGTTTTATCACAGAAGACCTCAAGGATGTTAACGCTTCTCCATGGTTAAGGATGTTTCAGAATGCGAGAAAATGGTGTGATGAAAACAAATAGATTCTTTTTCCTTATTTTGATAATCTAAATGTATCAAAAGAGGGCAAAATAAAAGATAATGGAAATAAAGAGATATTGATGGCCTTCCATTACGGGCAAAAAGACTAATATGGTAAAAAAGATTTATATACATGACCAAAAGATAAAAGATGAATGCGGAGTATTTGGAATATATACCAGAAGCAGAAATGCTGCCGAGTTTATTTTTTATGGTCTACAGGCTCTTCAGCACAGGGGACAGGAAAGTGCAGGAATAGCAGTATCTGACGGAGAAGACATACTGGTCTTTAAAGATCTGGGTCTCGTATCCCAGGTTTTTTCTGAGCAGAATCTTGCGCCCCTGCAGGGAAATATCGGTATAGGGCATACAAGGTACTCTACTACAGGCAGCAACATATGGGATAATTCACAGCCTCTTTATCGGATGTTTGGGGAAGAAGTCTTTGCTGTTGCCCATAATGGCAACCTTACAAATACTGAAGAACTTAGAAAAGAACAAATGCGAAAGGGTATAAGGTTTGAAACGACAACTGATACTGAAGTCATTGCATCCCTTATTGAAAGCTATGACGGTACAAGCATAGAGGATGCCGTAAAAGAAACTGCCGGTAAGATAAAGGGCTCATACTCATTACTGGTCCTGACCAAGAATAAGGTATTTGCTATAAGAGATCCACACGGCTTCAGGCCCATGGTCCTTGGTGACCGGGAGGGGGACTATATTGTCGCATCTGAGACATGCGCACTGGATATAATAGATGCTGATTTTGTCAGGGAGATAGACCCCGGAGAGATCGTTATCATAGATAAAGATGGATTGCGTTCCCAGATGATGCTTCCTGTAGACAGAATATCGATGTGTGTTTTCGAACTGATATATTTTGCCCGCCCTGACAGTTACCTGTACAATAAAAATATTTTCAAGATAAGGCATGCAATGGGCAGGGAACTTGCAAAAGAGAATCCTGTTATAGCTGATCTTGTCATTTCTGTTCCCGACTCAGGGACACCGGCAGCCATAGGGTATTCTGAGCAGTCAGGGATACCTTATAGCGAGGGTCTTATAAAGAACAGGTACATAGGCAGGACATTTATACAACCCATTCAGGAAATAAGGGAGATCGGGGTAAAAATAAAATTAAATCCACTTACAGAAGTGATCAAGAAGAAAAAGCTGGTCGTAGTTGATGATTCTATAGTGAGGGGCAATACGTCAAAAAAAGTGGTCCAGATGTTATATTCTGCAGGGGCAAAAGAGGTACATATGAGGATAAGCAGCCCACCTCTTCTATATCCCTGTTATTATGGCATTGATATGGCAACAAAAAAGGAATTTATTGCAAACCACAGGACTCTTGAAGATATAAGGAAATACCTGAATGTCGACTCCCTCAGGTACCTGTCCATCGACGGACTCGTCCACGCTATTGGCGAGACAAAGGATAAATTCTGTTTTGCCTGTTTTAACGGAGATTACCCGGTACCAATACCTGATGAAGCTGACTTTGATAAATATTTTATGGAGAAAAACGAATACCTCGAAGAAAAAGAACAGACAGGACTCCCTTCTAATATTTGAAAGGACTAAATTGAAAGATAAATACAGTTCATCTGGAGTTGATCTTGATGAAGCAGCCAGGGCTGTTGATCTTATTAAAAAACCTGTTTTCAGTACTTTTTCTTCAAATGTCTTAAATGACCTCACCTCATTTGCAGGATTGTTCCGGCTTGATAGCAGCAAATTATAAAGAGCCTGTTCTTGTTTCTTCAACTGATGGTGTCGGTACCAAGCTTTTGATAGCGAGGGAAACAGGGATTTATGACCATATAGGCCAGGACCTTGTAGGGATGTGCATAAACGATATTTTATGCTGCGGGGCCACCCCTTTATTTTTTCTTGATTATATTGCGTGCGGAAAGCTGGTGCCTGAAAGAATAAATACCATAGTCAGCTCTATAGCTTCCAGCTGTATTGAATGCGAGACTTCCCTGATCGGAGGAGAAACTGCTGAGATGCCGGGTATGTACGAACCTGGAGATATAGATCTTGCAGGATTTGCTGTAGGGGTCGTAGATAAAAAAGATATTATAAATCCAGCTCTTGTAAAAAGGGGAGATATCGTTTTTGGTATCGCATCATCAGGACTTCACAGTAACGGGTTTTCTCTTGTAAGAAAGATCATCAAAGATAAAAATATTGATATCAATGAGGAGTTTGGTCCGGGTACAGATAAAGAACATGCATTTGGTTCCGTTTCTGCTGATAGTAAAAAACCTCATAGTCTTAGAGAAGTGATATTGGAGCCAACAAATCTATATTTTAAGACCCTGAAGCAAATAAAAGAGGCAGATATCAAACTCAGCGGGATAGCACATATAACCGGTGGAGGTTTCTTTGAAAATATAAACAGGGTCATACCCAGGGAAAATGACGCAGTCATCAGAAGCGGGACCTGGCCGGTCCCGGAGATATTCAGGTTTTTACAAAAGATGGGATCTGTAAGTGCTGAAGAGATGTTCAGGGTATTCAATATGGGTATCGGTATGGTGATGCTGGTTTCTAAAAAAAATGCAGAAAAGCTAAGAGGTATTTCACAAAAACTTCCTTTTAAAATTTTTGAAATAGGAGCCATAATCGAGGGAAGTGGAAGGGTAATAATAAATTAGACCTTTCAAGATCATCCGACTCCTGGTCTTACAAAAAAATTAATATGAAAGATAAAAAAAGAATAGCAGTATTTGCTTCAGGGTATGGCTCAAATCTTCAGGCAATCATCGATTACTCACAAAAAAAAGATATAAGCGGTTCGATAGTCCTTGTCTTAAGCAACAATGCCGATTCCTATGCTTTGAAGAGAGCCGAAAAAAACTCCATAAGATCCGTTTGTATTGAGCCTGGAGGATTTAAAGACAGGGCAGCATTTGATGCTGAAATCCTAATGGTATTGAGTAAAGAAAAGATAGACCTGATAGTCCTTGCAGGTTATATGCTGCTTCTAGGAGAGGAAATAGTCGGAAATTATCAAAACAGGATATTGAATATACACCCGGCACTCTTACCTGCGTTTAAAGGTTTGCATGGAATAAAAGATGCTTATGATTATGGTGTCAGGGTCACGGGTGTGACTGTGCATTTTGTAGATAATGGACTTGACAGCGGTCCTATAATCTTTCAGCAGGCAGTGATCCTTGACCAGGATGACAGCCTTGAAATGATTGGAAAAAAGATCCATGAAGTGGAACATAAGGTCTACCCTGAAGCCATAAGACTTTTTTGTCAGGACCGCCTGCAGATCAGGGGAAGAAAAGTCCTGATAAAATAAAACATTAAAAACTGCAGTTTGAAAAAAATATATGGTTTTTTAATTACAAAATAATTTTTTAAAGACAGGAGAAAAAAATGTCAATCAAGATCAAAAGGGCATTACTGAGCGTCTCCAGTAAGATCGGTATCATTAAATTTGCTGAAGCACTTCAAAGCTTCGGAGTAGAGCTTATTTCGACAGGCGGTACATATAAGCAATTATTGGATGCAGGGATAAAGGTAAAGAGGATAGAGGAACTTACTAATTTCCCAGAAATGCTAAACGGCCGGCTCAAGACTCTTCATCCTTTTGTACATGGCGGGATCCTTGCAAACAGGTCTATAGAAGAACATCTAAGTCAGGTAAATAGTATGGGTATTAAATTAATAGATATGGTCGTTGTCAATCTCTATCCTTTTAAAGAGACAATTTCAAAACCTGATGTCACTCTTGAGGAAGCTATAGAGAATATCGATATAGGCGGACCGACTATGTTGAGAAGTGCCGCAAAAAACAGCAGAAATGTCGCAGCAGTTGTAGATCCACAGGACTATGAACTAATAACCGAAGAACTGAATGCTTCAGGAGGTGAGTTGAGCCAGGCAACACTATTCAAATTGTGCGCAAAAGCATTTCAGCATACATGTGAGTATGACAGCGTGATATTTAATTACCTGTTAAAAAAATATGAAGAAAAGAAAGAGATGGATTACAGCGGCTCTGATGTCTATATAAAACCCTATTTAAAAATAGACTGCACCAAAGTTGAAAACGATTTTATAGGGGACACTTCTTCAAATTATTTTAAGGATGAAGCCGGCGGTTTTACGAAGCACCTTAATCTTGATTATGAAAAAATCAGTGATCTCAGATACGGAGAGAATCCTCACCAGAAAGCTGCTTATTATAAGATAGGAAATGCGGGGCCTGAGTGTTTCGCAAACAGCGTACAGCTCCAGGGCAAGGAACTTTCATATAACAATATTATGGATGCAAATTCGGCATTTGCTATTGTAAAGGAATTCGATGAGCCATGTGTTGCAGTCATAAAACACAATAATCCGTGCGGGGTCGCATTATCATCGACGGTCACACAGGCTTACCATGATGCGCATTTCTGTGATCCGGTTTCTGCTTTCGGCAGCATTGTAGCAAGCAACTTTAAATGGACCTCTGATGCGGCCAGATTTTTACAGGATAAATTTGTAGAGGTGCTTATCGCTCCAGATTTTGAAGATGAAGCACTTGAGATACTTAAGAAGAAAGAAAACCTCAGGATCTTAAAGATCGGTTTCAATTCTGATGAATATAAAGATAAGATAAAAAACGCTTCCTTTAAACAGTATGATGTCGACATTAAAAGTATCGATGGGGGACTGCTTGTCCAGGATATCGATACAGCCATGTCAGGCTCAGAAACATATGATTTTGCTACAACCCTGAAACCCTCAAGGTCACAGATAGAGGACCTTTTGTTCGCATGGCAGGTATCCAAAAATGTAAAGTCAAATGCAATTGTCCTTGTGAAGGGAAGGATGACTGTAGGTATCGGAGCGGGCCAGATGAGCAGGGTCGATGCAACAAAGATCGCTATTGAAAAAGCAGGTGAAAGAGCAAAAGGATCCGTACTTGCATCAGATGCATTTTTCCCATTTGGTGATGCCGTAGAAGCCGCTATAGATGCTGGTGTTAAGGCGATTATCCAGCCTGGAGGTTCGGTAAAGGATAAAGAAGTAATAGAGATATGTGAGAGATTAAAAGTACCGATGCTTTTTACAGGAAAAAGGCATTTCAGGCACTGAGATTTAAAAACTTGCATCTAAATAAAACTGATCCCCGCCATCCTTTTTGGGATCAGGGGATCAGTAATTATTTATTTAACTCAGCTATTCACTTACATTTCATCTGTATTTGACTGGTTTAAGCTGTAAATGCTGATATTTTTTGCTCTTGACCGATTATATGTTTTTTTGCATTCTGAAATGGGTCTTTTTCAAGAGCGTTTCTTACAGCCTCGTCAATATTGTCTACAAAGACAAGCTTAAGTCCCTTAAGTATATTAGAAGGTATTTCTTCCAGGTCCTTCTTATTCTTTGCAGGAAGGATGACCAATCTAAGTCCAGCTCTTTTGGCTGCAAGAAGTTTTTCCTTCAGGCCACCGATAGGGAGGACCCTTCCTCTGAGAGTAATTTCGCCTGTCATACCTACATCCCTAAGGACTGGTATACCAGTCATTGCTGACAGGAGAGACGTAGTTATAGCTACTCCTGCAGACGGGCCGTCTTTTGGCACTGCTCCAGCTGGGACATGTATATGAGTATCAGATTTGCTGAACATGTTGTCATTTATACCAAATGCTCCAGCTTTCGAGTGTACATAACTGATCGCTGCTTTCGCAGATTCCTGCATTACTTCTCCAAGATTACCTGTCAGTATCAGCTTGCCATTTCCCTTGTAATGAGTTGATTCTATTAATATTATATCTCCACCCACTGGAGTATAGGCCAGTCCTGTCGAAACACCGATACTGTTTTTATCCTCAAGCTCACTGGGCTGTATTTTTGAGACACCCAGATATTCATTTATTTTATTGCGAGTTATGATCTTAGGATATTTCTTATTTTCCAGTATTTCCCTGGCTACTTTTTTACAGATATTCCCGATCTCACGCTCAAGATTCCTGACCCCTGCTTCTCTTGTATACTCCTCGATTAAAAGAAGGGTCGAATCATTCGAGAATTTAACATTATACTTATCGATTCCCTGTTCCTTCATCTGCTTTGGGATCAAAAATCTTTCAGCGATATGGATCTTTTCTTCTGAGCTGTACCCCGGTATCTCTATGACCTCCATCCTGTCGCGCAGTGCCGGGTGTATCGTATCAAGTATATTTGCCGTTGTTATAAACATGACATTGGACAGGTCATAAGGAACTTCAAGATAATGGTCCCTGAAGGAATTGTTCTGTTCAGGATCCAGTACCTCAAGTAAGGCTGAAGAAGGGTCTCCCCTGTAATCGGCGCCTACCTTATCTATCTCATCAAGCATAAATACCGGATTGTTTGTCTTGACCTGTGAAAGACCCTGAATGACCCTTCCAGGTAATGCACCGACATATGTCCTTCGATGCCCCCTTATTTCTGCTTCATCCCTGATACCGCCAATAGACATCCTGATAAACTTTCTACCCATAGCTTTTGCGATGGATTGCCCGAGGGATGTCTTACCTACACCGGGAGGTCCGACAAAGCAAAGGATAGGTCCTTTTGTCGTCTTTCCTTTCAATTTTCTTACTGCAAGGTAATCAAGGATATGTTCCTTGACTTTTTCAAGATCATAATGGTCATTATCCAGTACTTTCTTTGCTTTTTTGAGTTCGAGAACATCCTTTGTCCTTTCAGACCAGGGGACATCAAGCATCCAGTCTATGTAAGTCCTTATATATGAATATTCAGGTGACATACTGTTCATGGATTCAAGTCTTTTTATTTCCTTTTTTACTTTTTCCCTTGCATCTTTGGGCATTTTTTTCTTTAAGAGTTTCTTCTCAAGGTCATTAATAAGCTCAAAAGATTCATCTGCTTCTCCCAGCTCTTCTTTGATAGCTTTTAATTGCTGCCTTAGGTAATACTCTCTCTGGGTTTTTCCGACTTCCTTCTGTACCTTGTCCCTTATTTGAGATTGTACCTCAAACTTACGTAACTCTTCGCTCAAGTATTCTGTAAGTTTTTTTAATCTGCTGATCACATTTACTTCCTCAAGTATTGACTGCTTCTGTATTGTTTCAGTTAAAAGGTAAGATGCAAAAAGATCAGCCTGTACTTCCGGTTTGGATATATTTGTAGCTGCCACTACAAAAGCTGTAGGAAGCGGAATACCAAGCTGGATGAACTTCTCGACCTGTATCCTTATTGTAGTATTAAGATTCTCTGTTTCCTCTGTAATAGTAAAAGGTTCCTCTTCGACCACTTCAGTAAATACCCTGAAATAAGGTTCGGTCTGGGTAAAATATTTTACTTTCACCCTGCTGATACCTTCGACAATACATTTCAATTCATCATGTCCAAGATTTACTACCTGCTTTAAAACACAGGCCGTACCTATATCATAAAGATCCTCTCTTGAGATGTCTTCTTTGCCTTCTTCCCGCTGTGCCATAACGACTATTATCTTGTGCTCTTTTGAAGCATTATTTATAGCCTCTATAGATTTTTTCCGGCCTACTACAAGTGGAGTAGAAAGGAACGGAAATACCACGCTGTTTTTTAAAGCCAATAAAGGCAATTCCTGCGGTATTTTTATTGCAGTATTTTTTTCGTTTGTTTTGCTTTCTTCTGCCATTAAATTCAACTCCTATAAATTATTTGAAACCAGTAAAAAATACTGGGTCAATTATTATATCGACTGACTTTTATTAAATCATTACTTTATTCTGACATAGATTATACCATGGTAGGTGTATATAGAACAGTGATTAAACCAAAAATATAAAATAATTTTTTAAATAAAGTAAATTATATTTTCACTTTAAGTGAAAAATATATTAGTAATTATAATTGTTTTTTCATGGTTGTCAATAGAGGATTTTCTATCTAATATCCGAGAAGTCTGAGTTTTTTTTCATCCATACCGAAATAGTGTCCGATTTCATGCAGTACGACTTTCTTTACAGTTCTTTTTATATCTTCAGGTCCGCTGCAGACTGATTCTATTGCTTTTTTAAAAATAGTGATCTTATCTGGAAGAGCAGGGCTGCGCATGCCTCTCTTTGTAAATGGCACCCCCTGATAAAGGGCAAGTATTATCTTCTGTTCAGATTCCTTCCCCTGGTTCTCGGGTTTCTGTATATTGTGCTCATCGATGACAATATCGATGTTTTCAAGTTTTTCCTTGAAGTATTTGGGTACTGTTTCAAGCACCTGGATGACTATTATTTCAAATTCTTCTCTATCCATATCCGATTTTTATAACATTCTTTGGTTGAAATGATAATTAATATGTTAAAATTATTACAGAATTTTTGTTAATATTAAATAGGACCTTCAAAAAACATTTAAAGCGGGGGCTGCAATGTCAAGAATAAGATGGCAGATCATACTTGGAATTATACTACTCGTACTTTCAGGGGTATTATATGCCGTTCATTTTGTAATATTTAGGGACTCTCACCACATCTTTATTTATATGCTTGGAGATGTCGCTTTTTTACCTATAGAGGTTCTGCTCGTAACACTCATAGTCGACAGGGTCCTGAGTGTCAGGGAAAAAAGAGCGATGCTGGAAAAACTAAACATGGTCATAGGAGCATTTTTCAGTGAGGTCGGTCTTAAGCTTATTTACCATTTTTCCTGTTTTGACCTGAACACAGAAAATGTAAAAAAGGAATTGCGCGATGTCAGTAAATGGGGAGATAAAGATTTCCAGGAGGTAAATAAGATTCTTAAAAAATTGAAGTATTCCATAAGCTGTAAATCGGGAAATCTTATGGATCTTAAAGCATTCCTTTCAGAAAGAAGGGAATTTTTACTGAGGCTTCTTGAAAACCCGAACCTGCTGGAGCATGAAGAATTCACAGGACTGCTCTGGGCCGTTTTTCATCTTACTGAAGAACTTGAATACAGGAAGGATCTTGAGAGCCTGCCTGGATCTGATTACAGCCACATAGAAGGTGATATAAAGAGAGCATATGTCATCCTGATAGCAGAATGGCTTGATTATATGAAGCATCTAAAAAACAGCTATCCGTATCTCTTTTCGCTTGCATCCCGAATGAATCCGTTTAACGAAGACGCCTCTCCGATCATAAGCTAAAACATCTATCGATTGGAGTCACCAGAAAAATGCAGGAAAGTAAATGAAAAAGATAATAAGAATAATCACAAATAGAAATTTTATTTTTATTCTCTCTATTGTTCTCGGGATCGTAATAAGGGATGTACCAAAATGGACATCGCATCTGACCATTCCTGCACTGGCAATAGTAATGACGGTCTCCCTTACGCAGATATCACTACGCAGTATCACAAGCATAAAAAGCATTATCAGGCCTGTTCTTTATTCTATTCTATTCAATTATATTATCTTTGCTGCATTCATGCTGGCCATCGCAAGATTTCTTATTATCGATAAAGAACTTTGGATTGGCTTTATCGTTTTAGCTTTCGCACCTCCAGGTGTCGCTATCCCGCCATTTACCCATATAATCGGTGGCAATGAGAAGTTTTCTATAATAAGTGTAGTGGCCGGATACATTGCGGCTCTTGCTATAATACCGTTAGCAGGACTGGTATTCATTGGAAAAAATTTTATCCAACCATTGAAGCTGATACTGGTTTTTCTGGAGCTTATTATTGCCCCTCTTATAATATCCCAGATACTGATTAGGTTTAAACTTGATAAGCATATAGCAAAATGGAGGGGTACTGTCGTTAACTATGGTTTATTTATTGTAATATTTGTTGTCATTGCTTTAAACAGGGAAATATTTTTCACAGATCTCAAGGTACTGGGGTTTATTATACTGATAGCATCATTAACAATATTCGGGTTATGGTTCCTGATCAGTTTCAGTCTGAAAAAGTTAAGATTTGAAGAAGAAACAAGAAGGAGCCTCATCCTGGTCGGCCTGATAAAAAACAGTGGTTTTGCTGCAGCGACTGCTCTTGAACTGTTTGGCATAAGATCTTCTCTCCCTGGTGCAGTTTTTAGTGTTTTTATAATTATCTTTCTAATATTAGTCCCGCTTCAATTTAGGAGTCCGGCTACAAAATAGCCTCATACCCAATATGACCATAGACCATAAAATTTTATATGATACTGAACATATCTCCAGAGAATATGCTGGAAGGGATTATCTTGATCCGGCAGAAAAAGCACTGATAAAAGAACTCGGAACCAGTTTGTCAGAAATGGATATGCTTGATATGGGAGTAGGTGGAGGTAGGACCACGAAATACTTTGCTCCTCTTGTAAAAAGTTATATTGGAGCGGATTATTCTCCCTTAATGCTTAATGAGTGCAGGAAAAAATATCCTAAAGGTTATAGTTTTATAGAATGCGATGTAAGGAAAATGCAGGTCTTTGAAGACGATTCATTTGATTTTATACTCTTCAGCTACAACGGAATAGATAGCTTTTCTCATAAAGACCGGATCTCAGCTCTTAAGGAAATAAAAAGAGTATTAAGAGATGGAGGTATTCTGTTTTTTTCATCCCATAATCTTGGATGGGAGAGACTTTTGGAAATCTTCACAATAAAAAAAAGCAAAACTAAAAAAATATTCACACTTCTTTCATTCCTGAAAATAGTCCGCCTGAATGTATTAAATCGCAGCTTTGATATGAAAAACCGCATAAATAAGCTCCGGGAAAAAAACAGGGGACATATTTATGACAATTCTTTAAACGGTAAAGCCGGGGTCTATTATATCACTCAAAACGAGCAGGTAAGGCAGTTAAGGGGATTGGGTTTTAAAGATATTGTTACTTATTGCTGTGAAGGCATCCAAACGACAAACCAGGACCTTTTGAACCGTGGAGGCTGGATATATTACTTTTGCAGAACATCCACAAAAAGGGAAAGATGATAAATAAGAAAGAAAAAGCCAGGGCATTATCAATTTTTAGTTTGGACGGTTAAATATAGAATATAGATATCATCAGTATTAAGTGGTAAAAACAAGTAAATCAACTAACCTTGGTGTTAATTAAGTAAAAAAGTAATGCTTAGTTAGCAAAAGCAATTTCAAGAATAGCTATTATAGTCTACTCTGCATGACCAAAATAGTTATATGTTTTTTGGGAAAAAGTTTGATTTTTTCAGTGTTATTCTGTAATATTTCGAGCTAACTTTTTTCATTTTTTTACAAACTTTTTTTACTGATGATTATTGACTTTTTGCATGTCTAATATCACTAAAGGAGGATAATATGAGTCACGGTCCGGCTACAGAATGGAAGGAAGATGCAAAAACATCCAGGAAAAAATCAAAACTCGGTATCTGGATGTTTCTTTTGTATGCTGTTATTTATGCTGTTTTTATCATTATTAATGTCATAGACCCAAAGATCATGGGACTTGATATAGGCGGATTAAACTTGGCTATTGTATATGGATTTGGACTTATTATTTTTGCTCTTATTCTTGCACTTATATATAACGCAATCTGCGGGAAAATGGAACAGGAAGCAGAAAAGACCATAAAACTTGAAAAGAAGCTGCAGAAAGGCGGTAAATAATGAACTACACTCCTTCTATTTGGGCAATAATAATATTTGCTGCTTTTGTGGCCATAGTGCTTTATATTTCATATTACTTTGCAAAAAAGGCAAATAGTGCGTCTGGTTATTTTGCAGCTGGAGGAAAGATCCACTGGTCAATAAATGGCATAGCGTTTGCAGGTGATTATCTATCTGCTGCATCTTTTCTGGGTATAGCCGGAATGATAGCAGTGGCAGGATTCGACGGTTTTTTATATTCAATAGGATATCTTGCAGGCTGGATAGTGGCTCTCTTTGTTGTAGCAGAACCCATAAAAAGAATGGGCAAGTTTACGTTTACGGATGCTGTGGATGCTAAATTTAATTCAAAGGGAATAAAGCTTATAGCAGCAATCAGCACACTAATAGTCTCACTGTTTTATCTTATCCCTCAGATGGTCGGAGCAGGGTCACTGATAACCCCCCTTCTTGGATTGCCTCACTGGGTCGGAGTATTGATAGTCGGCACGATTGTAATAATTATAGTTGCTACTGCAGGGATGACATCAACGACTTATGTGCAGTTCTTAAAAGGTACACTGCTTATTGTATTCTCTCTCGCACTTGTCATAACCCTCTTTTCCAGGGGTTTTTCTACTGCACCTGACCAGGGAGGAGATGTACCATACCACGATCTCCAAACCATACAGATCCAAACAATAAGCGATACAGAAATAATACTAAACAATACTGGATCCAAGATCATCGAGCGATGGGACGTAGAAAATAAGGGGAAGGAATTAACTTTTGTAGAACTGGCAAATAATGATGTAAATACAATATGGAGTGTTAACAAAGAGAAAAATGTACTGGAGGAGACCTTATTTGTTTCAAAACTCTCAGACGGTACAACACTTTATAATGGGGGCACTCTACAGGAAGAGAAGTTTTACCAGGTCGGTAACCTGCTTGATATAGAAGGGAAGACACCTGCCAAGACAGGCACTCTTAACCCCTTAAGTTTTTTTGGTATCATTAAAAATAGCGATGTACTTCTCTGGAGTAAATATATAATAAAAGACCAGGACAGGACCCTGACTGTTTATTACCAGAATCCTACTCCTGGTGAAGAGGTCCTGCGTCCGGGCAGGGTATACAAGCTTGATAGTGCCCTGGGAGCCACCTGGAAGGACAAGCTTGATTTTATCTCACTGATGATAGCACTGTTCTTTGGTACGGCAGCACTTCCACATATCCTGATAAGATATTACACCGTCTCGAGTCCAATAGCGGCAAGAAAGTCTACTATAGTAGCAATAGCTGCAATAGGGCTTTTTTATGTATTGACACTATATATGGGCCTTGGTGCCATGACAAGCGGGGTAATAGACCTTACTAATGAAAATATGTCTGCGCCTCTGCTTGCCCGGTCATTTGGAGTAATACTCTTTTCCGTGATCTCAGCAATAGCTTTTGCAACTGTCCTGGGGACTGTAAGCGGTCTTATCTGCGCATCCTCTGGAGCGGTTGCACATGATATCATGGACAGATATATGGGTATGAAGATGAGTGAAAGAAAGAAAGTCAGGGCAGGAAAGATCACTGCAGTAGGCGTTGGAGTGATCGCGATGGTACTTGGGATAGTTTTTAAAAACATGAATGTCTCATACCTTGTGGGATGGGCCTTTTCTGTAGCCGCCTCAGCAAATCTTCCTGCAATCTTGATGATCCTTTTCTGGAAGAGGACCACGGCTCAGGGAGTCATCGCGTCTATAAGTGTTGGGCTTATTTCCGCGCTGGCCTTGATACTTCTGTCACAGAAGACATTTAATGAAGTGTATGGTATTCCAAATGTTACGGCACCTTTGCAAATAAATAATCCGGCAATATTTTCAGTTCCACTCAGCTTTTTAACTCTTGTGATAGTCTCGCTTATAACCGGGCGAAAGAACAAAAATAAGCTTAATTCACCGGATGCTGCCGAATCAAATACTGCGACATCAGAAGCAGGAACTGAAAGATGTGGTATATAAATTCTGGTAAATAAAAAAAGACACAGGTCTGATTTTCTTTCCTGTGTCTTTTTGTTTAGGTCTGACATTTTTAACCTTTCTTTTTTTATCCAGCTAGGTATGCTATCAGGATGATTATCAGGGTAAAAGGTACCAGCCAGAATTTTTCAAGTATTGTAAGCATTGTATCTTTGACTTTAGGACTCATATTACACACCTCCTTTCAATTTAGCTGATTCACGGATCTCAAGCTCACCATTTATCACTACCTTCTCAGGTAGCATACCTGTGTTGCCTGAAATCCTTTTTAGCAGTACTTTTACTGCAGTTTTGCCTATATCATAAAAAGGTCTTTTTATGGTCGTCAGAGCAGGATTAATATATTTACTCAAATAGATATCTCCGAAACCGATGATCGATATACTGCCGGGTATATCTATTTTTTCTTCGACTATCGCATTGATGGCACCAATAGCGATTAGATCACTGGAAGCAAAAACAGCATCAATATTGTTTTTATTTTTAAGCAGTGCTTCTTTCATCAACCTGTGACCCGACCCTACAGAACAGTCTCCAAAAAAAACAAGGTCATCCCTGTACAGGTTTTTTTCTTCCAGTGCTTCCTTCCAGCCCATAAAACGGTCCATAAAGGACCTTGAGTATTCCGGACCCGCCAGTATCATTATGTTTTTATGTCCACTATCTATCAGAAAGCGGGCCGCCTTTAAACCACCATTAAAATTATCAAAAATAACAAGGTCTTTTTTTAATCCTTTTATCTCCCGGTTTACCATTACGATGGGAACATCCAGACCATTTAAAAAACCGGTATCTCTATATTTGTCATAAACAGGTATCAATATTATCCCGTCTACCCATAGTGATAGCAGGTCTTTAATGATATGTTCTTCTTTTTCTAATTTATTATTTGAACCAGACAAAAAGACATTATAACCTTTTAATTCCAGGGCTTCTGCCACTCCTTTTATAAGATCTGAATAATAGGGGCTGGAGATGTCAGGAACAATAAGACCTATATTTAAGGTCTTTTTGTTTATAAGGCTCGCAGCTATTTTATTTGGTCTGTAACCAGTATTTTCTATTACATCAAGTACCTTTTGCCTGTTTTTATCAGTAACAGTTTCAGCACCATTTATGACATTGGATACTGTTCCTATAGATACTCCCGCTTTTCTTGCGACTTCTTTTATTGTAATCATATCTTCTTCATTCTTTTCTATTAAATCTAAGTCCACTATTCTGTTGTAAAGCTATCCTTATCAAGACGGACTTACTATGAAACGATTCAATGAAACGTTTCATTTGTTATTCTATATGATTGCTGGAAGTTGTCAAGAAAAATTTTAGAAAAATTTTAGAATCTTAAGCAGACACAGCCCTAAAATGAATACCTGCTATAGAATATCCTATGACATATGGAAATAACCCGGGGTTTTTGATGAGGGCCCAGAATATAAGCTTCCAGAAATATCTTCTTCCTTTGTTTTTTATTCCCAGAAGCCATAATGAACCGAAAAGTGCTCTGACATGGAACATCTTGAGCCTTTGAGCTCTTTTTTTAGGTGGTTTGAATTCTTTAAGAAAAGTCTTTATTCTTTCGTAGTAAGCTTTTGGTGCGTAGATAGTATCTAATATTTTCTTATATCCACTTGAAAGTACTTTTATATCCATTTTCGGTATAAAGTTCAGAGCAGAAAGCATGGTATTGTTTGCTGGAGATTGATTTGTTATCCTTTTTGTTTCGGAGAGGCGCTGGTAAAGCCTTGTCTTGGGCAAGGCAGTGAGCATCCCGACCATAGCAGTTATAATACCACTTTTCTGGATGAATTCTATCTGTCTCTGGAATATTGCCGGAGTATCGCTATCAAATCCTACAATAAAACCACCCTGTACCTCAAGACCAAAATTCTGTATTTTTTTGACAGACGACATAAGATCCCTGTTTTTATTATGGAATTTACCGCACTCTTCCAGGCTGTTTTCATCAGGAGTCTCTATACCTATAAATACAGTTGTAAAACCAGAGTCAGTCATCAATTTCATAAGTTCTGTATCGTCAGCCAGATTTATTGACACCTGTGTGTTGAAAGAAAAAGGATGCTTTTTGACCCTTTGCCATTCAATTATCGCAGGGAGTATCTCGTTTTTCAGTTTTTGTTTATTCCCTATCAGATTATCATCAACAAAAAATATACCTCCTCGCCATCCAAGGTCATATAGTGCGTCAAGTTCCGTGATTATCTGCTCTTTTGACTTTGTCCTCGGATTCCTTCCATTAAGTATCACGACATCACAAAACTCACAGTTAAACGGGCATCCTCTTGAATATTGTATGCACATAGAATGGTATTTATGAATATTTATAAGTCTCCAGTCAGGTACCGGAGTAAAGGAAACATCTGGAAATTCTTCTGATCTGTAAAACTTTTTTATTGAGTCATTTTCAATATCTGTTATAAATCCTGAAAAAGTATTCTCTGCTTCTCCAAGGAAGAAATGGTCCACTTCAGGGAACTCTTCGCTGCTTGTTGTAAACAGGGGACCCCCTGCAACTATCTTTTTATTGAATTTTTTTATTCTTTCTATGACTTTTTTTGCTGATTCTTTCTGTACTATCATCCCGCTTATAAAGACTATATCAGCCCATTGGATATTAGTATCGCTCAAATTTTCTACATTTAGATCTATCAGTTTTTTATTCCAGCTGGCAGGCAGCATGCTTGAAATAGTAAGAAGACCCAGGGGAGGAAAAGATGCTTTTTCTCCGAGTATCTTTAAAATATTTTCAAAGCTCCAAAAAGTCTTTGAATATCCTGGATATATCATAAGTATATTTTTATCTCTATTGTCTTTGTCCACTAAAAATCAACTCCGTATTAATTTTTTAACAAATCTGGCAAAATTTTAATGATTATTTCAGAATAGCAGGTCAAAGTAAAGAATTACGCAACCTCTGCTATATAAAATTACTGTAAATTTTGCACGTGTTGAGTATAAGACGCTTGAGAACAAAAAAAGTTACTGATTTATAAAATAAAAAAGATTAAATACAATTATGGCGACTAGCTTTCAGAACTTTTTTGCTGCAGGGTTATAAGCTCATCTAATTTTTTCTTGATATCCTCGATGTCTTCCTGTGTCGGGACATTTAATTTGCGCATGACTGATTCCATTTTTTCCTCATAAGACATGCTGGAGACGATTTTGGATTTTGCTTTTTTGCTTTTAGCCATTATTTCTTTTACGGCGCTATTGACCTTTTTTTCCATCTCTGTACTGAGAGCTTTTGCTTTTTCAGCGATGTCCTTTACAAGTACATCCTGCTTTTCTTTTAGGGGCCTGCCCTTTTCGGCCAGTACTTCTATCTTTTCTTTTACAACGACCTCTACCTTATTTGTGTTCTCTTTTGCTTTTTCCACAAGAGTATTTATAAATTCCTGTTGTTTTTCTTTTGCGAGTGTACCTTTTTTAATAAGTTCCCTTGCAAATTTTTCAGCTTTCTCATAAGAGATAGCAATAATACCAAGACTGGCAAGATAAGTCTTTTTTATGGTACTTGTCATATTATCCTCCTATAATTTTTTTCATTTTTTCTATTCTCTCAATACATTTTATCATATCTATACCTTTACCTATTACACCTTTCCATATATCTCCCAGTTTTTCAAGTCTTATAAATATATTTTTTATATTAAAATCCTCAGGTTCAAATTGTGTTTCAAGTTCTTCCCATAGAAGGGGGGTGGAGACCGGAGCACCTTCTTTAGGGCGCACACAGTATACAGCCGCGACAGTCTGGCCTATTCTGTTCTGGTAACAATCCAGATAGACTTTTTCGTGCCTTTTTTCAGGACTTCGATCGGTACTGGTTAAATCAGGCAACCGTATCCTGATAATTTCGGCGATCAATTTCATGAAATACAATGCCTGTTCGTAAGAGTATCTGGCAGCCAGCGGAAAATAGATATGTATGCCCTTTGAGCCGGAAGTCTTGCAGTATGCGTTGATCTTCAGTTCATTGATGACGTTTCTGGCTTCAATGGCTACTTTGACGACATCTCTGAAGCTGACATCCAGGGGGTCGAGGTCCAGTATGGCAAAATCAGGATGTTCAAGACTGGATACCCTTGAACTCCATGGATGTATATCAATACAGCCAAGATTGACCATATACAGAAGGGAATTTATATCAGCTGCATACAAAATAATCTATATAATCCTTTTTAGACCCGGAATATATTCTTTTAGTGGCCTGGCCCTCCGGCAATGTATAATCCAGGTCCTTCTGGTAAAAACATTCTCCTGTTATACCGTCAGGGCACCTGTTCATCGATTGAAGCCTGTCTTTTATGTATGGAAGAATATACGGGGCGATCTTGCTATAATATTGGAAAAGATCACTTTTTGTATAACCTTCCTTTGGCCAGAAAACCTTTTTCGGGTGTTTTAATTCCACCTTGAATACGGGAAATATATTATTCGCATTTTCCCCTGCGGGATGTTCAGCAGCTGTATTATCCTGCTTGTTTTCTTTGGAGGATTTTTCCAGGATGACATCTTCAGCATTTTTATCATCTCTCATCCCCAGATAAACTGGTTGTCTCATGATCATATCCCGTGTCCATTCTGTAAATCTTACTTCTGCGACTGTCAAAGGGGCCACCCAGATAGGAGCAGATGTAGTTTTTGGAACATGTGAGAATGGAGAGTTCAAGTTCTTTATTTTATTTAACCTTACATAGAGTTCTTCTGCTTCTTTCAGGTCAAAACCTGTTCCGACCTGGCCTGTAAAAGTAAGATCACCATCCATGTATACACCGGTTATCAGTGAACCGATTTTTTGTTTTTGTCCCTTTGCCATGGTAAATCCAGCCACAACCAGTTCCTGCCGCATACTTGTCTTTATCTTTAACCAATCCGCACTCCTGGTACCTGGAACATATATGCTGTTTTTCTTTTTAGCCATGATACCTTCGAGCTCGTTCATTTTTGAGATATTGAAGAAATCTACTCCCTTTTCTTCTATAAAGTCACTGAACCTGATATCGGTATGGTCGAGTCCCTTGATCATTTTCTTAAGGATCTTTTTTCTTTCAGTTAGTCTTTCTTCCATGAGGTCTTTACCATCAAGTGCGAGAATATCAAAGGCATAAAAGACTATTTTGCCCCTCCCGGTTCTAAGGTAATTCTGAAGTCCCTGAAAATCAGACCTTCCATTCTGATCCAGTGCAACGATCTCCCCGTCGAGAATAGTATTGGCAGGGACACCTAAAAGCGAATCAGCTATCTGTGGAAATTTCTTATTCAGCAGCACACCGTTTCTTGAAAAAATGTAGGAAATGTTTTCTTTGGTCTGTGCTATTGCCCTGTAACCATCCCACTTTATCTCAAAGATCCAGTCTTTGTCATCAAAGGGTCTATCAGCAGTAGCAGCAAGCATTGGCTTTAAAGGGGAGGGTGTCAGATCTGTTTTTTTTACCTGTTTTTTTTTGATCAGTTCTTCAGGTATTTCATCATCAGTGAACTCTATGATATCACTGGCATATTCATCATTCTTCTTTATCATCAACCAGTCTTTTTCTGAAGCTTTTTTAAATTTTACAAGTGCAAATTCACCCCTTAACTTCTGGCCCTCAAGAATAAATGTAATATGGCCCTTCTGAAGGCCGTCTCTTATCATTTTAGAGCTTTCTTCCCTGTCGTTTACACCGTATGCGTGGTATGTGCCGCTATCCCAGATATAGACTTTACCTGCGCCATAATTTCCTTCAGGTATAATCCCTTCAAAATCCCTGTACTCAAATGGATGGTCCTCGACCATCACTGCAAGCCTTTTTTCTTTTGGATCCAGCGAAGGACCTTTTGGGATAGCCCAGCTTTTAAGCACGCCATCAAGCTCTAACCTTAAGTCGTAATGCAGGTGGGATGCATAATGCTTCTGTATTACAAAGACAAGTGACCCCAACCCCTTTTTTGTGTCCGGTTTTTTAACTTCCTCAATTACAGGTTCAGGGGTATTGGTAAAATCTCTTTTTTTCTTATATTTATCAAGAGGCATTCTTTTTCATCCTTGCTTCATCAAGGCTTTGCTTGAGTTTTGACATAAGGTCCACTATTTCTCCAGGTTTTTCCAGGACTTTTTCTTCAGTTGAACTTATCTTACCTGTTTTTATTTTTTCTTCGATCAGCAGCTTCAATTCCTTCGTATAATTATCCCTGAAATCAGCGGGATTAAAAGCGGCGCTTAATTGATCTATAAGCATAATAGCAGTCTCTACTTCTTTCTGTGACAGCTTGTTTTCAGGTGGGATATTTAGATCAGCAGTATCCCTTATCTCACTTTGAAACCTTATCTTATTTAATATCAACAGATCTTTTTCAGCTTTTAGAATACCCAGATGCTCAAGATTATGCAGGACATAGCGGGAAACTCCCACCATACCTGATTTTTTTAGTGCTTCCCGGAGCAGGCTGTAGACTTTTGCAGCACTTTTTCCGGGTTCGAGGTAGTAGGGCTGCTCAAAATATTTTGTCTCTATCTCACTTTCAGGGCAAAATTGGACTATTTCAATATTTTCGGTCCTTTTAGAGTAGGCTTTTTTAAAGTCCTCGTCATCAAGAGTTATAAAACTACCCTTTTTATATTCATAACTTTTTATGATCTTATCAAACGGGACCTCTTCCCCCGTTGACTTGCATACTCTCATATATTTTATTGGGCAGTTATCATCCTCTCTGACAAGGTGAAAATCAGGTTTTCTGTCTTCTGTAGCTTTAAACATCCTGACAGGTATAAGTATAAGGCCAAATGTGATTGCTCCTTCCCATAATGGTCTCATAATATCTCCCAATTCTAAAAATCAAATTATATTTGAAATAATATCTATATCAGAAATAATTAGTAAAAATAGTATTAGTTATTTTATAATATTATTCACATAATAGTAACAAGGTATAATGTTTATAAAATTATTGACTCTAAACACTGGTTTTGATCCGGAAAGGAGAAAAAACTTTGAAGGAATTTAAACAATTTATTATGCGTGGAAGTGTAGTCGATCTTGCCGTGGGCATTATCATCGGAGTAGCATTCAGTGCTGTGATCAATTCTCTGGTCAAAGACATCTTAATGCCTCCAATAGGGCTTGCACTCGGAAAAGTCGATTTTGTAAATCTCTTTGCAGTATTAAAACAAGGAGTTCCTGCCGGGCCATATCTTTCACTTGAAGCAGCCCGATCGGCAGGTGCGGTGACACTTAACTATGGTGTTTTTGTAAATACTGTAATCAGTTTTATTATAATCGCGCTAGTCATCTTCCTTATTATCAAAGGCATAAATAGTCTAAAGAAAAAAGAAGAGGCAAAAGTCATAACTAAATCATGCCCTTACTGTTTTTCAGTAATAAATCTGGAAGCTACCAGATGTCCAAACTGTACATCAAAGCTTTAAATATCAGGGCATAAAATAGGGATGTAAAGAAATTTAATAAAAAAATATGAAAAAAGGATCCAATATCCGGGGATATCAGGGATCTGAAGAAGGTTGTGATTGCTGATGACGATATTTATTTCAGACAGGAAGAGAATATTAAAATGGGAGATGTTCGGAATACTTTTTATTGTCTTGCTCGGTTCGTTCCTACATTTTGCCTTTGAGCTTAGCGGCAGTATCAGGGCAGTTGCCCTGATAGGAGCTGTAAATGAAAGTGTCTGGGAACATCTAAAGATCGGTTTCTGGCCTGCATTTATCTGGGCGTTTATTGAATTCTTTGTCTTTGGAAAGAGGACTAAAAATTTTCTCTTTGCAAAAGGTCTTTCTTTTATGCTCATCGGACTTTTAATAACCGGTATTTATTATGGTTCAGTGGCTTTTGGGGTTGAAAGCCTTGTGCTCGATATAGGGAATTTTATTGTGTCTATCATAATAGCCCAGATAATTAGCTACAGGATAAACCTGGTCCAGAAGCATTATAAGGTGTTAAATGTAATAGGTATTTTTCTCATAATTATAAATATAGCAGTTTTCAGTCTTTTGACTTATTTTCCTCCACAATGTCCTCTTTTTAAAGATCCGGTCTCTGGAGGTTATGGGATAGTAGATTAGACTCCCACCTTTGTCCTATTCAGGAGTCTTATAAATTTTTTTATCAAATCCGGGTCAAACTGTGTTCCTGCAGCTTTTTTAATTTCTTTTAATGCGCCTATTACAGGTATCGACTCCTTGTAGGGTTGGTCATGGGTCATGACATCAAATGCATCGATTATTGATATTATCCTTGATTCAAAGGGGATCTCTTCTCCCTTTAAGCCCTGGGGATACCCGGAACCATCAAATTTTTCATGGTGCGAAAGGACAATCGGTGCGATTCGGGAAAGTTGAGTGGAAGACTCGCATATGCTGCAACCTATTTCCGGATGTCTTTTTAAAATATCCCATTCTCTTTCAGTGCGAGAATCTTTCTTTTCCAGAAGCTCATCAGATACTGCGATCTTACCTATATCATGCAGTGACGCAAGAAGTGAAAGGTTATCCAGTTTTTCCTGTTCAAGATACAGCACCCTGCCTATCTCAAGAGCAAGTTCCTGGACCCTCTGGGTATGTTTTTCGGTTTCAAAGTTCTTTTCAAAAAGGGCAGTGGTCAGGGAAGAAATGATAGAGCTTGAAAGACCTTTTTTCTCGATCAGTTTATTCTTGTACATGTTGTCCTCAGCTTCGCTTATTATACTATCGATCTCCTGTTTATAAGTCTCCTTGGAAGCAAAACCGAGGGCGACACTGATCGGGATTTTATATCTTGATGTCTTTTTACATGCTTCTTTTATCCTCCTGACTATTTGTTTTGCATAATCTTTTGGTGTCAGTGGGAGCAGAACAGCATATTCATCCCCACCCCAGCGTGCTATTATGTCTTCCTTCCTGCAGAAACCCTGTATCGATTTAGCTACATTCTGAAGCAGTTTATCGCCTTATGGTGAGATCTTTATCGAGCAGGTATTGCGGCAAGGCCTATAACAGTGGGCCCTGAATGGGTACCTATGACAGGGGTTATTTCTGAAAAGATTATTTCTTCTATATCCAGATCTGGTATTTCTGATATCTGTTGCTTAATATTGAGTGCTGACTCCAGTTCATTTCCATAAAAAATGCCGATCCTTATTTTACCTTTACCGGTAAAAGTATTTTTTAATTCATGGAGTATTATATTTACTGCGCCTTTTTTGGTCCTTGAGATCTTAAATACTTTTACCTTGCCATCATCTGTAGAAAAAACAGGTTTTATTTTTAACATATAGTTCAATAGTTTTTTAAGGCCTGTAATCCGGCCTCCCTTCAAAAGATATTCGAAATTTTCTACAGTCGCCATAAACACTGCATTATCAATAAGGTACCTTATAAAGTCTTTTATTTTATCCGGTTCTATTTTATTCTCTGTTTCCAGTCTCTTTATTTCCATTGCTGCTCCTAGAACTATCAAACCAAGAGCCAGAGAGACTGTTTTAGAGTCGAATACTTCTATTACTTTATCAGGAAATCTTTGTCTCGCCAGATTTGCAGAATCGAAAGTGTTTGATAACTTTGCACTGAGATGTATGGAATAAATTATATCAGGGTTATCTTTTTCTATGATCGAAGAATAAAGAGCAATAAAATCTTTCGGTGAGGGTGCAGACGTCTTTACATCTACATTGCTTTCAAGAAGCTTATAGATCCTGTCATTTGTGATATCGATCTTGTCACGATATTCTTTATTTTGTGAATGGATATAGAGAGGAGCAATACCAATATTATATTTATTCAACAGTTCCTCTGGAAGATCAGATGTACTATCCGTTACTATAAATATTTTTTTCATAACTAAGATCCTTCAAATATAATCTTCTAAGGTCTCAGTTTCTGTTTCTGCAGATTGATAAATAAGATCTTTGGTGCACCAAACAGTACTTTCTTTAATAGTCCAAGTGATCTTTGAAGCATCTGTTTTTTAAATAGGTTTTATTTAAAAATAGAAAATGATCTATGATATTATACCAGCACTCAAATGCTATAACAACAAAAGTCTACCCACAAATCTTTTCTTACTGTTACTTAGGGATCTTATAACAGTTTATATTTAATGCAGGACTTTATTATTGATCAGTAAGCCTCTGCTTGATTTGCAACAAACAATACTGAAAGGAAAAACAATGGCAAGCATAATAGAAATAGAAGGAATAGGCTCCGAATATAAGAAGAAGCTGGCAGTTGCCGGGATCAAAACCACGGAGGGGCTGCTTAAAAGAGGTGCAACACCTAAAGGCAGGAAAGAAATAGAAGAAAAAACAGGTATTGGCCACAAGCTTATACTTGAATGGGTAAATCTTTCAGATCTGTTCAGGGTCAAAGGAATAGGGGAGCAATACTCAGATCTGCTTGAAGAGGCAGGGGTAGATACTGTAGTAGAACTGTCAAACAGGAATGCTGAAAACCTTTACACAAAAGTCATTGAGATAAATAATTCGAAGAGACTTGTAAGAAAGCCACCAGCCCTGACAATGATAAAAGCCTGGATACAACAGGCAAAAAAACTTAATAGAGTTGTTCAGTATTAGAATATCAAAATCTAATAAGGGAGATAAACAATGGGTTTAGAAGATGAAATGAAAGCACGTATGGAAGGGGCAAAAAAAATCCAGCAGGAGATCATCTCAAAGCGAAGAGCAGCTCAGTCAGCAGCCAGACCCGGCTCCAGACCTGGTTCAATCATCACACCAGGTGCAGCAAGTATTCATGGTAATGTAAATGGTCCTCTTTCAACTGCTGCAAGTTTTTCTAAAATCATTGCCGAATATACTGTCAAAAAGGGAGACACACTAAGCCAGATCGCCAAGGACCATTATGGATCCGGAAGCCAACCCTACTGGAAATTGATCCAGGAAGCAAATAAAGATATTATCAAGGATGCAAATCTTATTTATCCCGGGCAGGTTTTTAAGATACCGGTACTTCCTGAAGTATTAAAAAAGAAATAAAAAGTTCTATAGTTATTTTCATTATTGTTACAATAAACTTCAGAACAGTTCAGTTCTCCTGTTGAGGCATTTTTTCTATTGCTATTAGCCTCTCCATTATTGGCGGATGGGAGTAGATGATGTTTTTCAATAAAGACCCTGGAGATACATTGGATAGATTGGTCACTGCGATATTCTGAAATATTTCAATCTGGGATTCTTTGTCTCCAGTCAATTCTATTGCTGTACTGTCTGCCTGTTTTTCAAACTGCCTGGATATAAGGTTTTGAAGAGGCATGCTTAAATAACTTATGAGGCTGAAAAGTATAAATAAAACGATTACAAGACGCACACTATTTCCAAGGCCTGCAGTTGAAAGGAAAATGCTAAGAAAATAGGATATAAGTATCACACCTGCTGATCCGAAAAGTATACTCCACAGAATATGCCTGTACTTCCAGTGTCCTATTTCATGCGATATGACACTTAAGGTCTCATCTTCTGAGTGATTTTTTAACAGGTTGTCATATATGACTATTCTCTTTGTACTGCCGATTCCGGTAAAATAAGCATTTATCCTTGTAGTTTTATTGCTCGCATCTGCCACAAGTACCCTGTCTATCTCTATACCTGCTTTTTCAGTCAAAGCTTATGTATCTTGTTGTTGAGACTCACGTTTTCCAGGGGTGTGAACTTATAGAAAAGAGGGTCTATTATAACCGGGAAAATAAAACTTGAGATTGCAATAAAAATAATAAAAATACCTGCAGTGATAGCCCACCAGTATTTGGATGTATATATCAAGCAAAATATAAATGAGAGTCAGTGCTGCAGTATTTATTACAAGTGAAATAGCCCTGTCTTTCAGTATGTCCAAAAACCAGGCGCTCAATGTCTGATTGGAAAGCCCAAAGTTATGATCTATTATAAAACCCCTGTAATACTGAAGAGGCAGTAGTATAAGAAACAATACGATATTAAAAACAGCAAATATCGCAACAGCTGTAAAAATAGGTATCCTGTTAATGAATAAGGAACTTCGCCAGAAGATCAATAAAACAGCACCAAAAAAAATCCAGGTCAGAAACCGTTCTGCTATTGATAATAACAAAACTGTTCTGTTGTATTGCGCAGATATTTCCAGGAAAGACCTTTCGAAATATTTATTTGCTGCATCATCCTGAGGCGGCTTTATCTGCATTGCGGCCACAAGCAAAATTATAAGCATTATTATACTTAACACAGCTATGGCTATAGAAACATTTATTGCCCATCCCGATCCAAACAAATGCATTTTTTTATCTTTTGTTTTTTTTAAATACTTTGAATCTTTTTTATTATACATCCTAATAGTTGATTTTTTGTTTTTTATTCACCAAATCCTACTGATATATAATAACAGTACGCAGAAAAAAACTAAAAATAAGGTAAAAAATAATTATACATATATTATTGACAAATGATACTATTATAGTATCATTAAGAATATGTATGGATACGACCTGAAAAATAATAAGATCATTGATTCGGTTTGATCAAAAAAACTAATTCTGGTTGGAAGGAGGATAGAATTGAAGCTTATAACAAGGGATATTGATTATGCGGTAAGGGCGCTTATCTTTATCGGAAATAACAATAAAGATAATTCTGACTCTACTGCTGTTTCGATATCTGAGATCGTAGAAAAACTTGATGTCCCTAAACCTTTTATGAGAAAGATCCTCCAGGTGTTAAGCAGCAATGGGATATTGACTTCCCATAAAGGGAATAAAGGAGGTTTTAATCTTGCATTGAAACCAGAAGAAGTCTTTTTATATGATATTGTTGAGATATTTCAGGGCAAGTTCAGCCTTAATGATTGTTTATTTAAAAAAAATATTTGTCCTGACAGGAGCAGGTGCCTGCTTAAAAAAAAGATAGACTCTATCCAGGAGCAGGTTGAGGATGAATTAAAAAAAATAAGTCTTAAAAGTTTAATGGAAGGAGAATAAGATGGGTATAAGAAATATTATAGAAATAGATGAAGATAAATGTACTGGATGCGGGCAGTGTATCCCGAATTGCCCTGAAGGAGCCCTTCAGGTCATTGATGATAAAGCAAGATTGATAAGCGATCTATTTTGCGATGGACTTGGCGCATGCATCGGGGAATGTCCTGAAGGAGCCATTAATATAATAGAAAGGGAGGCCCAGCCATATGATGAAGAAAAAGTCATGGAAAATATAGTAAAACAGGGGGAAAACGTTATAATCGCACATCTGGAACATCTGAAGCATCATAATGAGACTGTTCTTCTTGAAGAAGCAGAAAAATATCTTGAAAAACATAATATAAAAATAACTGTAAAAACAGGTCTAGACCACAGTGAATGTGATCATTCCGGTGACCTGCCATGCGGTTGTCCCGGTTCAGCAGTAATGGATCTCAGGGAAGAAGAGAGCAGGTCGAGTATCAATAAAACTGAAAGCGGGAAGACATTAAAAGAAGATCCAAAAGCAGCAAAGATACAGGAGCTCTTAAATCAGCTGACCGAGCGCAGATCAAGTCTGAAGCAATGGCCGGTGCAGATAATGCTTGTCCCGCCTAATGCACCCTATTTTGAAGGAGCTGACATTTTAATAGCTGCTGATTGTGTACCATTTGCATACCCTGGTTTTCATGAAGACCTTCTGGAGGGAAAAATACTCCTTGTAGGCTGTCCCAAACTTGACGACAGTGAGATATATGTAAAGAAGATAACAGAGATATTAAAATTAAATGATATAAGATCTATAACTGTGGCGCATATGGAGGTACCGTGCTGTTCGGGTATGCTCAGAATTGTTAAGCAGGCTATAACTTCTTCAGCAAAACAAATTCCATTTGACTCTATAGAAATAGGCATCAAGGGTGACATATTATCAAGAAATAAAGTAGCCTAGTAACCTGAACTTTATTATTGGGGGATAGGTGTATCAATTTCCAGATGCATTAAAAAATGAGGTTATGCCTCCTTATTATTTTTAATAGTCAAATATTTTTGTTGTGTTTCTATACAGTTTTTCGATTTTAGTTTTAAAAATTTTTAATTTAAACACTTTATATGATATCCTTATTTTATAATAAATCACATCATTAATAAAAATTCAATAGACCTTGAGGATCAAATAAATTCTTTAAAACTTTTAAAAATAATTTTGAAAGAGGGATTTAAAATGGATAAACCAAGATTTGCAGTCATTGGCGCTGGACATGGCGGAAAGGCCATGGCGGCGCATCTTGCAATAAAAGGATTTTCTGTAAAGCTATATAACAGGACACTTAGTAAGATAGAACCTATTATCAAGATGCATGGGATCGAGGTCGAAGGAGAAGTAACAGGTTTCGGAAAAATAGAAATTGCTACTGATAATATAGGCGATGTAGTAAAGGGATCAGACGTAATCATGGTCTGTGTTCCAGCTTTCGCACATGCATCTATTGCTGAAAGGTGCGCCCCTTATCTTGAAGATGGACAGATAGTGATGTTGAACCCTGGAAGGACGTGCGGCGCTCTTGAGTTTATAAACATTCTGAGGGAGAGAGGCAATAAAAAGGACTTGATGATTGCAGAGGCCCAGACTTTTATATATGCCAGCAGGGGAATGGGACCTGCATCTGTGAAGATATTCAGGACAAAACAGGCAATACCAGTCGCAGTTATACCTGCTGTTAAGACCGAGGAGGCACTTGATAAGATAAACCAGGCTTACCCAGAGTTTATTTCTGCGACCAGTGTTATCGAGACAAGTTTCAATAACATCGGTGCGGTCTTTCATCCTGCTATTACTATTCTCAATGCCAGCAGGATAGAATCTACCATGGGTAACTTCCAGTTCTATATTGAAGGCGTAACTTCTTCTGTCGCCAGAGTACTTGAAATAGTAGACAATGAGAGAGTGGAAGTCGCAAATAAGCTTAGATGCAAGAATATCCTTACAGCTCTGGACTGGCTGACAATGGCATATAATGTCGTAGAGGACAATCTGTTTGACGGGATACACAGTAACCCCGGTTATTACGGGATAATGGCTCCCAAGACTTCCAATGTCCGTTATATAACTGAAGATGTGCCTATGAGCCTTGTACCTATTTCTGAGATAGGGCGGGTCTTTGGAGTAGATACTCCTGTTACTGACTCACTGATACATCTTGCGAATGTGATTTTCAGGAAGGATTTTAGAAAGTCCGGAAGAAATATCACAAATCTTCGTCTGGAAAACCTGACAATCGATGAAATAAGAAATCTGTTTATTGAAGGCAAGATAAAGTGATCATTTTTTAGCTTTTTTATAAGAAAAATGAAAATGTCCTGATGTATTATATCTAAAGAGACCGAACCCTGGAGGTTTGTATGAAAAAGATCCTTGGAGCCGCGATCGGCAGCTGTGTGCACGTTGCCGGGGTGATGAATTTTTTAAACATCAGCAGGTTTTTTGGATTTGAAACACGATTTATCGGTTCTGCAATAGATATATCTGATCTGAAAAAAGAAATCGAGAAAAATAGACCTGACATTGTCGGTATAAGTTACAGACTTACTCCTGAAAGTGCAGTAAAACTTTTCAGGGAATTTAAAAGGTCTGTTGCTGATGAATATAAAAATATATCTTTTATTCTTGGGACCACCGGTTCAGTAGCTGACCTGCTTGAGAACAGAGGACTTTTAGATATTTTTGACAAGGTCTTTACCGGTGGGGAAAGCAGGGAAGAGATCGCAGAATACCTTCAGGTAAAAAAAATAGACGGTTTAAAGGATAAAATTCCTCCCCAGGAGCTCATCAAAAGAATCGCTTACAGTAAACCTTATCCTTTATTGAGGCACCACTTTGGAAGGCCAACTGTAAAAGAGACTGTGGAGGGGATAAAGAAAATAGCAGAAAGCATGCTTATAGATGTGGTCTCGCTTGGCCCGGACCAGAATGCTCAGGAGTTTTTCTTTAAACCTGAAAAAATGGACAGGATGCAGGATGGAGCAGGTGGTGTGCCGGTTAGAAGCGCTGCAGACCTAAAGATCCTTTTTGATGCTACAAGGACGGGTAATTATCCCATGATGAGATGTTATAGTGGTACGAATGATATTATAAAGTTTGCTGCTATCCTTCTTGATTCAATTCACAATGCATGGTGTGCAGTACCATTATGCTGGTACAACGAGATCGACAATAGAAGCCATAGGAAACTGATCGACGCAATAAGGGAAAATAAGGAAGTAATGAAATGGCATGCAGAAAGAGGGGTTCCGGTCGAAGTCAACGAGTCGCATCACTGGAGCCTTAGGTATGCATCCGATGCCATAGCTGTTGCTTCTGCATATCTGGCAGCATATAATGCCAAGAAAATGGGTGTTAGGGATTATGTATCTCAGTATATGTTTAATACTCCACCAGAGACTTCTTTCACCATGGACCTTGCAAAAATGCTTGCAAAAATAGAACTGATAGAATCTCTTCATGATGATGATTTTGTTTCAATAAGGGAGACAAGGTCAGGTCTATACAGCATGCCAGTCGACTTTAATCAGGGTAAAGGGCAGCTTGCATCATCTACTTTGCTCCAGATGCAGGTCAAGCCTTCAATAGTCCATGTCGTCGCTTACTGTGAATCCAGTTATGCTGCAAAACCTGATGATATTATAGAAAGCTGTCAGATAGTAAAAAAAGTGATAGAGAACTGCATCGAAGGATGTCCTGATATGAGATCAGACCGCGATGTCATAAAAAGAAAAGATACTCTTCTGAGCGAAGCAGGCATGATAATAAAGGCAATAAAAGATCTTGATACCAGTCACAGGTTTGAAGACCCACTGATAGAGCCAGATATAATAGGAGCTGCAATTCAAAAGGGTATCCTTGACGCCCCCCATCTTGAAGGTGTAAAAGGTGCTGCCGGTAAAATAAAGACGATGTTTTTTGATGGAGCAAACCTGCCGGTAGATGATTGCGGAAATATGATATCAGAATCTGAAAGATTAAATGATCTTTAAGATCTTCTGCTCATTCTTTTTTTCTTATCAGTGCTTGACTTTTTATAGACATCAAATATATTTATCCGTATATCAAAAACAATATTAGCTTCGAAGAAAGAATGGTTTAAATTGGAAACATTATGGTGGGTACTTGCAATATTTTTTGGAAGAATTGTTGATGTTGCGCTGGGTACAATAAGAATAAATTTTATTGTCAGGCACAAGAAGTTTTTTGCAGCTCTAGTAGGTTTTGTAGAGGTCACTATATTTATATATGTCGTATCAAGAGTAATTCAGGACCTGAGTGGGAATTTTTTTGGTATCCTTGCCTATGGAGCAGGTTTCGCTGCAGGTACGATTGTAGGGATGACCATATCAGATAAGCTTTCACAGGATCTCATAAGTATAAACATAATCTCAAGACAGAATAGCACCGAGATCGAAAAACTCCTGAGAGATGCGGGATTTGGTGCTACATGTTATAACGGTGTTGGAAAATATGGGGAGGTCAAAATAATAAATATCGTTTGCAGGCAAAAATTTGTCCCAAAACTGAGCAGAATAGTATTTGAAGAGGACCCAACTGCTTTTTTAAGTACACATGTTGTAGGGACTCACAGAGGCGGGTTCTTATTTGGAAGCAAAAAAAAGTGACCATTATAAAAACCGATGAGTTCAGGCGAACTGAATTCCAGCAGACAATCTATTTTAATATAAGTATTAATTAAAGTTTCTTGTAAAAGAAAGAAAGTCATAAAAATCTACATCAGCAAAAAATTCTCTGAATACCTTATAATAATAATATTCTTCTTTGTTTCTTAGTATAAAACCATTTTCAAGGGATTTATTATTTTCATATTCATTTTCGCTTACTTCTATATCTATTTTTTCTGTGAGTGTATTGAGTATGCCTGAACCCTCCCAGAACTTATCCTTGGGCCGCCATACTATAGAAGCAGGGAGATATTTTTCGGCTACTTTTCTTAAAATGTCCTTTGTAAGCTGTTTATCATAATTTAATTTAAGTTCCGGTGGTATCCTCAGTACATATTCCATCAATATCTCGTCAAGCATGGGCAATTTTGTATTTACACCATTTACATTTGATACCCTGTCGACTCTCTGCAGCGCTGTGTTATGAAGGCTTTTAATGGCTTTTATTAGTTCAGTTTGTATTTCCTGCTGTGATTCTAGGTCCAGAAAGTAATTATATCCCGCAAAGATCTCATCTCCTCCTTCTCCAGAAAAGATCACATCTGATTTTGAGGAAAGCTTGGACACTATCATGTTGCCAAGCGTACTCCTGACCAAAGGTGCGTCAAAAGACTCGAGAGCATATATAGTCTCCGGAATAGAAGAGAAAAGGATGTCTCTGTTTAATTCATACTCAGCATGAATTGTACCGAGGTGTTTTGCGACAAGTCTAGCAGCTTCTAGATCAGGTGATCCCTTATAACCTACAGAAAATGTAAAAATGTCACTGCTGAATTCCTTTAAGGCTCCTGCAATTACACTCGAGTCCAGCCCTCCGCTTAACCATGTTCCCAGTTTGACTTTTTTATTGCCGGCAGGAATGCGTTTTTCAATGGATTTGAGTAATAATTCATTGATCCTATCTGTAATGTTATCTATATTTATATCTTTTATAAGGCCTTCCGAAAGGATCCCGTCAACATAATTGTCGAAAGTCATGTCTTTAAATACTTTAGGAGTATCAAGGTTTTTAATATAGTGACCAGGTTCTAGTATGAAGATCTTCCCTCCAAGACCTATTAGTGATTTTACTTCTGAAGCAAAATAAAGACGGTCCTTATTATTGAAAGTATAATATAGGGGTTTTCTTCCAAGGAAATCTCGTAATAAATATACATCTTTAGCCTGATCGTAAAATACTAAAGCAAATTGTCCATTAAGTTTGCTAATAGTATTTTTATTAAAATCTGTAAGTATCAAAGACAGCCCTTTTCTTTTTAGGCTATCATATTCAGCAATACTGTAAGTATCACTGATGATCTTTGCAATATTATCGATCTTACCATCAAGAAAATGATCGGATATCTGATTGTCATCATCATTTATTTGCCCATTTGCTGTTTCCCTTTTAGTGATACCAATAACTGTACTATATTTTTTATTACTGATTTCTATTATTTCATTAGGCTCAGAACCTCTATAGCTGATCTTATTGAGCATAAAAACTACCTGGTCTTTTAATTTACTTTGATATAGTTCTTTTTTATTCTCTGATCTGGATATTACTCCTGCTAATCCTGCCAAAACTATCAACTCCTCTTTGATTTTTATTAAACCTTAACATATAAACTGCATATTTTGAAATCAGCGATAGCTTTTTAACAACAATTTAAAAAATATTTTAAATATTAGTTCAAATTGTTTATGATATTTTTAGATAAGATTATTATTGATGCAAGGAGGTAGGATCATCTATGGCGGATACACAAAATATCAATATTGATTCGCAAACAATAGTAGAAAGCTTCAGAAATAACTGGATTACTATTGCTGCTGTGGCTTTTGCAGTAATAGTAATAATACTGGTAATAAAATTTATCTCAAGAAGATTAAAAAAAGTAATAGAGAAAAAAATAGGGGATGATAGGATCGAAGTAAGAAAAAGGTCTTTCACTTTTAATAGTGTTGTCTCTAATTTAATAATCTTAGCCAGTTTTTTTGCTGGTATCCTGATAATTATGGATCAGCTTAGCATCCCTATACTTCCTATCATAACCGGTGCTGGTATACTGGGAGTGATAATAGGGCTTGGCGCCCAGAGCCTCATCAAGGATCTGATAAACGGGTCATTTATTCTATTTGAGCAGTGGTATCAGGTAAACGACATAATAACCATAGGAGATATTACCGGGACTGTAGAAAGATTCAGCCTGAGGACGACTGTAATAAGAGATATTGAAGGTACTGTCCACTTCATACCCAATTCAGAAATAAAAACACTTGGTAACAGGACCCAGGTATGGACAAAAGCAGTCGTAAAAATAGGCGTTCATTATAAGGAAAAAATCGATAGAGTAGTTGATGTTCTTCAAGAGGTCTTTGATGAATTTATGGACGATAGAAAATATAGGAAGCTGATACTGGAACCACCTAAAATACTTGGTGACGGAGGTGTAAGCGAGCTGGGTGATTCTGCAGTTACATTTACTATAGTATGCAAGGTCAAACCACCTGAGCAGTGGACTATAGAAAGGCAGCTCAGAAAGAGAATAAAAGATAAATTTGACGAAGTAGGTATAGAAATACCCTATCCCTGCAGGAACCTATATATGAGAAATGATCAATAGAAACCTGATGACTTCTGCAGGATTTTCTAAATAATAATCAGCGATGGTTTTTTCTGTCTCAATATTATCTGTGACCTTTATATTGATCCCGGTCCTGTTACCGGAAAAGAGGTCTTCATCTGTTACATCATCTCCAATGCAGATGGCAAGGACAGATCCTTTAGAAGTATTTTTCTTATCAACTCTGAGGAATTTTTCTAAAACAATTCCTTTATTTATATCTTCAGGCATTATTTCAATGACTTTTTTCATTTTTATAAACCTGAAAATGTATTGCTTTCTAAGTTTTTTTAAATGTTCGCCAAGTTCTTCGATCCTTGGAATATCTTTTTTTTCTACCTGTCTATAATGGATCGCAAGTGAATGAGGTTTATCTTCGATGATAATATTTTTTATATCCTTTATCTGCTCTATTACTATACTTTTTAGAGCTTCAGGTATACCACTGCCATAAGTCTTATCACAGGACGCCTGAGGGTTTTTCAAAAGGCTGGAGTTTTTTAATTCTGCGCCATGGCTTCCTGCCATGATAATATTTGTGGGCTCCAGGGCCCCGGTTATTTTTTCAAGGTCATCAAGAGACCGGCCTGAGATTATTATAATCCTGAATCTGCTATTATTTAAGTCTTTGAATAACCTTATAAGCTCGCTGCCTGGTAATGCATCACCTGGTCTTTCGACGATGTCAGTGAGGGTCCCATCGTAATCAAGAAACAAGTAGACTTTGCGAGATCTTTCAATCCTTTTTTTTATATCTTCGATCTCTGTAAAAGCATTTTTTAGGATTTTCATCATTTATAATTGGAAATATAGACTTAACTGATGAAGAATTTCATTATTGTGGTGTTTGAACGAAATAATTTAAAAAGCTTAAACACCATTTGTATACATCATTTTCTTTTATTATTTTCTGTAGAGCTCTAATATTGGATCTTTTTTCTTCTGCATCCATCTTAAGTGCAAGATATATTTTATCTGCTATATCTTCGGTATCATAAGGGTTTACCATTGCCGAGTGTTCCCTTAACTCATCAGCGCAACCAGCAAATTCGCTTAATATAAGAACACCATTTAAATCGTTTTTACAGGTGACATATTCTTTTGCAATAAGGTTCATGCCGTCTCTTAGAGGGGTTACAAGGCAGACATCTGCTGATGCGTAAAAAGCTGAAAGTTTTTCCCGGTTTAATGATTTGTAAAGATACACAATAGGGGTCCATACCTCTTCAGCAAACCTCCCATTGATCTTTCCGATAAGCTCATCAATCTCATTTTTGAAACTGATATATTCACGTATTTTTGTCCTGCTTGGAACAGAGACCTGGATAAATACCACCCGTTTCCTGTATTCAGGATACTTTTCAAAAAACCGCTCGATCGAACAGAGTCTTTCTTTTATTCCTTTTGTATAATCCAGCCGTTCAACGCTAAGGACTATTTTTTTATCGATTGTGTTCTTTCTTATACTGCTCAGGCTTCTATTTGAAGCCGCTCCGCTGGATATTTTTTTAAACTGTTCGTAATCTATACTTATGGGAAAATGCCATACTTTTACAGTCCTTGAATTATATAATACTGTAGATCTCTGCATATCTACTTCTGCCTTCAAAAGTTTTTTACAGGAGATCAAAAAATTGTCTGAATCATTTTCAGTCTGAAAGCCTACAAGATCACAACCCAGCATTCCTTTTAGCATATCTTTATGCCATGGAAGAGCCCTGAAAGTCTCGTAATTTGGAAAGGGAATATGATTGAAAAAAGCTATCCTGAGGTCTTTGTTTTTTGTCCTTAACATTTCAGGGACCAGCATAAGATGGTAATCATGTATCCATATCAGTTCATCTCCCTTTATTTCTTCGAGGACCGCTTTTGCATATTTTTTATTGGCAGAAAAGTAAGAATCCCAGTAATTATGATCAAAATGAGTCTGGAATAAAAAACCATGGAAAAGTGGCCAGAGGGTTCTATTGGTAAAGCCGTGGTAAAAGAGATTTATATCGTTTTCGCTTAGATTTACAAATTTTATCTGGTAGTCTCCCGGGCTATCGACAGGTATTTTAGTACTGGTATCCAGAAATCTTGTTTTTTTAGAAAGACCACTCCATCCTATCCATACCCCGCCTTTTAATGTCATTATTGGATCAAGGGCCGTTACCAGGCCGCCAACACTTCTTTTATAACTGATCCCTTCTTTTGTCCTGTAAAAATTAAAGGGGACCCTGTTTGAGACTATTACCAATTTTTCTCTGGGTACCAGTTTTAAAAATTCTTCTTTTTGCATATTTTTACATGGGAATAAGCATAATGATAAATTTTATTATAGTTCTAAAATGCACATGTTTCAAACTGGAAGACTGTAAGCTGTCTGATCATTAGATATATTTTTTGCATTTTACTTTTAGAATCTTTATGGTTATCATAACTAAAGTTATTAAATTATTACAATTAAATTGATCTAATAAATACTTTATATACTAAAAAATGACAGAATTTGAATTTTACGACTACATTACTATCATAAGTCCCACAGGGCTTAGGGCTTCCAATCTTCGGGAGTTTTTATCGATTATCGAAGAATCAGAAGACAATGTCCTATTCCACCATATGTTTCAGGCGCAATTGAAATACCATTCAAGGATACTGAATTACAACGGGGATTTTGCAAACTGGGCTGCGGACTCACTTGAAGACTATGCCCTTGCAGAAAAACTTGGTAACTTTAATCCCTATGATTATTCAACCATAGCTGAGGCAAAGGACTACCTTGTGGAGATAATAGAAGAACATATGTGGGACCTCCCAAATATCCCCTGGACCAGGCCCGGGTTAGAATTTTACTTCTCATATTCGACTTCAATTATAATGCCTTCTGGAATAAAAGTAGCAAACATAAAAGAGCTCAAGGATGCCTTAAAGAATATAAGTATTAATTCATTTTACTACCATTTTTGTGAAACAAGAAAAATTAAAAAAGAGAAGATGCACGATGATTTCTCTACCTGGATGGATGAGAACTTTGACTTAAAGGAACTTGTTAAAAGTTTAAGGGATATAGACTTTTATTTTTTCAGTCTGGATGAGAGCAGGAAAAAAATAATTAGATTATTAAGGAATGAATTAGCAAAGTAGAACATGCAAAACAATATAAGTATCAATGATTATAAAGATGTAGTAGGAGAAAGATACATCCAACAGCTCAGGAATCTGGCAAAGGTCTCCCGTGATAAAAAGGTCATCATGGTAAATTCTACAAAACTTGGTGGTGGAGTCGCAGAGATCCTTCACAGGCTAGTACCTTTATTAAATGAACTTGGTATATATTGTGAATGGAAAGTAATAAATGGTGACGAGAAGTTTTTTAAGATAACAAAGAATATGCATAATGCCCTGCAGGGAAATAAGGTATGTTTTTCACCTGATGACCTGCAATATTATCTCGAAGTAAACATGCAAAACTCCAGGGACCTCGATCTGGATGCAGATATAGTAGTAATACATGACCCTCAACCTCTCCCACTGTTAAAATTCTATGATAAGAAGAGCTCACGATGGGCATGGCGCTGCCACATCGATATGTCTAAACCGGATATCACATTGTGGAAACATCTTAAGAAATATCTTAATCCATATGATGCAAGTATCTTTTCAATAGCAAAATTCTCAAGGAAACTGCCACATCCACAATTTTTGATACTCCCTTCCATTGATCCTCTAAGTGATAAAAATCGCGAGGTGGACGAGCAGAAAATAGAAGCAATATTAAAGAGATTTAAAATAGAGCATGATAAACCCATTATTTTACAGGTCTCAAGATTTGACAGGTTCAAAGACCCTGTTGGGGTCATCAAGGCATACAGGCTCGTTAAGAATGAGATCGATTGCCAGCTGATTCTTGCAGGGGGGACCGCCACAGATGACCCCGAAGGCTTAGAAGTGCTGGAGGAGGTAAAGGCTGAGGCTGGAAATGATCCTGATGTCCACATCCTTATGCTTGAAGCGAACAGTGATATTGAAATAAATGCACTGCAGAGGGCTGCAGATGTAGTCATCCAGAAATCGACTAAAGAAGGATTCGGGCTTGTTGTCACGGAGGCACTATGGAAAGAAAAGCCTGTTATCGGTGGGGCAGTCGGTGGCATAACTACCCAGATAAGGAATTACTATGACGGTTTTTTAGTCCATTCCATCGAAGGCGCCGCATACCGGATAAGATACCTTTTAAACAGACCTCACATGAGCAGTATAATGGGCCGTCAGGCCAAAAAATTTACTCTTGAAAATTTTCTTATAACGAGACATTTAAGGGATTATCTAAGCCTTTTTATATGCATGTATAACCAGGGCAAGAATATAATCAATGTGAAAGATACTGTATCATAACACAAGTATCTTTTAATATATTTTTATAAAAATTCATCTAGTAAAAAACCATATACTTATAATGTGAATTTGTCCTATAATAAAAAATAATCTTTTTAAAAAATAGTTTATTTTATAAAAAGGAGGAGGAAATATGACGGATAAAAATCAATTCAGCCAGATGAATGAAGAAGAAAAGTATAAATTTGCAAAGAAAAGAGTTGAAGAGATAAAAGGTTTTTATGCGCATCTTATAACTTATCTTGCTGTAAATGTCGCTCTTTTTCTGATTTGGTACTTCACAAGCGGTGGTGATTTTAGAAGTTATCCCTGGTTTGTATGGGTTCTTGGCTGGTGGGGCTTTGGTCTTTTCTGGCATATGATGGGAGTCTTTGTGTTCAACAGGGGTGGCGGAACATGGGAAAAGAAAAAAATAAAAGAGATCATGGACCAGATGGACAATAAATAAAGACTTGTTTGTCCTTGATTTAATTCCATAACCACTTCTTTAAAAATTTTTAACTGATAAATAATACTTAATAATGAGTATAAAGGGAAGGTATAAATGAATTCTAGGGAACGGGTTAGGACGGCACTGGATTTAAAAGAACCGGATAGGGTGCCGGTAGATAATAATGGAAATGTATCCGGGATACATGAAGTCGCATACCGGAATCTGCTTGGGTACCTGAATATCTCTGATGATATTCGTATTTATGATTATGTCCAGAGGCTCGCTGAGATAAAGGACGAGATAAAAGACACCCTTGGAATAGATACGAGATACCTCTATCCAAATCCACCTGATAATTTTAAGTTTGTTGAGGGACCCGATGGTACCTTTAAAGATGAATTCGGGACAATCTACAGGAGAGTAAATTACTATTCTGATATCTCCAAACCTGTATTAAGTGGAAAGACGCTTGAGGAAATAAAAGCATATAAGTTTCCTGATCCTTCGGACCTTACAAGATTTTATGGTTTAAAGGAAAAAGCAGAGAAGCTTTATAATGAAACTGATTATTCCCTTTGGGCAGGCCTTGTCAATTCACTCTTTTATTTTGCCTGGTGCTTGAGGGGTATAGAAGAATTCATGACCGATCTTTACGGGGAACCGGAAACTGCCCAATATATAATGGATAGTATAGTAGATTGGAATATCGGCTTTTTTGAAAGTTTTTATTCAATAGTAGGTCCATATATCGACGTTTTCTGGATCGGAGATGACTGGGGCATACAGGATGGCTGCCTTATTTCTCCGGTATATTTTAAGAAAGAAGTCGTTCCAAGATTTAAAAAAATGATAAGTTTCATCAAGACCAAAACAGATGCAAAATGCTGCTATCATACATGCGGGGCTACTTACTGGTGTCTCGACGACCTGAAGGACATGGGTGTGGACATAGTGCATCCTTTGCAGGCTAATGCTGCTGGAAACGATACGGCGAAGATAAAAAAGGAGTACGGCCGAAAATTTGCTTTTCACGGTGGCACAAACAACCAGGGTGTGTTTCATAAGGATATAAAAACACTGACTATAGACACTCTTCAGAGGATAAAGGACCTTGCTCCCGGTGGTGGATATATCTTTTCTTCAGGGCATAACATACAGGCTAATATGCCACCGGAGAATATAATCAGGTTATTTGATCTCATAAAAGAATTTGGTGGCTATCCAATAGATATAGAAGCAATCGACAAAAGAATAGAAATTGAAAAAAATAAAAAATATTGACATTTATATAAAATTTGTGTATATTATATTAACAATAAAAATATTAATATAATAATTTATATATTTATGGATTAATGAAGAACTTATTTAACAGGATAAAGTTAGGTCTTTATTGCCATAGGGGGGCTTCTGCCACCGAATATGGTTTAATTATAACAGGTGTAGCGTTAGCACTTATTATTGTTTTTAGTGTTGTGACAGGAGCGTTAAGTGATGGCTTCTATTTTATCAGGGACACAATAGTAAATGCAGCATCCGGAGGTTAAAAAGAAAATTTCAACAGTTTTTATAAATATTTATTAAAACAGGCCTTTATGGCCTGTTTTAATTTGATCTTATATTAAATATCTGCTCCTGATTTTTCTTCATGTTTTTATTATTTTAACGATTCAATAATGGATATGGACCTGGAAGATGATATTTGTGACTATTAATAATCTTTTTTAGATAAAAAATGTTAAAATATTGTCCAACTTGTTATGGATAGAGGTCCCAATATGAAAGAAAAAAAATTGATAAAGGTTTTGAATATCGTCCCAACTCCTTTTTTTGCAGACAGGGGTTGTCATATGCGGATACTTGGTGAGATGCGGGCGCTCGAGAAAAATGGGTTTTATAATATAATCTGCACTTACCACAATGGTAGAGATCTGGAAGGATTGGATATAAGAAGGACCATAAACATACCCTGGTATAAGAAGCTTGAGGCCGGTCCATCGATCCACAAGTTTTATCTGGATATGCTTCTTTTTTTTAAAGCTGCCGCAATATTTTTTAAAGAAAGACCTGACATAATCTATGGACATCTGCACGAAGGTGCTTTTGTTGGGGGCCTTGTAAAATATATATGTTCGTTCGGGAAAGTACCCCTGGTCTTTGATGTCCAGGGCAGCCTTACTTCTGAACTCGGGACTTTTAACTGGTTGAAGAGTCGTCCCGTGAAATGGTTTTTTTATAATTTTGAAAAATTCATCTGCAAGATGCCCGATTTTTTCATATGTAGCTCAGTTTCTAATGGAGATATTATAAAGGAGCGTTTCAAAATCGATCCTGACAGGGTACGGGTAGTAATAGATGGGGTACATACTGATTTCTTTAATAAGGTCCCGGAGAAGGGATTCAGAAAAAAGATGGGGATACCTGATAATGCACCACTTATTATTTTTACTGGAGCCCTGCTCGTTGCAAAAGGTATCGATAACCTTGTTGAGAGCATTCCCGTGGTGTTAAAAAAGCTTAAAAATGTACATTTCTTAATAGTAGGATACCCTGTTGAAGACACAAGGAAAAGAATAAAGGAACTGGCGGTAGAAGATAATGTCCATATGACCGGAATGGTCGATTACTTTGATCTTCCAGATTATTTGAATATAAGTGATATTGCCGTAGAACCAAAGATAGATAAAGCAGGAGAGGCAAGTGGAAAGGTCATTAATTACATGGGTGCAGGTCTTCCGGTTGTTTGTTTTGATTCTAAAAACAACAGAAGATTTCTTGAGGATGGCGGGATCTATGCGGAAAGCAGTGAGGTAAAAAACCTTGCTGAAAAAATGATCTGGGCAGTAGAAAATCCGGAGGAATCCAAAAGGCTTGGCGATATGAATAAAAAACGAGTCCAGGAAGTATTTTCCTGGGATAACAGCATAAAAGAAACTGTCAATGCTTTTAACAATCTACTTGGTATTGACGCCGGTTAACTTATGGTGCCAGTATGGATAAGCAATCCCTGGCTCGCTTATATCATCCAGTTTTTTTATCTCATCAGCATTAAGTTCCCAGGTAGTGGTATTTATATTATCGGAAAGCTGTTCCTTTTTTCTCGTCCCGAGCACAACAGAGGAGACTGCAGGTTTTTTTAATATATAATTTAATGCCACCTGTGCAACACTTGCATTGTGCCCTACTGCTATTTTTTGCATCAGGTCTACAATATCATAGGTCTTTTCTGAGTCCACCGGAGGAATGAAATTTGATTTTTTATTATCACCCAATCTCGTGCCCTCTGGTACGTTTGTTCCCCTTGAAAATTTTCCGGAAAGATATCCGCCGCTTAAAGGGCTCCAGACCATTATCCCTAGACCCTGGTCAAGGCATAATGGCACTATTTCATTTTCCAGCTCTCTTGCAAGAAGAGAATAGTAACCCTGATATGTTATAAATCTTTCAAATCCATGAAGTGTTGAAACACACATAGCTTTCATCAGGTACCACCCGGAATAATTTGAACATCCTATATATCTGACCTTTCCTGCTTTTACGAGTCCGGTTAAGGCACTTAGAGTTTCCTCAAGAGGTGTATTAAGATCCATGCTATGTATCATATAGATGTCAATATGATCGGTGTTCAACCTTTTAAGACTCTGTTCACATGCCCTTAAAATATGATATCTTGAACCGCCAGCATCATTCTGCCCACTACCTCCTGCATTAAACCGGAATTTCGTGCATATTATCACATCTTTCCGGTTAACGCCCAGTGCCTTACCCAGTATTTCTTCTGAAGCTCCAGACGAATAAACATCTGCCGTATCAAAAAAGTTAATACCACTATCCAGAGCGATGCTGATGAGCTCTTTTGCTTCCGGAACACCTACATTTCCTATCTTTCCAAAATTACCGACTCCACCAAAAGTCATTGCACCAACACATAATTCTGATACTTTTAACCCTGAACTTCCAAGATAGTTATATTTCATTATTAAGTCCTTTCTTGTGATTTTCCCGTGTTTTTAAATTGTACAGGAAATCTCAGTTAAATTAAATTCTTATATCGTTGGTTGGCATGCATTATTGCTTTTTTTATTGCTGCTTTATATAATCTTAAGCTTGTGTCCGGTGTACTATATAATTATAAAAATAATGGATCTATCTAAGACTAGTCGATCAATATGGAAGAACAAAGAAAACGCATTTTAAACGGGAGTATAAGATCCTTACTTTTTCAGTTTTCCATGCCCGCTATTATAGGTATGCTTGTCAGTGCTTTATATAATATGGTCGATACTTTATTTGTAGGACAGGGTGTAGGTCCTCTGGCAATATCTGCCCTTACGATAGTGCTGCCTATACAGCTTGTGATAATGGCGGTCGGCATCATGATAGGGGTAGGTTCGGCTTCAGTTATTTCAAGGGCACTTGGTGCAAATGACAGAGAAAAAGCCCTGAGTGCCGCTGAAAACAGCATAATCCTGACCCTGATATTGAGTACATTGTTTATGGTCCCTGCATATATTTTTATGGATAAACTGCTTTACTTTTTTGGTGCCTCCAGCGAGACATTTTCAATGGCCAAAGATTATATGTCAATAATCCTGATAGGTTTTATATCTTTTTCTTTTTCTATTACAGCAAACAACCTGATAAGGGCGGAAGGCAAACCAAGGGCTGCGATGTACACAATGCTTATCGGCGCCCTGAGCAACATCGTACTTGACCCGATCTTTATTTTTGTCCTAAAAATGGGGGTGAGGGGAGCAGCAATAGCTACTATAATAAGCCAGTTTATAAGCGTGATCTTTGTGATCTCATTTTTCGCATCGAATAAAAGTATCTATAAGCTTAAATTAAAACTCTTCAGGTTAAGGTTTCCTATTTCAAAAGAGATAATATCAGTGGGATTTCCTTCTTTTGCATTACAGATAGTGGGTAGTCTGGTCTTTTTGATCTTTAACCGATCGGTCCTGCATTATGGAAATGACCTGTATATTGCGATCATGGGTATAGGTCTGCGTATACTAAACCTTATCGAAATGCCTATTATCGGGATCGCTCAGGGGTTTTCAACACTGGTCAGTTTTAATTTTGGTGCAAGACTATATAAAAGGATCAGGTCTATTTTAAAAGAAGCAGTCATATGGACTGTAGTTATAGCTGGTGCAGGATTTATAGCAATGATGTTTTTTCCGGGGCCGATCCTCAGTATATTTACCAAGGACAACAGCCTTATAAATATGGGGATAACACCGCTAAGGCTTATTGTCATCCTTCTACCTTTTGTCGGGTTTCAGGTACTTGGAGGAAGCCTCTTCCAGGCTATCGGTAAGACCGTACCTGCACTTATGATCATCCTGTCCCGTCAGCTGCTGTTCCTTATACCAGCAGTCCTGGTTTTACCTTTATTTTTAGGCTTACCTGGAGTATGGGTCGCCATACCAGTGGCAAACTTCTTATCTTTAATAGTAACTTTTATTTTTGTGTACTGGCAGATGAAGCAGTTCAATAAGTTAATGGCGCTTGAAAGCTGAATTCAGGTTTTTTATTCTTCATTCAGGTAATTTAAATAATAATTTCTTGCCCTCACAAAAAGTTCCGGTTTCTCCTTTTGGAGAATATCAAAGATCTTCGGGTTGATCAGTTTTGGATGGTTTATGCTTTTCCTGTAAGCGTCTATAAAAAAATCTATAACTTCATTATCGTTCTCTTCAACGGTCTCTACCAATTTTTTAATATCTGTTTTTTTACTTTCTATTCTCTGGTTGTTTTCCTGAATATCCTTATAATCCTTTTTATCAAGACAACCTCCACACCAGTCCAGGCAGCTTTTAACGGAATCATAAAAAACCAGATCACCGTCCTTATATTCAATGACTTCCGGATCGGTCTTAAATACATTGCTATGACAGTTTGTGCACCGAACCTTTCTTTCATCTGCAAAAAACTCGATCTCTTCTCCGCATTTTGGGCAGGGGACAAGGTTAGTATTAAAATTTTTCAGATAAGCTGTATTCTGACCGGGACAGCCACTCTGCATTTTTGGCATTTGGACCACCTCACAAACAACTCAAAAAATAAAAGTTTATATTGCAAATAGTTAAGTGTATTATAACACTTTAAAGTCAAGTAAAATAAATTTGTGATTATTTGGATGAGCCTGCAGTTTAAAGTATAAAAAATGGATGCCAGCAGTAAAGATAAATTTATGGGAAAATTGGATAGGGAAATAGCTAAAAACCTTAATAAGAACTATGAGCTTTTTGGCAGGAACTGTGATGAATCTTTTTTAAGATTAGCATCCATGGATCCAGCGGTGGTCTGTGCAAATACAGGTGCAATTCTGATCGGTGAAAAAACACTCTCGCTTGATTTTTTTAATAGAACAGTACTAATAGATACAGAACTGAAAAAGATAGAGTACTTTTCTGTCTATGATGTAAAAATGATCAAGAAAGAAGAGGCAGATATTTTTTCTGCTGCCATCATCCTGCATTTTTTAATAAATGCTGAAAAGAAAGCTCTCATGAGTGAATGGATCTTATACAGGGAATTACCCGATGGACTTTTTTACTCAAGTACAATACCCGGGGTACTGGCACCACTGGCGGAAAAATATCAAAGCAGCGGCAAAGAACTCATTGAGAGAATAAGCAGCTATGGTGGAAGACCTTATAATAGTTTTAAAAACAGTGCAGTTATCTATCCTTTTAAAAGGTTCCCCATGCTCTTTATCCTTGAGGAAAAAGATGAAGAATTCGAAGCAAATATCAGGGTCCTCTTTGATAAAAGCGCTTCAAGTTATATAAAAACAGATATAATTAAGACCCTTATAGTCTATACAGTCAAGAAACTGCTCGACTGACCTATCTATTTGTCAGAAGCCTTTTTGACCGCCTGCTCAATATCAGCATAACTGTTATCAATACAATGAAATAGACAATAAATATCAGCATCGAATACAGGTACAGCATCGGGTTCTGGGTCTTAAAGCCATTGACCGCAAGAGCGAGAATAAACATAAGTGGTATTCCAAGAGGTAGTGCAGTCGCACTCCCGATCACCAGGGTTTCAGCCACATTGGATTTTGAATCTGGATCTATCTCCCGCAGTAGCGCAACACCTGTCGATATCGTTCCTGTCCACATACCATAAAGTGCCACTATATGTTCTATTAAATAGCTCTTGTAGATCCTTTTCGAAAGAAAAAACGTATAAAAAATTGTAAATATCCCACCTGCAGTAGTAATGATTACAATCGGTATCCAGTTCTCTCTAAAAGTCACTATTGATATAGCAGCAATAGAGGCTACTATCATATAATCAAATGATGCTGCCGATATTCTCTGCAGCATGTAGTTATCCGGATAATTAATATGGAACCAGTTTTTCCTTTTTAAAGCATTTAAGATGATCCTTACAATAACTGCGATCATGGTCGCAAAAACAAAATGAAAACCCCACAACAGCTGGGATACAGTTTCTCCATAATCTCCAAGTGGAGCCAGTGCTATTGATATACCCTTCAGTGCATAATATGTTGCAAGATATATAATGCCTATCAGGACTATCTGGACAGTAAGACCATCGATGAACATTTTTCTTGGAATAGTCTCGGTGTGTTTCTCTTCGATATCTTTATGGGTCTTCTGTAATTCTTTGTCATTCTCCTCAAGGCCGATCAGACCAAGTCTTTTCTTTCTCCTGACCAGGAAGTTCAGTAACGGGATCCCAAAGATAATGGCCCACAAAAAACCTATCGTAGCAACTGAAAGTCCTATATTACCCCCATTCACCAGCCCCAGTTCTTCCCAGCTTGTCCCGATAGAAAATGCCTGGCCGGGCCCCTGTGCAAAACCCAACGGGAGTATTAATCCAAATGGAGGGAACAGCTTAGGCAGGAATGTATACGCCAGGATAAGTGATAATGCAAACCCAATAATTCCCTGGATCAGGTAAGCAGAAGTTATCGCAAAACCTGTATTTACATTATCTCCACGCTCATGACTAACAGCCCTCGGCCTGTCCTTTAAAGCAAGCGCAATAAAACCTATTGCCATCAGGTGATAGACCATGTTTCCAAGCCTGTCAGGGCTAAGTACTATCCAATTCAATACATCCTTGCCCAGTATCAATCCAATAAATCCAGCGATTATAGCTGTGGGGACAAGAAATTTCTGGAAAAACTTTATTTTATTTTTTATGACGATTGCTATAAGAAGAAAGGTGGATAAAAAAAGAAAATCCTTCATGTATTCCCAAAAAGATTCCATTGAGATTCCTTTCGCAAGTACAGGTGATATTTTTATTTTTTCGTTTTTTATTTAGACGCAATATTTTTATTATAGTTTTAAATAATAATATAGTCACATGATTAATCGCAGACCTAATAATAAATCTTTTATTTTGTTATAATCTGCAAAATAAGATCTGTCACAATGATTTTTTGTTTTTTTTTAAAAACTATAGGAATCTGGAGGAATAAATTGGTCGAAAGCATATATTTCAAAGCCTTTTATATCATAGCAAGCTATCTGCTTGGTTCAGTTGTATTCGGGTATGTAATGGCCAGGATATATGGTAAAAAGGGTTTCGGGGTAGTCGACAGGCCAGGAACTGCTGGTGCTGGAAGACAGTATGGGTTTAAAGCTTCGATTCCTACCTTTATATTTGATTGCGGGAAAGGGGCGGCAATTCCCCTAATCGGCAGGGCGATCGGACTTGATACTGTTACCATTATAATTGCGAGCCTCGCTGTACTTGTGGGCCATAACTGGCCAGTATGGTTTAAGTTCCGGGGTGGCGGTGGTCTGGCAACAGGGATGGGTATAGCTGTAGCAGTTGCTCCAATTCAGTTTTTAATAGTACTTGCAATAAGCCTTCTGTTGAGCAATATCTACAGGTTTACCCTTAATAAGAAACATAAAGTCAACCCGAATGTAATCGGAGGGATCGCTGGAGTGGCTCTTATGCCGGTCATGGTCTATGTTTTCCCAAAATATATTGAATTTTACAGGATTGAGTATTTGTATCTTTTTATCGGGGTTTTTATAATAATAGTAGTAAAAGGGATCATCTTGCATTTTATGTATAGAAATGTACCGACAGCAGGTTAAAACTTATTCCCAGAATTCTCTCTAGTTTATTGAATACCCGCCATCTAAGATAATGTTGGTTTTTTATCAAACCTTACCACCGAATAATCGATCATAAGCTGGTAATTAATACATTCTATCAGATAAGCTCTTTTATTAATATTTTCAAAAACTTATTGGATGCTTTCTTTTCCAGCCATGGATAATGGCCACAGTTTTTTAATAATATAAAATTTAGATCCTTTAGCACTCCTAAAAGAGATTCTTTTATTAAACCTGCTGGATGAGGGTCATAGTCTCCATGTATGGCTGTCACGGGACAGGTTAAATGTTTTCCAAGCTTTAACAGTTCACCGGTTTTCCTCAGTCTTAAAGCTTCCTTCCAGACACTTTTATAAATATCATACTGGTATGCCATAGTATCATCTTCATTTCCAATGTTCTGAAAAATATCAGCTTTCTCAAGGATCTTTACTAGTTTTTTAAATTCTACATTTTTTTCTTTTTGTTCAGGATTGTTTAATTTTTCAATGATTGTGTGCATATTTACTACGTCAAGATAATCCAGGCGTTCCATTCTTTTCTCCAGGATTTTAGAAGCGCTCTTCTCATCAAAAGCAGCACTGCTTATAAGTATAAGTTTTTTTATAAGCTCAGGATATTGTGAAGTAAATATAAAAGCCAGCATTGCTCCCCAAGACCACCCAATGAGATTTATCTTTCCATTACAATTTTCAGTTAATATATCATGGATTTCCTTGACCTGGCCTCTTATTGAAGATGCAGTTTGTAGAGGTTCAAGAGTGGCTGCCTTATTAGATAAATATTTTGCTACCGGTGCCATATTGCCCGGCGCACCGGGTCCACCATGTAATATGGCGACCTTATAAGGTCCTTTTCCATATTTTCTGAGATTTTCCAATTTTTCTCTTTTGCTATAGTTTTGGTCTTAATAATTTACATTATTTCTTTTAAAAATAATACTATAATCAGTGTCCCGTAAAATATTCATTTTTCTGAAGTTCTTTAAGTTCACTATGAAGCTTTTCCCATTCGAGTAATTTAGAGTCAAGTTCTTTTTTTTGTTCTGCATATCTTAAAAATATAGCCTGGTCATTACCCCCTATTTTATCCTGTGACAGTTTGTCGATCTTTTCTGCAAGTTCTTTTAATCCTTCTTCAAGGCTCTCTATCAGGGTTTCGCATGTCGATATACTTTTTGTTATCCTGCGAAGGGTTTTAAAAAATTCCTTTTTTTCCAGGTAGCTTTCTTTTCCTGCTCGATCAGATAAATTAAAGTCAATGTTCTGCTTTATATTCTGCTTGACTTCGATCTGGTGTAATGAATCCACTTTTTTCTTTTCAAGAAAATAATTAATATCGCCCAAATATTTTTTAATTTTCTTTTGATTAAATTCATAAACAGAGTCTGCAAGTCCCTCTAAAAACTCCCTGTCGTGAGAGACTAAAATAAGTGTGCCAGTATAGATATTAAGGGCATTTTTTAAAATGTCTTTTGAACGCATATCCAGGTGATTGGTCGGTTCATCAAGGATTAGCAGGTTGTAAGGCTGTAGCAGTAACTTTATAAGTGCAAGCCTTGATCTTTCTCCACCGGAAAGGACTTTAACTTTTTTTTCAATATCATCATTTTTAAAAAGAAAAGCTCCCAGGAGAGTCCGGATGTTAAACCCGATATCTCCGGCAGCTTCTATGTTTATGGTCTCAAAAACAGTGATATCCTCATCAAGAAGTTCATCCTGATCCTGTGCAAAGTAACCGATTTTGACTTTTTGACCTATTTTAAGGTTCCCGCCATAATCCAGGTTGCCTGCAAGTATCCTGGAGAGTGTAGTCTTGCCCTCGCCGTTTTTACCTACAAATGCTATCCTTTCACCGCGTCTAATAAATAGTTCGATATCATCCAATACAGTTTTATCTCCATATTTTTTTGATATGTGATCAGCATCTATAACTGTATTTCCGGATCTCGGTGCATCAGGAAATCTTATCCTGATTGCCGAAAGGTCTTCCTGGTCTACCTCGATTTTTTCTAACTTCTCAAGCTGTTTTATACGGGATTGCACCTGCGGTGCTTTAGATTCTTTATATCTGAACCGTTCAATAAACCTGTTTGTATCAGCTATCATCTTTTGCTGGTTTTTTTGTGCAGCCAGCTGGGTAGTTATGACCTCTTTTCTTAATCCCACATATTTTGAAAAGGGTACTTTATAGTCATATATTTTACCAAGTGATATCTCAATTGTCCTGGTCGTCACATTATCTAAAAAAGCTTTATCATGAGAGATCATAATGACTGCTCCCTTATAATCTTTAAGAAAGTCTTCCAGCCACTGTATGGACTCAATGTCAAGATGGTTTGTAGGCTCATCAAGCAGTAAAAGGTCAGGAGCTTTTAACAGCAGTTTTGCAAGCTCGATCCTCATCCTCCAACCGCCACTGAACTCTTTTGTCTGCCTGGGAAGATCAAATGGATTGAAGCCAAGCCCGAACAGTGTTCTTTCGACCTGCTCATTTATTTTTGAGATCCCCAATGCTTCCATTCTTGCATTAATATCAGTCAGCCTGTTTATAAGATCAAGATATCTGGAAGAATGGTAATCTGTACCCTCTTCTATCTCCCGTTTTATTAATGACTGTTTATTTTCAAGGTCCAATATCCGGTAAAAAGCAGTTTTTGCTTCGTTGAAAAGTGTCCTGGAATCAATATGCTTCATCTGTTGCGGCAGATAACCTGTAGTATGATCTGATGGTCTTTCAACCGTACCCATATCAGGAGACAATTCGCCATAGATAATTCTTAACAGGGTAGTCTTGCCTGAGCCGTTGTTACCGACCAGTCCTATCCTATCCCGGGTATTTATTTGAAAAGAAATATCCTTAAGCAGTTGACGTTCACCAAAGCTTAAGCTTATATGGTTTAATGATATCATGGAGCAAAAAATCAGGAGCCACTTTAAACTATTTATTAATTTGCGGTATATTATAACTATTAATATCTTTTTGTGGTAGTCACTCCATGATTTCTTAATTTTTTTTGAGTATTATTTTTAAAAAAAAACGAAAAGAGGATTTGATGTTCAAACGTGGAAAAAGCAATATTTTAAAAATATTGCTGATGATATTAACTGTAATACTGGTCCCGGTCATTACGTCATGCATGGCGATGGGACCTTTTGGAAATACCGGTCAGGAGGAAGACCAGGGTATTACGACATTTGAAGTGGTCAAAGGAGATATAGTCCAGGAAATCACTACAACAGGAAATGTAGATTCCAAGACATTAAATACATATAAAGCAGTAGTTTCTGGTGAGATCGTTTCTGCACTGGAAAAGGGTTATATCCCTTTTATTTTTAACAGGTTTTACAGAAAAAATAGTAAGTCAGGAAACAGGGGTTTTGGACTTGGTATGTCGATCATAAAAAAGATAGTTCAAAACCATAAAGGTGAGATAGATATAGAATATGACCAGGATGAAAGAAGAATAACTTTTAAAGTAAATCTGCCCGCATAAATGAGCTGACAAAAAATAATAATAACTCCACTTTTTCTACATTTTTTTCTTTTATAATCTAAAAATATTAGTTGATCTTATCGATCTTTATAAAAACAGGAGGTAAAAAAATGGACAATACAATAAAAATAGACAAATACAGGATAATGAGCATTCTGTCCCTCGTCTTTGGAGCAGTGGCGGTTGCAATATCATTTCTTCCTTTTGGAAGAGGGTTTGGTCTGTTACTGGGAATTGCAGCAGTCGCTATGGGAGCTATTTCCCTCGATAAGGCAAAAAGGGAACTTACGGACCTATCGGATGTAAGAAGTCTCAAGGGAATGGCTATAGCCGGTATAGTCCTGGGAAGTCTGTCGATTGTAATAGCCATCCTGGCTGCAATCATAGGCGGTTTTATGCTCATGCATGTTTTTAAAGGCGGCCATTTAGGGCAGATGGATTTTCATAATATGCCAGGATTAAGGCGTTTTAAATAAGCATTAATCATTTGCCGGGCACGGATCTTCCAGTCAAAATTCTTGACTGCAATAGATCTGAGTTTTGGAGATACAGAATTTAGACCCGGATATTCCAGTGCCCCTGAGACACATCTGATAATGCTTTTTATTCTTTTTTCAGGATCCATGGATATTTTCATCAGCTGCAGGATATCTTTATTAAGATAATCATCCAGGCTGTCTATTGCATCCTTGAATCCGCTAAAATAAGACATTATTGGAAAAACTCCATTTGAAAGTGATTCCATCAGGACAAGTGGGTATGCTTCCGGTACGGTTGAAGGAAATATAGAGAAATCTGCACAAGGAAATATATATTTTAAGAGGCTGTGATCCATCCTGCCCAGGAAGTGTACGTGGTCCAAAAGTGCAGACCCGTAACCTAAAAGCTCTTTTCTGTTAATGTTGTCCGAGAGAAAATATTTTACATCTTCCCATGGACCTACTAATGCATTCAGGTCCAGGTCATAACCGTGTTCTATAAATTTATCTATAAGCTGTTCGTTGCCTTTACTGATGGCATATACAAAGCCTTCAAGTACTTCACGATAGGCTCCTGACCCGATGATGACTATATGAAGATGAGGATGTTTTTTCAGTATCGAAGGAAAGGCAGCAATAATGCTCTGCAGGCCCTTTCCGACTGTCAATGCACCGACAAAGATAAGAATATCGCGGTCCCATGGGATCTTTTTTAAATGTGAGACCAGGTCTCTATCAGGCAGATCATTATTATAAGAATTCCTGAATGACGTAGTCGCATAGATATCATTTTTTTCAAGTTCTCTAAAAAGCCCTACAGTGATCTCTGGATCTTTTCCCTCAAAAGGTTCCATCCCGATTAATTTATTAATAGACTGCAGACGATTTTTTTTTAAAACAGGAGAAAAAAGAGAGGTATCCACACCGACACCTACTATTTCAGTCTTATGTCTTATCAACTCTTCATATTCCGGATAGATCCCGATTATGCGCTCCCTTACTTCTTCGTTTCCGATTATCAATCCTTTTGCTCCGATTATTGCCTTAAGGGCAAGTTCTTTATAACGATTGTCTTTCCTGATCACGTATTCAATGGAACTGCCGTGCGGATAAATAATAAAAGGTATTCCGGTCTCTTTGCAGACCTGTAATGCAGCGACGGGTTGATATATCAGGTGGTTTGTATGAAGTATATCAACTGTATTTTGTAACAGGATCGGCCTTAAAGTGTTGACAGTAAATTCATGATAAGTTTTTAATTCCTGATCAGTAAGGTCCGTAAATGACTTAATATTTCCGGAACGCTGTTTGTCTGTCAGATAAACTGCATTTATCGGGGGGACAGGCATCTGGTGCAAAACACACTTACTTTTGAATTTTGTATTTCTTTCAAACAGCATCTGCGAGTTGCCGTTTTGGTCCCATTTAATTGCACTGTTTACAAAATCGAGCGCAAAAGGATCAGGCTCCCTGCAGATAACATGCAACTCAAGACCGAAAAGCAAAAGTGACCTTGAAAGATAAAGGGTGTATTCATTACTTCCGGAACCTGTTAATTCATAACCATGAAAAATTCCAATTTTCATAAAAAAGATAATCTTGTTTATTTCCAGACCTTAAAAGTATAAATGCTAAAAAATAAAATTTAAAGTTAGTAGACTTTAAAATGCTTTTCATAAAATAGTGTTTTACTTTATAATCATAAAAAACTACAACAAAAGTCATGCAGAAAAAAAATAAACATAAATTTGATTTTAAAGACAGGCATAAGCTTGATAGTGCGGAAAGGAGAAAAAATCTTCCTCCACGCAAGACATTGCTTGACCTGGGTCTTAAAGAAAATGATATTCTGGCAGATCTCGGAAGTGGTATCGGATATTTTACTCTCCCTGCATCTGAGATAGTCGGACCAAGAGGCAAGATTTTTGCTATGGATATATCCAGCGAGAGCCTTGATGTCATAAAAGAGAAGATAAATAAGAAGCCTGTTACTAATATCGAGGTTGTTAGAGTAGAGGAAAATAGTCTTAGGATAAATGAGGATTCAGTAAATTTTGTTTTTGCATGCAATATCCTGCATGAAGTGGACGATCTTGATGTTACATTAAGTGAAATAAAAAGGATCTTAATCAATGGAGGAAAACTTGCTATTATAGAATGGAAAAAAATAGACAGCCTCTCTGGTCCTCCTAAAAAACATAGGCTTGCAGAAGACTTATTACAGGATCATCTTTTTAAGCAAGGTTTTAAGGACATAAAATGTATCAGCTTAAACGAAATGCAGTATACTGTCGAAGCATTTAAATAGAATCAATAAAATATTGAAAGGGATCTATAAAATAAAAAGTATCTAAAAAAAGAGTTAAACAGTATGGCTATTTATGACCAAAATCCCTTGATATACAGATCACTGACGGGTCTTCTCTACAATAGGTTCACAAGAAAACCTCTTCTTAATTTGATCAATAAAAGGGTATCTTCATATCTTGACCCTGGGAAAAACGGGAAGTTTTCCGGTCATAGCACGCGGATTCAACAAGAAAGAAAATTATTTGCCTCTGCGATCATCCAGTCCATTGAAAGATCGATCGACAAAAAAATCTTAAGTAAAGCTACAGCAAACAAGATACTCAAGCTATGGACGACTGCGCTACTGAAACAGGGTAATGGAACTAAAAATAAAAAAAATGGCCCTTTTTTGCTCGTAATAAGTCCTGGACATGCCTGCAACCTGAGATGTAAGGACTGTTATGCAGATTCTATTTCTTCAGGCAAAAAACTCAGATGGGATATCCTTGACAGGATAATATCTGATGCTAAAAGATTATGGGATATCAAGCTTGTTGTTTTTTCAGGAGGTGAGCCTTTTGCTTATTCCTCCAATAATAAAGGTATACTGGATATTGTCGAAAAGAACCCTGATATCCTTTTTCTAGCATTTACAAATGGTGTATTAATAGACAAGGAAACCGCATCAAGGATCTCTGAATATGGTAATCTTACTCCTGCATTCTCTGTCGAGGGATTAAAAAATACAACAGAGAATAGAAGGGGTAAGGGGATCTTCAGTAAGATACTCGACAGTATGGAACTGGTTAGAGAAAAGGGCATACCTTTCGGGATATCTACAACAGTAAGTTCAGACAATATCACGGAAGTCCTTGACGACAGATTTTTAGATTTCTTTTTTAATAAAAATGGTGCATTTTATGGTTTTTATTTTCAATACCTCCCAATTGGAAGAAATGCTGATTTCAGTAATATGCCCACACCGTCTGAACGCCTTGTTTTTTGGGAGCGTATCTGGGAGGTCATTGAAAGACAGAAGTTGTTTTTAATAGATTTCTGGAACCACGGACCACTTGTGGACGGCTGTATTGCTGCCGGGAGGGACGGAGGTTACCTTTATATAGACTGGGACGGAAAAGTCATGCCCTGTGTTTTTGCTCCTTACTCAGCAGGTAATATCCAGGAGCTATATAATGAAGGCAAAGGTCTGGAAAGCATTTATGATTCTCCTTTTTTTAAATCCATAAGAGAATGGCAGAAAGATTATGGATTTAAACAACAAGATCCTGCAAGAAAAGGCAATCTTTTAATTTCCTGCCCCTACAGGGACCATCACAAGGATTTTATGGAATGGGTCAGGAAATTAAAACCAGAACCCGAAGATAAAAATAGTTTAACAATATTAACCGGCCAGGAATATTGTACAAATATGGAAAAATATAACAGGGGGCTCACTGAAGTATTTGATCCTGTGTGGGAACAAGAATATAAAAAAGACAAATAGGTCGAATAAAATTTGAATGAAACTGTCGAATTATATTATGAAGAAAGACTATCTCGGAAATGTTATAATTCTAATTCCTGATTTGCTAATTCTTCCAGAGTATATTCCTCAAGTTTTTTTATAATACTGCTGTTTACTTCAGACCATAATTTTCTAGTATTACATTTTTCTGCCTTAGCGCATATCTCGGGTTCTGCCACACATTCGACTATGCTTGTGGGACCCTCTACAGCCTCAATGATCTGAAGTATTTTTATCTGTGCAGGTGGTTTTGCAAGAAAATAACCCCCATGGGCACCTCTTGTAGACTTAATAAGTCCGGCTATTTTTAGCGGTATAATTAGCTGCGAAAGATATTTTAAAGAGATTTCCTGTGAACTGCTGATATCCTTGAGAAGAACTGGCCCTTTATTAAATCTAAGGGCCAGTTCAATCATCAATCTTGTACTATATCTACCTTTTGTAGAAAGTTTCAATCCTTATTCCAGTCCCGGTGCATTTTTGACAAGTTTTGTATTTGCCCACCATCTGCCTAAACCGGCATATTGGCCAGCCTTGCTAAATAATAGCACTAAAAAGACCAATAATAAAACAACATGGTCATCGATCTGGAAGAGATTGTTTGGTTTTGGTAACGCTGCAGCCCACATAAAAACCATCAGAACCGTGCCGGATATTGTTGCGATCTTCATGCCAATACCCAGTAATATTGCTAGACCGATGAGAAGCAAGGCAAGCATGAAAAGTACGTCGGTAACTCCTTTTCCGCCAATAGCGTTGAATAATGGAGCAAATGGTCCAGTCGAACCTTTAGCTAAAAAGCCAAAAGTCGGTGAACCACCTCTTATCCAGGCATTTTCAGGTGTGGTGGCAAAACCCCAGCCAAAAAGCTTATCAAAAAAGGCCCACAATAATTCAAGTGCTACTACATATCTGAGAATAGCGACTGTTATCTTAAGTGGTTTTTCTTGCATCCTGTACCTCCTTTCATATAACTTATTAATTCTATAGAATTGGTAGTATATATTAAAAAAAATAAAATGCAAATAAAATATTTTTTATTAATATAAGAGAAATTCAATACTTTTAAGATGATTTTTGTATAAGTGCTTGACAAAGCCGGTAATAATACTATAATCCTTATCATTATAATAGGAATAATAAGGTATTATAAGGTATTAGAATTTCAATTATTCTAAAGTAAAGGTTGAATTAGATTATGTTAAAACTTAGTACAAAAGGCAGATATGGTTCACGGCTAATGTTGGACCTTGCTCTTAATTATGGAAGTGGTCCAATTCTACTTAAAGAAATAGCAGAAAGGCAGGGCATATCCATAGGTTATCTGGAACAGATAGTGCCAGGCCTCAAAGCAGCAGAACTTATTACTTCGACCAGAGGTTATAAAGGCGGATACGTACTCTCGAGAGACCCTTCAGATATTACTTTAAAAGAAATAATAAATGCACTTGAAGGACCTGTCGAACTCACAGAATGTGTAAACTCACCAGGTGTCTGCGACCGGACCAGGTCGTGTGTGACCCGGGACTGCTGGACAGAAATAGGAAATAGTATAGACAGTATTTTAGAGTCAAAAACCCTTCTTGACCTCGTTCATCAGCATCGGGACAAGGAAAAAAGCCAGCCCCTCATGTATAGCATATAAACACTCTATCAACAGGGTATTTTTTAAGCGTACTTAAATCCATAAATAAGAATACTTTTGTAATGGACAGATGTTTTTTTAAGTACATCCGGGTTTCTTTTCAAATCAAATATTAATTTAAGAAAAATCAAGGAGTGAAGCAAAATGGTAAGGACCATTGAAGAAATAAATAAGAAGATCAAAAATGGAAGTGTGGTAGTATTAAATGCTGCAGAAATAATAGATTATGTAAAGGAAAATGGTGCAAAAAAAGCACTTAAAGAAATAGATGTGGTGACTACCGCAACTTTTGGGCCTATGTGTTCCTCAGGTGCCTTTATTAACACAGGGCATTCGGTGCCCAGGATAAAATTTGGAGGCGGAAACGTAAAGATAAATGATGTGCCAGCATATGCCGGCCTCGCAGCCGTGGACCTGTATATAGGGGCGACTGCAGTTCCTGATGATGATCCCAGGAATAAAGTGTATCCTGGAGAATTTAAGTATGGCGGAGGGCATGTTATAGAAGAACTTGTTGCTGGTAAGGATCTCAAGCTGGAAGCAGAAGCATACGGCACCGATTGTTATCCAAGGAAGAAACTTTCAAGCTATATAAACATAAATGATCTCAATGAGGTATATCTTTTCAACCCGAGAAATGCATACCAGAATTATAATGTGGCTGTGAACCTTTCTGATAAAATAATTTATACCTATATGGGTATATTAAAACCCGGGCTGGGAAATGCTAATTATTGCAGTGCGGGGCAGCTTTCTCCCTTGCTTAACGATCCTCTCTATAAGACTATAGGTATAGGTACAAGGATCTTTCTTGGCGGTGGAATAGGGTATATAGCATGGCATGGGACACAGCATAATCCAGGTGTAAAAAGAAAGGAAAACGGTACCCCGCAGGTTTCTGCCGGCACACTTGCAGTTGTAGGAGACCTGAAGCAGATGGTCCCCAAATATCTAAAAGGTACCTCCATGACTGGTTATGGCACCACACTGACTGTTGGCGTAGGGGTCCCTATTCCTCTGCTTGATGAGGAAATATTAGGTTATGTGACTGTAAAGGATGAGGATCTCTTTACCCAGATAGTAGATTACAGTGGAAGTTATCCTGAAGTAAAACCGGATACGCTTGGAGAGGTAAGTTATGCCCAGTTAAAAACTGGTAATATCAATTTGAATGGTCTCGATATTCCAACCGGCAATCTTTCAAGTTACTTTAGGGCTACTGAGATCGCGAATGAATTAAAAACATGGATAAAAAAGGGAGAGTTCATGCTTACTAATCATGTTGCTCCAATACCTTCTGCAGATTCTGATTATAAGTTTAAGCTCCTAAATGAAAGACCGATAGAGTAAAGAAGCCTGGTGATAAGGTCCGGCAAGATAAATTTAAGATGCCGGATCTTATCATTTTAGAAAGTTTATTTAAAAAAAATGTATGGTAGAAATGAAAGGCAGAAATGGTCTCAAAAAAGATAGTACTGCATTTTCCTGCAGATAAGTCAAATGAACCTGTAGTGTGTAAGCTTGTCAAGGATTTTTCCCTTGAATTCAATATTTTAAGGGCAAATATTGATTATAAAAAAGAGGGGTTATTGGTTCTTGAACTTAAAGGCAAGCAGGAAGATTATGACAGGGGAATAGAGTATCTCTATAAGATAGGGATAAGCACTCAGCCTCTTTCGCATGATATAATAAGAAATGAAAACAAATGCATCCAATGCGGAGTATGCGTACCCCTATGCCCATCGGGTGCCCTACTGGTAGAAGAAAATACAAGAGCTGTAGATTTTAAAGGTGTACAGTGTATTGCCTGCGAGATCTGCCTTAAAGCATGTCCCCAGAAAGCGATGGAGTTACAATTCTAATCTCACGAAAGATTGCCAAACACCCCCGACATTTTCTAAATAATATAAGATAATTTTTTTGAGCCCCTGTTCTTTAATGATATAATTACACACAATTAAACAATTTTTGATTTTTAGAAAGGGGAGAAAATGGATATGTGGCTTGCATTTTTCTGGACAGGTCCTGTCGGTATAGGTGCATTTCTTGCGGGTTTAGGTGTGTTGTTCTGGGGTATCAGCAGAATGGAAGCAGCAAGGAAGGACAAGAAATAGTTTAGGATTTCATCTTTTCTGTTCCATCCTCTTAATATTTGAAACACCCTGAGATATCTAAAAAAATCAATATAAAGATTAAATGATATCTCAGGGTAAAGAAAGGCCAAATGAAAAAAAAAGACTTTTATAACAATCAGGACCTGGAACTATTTAAGCCGACACAAAAATCAAACATTGATTTTTTAAAAACTGATCCATGGCGGGTATTGAGGATACTCGGAGAGTTTGTCGAGGGATTTGATGTACTGGCTGGAGTAGGGCCTTGCATTTCGATTTTTGGTTCGGCGCGGACCCTTCCTGAAGATAAGTATTATAAAGCGGCTGAAGAAACTGCAGCGTTGCTTGCAAAGAAAGGTCTTGGCGTTATAACTGGAGGTGGGCCGGGTATAATGGAGGCAGCAAATAAAGGTGCTTTCGAAGCCGGTGGTGTATCTGTAGGATGCAACATAGACATACCTTTTGAACAATCCCCAAACGCTTATCAGAATATCTCTCTCGAATTCCATTATTTTTTCGTCCGTAAGACTATGTTTGTCAAATATTCCATCGGATATGTCATCTTTCCTGGAGGTTTCGGAACCCTGGATGAATTATTTGAAGCACTTACACTTGCACAGACAGGGAAAATAGAACATTTTCCCATAGCTTTATATGATGAGGAATTCTGGAAAGATATGTATGGTTGGATAAACGAGTGTCTGCTGGAAAAATACTGCACCATAAGTCCTGAGGATAAAAAACTATACAAGGTGGTCAATAGTCCGGTGGAAGCAGTAGATTACCTGACAGGTGTGATTAATAAAGAACACCTTTTATAAGATAAAAAATAGATCTTAAGGGCTGCTCAGGCACAGGATACTATATCATGGTATAAAGAAAGTTAGTATACCTTCAGAAACAACCATTATGATATCATTCATATTGTAGATCATACTTAAAATAATACTGGTCTCATTAGGCCTGCTGGCAATCTCTTCATTTAAGTCTTTGTCTGTAGAATTATTTTCTTTTAGGGCACTTCTATCGATTTTCATGATCAGGAGGTCAGTCTGATATTTTCATACCCAGGTTTTTTTCTGCTTTGCTCATGATGTTAGCAGGGCTTTTTAAATCAGATATTTTTAAAACGAGCCTGTCCTGCCGGTTTTTTTCCTGTGATATCGATTCATTCAACTTGATTATCTTTTGCTCATATGTTTCTGATTCCACCTTAAGAAATGCATTAAGAAGAATGCCAAAACAGAGAAAGACCAAAACAGTTAAAATGAAATATACTAATCCTGTTCTTTCCTTCAATACTTTTTCGCATTTGTAATCCTTTTTATTTTTAACCAGGTAAAATATAGGATAGTTTTTCCTGTTATAAAGCTCATCTTCAATCCGTTTTGTTTTTATCAAGAAAATACCTTCTTTTATTTAATAGACCTGTTATATTTAAAAAAAAGACTTTATCAATCTTATGGCTTCGATTATTTTCTTGTTTTTTCTTTCCTCCAGGTTTCTGCTGATATTTATTTCTAATCCAGGGATGATCTCGTACCTGACCCTCAGATCCCTTCTGACGTCTCCGGATTCTTTATCCTGTGAACGAGCACGACCCTTTAGTATCTCTCTGATCGAGTTTAGATTTAAACGCTGGTCACGCAATTGCCTTATCCTCAATAAGTCCGAAAGGTGACTGTCATTATAAAAACCTCCCCTTCCTCTGCCAGAAGGGGGGTCTATTATTTGTTTTTGAACATAGTACCTGATGGTCCTTTTTGAAAAGCCCGTGCGATCGCTCATCTCATCGATCGTGTATCTTTTTTTTTCAGTTTGACCTTTTCTTTTGGCAGACATGATATTTAATTATAACACCAAGATGTCATAATACAAGTGTCAAAATAATTATAGCTTAAGACATTTTAAGCAGTTATGGACTGGATATAATAAATTTGAGATCTTTACAGGTGAAGAAGTAATAGAATTTTATTATAATGGTGTGAGATTTGAATTTTAATAACCACTTTGCTTTTTGGATGATCTTTAAAGAAAGTGATCGACCAATTGGATCAGGAGGACATAGATGTCAAAATCACTGGTTAAATTTGCTTCAGTTAGGTTCGAAAAAATAGATGCAAAAGCTACTCTGCCGGAAAAGTTTAAGAGGCTTTTAGATTCCTATAAGATGGAGGATCTTGTAAAAGACAGGACTGTAGCTGTTAAAATGCACCTTGGAGGAAATATTGGTTACACGACAATACACCCATTATTTGTCACAATACTTTTAAATAAGATAAAGTCTTCCGGTGGGACACCTTTCATTACAGATGTCTTTCACCTTAATAATGCAAATCTTGGAGTCCGGGGAGCAAAAGCCAGGGGCTATACAGAAGAAATACTGGGGGCACCCCTAATGCCTGTTGCAGGAGTCTTTGATAAATATTATTACACACAGAAAGTGGATTTTAAGACTCTTAAGGAGGTCCAGATAGCCGGCAATATACATGATGCCGATGTACTGATAGACCTCTCGCACTTTAAAGGCCATGGTACATGCAGTTTTGGAGGAGCAGCAAAAAACATAGCGATGGGTTGTGTATCTCAAAAGACCAGAAAGGACCTGCATGCCCTTGAGGGAGGCATTACCTGGGATAAGGAAAAATGTGACAATTGCAATTCATGCATAGAAGAATGCAGATACGGTGCAAATAAATTTAATGACAGGGGTGATTATGAAATAATGTTTCACAACTGTACTTACTGCCAGCACTGTGTGGAAGTATGCCCTAATGATGCCATCAGCTTTAAAGGAAAATATTATAAGGATTTTCAAAAAGGTCTGGCTATCACTGTTGAAGAGGTATTAAAGACATTTGCAGTTAAAAGTGTCTTTTATATAAACATTCTGATGAATATTACCATGCTTTGTGATTGCTGGGGTTTTTCAACTCCTTCGCTTGTCCCTGATATAGGTATACTTGCTTCAGATGATATTGCAGGAATAGAGAAAGCATCACTTGATAAGATAAAGGTAGAAGATCTTTTGAAGGACGCTTTACCAAAAAACCGCAGTTTAACTGACGGAAAGCATCTTTTTGAACAGATATGGGGCAAGGATCCTTTCTCTTTAATACAGATAATGGATGAGATGAAACTGGGTAATTCTGATTATGCAATAGAAGAAATAGTGTAGTATCATTTTTGGTGATCTACCGGAATAGGATTATTTTATAAGAGGGACAATATGAATATCATGATAGTCGGCGGTACCGGATTTTTGGGTTACCATGCACTCCTTGTGGCACTGGAAAGGGGTCATACTGTAAATTCTATAGCTATTGATGACGTAGTACTTGGAGACTGGTACCCGAAAGAAGTAAATGTACAATATAGTGATGTATTTGAAGTGTCGGAGCAATACCTGCAAAGTTGTTTTTCAGGTTATGACGCTATGATATATGCAGTTGGCCCCGATGATAGGATAACGCCTCCAGCTCCGGCATATGAATTCTTTCGTACAAGACTGGTTGATGCCTGTGAAAAAGTAGTGACAGCAGCCCGTAAGGCTGGAGTTAAAAGATGTGTCGTACTCAGTTCATATTTTGCTTATTTTGATAGGATCTGGCCAGAAAAAGGGTTGAGCATGCACCATCCTTACATAAGATGCCGGGTTGAACAGGCGGGAAAGGTCATTGCTGCAGGAGATGGTAAAATGAGTGTAATGCTGCTAGAGCTGCCTTATATATTTGGTTCCATGCCAAACCGCATACCTTTATGGAAAGATGTCCTTCTGGACCGTTATACAAATGGTAAGGTCATATTTTTCCCAAAAGGTGGGACAAATATGATCTCTGTGGTGCATGTAGGAGAGGCGATCATTGGAGCTCTTGAAAATGGTGAACACGGACAGAGATATTTAGTGGGTGATGAAAATCACTCTTTTAATGAAATGCTTGAGATGATGATGACAGCCATCGGTGAACAAAAAAGAATTATAAATATCCCAAAATTATTTAGCTGTGACAGCAGGGGGTATTATTGAAAATTCATGGAAGAAAAAAGGACTTGAAGGCGGACTTGATGCCAGATATCTCATGAGGGATATCATAACTGATTATTTATATTTTGATCCATCTGAAACTTCAAAGAAACTTGGATATAAAAGAGGGGGATTGAGAGAAGCAATAAAAGCAACTATGAAAGCATGCTATCCTGAAAAGATCAAAGACTGATCACTTAGGGTTACGAATCATATTTTTATAAAAAACGTCTATTGTAATAGTTAGTAAAAAACAATAAAGCAGGAAAAGATCAGATGAAAGATAAAAAAAGTAGAATATTTATATCTATTGTAGTAATTTTCTGGATATTATTTGTTGCCTTTATCTTGATTATTGCCAGCATGTTCGGGATGCCATTGTTAGGCTCCCAATTCCGATTTTTGTTTATTCCTTTAATGATTATTTTACCCCTACTCGGTATAGCTTTGATCGTTCTGGTGACAAGAATAAAAATTACAAAAGCTTCCAAAGCATTTTTAATCCTGACAGGTGCATCAGCAACTGGGATCGCAATAAGTGGGTTGTTACATAATCTTTTGTATGCTCTTCTTATAAAATTGTTTGGAGAAGCTATCTGGAATAATCTGGGAGACGAACCAGTATTTTTTATTTTTGCTGTGATTATATGTCCGATCGCATTACTTGTAGGAGCAATCGGCACTATAGTCCTTCTATCAAAGAAAAAGATCTTAAATTAATAACCCATAAAACTTCTGGCAGTTTTTACCTGGCCCTCATCCGGTTGTTTCTCGGATTATGCTCTACTTCGGCAAGCCCCAATACTTCCATCAATGGAGGGATATACATTCCAAATCTTCCACGTAAGCCTTTTTTCAGACCATACCATCCTCCAACAGGATTTTCAGTTGAACGGGCCCATGCTTCTACTGTACCTTCCTGTGCAGGTTTTTGTTCATCAGCACTTCCCAGAAGCATCCAGTCATTATGTTTTTTTAGCATTTCATAGAGGTCATTGATGGCCCGGTAATCATAATGCAGGACCGTTTTGCCCACAGTACAGACAATTATCTTTTTGCCATCTTTTTCATCTATATACATTTCATATTCAGATGTATTTGGTGGGGTTTTCAATTTCCAGGGGTTATCTTTGGTTCTTATTTCTTGCGTCATCTTTAAAAGCATCCTTACTAAATTATAATATACTGATATTCTATATGAAAAAAACTAAAAAACCTAATGAAGCTTATTTATCCAGAAGTCTATTTGATAGCAGAGGCTATGAGATTTTTAACGTCATCTGCATAACTATCTCCTATTGCAAATGATAACTCTTCTGATAGATCTTTCTTTTTTACCTTTACTTTAACTTTTGTAAACCTGCGCTGTTTTTCAAATGATATTTCTCTGACATTATTTAAAGGGATATATGTGAGCAGCCAGGTATAAGTACTGGTGATAGAAAGATCGTCCTCCAGTATAACAAGCTGCCTGTCAGTGACAGCAATAAGGACATTAGGTGATATATTTATTTTTATAAAGCCGATCTTACGGACCAGTTTAGGTGAATATATAAAATCTAAAAGTAATTCATCTTTTTGGAGTATATAGATATAAACACCATTTCGATATTTAATAGGTATTTTTTTTAATCTGTCATGAACATCTTTATTGCTGCCTGATAATATGCTTTCACGCCAGCTGGCTTTTAAAAACCTTTGCAGCTCAGGTTCCAATATTTTATGAGCAGTAGTATTGTATTCGATCTCAGCCTGGTTTGAATTTTTACCGTTTGAACATACTATGTCTAATTTTCCATATAGAAGGCAGTGATTTAATTTCATGTATAATAGATTATCTGCAGATAATCTATTTGCTGTGCCACTTTCATCAAAGAACAGTGAATCCTTTACATGTATTAATACATTGTCATCAAACAGTAGTGCCTGCCACGGTACATATCTTTTCGCAAAAACGTGTTTTATATACATCTGAGGAGGGACCACAAAATTACCACTGAAGTCATTATAATCAAACCCATTTTTTTCTAAAATCTCCGCCAGACTCTCAGGCATAGTGAACTCATCATCTATTGAAAAAGGGTGAGATTTATAGCCCCTTGGTATCTCGGGTATTATAAGTCTATTCTTTTTTTTCTTTTCCTTCAAAAACATGATAATCGGCTAATAATTTTAGAATCAATTGTAAAAAAATCCATCAAGATCTAACAGATTATATTTTCAGTCATTATACAATAATGTGCACAAGATGCTAATATAAATTCAGCCGGCAAACTCAAGCAGAATTCAGCTCTTTATAAAGACTTATTATATTTTCAAGAGGAGTTTCAGGTAATGCTTCATGGGAAGGTGCGATAATAACCCCGCCACGATTACCCCATAGATTTTTAATTTTTTTGACTTCTTCCGTGACTTCCCGGGGTGTTTTAAACACCAGAAGATTCTGGACATCCAATCCACCATGTATGCAGATTTTTTCCCCATAAAGTTTGTATATGTTTTCGATTTCCATATCCTTCGCAGAAGTCTGTACAACATCAAAAACATCTATTCCTGCATCTATCATCATTGGCATCACCTTATGCACACTCCCGCAACAATGCCATGAAAAAACAATATCATGGCTTTTTACAATTGAAATAAGCTTTTTATATTGGGGCAGAAAATATTTTTTAAATATATCTGGTGAAAACAGCATCCCATATTGCCCCGCCACATCATCTGCAGTCCCATAATACTCTATAACATCTCCGAAAGCATCGCATTCTTTTTTTGTGTATTCGATTGCAAAAGAGGAGACCTCACTTATAAGTTTTTCAGCAAACTTTATATTAAAAGCAAGGTCCGTTAGAAATTGCTCGTATCCTCGAAGCGCCCAGCATATCATGAAAAGATGTGATAGGTTGCCGGTACAGATGAACTCATCACTGCTGCCAAGTATTTTTTTATAACTTAGGTCATTGCTGCCGTATTTATTGTCGAAGTATTTGAAGTCATAGAGGGAAAGCCGGTCAGTCAAAAAACCATCCTTCAGGTCAGAAGCCTTTTCAAGTCCTGAAAGCGGGGGGTCCTTTATAACATCATAGTCCATGATCATGTCATCTTTCCCACCTTCTCCAAATACGGAATTTGCACCAAGCTGGTAATAGTTGGAGTGGTCCTTCACATAAGGCTTTTGTGGGTTGGACCCTATATATCTTGCAGTGTAGGTGGTAAATTTACATATTTTTGAACCTGAGGCATAAAAATCCGCACCGATTGCTTCAATAAGTCTTTTATAATTTTTAACCAGGTTTTCTGGCTCCTCAAAACCAAAATGCTTATTTAACCTCGTAGAAAGGTTAGTAAGACCCCTGTATGAAGATGGTATTTTGTCTACAGTTTTTAATCTTATTGCTGCAAAAGCTCTTTCTTTTTTTGTCATTTTTTCCTATTAATCCTTATCTCATTGTTGTAAATATTCCAAAATCCTGTTTGTGATCAAACTTAATTGTTCCTCAAGAGAAATATCAGCAATATTATCGCCCTTTTGAAATCCATAATCCCCAAACTGGGAATGGTTGCCACCTTCTATTATGTAGAATTCAGTATCTTCCGGCAGATTTATACTGGTGGCATCAAGTTTTTCTTTATCAATCCCCATATCCTTTGATCCAATAATAGATATTACTTTTCCTGTGTATCCAGATAGATCATCGGCTGAATATGAGGCCAGTAATATAAGCCCGTCTATCGACTCCTGGTTTTTGCTTGTGTAGCTTGCCGCCATAGAACCGCCAAGGGAGTGGCCGGCCATATACCATCTGGCAATATCCGGATTGTTTTTTATGATTTTATCAGCCCTGTTTATACCAAAAAAAGCCATATTAAAAGGCATTTTAGGTATAAATACTGCGTAGCCTTTTTCGGCAATAGTTTTTGCCTCTACACTGTAAGCTGAGACATCAACTTTTGCGCCCTGGTAAATTATAATCCCTATTCCATTGGGCGCTGAGGGGATAAACTCAATACCATTATTAATAATAACAGAAACGTTTTCGTCAGAGATCATGTAGGTTTTTGCCAGGTCTTTTGAATCATATGTTCCTGTACTCAAATAGATCAGGCCAAAGCCTATTACCAATACGAGTACTATTGAAAAAACTATTAAAATCTTTATTGATTTTTTCATATATCACCATTTTAGTTCTTTAAATGCATCTGGGAGCTTAATTTATAAAGACAGGGTATATATTATTACATATAATATATATTACTCAATAATGAATTTGTTTCAATAAATTGTACTATGCTTGATAATTAATACCAATGCTTGCAAAGCAGGGGGAGCAGACTAAAGAGGTAGTAACTATTATTAAATGATAAAAATAACTATATATATAAATTAAATAGTTATATTATTATATGGAAATAGTAAATTAAAAGGAGGAATATCTGATGGATGAAAAAGGAAAATGTCCGGTTACGGGAGCGACCGGGCATAAGAATTTTAGTAGTGGTACGACGAATAGGGATTGGTGGCCTGACCAGTTGAATCTTAAGATGCTTCATCAGAATCCAGCTATGAGAAATCCAATGGGTGAAGGATTCAACTATGCTGAAGAATTTAAGAAACTGGACCTTAAGGCAGTAAAAAAAGACTTATATGCTTTAATGACCGATTCACAGGAATGGTGGCCTGCTGACTACGGACATTATGGGCCATTGTTTATCCGTATGTCCTGGCATAGCGCAGGAACATACCGTATGGGAGATGGCCGTGGTGGTGCAGGATCGGGTAATCAGCGCTTTGCTCCTCTGAACAGCTGGCCGGATAATGTAAACCTTGATAAAGCACGACGTCTGCTTTGGCCTATCAAGCAGAAATACGGCAAAAAGATTTCCTGGGCCGACCTTATGATCCTTGCCGGTAATTGTGCTTTGGAGTCAATGGGTTTTAAAACCTTCGGTTTTGGTGGTGGTCGTGAAGATGTCTGGGGGCCTGAAGAGGATACCTACTGGGGTGCCGAGACTGAATGGCTTGGGGATAAGCGCTATTCTGGTGATAGGGAACTTGAAAATCCACTTGCTGCTGTGCAGATGGGTCTGATTTATGTAAATCCAGAAGGACCAAACGGCCAACCCAGTGCAGTCGCTTCCGGAAAAGACATCCGGGAGACTTTTGCGCGTATGGCTATGAACGACGAGGAGACTGTTGCCCTGGTCGCAGGGGGCCATACATTTGGTAAATGTCACGGAGCAGGAAGTGCGACCCACGTAGGTCCGGAGCCTGAGGCTGCCAGTATCGAAGAACAGGGGCTTGGCTGGAAGAATAGCATGGGTAGCGGCAAAGGCGGCGATACGATCTCAAGTGGCATTGAAGGGGCCTGGACTCCCTCACCAACCAAATGGGACAATAGTTATTTGGACACCCTGTTTAAGTATGATTGGGATCTTGTTAAAAGCCCTGCCGGTGCCTGGCAATGGGTTCCAACTGATCCTGCTGCTGCAGAACTTGTTCCAGATGCGCACGATCCTTCAAAAAGGCATGCACCGATGATGACTACTGCAGATCTTGCATTAAAGATGGATCCTATCTACAGGCCGATTGCCAAGCGTTATCAGGAGAATCCAGAGGAATTTGCTGATGCTTTCGCTCGCGCATGGTTCAAGCTGACTCACCGCGATATGGGTCCGCGCACCAGATATCTAGGTCCGGAGGTTCCGGCTGAGGAGCTGATCTGGCAGGATCCGGTACCTGCAGTCGATCATGAACTGATTGATGAAGGGGATATCGCAGATCTTAAGGATAGAATTCTTGACTCAGGTTTGTCCGTTTCTCAACTGGTCTCTACAGCCTGGGCATCAGCATCGACGTTCCGCGGGTCAGATAAGCGGGGCGGAGCAAATGGAGCTCGCATACGTCTTGCACCTCAGAAGGATTGGGAAGTAAACCAACCAGCACAACTGCAAACTGTGTTACAAGCTCTTGAAAAAATTCACAATGCATTCAATAGTGCACAATCAGGAAAAAAGAGGGTATCCATTGCCGATCTGATTGTCCTGGCTGGATGCTCCGGAATAGAGAAAGCGGCTAAGAAGGCCGGTTTTGATCTTTCTGTTCCTTTTACACCGGGTCGTACAGATGCATCGCAAGAACAGACCGATGCAACTTCATTCTCAGTCCTTGAACCGAAAGCAGATGGTTTCCGTAACTATATTAAAGCTAAATATGCTGTATCTGCTGAGGAAATGTTAGTTGATCGGGCACAATTACTGGGGCTGACAGCGCCTGAGATGACGGTTCTGATTGGTGGTATGCGGGTATTAAATACCAATTACAATAAGTCCCAGCACGGTGTATTTACCAGGAATCCTGAAAGTCTGACTAATGACTTCTTTGTAAATCTACTCGATATGGACACCAGGTGGACAGCGACCACTGAAGACAGTGACACATTCGAGGGTAGAGATTATAAAACCGGGAAACTGAAATGGACCGGGACACGTGTTGACCTGATCTTCGGTTCTAATTCTGAGCTTCGGGCCATTACAGAGGTGTATGCAAGTGACGATGCCCAACAGAAATTCATTCAGGATTTTGTAACAGCCTGGAATAAGGTGATGAACGCAGACCGTTTTGAATTTACAGGAGAACAATGATAGAGAATATTTTTAACATCCCTGGATTAAATGTTTATATCACGTTGTTAGGCATTATTATTGCAGTAGCAATCAATCTCTCTTTTGCTAAAAAAGTTACCAGATCAAAAAAAGTCGAAATCGTTTTAATGCATGCTATCGGGATCAGCGCATTTATGAGTATAGTTAATTTTATCGGGCATGCTTTTTTTGCAGACACTTTAGCTAATTCTATTGGATGGCCTGCAGGAAATCCATTTCAGATAGAAGTCGCTGGAGCCAATTTAGGTATCGGGCTTATCGGATATCTGGGATACTGGAGAAGGGATTTCTGGCTGCCTTATATAATCGTAAGGACTTGTTTTATGTGGACTGCTGCTGCAATACATATAATTGAAATTATTAAGAGCAGCAATTTTTCACCTGGCAATGCTGGGCCTATTTTGTACTGGGATATTTTATGGCCGATCTTACTTGCAGTACTGTATTTTATTCATATAAGAATGGAATCGGGAGAAGCTCCTAAAGGATATTTAAGGACCCGTCCTCTGTCAGGAAAAAAGGTTATAAAATAAAAAGCCTATTATATTGTGCTTAAATTTAAACTTAAGACATGTGTTTTGGCTGGCCAAGATAGTGAAATTTTGATCCAATTTATTAAAGAGATTTTGAATTTATATAATAATTTTAAGTTTAACTATTTAAAAATATAATTCTGTGATTTGTTAAAATTAGTAGCAAAAAGTTGCTTTTTATGTTATTATACAACTTTGTTATTAAAAGGAGATATTAACATGAGTACAGCAATTAAAATTTCAAAAGAGATTGCAGCAGAAGCAAAACTTTCTGCAAAAGTGTCAAGAAGATCCATGGCAGGACAAGTTGAATACTGGGCGTTTATTGGAAAAATTGCAGAGGATAACCCGGATTTATCTTTCTTAGTAATAAAAGACATTTTACTTGGAAGGCAGCAACTAAAAGAAGGACTTGGTACTCCTTATTCATTTGGAGAAGGAGATTAGTCATTAAAATAATACAATCACCACTCTTTGAAAAGCAGAAGAAAAGACTTTATAAGGACCAGATTAAAATACTTGACAAAGCGATTAGAAAAATTGCTGCGAAACCTGGAATCAGTCAGGAAAAAAAAGGTACTCTAAGAGGTGTCAGGGTTTATAAATTTCATATAGAAAAACAACTTTTTTTATTAGCTTATGAATTTGAAAATGACGTTTTGAGTCTTATTATGATTGGCTCTCATGAAAACTATTATAGAGACCTTACTAAGTATTATAAAGAATAAACGTTTTAGCTGCCCTGAGTCACGAAATAACGAACCATTTTTTATATGGGACAGTTTATTTAAAAAAATCTTTTTAAGTGAGATTTTCTTAATGATTTATTAACTTTTCTAAAATACTATTTTTCCAGTAAAAACTTGAAATCTTGTGTTGTATTTATAATCTTGCTAAAGCAATTTTTATAAAATATAATCAAAAAATATGATTGAGACTGTCTGTCACTTTATTGTCAAAAGCTTACCTTCATAAAAATAAGGGGAGAATTTTATATGTCAGATATATATAAGTTGTTATTTGCCAAAAGCGACCATGAAATATTTTTATTATCTAAAATGGCAAACCGGCATGGTTTGATTGCTGGAGCTACAGGAACAGGTAAAACAGTTTCCCTAAAAGTATTAGCAGAAGCATTT
>CAWKAO010000002.1:0-982073 GCA_963847665.1 uncultured Actinomycetes bacterium
TTATATCCTCGTCTGCAAGCTTTGCTATATTCATATCTATCACTTTTTTTTTCCAGGAGGATGGAAGCATTGATGCCACTGTAAGCAATCCAAATGGCGGATAAGCTGCCTTCTTTCCAATGAATTTCAGTATGTTTTTAAAACTCCAGAATGAGTTGGGATATTGGGGATAGATAAAAAGGATTTTTCTTGAGTCTTGACACATTTCGTCTGCTAGGACTTTATTTTTAGATTCTTGGCTTGTTATTACTTTATAACGGCAGGAAGATATCGATTGCCGATCTTTAACTATATTTTTATTGTTTTTTGCAGTACTCATATTAAATTAATACCAGTTTAAGTAAAGTAGTTAGTACCAGCATTAGAGCTGAAACCAGATTTTTACTTTTTTCGGCTAGTAGTATTTTCATTTTTTATTTAAGTATAATAGCGCAGCACGACAATGGTAACGGTGGGGTGTGTAGTATTTCAGTGGGTGTTAGTGCTAAGTATTATCCTGGTAATTTCACCAGTTTTTGTTTTAGGGCAATATAGGCTGCTTCAGTTCTCTTAGAGACGCCTAACTTACCCAGTATATTGCTGACATGAAATTGAACAGTGGAACTACTAAGAAAAAGCCTTTCTGCAATTTGCTTATTGGACAGGCCCTCTACTATAAGGGTGAGTATTTCTTTTTCACGGCCAGTCAGTTTGATATTTTTATTATCTTTTTCCTGCAGCTCTGAAAGCAAGATCTTTGTAGCTTGAGACGAAAGTACGATCTTTCCTTGATATATGTCTTTAATTGTCTTGATCAGCTTTTCAGCTGATATGTTTTTTAAAATGTAGCTAACTGCTCCGGCCTTAAGCGATTCTTTGATAAGGTCCTTATCATTAAAACTTGTCAGTGCAATAATTTTTATATCTGGCCAATTCTTGATCAATTGGCTTGTTGCCGCTGCTCCATCAAGGACTTCATGACCATATCCATAAGTACTATATCGGGCCTGTACTTGCCGCACATCTCAATTGCTTCTTTTCCGTTTTCTGCTTCTGCGACAAGAAGTATTTCATCATAGGCTTCAAATACTGTTTTGATACCATGACGAACAAGCGGATGATCATCAACTATCATTACCTTAATTTTATTATTTTTGCCCATAGTTTTTTTTATTATTATTGTAAATGACCGATACTTTGGTGCCGTTGCCCGGACTGCTTTTTATATTAAGGAAAGCTCCTATTATTTTTGCCCTTTCCTTCATTATTACCAGTCCAAAATTTTCAGAGTTTGCATCCTTAATACTAAACCCTACTCCATTATCTTCTATATCCAATGTAATTTTATCAGAAAGACTTTTTAGCACCAACTTAGCTTTAGTAGCAGACGAATGTTTGGCGATATTGTTTAATGCTTCCTGGGCAATGCGATAAAAACTAAGTTCAACCCTGTGGGAATACTCATATTTTTTTACTATTTCCATTGATATAGGGATTTTAGTTTTTATGCCCATAGATTTTACCAGCTCCTTTATATGTTCTGACAGGTCTTCGTTTTGAAAAGCGGAGGGTTTTAGATCATAAAGCAAGGCACGCATCTCCGTAAGCGCAAGATTATTTAACATCCTTATTTCATCTAATCTATCAATTACTGTCTCGGGGTCTTTTTTCCACAATTTTGGAAGCACTTCTGCAATAAGATTTGCAGAAAAAAGAGTTTGGGTCACTGTATCGTGTAGCTCCCTGGCTTATAGTTTCTATCATCAGAGAGGATTGTCTTCTTATCTGTTTTTTGTTTTAATTTTTCTTGCCTTTTTCTATCTGTTATATCAGTTCCATAAAAATTGTAATAATGCTCGTCCTTTACTTTTACTATGCTGAATTCATAGATTAAATCACCGATTTTATACTCTGAAATTAAAAAAGCTATCATTTTTCTTTTTTATTGAAGCCTTAAAAAAGTCAATCAGCTTTTTAGGATTTTTTTATCTTTTAAGCCCAGCTTTTCAAATATGATTTTCGCAGGTGTATTTGCATAAATAATCCTAAAGTCAGTACCTATTCTAAACACCGGGTTTGGGTTTTCTTGAGGAAATTTTGACAGGTCAATAATTTCTTTTTGTGCCTTCTTTTTTTAATTGAATCTTTTCTCTTTATATCTTCAATCATTTGTTTATTTAGCAAGCGATATTTTATACAGTTAATTTTACCTATTAATTTTACCAGTTGCAAAAAGAAATATTATGTTCTAATTAACTACATTTAAATAAATCAAGTCAGACGATTCTTACAGTTATTTATCTTAGTTATTTTTTATTTGAAGGATTTTAAATATTTGAAGAAATAAGAAAGTTCTCTTGCTTAATTAAAACAATCCTGCAAGTGCCACCCACACACTTGGCGACCCCCGCTAAAGCAAATATGGTAATTCAAATAAAGAGGTTCTTGTATTCACCAATGCTGGCTGAGCAGGTCGGTCAGGATTATCTTTAGCTAAAATCATTAATTCTTAGTTCCAGAATTTTAAGTTCGAATCTTGAGTTATTGAGTAATGTATCCAGGATTAAAATAAGACAAATGAGACACTATAAAAAAGGTGTCTTAATTTAATTAATTTATATAATAGCATAAATATACAATGAAGAAATATTAATTTTACTGTAAATCTGTTTTTAAAATCAAGTTTGTTTTATTTTAATTTCAATCAAGGTCTATTAGTATTTTCATAACTTCATCTGGTTTTTCATCACATAGTCTATAAGCATCAGGAAATCTCTCAAAATTTAAATGATGAGTTTGTAATATTTTTAAATTCACTTTATCCTTTTTAACCAAATCTATCGCCTTATAATAATCATTCCAATTATATATACAAGAACCAATAAGTTTGAGCTCTTTATCTTGAACAAGTACAACTGCTGTAAGTCTTCTTACTATGGTGTTCTTAGATAAAAAATACAAGATTATATAAAAAATAATTTAATAAAAACTTTATACTGTTTTGTTGAATTGCCCGAAATTTGATGTAGGCTCCAAAAATATTAGGGAAGTTGGTCAGTTTAGATACTGTACAGGTTGGCTGGGCAAGGTAATGAAATTTCGAACCATTTTTTGAAGGTACTAAAGAATCTGAAAGACCTGTTTAAAAACTAATAATATAAATGTTTATTTTTACTGCTTTCAATGGATAGCCAATATCCAAAATCTGACAAATAACCAAACTAATATATATAATAATACTATAATATTTATTCTTTAATTAATGTAAGGGAGGAATAAATGAATGATAATGCTAAAAATACAGGTCCAACTGGATTATCGATCACTTCACTTGTAACGGGAATTCTATCGTCTTTTCCTGGATGTGCTATAGCTGCAATAGTTTGTGGTGCTATAGACCTCAATAAACAAAAAGGTATAAAAGAAATGAATATCAGTAAGGGTTTTGATATTACTGGAATTGTACTGGGTGCATTATCAATCTTTTTAGGAATTGTTTTTGTTATATTAGCATCTATTGCACTAGTCGGTTGGTTTCCAATATTGGGATTTGTGGGGTATGCCTTTTCAGTCCTTTAAGTAGCCCAAAAAGTCGAAACTTTTAAATATACATAGAAATATATTTTTTGTGATATAGTTTCTACTTTATTGGTATTAGGAAATAAAAGCCAGAAAAATATATGCTAAAAGGAGGTATATTTTATGTCAGACAAGAATGATTATCTAAAATCATATATCGGTAAAAAATGTAAAATAGATGTTACAGCTTTCTATTCTCCATTTTCGGGAACTATTACAAAATGTGAAAATGGCTGGATAACATTTGAAACAAGGGGGACAACAGAATTATTTAATATTGATAGAATAAATAGGATATCCACTATCTAAGAGTTGTGTTTACAACTACTTAAAATTAATGCTCTTTGAAAAACAAATAAAAGTATAGAGCCTTAGTAGATTTAACACTACCTCCAAGTTAAAATATTTGATTAGTTACAAAACAAATATCAAGGAGGTAGCGATGACGCAGGAAGAAATTATCATGCGCCACAGACTAAATTTACTACTAAGGGCAAAATCTATCAAGAACATATCGGCTGCCTGCAGGCATTATGGTCTGTCACGCACGGTCTATTACAAGTTTAAAAGCAGATATCTGGCCTATGGCATATATGGTCTAAGGGATAAGGCAAGAAAAGTCCCTGTTATGCCAAATGCCACAAAAGCTAAAGTAGTGGAAAAAGTACTTTCAGTTGCAAAAAGGTATCCAACATATGGACCAGCAAGGCTTGCAAATGAGATCGGCGGTATTGTATGCCCTGCCACTGTTTACAATATCCTAAAGCGACATGGGCTAGCTAAAAAGCTTGACAGGTTGCTCTCACTTTCTGATATTCCATCAGATATCAGGATAAGCCCAATACTTGCAAGAAAACTAGAGGTCCAAAAGCCTGCACAAATATTTAGCCCAAGGCCAGGATACATGCTATCAGTTGATACTTTCTATGTGTGTAGCCTAAAAGGTGTAGGAAGAATCTATCAGTTTACAGCTATTGATACAAACTCATCCTTTGGAGCCGCTTATCTTTATGCTGATAAAAGTGCATCTTCAGCAGTAGACTTTATGGCAAAGACCATAGCTATCTTTAAAGCACTAGCCATAGTCATATGCTCAGTACTTACTGATAATGGAAAGGAATATACAAGTCACTGGGGCAGCAGCCATATCTTTGAGGATTTTCTTACCAGTAAGGCTATCAAGCATAAATATACAAAGGTAAGGTGTCCCTGGACAAACGGATATGCTGAGCGCTTTAACAGGACACTTCTTGAAGAGTTTTACCAGCCGGCACTTATGAGTAAAAATTACAGCAGCATAAAAGAACTGCAGGTTGATCTTGATAAGTACCTATACTTTTACAATTTTCAAAGAACACACCAAGGTTATAGACTAAAAGGTTTAAAACCTTGTTACAAACTATATTCTGTAAGTGACTTAAAAGCACTTACAGGTTAATATATATTTTAAATATTTTGCTTGGAGGTTAAAGTGTTAACTGTAAACACCAAGCCTAGATAGTACAAATAAGAAATAGTTATACATTCTAATCCATATTGCTGGCTGCCCCGAGTTGCGAAATTTCGAACCACTTTTTAAAGGAATTAACCAGTCTGGAGAAATTTTTAATATAAATTTGATATTTACTATACCTGTATTATAATTGAATTAAATAATATTAATCATAGAATTTAATAGAAAAATAAATTTAGTAGCATTGAGGCTTCTCCTAATATAATTGGTCGCCAATTGTATAGAAAAGCTTAAGCTAATAGCGAAACCGACTAAATAAGTCGGTTTTTTTATTTTAAAATGTTACTTAAATGAGGAGGTATTAATATGGGTAGCAAGTTAATATTATCATTAGTGTTGATACTTGTAATCAGTCTTGGAGTAGGATGTTCAGCGTATAGTAAATCAGAAGTTATGAAAGTAAATTGTTGTGATGGAAGTGTTGCAGAATTTTCACTTGCCGAATACTCTTATAGTGCTGAGGATGAAGGAATTTATTTGATAGATAGAACAACGGGAGAACAACATTACTTCTCTTACAATGAATTCTATGATGTTGAATGGTAGTTAGGTATAAAGATTAAAAAACATATAAGAATAGCTGCCGTATTGGTTTTATGTCATGACTTATAGACATGGAGTTTTTTTAACGATATATTAAATATTTTTAAAATCAATCAAATATAGATTAGATTATTTAGCAAGTCTGGCTGGGGATAGTAGACGACGTTAAAACCAGCTTATTGAGCTTAAATGAAAATATTTTTATACAAGGATTGAGTCTTAATTCAAATTTCTATTAAATTAAAATTTTTATTCGATTTTTAAAGTAGTAAAATAATTATAGAACAATTGTTACAAGATTATATAAAATAATAATTTAGTAGTATTGCGGCTTTTCCTATTATAATTGGTCGCCAATTGTATAGAAAAGCTTAAATCCAATAGCGAAACCGACTAAATAGGTCGGTTTTTTTATTTATATAGTTTTTAGGATCATAAAAAATTTTACTTAAAGGAGGTAAGATGAAATATTTGAAAACAAAAATTTATATAGTAGTTTGTATTGTTATGGTAATATCACTTTTAAGCATTTCAGCGGTTTGTAATCAATGTGGTAAAACAGCTACCACCATAGAAATAACAGAAAGTACGGAAAAGGAAACGACCTCAGAAGAGGCTGAAACTGTTTTAGAAGAAGGGAAAGTCTCCACTACAACATTATCAGTAAAAGAGACAACTGTTTCTACTTCTGAGGAATCACCTGAATTAACTACAATAGAAACTACAGCAGCTGAGTCTACTGCCGAAGATTTACAAACCCCCACACTAAATCTTGAAATTTATGAAGGTCCAACTTATTCTGCAGATGATGAGGTGTGTTATTACAGGGTAGAAGCAATTATTACCGGTAATCCTGTTCCAGATGTGGATTTTTCAAAGGATGATAGTGGTGGAGCTTGGGGAAACAAAAAATGTCAGGTAAATCTTAATGATCCTTCTGAAACCTATACACTTATTGCCAAAGCTACAAACTCTGAAGGTTATGCAACTGATTCACTCATACTTACATGGGGATGTGAGGCAGAACCAACAGAAGAAACTGAAGAAGATATAATTTTTGAGGGTTGGGATTTGGGAACAATTACGCCTGGATTAATTCCCACTTTGGATAAGTTGATCCTTAATCCTCGGGATATTGGATATATAGTTCGTCCCAGCGGTGTAAATACTGATACTGCAATTTTTGGAGATTCTATTAGTAATACACAAGTTCTTGGATATTTTGGGTTTGGTATTTTCAGTGGATTTGAAGGTAGGACCATTGAGTCTATTTCTCTTCAATTAAACACTTATAGATACTGGGATGATGCACTAGTCAGTATATTTGGAAATATAAAAGGAACTATTATGCGTGATCCGATTTTTCCTCTAGATGCTTTAGATTGGTCTGGTACATTAATCACTGATATGATTTTTGATCATTTTCAGGAACCTATAATATGGACAGGAACAAATTTAAAGAATGCCATACAGGCAAAAATAAATGAAGGTAAACCTGTGGAGTTTAGATTTTATTATACTTTATCGCCTTATACTGACGGAGATTACCAGATTGATGGAAGAGAATATAGAAGGCAAGATGTTACTCTGACTGTAGAATTTGCTGATTAAAACTAATAATGTTCTCTATATAAGTATAACATACTGCTGCAGGTCCAATAGCAGGATTTTAGATACTTTTAACAAATATGTCTGAAAGTGGCTGGCCACAGCCAGCAAAATTAGAACCAGATTACTGAGCTTAAATGGGGATATTTTTATACCTGAATTGAGTTTCTAAATCATTTTCTGTTATACTAATAAAAATTTATTATTTCAAATAGTGAGATATATAAAAAAACACCTACCTGAGGGGAAGAAATTTATAATTCAAGTAAAAATTTTATGGTCGAAACTACTAATAATTGGTGGGATATATGACCGACCCGTTTTATAACACCTTAAACCCTTCTGATGATAGAAATTCCTTTTCTGATAAGATTAATAGTCCCCTTTTACCGGGCATTTATTGAGTAATTGAATATGAAATCATGACATTATTGGTTTTGGAGGTGGGAACTTATGGCAGAACACGAACACTCTGAAGAGTATAAGAAACTCGAACAGGCTATAGCTGCTCTTGAAGCTAAGCGGGATACCCTTGGTGATGAAGTGGTAGAAGCTGCCCTCGATCCACTGCAGCAGCAACTGGCCAGACTAAAGAAAGCCGAACGCAACCTGCCTCCCCATTTAAAGGTGAACGTAAAATGGTGACTGTGATGTTTGCTGACCTCTCTGGTTTCACAGCATTATCTGAGACGATGGATCCTGAAGCCGTCCGCGAACTGGTCAACCAATGTTTTGACTGCCTGGTGCCGGTTGTGGAAAGGTATGAGGGTACAGTGGATAAATTCATAGGAGACGAGATCATGGCCCTCTTTGGTGCACCAGTAGCTCACGAAAACGACCCTGAGACGGGCATTGCGTGCAGCACTTGATATGATGGAATATGCTGTCAGCATTCAATATTGAACATAAGACTGATCTGGGAATGCATATAGGGATTAACACAGGATTGGTCATAGCCGGTGGTATTGGATCTGAGAAGCGGCAACAATACTCGGTAATGGGTGATACGGTCAATCTGGCAGCACGACTTGAAGCTTCCTCTGAGAGAGGTGAGATCTTTGTCGGACCGGACACATACCAGCTGACAGCACCACTTTTTAATTTTGAACCTCTGGCACCCTTTAAGGTCAAGGGAAAAGCAGAACCGGTAGTGGCATACCGTTTGCTGACCAGCAAAACTAGTGCATGGCAATGTTCACGGTATCAAGGGATTGCAATCCAAATTTATCGGGCGGGACGAAGAACTCACTCAAATACTAACTTCTGTATCCGCCCTTAAAGGAAGGTCAAGGCAGCATAATTTCCGTCATCGCAGAAGCAGGTCTTGGTAAAAGCCGTCTGGTTAAGGAAGCACGTAATGCTTCACCTACCGGAAGTCAACTGGGTAGAGGGACGAGCCCTTTCCTATGCCCAGGGCATGAGCTACTGGATTGCACGGGATATACTTCGCGGATTATTAGGTGTAAGAGTCGATGCACCACTGGAGGAGATAAGTAATAAGCTCTTAGTAGCATCGAGGAAATCCTGCCGGAACCAAAACGCGATGAGGTTTGGCCATATCTGGCTCATATCATGGACCTGCCACTAGACCAAAACGTCGCGGGCCGAATTGCACAATACAGCCCACAGGAACTAAGGACACGTATCCAGCAGGCGTTTTCTGACTACGTGCGTGCTCGCTCCAAAAAACCATTGGTCCTGGTTTGGGAAGACCTGCATTGGTCAGACCTATCATCGCTTAAGCTGTTAAAAACATTACTTCCCCTCACTGCCGAAGTCCCGCTATTATTACTGTTTGTCTTCCGGCAGGAAGAAGCACCTACCTGGGACTTTATCAAAAACGTTGTCAAAGCCAATACTAAAATCTACAAGGAGATCCGGCTAGAGCCCCTGAGTCGCGAAAATAGCGAGAGCTTGCTGCAAAGTCTGCTTAAACTTGAAAACTTGCCAGATACAGATGCGTACCCAGATCGTGGAAAAGGCAGAAGGGAACCCCCTTTTTTTGGAGGAGATACTTCGTTCTTTGATTGATGCTGGAATAGTCATTCTTGTGGCGGGACAGACTGTTGTGACTGATGCAATTCAAAGAATTCAAAATCACAGATCTACCGGATACAGTGCAGGGTGTAATCGCTGCCCGTATTGACCGCTTACCTGGTGATGATAAATACACCCTGCAAACGGCAGCCATCATCGGCCGAATCTTTCAAAAGCAGGTGCTCAGTTATCTGCTGGAAAAGGAACAGGCCAGTATACAGCTTGATTACTTCTTTGGATGAACTAGAGCGGTATGAATTCATCCACCAGCGGGAAGCACTAAAAATTGAAAACACCTTGCTGGACCAGGAGTTCATCTTCAAACACATCCTGACTCAGGAGATGGCCTACAGCAGTATCCTTATTGCCCACCGCAAAGAACTTCACCGGGTGGCCGGTGAAGCTATCGAGACACTCTTTCCCGAAAGGCTGGATGAACTGGCAGCAACACTGGCCTATCATTATGAGCGTGCTGAGATACCCGAAAAAGCAATTCCATTTCTACTCCAGGCAGGAAATCGGGCTGTAAAACTGTCCGCAGGTGAGGAAGCAGTAAAGCACTTTTCAAAAGGGCTTGAACTTGTAAAGACGCTTCCGGATAACCCGGAACGTATTGGGCAGGAACTTGAACTGCAACTCCCTCTTGCTGTGACACTGATGTACCTCAAGGGTTACGGTGACCCGGAAGTAAAGCAAGCCTTTACCCGTGCCGAGGAGCTGTGTAATCAAATCGGCGAGACACCACAAATTGCCATTGCATTGTTTGGTTTGGGAACTTTTTATTGCACGACGGCAGAACTTAAATCTGCCATCGATATGGCTGAGCGAATCCTCCGCATCAGTCAAAAAGCTCCAGACCCTGTATTACTGATGCTGATAGGTAACACTGGACAGACAACAAATTTGAGTTTATGTGGTGAATCTGAAAAAGCTCTGATTCTTGCAGAGAAAACATTAGACCTTTATGATCCGGAGAAGCACCGTTCACTGGCCTTTATACTTGGGCAGGATCTCAAATCAAGTCCAATGTCTCTATATATCTTTCAATCTGTGGTTACGAGGTTATCCAGATCAGGCCAGGAAAGATATCACATGATATATTTATATATAACCGCGAATTGGCTCACCCTGCCACAATGATTTTTTCCTATCTTTTTGCTACCATGCTATATCATTTCTGTCAGGATGTGCAGACTCTCCAGAAACTTGCAGAGGAATCAATAGCGCTCTCAACAGAGTATGGATTTCAAATGTTCACTGGAAACGCTAAAATATTCCGGGGTTGGACCTTGGTCCAGCAGGGACAAATTGAGGAAGGAATAGTAGAAATGCGTCAAGGAATACTGACCTATCAAGCAACGGGCGCAAGAGTTTTTCCACCCATATCATCTCGCCATGATGGCCGAAGCTTATCGAAAAGCAGGACAACCTGAAGAAGGAATAGCAGTTCTTGACGAGGGACTTGATTGTGTGGAGAGGACAGGTGAGCGTTTCTATGAGGCGGAGATCTCATCGGCTCAAAGGAGAGTTGCTGATGATGCAAAGAACGGATGAGGTTGAGGTGGAGGAACATTACAAGCAAGCTATCAAGGTTTCTAAACGGCAGGGTGCCAGGTCACTAGAACTAAGGGCAGTCATGAGCTTGAGCTCACCTGTGGCAGAAGCAGGGAAAACAGGAACAGGGTCGGCAGAAACTCGAGGAGATCTATAGTTGGTTTACGGAAGGATTCGATACAGTAGATTTGAAGGAAGCAAAAACTCTACTCGAAGAACTTACGCATGGGAAGATAAACCAATAACCAAGTGAACTTGAGTAGGCCATTATTGCTCAGGTTATAACAGATGCACTATCAGCATTTAATGCCAGATATAATGCTAATTAGTCTGGCCCGAGTTACGAAATTTCGAACCGCTTTTTAAATAATTTAAAAATTCTAGAAAATCTTATTAATCAAAAAAGGATTAAGAAGTTAATGCATCTAGGAATATTTGTACCAGTTCCTTGCCTCCCATCATAGTGGGGACTTCAAAGGGATAGCTCTCTCCGGAGCTGGTATTTATGCTAAAATAGAACATCATACTTGCTTGTTCAGAGACTACTTCAACTTCATCTTTTTGCCACCTGGCAGCTTCCTTGCCAATTTTAAACTTAAAACCCCTGGGTTGATAGGCAAAAGCATATATAGTTTTATCCCCCACTGCTATAAAAACTGGATTGGGAAGATTGGAAGTCCGTCCTCCTGCACCTGCACCTCCTAATAGCTTGGATGCTACTAATGAGCTCATGGAACCAGCGTGACTGCAGGTCATGGCAGCCACAATCTTATCTTCACAGTAGGGCTGTACTGCATCTACCATCCTAGCCATCTGTTTCTCCGTTTTAGGATTCATTATGCCTCCTGGATAATAAATGATATTTAACCTGATAATAATTTTTTTAATTATAATTTTTCTTAAATGCTCAGTCAAGTGAAGTAGAATTTCGAACCACTTTTTAACAGAAATTATAAAAATAAAAGCTTTGATAATTAATTTATATAATTATTTCTAATATGCAAAAAAATCTTAAAAAATTAACATTTATGTATTAAAATAATTATTTATATTCTCTGATCCTATGATTTAGATTGCCAATAACAATATAGGAAGGAGGTGATATATGAAAAAGAAATGGATAATAATCACTCTTACCCTTGTATTTGTTTTCACACTTATTCCAGTAAGTTATCTATCTGCAAGAACAAACCTTCTTTCAAACTGGGATTTTTCATCGAGTGATCTTAGCAGTGGTGATGGCAGCTGGGATTATACTTATGATCCGGGTGGCCGTGGATACTCAGAGATTCCAGGTGGTATAAATGGTGTAGCTGAGGTTATTTCACAAAATGATGATGTTTATTTGTTTCAACGTGTTTTCAATGTAAGCTGTAAAGACCTTCAATTATGTTTTGATGTTAAAAGAACTGATGCAGGTTCTAGTTCGCCTATAATGGTAGGTTTTTACTTATTTAAAGATAATGATTATAAAGGTGTGGTATGGAAGAATTACTTTGATGCTTCAACTAATTTTCCAGTGGGTACTTGGGTTAGAGACAACTGTTTGACACTAAATAAACTCTGGGAAGATACAAAACCATCAACTATCCCTCTACCTGATTTTGATACAGTAGAGATATCATTTATGGTAGATAATGGAGGCATAGCTCTTTTCGACAATGTAAGGCTACAATGTCCATCATCTACTGCTAAAGAAGAGGAAATGGAAGAACCCATTTGGGAAAGAGGAGACCAGCAGATGGTCTGCTACCAAGTATGGATAAACGATGATGGATGCTTTGAGTTTGTGTTCTGGTATGAATATGCAAATAACAACCATGTTATGATATATGATAAAGATGGAAATGAGGTATTTGCTATAGATATGCCATATGGAGATGCGTACTTTACAGCTTGTCTGCCAGATGGAATGTATACAGTAAAGACATTCCATGACCAACCAGAACCACTTCAGGAGTTTATGATAGGTAAACCATAGATACTCACCCGTACCTAAGGATGGTAACTTACATTAAGTCCTGTAGAAATATGGGGCTTAATGTTTTTAAATTGGCTGCCCCAAGTTACGAAATTTCGAACCATTTTTTAAGAGAATTAATTAACCTTAAGCAATTATTTTATTTTTCCTGACAAGCCTTTACATTTAATCAACTTCTAGCTATTTTATTTTAAAAATCTTTTAAGGAGGAGAAATGGCAGTAAGAAGAACAGCTATAGTGTATTCAATTGCAGTTGGAGCTTTAATGATAGCAATGTGGTTATTTTTTATTTTTACAGGAAATGTACCTGAGTTTAAAACTACACCTTACTCCATTTCTTTGCATCTATTTGATGAGTTCTCAACTGCAATACTGCTTATAATCGGTGGGGTTGGTTTGATTAAAAAAACCAGATGGGCTCTTCATGTCCACCTTATCTCAATAGGTATGCTGCTTTATACAATAATAGTAAGTCCTGGTTATTATCTTGATCAAGGTCAAATCTATATACCTATTCTTTTTGCAGTCTTATTTATATTTTCAGTTATTCTTACTGTGCTCACATTCATTAAAAGGAAAGATTTGGTAAATAAAAGTTAGTAATGTTGGCTGGGCATAGTAGACAAGGTTAGAACTAAATTATTAAGTATAAAGGGTGATATTTTTATCCCAGACTTAATTGAAAATTACTAATTTTTAATATGGAGCCAGTATCTCACCAGGAGTGCGAAAACAAGAGCAAATAAAATTACAACTCCCCCTGTAACTATTCCAGCTATATCAAAACCTTTACCTTTTTTCACTAAAAAACCCTTTACTTATTCTGTTCAAGTCAATACTGCCACAAATAACAGCAATTATTGATAAGCAAATAGCAATAGAAATAAAAGGAAGTATGATATTGGGAACATAACTTTCATCAACTATTTTTCTTAAAAATATAGAAATTGGCATCCACAGGAAATTATAAAGTATTATAGGGCTAATCCACAAGAATTCCGGTAGCTAAAGCAGCTACTGATAAATTTCCTGTATTTTTGGGATTTTATTTCATTATCCATCAAAAAGCCGCCTTTATATATTTATTACTAATAATAAAAACCCAATTTATAGGAAAATTTATTTTTTATATATCAATATTATAGTATAAATTACATACAATATTTACCTAAATTTTACTATGAGAAACGGAATTTGGAACTATTTTTGAAAAAAGTATTCAATCTCAAAAATGTAAAGATTTAACTTAAGAAAATGTTTATTAGATTTTATTGGACAAAAATGTCCAAGGTTGGCTGGGGAGAGAGGATTCGAACCCCTGCTCTACGGGCCAGAGCCGCATGTCCTACCGCTAGACGACTCCCCACCATTGAAGACTGAACGGTGAAATAATACCACAAAATCTATTTTTTTTCAGTTTTCCTTATATAAATAAAAAGCTTGTCGTCTTGCTTTCTTATATCCAGAAGCTCATTCTTTGTAGTTCTGCTCCATGATTTAAAGTCAGGTTCTGCAGAAGGATCATCTGCAATTATCTCCAGCACCTGGCCGTTTTGCATTGTATCTATTTTTTTTCTTGCCTGATATAAGGGTACAGGACAGTATAGTCCTATTACATCAAGTGTCTCATCAGGTGCTATATTATTAACATTATTTATCTGACATATTACTACTCCTTAAGAAATTTTAATTATTAATAAGACATGTTAAAGATCTGAAGGAAACTTGGAAATATGATATTTGTGGCTTTTTAAAATAGAAGATGATATTTTTAAATGATTGCTCCACAATTTGGACATTTTTTAGCATTTGAAGCTACTGGTTTGCCACACTTCTGGCAGAATATTATTCTGACATTGCAGGCTCCACACAATATTGAATCTTCATCAAGTTCTGCATCGCAGTATGGACATTTGCATTCAGAATTTTTTTTATCTTTGTCTGACATATTATTTCACCTATTTCTTAATTTCATGCTTTTTTTGATAATCTTTTATTGCAGCATGCAGAGCATCAGCTCCAAGATTCGAGCAATGCATTTTATTCTTAGGAAGACCACCCAGCTCTTCTGCTACATCCTTGTTTGTTATTTTTAATGCTTCATCAAGTGTTTTTCCTTTTGCAATAGTTACCGACCATACTTGAGACAGCTATAGCTGCACCACAACCAAAAGTCTTAAACTTTACATCTTCGATCTTATCGTCTTTTACTTTTATGTAAAAAGTCATCATGTCTCCGCAGACAGGATTTCCTACTTCGCCGACACCATCTGGATTATCGATTTCACCGACATTTTGTGGATTCATAAAATGCTTGCATCACTTTTTCATTATATGTAACCATCTCTTACCTCTTTTATTATATTAGAACTTATCTATTTATTAATATTATGCTATCTCATACAATTCGATTTATGATATGACTTAATATATTATTTTTATTTTTAACTTTCAAGAAAAGATTTTGTGATCTTTTTAAGTTTTGTAGCTATTTTTTTGTCAGAGGTGACATTTCTCTTAATCTGTTGATAATAGGAGGCAGTACTTCTATGACTTTTTCGACCTCTTTTTTTGTATTGAATTTTCCGAGTGAGAACAGGACTGAACCATTAGCAAGTTCCGGTGGAAGTTTAATAGCATTTAAGACCTGTGAAGTCTTTAAAGCATGCGATGCACAAGAAGAACCGCTGGCTGCAGCAATACCATTTATATTAAGCATGAGGATTATAGATTCTCCCTCCACGTATTCATAACTTATATGGACATTTCCGGGAAGCCTTTTAGTCGGGTGGCCGTTCAAGACTGTTTTCTCTATTTTATTCTGTATACCCTCTATAAGGCTATCTCTCAGGGCAGATATTACTTTATAATTTGTTTCAATTTCATCTTTTGCAATCTCAGAGGCTTTACCAAAACCTATTATTCCTGGAACGTTTTCTGTCCCTCCTCTTCTACCGTTTTCCTGTGTTCCGCCTATTATAAGCGGTCTTATTCTTGTACCTTTTTTTAAATAGAGAGCTGCAATACCTTTGGGCCCATACATCTGTTGGGACGAGAAACTATAAGCATCGACTCCAATCTCATTTACATCAACTGGTATTATGCCTGCTGTAGCAACTCCATCACTGTGAAAATATACTTCTGATCCTTTTGCAACTGCTGCTATTTCTTTTAGGTTCTGGATGGAGCCTATTTCATTGTTTGCATGCATGACCGTTATAAGGATGGTATTTTTTTTAATTTCTTTTTTAATAGTTTTCGGGTCCACCATCCCGTATTTATCAACGGGTACTATGGTGCTTTCCCATCCATCCCGCTGCATTTCTTTAAGATAATTTAAGACTGAATAATGCTCTATCTCAGAAGCAATTATATGGTTACCTTTGTTTTTATTTGCACGGGCGATCCCTGAGATCGCAAAATTATTGGATTCTGTACCACTTGAAGTAAAATAGATCTCATCAGTGTCCGCATTTATAAGATCTGCAACCTTTTTTCTGGATTCCTCAATTTTTTCTGCTACTATCTGTCCGTACTCATGAAGGCTTGAAGGGTTGCCGTAATATTCAGTAAAATAGGGTCTCATCTCAGAGAATACCCGGTCATCTACCCTTGTTGTAGATGCATTATCAAAAAAAATAAAATTTTTCAGCCTGTCTTTTTTTTCTTCCATATTATTTATAAAATTAAATGCTACTAAAATAGTATTAATTAAATATAATCCAGTTGATGCTTAAATAGCAATACTGCAGTTACAATTAAATAAAAAATGGATATGTTTTATATTGAAGCCTTCTTGAAAAAGAATACCTGATATATTATGCTTATTTTTATTTATTATCATTTAAAATAAAAACAATATCGAAGGGGAAGAGATGATAATCGGCATCGGAAACATAGGCAGTACATCATTTAAAAGCAAGATAATCGATATCAATAACAAGAATGAAGTGAAGCTTCTCGGTACCGCAAATATAGATAAAATAAAAACAGAGGGAAATTCAGATTTTGTTCATAGCATAGGGGATGATCCTTCCAAAAAAGAAGTAATAGGTTTATTTGGATTCGATGCTGCAATAAAATGTGCGCTTGACTGGTATGTAAAAAATGGTGTACTGAAAAGTCCACAGGACATCCAGGCAATGGGATTTAAGTGTGTCCTTGGAGAGACAAACGGTGCCAATATGCTTACTCCTGAGATCCTGGCTGAGATGAATAGGTATTCATTCGTGGCTCCTATACATAACATACCTTATATAGAATCTATTGAAATATTTAAAAATATACTAAATGTCCCCATGGTAGGTGTATTTGAACCTTCATTTCACTATTCCATCCCTGAATTCAGAAGACCGTTAAGCTTTCCGTGGGATTGGTATGAAAAACTGGGTATTAAAAAGTTTGGATTCCATGGTTCTTCACATAGATACCTTTCAGCAATGGCTTTCAAATTAATGGGGACTGAAAACATCAAGCTTATCACCATACATCTTGGAGGTTCAAGTTCACTTTGTGCAGTAAAAAATGGAAAGTCTGTCGATGTAAGCATGAGTTTTTCCCCAAATTCCGGACTGATTCAGGGTACAAGGGTCGGGGATGTAGACGGTACAGCACTTCTTTATGCTATGAAACAATTGGGGCTCTCGGTCGAAGAGGCACAATCAGAGATCTCATACAATGCAGGGCTTAAGGGAATAGCTGGAATAGGAACTGAAGATTTTAGGGAAATACTTGCTGCTGCAGAAAATGGAAATAAGAGGGCAAGGATAGCTGTTGAGATGTTTCTTGAAGGAGTAAGAAAATATATAGGAACTTTTGGGGTAGTAATGGGAGGAGTTGACTGTATAGTCTTAAGCGGTGGAATAGGTGAGAAGAACTCCCAGATCAGGGAAAGGCTTATGGAAAACCTTGAGTTTATGGGAATAAAAATAGATTCCCAGCGTAATAATGAAATAGGGTCGGGACAGGGTATGATATCTGCAGATTATTCCTATGACTCAAAAGCCAAGATATTTGTGATTCCTACAAATGAGGAAATAGTCGTGGCAAGTTTTACAAAAAGAGTTGTAGAAGAGGGAAGGGATCTCAAACCGGAAGAGATGATCTTCCGGGTCTAAGTGGTGTTTTAAATAATTTCCCTGTAGGCTTTTAATCTATTTAAAGATACATCTTTTCCAAGTATTTCCATTGTCCCGAACAGCGGAGGGCTTACACTGGAAGCCCATATTGCTATCCTTATGACCTCAGCGACTTTTCTGAATGTGATCTCAAGATCCTCAGAGATTTTCCTGAGTTTATTTTCAATGTTTTGCCTGTCAAAATCCTTTAATTCTTCCAGTGCAGGGATCGCATTATCAAGGACATTTATTGCTGTTTCCTTATTTCCTATAAAGTAATCCTTTATTTCTTCAGTGTATTCAACATCACCATAAAACTGCAGGACTGTATTATCAGCGTCACTTAAGGTTTTCATCCTCTCCTTTATCAAAGGGATTATTTTTGGGATCATATCATAACGTTGTTTTTTATCGGTACCTTTTTTTTCAAGCCTTTCATAGACAAGCGATTCGATGTCTTTATCCTCTCTGTTTCTTATATAGTTGCCATTAAGCCAGACCAGTTTTTCATAATCAAATTTTGCCGGCCTCTTATTTATTGCTTCCAGGCTAAACCTGGAAATCAATTCCTCGACAGAAAAGATAGTAGTCTTTTCATCATATGCCCATCCAAGCAATGCAAGATAGTTTACTATTGCTTCAGGAAGGAATCCTTCTTCCCTGTATGATTCAATAGAAATAGAACCATGGCGTTTGCTGAGTTTCTGTCCATCAGCACCATGGATCATGGGAAGGTGCGTAAAATCAGGATGCTCTTTTTTAAAAGCTTTATAGACCAGTATTTGCTTAGGTGTATTTGAGAGATGGTCCTCACCTCTAATCACATGTGTTATTTCCATAAGCATATCATCTACTGCTGCAGAAAAATTATATGTGGGCAGGCCATTTGACCTTATGATTATAAAGTCTTCAATAGTATTGCTGTTTACTTTTATGTTTCCATAAACCCTGTCGGTAAAACGTATTTCCTGTTCTTCAGGTACAGATAACCTTACTGCATAGGGGATTTTATCTTTTAGATTTTGCTTTATCTGTTCATCTGGAAGTCTCAGGCATTCCCTGTCGTATACAAAGAATTCTCCGCTACTGCTTTTTTTTAACCTTTTCTCTTCAAGCGTTTCAGGGGTACAGAAACATGGATAAGCTTTTTTTACATTGATTAATTTATCTGCATACTTTTTATAGATATCGGTCCTGTGAGACTGCCTGTATGGGCCAAAATCACCGCCAATATCGGGTCCTTCATCCCAGGACATTCCAAGCCATTTCAATGACTCTGTAATGAGATCGATAGTCGATTCCATATGTCGCAGGATGTCCGTATCTTCAATTCTCAGAATAAATCTTCCACCGGTTTTTTTCGCAAAAAGCCAGTTAAAAAGAGCTGTCCTTGCACTCCCGATATGAAGATACCCGGTGGGACTTGGTGCAAATCTGACTCTTATTTTATTTTTCAGGTCCATTTTATGTTTATTGGTTTCTATTTATAGATTGTAAAAAACCTGGCATAAATAAAAAATTTTTGACTGTTAAATACCATGTATTATTATATTATAGATAATATTCTGAAGGTCAACAAAATAAAAATATTAAATTGATTTTAGTTAGAATAAAAATTACAATTTAAGGATTATATCAATAATAAAAACGGTATTCAGATGCAAAAAGATACACTAATAAAAATAATCGAAACTATCAGCAGAAAGCTGATAGATGCCGAAAAGACTCTGACAGAGCTTGATTCTATGGGTGATGCTGATTGTGGTTCCGGTGTGAAGCGAGGTTTTGAAGCTGTGCAGGGTGTCATTGGAGAACTTTCGCAAATGGACCCTGGTGATATACTCAAAAAAGTCGGTTTTACACTTGCATACACGATCGGCGGTACATCAGGAGCGATGCTGGGAACAGGTTTTATTGAGACCGGAAAGGTGATTGCAGACAATATCGAACCTGATGCAGCGGATTGGGTAAAAGCGGTCGAAAATGCCCTGACTGTTATCAAAAGAAGAGGTGGAAACACCCAGGTCGGGGATAAAACACTTGTTGATTCGCTTGAACCGGCAGTTGAGACGATGAGGAGATTTGTTGGATCGGAGCAGAATATCGATATGCTGCAGATGATAGAATCCGCCTACAATGCTGCCAGGGAAGGTTCTGACAGGACCATAGATATGGTCGCAAAAAAAGGCAGGGCTTCATATGTCGGGGAAAGAAGCAGGGGCAACAGGGACCCTGGTTCACTTATTATCGTCCTGATTTTTGAAGCAGCAGTTGAAATTTTAAAGGGGAACTCTTAAGGGGCAATTAATGAAAAAAATAATAAATGATCCTGAATCTGTCGTTCATGAGATGCTCAGGGGACTAGAGCTATCAAACCCTGACAAAATAAAAGTAGTCTATGATAAGAGGATAGTATACAGGAAAGATCCTTATTTAAATAAAGTAGCTATTATTTCAGGTTCCGGTAGCGGCCACGAACCAGACCAGGCTTTTTATGTCGGCAGGGGTATGCTTGATGCAGCATGTGCCGGCCCGGTATTTGCCGCTCCTACTCTTGATGCCATTGTCGATGCTGCAAAAATAGTCGATCGGGGCAGGGGAGTCCTTTTCCTGGTCAAAAATTATACGGGAGACAGGGCAAATTTTGAGATGGCAAGCGAGATGCTGGAATTTGAAGGAGGCCCGGTTGTCGATACAGTCATAATCAATGATGATGTCGCAGTTAAGGACAGCACATTTACTGCAGGCAGAAGAGGTGTTGCCGGTGCTATGTTTGTTTACAAGATAGTTGGTGCAAAATCTGAGGAAGAGGGCGTAAACCTTGCAAGTCTAAAAAAACTGGCCATGGAAGTAAATGACAATGTAAGGACAATGGGATTTGCGTTAAAATCCTGCACCACACCTGCAAAGGGCTCGCCGACTTTTGATCTTGGTGATGATGAGATGGAGCTTGGAGTCGGGCTTCATGGAGAGCCCGGCAGGGAAAGGCTTAAATTTATGCCGGCAAACCAGGCAATAAGGATCATAACAGACACTGTGATAGAAGATCTGCCATTCATGAGTGATGATGAGGTTGCAGTGATGGTAAATGGCCTTGGGGGTACACCGATTGGCGAGCTTTATATAGCTGCGGGAATAGTGTTAGATATCTTGAAAGACCGGGGTATAAAGATATTCAGGACATATGTAAATAATTTCTGTACTTCTCTTGATATGGAGGGATGTTCTGTAAGCCTTCTTAAAATGAATGAAGAGTTCAAACGTTTATTGACCTCACCTGCGGACATACCTATAAAATATTTCTGATAACTAAAGCAAATATTTCTCTTATGACCTCTTTTTAAAACGGACCTCTTCGAATAGTGTTAAATAAAATAATAATTTTTAAAAAAAATTTATGAGCATCAAAGAAAAGATAAAAAAATATTTTTCAAAACGAGGCAGGGTACTGACATCAGTTTTTTTGGCCATGTTTTTTTTACTGTCACTTTTCCCTGCGGGCCAGAAAATATTTTCTGTAAATAATGAAGGTAACTATCTTTATGGAGATGAAACAGCTTACGATAGTGTTTCCGGTTATGATTTTGTTCTTATAATAGATGAATCAGGCAGCATGAAAAAAAATGATCCCAATGATCTTCGTAAAGATGCCGCAAAACTTTTTGTCTATCTGGCAGAAGTGATGAACAAGGGAAACAGGGTACTTGTAAGCGGTTTTGGTGAGACAACCAATATATATGCACCGATGATAGATATAACAGATAACCAGGCCGAGATCAGCACAGCAATTGACAGGATCCGGAGCGATCAGGGCCTTACAGACATGAAGGGGGCACTGGAAAAGATAAAACTTGCCCTCGATGAAAGAAATGAAAAGCAAAACACAATCGTCATTTTTTTGACTGATGGCGCGCTTACTCTTGATGACATCCCGCCTGCAGGAACCGGCGATGATAAGCAGACAAGAAATAAGCCTGAAAAACCCTCTGGAAGAGAAGGGGATGACCAGCAAGGTCCAGTAAATCCTGAAGACCCAAATATTTTTGCAAATGGAGCTACAGGAGTAGAAAAGACTTCATTTGCAGAAGAGGTAGCAACACCCGCGACTTATCTTGAAGAATATAAGCAAATGCTTATTGACCTTTGCTATAATTATAAGGATTCCGGAATAATCATCCATCCCATTGCTTTTACGAAGGAAACCGATGTAGCGATTCTGGAACAGATGGCCTTTATAACCGGAGGGATATGCTGGAAGCCTCAGCAGGCATCTGATCTCAAAGATTCTTTTCTTGAGATACTGGCAAACATAACAAGCAGATTCATAAAGACAGAAGAACAATCCGGTAGTGAAAGCCTGACCGGTGAATTTGATATCAAGGATTATATAAATGAGCTTATAGTCCTGTCTTCAAAAAATAACTTTACGTCCGATCCCGGTATTGAAATATTAAAACCTTCCGGGGACGAAGCTGTATATGATGAATATTTTGAAGAAAAAATATTCAAGATCGTAAAAATTAATTCCCTGCAACCGGGCCAGTGGAAATATTCGATTAGCGGAGATGGAATTTTTATTTATGATATTGGGGATTCGACTGTCAGGGAACCTGAATTTGATGCATATACTGCCGGAGTGGAGATCCCTCTTGTAATAGATATCTCTAAAATACTTGATCCTGAGGGCGAGAACAGCACAGACGATTTTACGGTAAAAGCTTTAGTTACGGACCCTGAAGGTACCGCCAGTGCAGATATTGTAATGAATGATTCAGCATCCGGGAATGACACTGTGGCTTCTGATGGTAACTTTGCAGGTGTATTTAAGAATACGGAACAACAGGGGTATTATAATTTATCTTTTTCTATCCTTAATGAACCGACAGGCTCGACTTTACATAAGAATGCAAGCTTTGCCGTTTATAAGCTTCCTGTCCGGTTAGGAGCGTTATCACCATCGGATAATTACTTTAAAACCGGGTCTGAAGTTGCTGTATCCGCAGAAATCAAGGCTGAAGACAATCCTGCAGCAGGTGATATCGATTATAAGGATTATGCTGTATCGACCATAGTCACTTCAGAAGAAGGCACGTTCGAACAGGAACTCGTACTTTTTGATAATGGCCAGGGTGCAGACAGCATAGCGGGTGATGGGATATATACTTCGACTTTTAAAAAGACCGACATCAATGGTAAATATATTATCAAGTATTTTATCCAGGATATATTGAAAATGGATATCTTTGCTTTTACCGGTTTACAAACCGCTTTCTATATAAAAGACGCGCCTGAAATACTTCTGGAAATAACCAATAACCCGTTTACTGGTGAAGATACGATAATCAGGGCAAGTTTTGAAGACCTGAGTGAAGGGGAGTTTAAGTATTCACTTGTTGCGCCTGATGGAAGTGAAGCATCTGGTGGATTGCTGGATAATGGTTCTGTAGCAAATGGTGATGAAATTCAGGGTGATGGCATATATTCCATGATATTAAAAGGTCTGGGATCAACTGGAAAATATGACTTAAGCATTGAAGGTCTTTCCAGCCTGGCAGGAGGAGATATACCCCTCAGCATAAAGCAAAGCTTCAGTAAGGATTTTGAAGTTTCCGGAATCGCTGATACTCTGGAATTAGATAAAAAGCCAGGTTTTGTAGAGATCACATTTGATGTTGTCTCGACTTCAGATAAGGATGCAACGATCTCAATCAGCACGGATGAACCCGGGAATACTCCGTTCAGGACCATGGCAATTATAGGAGATGGAAAGATACTTGCAGGTAAAGAAAATAAAATAGTCCTGAGATTGGAGCTTGATGATGAAATAAAGCCTGGAGAGTATGCAACCACAATACCTTTAGAGCTTGATAATACTTACTTAAAGAACATCGATCTAACACTGACTGTCCCAGGGAGACAGATATCAAGCCTTTTATTGATTGTCATCAATGCCGGCGCAGCAGTAATAGTGGCACTAATACTTTTATTGTATTTCTTCTATATAAAACCAAAAAGAAAAAATGCACTTAATACTAAAGCTAATGAAGTAGAAGTTGTAAAAAAAAGTAAAAAGTAGAGATGCCTGGATTTTGGTCAGGCTCCATTATTTTTTTATTTATTGGCTTTTCTGCTTAATACAGCGAGAGAAACACCGATCAGTATAAATATTATATTCAGCATCCCAAAATATAATAGAGCAATATACATCACAGTTTTAAGCCCGAAAATAGGAATCGTATCTGCTGTGCTTGTAAAGGAAGTCGAGAAAGTGTCCATTTTTATTGATATAGCTCCAAGGTCATCAGACACCTTATTGATGTCTTCGATATTTTTACCTACAGACACAGAAGTCATCAGTATATTTTCAGAAAGATCTCCCAGGTCTGTGGCAATAGATTCAAAGTAGACAGAAACCCCCTCAAGCGGCTTTATTCCTAAAATATCAAAATTTACCAGTTTTGATATCTCCATCATTGCTTCCGAGGAGTCTTCAAGCATAACTGATGCTTCTGAGAGAGAATCCTTAGCATCTTCTACTGTTCCAGCTACATTACTGAGAGCAAGTGAAGAGTCTTCCACAAGGATTGTGATTGAATCAATACTGCTGTTTAGAGTATTGATCACCTGGGAAGTATCTGCAGTTTTTAATTCGAGGTTTTTTACAAAGTACAATCCTGCAAAGCACGGAACACATCCTATTGTCCCAAAGGCAATTATGATGATTGCCAGCAGAGTGATCATTTTATTATTTTTTTGCATATTATCCTTCCAGCCTGCACTAAGGATTTACCCATACTTTTATCTTCCAGATCCTTTCAAGAGGTGTGTCTCCGAGAGGTTCCTGCCTGTGCGTGTATCCGGGCGGGACCTCACCGTATGGTTCGATTATATATTCAACGTGTGTGTAACCTGCCTGGAACAGTATATTATTAGCTTCAAGTACAGGCAGTAATGCCACATTCGGAATTATAGGAAAATATTCGGGAAGGATCGGAGCCTGTGTCCTTGGTTCTGAACCATATCTAAATTCTGTAATGCTTATCTGGTCTGGAGGAGTAAACCTGTTCGGCACAAGCAGCTCTCCTGTTTCAGGATTTGAAGTGACCTGCAGGCTTATAATATCATCTTCTGGTCTCTGGAACTCTTCTATCGGTAATTCTTTGGTTGCCCGTTCCATAAAAAGTTTCCATATCATCGCAGGTTGGGCCCCGCCCTGTACCCGCTGGTCATGTATTACACCCATCTTTTTATTTACCTCTGGATAACCCATCCAAACACAGGCGGCTAGATTCGTAGTAAAGCCGGTAAACCAGGCGTTTTCAGCTTCCTGGGTCGTTCCGGTTTTTCCGGCAACTTGTCTGTCATCAAGCCTTGCCCTTGTCCCTGTACCTCTCTGCACTACCTGCTGCATGATCTCTATTGCCCTGAATGCATTTATCGGTTTTATCACCTGTTCGCCCTGGGGTTCGTTTTCCTCAAGCACGTTACCGTCCTTATCGATTATCTTTAATATGGCTATAGGTTCATGTTTTGTGCCGTAATCAGCTATTGTCGCAAAAGACGTACAGACTTCAAGTGCAGACACTCCCGTCGTAAGGCCTCCGAGGCCTATTGCCGGATAACCTTCAAGCGGGGTCTCGATACCCATGTCATTTGCAGTTTTAGAAACGCTATAGCCGCCGACTCTCATAATAAGCTGGGCATACACAAGGTTTACGGAACTAACCGTACCATCAAGGACAGTCATCTCATTCGTCTCATAGTCTTCACCCATATAATTAGAGATCTCCCATGGCTGGCTGCCGACGATATCATATATAATGGTCCCATTGGGATTGAATGTAGTATAAGGGCTCACACCCTGTTCAAGAGCTGATATCAATGCAAAGACTTTAAAAGTCGAACCGGGCTGCCTTTTTGCCTGCGTAGCAAGATTGAACTTCATATTACCAAAATCCTTGCCCCCGACCATAGCTTTTATAAACCCTGTTTTCGGGTCCATCGCTACAAGAGCGGCAGCAGGGTCCTCTGGATCAAACAGAACAGTATTTATGGCATCTTCTGCTGCTACCTGCATGGCTGGTTCGAGAGTAGTATAAATATTAAACCCTCCGGTAAACACTTTGTTGACCCCATATTTTTCTATTAGGATCTGTTTTACATATTCTACGAAATAAAGGGCAAAACCTTTTTGGGTTTCCTGAAAAGGTCTTTGCATGATTATGGGATGCATAATAGCATCGTTGTATTCTTTTTCATTAATATAATCAAGCTCCAGCATCTTGCCAAGGACGATATTTCTTCTTTCAAGTGCCGCTGTCTTATTAATATATGGATTGTAATATTCAGGTGCCTGTATGACAGCTGCGATAGTAGCGCATTCTGAGAGGCTTAAATATTCTACATCTTTATTAAAATAGATCTTTGCTGCTGCCTGGGCGCCATATGCACCCTCTCCAAGGTAAATAGTATTAAGATACATCTCAAGGATCTCATCTTTTGAATAAAACTTTTCCAGTTGGTAAGCAAGAGCGGCCTCTTTTATTTTTCTGTCATAAGTCACGATTGTTTTTCCAAGTGGCATATAAATACTTGTTATGACCTGTTGCGTAATGGTGCTAGCCCCCTCTTCTATAGAACCGGCTTCCAGGTTGATCAGGAATGCCCGTGCAATACCTTCAAGATCCACACCTGTATGTTTATAGAACCTTTCGTCTTCGATGGATATTACAGCATTGATAAGGTTTTTTGGCATCTGTTCAAGGGAAACTAGCTCCCTGTTTTCCTCTCCATGAAAAGTCGCAATAAGAGTACCATCAGCCGCATATATCCTTGATGTGAGAGCGCTCTGAGTCGGTGAGTAATCCTGGAGGTCAGGCAGGGAATCCACAAAACTTAATACTGTTGAAGAAGCTGCAAAGACAATACCGCCTGCGGCCCCAAAGACCCCAAGGGAAAAAATGATCAAAACAGACACAATGGCAAAAAAGATCTTTATTCCAAGCTTTTTATTCTTATTTCTTTTATGTTTTTTTCTAAGTATTGACATCTATTATAATTATTCACCTGAACATTCTTTTTAACCAGTACAAATATAAATGCTTAAAAGCCCGCATAACCTGTGTTTTAAATGCTTTTATGATTACAGATCTCTTATCGGTAGGCTGCTTTTCTGTAATTCAAAGATAGATATTATCATATTTTTTATTTTAAGAAAAAGAATGGAACAGTTAAAATATTAATAGACAGATCCGCCGGTTAAAGGATGTATTTTGATGTATATATTTATTGCAAATATGCAATTAATTGCATATAATTATTTGTCATGAAAAAGATATTTGTCGGTGCTGGCTGGAAAATGAATAAGACTGTTGATGAAAGTCTGGAATATGCCTCCCAGCTAAAGAACTATATTTATTCAAAAGCAGAAATCCTGGAAAACAGGGACATAGAAGTATTTATATTACCCACATTTCTTCCCCTTTATCCTATTTCTTTAATCCTTAGAGATTCCCGATTAAAATATGGGGCTCAGGATGCTTTCTGGGAAGACGAAGGCCCTTTTACAGGAGAGGTAAGCCCTATGCACCTGAAAAAAATAGGCTGCAGTTTTGTTGAGCTTGCACATCCCGAGAGGATCAATATATTAAAGGAAGATCCGTGGCTTATCAATAAAAAGATAAAAGGTGTTTTAAAAAATAGCATGATACCAATATTATGTATTGGTGAAGAAGAGGAGTATAAAAATAAAAAAGAAGTATACGATTTCTTAAAGGACCAGATACGAAAATATTATGACGGTCTTGATACCGGGGATTTAAGAAGAATTCTCCTTGCTTATGAACCCGTGTGGTCCATTGGTTCAGATAGAAGTGCACCGGTAGAATATATATCAGATTCTCTCCATTTCATAAGGGATTTTTTATCTAAGGAGTATGGGGAAGGAACGGGAGAGCAACAGTATATTATTTATGGTGGCAGTGTTTCACCGATTAGCGCTTTTGAGATCTTGAAACTGGAAAATAATAATGGGATTTTTATAGGAAGAGCTTCATTGAATTATGATTATTTTACAAATATGATCAATATGGCAGTCGATGCCTCAAACATTTAATAGATCATCCGCTTTTCAATAAGACTTTATAAAAACACCGGTATTGATTAAAAAATTATCCAAGGGAAGGAAAAACAAAAAATGGGAAACCTGAGTGACCAGGAGACAAGGTCCCTTCTGGAAAAATCTTACAGATGCAGGGAAAATATATTGAAGATGCTCCGGTTTGGAGAAGTGCATATAGGAGGTGCATACTCGGGGCTTGATATTATTACAGTCCTCTATAACAAAATCATGAATCATGATCCAAGGAATCCAAAATGGCCAGAAAGGGACCGGTTTATTCTTTCTGCAGGCCATAAATGTGTCGCGCTTTATACTGTGCTTGCAGACCAGGGTTATTTTGATGAGGAGGTATTGTGGACCTATAACACTTTCAGGACCCTGGTGCCGATGCATCCTGAAGAAAGGACCCCGGGTATCGAATTTCCTACAGGGTCACTTGGCCATGGCCTTCCAGTTGCAAATGCAATTGCGCTTTGCGCAAGGCTGGATAAAAAAGAATACAGGGTATTTGTAATGCTCGGCGATGGAGAATGTGAAGAAGGCAGTGTTTGGGAGGCAGCAATGGCAGCGGGCCATTATGGCACAGATAACCTTGTGGTTATTGTCGATAAGAATAGACTGCAGGTAAATGGAGCGACAGATGATGTAATGAGTACGGACCCCATAGCTGACAAGTTTAGGTCTTTTGGCTGGGATGTTAAAAGCATAGACGGCCATGATTTTGGGCAGATATATGATGTGCTATCGTCTATCCCATTTTCAAAGGGAAAACCATCTTGCGTAATCGCTGATACAGTCAAATGTAAGGGATTGGCTTTCGCAGAGGATAAGTACCAGTTTCATCACTGGCACTGTGAACTGGATGAGGTGGACAATGCGATAGCAGTGCTTGCTGACGCAAAAAGAAAGGAGCTTGATAAAGTTGGAAAATAAAGTCAATCTGCCGGAAGGTATAATAGAGGATCCGAGAAAAGTCTTTTCAGATGCGCTTGTAGAACTGGGCAGCAGGGACCCCAATGTCATATTCGTTTCCTGTGATTCATCACTAGGTGCAAGCGGTGGTGAATTCAATAAAAAATATCCTGAAAGACATTTTGAGTTTGGTATTGCAGAACAAAATGCGATGGGTGAGGCGGCAGGATTTGCACTTTGTGGCAAGATCCCTTTTATTGCTGCATATATACCTTTTATTTCTTTCAGATGTCTTGAACAGATCAGGGATGATGTCTGCAAAACAAATATGAAAGTAATAATCATGGGTAATAACTGCGGTTTCTCTGTAAGTTCACTTGGAGCAACCCATACTGTCCTGGAGGACATAGCAATAATACGAGTTCTTCCAAACATCACTATTTTATCGCCTTGTGATGGTCCGGAGTATTACCAGGCTGTTTTTGCTGCTGCAGAAATAAAGGGGCCTGTATTTATAAGGATACATCGCAATAAGTCAATTAGGATCCATGGTGATGATTATAAGTTTGTTGTGGGTAAAGGAGAGGTCTTAAAGGAAGGAAAAGATGTCAGCATTTTGACCTTTTCGTTACATGGTCTATAATACTCTTGAAGCGGCAGAGATACTCTTAAAAAAAGGCATAAGTGCTGAGGTGATAAACATGCCGACCTTAAAGCCGTTAGACAGGGAGCTTATCCTTAAGACAAGCGCAAAGACAAAAAAGGTAGTAACAGTAGAAGAACATAATATAGTCAACGGTTTTGGCAGTGCAGTAGCTGATGTGCTGATAAAGGATAATCCTGTAAAGATGATAATGATCGGTGTAAATGATACTTTTGCGCCTGTGGGTAACTACAAAGAGGTAACCGATTACTTTGGATTGACCGGGGAGAAAATAGCTGCCCAGGTGGAAGATTTCCTTTCTTAAATACTTAAGTAAGGATTTTAAGGTTTCAATAAATATTTATTTAAAATTATACAGGAGGAGACTTAAATGAAAATTGCGATAGCATGTGATTTTAATGCGATCGACCTGAAAAATGCACTTTTAGCAGTCTTAAAATCAAAAGAAATAGAATATAAGGATTTTGGCGTATTTACCGAGGACCCGGTTGATTATCCTGATATTGCACAGAGGCTCGTGCCAGAGGTCCAGAATGGGAATTATGAGAGGGGAATCCTCATCTGTGGAACTGGGATAGGTATGGCGATATGTGCAAATAAATTCAAAGGTATAAGGGCAGCAGTCTGCCATGATCTTTACTCTGCGCAGCGGTCGATCTTATCAAATGATTGTCAGATACTTTGCATGGGCTCCCTGATAATAGGGGAAAGCCTTGCCCAGGAGATCCTTAAAGTCTGGCTTGCTATAGAGCGTAACGGGGGTACCGTTGATAAGGTAAAGAAGATCGAGGCACTGGAAGATTAAGTAAGGTGGATACTGGCAGTAATAATTAAAATCTTATTATTATTTATAAAAACGGTGTGATCAAATTATGGCTTACAATGTAAAATTAATGGTAAAGGTCTCCAATCTTTATTATAAGGATGCAATGACCCAGGAAGATATTGGTGAGAAATTAAAGATCTCAAAATACCAGGTCAACAGGATATTGAAAAAGGCACTTGATACAGGGATCGTCAGGATCAGCATCATAGACCCCAGCTTAAATGTCTCCAATCTTGAAGAAGAGCTTGAACAAAGGTTCGGGTTAAAGAGGGCCATTGTAGTAGAAAATTTCGGTCTTTCGGAAATAGAGCTCAAATCAAAGTTGGGAGCCGCAGCGGCTGATTATCTGCTTGAGGTGATAAAAGACGGCGATGTAGTAGGAGTTTCCTGGGGGACCACTGTCAATGAAGTAGTCAATCATATTCCCTCCAGGATCAATAGGGAAATAGAAGTAATACAGATCACCGGCGGGAGCCATCAGCTGGCCATCAATCTCAACTGTCATGATATAACGAGAAGGTTTGCAAAAAAATTTGGAGTCCAACCACACCTTTTATATGCCCCAGCAATACTTGATTCAAAAGAACTTTACAGCCTGCTTTTAAATGAAAAATCCATAAGAAGTACGTTTGAGCTTTTTAAAAAAGTAACGATCTCATTGGTTGGTATCGGTGCAATATATCCGAGGGTGATCTCGACACTTTTAAATACAGGCCATATAGGGCAAAAAGATATTGAGTCCCTCAAAAAACACAATGCTGTGGGAGATGTGTTTTCACATTTCTTTGATATCAATGGAGACATATGCGATTCCAGCCTGAAAGGAAGGCTTGTCGCAATGCCAGTCGAAACACTGAAAAAAGTCCCCTATTCGATAGGGGTAGCAGGTGGAAAACTAAAATCCGAAGCAATTCTTGGCGCTTTAAGGGGTAGGTATATCAGTATTCTCATTACTGACGATACGGCTGCAGAGAAGATAATCAAGCTTGACAATAAAAAATAATATCCAAACAGAATAATTTGGGATATTAAAAAAAATCGATAAATAATTCATCTAATTTAGCAATTTTATTGCAATGGTGCTAAAAATTGCATATAATCTATTCATAGGATGAAGTTACAAATATCTTAATTTGAAAGGGGTTAAATGCCAGAGTTAACTAAAGAACAGAAAATTGAAATGCTTGAAAAGATCATCAGGATAAGGCGTTTTGAAGAGAAGACCATCCAGCTTTACCAGACTGCAAAAATATGGGGATATCTTCACCCATCCATTGGCCAGGAGGCTATAGCTGCTGGAGCATGTATGGCTCTTGAAAAAAAGGATTATATAATCTCCAATCACAGGGGCCACGGGCATTGTATTGCAAAAGGTGCTGACCTGAACAAGATGATGGCAGAATTGCTCGGCAAGGCTACCGGTTACTGCAAAGGCAGGGGAGGCTCTATGCATATTGCTGACACCGAACTAAGAATGCTTGGTGCAAACGGTATCGTCGGTGGTGGTATCCCGATATCAGTAGGTGCAGGGTTTAGCTGTAAAATGGAAGGCAAGGGCTCTGTAGTGCTTTGCTTTTTTGGAGACGGTGCATCAAATAATGGCGAGTTCCATGAATCACTGAACATGTCAGCAGTTTTTAAACTTCCTGTTATTTATCTATGTGAGAATAATATGTATGCGATATCCATGAGCTCATGTGATTCGGTAGCATGTAAAGATGTGGCAAACAGGGCCTCAGCATACGATATACCGGGAGTTATTATTGACGGTGCGGATCCGGTTGCAGTTTATAAAGCGGTATTAAGGGCCGCAGAACTGGCGCGTCAGGGAAAAGGTCCTTCACTCATAGAGGCCAAGGCTTACAGGTTTGGCGGACATCACCCGAATGATCCAGCGGAATACCGGGATAAGGAAGAAGTCGAATACCATAAAAAGGAAAAGGATCCTTTTAAGAATTTTAAGGATGTGATCCTGAAAGAAAAGGTCCTGACTGAAAAAGAAATAGAGGCGATGGATAAGAAAATAATACAGGCAGTGGAAGACTCTGTGAAGTTTGCTGAAGAAAGTCCCGAGCCGCAGCTTGAAAAATTCCTGGAAGAAGTCAGTGCATTATAAAACTGACATTTTTGCTATAGCTTTTGCCATAGCTAAGATGGAACTTTAGATAATTTGATAATCTGATTTGTTTTAAAATCAGTCAATTAAGAAAGGAATCTTGATGAGAGAGATCGAATATAGGGAAGCTATAAGAGAAGCCGTAATAGAAGAAATGGACAGGGATGACAAAGTGTTTTTGATCGGTGAAGACATCGGCAAATACGGCGGCGCTTTTAGAGCTTACAAAGGTCTTCTTGATAAATATGGTCCTGAAAGAGTCATTAATACTCCTATATCTGAAAATGCAATAATTGGAGCTGGAACAGGTGCAGCAATAACCGGATACAGACCCATTGCTGAACTTATGTTTGTTGACTTTACTACACTGGCGATGGACCAGATAGTAAACCAGGCAGCAAAGATAAGATACATGACTGGTGATAACCTGAGGTGCCCGCTTGTGATCAGGACACAGGGAGGTGCCGGAAGAGGCGTTGCTGCACAGCACTCACAGAGCCTTGAGGCATGGTTTTATCATGTACCCGGGTTAAAAGTCGTAATGCCCTCAACACCTTATGATGTCAAGGGACTGCTTAAGACATCTGTCCGGGACGATAACGTAGTGGTATTTATTGAGCATAAGATGATATATCTTTTAAAAGGCCCTGTCCCGGAAGAGGAATATACCATTCCTTTTGGGGTAGCAGATATAAAACTCGAAGGAAGTGACGTGACCATTTTTGCATATTCAAACATGGTATACAAAGCACTTGAAGCTGCTGCAGAGCTTGAAAAAGAAGGGATCAGTGCAGAGGTTTTTGACCCGAGGACACTTGTGCCGCTTGATGAAGAAGCTCTTTTAAATTCTGTTAAGAAGACAAATCATCTGGTTGTAGTAACAGAAGCATGCGAAAGAGGAAGTGTTGCATCAGATATAGCAGCAAAAGTTTCAAATAAAGCTTTCGATAATCTTGATGCGCCTGTTAAGATCGTTGCAGGACTCAACACACCGATACCCTATAATTCGACTCTTGAGCAGGCATCGATACCTCATGCAGCAGACATTATAAAAGCAGTAAAAGAGGTACTGGGATAAATTTAATAGATCATATAAAAAATGGGAGGTAAAAATGCCATCTTATACAAAATCTGCAATGCAAAGACTTTCAGATACTTCTGATGTCATGGAACTGTGGTGGGATTCATCACCACTGATCTTCAATGCATGGGTAAAACAGATGCTCGAAAAAGCAGCTCCAGAAAAAAAAGTAGAACTGAAAGAACAGCTGAAAGTACTTTTTGATATTGAGAACCCTGGTGATACGCTCTTTTGCGGGGTCACTACTAACCCGAGGCTTACAAGAAAAGTCCTTGACCTGATACCAGATGAAGTCAACCCTATAGCTGACCGGATGATAAAAGAAAACCCGGTAAAAGATAATGCTAAACTTGCCTGGAAGCTATACAAGGAGATTACAAAAAAAGGCACAGAACTTTACATGCCTCTTTTTGAGAAATCAAAATATACGATGGGTTATGTGAGCGCACAGGTCGACCCAAGACAGGTCACCGATGTACAGGAGATGCTGTGGCAGGCTCTTGAGCTAAAAAAGCTTTCCCCGAATATCATGGTGAAATGTCCAGGTTCAAAAGAGGGAATATACCTTTTACAGATCCTTTCATCTCTTGGGATACCGACCAATTCGACACTGGTGTTTAATGTCCCGGGTGCAATACAGGTCGCAAAAGCAGTAAAGCGTGGTCATGAGATCGGAAAAGCATGGGGTGTCGATTTTAACCAGTGGCGATCGGTCATCACAATAATGATAGGAAGATTTGAAGGAAGGCCGCAATTTGCAGAGAGCGCAAAATCAGTCGGGATCGAACTGACTGAAGAATTACAGAGGTGGTCAGGAATCGCTATTGCAAAAAAAGCGCACCAGTTATTGACCGATCCAGGTAACGGTTATATGAGTAAACTGCTTCTTTGTTCAGCAAGGCCAGGCCCTGGAGAAGGAAATGTATATCATTTAGAAAAAGTCGCGGGCGGAAATCTTGTCTACACATTAAATCCAGAGATCATTGACGACTTCATGAGGATCTGTGAATGCAAGGATATTTACAGCCAGATCGACGAGCCGGTCCCACAGGAAATAATGAAAAAACTGCTGAAAATACCATACTTTGTTGAAGGATATGATGAAGATGGAATAGCCATTGAGGACTTTGTCGACCATCCTGCATTTGTCGTTACCAGGGATGAGTTCTCCGGTTCTATGAAAGAGATAGAAGAGTATATCGAGCAGAGAAGGAAAAATTTATAGCAATACCTATAAACCTATCCCGCAAAATATTTTTTTAGGATTTTATCCCTTATATTTAAGAACTAGTTCAATTTTGCAAAAAAAGAACTGAGGTTCTGTATTGCATCAATATAGACTTCAATATATTTTTTGTACTTCTCGTATTCTCCATCTCTGGGGTTTACAACAGATTTTGTTTTTAAGACTTTCTTTAGAAAGCCGCCGATATCTTTGACCAGACCAACTGAATGTGCCCCTATTACTGCTGCCCCCAATGAGGATAAGTCGCTTCTATAGCTGGTTTTAAATGGGATCTGAAGTACGTCTGCTTTTATCTGTAACCAGATATTGCTATTTGCACCACTGCCTATTGCATTTATTTCGTTAATTTTTAGGTCAGTTACAAGTTTCTTAAGGATATCTATCCCAAGATAGTAATCATATGCGATCGCCTCCAGAATTGCGCGATAAAAATATATCTTCTTATGGGACCATGTATGGCCTATAAAAAGTCCCCGCATCTTCATATCTGGAGGGAAAAATCTGCCCTGCAGATCATCAATCGAGATAAGACCATGTGAACCCGGGCTGACTTTTTCAGCTTCCCTGTCCAGATATCCATAGACACTGCTTCCATCTTTTTCGATTTTTTCCCTCAGCTCAGCATAAAACTCATCAGCAAACCATTTTAACGTCCTGCCCCCAAGTACATGAGAAATAAGCAGATAGTAGCTGTCATTGATTGGAGACTTTATATTAGCAAAATGCTTATGGACCACGCATTCTTTCAGATTGACTGCAAGGATATTAGCTGTCCCAGAAATATCAGCTACCTCCCCGGATTCTAAGACCCCCGAGCCCACATAACCGGCGACAACATCTCCGCATCCAGCACAAACAGGAATACCTTCAGGCAGACCCGTCAATTCTTTTACTCCAGAAGTCGTCGTTCCTATTATATCTGTTGACTTTATTATTTTTGGAAGCTTATCGATATCTATCTCAAGCTTTCTGCACAGTTCTTCAGACCATTGCGATTTCTTTAGGTCCGAAAGCGCAGAAAAACTTAAAAAACTCTGGTCGATGAAAGCGTCTTCACCAGAAAGGCCGGTGAGTTTTGCCCCGACAAAAGCTGTGGGGTGCACAAATTTAAGTATGTCTTTCCATTCGTTTTTCTTTTTCCAGTAAAGTATTTTATGGCCCCATATGGAATATGCACCATTAGATTCAAGTATAAGATCCCCAAAATTATTGATAAGATAGTTGCTCTCTTCAGCAGCCCTTGAATCCATAGCAGTATCATAATATGTAACAGCATTAAAATTCTTATCTATGCCTATGACCCCGCCCATCAGGCTGTCAATGGAGATCACAGCAATATCTTTTGGATTGATCCCGGATTTCTTTAAACACTGTTTTATATTTATACAGGTAAGGTTAAAAAAGTCATCTGCCCGTAATTCTGCTGCACCAGGACCGGGATAGATCGTCTCGATTTCCCTGTAATCCTCCGCAATGGAGTTTCCCTGCAGATCATAGATCACGCATTTTTCTCCTGTGGTTCCAAGGTCGACTGCAATAATATACTGTGATGACATTTTACCTCCGATCTAAAAAAGCCATTGACATACCTATTTGAATTAATTTGGTGAACATCATTCAATCATTTTATTAATTTACTTACAAAAACACCAGTGAAAACGTTGACATAAAATAGAAAATATATTTACAAAAGTATAAATAGTTATTATTGTAATATTTCAAATAAAAAAGCTGCAGGTAAGGAGCAAGTACAGCCCAGGAGAAAATAATGCCAGAACTAAAGATTGAAGAAAAGAGAAATTTAATAAAAAAAGCTTACTCGAGCAGAATAAAAGTAACCAGAATGGCTAGGGGTGGAGAAGCACATCTTGGTGGAGCATTTTCTTCCATGGATATCTTAACAATACTTTACAATAAAATCCTGAAGCATGATCCTCAAGATCCAAAATGGGCCGAAAGAGACAGGTTTATTCTCTCAGCGGGCCATAAAGCTGTGGCACTTTATGCTGTTTTACAGGACCAGGGTTATTTTGAAGAAGAACTTCTTTACAATAGGTATGTTTTAAACAGCATGTTACCCGAACATCCGGATGAAAAAAAACTGCCGGGAATCGAATACCCAACAGGATCGTTAGGTCATGGGTTACCTGCTGGATGCGGTATGGCAATTATTGCAAGATTAAAGAGTTGGAATTACAGAGTATTTGTCCTGTTAGGGGACGGAGAGTGTTCGGAGGGAAGTGTCTGGGAAAGTGCGATGGCAGCTCCCAATTATAAGCTTGATAATCTAGTTGCTATAGTTGATAGAAATGGCCTGCAGGTAAATGGCAGGACCAAAGATATAATGGATACTGGTCCACTTGAAAATAAGTTTGAATCTTTTGGGTGGCAAGTCGTCACTATTAATGGACATGATTATGATGATTTATATAATACATTCTCAAATATTCCATTTAAAACCGGAAAACCTTCATGTATCATTGCTGATACTGTTAAATGTAAAGGAATAGCATCAACTGAAAATGATATTTTCTCCCATCATTGCCACTGGGATGATGGCAGAATCGATGAAGCTATAGATGAAATTAATTCAAGCCTTAGTAAGGAGTTAGATAAAGTTGTGTAACGAAGTCGGTCCGGATGTAGTATTGGATAATCCAAAGGATATTATTGGCAAGACTCTCGTCGAACTTGGAAGGATTAATGAAGATATAGTATTTGTATCTTGTGACACTTCTATGGGTACTGGTGCATCCCAATTCAAGAAGGAGTTTCCAGACAGGCATTTTGAATTCGGGATACAGGAACAGAATGCAGTAAACCAGTCTGCCGGAATGGCAATGTCAGGAATGATTCCGATCATTGGTGCACATGTACCTTTTATCGTTCTCAAAACTGTTGAGCAGATCAGGGATGACCTATGTAAAACAAAACAGCATGTAATCATTATTGGAAGAGATTTTGGACTGCAATTGTCAATGCTGGGACCGACTCATATGATATTGGAAGATATAGCAGTTTTAAGAGCGCTACCGAATATTACTATTATTGGACCATCTGATGGGCCCGAGTACAGGCACGCTTTAATGGAATCAGTGAAATTGGACGGACCTGTATATATAAGGATGTCAAGGCAAAAAACAAGAAGGATCAATAATGAAAACTATAGTTTTAAAATAGGAAAAGCCAATAAGCTGATGGAAGGAAAAGATATAACACTTATAGCGACATCTACTATGGTTGCCAATGCTTTCGAGGCTGTAGAGATCTTAAATGGCAGGGGTATAGAAGTAGACCTTATAAATATGCATACAATAAAACCTTTAGATAAAGAAATAATTTTAGAGTCCAGTATGAAAACAAAAAGGGTGGTGACTTTGGAAGAACACAGTGTCATCGGCGGCCTGGGAAGTGCAGTGGCAGAAGTTCTGGTAAGGACAAACCCCGTAAAGATGGACCTGATCGGTACAGAGGACCATTTCTCTATAACTGGCAGTAGCTATGATGAACTTCTTGATTATTATGGGTTTACTCCAAAAAAAATAGCCACCAGGGTAGAAAATTTTTTAAATACGTTCTAGCGAAAAATATCAAGATGAAGATTGAAATACCTTATGGAAAAACTGGTGTTACTTTAAATATTCCAGATGCTAATCTGGAATATTTGATATCTGATGATATCAAGAGGATAGAAAAAATAGATGAAAAAGACATCATTAAAAGAGCGCTATCAGATCCGGTAAATTCGCAGAAGCTTAAGGATCTTGCCAGGGGTAAAAAAAATGCTGTTGTAATAGTAAGTGATATTTCAAGACCATGTCCATCCTATAAATTCTTGCCAGATATTATTGATGAACTGAACGCAGGAGGTGTCATTGATATCAAGGTGGTCTTTGGCCTTGGTATTCATAGAAACCATACCTGGGATGAACAGGTAAGACTTGCGGGTGATTATGCTGCAGCCAGGGCAAAGCTCATAGATTCCGACAGATCAAAGTGTAAATTACTTGGATATACATCCTACAATACTCCTGTTGAGATATTCGAAGAGGTAGCCGATGCCGGGATGGTCGTTGCAACGGGAAATATTGAGTATCATTATTTCGCTGGATATTCTGGGGGTGCAAAAGCGATAATGCCTGGAGTTTCCAGTCATTCGGCAATATCAAATAATCATAGCTATATGCTAAAGGAAGAGTCTGTTGCAGGAAATCATGTCACTAATCCTATCCGGGCCGATATTGAAGAAGCAGGCAGGATGCTTGGTATAGATTTTATTTTCAATGTTATCCTGGATGATAAAAAAAATATTATAGATGCAGTATGCGGAAAAAACGACAATGCTTTTCTGGAAGGCATTAAAAAATATGATGCAATTTTTAAAAAAGAGATAGAATTACGTTCCGATATAATAATAGCTTCTCCTGGTGGTTATCCAAAAGACATAAACCTATATCAATCCCATAAAGCTTTAGAAAATGTAAAGGATATTGTAAAGAAAAACGGTGCGATCATACTTGTAGCGCAATGCGGCGAAGGTTTTGGAGAAGATATTTTTGAGGAATGGATGTATAAAGCCAAAGATTATCCTGTTCTTAAACAAAAAATAGAGAAATGCTTTGTTCTTGGAGGGCACAAAGCGGTAGCCATATCAAAAATATTATCCAATAACGATGTCCTGCTTTTTTCAGATTTTGATGAAAAGACTTCAAATAGTATTGGTTTCCAGAAGATCACCGATCTTCAGGCTTATTTAGATAATCTTATAAAGAATAGAAAAGAATTAAAAATAACTGTTGTACCCAGCGGCAGGCTAACAAGGATAAGAAAACCTTAAATCGGAAAAACCTGCTAACTGTTAATTATTTTGTAATATACTAATTATCCAAATATCTCAAGGATCTTTTTTGCCACGACTTTCCCGAGCTTTTCCAGTTCCTCCGGCTCGTAATGTGTCCCATCGACTGCGCTGGTCTTAATGATCTTCCCGGTATCGATAAAATGGCATCCAAAAAGCTTGGCGACCTTACTGTAATATTTTGCAAGCTGCTGTGATTTTTTAATTCCTGCTTCACCGAACAGATCCTCAAGGTATGACAGTTTTCCAAGCGGAGGAGGGCATAATATAAGTACTTCCGGTTTTGTCCCGTCCGGACCTGTGGCGCTTTGCTGTATCGTATTTACAAGCACCCCTATGCTCTGGGCAATATCAGATGCATTGACAGAAAATTTTGTCTTAAGGTCATTTGTACCGAGCATGAGCACTACTATGTCTATCGGGGCATGTGACTCAAGACATGGAGTAAGATAGGCGAGTCCATTTTTATAAGCACCTTCTATAGGGTCATCCCAGACTGTGGTCCTTCCATTCAATCCCTCCTCGATGACAGAGTAATCTCCACCAAGTTCTTTCTGAAGTATGCCCGTCCATCTTTTTTCTTTTGGATACCTATAGTGGCTTGCTACAAATGGAGTCTCAAGAATATCAAAATCTATCCCCCTGGTGCCGTGGGTATTGGAATCCCCATAACAAAGTACACTCTTCATTTTCTTCTCCTCTGCTTAAGTTTTTATTTAAATGATATTTGATCTGCAATTTTATTTGATTTTATTCTGATATTTTCCTTTTTTATCTAAAAAATATCAAGAATGGTAAATATCATACAAAGAAATACAAATTTTATAATTGTAATTTTCAGACCACTATAGTAAATTTTAGATTGTTTTTAAATTACTTAAACACTCTCTTATAGATTTTAACTATTGGTATTAATTTATTGTTTAATTATTAAAGAAACTTTTTTATGTCTCACTTTACTTTAAAAGAAATTCTAGCAGATGCCAGGAGCAGGCAATATGCAATACCCTGTCTTGGAGGAATAAACCTGGAAGCGATCATAGGTATTGTAAAAGCTGCTGAAGAAAAAAAATCTCCACTTATTCTCTGCTATAACCGGCAATTGACCCCGGAGATACCCATAGAAGTGACAATGCCTATTATGGTCAGTATTGCCAGATCTTCCAAGATCCCTATTGCGACTATCCTGGATCATGGCTCTGATTTTGATCTGATCATGAGGTCCATTCATAGCGGTTCTTCTTCTGTTATGTTTGACGGTTCAGGCCTGCCTTTTGATGAAAACGTAAGAAGGACAAAAGAGGTCGTCAAAGTCGCACATGCCCTGGGAGTATCAGTGGAGGCTGAACTGGGTGGAGTAGGCGGGAGTGCAGTTGAATCAGTTGAAACTGCTGCAACCGAGAGTGTATTTACGGATCCGGATGATGCAAAAAGATTCGTCGAGCTCACAGACGTAGATTGCCTTGCAGTATCTTTTGGAAATGTACATGGAAAATATAAAGGCGAACCAAACCTGGACCTTGAAAGAGTGAAGAAGATATTTAATACAGTAAGTGTCCCTCTTGGAATGCATGGCGCTTCGGGCCTGACAGAATATGATTATCGTTCAGTTATCGAGAACGGGATAAGCAAGTTAAATTATTTTTCATTCATGTGCAAAAGCATTTATCCTCGTTTAAAAGAACTTGTAAATAATTCAGGAGAAGATGTGTTTTGCCTGAATCTGATATCTATGTCTGTAGATTTCTGGTACCAGGAGACAAAAAAGCTACTTGATATATGTTTGTGCAGCGGAAAAGCTCCTGAAAAGTCTGAAGATATTTTTATTAAAAGTCTTTCGGATATTATTTCAGATGTCATCAAAAAACAATTATGATCTAAAGACCTATAGACACTAAAAACTAATAACTACTATAAAAGGGAAAGGAATTGAATATGGATATAAAGATAAACATGAAAAACAGGGAAAGAATAGCAATAGCGCAAAAACTTGGCCAGCCTGACCAGGTGCCTATCGATTTTAGCCTGGCAAGCCAGTTTAACTACCTGCATGGCTGGCTGGGTCTCGATGGAAGAAGATTTTTCCTGGATCCTACATATATCCTGGAAGCCCAGTTAAAATTTATAAACAAGTTCCAGATAGAAGGCACACTCGGTCCTGTATTCGGTCTGGCAATAGACCCCACTTATTTTGGAGCAGCGGATATCATAATAAGATCAGATACTTCTCCCTGGGTGCATCCACACCTTACCACAATCGAGAGATTAAAAGATTATCTTGATTGCTACAAAGAGCCTGATCCTTACTCAGCAGGTAATTTTCCGCTCATGTGCAACACTTATGCATATTTTAAAAATGTGCTTGGTGATCTAATAGGAGCGCCCATGGGGGCCCTTGGTCCTATCGACATTGCCTGTTCTTTATGCGGATCGACAAATTTTTTCATTTTTGCAAAAACTGAACCTGCACCGGTCCACTCCCTCCTGGAAAAGATAACTGATTTCTTGATAAAGAATATTGCAGTAAGGGAGGAACTTTTCAAACCGGTCAACCATGATTTTTCTATATATGATGACTACTGTGCATTTTTTAACAGGAAGGATTTCCAGGAATTCGCATTTCCTTATATAAAAAAGATCTGGGATTCATATACTGAAAAAGATTCGATCAGGCAGTTTCATTGTGATTCTCCTCTGGACCATGTAGTGGATCTTCTACCGGAAATGGGAGTAAATGTCCTTTTGATGTTTGATCCCAAAAACGATATAGGGTTTTTTAAGGAAAAGATCGGCGACAGGGTCTGCCTTAAAGGTAACCTGAACCCTCTTAAGATCATGCGCTTTGGTACCCCTGAAACAGTCAGGGCCGAAGTAAAAAGACAGCTTGAAGCAGCTAAAAAAGGCGGGGGCTACATAATCAGTACCGGTGGAGAGATGGGGGATGGAACACCTGATGAGAACATATATGCAATGATAGAAGCTGTCGAGGAATTCGGAAAATATTAAGATATACTTCGGGCTGATGTCAGGTTGTTCTAATATTTTTTAATATTAAACTGAAAGCATTTTTTCCGAAAGGATATAGTATGACAAAAAAAGAAAGGATACTTGCTGCAATGCAGAATAAGCCGGTGGATAAGATCCCCTGGACCATGTATGCTTCTTATCCGCCCTGGAGCGAGGCAGAACTGAATTTCAGGAATGCAGGGCTGGCCCTGATCTACCAGCATTTTCCAATCTGTAGGGTTGCTATGGATAATGTCACCCTGACAGAAGAAAATACATTTAAATTAAAGAACGGCTCTGGTAGAAATGCTATTCTCAGAAAGTTTAAGACCCCTATCGGGGAAGTCAGTGCCCAGCATGAATTTGTCATAAACAGTCTTCCTGGACCGGGTGACCTATTACAGTATTTTGGCAGCAGTATAGACCAGGAATCACTTTCATGGGTAACAAAGTTTCCATTTAAAAGTGCAGCCGATTATGATGTACTTGAATATATCTATAAAAACACCAGGTTTACACTAAACAATGATGAATTTCTCAGGACAGAAAAAATAATCGGTAATGAAGGATTGATCTTTGCATTGATGGGAAAATCTCCTTTCCAGATCCTTCTCTATGAACTGATGGGCGCAGAAAATTGCTACCTGGAGCATTTCAGCAATAATGCAAGATTTAACAGGTTATATGAAGTATTGTATGAAAAGCAAAAGGAGAAATATTTAATAGCATCAGAGTCTTCAGCAGAAGTCTTCTGGGCTCCTGAAAATATAACAAGCATCCTGACACCACCGGATTTTTTCAAACAGTACTATTTACCTTTTTATAACGAGATGGCTGATATCCTGCATAAAAAGGGAAAGCTATATGCGGTCCACATGGATGGGACTCTTGCCTCTCTTGCAGAGATCATAAAAGATACAAGAATAGATATTATTGAAGCTTTTACCCCTCCACCTATGGGCGATATTACTGCAGCTGAAGCCAGAAATATCTGGGGGGACAAAGTCATATGGATCAATTTCCCTGGCACACTTCTTGCAACCGCAGACTTTGACACGATCGAGAAATACACCATAGATATGTTAAAAAGTGTCGCACCCGGTAATGGCTTTCTTATAGGATGTACGGAAAACTATCCGATGGAAAGATGGGACATGGCTTTTGGCGCTGTAGAAAGCGCAATAGAAAAAGCTGGAAAATACCCGGTAAAACCTTAGTCCGGCCAAAGTCTTGTAGCCTAAAAATCCTATTTAAAAAGCCTATTTTAAGATAAGATTTTGAAATTCTTTTGGATTTAACTTCGTGTAGTTTTTAAAGACCCTGTAAAAATAGCTGAGGTTATCAAACCCTGCTTCAAAAGCAATATCAGTTATTGTCCGTTCACTCGTCACGAGAAGTTCTTTTGCCTTATCGATCTTGAAGTGAAGAAGATATTCCTTAAAGGTATAACCCGTGACACTCTTAAAGAACCTGCAGAAATATACAGGGCTCATGCACGCGGTCCTCGCTGCTTCTTCAAGGCTGATATTTTTACTATGGTTATTTATGACTAGCATGAAAACTTCTCTGAGTCTCTCAATGTTTTTATGGTTCCGGTCATATATTGTCCTGGTATCAATTAAGTGGGCATCGAAGTAATGTAAAAGTATCAGCAGCAGTTCCTGTAAAAATGTCTTTATAGTCAATTCATAATAATTTTTCTTGTTTTGAAGTTCGACATAGATATCATAAATCAGCTTCAAGACCTTAATATCCACATCCCCGGCAGGGATTATATGGTCAAAATCTTCAGCCCTGTAATAAAAGATCTTTAAAAAATTAAGGTTTAATTCATCATCTCCCGGCCTATATATCATCTCAGGCATAAAGTATAGCGAGACAATGCTCACTTTTTCTTTTGGATCTGATATAAGCCTGTGAAGGTCCGTATTATTCATTAAAAAGAGGTCGCCCTTACTTACTGGAAATTCCTTATTTCCGATGACAAGGTTGCCTTTCCCTTCAAGAAGATAGCTTATTTCAAGATAATCATGGAAATTTTGCCTTACAGGATAATCTATATAATAGTAAACGGGCCTGACATTTATAGGGAGATTTTTGTCAAGTTCCAATATGTACTTACCTTCAAGGTCATATTTAAAATCCCTTGTGGTTATCCATTCAAATTGCTTAAAATTTGATTCTATTATTTTTTTTTGCTCCAATATATCAAGGACCATTATCGACCAGATCGCTCTCTTGTGTTTATTATTAATCTAAATAGGATATTTTCTTATGAAAAAAATATCAAGTTTGTCAATATTGTGCAAAGAAAAACAAAAATCATAATTGTAATTATTCAGGTACTGGTGTAGTTTTTTAATACCTATAACTTCAATTAAAAATTTAACGATGGAGGAATTATGAATGCAAGGGAAAGATTTAAATCTATCTGTGCTTTTGAGAGAAAAAACGATCCATTTATCTGGAGTGTTGATTCGTGGTATGAAGCTTTCCAGAGATGGGTCACTGAAGGGATGCCTGTCAAGAATCTTGATAACAAAATAGAGGTTAATATGCATCTTATCGGTCCCGATGACGAAAATGAGGGAATAAAGCCAAATGCTATCATCTATGGACTCGGTAAATGCCATAATCCTCCCTGGATAGTAGCAGTGGAGCCTATGTTTGAACCAAGGAGTCATAAAAGAAGATGAGACTCATGTGACGAAAGTAGATTACGATGGAACGATCGTTAGAAGAATGAAAGATAGAAGATAATACAATACCCCAGGTACTTGATTATCCTGTAAAGGATAAGAAAACGTGGGAAGAGTTCAAAAAGCGGCTCGATCCTCATTCTCCCGGCAGGTGGCCTGCAGGATGGGAGATAATGTCCCAGGATACCCTGGAATGGCCTGTAAGACAGGAGATAGACGGAAAACACTTCAAGGACAGGGATTTTCCGCTTGGTATGCTTACACTTTCTCTATATGGAAATATAAGAAACTATATGGGGGTTGAAAACCTGAGTATGGCTATCTATGACAATCTTTCACTGGTACTGGAAATGATGGACTGGCAGGTATATATGTCAATGGAGATGCTAAAGAAAGTATATGCTGCAGGAGTCACTATGGAGTGGGTATGGATCTGGGAAGATATGGCCTTTAATAAGGGTTCACTTGTAAACCCGTCTTTTGTAAAAGAACATATGGTGCCAAGGTATAAACCGGTAGTAGAGATGTTGAGGGATCACGGTTGTGATGCTTTGATACTGGACTGTGACGGCAATTGCGAAGAGCTCATACCGCTGTGGATAGAAAGTGGTATAAATGCTCTTTATCCACTGGAAAGAGCAGCAGGTATGGATGGACTGGCGCTCAGGAAAAAATATGGCAAGGAACTTATACTTATCGGCAATATAGATAAAAGAGAGCTTGCAAAAGGTAAAGCAGAGATAGATAAACAACTGGCAGATGTCAGGGAATTGCTTAAATACGGTGGATATATGCCAAACTGTGATCATCATGTTCCACCGGATGTCCCTTATAAAAACCTGGTCTATCTCATAAATGAGATAAGAAAAATGGATGAGTGGACAGATGATCCAAGACAGATAGAGATAAGTGATCCACTGTAAAAAGAGAATAAAAGAGATATTTTGTCAAAGGGGGAGTAGTTAAGATGGCAGTGTTTCTTGGAATAGATTACGGTACAGGTGGTGCAAAGGGCTGCCTTATAGACCTGGAAGGAAATGTCCTGGGATATGTTTTTGAAGAATATCCTATCATCACCCTTAAACCGGACTGGTCCGAACACGATCCGGTCCTTTACTGGAAGATAGCATGCAGGATCTGCCGTGGTTGTATTGAGCAGGCAAGAATAAAGCCATCAGAGATAAAAGGGATCGCTGTTTCATGCGCCCTTCCTTCAATGGTCATGATAGATACAGAAGGCAATCCTTTAAACAATGCTTACAACCTGATGGACAGAAGGGCAAAAGATGAAGTGGAATGGATAAGAAAAAATATCGGGGAAAGGCAGGTCTTTAATATAACTGCAAACAGGCTTGACGATCACCATTCTGCTGTAAATCTTTTGTGGGAGAAAAAAAACAGGCCTGATTCTTTCGACCGGATTCATAAGGTACTTTCCATCAGTTCTTATATCAACTTCAAATTGACCGGGGTAACTGCTGAGTCAAACCAGTGTGCCGTCTTTTCTGGAGTATATGATATACGTAAGAAAAAATATGATACAGAACTTATTAATAAGATTGGCATTAAACCGGATATATTCTGTGAGACTCATCTTGCCGAGGACATAATCGGAGAAGTCAGCAGGGATGCTGCAGAAGAAACAGGACTATTCGCGGGGACCCCGGTCGTTGCAGGACAGGCAGATTTTACTGCAAGCTGTATTGCAAGCGGAGTCATAAATGTCGGGGATATCCAGAGTAATCTTGGGACCTGTGGAAACTTTGGGGTCATCCTTCAGGATACAGATTTTTTATATGAGATGATAACCTGGGGGTTCACTGTAGGCGAGAAGGACACTTACATTACAGCTGCCACAACAACTACTGGCGGTATGTTCCTCAGGTATATCAGGGATGTTTTTTCTCAGCTCGAGGTCTCAGTAGAAAATGCTTTTGGCATAAGTTCTTACGAACTTCTTGACAGTCAGGCAGAAAAAGCTCCTCCGGGTAGTGATGGGCTTATCATCCTGCCATTTCTCACTGGTGAGCGGACCCCGATATGGGATTCTTATGCAAAGGCGGTGGTATTTGGGCTTTCATTGAAGCATGACAGGTCACATTTTATCAGGGCTGCCATGGAGGGAGTCGCATTTGCGATGTATGACTCTCTGGAATATTTTATTAAAAAGAATGTCAAGATAAATTTTCCACTTGTAATGCATGAAGGTGGCGCAAAAAGCAATATCTGGCGGCAAATAATAACAGATGTATTTGATGTTGCAACAGTCCTGACAAAAAGAAAGACCGGGGCACCCTTCGGGGATGCAATACTTGCGGGAGTCGCTACCGGTTATTTCAAGGATTACTCGATGTGCAAGCAGTGGGCAGAATATATTGATATACTGGAGCCTATAGAAAAAAACCACAAGATCTATATGGAATATTTCGGACTTTATAAAGAGATATATAAGCATGTAAAGTCAGATTACAGGAAGCTTGCAGAGCTGCGAAATAAAAATATTCCGGAGTGATTTTTATATCATCTAATTGATTTTTACAATTTAATACCTTGGACACTTCAGGTATTTGAACCCATCAGGTATTAAAAAGATTCGATTTAAAATTCTGAGCTCCCCATACAGCATATGATGCTCCTTTGACTCCTGAAGCATCATCACTTGCAACGAATGTGATGACTTTTGCTATCTGCTCAGGTTTCAGGAGCAGGCTATGGTTGACTTCAGGGTAGGAATCCCTGAGCAGCTTAGTGTTTGTTGCACTTGGCAGCACAGCATTTACATTGATATTATAATCCTTTAATTCATCCTGGAGGACTTCTGTAAAACCGATCTGCCCAAATTTTGTCGTGCAGTATGCACCCTGTGAGGCTGAACCTTTTTTCCCGGATTCACTTGAGACGATGATTATTTTTCCATAATCCTGTTTTATCATTATTTTTGCAGCTTCCCTGCAGAAAAGAAAGGTCCCTCTCAGGTTTATTGCCATCATCAGTATCCCATTCATCAACAGTCAGTATCTATGACAGGTTTTCTCAGGTGTATCCCGGCATTTGCCACAAGTATGTCAAGTCTTTTAAAAGTAGAAACAGTCTTATTGGTTATATCCTGCACATCTTTTTCGTTCGAGATATCCCCTGTAGCAATAAGTGTTTTAACACCATATTTTTCAATCTGTTTTGCAACCTCAGCGATCTCATTTTCAGTCCTGCTGACAAGTACCACATTTGCTCCTTCTTTAGCAAAATCTAAAGCTGTTTCCTTTCCGATCCCTCTGCCTGCCCCCGTAATAATCGCTATCCTGTTTTTTAAAAGCATCCTATCTCCTTCTTTAGAATTATTGACAACCTAAAAAATGAATTATATCATGGCAGGGATTACTCAATAAAGATTTCATCAGCAATATGGCACAAAAAATTAAAAGAAACTTTTTTTATGACAACGATTACTTTTAAAGAAAATCCCTGATAATGTTTTATAATATTATTTAATATTTATAAATAAGGAGGCCGGTTTGGAAAGTGGAAATAATAAGGAAATACAGGTAAAACATGACCGTGTAAGAGAATTGCTCGTGTCCAGTAAACTTGACGGGTTGCTATTTGCAAAAAATTCAAATTTTAAATGGTTTAGCGGCGGAAAGCTTAATGATGTCATCAAGAATGAAGATACTTCACTGGTCTATTTGTTTATAACCGGAGCCAGAAGGTACCTGATAGCCTCGAGAAGCGATACTGACAGGGTTATGTCAGAAGAGCTTAAAGGATTGGATTTTGAGCCGGTACTTTACAACTGGTATGACCAGTCGTTTAATGATGGTCTTAAGAAACTTGGAGCAAAAAATGTCGGAGCAGACATTATTTCTGATGGCCTGAGATTTATGGGACCGGAAATATCACAGATGAGATCCATAATGACAGAAGAAGAGATCGCCAGATATAAGATAATGTGCCAGGAATACACAAGACTTTTTACGGACTACTGCAATAGCTTAAAACCCGGGATAACAGAAATAGAGGTCGCAGCGGGTCTTGCATATGAATGCGGTAAAAAAGGAATAAGGCTGCCTGTTCTTATGGTCGGAAGCGACGAAAGGATCTTTTCATACAGGCACCCCTGTGCAACCAGTTAAAAAGATCGATAAATATGTCCTTATTGCTACTGTTGCTGAGAGAGAAGGCATTTGTGCAAATTTCTCAAGGTCCATGTATTTTGGGAAAGCTCCTTCCGAGATATTACAAAAACAGGATGCAGTCAACCAGGTAGAAGCTACTTACCAGTATTATTCAAAGCCAGGAACCACCCTGGGCGAGCTTTTTGAAAAGGGTAAAAACGCTTACAGGGAAGTCGGATATCCTGATGAATGGCAAAACCATCTTCAGGGCGGTATCTCAGGTTATGCACCGCTGGAATATCTGATACTGGAAGCAAGCGATGTTATTGTTAAGGAAAATAATATTATGGCCTGGAACCCCACAGTAAAAGGTGCTAAATCAGAAGATCCAGCCCTTATAACTCCGGAGGGTACCTTACAGTTTACTATAGATGAAAGATGGCCCAGCAGGGAGTATGAGGTCGGACAGAAAAAGTTTATGCGTCCCCTTATTTATGAATTATAAATATTATTTTTTATAATATAGTTCATCTTTAAAAAAGTAATAGAAAAATCATATGGAGTTTTGGTATGACCGGTAAAGAAAGAGTAAAGGTCTCACTGGATCATCAGGAACCGGACAGGGTGCCCATGATGGAAGTCGCAGCAGGAAATAAGCTTGCAAGCGCCATCCTGGGAAGAAAGGCAAATATTTTCTTCAGCGGGGATGCCATAAAAAATCTTGTCATAATGAATGCAGAAGGTGTCCAGCAAAACCAAAAATCGTTCGCCCTGCAGGGATATACAGACCAGATGGATTTTTTTGATATGATGGGAATCGATGCAATACCTGTAATGCCGGGGGCATATGTCCTTAACTCAATAAATCCATTTGGACATTCCGGGATGAACGACAATCCTGCTGTCAGTGTCGAGACTGTCGAAAAAGATACATGGAAGATAATCGATGAGCATGGTTTCTGGTCTGTTGTAAAGTATGTACCACAATCCGACACTGCAATAATCTCAGACCACTGCCTCAGATATGATGGATTAAAAGAACTTAAGCGTCTTGTAAAGATATGGAAAGTCAAAGATTACAGCAAGCTTCCTGATATCTGGCAGACTGCAGTGGATGCAATGAAAATAGTCAAAGAACACAGCACTTACCAGGATCATTATATAATGGGTTATGCAGATATCTTACCTCCTTTTCTGGAACCGTGGGCCTCATTATTTCTTGAGCTTGTAATAACCGACCCCTCGCTTGTATATGATTACATGGAACTGCAGGCTGAGGGTTGGTATGTTGTTTTAAAAGCAGAAATCGAGGCAGGTGTCATGGATGGTGTTTTTGGAAGTATGGATTTTTGTTTCAAAAGCGGATGTCTGGTATCACCAAAACATTTTAAGCAGCTTTTTGCGCCGGGACTTAAAAAAATCGTGGACCTTGTGCACTCGCATAATATGAAATACATAAAGCATTGTGATGGAAATGTTCTTGATATCCTTGATATTATGATCGATTATTGCGGAATAGATGCACTTCAACCGATCGAGCCGACCGGGGATGAAAAGATGACACTGGGCTGGCTTAAAAAACATTATGGTAAAAAGATCACTCTGTGTGGAAATATAGATTGTGGAGGCCTTGTAAACTGGACACCTGAAAAAATAGAAGAGGAAGTCAAGAAAGCTATCAGTACAGCTGCACCGGGTGGAGGCTATCTAATATCCTCCAGTAATTCGCTCCATGGAGGGATTCCTCCAGAAAATGCAATCGCTTATACTGACGCGGTCCAAAAATGGGGGAAATACCCTATAAATATTAAACCGGAAAAACCTGATACTGACCTCTAAAAAGGCATACTATGCTATTAAAAAATAAAGTGGCGATAATAACGGGTGCTGGCAACGGCATAGGAAAAGGTATTGCAGAACTTTTTGCAATCGAAGGTGCAAGAGTTGTAGTAGCAGATATCGACTTTGATGCAGCAAAAACCCTTGCAGATGATATCAATGCAAATAAAAGGGGCAGTGCACTGGCACATAGGACGGATATTTCTAAAAAGGTGGAAATACTTGAGATGATAAAAAATACAATCGATACTTTTAATAGGATAGATATCCTTGTCAATAACGCCGGAATACTCAGATTATCATCTATCCTTGATCATGATGAGGATGCCTTTGATGAGGTTATAAAAGTAAATCTCAAGGGGACCTTTCTATGCATTAAGTATGCTGCAAGAGAAATGAAAAAAAATGGTTATGGAAAGATTATCAATATTTCCTCCAATGCCGCTATCCATCCAAATGCGGGACATATCGCTTACAGTGCTTCAAAAGCGGCAATTAACAGCATGACCAGGGACGCAGCTCTGGAGCTTGGAGAATATGGAATAAGGGTAAATGCAATAATGCCAGGGATGACAGATACAAGGATGACAAGATCCCTCCACCTTACAGAAGAGACTGAAGAATTATGGAAGAGCAAGAACTGCCTTCACAGGCTTGCCCTTCCGTCAGACCAGGCAAAAGCAGCACTCTTTTTAGCTTCAGAGTTATCGGACCATATTACAGGGGAGGCCATAAGTGTCTCTGCCGGGGAAGTCATGCGCCAGTGAAATGATTTATATCCTTCATAAGACCTTAATTATTTTAGCGATTTATCGAATTATAATTTCAGGTAGTCTTTTATAAGAGCTTTGATATTTTTAAATATTTTTTGAAGATTATAATATTTTTGTGGTAATATACTTTTTTGGATAACTCATAATATTAATAAGAAGGTAAAAGGGGAAAAAATTGTCAATCATTAGCAGAAGAAAGAAAATATTTATTTTTATTGTTTTTATCTCAATCCTTATAACATTATTTATTCCCGGTAAAATATGGGCACAGGAAAGTACCGAAGAGTCAGTTGCAGAAGAAACACCTGAAAAAATACCGGATGAATTGACTGCAGAAGTAGGTTTTGATGAGATCATAAACTACGGTATCATAGGTACTTCGTTTACATTTAATGTCAATCTGACCTTTAACGGTGAAAAAGAGAAATATTTTGAGTTTGACTCCCAGCTTCCTGAAGGATGGTATATTGAGGTCCAACCCCAGTATGAGGAAAAGATCATAACTGCCATGAAACTCAAACCTGAAAAGGCTGAAAGCATCAAGGTGATCGTAAGACCGAAAGTGCTGCAGGATCCGGGTGAGTATGATACGACTTTTACCATTAAATCATCAGAAGAAGGAGATGACCTGCAGGCGACTGTCACACTAAAAGCTATCGTAAAAGAGGTAGGTGACCTGGAATTTACAACTCAAACAGGAAGGTTTAATACAGAGGTAGTAAAAGGCACTGATAATAATTTTGTACTGATACTTAATAATATAGGTTCCGGTCCTGTTTATGATGTAAAACTTAGCGTCCCCAATGTTCCCAACAGATGGCTTGTGGATTTTAAGGAAGACACAATAAAAACTATTGAAGCCGGCCAGTCTGCAAATGTTGAAATGAACATAATACCGACAGAAAATACTATTGCAGGTGATTACGAAATAAGGATACTGGCACAGAGTGAAAAGAGCTCCACTTTTACGGATATAAGGACCACCATAAAGGTCCCTCTAAACTGGCAGATAGTCGGTATAGCCATAATCGTCATAGTCATCGGAGCAATGGCTGTATTGTTCTATAGACTTGGCAAGAGATAAGAGAGCAATAAATAAAATCTTTTTAGATAATTAAAATTATAACTGTATCTTTTAATTCTGGACTACTGGAAATAGTAATAATGCATGTTTTACCCTTGATACCTTTCAGGTCAGATAATGGGTGATCCCATGTCTTTTTTTTGCCAATATAGATATTTTAATTCTTAAAATCGTTATTGGTTTATAAAATTATGGAAGATGAAATAATCCTTGAAGTAAAAAAATTAAATAAGCGCTTTGGTGGTATACAGGCAGTTGATGATGTCGACCTGAAGTTGAAAAAAGGCGAGATAATTGCAATTGTCGGTGACAATGGCGCGGGAAAGTCAACTCTTATTAAGCTTATATCCGGTGTTTACAAAAAGGATAGCGGTGAGATATTTATCAATGGTGAAAAAGCAAACATTGAAAGCACTATTGATGCCCGAAATTATGGTATTGAGACCGTTTACCAGGACCAGGGACTCGTATTGAATTTTAACGCTTCCATGAACCTTTTCCTCGGAAGAGAAAGGGTCCTGAAAAACTTCCTGGGAAAAATATTCAAGCTGGTAGATTACAGGTATATGCGAAGGGAGACTAAAAAGATGCTTGACATGGTGGGTGTTTCAGTAGGTGATATCCATTCAGATGTAGAATCATTTTCTGGCGGACAAAAACAGGCTGTAGTCGTAGGGAGAGCAGTATACTGGGGAGGGAAGATAATCATCCTTGATGAACCGACCAATAATCTTGGAGTGAAAGAAGAAAGAAGGATAATAGATCTTATTAAAAAACTCAGGGATGATTATGGAATATCAATAATAATAATCAGCCACAATATCGCTCATGTTTTTGAGCTTGTTGACAGGATAATAGTCTTAAGAAATGGAAAAAAAGTCGGGGAAAGAATAAAATCAAAGACAGATACGAATGAGATAATCTCCATGATAACCGGGGTCTCAGCTGCTGATCTGGGAATAAGGTCTTAGTTAATATATGAATGATTCTGGATTTAAATTAACAGGCATTAAATTTAGACTATCCCGCTTCAGGGAAATAGGTATTTTAATCGCATTTACTTTATTGTTTGTTGTTTTAAGCTTATCTACTCAGACCTTTTTCCAGGTCTCAAATATTATTATTGTTTTCAGGTATGCGTCATTTACAGGCATAATGGCTCTTGGAGCTGTATTCATGTTGTCCCAGGGGGATATTGATCTTTCAGTAGGGAGTATCTATAACATCACCGGGATTCTGTGCTTTGTTCTGCTTCAGGCTGGCTGGCCAGCTGTTCTGTGGTCTATAGTCGGTCTACTGGCAGGTATTTTATGCGGACTTATAAATATTACCCTGAGTATATACCTCAAGATACCCATGATGATAATAACCCTTGGGACTTTAAATATCTATCGTGGACTTGGGCTTGTGCTATATGATGCAAGACCAAAAGCAGTATTTGATCTTAATAATTTTTTGTTTAAAATATTTGGCGGGGTTTTTTTTAAAATACCTTTTGTTATCTTTGCGTTTATCTTTTTTGCTTTATTACTTTTTTATATCTTTGGTTTTACCAGATTTGGAATACACGTAAGGTCAATAGGCGGTAATATTACTGTTGCCAGGGCAATGGGTGTAAAGATCAATAGGACCCGAACTATTGCTTCAATGTTAAACGGGAGCCTTGCTTCTGTAGCTGCGATCATGACAATAGCATATTTGAGGACAGCCCTGCCGACCTTCGGTACAGGTTATGAGCTCATTGTCCTTGCTGCTGCGATAATAGGTGGTACTGCCTTATCAGGTGGCTCAGGCTCTATATTTGGTGCCATGCTGGGGGCGCTGGTCATATCACTTATAGTAAATGGCATTGCACATCTTGGAATATCTACTTACTGGTCCGCTTCCGTCACTGGAACAATAATAATAGTCGCGGTTGCCATAGATTACATTTCAAGAAGAAAAAAAACCTTCAATAGATAAAATAGTACAATATAATGTAAATTTTGTTGTAGAACATGGCCTCGATTAATACTATAATACTCAAAATATCGTTCATAAAAAGTTAAGGACCTATCCATAGGCCATATTCAATAGAGGTTCAAAAAGAATAGCTTTTTTGATTTTATATAAGATATTTATTATATTGACAAAATACTTTAGGTGTTGTAATTTATAAAGACATCGATGTCAATTAACTTATTAAGATTGTGTTTGATTCATCGTGGAAGAAATTAAAATATGGTATTAATTCAAAAAATTATTCACTTTTCTGATTTCAAAATTAATTAAGATAAATCAGGATTTTTTCTCATTTAAAAGGTAATTTCATATAAAAAATCATTATTTTATTGAAAGGATGTTTTATGGGGCAAGATCGGAACACAAACTTTAGAAAAGCCGGTAGAAGACTCGGGCAAGTACAGGAATTAGGAGTAGGTTCAGCTTTAATAATCCTTGCCCTGGCAATAGGCTTTTCAACTGAACACTTTTTTGATCTGAATAATCTTCTCTCTATAATAAGGTCCTCTTCGTTTATCGGAATAATGGCCCTGGGAATGGTCTTTGTATTATCTGGAAGGGATGTAGATCTGTCTGTTGGCGGTATTTATAACCTGTCAGGTATTTTTACGGCCTTTTTGCTTATGAAGGAATTTCCATTATCGGTAGCTATCCTTGGCGGGCTCTGCCGTAGGTATATTATGCGGACTTTTCAATATCGGCCTGAGTCTTGCTTTCAATATTCCCACGATCATTATCACTCTTGGTACGATGAGTATTTTTAGAGGCCTCGGGCTTGTCCTGAGCCAGGCTAGGCCGATCTATGAGTTTGATAAGTCAAGCTGGTTTTTCACAGTAATAGGTGTAAATCTCGGACGTATCCCGACACCTGTTGTAATCATGCTGGTTCTTACGGTGCTCTTGTTTATAGTATATGGTTTAACAGTATTCGGCACGAGGGTAAGGGCAGTAGGGGCCAACCCTGATGCTGCAAGGTTTACCGGCATCAATATCAGTTTAAACAGGGTCTTTGTATTTATGCTAATGGGCGGGTTATCATCTGTTGCAGGTATGCTTGAAGTGGCATATCTCCAGACCTCAACACCTTCCATGGGTACAGGTTTTGAATTAAAGGTAATAGCTGCAGCCATAATCGGTGGAACAGCCCTTTCAGGCGGATTTGGCTCTATACTCGGTGCCATTATCGGTACACTTATTATTTCGACCATTACAAACGGAATAGTGCAGCTTGGTGTTTCTCAATACTGGAGCTCGACTGTAACAGGTTTTGTTATCATAGCTGCAGTTGCAGTGGATTACCTGTTTAAAAGGGCTAAAAGAAATTAATTTCGCGAGGAGGTGATAAATTATAACTTCAGTCGATTTTTGTTAAGAGAAAGTCCCGAAAGGGAAAAAGGAGTAAAATGATGAAAAAGAGAATGTTAATCGCAATAGGTATTATAGCTGCGCTCATAATTGCGCTGACTGTAGTGCCTGCTTGCACAGCAGCAACACCGGAAACAGTTACAGTTGTTGAGACACAGGTAGTGACTGAGACAAGTGTTGTCGAAGTCGAGGTGGAAGAAGAGCAGCCATTATTTGCTTATGTCATCCATGTACCGATACCGTTCACAGACAGTATTCGTAGAGGTGCTTTGAATGCAGCAAAAGATTATGATGCTAAAATAGATGTAGTTTCACCTTCAAAAATGGATACAATGGAGCAGATAGCTTTATTTGATGCTGAAGTTGCAAAAGGCGCTGTTGGTATTGGTGTAGTCTGTGCTGACGCAAGCGCGTGGGTAGTGCCTATCAAGAACGCAATTGATCAGGGTATAGTTGTGGGTTGCGGTAACGTATATGCAGAAGGTTCTGGCGCGCCAATATATGCTGGAATTTCTGGTTATGCAGACGGACTCGCACTTGGTGACGCACTTCTTGCTGACCCAGTAGCTATGGCTCTGAAAGGTAAAGTAATACTTGGTTCCTGCCTCCCGGGTCTTCCTGTACTTGATGGAAGGACAAATGGTGTTGCTGAAAAAATGGCGGACAGAATCCTGACTGGGAAGTATCAAACGTGTTTGACACAGGTCTTTCTGGTGAAGCTTCCTACACATTCTGGGAAACAGCTTACAATGCTAATCCAGATATGATAATGGGCGTAGGTTCCTGTGCGTTTGACCTTCCTCAGATATTGAAATTAAAGGAAAAGAATCCTCAGATGGACTTCTATTTTGCAAGCTATGACCTTGAACCTGACTCTCTTGCAGCTATCCAGAACGGATCTGCAAATATAGCAATGGGACAGGGCCCATATCTTCAGGGATATCTTCCTATGATGGCAATGTTTGAACACATCCTCAATGGCAACCCGATGGCTGAAGGCTGGGCTGATCCAGGAGCCGAAGTTGTTATGGCTGATAACGTTGATGACTTCATTTCAAGAGAGACTAACTTCGTTGTTGAGTACGATATGTACAAGCAAATAATCGAAGAAAGATACACTCCTATATGGGAAAAAGTTAAACCTTGGGATGAATGGCAACCATAAAAACAATCGGATAATAGAATTGGAGCAGGCTTTTAAAGCCTGCTCCAATAAAAAGATTTCAGGGAAGGGAGAGGATTTTCATTGGGTGAAAATAATGTGATGATAAAGATCGAAGATGTAAGCAGGCGCTTTGGTGGTACCGAAGCCCTGAAGAATGTCAGCTTTTCCATAAAAAAAGGTGAGATACATGCACTGGTAGGGAAAACGGAGCAGGAAAATCCACTCTCATGAAAATACTTGCAGGAGTCCAGACCAAGGATTCAGGAAGTATTATTGTTGGGGGTAAAGAGATGGTCGCATTAAACCCCATAGAGGCAAGGGCGGCAGGCATCAGCATGGTCTTTCAGGAACTCAATCTTTTCCCCCAGCTTACCGTATTTGAAAATATCTTCATCACAAAGGAGCAGAAAAATAAAGTAGGCATATTAAAAAAGAATAAGATGTCTAAAGAAAGTGTTGGCATTCTTGCAGGTCTCCTGAGACAGAACATCTTATATCACCTTTTTCAAGGGTCGAAAACCTTTCAGTAGCTGACCAGCAGATAGTGGAGATCTGCAGGGCTCTCTCCTATGGCACAGATAAACTATACTTGATGAACCCAATTCTGCATTATCTGAAAGTGAAAGCCAGGCACTTTTCAAGATCATTAAAAGGCTGAGGGACAAGGGTATCACTATCATATACGTGTCCCACAGGCTTGAAGAAGTTTTCCAGATAGCTGACAGGATCACGGTACTTCGTGATGGTAATTATATAGATACATGGAACACCAGTGAGACAAATGTAAACGAGATCATTGCAGCAATGGTCGGCAAGAGGATAGAAGAGATGTTCCCGCCGAGAAGAGACGTCGAAATGTCCTCCGAACCAATATTAAAAGTAGTTGAACTGGAGAAAATAAAGAAATTAAAAAAAGTAAGTTTTGAAGTTCATGAAGGTGAAGTCCTGGGTTTTGCAGGCCTTGAAGGATGTGGTATAGAAGATATTTTCCAGATCCTCTTTGGTCTTGAAAAAAGGGACTCCGGCCAGATAATCTATGGAGGCAAAAGCTTTACTAAAAGAGCCCCATGGGATGTAATGCGGGCAGGATGGGCACTGGTACCCGCTGAAAGGCACAAACAGGGACTTATGACTGAATGGTCCTTGAAAGACAATATAAACCTGCCTATCATAGACAGGTTATTAAATAAAATTGGTCTGATAAGTATTGGAAGACTAAATAAATCGGCCGGTACTTATATCGACAAATTAAATATTATCACGGATTCTATTGATAAAAAGGTACTGGATCTTAGTGGTGGAAATCAGCAGAAAGTAGTTATTGCCAAATGGCTTGCAACAAATCCAAAACTATTGATCTTGAATGACCCTACAAGAGGCATCGACGTTGGAGCAAAAGCTGAGATATATAAACTGATCGACGAACTTGCCAGGGAAGGATTTGCAATTCTTTTCACTTCTTCAGAATTCGAGGAAATACTGGAGCTCAGCGACAATATCATAGTTATCTACGATGGTGAGATCGTCAAAAGGTTCAAGGGTGGCGATGTAAAAAAACCTGAATTGATGTCATATGTAACCGGCGGTTTCGAGGTTAAAAAAGTACCGTCAGGATTGTAATTAAAATAAACGATTATTTTTTTATTTTTATATATATTTAAAGAGAACTTACTGATCCTACCTTTTGAAAATCAGTAAATAATAGAAAACGTTATAAAGTTAATTTTCTTCAAGACAATTATGAAAAAAATCAACAAGAAGGGCTGGGATTATTCTATCCTGATATTCAGGATAATCATCGGTATTGTGTTTCTTTTTTCCGGATTTTCCAAACTTTTTGATATCGGAAATTTCAGGTGGTCATTGATCGAACTTAAGATCTTTGGCTGGACACTTGCAAGCTTTATTTCTATCGTTGTTATTATAGCGGAAATAGTTCTTGCATTTCTAATTTTGATAGGTTTATTTAAAAAATTTGCTTCTATCCATCTGGCAGTATTGATAATTGCGTTCGGCTGGATCTCTGTCTTTGCAATGATACATAATAATTTTGACAATTGTAACTGTCTGGGTAAGTGGATAAATCTGTCCTATGGACCCTGGCATCTTGCCCTTCTTTCGGTTTTATTTATTATGGTAGCTCTTATCTTTTTTGACCGGAGAGGATTTGCTTCAATAGACAGATATTTTAGAAAAAGAAATGAAATGTAGACTATAAATAAAAATATAGGTTTAAGATAAAAATTATAAGGAGGAATATATTATGAAAAAAACTACATTCGGATTGATAGTCGGAACAAGAGGGTTTTTTAACCCTGAGCTTGCCAAGCAGGGCCGAAAAGAGATCATTTCAGTCATGGAAGAGATGGGAATTGATTATTTTGTACTCTCTGAAGAGGACACGAAATTTGGTGTTGTAGAGACAGTCGAAGATGCTAAAGAAGTGTGCAAAACTCTTCAGGGATAATTATGAAAAGATCGACGGTGTAGTCGTGGCTCTTCCAAATTTTGGAGACGAGATAGGTGTTGTGGCGACACTGGATATAGCAAAGCTTGATGTACCGGTTATGGTGCAGGCTTCAGATGATGATCTCTCCAAAATGAGTGCTGATGACAGAAGGGATTCCTTCTGTGGCAAGCTCTCAGTCTGCAATAACCTTTATCAGTATAAAATACCCTTCACGAATACCAGCCTTCATACCTATCCGATAGATAGTAAGGATTTCAGGAAAGACCTGGATTATTTTTCAAGAGTGTGCAGGGTTGTAAAGGATTAAAGACTGCAAGACTTGCCCAGATAGGCACGAGGCCTGGCAGCCTTCCAGACGGTAAGATACTCCGAGAAATTATTACAGGATTCAGGTATCACAGTAATACCTGTGGACCTTTCCGAGATAATGTCGGCCGCCAATGCTCTGAAGGAAGATAATAGCGAAGTAAAGGTCAAAAGTGGCCGAAATAAAAAATATGGTTGTATTCCTGCAGATATAAAAGAAGAGTCATAGTAAGATCAGCAAAGCTCAGCCTTGCTATTGATGGATTTTATTACTGCAAATGAATGTGTTGCCGGTGCTGTGCAGTGCTGGACTTCTATTGAGGAAAATTACGGTTGTGCAGCATGCCTTCCGATGAGCATGCTGGGCGATAGAGGGTTTCCGATGGCCTGCGAAACAGATATAACCGGTGCACTTGCAATGTACTCGATGTACCTTGCTTCTGGTGAACCATCAGGATACCTCGACTGGAATAATAATTTTGGCGATGACAGAAATAAATGTATAAATTTCCATTGTTCCAATTTCCCGAAGAGGTTTATTGCAAAGGAATTTGAGATTTCAAACCTTGATATCCTTGGGAAGGCAATAGGTTACGACAAATGCTTTGGAGCATGCAAGGCAAATATAGCGCCAGGACAGATGACTTTTGCAAAAATATCGACAGATGATAGCTGGGGAATAGTCAAGTCATATTTTGGTGAGGGTGAGTTCACAGATGATTATATAGAATCAGCCGGAGGAAGGGTCGTCTGTAAGATCGATAATCTCCAGGAACTTATGAACTATTTATGCATAAATGGTTTTGAACATCATGTAGCGATGAACAGGTCAAAAGTGGCTGCAGTCTTAAACGAGGCTTTTGACAAGTATATGGGCTGGGAGACCTACTGGCATAAATAATATTGCTATTCTAGTCAAAAATAGTATTACTTTTTATATAACACAATATTTATCTCTGGAGGAACTTATGACTTCAAGGGAAAGGGTACTTGCTGCCCTGAACCACAAAGAACCGGATAAAGTGCCAATAGACCTGGGTGGTACTATTTGTTCGACAATATCTGCGACTGCAAATGAAAAACTTAAAGAAATTTATGAATATCGATAAAAGTGGTGAGATCATAACCCATCCTTTTCTTGATGTGGTGCTTCCTCTGCCAGAGATACTTGACCTTTTTGAGACAGATTGCAGGACTGTCAGGCTAAAAGGTCCATCTGATAATGAAAGCCAGCAGGAGGATGCTGAAAGAGGAGGTTACAGCCAGGTAAGTCTCAGCGACAAACCACAGGGACATTCGATGCTTGATGAATATGGAACACGATGGAAAAAATGTGGATATGATTATTCACCTGTCGAATACCCTTTGCATGATGCAGCAATTGAAGACCTTAAGACCTATCCCTGGCCGGATCCTTATAACAAAGGCAGGGTAAGGGGTCTGCGTGAAGAAGCTATAGATCTGCATGACAATACTGATTACTGTATTATGGCAGATATCATGTGCGGCGGACCTTACGAGAACGCCTTATGGCTCAGGGGTTTTGACCAGTTTCCTATGGATCTCATGTCAGACCAGAGATTTGCGATCGCGCTTCTTGATAAGATCACTGAGATAGATATTGGTTTCTGGGATGCAGAACTATCTGCAGTCGGGGACAATGTCGATATCGTCTGCCAGGGGGATGACCTTGGGATGCAGACAGGTCTTCAGATATCACCTGAAATATACAGAAAATTCATTAAACCCTACCATAAAAGACTTTACTCTTTTATCCGTTCCAAGACTAAAGCTAAGATCTGGATGCATTCCTGCGGTTCTATCTACGACATCATCCCTGATCTTATAGAAGTCGGTGTGGAGGTTTTAAACCCGGTCCAGTGCAGTGCAAAAAATATGAGTCTTGAGAAACTAAAAAAAGAATTCGGTAAAGATATCTCCTTCTGGGGCGGAGGGTTTAATGTCCAGAAAATACCTTTTATGACAAAAGAAGAGATAGAGGCAGAGGTCAGGGAAGTGATGTATACGATGGCTCCGGGCGGCGGTTTTGTTTTTGCCGGGACCCATAATATACTTCCGGAAACAAAAGGGGAAAGCATCTACACTGCTTATATGACCGCAAAAAAATACAGGGATTATTCAGTATTAAGAAAATAGTATTAGAAGAACAGGAAATGCAGATCAATAAAACGGGATATATCATTGCTGTGGACCAGAGCACTTCAAGCACTAAAGCAATGATAATCGATGCAAAAGGTTCTGTAATATCCAGCGAGCAGGTCGCTCACAAACAGTACTATCCTCAACCGGGTTGGCTCGAGCATGATCCCCTGGAAATATATGAAAATACTATCTATGTCAATAAAAAAAGCAGTCGAATCTTCAGGTCTCACATCCTTCTGATCTTGACTGTACTTTCAATTACAAATCAGAGGGAGACTGTCGTTCTCTGGGACAGAAATACCGGTATACCTGTCTATAATGCCATTGTCTGGCAGTGCAGAAGGACTGCAGGAATGTGTGATGAATTAAAAAGAACCGGCTATAGTGAAACTGTAAGGTCAAAGACCGGTCTTCTTATAGACCCATACTTTTCCGCTACAAAAATCAAATGGGTCTTTGACAATATAGAAGGATCAAGAGAAAGAGCCAGGTCAGGGAATATTTTGATGGGGACAATAGATACCTGGCTTATCTGGAAATTGACAGGTGGTAAGGTCCATGCCACAGATTTTACAAATGCAAGCAGGACACTTCTGTTTAATATAAAAGAACTTAAGTGGGATAAAGAATTACTTTCAATTTTTGATATACCAGAAAATATCCTTCCTGAAGTCAGGTCCTGCGACTCTCTTTTTGGACATACTTCTAAAGGAGAATTATTTGGTACAAGTCTTCCGATTTCGGGGATAATCGGTGACTCTCAGGGTGCCCTCTTTGGTCAAAACTGCTTTGAACCTGGAATGCTTAAAACTACTTTTGGTACCGGTTCTTCTGTGATGATGTACACAGGAAAAAAACTTTTTAATTCACAGAGCGGCCTGGTCTCCTCAATAGCATGGGGACTGGACGGACAGGTAGATTATGCAAGTGAGGGAATAATACATTCTACAGGAGATACAATAAACTGGGTGGTCGACAATCTTGGGATAGCAAAAAGTTTTAAGGAAGTCGATGAAAAGGCTTCAAGTATCGAGGCAAATGAGGGTGTATATCTTGTTCCTGCTTTTTACGGATTGGGTGTACCATACTGGAACGCAGATGCCAGGGCAGCTATAATCGGTCTTTCAAGAAGAAGCAATGCAGCTAATATTACAAGGGCTGCAATAGAATCAGTCGCTTACCTGGTAAGGGACGCAGTGGACCAGATATTTACCGAAACTGCAATATCACCAGTCGAGCTCAGGGCAGACGGAGGACTTACAAATAGTGATATTTTCATGCAGTTTTTAGCGGATATTCTGGATATTGTTGTCGTATCTACTTCAATTTCTGACCTCTCATTGATGGGTTCTGCATATATAGCAGGCCTGTATGCAGGAATATGGGATGATCTCGATGATTTAAAAGCCATGAGGCGGGCAGGTAAGACTTTCAAACCCCACATGAATTCAAAGCAAAGGGACGACCTGTACAGTGGATGGAAAGATGCAGTCAGGCGAGTCCTGTAAGCAAAATACCGTGCTTATGCAAATGATTTAAAAATATTATAAAGAGGTTATATTATGAAGGTAAATAAAATTGGGATAGCAAGCGACCATGCCGGGTTTCTTTACAAGGAAACGATAAAGAAAATGATGGAGGATTCAGGTTATAAAGTTACAGATTTCGGGATAAAGGAAGAGGTTCCGGTCAAGAGTTACAGCATGATCGAGGACCTTGCAAATGGTGTAACATCAGGCGATGTCGAAAGGGGAATAATAATCTGCGGTACAGGGATCGGAGTGAGCATAACAGCGAATAAAGTCAGGGGAATAAGGGCGGCCCTGTGTAATGATCTTTACACCGCCAAAAAATCAAGGGAACATAACGAGTCCAATGTGCTTGCATTTGGCGCAAGGGTGATAGGCCTCGACCTGGCTAAAGAGATAGTCAGGACATGGATAGACACAGAATTTGAGGGTGGCAGGCATATCGAGAGAAATAAATTTATAGACTATCTTGAAAGTAAGTTTTAATAATAGTGAGAAGGGTCAAAAAAGCAATGCAAAAATCCATAATGATAGTCGGAAGTTCAAATTTTGATATAAACCTGAAAGTAAAAGACATCCCTGTCCCCGGGGAGACAGTTCTTTCCGACTTTCTTGAAATAGGTTTTGGCGGAAAGGGTGGAAACCAGTCTTTTACTGTAAAGAAGATCGGTGGTGAAGTGGATTACCTTACATGTATTGGTGATGATGTGTTCGGACAGTTATATCTTGAGACTTTCAGGAAAAATGGTTTTGACCTGGATTTTATAAAGGTGATAAAGTCCAGGCAAAACGGTATTGCAGTTGTAAATATCGATAAGGATGGAAGAAATACGATCGTAGTCTATCCAGGTACCAGCACTGCCCTGACCCCCCAGATCGTAATGGATAATCTCGATATAATACTGGATCATGACATGATAATGACTCAGCTGGAGATACCTGTTGAGACAGTGGAGCTACTGGCACAAAAGATCACAGAAAATAATATATTCATATTAAATCCATCACCAGTCAATAAGGATTATGATTACTCAAGGATACTAAAAAAAGTCGACATATTGATCCCCAATGAAATAGAACTTGAACAGCTTTCAGGTGTTAAAGTCGATACGCAGGAGCAGGTAAAAGAAGCTGCCAGCAAAATAATGGATTCAGGAGTGAAGAATCTTATAGTGACCCTTGGTAAAAATGGGGCCATGGTCATAAATAAAGATATTTCAGAATATATAGGACCGACCGAACACAAGGCCATCGACTCTGCTGGTGCAGGAGATGCCTTTGCCGGAGCTTTTATGTATAAATTTGCATTGACAGAAGATCTGGTTAAAAGTGCAGTATTTGCAAATAAGGTCGCCGGGATATCGGTGACAAGAAACGGAACACACAAGTCTGTTCCCACAAAAGCAGAGATAGAGAGTATGGGGGATTATTTTAAGGACTGATATTTATTTTGAATGATGAGAGATCGGCCTGGCTTTTTACTGATCTGATTTTTGATAATTACAGGGGTAAAAATGGTAGTGACCATAAAAGATATTGCAGAAAAGACAAATTTTTCAATAAAGACTGTCTCAAGAGTCTTGAATAATGATCCTATGGTCCGGGAAGGTACAAGGACTCTTATCCTCAATACCATTAATAGCTTAGGTTACAGGCCAAACCTGATTGCAAGGAGTCTGCGTCAGCAGAAGATCCAATATGATAGGTTTCATTATTCCAGATATCTTAAACGTCTCTTTCCCAATGGTTCTTTATGGTGCGAAAGATGTCTTTGAGATCAATGGATATTATTCATTTTTAGGGAGTTCTGATAATAACATTGAAAAGGAATACGAATTTATCATGGATTTTAATTCAATGTTAATATCAGGACTGTTGTTGATTCCAACCTTCAGTGAAGATAGAAACAAAAGCATACTTGAAAATATCCGTATTCCGGTTGTCATCGTAGACAGGGAAGTAGAAGGTATAAATATGGACACGGTCATTATTAGTAACCGGCAGGGTGCCTATGACGCAACAAAGTATCTCATCAAAGCGGGACATAAAAAAATATTGATACTTGCAGCTTCAGAGAAAATAAAATCTGCACGAAAGAGGCTGGAAGGATGGCAAAAAGCCATGAATGAAAGCGGTTTATTTTCTGAAGAATTGATCTTTTCCGGTGACTTTTCCATTTCATCCGGATATGAAATGATGATAAATGCACTTTCGACCCACGATAAAATAGATGCAGTCTTTGCTTCAAATGATTATATTGCTATTGGAGCTATGAAGGCCATTGAAGAAAAGGGATTTAGCATACCTGAAGATATCTCTATTATAGGTTTTGATGATATCAATTTCAGCAAACATCTAAAGCCTTCACTTTCAACAGTTGCAGCACCTCTATACCAGGAGGGCAAAAAGGCTGCGGAGATCCTTCTGGGCAGGATAAACGGTAATATAGACCCGAAAGTAAAAAGGATCGTAGTAAAGACAAGTCTTGTCATAAGGAATTCAGTTACTGCAAAGATTTAAACAGGAATTTTATTGTAATGAATGCTTTTAAATGTTTAATAGCTTGTTTATATTAAATAGAATTTTTGTTATTCTTTTTAAGTGAAGAAATTAACTCAAATATTTATATGCAATTAGTTTAGGCAAGGAGAACAAATGGTTGACACATGTAATATCAGGGCTGCAATATGCAAGATCGGAAAACTACTTTACGACAGGGATCTTACTGATTCCAGTGGTGGAAATATTTCTGTAAGGGACGGAGATCTGATCTATATCAATCCCAGAAAGTCAGGAAGTGATTGGCAGTGGGAGATAACTGAGGATTCTGTTATAGTCACTGATCTTTGTAAGGTTCCTGTTATCGGTGAAGCTGATAAAATATCAAGGGAAGCTGCTACCCATTATTATATATATCAGAACTTTCCTGAAGTCGGTGCAGTAATACACGGACATCCGTTCTATATGATGGCTTTTGGAGCAGCTCATATGGATATTCCCGCGATCTCAGAGGGCACCAGGGCTGTGATAGGGCATCAGCCTATTACAAATGTTCCTGAAGTAGTACCGGGTTCATTGGAACAGGCTGAAGAGATAGTCAAGAACTTTAAGAAAAGAAGAGAAATAGACCCCGGATGTCCTCTTATATGCAACATCCCGTTTCATGGCACATTTGCTGCAGGCGCTACAATAAATGATGCATTTCTTTATACAGAAGTAGCAAATAACTGTGCAAAGATCCTGGTCTACAGGCAGATGATGTTCGGAAATGATCCCAAGGCAGATTTTTCAATCCACAAGCAGTTTACAAAAGAAGATTTCAAGACAATAGACATGTCTAAAGAGGTATGCACCCCTGGTTATTTATATAAGGATGCTTTTGGAAGATCAGTAGCTTACCAGAACCCATCTGATTCTTATAAAAGTGTAAAAGAGCCCAGGGATTATGATGACCTGACAAAAAAAATAGCAGATGCTGTAATAGACAGGTTGCAGAAGAAATAGCAGATTTTATAGAATTCTGACTATTTAGATCTTATTTTTTACTCTGAATAATTTTTTAGTTTAAGTTTTGTAATTAATAAAATTATTTAAAATATGAAATACCAACCATTTATCTAAAGGAGCTTTTATGCCAGAGAAACAAAAACTAAAAATAGGTATTGCCAATCTTATGATGTTAAATATTTTTGGTGATGAAGCAGAAAGAATAGCTGGAGAATATTTTGAAGGCGCTACAAAATTTCTTGAAGAAAAACTAAACGTTGAATTATTTACAAATTTAAAGGCTGTTACAAATCTTGATGAAGCAAGGCAGACCTGGGAGTTTTTTGCAGAGAAAAGGGTAGAGGCTATAATACTTTTTAACGGCACCTTCAGCCTTACAAACCTCATGATAGAGATAATCCGTAACAGCAATGTACCGTTTCTTATCTGGGGGCTGGAAGAGTACCTGATGAATAAGCACACTGTCAGCGGTTCGATGATAGGACTTATGCCTGCAGGTACCGTATTTAAAAATCTTGATAAAAAATTCAGTTTTGTATATGGCTCCATAACCAAAAAACAAGTGCAGGAACAGCTAAAATCATTTTTTGGGGTCATAAAAGCAATATCTGATATGAGAAGTGCAAAGATCGGACTGATCGGTTCCAGGCCCGATGGCTTTGAAATCGCAAATTATGATGAGCTGGTAATAAAGAAATATTTTGGTACGACTCTTACAAAAATAGATATGTCATATTACCTTGACCTGATTGACAGCATAGACGAAAAAGAAGCATTGGAGGATGTGAAAAACCAGAAGAATATTTTTGACCTTCATAAACTCGACGATAAAGGTGCAATGAAACTTTCAAAGATATACCTGGCTACAAAAAAGGTAGTGGAGGATAACAAACTTGCATGCTATGCACCCCAGTGCTGGCCTGAACTAAGAATGGACAGAGAGACTCCGCTTTGCTCTATAAACTCACGAATAACTGCTGAAGGTACTATGGCCAGCTGTGAAGCGGATATGGATTGCGCATTGACAATGCTGCTTCTTCATTCACTGACTGAAGGCAAATCGCCCTGGACAGCAGATTTTGTCAATTACATTGAGGACAGGGAAGCCATCCTATACTGGCACTGTGGTAATGCACCTTTCAATGTCTCTGACGGCAAGCCTTTGATGGAAGTAGTATATGAAGGCCCGGCGCTTACTGCGTCTCTTGTAGAAGGTGAAGTAACGGTTGCAAGAATAAATCATTTTCGTGGAGGATTTGGAATATATGCAGCAGTGGGCAAAGCAATAAAATCTCCACCTCTTCTTAAAGGGAGTAATATACTTATCGATTTTCAGGGTGGAAACATGGAATACATAAGGTTCCTGCTGGATAATGGATTACCACATCACAATGTAGTAGTCTATGGGGATCTTTCCAGGGAACTTATTGAATTTGGCAATATACTTGACATACCTGTACATATTCATAAATGACCTTTAAGTACCAGGGGTATTTATCAAATGTCAGATCCTAAAAGACTTGTAATATTTTCCAACTGGAAAATATTCATGCAGACAAGAAAACAGGTCTCAGATTTTGTAGAAACTCTGAAGAAAGCATTGAGACCTGAATACATGCAGTTTCTCGATATATTCATCATCCCGGATTTTTTATCATTTGAATTTGTCAAAAGAAACACTGCTTCCCTGAATATAAAAGTAGGTGTCCAGGATATGTTCTGGGAGGACTACGGCCCATTTGCAGGTGAAGTCGCGCCATCCATGCTTAAAGACCTTAAATGTGATTGCGCCTATTTTGGCCATTCTGAAAGAAGGTCATATTTTGGTGAAACAGATGAAAATATAAATAAAAAAATAAAAGCAGCTTTAAGAAATGATATTACCCCTTTTTTATTTGTCGGTGAGACAAGAGAAGAACTCGACAGGGGTATGACCGATATTGTACTTGACCAACAGATCAAGACTTGCCTGAAAGATATAGATAGTATATCTTTTCAAAAGATCTTACTTGTATATGAGCCAAGATGGGCTATCGGGCAGAAAGATCCTGCCACTGTAAAGGTTATCGAAAGCTCGCATAAAAAGGTAAGGGACCTGCTTGCCGGCAGGTATGGCCAGGAGATCGCCAGCCATACAAGAATACTATATGGCGGCAGCGTAAATACCGAAAATATAGTGCAAATAATGTCAATCGGTGAAGTGGACGGTGCTGCAGCTACCAGGGCATCGATAGATCCTGAAGGATTCCTGGCGTTAATAGAAGTTGCAGCTGCCGAAGCAAGATCAAGAAATACTTGATCATTTGAAAATTACAATAAAAAATAAATATAAGTTAGATAAGAGGCCTTTTAAATGAAAGCTTTGCAGGAGTATCTGATATTTGATTTTGGTGCAAGTAACTGCAGGGCCATTGTTGCAGGTTTTAATGGAAAGACCTTTTCAATGGAAGTGACCCACAGGTTTGACAACAGGCCTGTCTTTGCTTCCAGCACCCTGTACTGGGATATATTGAGTCTTTATGATGGTTTAAAAAACGGTATTACTGCATCGGTAAAAAAATATCCTGGCATAAGATCTGTTGCTATAGATACCTGGGGTGCTGATTTCGGTACAATAGATAAAAACGGCAAGCTGATATCAAATCCTGTGCACTACAGGGACAGGAAAAGGGAAGAAGATTCTAAGGAACTTTTAAAAATAATATCTGCAGAAGAACTCTACAGATTGACAGGAGCAAGCATTAACCCGCTTTTTGATATATTTCACATGTTTTCCCTCAAAAAACAGAATTCACCGCAAATATTAAATGCTCACAGGTATTTATCGATTGCAGATATTTTTAACTACTTTCTGACCGGAGAGCCGAGAAATGAAGTGACAAGACTCACTACAAGCGCTTTTTATAACCAGTTTGAAAGAAGGACCGAGACAAAGATACTGGATATTCTTGGCCTGCCAAAAAACATCTTTCCTGAAGAAGTAAGTGCGGGTGACAGGATAGCATCTCTATCAAAAGAGGTCTGCAGTGAACTTGAAATAAAACCGATAGATGTCATCGCAGCTGCCACCCACGACACTGCTTCTGCTGAGGCAGGGATCCCTGTCAAGTATCCCGACAGGCCCTGGGCCTTTATCAGTATAGGTACATGGTGCTGTTATGGAGTCGAAACCGAAAAACCCATTGCGACAAAAGAGACCTTTGAAACAGGATTCCTAAATGAAGCAAGTGTTGAGAATATAAATATGTTTGTAAGAAATATCAACGGACTATGGACGATCCAGCAGTGTATGGAAAAATGGCGAAAAGAAAAAGGCAACGGTTTTGACTGGCCGGACATAGACAGGCTGTACCCGGCTGCTCAACCATTTAAATCTTTTTTGGATGTCGAGGACCCTATGTTTTTGCCGGCCAGCAGCAACATGCCTGCGGTCATAAACCGGTATTTGGCAAAAACGAACCAGAAAAGCCTGGAGACCATAGGTGAGATCTCAAGAGCCTTTTATGAGAGCCTTGTATTGAGATTCAGATATCATCTAAAACAATTTGAAGCTTTTGTAAATAAGAAGGTGGAAATACTTCATATAGTCGGTGGCGGCATAAATAACAGGTTGTTCTGCCAGTGGATATCAGATGCCCTGGGGATCCCTGTGATCGCCGGGCCAGTTGAGACGACTTCTGTAGGAAATCTCCTGATGCAGCTCAAAGCAGCAGGTGAGATCAATGACATCACCGAGGGAAGAAAGATATCGCTTGATTCTTCCAAAATGTCCTACTATGAGCCTGCAGATGGTTCAGCATGGGATGATGCTTATGATAGATATATCAGGGCTATCTTATAACGACTATCTTATAGCCTGACCCATAATACTGGTGATCCATATTAAGCTGATAATATTTACTTTTTTAGGGGAGATAAAAAATGATCAGATTTGATACCGGTGGTTTTAAACCGGATAAAAAGAGATTTATTGCTGCTTTTAAGGGTGAGGAGATGGACAAGGTCCCTGTTTTTGAGCACTATATCGGGGATAAAATAGTTGAGCAAATAATAGGTTACAATGCTGGTAATACATGTGCGGCTTGCGGTGATCCCTACAGGGGAGACGAGAGGGCTGCTGCAGATAACGACATGATAATACCGATGCATCCTGAAGATTTCAAGAAAGTGTGCAACAGCATATGCCAGGATTCTACGATGGTAGTTGCCTGTTATACACCCTTTAGAAAGATCGATGAAGAAGGCAGGAAAGTACTAATCAATGATGGTAGTGTAAAAAGCAGGAAAGACTGGGAAAAGGTGATACTGCCTTCAGATGCAGACATCGAAAACAGGATAGGATATCTAAAAAAATATAAAGAGGCCCTGAAAGACACAGAAATTGCGATCACCCTGCAGGCAGGAAACATGTTTGTCCCGGTTTACAGGAATCTGTGCGGTGGCGATTTTTTCAGGCTGGTGCATGATGACCCGGCCCTTATAGAGGAGATCCTTGAGGCTGAAGTTCAATATTTTTACAGGATCGTAACCGAGGGTTTGAAAGTGGGCTTTGATGCATTGATGGCAGGTGACGATCTTGCACATAAACACGGGCTTATGATAGACCCTGACCTGCTTAAAAGATGGTATGTCCCAAATGCAATGAGATTTTATGAACCAGTTTTAAATCAGGGCATTCCGATAATCTTTGATTGTGATGGTGATCCTACAAAGATAATGGATATGATCCTCGGCCTTGGTTGCGAGGCATTGTTTCCAATAGATGCAAATGGCATTGATTACAGGGAAGCCAAGAAGAAGTGGGGGGACAGGATATGTCTTTATGGTGGGATAGATACGGATATTATAATAAGGGGCACCACAGAGGATACTGAAAAATATGTAAAAGATGTCGTTACTACTTTAAAGGCAAACGGAAGGTTTATTGCAGGTACTATCAGCGATGTAAATGAGATGCCTTTTGAAAATTTTGTGACCATGATAAACACTATCCATAAATATGGTACTTATTAAGGAAAAGAAGAGATGAGACCCTTTACATGTTTTTTAAAAATTCTAAATGACAATGAAATAGAGAAGCTGCATGAAAATGCATTAAACCTTCTGGAAGATCCGGGCATGAGGATCGAAAACAGGGCGATGCTTGGAGCCCTCCAAAAAGCCGGGGCTCAGGTCGATCTTAAAAGCGAGACCGCAAAAATACCAAAAAAGCTGATAGAAGAAGTCATCAGTATGGCGGCAAAAGAAGAGGAAGAAAGGATCGCGCAAAAGAATGCGGGCGATTCAGAAACAGCAATTAACAGCAAGCTGACTTTTAGCTGGCATTCACCCTTTAGAAACAGGACACCTAGAATCGAAGCAAGCTTTGGAGGCGGGGCACCACTTTTTTATGACCATAAAAATGGTATTAACAGGTATGCTACAAGAGAAGATTTTCTAAATATGATCAAGCTTGCAGAAGCAATACCCGAAGTCTCAACTTGCGGTAATGCAATACACTATATTAGGGAAGATGATGGAAGCGAAGTACCGCCAAAAATGGTCGCAATAAAAGGAGCTTCACTGGTCGCCAAATATTCTTCAAAACCCGGATGTACCTCTATCATCGATAAAAGGCAACTTCCATATTTGATGGAAATGGGCAGGATAATCAAAGGGTCCGCTGAAGAGTATATAAAAAGCCCCATACTGGTCAATATACATGACACTGAAACACCTCTCAGGCTGACAAGACCGGAGGCAGCTATAATTGAAAAAATGGTTAAAAACAATCTCAGCATCTCAATACTTCCGATGCCTCTCATAGGGATCTCAACTCCTATCTACCCGATCTCTGCTGCAATAGTGGGCGCTGCAGAAATACTGGCAGTATGGACAGCTGTAAAAGTATTAAATGAGGGATGTCCGGTAGAGGCAAACTGTGTTTCTGGCGCATTAAATCCTTCTACTGGAACTGCCTGCTTTGTGACCCCTGAGGTCGCAATGGCTGACCTGGCAGTGGCCCAATTATTCAGGGAAAAATACAAGGTCCCCTGCGGTGCAGGAGTGGGCCTGATCGACGCACCTATCCCGGGGTTGCTTTCTGTTTATGAGAGGACTTTTAAAGAGACAGTTTCTACTCTTGCAGGGGAACCTTCTTTTCCTGTAGGGATAATAGGAGGAGCAGTAGTATTTGCAATGGAACAGGTTATCCTCGACCTGGATATTGCTGCAAACCAGGAACAGATCATTAAAGGTATCGGCGGGGAACATTTTGATGAATCTCTGGGACTCATCAGGGAAAAAGGAGTAGGGGGGACTTTTTATTGATACTGCTCACACCGCAAAAAATTTCAGGGAGAACCTTACATTCAGGCATTCACTGATAAATCTAAAGAACACGAATGTCAGGGAATCAAGAGCAATAGATCCTGTAGAAACAGCCCATATAAGATGTTTGGACCTGATCTCAGGTGCAGTACCTTACCAGATCGAAGATAATAAGAGCAGGGCAATAGACGCAATTGTTGAAGCAGCTGCAAAAGAGCTGTCTTCAATAACTGGTGCAATGGAATGATTGTTAAAGAGGCTCTTGTTTTTTAAATGATTATAATGTAAAATTTTTATAATTATTTAAAATTAATATAAAATTTTTACATTACTGAATCAGTAAGGGATTCTTTTATATTAATGAACAAAGCTGCACATAAAAACCAGTTCTCTCAAAGTCAAGAAAACCAAATAAACCTTCTTACACGCCTAAAGACATTAAGCCAGGTTATGACAGATTCTGAAAAACTTATTGCTGACCACATTTTAAATAATCCTGAAGAGATATACAGCCTCAAAATAGAAGATCTTTCTAAAAAATTAGGTATCAGCCTTCCTACAGTATTCAGGTTTACTCAAAAGCTTGGATACGAGGGCTTTAAAGATTTTAAGGTCGATCTTATTAAAGATATGGCAATCGGCATGAATATAGAAGTAACTGATATTTCCGATGAAAGTATAGGGTCGATAACAAAAAATATGTTTGAAAAGATCACAGGCAATCTAAAGGAAACTCTTTCACTGATTGATTATGATGACCTGGACCTGGCAATAAACATGATACTAGGCGCTAAGAGAATAATATTTTTTGCAGTAGGTTCTTCGACATCAGTAGCATTTGATGCTTATTCAAAATTTCTGCGTGCAGGTTTTAATTGCTTTTACAGTATTGAGACTTATACCCAGAGGGATATTTCTACTCAATGCAGGAAGGATGATGTCGCAATAGGTATAAGTTTTTCAGGTGAGTCCGTGGAAGTCGTGGATTGTATGAGGAATGCAAAAAAAAATACTGCCAAGACTATCTGTGTAACGACATTTTTAAACTCACCTATAACTGAATTTTCAGATGTCTGACTTTATACTGCTCCGGTTCATTCTTTTTACCAGAAAATAGATCTTCCCTCAAAAATGTCACAGATAGCAATAATCGATTCCCTTTATTTAAATGTCGTACTTAAGAACCGAAAAAGAGCGCTGGATCATATAAGCCGCTCTGAAGAAGAGCATATCAGGTTTAAAAGATCATTTAAGAAACTATAGAAGTTGGAGAGAATATGGCAACTGATATAATGAAAACTGTTTTTGAACCCTATAAAGGGGAGCCGGACATTAAAAGGCTTCTTGCAGCAATGCGAAGGCAGGAGGTCGACAGGGTGCCTAATTTTGAAGTCCTTATAGAAGACAGGATAGTAGCCAATATCCTAAGACGGGATGCAGGAAATACGCTTGCCTATGGAGGTGATCCTGCAAAGGGAGTTGTAGATGAAGATAAGGTCAGGCCGATGTATCCCAGGGATTGGATTGAAATATGTGAGATCATAGGCCAGGACTCTATAATCCTTGAAGCACTTTGGACACCGTTTAAGATAAATGGTCCTGACGGAAAAGCCATACCGGTTTCAGGAAAACCGGTTAAAAACCGCAAGGATTTTGAAAATCTTATTATGCCCACCGATGAAGATATTGAGAAAAAAATGAGATATGTCCGGGAATACAGGGAGGCAGTAAAGGGTACAAAGATAGGTGTCGGTATCGTATTTGCGACTTTTGTTATGACTATTTATGAATTTCTTATGGATATGAATGATTTTATGATAGATGTCTATGAGGATTACAAGTTCATAGAATATATGTTTGATGTCAGCACCGAATACTGGGTAAAGTTTTCAAAAGCTTTGGTAAAGGAGAAGATCGACTGGTGCTATACTGCGGATGATTTCGGATTTAAAAGCGGTCTTTTCCTGCCTCCGAAAATATTAAAAGAACTCTGGTTTGAAAGATATAAAAAAATAATGGACCCCATTAAAGATGCCGGTATTGCTATTATGTGCCACAGTGACGGAAAGATAGATGAGATAGTACCCTGGCTGATAGAGTACGGCGTGGATGCGTTGAATCCAATGGACCCATACTGTACTGATTACAGGGAATACAAAAAGAAATATGGTGCAGATATCGCCCTGTGGGGAAATATCGATATCGAGTGGCCGCTTACAAAAGGCACACCTGAAGATGTGGAAAAAGATGTCAGGGAACATATGGATGTCTTAAAACCTGGTTATGGCTATATCTGCAGTTCTTCACATTCCATAGTAAATTATATTCCCTATGAAAATTTTGTGGCGTTCATCAATGCTGTCCACAAACACGGGAGGTATTAGCGATGAGGAAAGGATTTGTACGAAGATTCGAGCCGTTAAGGATATTGACCGATACCCAGGTCGAATACATACATTCAATATCGCTTGAGATACTTGAAAAAACTGGGGTCAAATTTGAAAGCAAGAGAGCGCTTGAGCTCCTTGGAGACCATGGCTGTATTATAGATCATGATAAAAGAGTAGCAAGATTTCCGAGCTACCTTGTCGAAGAATGCATAAGACAGGCGCCAAGCAGCTTTTCAGTAAAAGCAAGGATTCCTGAAGATGACCTTCGTATTGGGGGAAACACTCTATATTTTATGCCTGCTGCCGGCGCAAAACTTCATGATGAAAAGACAGGCAGGTTATCTATTGCTACACTTGAGCAGAATGATATGGGAGTACTGCTTTGCGATGCGCTGGAAACTGTTGATTTCCAGGCATCTTATTGTCCCTTCTTTGAATTGAAAGATATCCCTCCTGTCATGCTTCTGGCAGAGAGCCAGGCAAGTATCGCAAGAAATACCACAAGAGTCTCAAGGGGCGCACAGGCTACTGATTCGTTTATCTGGGAATCACAGATAGCAAATGCAGCCGGCAAGCAGCTAATAGGCACAATAGAAGGTGCGGCCCCGCTCTGCTTTCCGGAAGATGCGATAAATGCAGCATTCGAGTACATGGATAATGGGTTCCCCATCTGGGCCACTGGCGGTTCTGTTATGGGCGGAAGTTCTCCGGTAACGGCAGCAGGTGCTACTGTAAGCAATAATGTCGAGACTCTTGCTGCTATTGCTTTTATACAGTGTTACAGGCCTGGCACATCTGTTCTTGCAAATGACTTTGTGATCCCAATGGACATGGAAAGCGGCAACCTGTTTTTTGGGGCGCTTGGTTCGGGCTATCACCAGATGGCTTTTAACCAGATCTACAGGGACCTCTATAAGATCCCTGTATCAAATGCAATGGCTGCATTTCCCAATTCAAAACTTATCGATTACCAGAATGCCTTTGAAAAGACCCATCTTGCAATGTCAGCAGCCCTTTCTGGAGCAAATATGATAGCCTTTCTTGGTTCAGTATCACAGGAGCTTGCATGGAGTCCGCTTCAGGCTGTGATCGATAACGATTCTGCTAATGTCATCGGCAGGTACATAGAGGGTATAGACGTAGATACTGATACGATCGCTGCCGATCTCATACAGGAAGTCGGACATTCACCCGGGACCTTTCTGGGTAAAAAACATACAAGAGAAAACTGGAAGAAAGAATACTATGTTCCCAGGGTCTTTGACCGCCTATCCTACCAGGACTGGGAAAGAGCAGGTTCAAAAAGTCTGCTTGATAAGGCAAGAGAAAGGGTGGAAGAGATCGTGTCTTCACATAAACCAAAGCCCCTTACACCGGAGCAGGATAAAGATATTAAAAAGATACTGGAAGATGCCAGGAAATATTATAAAAAGAAAGGCCTGCTATAAAGATCAAAAGTGAAAGTATCGATTTAAAAGTTTTTTTGAAAAAGTTATTGGCAATGTCAGATTAAAAAGGAGAAGGTCTCAATATGAAAAATGATTTCTCAGATATTACTGGTCCGAACATAATAACAGAAACACCGGGACCGAGATCAAAAGAATGGCACGAGCGGGCCGAAAAACATATGAAGGGCTATTCAAGCCAGGTGAAGTTGTTTCCGGTTGCCTGGGAAAGTGGAGCAGGAAACCTTATGACGGATGTCGACGGGAATACATATATTGATTTTTCTGCTGGTATCTACTGTAATAGCACCGGCCACTGCCATCCAAAAGTATCGGAAAAAATAAAACAATATGCAGACAAGCTTATGAACTGCCATGATTTTACCACTCCAATAAAAGCTCTCTTTCTGGAAAAGCTCGCTTCTGTACTTCCAGGTGATATTAATGGTATACAGCTTTACTGCGGGGGTTCAGAAGCAGTAGAAGCAGCACTAAGGGCAGTAAGAGTCATAAAAAAGGGAAAATATGAGCTCTTTTCATTCTGGGGCGACTGGCATGGGAAGACAACTGCATCGATGAGCCTCTCATCACTTGGAAATGAAGCTTTCGGACCAAGGGCCGCAGGCTCACATCTTGCCCCAGTCCCGAATTGTTACAGATGTCCCTACAGGCAGTCATACCCTGGTTGCGGTCTTTTATGCATGGATATACTAGAAGGTACTATCGATAATGAAGGTACAGGAATGCAGGCAGCAGTTGTAATCGAACCGATACAGGGTTACAGCGGCACTGTAGTATATCAGGATGAGGTCTATCCAAGGGTGGCCAGGATATGTAAAGAAAGGGAGATGCTTCTGGTGATAGATGAGATCCTTACCGGTATGGGCAGGACCGGAAAATGGTTCGCTGTCGACCACTATGGCCTGGTGCCTGATGTAATAACTATGGGAAAAGGTGTCGGCGGTGGCTTTCCGATCAGTGCATTTGCTGTAAAAGAAGAGTACTCCTGGGCATTGAGCAGGCATCGGCTTCCACTACCTACGGCGGTAACCCGATAGCATGTGCAGCAGGATTAGCTACTCTTGAGGTCATCGAAGAAGAAAAAATACTTGATAATGTAAACCGTGTAGGGGTTTTTATGATGGAAAGGCTCCAGAAACTTAAAGACTCGCATCCAATTGTCGGCGATGTAAGGGGGAAGGGACTGCTTCTTGCCATAGATCTTGTCAAAGATAAAAAGAGCAGGAAAGCTTTTAATGAGGCAGGTAGGATTGTGTACCAGAAAGCGTTTTCAAAGGGGCTTGCCTGGATACCTGCTGGAAACATCCTCCGGCTTGCCCCGCCCCTTATAATGACAGAAGAGCTTGCTGCAAAAGCTATAGATATTATAGATGAATCCATTGGTGAAACGGAAAAGCAATTTGGTTATTAATAACTAAGAGGAAAATGAGGATAAAAATAGATTATGGAGATGAAAAAATTAAAGGTCGCATTTTTGGCAGGTTTCATGGATTATTTTTCAGATGAGGGAATAAAGGCATTTAAAAAAAACCAGGATGATCTAAAAAAGATTGCAAAGCAAAATAATTTTGACCTATATATTTATAATGAACCTGTGAGCGATATTAAAAAAGCGGCAAATGTCAGAATGGAAATGGAGTCAAAAGCTATAGACTTTGTGCTGATCTACCACCCGACTTACATCTCCGGAGATATTATTTTTGAACTTTTTAAGATGGATGCTTTTTTTGGTTTATGGGCATTAAGGGAACCCAAACCAGACGGGCCGCTGCCTTTGGCGTCATTTGTGTGCCTTAACCAAAACACTTCTATTGCAATGCATTATTTCAAGAGTAAGAAGAAAAAAGTATAAATGGTTCTTAGGAGATGTCGATGATCATTATTTTAAATCACGATTCGAAATAACTTTAAAGAGCATTGAATGTGATCAAAAAATTAAAAAATTCAAGAGTCGCTCAACTGGGAAAAACTGGTGAGGGATTCAGGAACATGTATTATGACGAAAGAGAGATCTTCAGGACCCTGGGAATCGATGTTGTCAGGGAAGTGGAAGTCGAGGATGTTTTTTATGAAGCAGAAAAAATAGATAAGCTGTCTGTAAAAAAAGAAACTGAAAAAATATTAAAACAGTTTAGCCAGATCAATTTTTCATCTGAAAAAATAACCGAGGCTGTGAAAATGTTTTTAGCAACTAAAAAGATCTGCGAGGATAATGCTTATGATGCCGTAGCTTTTGACTGTGCTGCAAAACCTATTAAGCTAAAAGGGATACTTGCATGCCTTTCAAATTCTTTATTGAACTCATATGGCATTGTTGCTGGCTGTGAAGGTGATATGTTGAGTACGATTTCATCTTATATTTTGAGGCTGATCACTGGGAAGCCTACAGCAGTCAGTGACCTGCCTGCATTTGACGATACAGATGATTCTGTTTTGCTCTGGCACTGCGGTTCAGCACCTTTTGAAATGGCAAATAGCTGCGGCGTGAATTGCAGGAGTGTTTACAGGTCTGATTTTGCTGCCGGAACTGAATTTGGGGACCTGGGGCCGATCACAGATATGGTCTATCAAAAAAGCGATTTCACAGTATTCAGATTGACTGGTGAATCTGATTTATTCTATTATTTTACCGGGAAGTCATTTGGTGAGGAAAAACAATCATGGAATGGAAGCAGGGGTTGGATCAAGGATCTAAGGTTTTACAGAGAACCTATAAAAGCAAAGGACCTTATTAATACAATACTTGATCGCGGTATACAGCACCATTTTCCTTTTGTTATGGAAGATGCTGGTAAGTATATTGAAGAAATCGCCTTCTGGTTGGGTCTAAAAAGGGTTGCTAAAAAAGATTATGAAGATTTTAATTATGTTTAGATACTTTTTTAGAAAGGATCATTATGAAAATAAGATTTGAAGAAATGCGTTCCCCTGAAATAGGGGAGCTTGTTGCTAAAAATGGTATGGTGATCATTCCTATAGGGGCATGTGAAGAGCATGGAAGGCATCTGCCAGTGTCCACTGATACCAGGATAGCTTATGAGGCCGCAATTGATGCTGCAAGTATCGTATCTGACCAGATTCCGATTGCGGTACTTCCCGCAGTCTGGTTTGGCTATACAGTTGCCATGCTAAAAAACTGGCCAGGGACGATAACCATAAAACCTAAAGTGCTGATAGACCTCCTTTATAATATCTGCCAATCTCTGATAGATATGGGTATAAGGAAAATACTTATAGTAAATGGCCATGGAAATAATCCTGGTGTACTTGATGTGGTCGTACGTTCAATCGGGGATGATTTCAAAGTCTTTCCTGCCGTGGTCAATGTTTTTAACCTATGGGATAAAGAATATGTCAAAAAGAGCAGGAGGTCCGCTGAGGGTGGTATCGGACATGCCGGGGAGCTTGAGACTTCTCTTATTCTTCATTTTGCTGAAGATCTTGTAGATATGAGCGTGGCAGACAATACAGATATAATGACATCAGGTCTTAAATACTGTCCCGTGGATTTTGCTTCAGATAAAAAGAAAAAATACTACCTTTCGACCTGGTATCTTGAAAATTCTACTCATGGCGGGGCGGGTGACCCGACTTATGCAAGAAAAGAACTGGGTGCAGAGATCCACAAAATGACAGTCAGCTCGCTTGTAGAAGTCATAGAGGAGTTCTACGATATCCAGATAAGGCTGGAGAAAAGAAAGTTGAATAGAAAGTGTACAGAATTTTAGTTTTAATAAAATAAAGTCTGGAGGTTTTATAATGTTAAAACCAAATATCAGCTCGCATTTATGGGTACTCGGGTCTTTCGGAGAGAGATATGTGCCAGGTGGGTATCATGAGGATATGAAACTTGAAGAAAAATTGGAAGAGATGTCTAAAATAGAAGGATATGATGGATTACTGGTATTCTATCCTACATCACCACTTCCTGAAAATCCTGATAAAATCGTGAAATTACTTGGAGATTATGGATTGAAAGTAGCAAATACAGCAGTAGAAAATTTTACTGACAGAAAATGGCGGCATGGAGCATTGTGTACCAATGAAAAGAAAATCCGTGAGGAAAACATCAAGCTCTGCAAGGAAGCTGTAGATTTCACTGCCCAGATCCCTGGAGCATCATTAAGGATATGGCCCGCACATGACGGATTTGATTATCCATTTCAGGTTGATTATGAAGAAGGCTGGAAAACCTTGTGGAAAGCTATAGAGAAATATGCTCACATAATCCAGATGTCATGGTATCAGTAGAATACAAACAGAAAGACCCCAGGCAAAGACAATATGTAAGTGACATCGGAAAGATGATGATGCTATTTAGCGATGTTGGCATGGATAATTTTACAGGAGCACTTGATACGGGCCATGCATTGATGAGCCAGGAAAGTCTTGCAGAGGATGTAGTAATACTTGCCACGCATGGCAAGTTAAATGAAGTACACCTGAACGAAAATTACAGGGATTCAGACCCTGATATGATATTCGGGACAATAGCATTCTGGGAGAACCTTGAGATGTACTATTATCTTAATAAATATGATTTTTCAGGATGGCATGAAATAGATATCATAGCACCCAGGGATGACAGGGTAAAAGCACTAAAACTTGCTGTAAAAATGACGCTTAAATATGACGAACTTGCAAAAAGATTGCTCAAGCATCAGGATGAGATTGAGAAGAATCTGGGAGGGTATCATTTTGCAGATAATATGGAACTTATTATGGATCTTTTATTTAAGTAAACGGAACGGTTGCATTTTATGGACTCACTTCAAAGAGTAATTACAGCTTTCCAGGGAAAAGTGCCGGATAGGGTCCCGCACTTTGAATTGGAGATATCCAGTTATGTCATAGATAAGATCATACCCGGTGGGGATATTTATGATCTGACAGAAAAGCTTGATCTTGATGCGATCTCTCCAAGGGTAAACCAGAAAAGGCAAAAGATAGATGAAAATACTTACAAAGATGAAAGGGGTCTTATAGTCAAAAAGACGACCCAGGACTATCTTGAGCCTATAAATACTGTAATAAAAGACGAAGCTGACCTGGCAAGATTTGAGTTTCCTGATCCCTATGCACCTCACAGATTAGAAGGATTAAAAAAAGCTATAGAGAAGTTCAAGGGTAAAAGAGCCATAATATCATTCTTGAGGGATGGATGGTCCGAGGTAAGGGATTTACACGGATTTACAAATGCTTTAATAGATATGGTGGATAATCCAAAACTTATAAAAGGAATCCTTGATAAAGCAGTAGAATATTATACTGTGCTTGGAAGGATCTCTGCTGATATGGGCGCCGAGATCGCATTTAGCGGTGATGATATTGCAGGAAATACTGGCCTGCTAATGAGCCCGGCCCATTTCAAGGAATTTATATATCCAGCGATGAAAAAGCTTTATACAAAATGGAAAAGCTTCGGGCTCTATATCATCAAGCATTCAGACGGGGACCTTTATCCTATAATGGACCTGCTTATCGACACCGGACTTGATTGCCTTCACCCGATCGATCCTCTTGCCGGTATGAGCCTTAGAAGAGTAAAGAAAGAATATGGGAATAAGATATGTATAATGGGGAACGTTAACTGTGCAGGAAATCTTGTCCACGGCACCAAAGAAGATGTAATAGAAGAGGTAAAGAGATGCATTGAAGTTGCTGCACCCGGCGGAGGTTATATCCTGTCTTCCAGTAATTCCATACCAAATAGTGTAAAACCGGAAAATTATATTGCTATGGTCGAAGCAGTTAAAGAATATGGCTGGTATTAGATGTTTTTAATGTACTGCAATGTAAGTTCATTGGATCCTATATTTATGGTATTTGAACTTAAAAAAAAGTAATTTTTTTAGTGATTTATAACATTATTTGATTTATAATTGTTAAAATTTAACAAAAAAATCTACATAAGGAGATTTGATGGTAAATTTTAAAACGATCGAACCATATTCTGGCGAACCAGATATTAAAAGACTCCTTGCTGCATTCAAAAGAGAACCCGTTGACAGGGTGCCTAATTTTGAGATACTTATTGAGGATAAACATGTCGAGAAATTCCTTGGAAAATATGCAGGAAATACTCTCTCTTATGGCGGGGATCCCGCAAAGGGTGCAGACGCTGAACAGGGTAGGCCCATGTATCCTGATGACTTCATAGATCTTTGTAATCTGATAGGACAGGACGGGATGCTTTTTGATGCAGGGCTCTGGACACCGTTTAGGAGGAGGAATGAAAATGGTGAACTTGTCCCGGCATACGACAGGTCCGTAAAAACAAGGAAAGACTTTGAAGAATTGATCCTTGATTCTGATTCTGCATTAAAAAGCACGATCTCCTACATCAAGGAATATAAAGACGCTATAGCAAGAAGAAAATCAAAAATCGGTATCGGTGCAGGCTTTGGATGTATTATGCAGACTCTCTATGAATTTGTCGTAGGGATGAATGATTTTATGATGATGGTCTATGAGGACAGGGGACTGATAGAAGAAATGATGGAAGTATCCTGCCAGCACCATGTAAAAATCGCGCAGGCTGCGGTTGATGCCGGAGTGGACTTTCTATTCCCTGCAGATGATGTTGCTTTTAAAACCGGGTTATTCATACCCCCCAAGATTTTTAAAGAGATATGGACCCCAAGGATGAAAAGAGTATTTGAGCCTGCGGTCAATGCAGGTGTCCCGGTTTTATTTCATTCAGACGGTAAGATAGATGACATTGTAGAGGACCTTATTGATATGGGACTTAACTGCCTTAACCCAATGGACCCGTACGGGATCGATTACAGGGATTATAAAAAAAGATATGGAAGCAGACTTTGCTTGTCCGGTAACATAGATATAGAATTTCCACTTTCAAAAGGCACCCCTGAAGATGTCGATAATGATGTCAGGGAACATATGGAAGTGTTAAAACCCGGATATGGATATGTAGCGACTGTCTCCCATTCAGTAGTGAATTATATTCCGCATGAAAATGTCATTGCTTATTTTAATGCGATCCATAAATACGGTTCTTACTAAATATATTATAAATAAGATCTTTAAAGAAGGAGTTTTAACCGATGGCAGTACTTGATGACATATATGGTGCTACATATTCTGGTGATTATAAAAAAATTGAGGGCCTTGTTAAAATTGCTATTGAAGAGGGCATACCTCCAGAAAAGATAATCCATGATGCATTATCGAAAGCAATGATTGATGTCGGAGATAAATTTGGCTTGGGAGAACTCTATATGCCTGACATGTTGCTGTCAGCAAAGACCATGAAAACTGCGATGGAGAATCTAAAACCTCTTCTTAAGGGAAGCGATTCTACAGCAGAAAGAGGGACAATTGTAATCGGGACAGTAAAGGGTGACCTGCATGATATAGGTAAAAACCTTGTTATTACAATGGCAGAAGGACAGGGATTTAAAGTAATAGATCTTGGTATTGATGTAGATTTCCAGAAGTTTGTCGAAGCAGTAAAAGCTAACAAACCCCAGATCGTAGCTTTTTCAGGGCTCCTGACTACAACTCTTGCGAATATTCCGGAACACATAAAAGCATTAGAGGATGCAGGTTTAAGAAAAGACCTGGTCCTGGCAGTAGGAGGTGCACCTGTCACACAGCATTTTGCAGATATGTATGGAATCGAGATATATGCCGATAATGCTTCATCAGCAGCCAAGAAGTTTATTGAATTCGTTTCAAAATAAAGGAATAATAAGCATTAATAGTTTTGATTATGTAAATATATCTCATGAAGGAGGTGAAATAAAAAATAAATCACTATAATGGAATAGCGATCATAAAAAACTCAAAAGGAGGAAAAATGAGAAAAATCAAGTTATCGCTAATAATCGTGGTAGCGGTTGCTATGGTGGCAGGCCTTTCATTTATGTCAGGCTGTACCGAGGGTGCAACTGTTGCTCCAGAGACAGTTATTGTAAAGGAAACTGTAATAGAGACTGTTATTGAGACTGTTGAGGTAGAAGTGGACTCACCCTATACTTATGAAAAATTCAGGGAGATGGCAGTTGCAGGAGCTTATGAGGGTGATCCCGCTGCAGGGCATACTATGGCTTTTGCAAACATCATCAAGTCTTTCCCGTTCTGTACTTCTGTAGAAAATAATATAATCGAGGAATGGGGGCTTGCAGGTGGTTCAATGGATGACCTTACTGTTCTTGATAATGCTGCAGATACTGCTCTTGGAATCCAGAATGCTGATATTATTTTCAATAAAAAACCGGAAGTATTCCTTGAATTCCAGCTTGATGCACAGGTAAATGCCCAGATAGGAAGAAGAGCAGAAGAACTAGGCATTTATATTATTGCTATAGATGTGCCCGTTCCCGGTTTCCCATTTATGGGCGTAGACAACTATGGTACTTCAGTACTGACAGGAAACTGGGCAGCAGACCAAGTGGATGCTGTATATGGGGGATGGGACAATGTGGATAGAGTATTCTTCCTCTGGAACCCTGTTATCGGTGAAACAGTAGCAATGAGGATCTACGGCTCCATGGATGTATTTAAAGAAAGATTTGGAGATGAAGGTGATACAAAAGTAGAAGGATCAAAGGCTGTACTGGTAGACGCAGGGAGCACAACAGATGAAGCACAGGCTGCAATGGCTGATATTCTTGCAGCTTATCCAGAAGATGAGAATATTATGGTATTCTGCCTAAATGATCAGACTTCTGCAGGTGTTCAGGCAGCAGCAGATATAGCAGGCAGATGGGATCCTGATAAATGGATGATAATGTCACAGGGTCTTGATGAACTTGGTATGCAGCTGATCAGGGAGGATGTTGTAGATGGTGACAGTGCTTATTTCCCGGAAAAATACGGTGAATACCTGATTCCAGGCGCACTGGCCTATATGTATGGAAACCCTGTTCCTGCGTATATGTTTGTCGATAATGTAATAATAACAACGGATAATATTGACGAATATTATCCCCAGATAAAATAAATAACTAAAGTTATTAATCTTAGGAGGGCTTTTATCCAAAAGCCCTCCTAAGATAAAGGTTATAAAAATTATTTGAAATTTGAATTATTAGGAAAGGCAAAATAATGCCATCAAATAATGTAGTTTTGGAAATGAAAAATATCACTAAAAATTTTCCAGGAGTAAAAGCTCTGGATGATGTCTCGATAGATTTAAAAAAAGGTGAGATACTGGGGCTTCTTGGAGAAAACGGGGCAGGTAAATCTACCCTAATGAAGATACTTTCGGGTGCATATAAGCTTGAAGAAGGAGAGATAATAGTCGATGGTGAATCTAAAGTCTTTACTCATCCTATGCAAAGCTTACAGGCCGGAGTAAGAGTAATATATCAGGAGCTCACTTCTTTTGAGCCACTTACAGTTTCCGAAAATATCTTTGCTGGAGAATCTATTACAAATAAGGCAGGATTTATATCCTGGAGGAAGATGAACAGAAGAGCAAAAGAGATATTATCTACACTTGGATCTACAGTCAGGCCAACAGCACTCGTTGAGAACCTGACAGTTGCCGAGAAACAGATCGTTGAAATCGCTAAAGCTATCCATGGCAATGTCAAGATACTTGTAATGGACGAACCTACATCTGCTCTTGATGAAAAAGATGTAAATGCACTCTATGATGTCATTAGAAAATTAAAAGAACGTGGAGTTGCAATAATATATATAACTCATCGCATGGAAGAGATCTTTCAGATAACCGATAGAGTGATTGTCTTACGTGATGGTCAAAAAGTCGGAGATGAGTTTACCCCTAAGACTAACAGGTCGTCTCTTGTAAGCATGATAGTTGGGAAAAATTTATCTGAACAATATCCTAAAAGGGACATACCCAAAGGCGAGAAAATCCTTGAAGTAAATGACCTTTCATATTTAAAAAGAGTCAAAGGTGTATCTTTTTACCTGAAAAAAGGAGAGATTGTCGCATTTTTTGGATTACTTGGTGCGGGTACCCACCAGCTTTTTTCAATCCTGTTTGGCGATAAAAAAGCTTCTGGTGGAGAAATATTGATAGAAGGTAAAAAAGTAAATATTAATCATCCCAATAGGGCAAAAAAGATGGGGATGGGCTACGTACCTTTAGACCGAAAAGAAGAGGGTGTGGCGACAGTAATGGATGTAAAGCAAAATATTACTTCTTCAAATATAGAGGGTATTGGAAATGGTTTTATGCTTAACAGGAAGACCGAAAAAACACATGCTAAAAAGTGGGTAGACAGGCTTTCCATTAAAACTCCTTCAATAGATACAGTAGTCAATAGTCTTTCGGGTGGAAACCAGCAAAAAGTAGTTGTTGCAAAATGGCTGGAAAGACAGTCAAAAATACTTCTTATGAATGAACCGACAAGAGGAATAGATGTCGGCTCCAAAGCTGAGATATATACCATTGCTGAGGATCTTTGTGATCATGGTGTAGGAGTCTTGATAGTGTCCAGTGAACTTCCAGAAATAATGGCAATATCAGACAGGGTCTATGTTATGAGGGACGGCTATATAGTGGGAGAATTTGAGACTAAAAAAACTTCTCAAGAAGAATTAATGCATCTTGCTTCAGCTTAATATTAATGAAAGGTAGAATATATGGAAGAAATCAAGCAGGAATTAGGACCGGAAAGAAAAAGATTTAAATTAACTGATACTATTATACTTCTTGCAATCCTGATCGTACTTTTTACTTTCTTTTCATTGGCAAATAGGCAGTTTATTGCTTATGACAACATAAGTACCATGTTAAAAAATATGGTCCTGACCGGTGTACTGGCGCTCGGGCTCACTCCTCTTATGATAGCAAGAGGGCTTGACATCTCTTTCGGGTCCACTATCTCATTCGCAACTGTTGTTATGGCCATACTTTATAGCATAGCAGGGTTGAACCTCTGGGTGACTTTGATAATAGGGGTACTGATAGGGGTAATAATCGGCCTTATAAATGGACTTCTGATTGAATTTTTTGACCTTATCCCAATAATACTTACATTAGGTACGATGGCAATATTACAGGCTCTTGCACTTGTTGTGGCAAATACATATGCAGAGACTTATTCTATCCTGATGCTTACTGACCCTCTTTATTATTTTGCCACAAAGACTTTTTTAAAGATCCCTTATCCTATAATGGTGCTGGTGGTACTAATACTTGTCTACTGGTTTGTTTTAAACAAAACCAAGGTGGGAAGAACAATTTATCTTATTGGGGCAAATCCACAGGTAGCAAAATTATCCGGGGTCAAGGTCAGAAAAGTAAAAATACTTCTTTATGTTTTTATGGGCGCGGCAACAGGTATAGCGTCGGTTATAATGATCGCAATAACGGGAGTAGGGATGTCTTACCATGGCGCTAAACTATCACTTCCGACACTTTCAGCTGTCCTGCTTGGGGGAATATCGCTTATGGGTGGCGCTGGAAGTGTGTGGGGGACCCTGATAGGTGTACTTATCGTCACTATCATATTCAATGGATTATCGGTATTAAATGTACCGTCCTATTATATACAGTTATTCCAGGGTCTTGCACTTATAATAATTGTAGCTGCTTATGAAATAAGGAACAAAAGAGCAGCAGCGAGGTAATTTAACCATTATAAATTAGTTCTGATGAGGTTTATTTATGAACGGTAAAAAGTTTTTAAACACAATAAATGTATTTGGAAAGAATTCCATGACTCCGACTCTCTTAATAGTATATGGCCTTATGATCGTAATATTTACTTCAATAAACCCCTTATATGTTAGCCTTGAGAATATAAAAAGCATTTCAGCAAATCTGACAATATCAGGCATTATGGCAGTTGGGCTTACTACTGTAATCCTTACAGGCAACTTTGATATTTCGGTCGGTTCCATACTTGGCATGTCAGCAATAATATGCTCGAAATTATTTAATATTGAAGGTGTTTCAATGCCACTACCAGTGGTTATACTTGCAGGTATAGCAGTGGGTGCTGCGATAGGCGCGATCAATGGTTTTCTTGTATCTTATGTAGGTATTAATTCAATAATATCGACCCTTGGCACGTTAGCTGTTTTCAGGGGTCTTGCTTATATTTATGCAACTGAGACTGCGAGAATATACAGCAAACCATTTATTCACATCGGCAGGGGTTACCTTTTTAAGAATATTCCCCTGACTATGATTTATTTTATTGTCATACTTGTGATAATGTACCTGGTGTTGCGGTTTACCAGATTTGGCAGGAATATTTATCAGGTCGGAGCAAATAATACTGCAGCAAGACTGGCAGGCATAAGTGTCAAAAAAACAGTATTTTATACCTTCATCATATCTGGAGCCACTGCTGGTATAGGAGGCATACTTCTTGCATCCCAGCTGGCATTTGCCCAGGGTGAGTTTGGGCTTGGTTATGAATTTAAAATCCTTACTATTTGCGTACTTGCTGGAATTTCGCTTGCCGGGGGCAGAGGAACTCTTGTCGGAGTGCTTGTTGCCACCCTGATCTTGGGGTCAATATCAAATGGGCTTGCACTTGCTGATGTTCCCATTGATTGGCGCGATGCATTTCAGGGTATTATACTTATTCTGGCAATACTTATTGATTCAGTAAGAGTAAGAAGGCGCGAACTGTTAAAAGCATAAAAACCATCTTTATGGTTCACTAAATTATTTGTTATTGGAGTTAATATTTTTATGGTTTCAATAAATTTCCATGATATTAATTTCTGGATAGGGGATAATAATCTTTCAAAGAAATATTCTGTAGATGAAGGAGAATTAGCCGGTATCCTTGCTGGAAGAGAAAAAAAATATGGGATAACTGGCACCACGGTCACTCATTTTAATTCTCTTTTTTATTACCCGTCTGCCGGTAATGACCTTCTTTCTATATTACTGGAAAAAATGTATAATGCGCCACCTTCACAACTGCAGGGAACCCGGAATGTGTTTGGAGCAATGCTGCTCGAGCATGAATCCATTGCAGAACCAAAGAATTTTGAAAATAGCCTTACAAAAAGATACCGTCAGGGTTTCAGGCTTTTGCGGTTATTCCCAAAAACTCAAAAATACCCTTATGTACAAAAACTATTAAAAAGAATTTTTGAGATCCTGGACCATTACAATTTTCCGGTGATGATAAGTCTGGATGAGATAGATATCACCGGCGATAAAGCTATTGAATGGGAAAAACTGCTTGAGATCGCAGATAAGTTTAAAAACATTCCACTCATAATCGATGGAGGAAACTCAAAAGAATTAATGTATAACAGTTATCTTTTTGCACTTCTAAAAAACAGTTCAAATATCTTTTTAAATACACATAATCTTTTTGGTATAAACCAGATAGAAGACCTTGTATCTGCATCAGGGCCCAACAGGATATTGTTTGATTCTTACTTTCCATATTATGAGCCGTTTCTTTCTGTAGAAAGAATACTTGAATCTGGTCTAAAAGACGAAGAAAAAACCCTGGTCGCAGGAAAGAATATAGAAAAGCTATACTCTGGTATAAAAATATCTTGACCTCTAATTATTATTTAATAATTTATGATGGAGTAATCGAGTGGCACAACTAAAAGACAGGATCCAAAAATACAGGATAATCGATGCACATCTTCACATGGGCCATCTCGCTAATTTAAATTTTCCGGGTGGCTCAGACGATGACATAATAGAGCTGTTCAAAAAATACAGGATAGAAAAAGCGATTTTTTCCCATCACGGAGCTCTTTCTACAGTGACCTTTGGAATTGAAAAGACAAAGGAGTGTCTTGAAAAGTATGGGGATTTTTTAAATGCATATCTCGTATTTAATCCAAATTTTGCAGACGAAAGCCTTGATGCTATTAAAGAGTATTCTCCAAATAAAAATATTGTGGGAGTGAAAATACACCCTTCCTGGCATTCATGCTATCCATATGATGAAAAATACGATGCTTTCTGGGAATATGCAAATAAGAATAAGATCGTGGTTCTAACACACAGCTGGAATCCTAATGTAGCAAATAAAGCTCAAAGATTTTCAGACCCTTTTTTCTTTGGCCCTATTTTAGAAAAATATCCTGACATAAAGCTCATCCTTGCACATGCAGGGGGAAGGGGTGAGTACCACTATAAGGTAATAGACCTGATCATAAAATATGAAAACATGTATGTTGATTTTGCTGGAGATATTTTTGTCCCTGGGCTGGTAGAAGAATATGTGAGAAGAGCAGGCTCAAAAAAGCTTCTCTTCGGTACTGATATGCCCTGGATAGACCTGAGATACTATCTCACTAATATTGATCATGCGGAAATAAGTGATAGCGAAAAGGCGGATATTTTTGGATTAAATGCGATCAGGCTTTTTGATCTATAGAAGTTATTTATTGGGACCTTTTAAAATATATTAGATTTAAACAATTTAAGTCATAAATATTAAATAATATTAAGAAAGGTTGTATAAAATGAATCGATACTGTCTTGTACTGGAGTTGAAAGAGGAATTTGTAGACGATTATTGCGATATACACAGGAATCCCTGGCCTGAAATTCTTAATTCAATAAAGGATAATGGAGCAAAAGAGCTGCTTCTCTGGAATTACAAAAATCTATCAATCGTCTATTATGAATGTGAAGATATAGATGCACTTTATGAAAAGCTAAATAAGCTTGAAGTGACAAAAAAGTGGAATGCGACTGTGGGCCCATGGTTTAAAGAATCACTTCCTGTTGACAGCGAGGGAAAGTTTATCACATGTGAAAAGATATTTGACCTTAATCAACAACTTGAAGGCAAGCTGGAGCAGTTTTAATCAAATGCTAATGACCATGCTGGATATTTATTCTATATGAAACGATCAGTATTTCAATAGATAAAGAGGATAGTTAATGAATTCGAGGGAAAAATTTAATTCCGTGATGAGTTTTGACAGTGATGCAGTGGTCCCTAAAACAGAATTTGCCTACTGGGCCGGTGCAATAAGAAAATGGTTTGACCAGGGACTTCCAGCCATCAAAGCTATTGATGAAAACATACAGGATTCGGAAGCTATCCGTGGTTCTGCACCTCTGGACGGTAAGAACACGATGTTGTCAGATGTGAATGTCTCCTCATACTTTGGTCTGGACCCTTACTTTGAGAAGTTTCCGTTCGATATAAGCCCGATGTTTAAAAAGGAGATGCTATCTCTGAAAATGATGAATATATGGTATATAAAGATAATTTCGGTATTACAAAAAAAGCATATAAAAAAACCGCCTCTATCCCTCTTGTCGTGGATTATCCCGTAAAAAATAGGAAGGATTTTTATAAATATATTGAAACCTATGATCTTGATATAAAAAAAAGATTGCCAGGCGATTTTAAGGGACTTTCTGCAACTCTTAAAAACAGGGATTTTCCCATAAGATTGGGAGGCAATCCTTTTGGATTTTCTTTTCTTGGAAGGCATATTATGGGTGAGGTTAATTTCATGCTGAGCCTGTATGATGATCCCGGCCTGATAAAGGAGTTAAATGAGTTTTACTTAAGGTTTGTCAAACAATATTTTGCTGAGATCCTTGCCAGTGTTGAAGTCGATTGTGCCTTTATCCTGGAAGACGTAGCTTATAGAAGCGGCTCTTTTATATCGGAAGGCATGTTCCGGGAATTTATGATGCCGTATTATCTGGAATATATTGATTTTTTACATCAGTTCAATGTCAGAAATATAATAGTAGATTGCGACGGATTGATAGATGAGCTTATCCCGCTATGGGTCGAAGCTGGAGTGACCGGGATTTTTCCAATTGAAGCTGTAAATGATATTTTAAAAATAAGAAAAGAATTTCCGGAGCTTGTGCTCATGGGAGGTTTTGATAAAAAAGTGCTTTTTGCAGATTCAAACACGGAAAGAATAGAAGCAGAGTTCTCTAAGATCGAGGCAGTGATGCAGACAGGAGGTTATATACCCCATATCGATCATGCTGTGTCTGAAGATGTTACCTGGGATAATTTCAAATATTACAGGCGAAGATTAAATGACATGATAGACAGACTATCAAAATAGTAAAGATACAGATTAATATTATTTAGAGTTTTATTTATTAATCATAAATGGACTGGAGATAAGCAAATGGAAAAATTAAAAGTGGGTTTTATGACAGGATTTATGGAAGGTTTTTCTACCGAGGGGTTAAAAAAATTTGATGAGTATAAAAAAGACCTTGGTGAAATGGCAAAAAAATATGATTTTGACCTTGTATGTTTTGATACAGTGATGCAGACCATGGAACAGGCAATGAACCTGAGAAAAGAAATAGATAAAAAAGAAATAGATTTCCTGCTTCTTTTCCATCCATCCTATATAATAGGGGACTTTGTTTTTGAAATAATGAAATCAAGGGCATATTTTGGCCTATGGGCAATAGAGGAACTCCGGGATGAAGGCCCCATGCCTCTTGCATCTTTTGTCAATATTGAACAGAATTCAGGGATCTCACTCCACAATTTTTTGGATAACCCTAAAAAGACAAAATGGTTTTTTGGTGATATTAACAGCAAGTTTTTTAAACCAAGATTTGACATCACCATAAAAGCTCTGTCAGCCCTAAAATACATAAGATCTGCAAGGCTTGCCCAGATAGGAAAGCTTGCTGATGGACATATAAACCATATGGTAAATGTCCGGGAGATATATAAAAACCTGGGTATCGATATCTCCAGGGATTACGAGGTTGAAGATATAATGGCACTTGGTGAAGAAATACCTTCCTCAGAAGTCGAAGCTGAACTTTCAAGATTGAATACTTCCTGCAAAATAAGCAGGGTCAGTCCTGAAAAAGTAAAGGACTCAGTTAAGATGTATCTTGCAATAAAAAAGATCAGCCAGCAGAATGATTATTCTGCTGTCGCATTTTCCTGCTGGCCGAAACTTATGCCAAAAAAAGAAATGGTAGGGTGTCTTGTAAATTCCCTGTTAAACAGCGCTGGCATATGTGCAGGTTGTGAAGCTGATGTGATGGGTACTATCTCTATGATGATACTTAGAAAGACTTACTGATGAAGTGGTCGCTTTGATGGACCTTCCCAAATTTGATGAGAAGGACGAGTCGCTTCTTCTGTGGCACTGCGGTTCAGCACCCTTTGAGATGGCAAACGAAAGAGGGGTCATCTGTGAAAAACATTATTTTGCAGATTATGCAGAAAGTGTTGCTAATTGCGGCCCTATTACAGACCTGATCTTTAAAAAGGGTGATGTAACAGTATTCAGGCTTTGTGGTGAAGGGGATAAGTTTTATTATGTCACAGGAAGGTTTTTTGATGAAGATAAAAAATCATTTAGTGGAAGCCGTGGTTGGGTAAAGGACCTGAAACTTTATGGAGAACCTATCAAAGCATGGGATCTTGCGAACACCCTTCTTGTAAACGGTCTTCCGCATCATTTCCCTATGGTCATGCAGCATGTCGGACCATACCTGGAAGAATTTGCTTACTGGGCAGGGCTGAAAAAGATAAGAAGGCTTGATTACAGGGATTATCTTTATGTGTAGTGGGTAAAATCTTATGAATGCAAAAGAAAGAAGACAGAAAATAGTCGAACTTATCAGTGATCTTGAGGATATTACTATAGAATTTCTGTCTGAAAAATTCACAGTCTCAGAAATGACAATATACAGGGATCTACAGGTCCTGGAAGATGCGGGCTATCTTAAAAAAACGACCCGTGGGGCCACCAAGGTAAATGATTTTCTTGTCCAGAGCGAATCACCCTTTGTAAAAAGATTAAAAGTATATCATGAGGAAAAGACAGCTATTGCTAAGCGGGCAGTAGAATATATATCAAACGGTGATTCAATAATCATAGATGCAGGCACTACTGGATTTTTACTTGTAAAGGAAATAAACAAGACCAGGATAAAGGACCTTACTGTCATCACAAATAATATAGTCGCCCAGATAGAACTTTCAAAAAATGAAAATATCGAAGTGCTTGCTATAGGCGGGACAGTAAGGGAAGGTTCATTTTCAACAGTCGGGGTGATAGCTGAAAAGGTTTTAAAAGAAATAATGGTGGATAAAGCTTTCATCACTACAAAGGGAATATCTGCAGACATGACACTGGCTGAACCAAATCTATCTGAAGGCAGCATGAAAGAACTGTTCATGAAGAGAGCACGTGAAAAGATACTGATCATTGACAGTACAAAATTTGGTGTTATGGGCCTGTATAAGTTTTCAACGATAAAAGATTTTGATGTGATAATAACTGATTCAAATATCAGTAATACAAATCTTAAGTCTCTAAAAAAAATGGATATTAAGATCGATATTGTCAAAGTTTAAATGAAAGGTGAGACTATGGCACAGAAGAAATTTTTGATCTTTGATTTTGGGGCAAGCAATGGCAGGGCATCAGTTGCAGGTTTTGACGGGAAAAAGTTTGACTTCAATGTGGTCCACAGATTCGATAATATACCTGTAATGGCAACGGGCACACTTTACTGGGATTTCTTAAAACTTTTTGCTGAACTAAAGACCGGTATAACTGCAGGAGTTGAAAAATACAATAAAATAACATCACTTGGGATAGACACCTGGGGAGTTGATTTTGGACTTGTAGATAAAAACGGCAAACTGATATCAAATCCTATACATTACAGGGATGAAAAGCGAAACAGTATCTGTGATGAAGTGTTTAAGATCATACCCAAAAGAGAACTGTTCGAACTTACAGGTTGTGCGATGGCGACATATTACAGTATATTTAATCTCTATTCTCTAAAGATCCAGAATGCCACTGAGTATATAAACGCTGATAAGTTTTTACTTATGCCAGACCTCTTTAACTATTTTCTCACAGGTAATGCTTTCAGTGAGTATACAATAGCTCACACTACTTTGATGTGCAATCCTGTAAGCATGCAATGGGAATATAAGATAATAGATAAGCTTGGATTTCCGCGGGATATATTTAATAAGATAATCCAGCCTGGACAGGTCATAGGAGAGCTGCAAAAAGATATCTGCACAGAACTGGACATTGATCCAATAACTGTAATCGCTCCTGCAACGCATGACACACCTTCTGCAATTGCAGGGATCCCTGTTATAGAAAATACCAAAAATACTGTATTTATGAGCATGGGTACCTGGGGTGTAACAATAAGTGAGATGAACGAGCCGGCAATAAGTGATGAAATATTTGCCTCTGGTTTTGCAAATGAAGGTGGAGCTGAAGGAAAGACACTTCTTTTTAAAAATTTTACAGGGATGTGGATCATACAGAGGTGCCGGGACAGGTGGTTAAAGGACAGTAAAAAGGATATCTCATGGGACGATATAATGTTTGCAGCAGAAAAGACACCTTCCCTTGATTCATTTATTAATGTCGATGCGCAGGCTTTTATAATGGAGAAATCAGATATGCCTGGTGCAGTTATTGCTTTTTGCAGGGAAAATGGCCAGAAGATCCCTTCAAGTATGGGAGAAGTAGCAAGGGTCATATATGAAAGTTTTGCGCTTAAAGTGAAGCAGAATGTGGGACAGATGGAAAAGCTCACAGGCCAAAAGATGAATTCTATCCATATGGTCGGGGGGGGACCAAAGATACACTGCTGTGCCAGTGGATAGCAGATGCAACTGGTATCCCGGTTGCAACAGGACCTACAGAGACCACTTCAGTAGGAAACCTGCTTATGCAGCTAAAAGCTGCAGGGGAGATAAAGACTCTTGAAGAAGGAAGGCAGATCTGCCTTGACTCCTCAGAGATCAAACATTATAAACCGGAAAATACCGGTTTATGGGATGAGAAATACTCTAAGTTCCTGAAATTATTTTAACTTTTTAGTTCCTAAGTATTTTACTAAATGAAAAGAACATTATATTTATATCTCAGAGAAGCACCCAGCTTCCTGACTATGATGTTTTATTCATTTTTCCTTCTTTCCATAAGTCCTGTACTGCTGGATATAAGCAGGGTCACAGGAATAAAGATCGATGAGTTAAACCTGGTATTTTCTTTTTTCATACTGGGCGGGATCATAGGAATGTTGACCTCAGTTTTTTATAACAAATGGTTCTCACGTCTTAAAATAATAATAGCAGGATATATACTCTATCATCCTTTTGATGCTTTTTCCTGTTTTTTTTAGAATGGTTTTTTTGTTCTATCTTTCTTATTTTTTTATAGGGTATTTTGTAGGTGTCGTATGGATCCAGTCTCTTGAAGACCTGCTTGTAAGCAAAGTTAAAAATAAAGACAGGATAATAAGTTTTGGGTTAAGTTTTTATCCTCTTGGAGCAGTAATATCCCCGGTGATAGCATCGACTATCATTGATTTAGGTTTTGATTGGCGATTTATTTTTCTGGCCAGTACTCTGCTTGCAGTCTATTAATAATAGCCTCTTTTAAAAGAAAATCCCGTTTTCTAAAAGAAGAAGTATCTCAAATGTTGAGGAAGAATGAAAAAATAGACCTGAGAAAGGTTTTAGCTTAAAGGATAATTTCAAGGACCCTTCAAATAATAAGTTACTTATTCTTACTGCACTTATCCTTTTTGCATTTATGGCTTCCCAGACTGTTATTGTCACATGGGGTCCGACTTTTTTCAGGCTGTCAAGAGACTTTGATCTATATCTTGCTTCACTTGTGGTCTCAATTTTTTTTATCACCAATTTTATTGGCAGGATGATAACAAGCATTATAATCACGAAAATAAAGACAGGATATATGCTGATAATACTATCCTTGCTCTCCCTTGTCTGTACTTTTTTTATTATTTTTCTGGAACAGAGAGTTTTAACTTTTATATTTCTGGTATTGCTCGGCTTTGGCCAATCAAGTATTCTTCCACTGGCTGTTTCTTCCACAAGCATGTCATATAAAAAAGGGAGGGGCTTTATGGCTTCAGTTCTTCTTACAAGCGGAGATACAGGTGCCATGCTGGTCCCTTTTCTTGTGATGTTGGTCTATGGTGCGGGTATGCGATCCACTATACTTCTGGCATTTTATTTTATTGTAGCGACTACTTTACTAATATTTATAAGATTCTTCTACATGAGGATTAAAAAGTATTGATAAAACCAGGTCAAAAATCCATCAGCCGGGGAATTTACTATTATATTGTCTATTTATCTATATGAAGTTTTCCGGCTGTTGAAAAATTTTCCTTTTTCATCTCGTCAAATTTTATCCACACGACCTCCGGACTGACATCGGTGACTTCCGTGATGATATCTGTTATTTTTCTGGCCAGTTCTTTTTTCTGTTCTAAGGATCTTCCCTCGAGCATTTCAATAGTCACTATTGGCATTTTATTCCTTTCTTTACAGGTTAAAAAAATATCAGGGTAGTTTCTATAAGTGATCCTACCTAAAAGCCAAGCTTCAAAATAAGTTCTTTTAATCCTTCAGCAGGATCAGACCGCATAAAAATAGTATTGTGTAAAAATTCAAGTAAAGGCAGTTTTTTTATAAGGGCAGGAAAATTATTCTCTAACCAGGGAATCGCAAGTCTCAGGGCGATGTATCCTTCTCCATATTCTCCCTCATCAAACATCACCTTAAAAGCTTCCTCAGGATCTACACCTCTACCGACCATTTCCCCATATCGTCTGTTTCGGCCTGCAGCAGAAGTTACATGCAGGTCACCAACACCTGCAAGATCAAACACTGTTTCTTTTCTGCCTCCTGCTCCCTGGACTATTGTTGCCATCTCAAGCACAGACTGGTTGAAAAGAAAGGCTACGATATTGTAATAAAGTCCTTCTTTTTTTGTTTTAAATAGACCATCACAGATACCTGCCGTAATAGAGTAAATATTTTTAAATGTAGCAGATATCTCTGCACCAGGGACATCATCAGTGGGGAATATCCTGTAATAATCTGTAGAAATATTGCTTATCAGTTCTTTTATTAAATCATCTGCTATACCATATACACTTGCAGAAGGGGTCTGGTATGCCAGGTCGAGCGCCCTAACCGGGCCTCCGACAGTGGTCCATAAAAACTTTTCACCAGGCATTTTTTCACTGAATATATCAAATGCTGCCTCTGTGGCCCTTATTATTTTACTGTCATATTCGACAAGCCCTTTTGTAAGTTTAAAGAAGTAGCAGTTTTTATCAATATTATCCAGCAGCATTTTAAAGACTTCGACAAATCCTTCACTTGCAATACCGATGAAAATAATATCGGCGTCCTTCACTGCAGCCCTTAGATCTGTGGAATAAAACAACCGGACTTCTGGAAGAAGATGTTTTTTCAGTTTTGGGTGATTTCCATTAAGCGAGGCGCTTATAAGCTCATCATCGAGCCATGTTCCCCAAAGGTTGACCTGTAGACCATTTGCTGCCAGTGGAAATGTGATGGCACTTCCCATATATCCTGCACCAAGTACCGCCACTTTTAACAATTTTACCTCCTGTAAAAAAATCCAATCTATATTTATTTAAACTTTTCTTCCATTATTGACCATCATTAATAATGAATAATTATATGTGCCATATTTTTTTCTACAACATATAATATAAAATAAATATCACCTTTGTAAAATAGGGCGAGAATTAATATAATACACTATGCTCTTTTAAGCATTTTCACTACCTTCTTTATTTAAAGGATAATTATGATAGAAAAAGTTTATATAGGTTATGACATAGGTGCGATCAGTGTAAACAGGGTCATCCTGAGCCAGGATGAAAAGATAATTGATGTAATGCCCTATACCAGGCATTACGGAGAACCGTTAAAACTGATGATCAGTGACATGCAGTACCTTTTAGATGATAAGGATATATCAGAGATCGCAGGGATCGTTTTTACAGGTTCGGGTGGAAAAAATCCTGCAAACCTTCTCGGTACACTTTTTGTAAACGAGATAGAAGCTATCACCAGTGCAATAAAATCCCTGTACCCGGACGTAAAAACAGTAATAGAAATTGGAGGGCAGGACTCCAAGTTCATCGATCTCGAACTGGGAGACTATGCTATGAATGAGCTATGTGCTGCAGGGACCGGTTCTTTTTTAGACCAGCAGGCTTCACGTTTCAACCTGGGCATTGAAGAGTTCAGCCAGCTTGCATTGAAATCAGACAGCCCTTCTACAATCGCTGGAAGGTGCAGTGTCTTTGCAAAATCAGATATGATCCACCTCCAGCAGGAAGCTGCAAGTGATGAAGACATAGCTCTGGGTTTATGTTATGCGATGGCAAGAAGCTTCAGGTCAGGTATTGTAAAGGGGAAGAAATTTGAACCGCCGATAATATTCTGTGGCGGTGTGTCTTTCAATGATGCCATGATAAGGGCGTTTGAAGATATCCTAAAGGAAAAAGTAATAGTTCCGGAAAACCGGGCTTCAATAGGTGCGATCGGCGCGTCTCTCAGTCTTTTAAAGAGCGATAAAAAGGGTTATTCGGTCAGGGATATGATCGCTAAGCTTTCAGGATTTCTTGAAGATTTTAAATATACCAGGGAGACTTTTAAGCCTCTGAAAATATTAAAATCGACCCTACCTGAAAGCAATGAAAAGGCCTATCGATTTGGCGATCAGAAAGTAGATGCCTATATTGGTATCGATGTCGGTTCCATCAGTACAAATGTAGTTGCGATCGATAAAGATAAAAACCTTATTTCAAAAGTCTATCTCAGGACTTCAGGCAGGCCCATCGAAGCTGTGAGAAAGGGTATAGATATAATAGGTAAAGAGGTAGGGGATAAGCTGAATATCAAAGCTGTGGGCACCACCGGATCAGGAAGATACCTGATCGGGGATCTTGTAGGCGCCGATACCATAATCAATGAGATAACTGCACAGGCAACTGCTGCAGCTAATATAGACCCTTCTGTAGATACAATATTTGAGATCGGGGGACAGGACTCCAAGTATATATCGCTTGCCGACGGTGTCATTGTAGATTTTGAGATGAACAAGATATGTGCTGCAGGCACAGGGTCCTTTCTCGAGGAGCAGTCTGAAAGATTTGACATTAAGATAGAAGATTTCGGCAGGCGTGCTCTTACAGCAAAATCACCATTAAACCTTGGTGAGAGATGTACGGTATTCATGGAGACAAACGTTTATTCCCATTACCAGAAGGGTGCAAACATTGAGGACATACTTGCGGGTCTGGCTTATTCGATAGCAATAAATTATATAAATAAGGTCGTTGCAAGGAAAAAGATTGGAAATAAGATCTTCTTCCAGGGAGCAGTCGCCTTCAACAGGTCAGTCGTCGCAGCATTTGAAAACTATCTCGGTAAAGCGATCATAGTCCCGGAAGACCATGAAGTGACAGGTGCAATAGGCACAGCAATACGGGCACTTGAAAACGCGCCGCAAAAAAGCCTGTTCAGGGGGTTTGAAAAAATATCAGGAATAAAATATACGCAGACATCCTTTGATTGTAATGGTTGTCCGAATGTATGCGAAATAAAAAAAGTCATGATAGAAGATTCAAAACCTCTTTTCTATGGTGGAAGGTGTGAAAAGTATGAAAAGAAAAAATCTGAAAAGACGAAACACACCGACCTGTTCCTGGAAAGAGATGAGGTGCTTTTAAACTCTTACAGACTATCTAAAAATGTATCAGGGGAAAATGCTGTTATTGGAAAATCAAAAGAAGATCAAGACAGGATTGAAGAGAAAATAAGAGTAGGTATCCCTTTTACGATGCTGACCTATGAGTTCTATCCGTTCTGGGAGGCATTTTTCACGGAGATGGGAATAGAAGTGGTCCTTTCGGATAAGACCAACAGAAAGACGATAAATGATGGATTGGGTTATGTGATCGCAGAGACATGTTTCCCGATGAAGGTCGTTCTTGGACATATACAAAACCTTATCGATAAGAAAGTAGATTATGTATTTATCCCGAGTATCAGGGACATGCCATGTACTGAAAACAGGATTAAGGGTGAAAGGACCGGAAGTTATCCCTGTCCTTTTGTACAGGGCATCAGTTCATTTGTAAAAGCCGCGATGAAGATAGAACCTGAAAAACTGCTTGACCCTCTTATCAATTTCAGTTTCAAGGAATATTTAAAAAACGACCAGCTTATGAGGCTTGGCAAAAGGCTAGGCGTAAATAAAAAACATATTGTCAGTGCAATAAAAGCAGCTTACAGGTCCCAGGAATATTTCTATAAGACTATAAGAGAGAATGGAAAAAAAGCGTATGAAGATCTTGGCGAGGACGAGATCGCAGCAGTGATAATCAGCAGGCCATACAACAGCTGTGATGCAAATATCAGTATGAACATACCGGGTAAGCTGAGGGATATTGGGATCCAGGCTATACCTATGGACTACCTGCCTCTTGATGATATAGACCTCTTCCATCACTGGCCGAACATGTACTGGGAATTCGGGGACAGGATCCTGAGCGCTGTAGAGCTTATAAAAAAAGATAGAAGGCTTTATCCGGTATATATTACAAATTTCGGCTGTGGTCCCGATTCATTCATATTGCAGTATTTCGAGCGTGTGATCGACAGGCCTTTCTTGAAAATTGAAATAGATGAGCACACTGCTGGTGCCGGAGTCATAACGAGATGCGAGGCATTTTCTGATTCCCTTCAAAATGTCAGAAAGCTGGAAAAGCTTCATGGAGTGGTAAAGCATGATTCTGGAATAAAGAAGGACCCTGTATTCAAGAGAAAGGACAACAGGGTGATATACATACCTTATATGGGCGATGGAGCTTTTGCAATAGAGGCGACTTTTAGGTCTTCCGGGATCCCGGCTGAAGTGATGATGTCAGACGATGAGACACTTGAGCTTGGAAGAAAACATACGCTTGGAAAAGAATGTTACCCGTTCATAATCACTACTGGGGACATTTTAAAGACTCTAAAACATAATGACCCTGATAAATGCGCTTTCCTGATGCCGCTGACTCACGGGCCCTGCAGATTCGGACAGTATAACAAGATGCAGAAGATACTGATAGAAGAGCTTGGATATCATAACGTGCCTATCATAGCGCCAGGCGCTCCTGAAAGTTCGCAGTTTTACAAAGAATACGATATGCAGGGGGCAAAAGGCGCAAGGCTACTCATGAGAGCCATGACAGGTGCTTTTACCGTTGATTATTTAAGCAAGTTTGCCAGGAATATAAGGCCCTTTGAGATCAATAAGGGTGATACTGACAGGATATACGACACTTTTTTGAAAAGCTTATGTGATCTTATAGAAAATACCCAGAACAGTAATATGGTCAACGAACTTACTGAGCTTATAGATTCAGCCCACCTGGAATTTGAAAAGATACCCACAGAATATACCCCCAAACCGGTAATAGGGATAGTCGGGGAGATCTATGTCAGGAACCATCCGTTCAGCAATAATGAGGTCGCAAGAAAAATAGAGGACCTTGGAGGAGTCGTTAGGATACCTGACTTTGCAGAATGGCCATACCATACCAATGCTACAAGCAAACTTGATATAAGCGTAAAGCAGAAAAATATCTATTATAAGATACTGAAAAGCCTCAGGTTTTATGACAGGTCCTATAACGGAAACGGGACAAATGTCTTTAAGGATGATGTAAATATCACGGACCTTGCCAACCTTATTCCAGACCTGGCAAGGGGAGTGCGGTTCTTTATCGCCAACAGGTATTTTAACAGGGTCCTGAAGAAGACCCATCATCAGCTTGAAAGACCCATAAGAAATTCAGGCCTTATAGACCTTCATGATGCAGACATTTATGAAGTCTGGGATAATGCTGAACCATATATTATCAAATGGTTCGGAGAAGCCGCATTAAGCGTCGGAAAATCAATAGAATGGATAAAAAAGGGAGCAGACGGCATTGTGAATGTACTGCCCTTTACCTGTATGCCGGGAACAATGGTCACAGCTATATCAAAGAGGATAAAAGAAGAATACAAGATCCCATGGTTAAACCTTGCATTTGACGGCCTGGAACAGGGTACTACAGAGACAAGACTTGAAGCTTTCATGTTCCAGGCCAAGCAGCATAAAAAAGAGAAAGTCGACAAAAAACCTGATTCTAAGGTCAAATAGTTTTTATGGACAGACTTCAGAAAAGAACTTTAAACGTCCTCTTTGTTGCATTTATCTGTTTTGGCATTGCATTTACCCTGATAGATCCCCTGATCCCTGTTATTTCAGCAAGACTTAATATCGGCTATGATAAGATAGGCCTTATTCTTTTTGCAAGCTCCACTATCTCGCTCGGCGCAACATTTCTATCGGGCAGGTTTTCAGACAGATATGATATGAAAAAGATCATTGCAACCGGGCTTGCGATACTGGTAATCGGTTTTTTTATTTATGGGATCTTTTTTGCACTGGTCACATTTATTCTCACAGTAATATTTTTCAAGATAGGCTGTGGGATCCTGGACTCCAGCATCCATGCTTTTGTGTCAAAAGCATTTTCAGGCAAACATGGCCCTATATTCATTAAGCTTGATTTTTTCTGGTATATCGGTGCAATACTGGGTCCTCTTCTGGTCAGTTTGTTTTTATTTTTAAAAGTTGATCCATCCTGGTTATTCCTTGGTTTTTCTGCAGTCTCTTTAATAGTATTGATTTATTTTTTCACAAAGTGCCCTAAAAATTGTTTTTATGGGAAGGAAAAAAAACCTGAAGACATATCCGGAAGAATCCAGTATTTAAGAATAATCAGGAATCCTGTAATCGTTCTCTGCTGTATCGGATTATTTTTCTATGTTGGTATTTTTTCTATACTTTCAACATGGCTGACAACATATTTCAGTGATTTAAATATCGCTGTTTCGCTTGGTTCCGTCATACTTTCTGTGTTCTGGGCCTTTAATGCACTGGGAGTGGTTTTGACCGGATGGTTGTTAAAACGAAGCAATGAAGTAAGCCTGCTGATTATATTTGGATCGATCGGTTGTATAAGTGCTATAGCGTATGGCCTGATACCATCTATTTATATAAAGATAGTTTTTCTGGTATTGCAGGCAATATTTTATTCCAGTTTCTTTCCTATGCTCAATGCGATAGCTGTTCATGAAGACACTGATCTATCAGGTACTATACTTGGAGTTACAATATCCACTGCAGTAATAGGTCTTATAGTCTTCCAGCCCCTTACTGGTGTTATTGTCGAGTATTTTGGTCCAACTGGTATTAACTATCTTCTTATGGTCGCTGCTATATTAGCATTTATTTCATCAGTTTTTTTATACAGGTCTGTAACTTTAAAACATAAAACAGGTTTCAGGTTTTTTGATCATTCAGTAAAAAGATAGCCAACACTGATATTTGCAGTGACTTCTATCTCCTCTGGCAATATAGAAGGAGCTGCTACGTCCTGAGAAGCTACTTCGCCAAGTCCCTGGGTAGATTTAAAAACAATCGGTACAGAAGTCGAATTTTCACTGATGTAAAGTATATTCTGTATTTTGAGACCTAAAGATTGGGCAATAGCCAATGCTTTATCAGAAGCATCTCTTGTGGCTTCAGACAGTGCATCTTTTTTTGCCTGTGCCTTTGTAGAGCCGGTAAGGTCAAATCCTATAGATGTGATAGTTGTCGTACCTGTCTCGGTAGCTTTTGCTATGATTTCTCCTATCTTTTTTAGATCTGTTGTCCTTGCCTCCATTATAGAGTTTACCCGATAGGCATATATCTCTGGAGGTGAATTGTCATTTTTATAATTATACAGGGGGTATAGTTCATAACCAGTCGTCTCTATTTTAAGGTTTTCTGCAGCAGTACTTTCTACTGCAGCAATAACTGAATCTGTTATTTTGCTGTTTTCATCAACAGCTTCCTGAGTCGTAGGCTTCTCAGTTTGGACAGAAAGACTTATGGATGCTTCATCAGGTACGACCTTTATTGTACCCTCTCCGCTGACATTTATGGTATTTTGCAGATCCTGGAGCGTCTTATCCTCGGTAAGTGTTATCTCAGGTATATCACTTGCAAGACAGCCAGAAGACAAAAGCACCGCTGCCAATAACAGTACAGATAAACTGGAAAATATAAAAAATAGTCTACCGCTTTTATTTTTTTTCATATCATTCCTCAATTCGATTAATAAACATTATATAGAAAAATTATATATTAAATATATTTCTTTTTAAACAGGCCATCCAAAAAGGGAAATAAGCCTGAAAGATTATTTATTCTAACTATTTTATCAATAAAAATTAAATTAATGTATGTTTTTTTTATTAAAAATTATTTAATATTTTATATAACAATTAATGATTTTATATAGTTAATATATTTTTTAAATAAAGTATTGACATTTTATTAAATTATTTAGTAAAATACAGTATAACATTTTAATTCTAACAATATTTAAAGAAAAGAGTTAAAAAATGGAAAGCAATGTCGCAATAATATGGCAAAGTTATAAACAGGGAGATGACCAGTATTATAGGGATAGATTGATCTCTAATTACAAACCTTTTTTAAAAGGCATAGTGAGCAGTGTTTATTCCAAATTACCAAGGGAAGTGGATATCATGGATATTGAAAGTTATGCTTACGTAGGATTGATCGATGCCATAAACAAATTCAACCCGAAGCGAAATATAAAGTTTGAGACATATGCAAGCTATAGGATCAAAGGTGCGATAGTGGACGGTATGAGAAAACAGGATTGGCTTTCAAGGACCCTGAGAACTCAAAACAATGCTATAGAGGAAGAGGAAAGTGGAAAAGAAAAGTTCAGTATGTTTTCAATCGATGATCCGAATTTCTATGATAAGAAAAGGGAAGAAAACGCAGACAGTGCGGGAAATATATTTGATCTCTATGCCTCTAAAACTTCAGATTTTGTAGACAAGGTAGAGAATAAGATGTTGTTAAAGGAAATACTAAAAAATCTTTCACCCCAGGGAAAAAAGATAGTATACCAATATTACTTCAAAGGAAAAAACTTTAAAGAAATCGGTAAGCTGCTCGGAATCACAGAATCACGTGTTTCACAGATCAACAAAAGCATCATTTTATCTTTAAGAAAAGAAATGAAGAAATCACTATAGTTTTTTGAAAATCTTCCGATATTAATAATAGTGATAAAAAAAATTCTATTTTTTTAAAGGATAAAAGAATGATACAAAAAGATATCAGGGATGTCAGGACAAATCTTACCAGGTACATCAATAAATATAATGGAAGAAAGATCTATATCTCCAAGTATAACAAGATCATAGGTGAACTTAAATTTTACAGTAACAAGGAAAAGGAGACCGTTAAACTTGATATAGCAAAAGAGATTATAAAAAATTATGATCCCGAACTTGATATGGTCTGATTTATATTATAAATACTTTAAGAAATAAGGGCTAAAAAAAATGGAAACAGGCAGTTCAATAAAAGAAACCAGAGCAACCGAAATGGAAGCCCTTTTTTATTTTGAGTCAAAAAATTTTACTTCAGCAGAGAAACTGTTACTTCACAACTTAAAATGCAATACGAAGAGCCTCTTCACGTACGACCTACTTATAAGGATATACCACGAAAAGAAAGACACGACTTCGTTAATATGGCTGTTAGGTGAAGGAATTAAGAACACGGAAAAGAAAGACTATTACAGGAAATTCCGTAAAAATGTTATAGTATCAAAGCTTGCAACTGATTTCCTCAATATCTGATAATCTTAAAAAATACATCTATAAATACCAGATACATATCTGCATATTACAAAATCCCTGAATGAAATAATTGATTTTTTATTTTTTAGCAAATACGTTTATAATAATGTAAAGTCGGTTCTGTTATGGAGATCCTCAATTGATTTTGACTTTATTTATATTTTTTATTATTGATTTTAGGGGTTTAATATGATACTTACACTTTTGGAAAAGATACAAAGGACTTCAGATTGTTATTCTTTTTTATTTAAACCCCAGGCTACCCTGACCTGGAAAGCAGGTCAGTTTATGCAGTTTTCTCTTCCGCATGAAAATCCGGATGACAGGGGTATAAACAGGTTTTTTACTATATGCTCGGCACCTCATGAAAAAGTGGTCATGATTACCACCAGGTATGCAGGTGAAAATTCCAGCACTTTTAAAAAAGGACTTCTTACTATTGAGAAAGGCGTACAGATAACTGCCCTGGTGCCTCAGGGAGAATTTACTATTGAAGATGTTTCAAAAAGTTATGTACTTCTTGCGGGGGGCATAGGGATCACACCATTCCGGTCCATCCTGTTGGATCTTGAACATAAGCAGGATCTTAATAAGACCAGTGTAGTTCTTTTATACAGCAATAGAAGTGGAGAGATCGTTTTTAAGGATGAATTTGATCTTCTGGCAAACAATAATCCGTCCTTCAAGGTAAGATATATTATACACCCTGAAATGTGTGATCTTAACCTTATTAAAGTAGCAGTGCCTCATTATGACCAAAAGACTTTTTATATATCCGGACCTCCCGCGATGGTCAAAGCAATGGAAGAGGGTCTACGCAGTGATGGCCTCCTAGAGGAACAGTTAAAACTGGATTATTTTCCAGGTTATTAGTTAAAGCTCATTTACATCTCTTTTTATCCTTAAGTCCCTCAGAATCGTTCATCACTAAAATATTTTTCTTCACATAATTGGGTGAAATTATTATTAGTTAATAATAAAAATTATTTCGGTATTATACAGAGTCTTGAAGACATGATATGAAAAAAGATATAATGTTAATAATAGATAAAAAACTGACAGTAGAAGGAGAACGAAATGACTGAACGATCACAGATCTATAAATGTGAAGTCTGCGGGAATATAGTAGAAATGCTTCACACAGGGATTGGGGAGCTTGTGTGTTGCGGCCAGCCCATGAAACTTTATAAAGAGAATACGACTGATGCGGCAGTTGAAAAACATATTCCTGTTGTGTCAAAGACAGAAAATGGCATCCTTGCAAAAGTCGGAAGCGTAGCTCACCCGATGGAGGAAAGCCATTATATCGAGTGGATAGAAGTCCTGTCCGGGGATAAGGCACACAGGCAGTTTTTAAAACCGGGGCAGTCTCCCGAAGCTATGTTCTGTATTGAAAGTGATGATATAACTGTGCGAGAATACTGTAATCTGCATGGACTATGGAAAAAATAATAATTTAATAATAGATCTGATTTAAAGAAGTAATTTTTTTAAAGCACTCTATAGAAGGTGTGATATTAGATGAAACCAGTAAAACTGACTGATGATATATTATATGTCGGTGCAAACGATGCAGAAAGAAGTATCTTTGATGAACTTATTCCACTTCCTGATGGCACCACTTATAATTCTTATCTGGTAAAGGGCAGCAATAAAACTGCACTTATTGATTCTGTGGACCCCACTAAAAAGGACATTCTTCTTGATAATCTTAAGAATGCAGGTATCGATTCCCTTGATTATATTGTCGCGCATCATGGTGAGCAGGATCATTCAGGTACATTACCGTATGTCCTTAAACGATATCCGGATGCAAAAATAATCACTGACCTGAAATGCAGGGATGAGCTTATCGACCTGCTTCTTCTAAAAGAAAGTGACTTCCTGGTGGTAGAAGACGGGCAGGAGATATCCCTCGGGAATAAGACTATGAGGTTTTTATTTACACCATGGGTACACTGGCCCGAGACTATGGTGACTTATATCCCTGAAGACAGGATCCTGTTCTCCTGTGACTTTTTCGGTTCGCATTATTCTTTTGAAGGGCAAAATGGTCTTTTTATAGATGATAATAAGAAGATCTATGAGCCGGCAAAAAGGTATTTTGCAGAAATAATGATGCCTTTCCGGTCTATAATAAGAAAAAATCTTGAAAAAATAGAAGACCTGAAGATAGATATAATAGCCCCAAGCCATGGACCACTTCACAAGAGAAAAAGTTTTATTACTGATTGCTATAAAGACTGGACATCTGAAGATGTAAAAAATGAAGTAGTCCTTGTCTATATATCGATGCATGGAAGCACAAAAGAGATTGCAGGATACTTTGCAAGATCACTGGAAGAAAAAGGGATAAAAGTAATAGCTTTTGATCTTGCTGAAGCAGACATAGGGGAAATAGCCATGGCGCTGGTAGATGCTGCTACTGCTGTAATAGGGTCACCGACAGTTTTGACCGGACCCCATCCGAAAGCGGTATTTGCATCTTACCTTGTCAAAGCTCTTCGCCCAAAGACAAGATATCTATCTGTGATAGGTTCTTACGGATGGGCAACTAAAATAGTTGATAATCTTGCCGAAATGTTTTCAAGCCTGAAAGCTGAAATATTAGAACCTGTAATAATTAAAGGTTTCCCAAAGGAATCCGACTATAAGATGCTTGATAGACTTGCGGGAAATATTAGACAAAAGCATATGGATATCGGGATACTGTGATAGATAAAAAAACTCTGGAGGAATTGTATAACAGATACAATGACAGGAAACATGTTCATCCTGATCCTCTGGAGTTTTTGTATGATTATGAAGAGATAAAAGAAAGAGAGATAGCAGGACTGATCGCAGCATCTCTTGCTTACGGCCAGGTAAAGCAGATATTAAAAAGTGTTTCTAAAGTCCTGTCCGTACTTGGGAAAAAGCCATCAGAGTATCTTGCCGGAGCCGATCATGAAAGGTTAATAAAAGATTTTAAAGGTTTCAAACACAGGTTCACCACAGCTGAAGAACTTGCCGGGTTTTTATATAACACAGGAATAGTGCTTAAAAAATACGGTTCATTAAATGAATGTTTTAGCCGGTTCTATAAAAAAGAGAAAAATACAGTAAAGGCGCTTACAGGTTTTGCTTCTGAACTGCGCCTTGGAGACTGTTCATGTTACAACAGCCTGGTGCCCATGCCGGAAGGTAAATGCGCTTTTAAGAGGATCAATCTTTTCCTCAGGTGGATGGTACGGAAAGATAATGTTGACCCAGGAGGATGGGATAATGTACCTGCAGCAAAACTGATAGTTCCCGTCGATATTCACATGCACCGGATTGCTATCGAATACGGTTTCACCAATAGAAAACAGGCTGATATAAAAACTGCTCTCGAGATCACTGAATCATTTAAGAAATACTCTCCTGAGGACCCTGTTAAATATGATTTTTCACTTACAAGGGCTGGAATACACGCAGGCAATATGGATTAAAAGTAATGAACATGTCTGTTCTTATAAAAAAAGAAGAGTTACGAACTTTTGAACCGTTTTTATACAGCAAAAATATGTAATTTTAAATAGTCATCACGTCTGTTATAATTTTAAAAACTTTTCAAATCAACATACCAGCTTTTTTAAATAGCTGGCTCATAAAAAAAAAGAGAGGGGAATTCAGTGGAAAAAAGAAATTTGAAACAGAGTATTTTCAAAGGTAAATTGAGATTTCTTCTGGTGTTTATAATCATCGTTACCTTAGTAGCACTTTTTTCACCTGCCTATATAAATGCTGGAAATAATTCACAACTGGAGGCTTTTGTTTCAAGATTTTATCAACTCTGCCTGGAAAGGCAACCTGATTCCGCCGGACTCAATCAGTGGGTCTCGGATCTGTTAAACGGCTCAAAGACCGGTGCAGACGTGGCAAAGGGTTTTGTATTCAGTAAGGAGTTCACGGAAAAGAATCATGACAATGCATCTTTTGTGACCATACTTTACAGGGCTTTTTTTGATAGGGACCCGGATGCATCGGGTTATAATGCCTGGATCGGCAGACTTAACAGCGGTACAAGCAGACAGAGTGTAGTCGATGGATTCACGCAATCCCAGGAATTTATAGACCTCTGTGCAGCCTATGCGATAAAGCCTTTTTCTGGTTATAAGGGCTCTACAACCGTATCTTCCGGTGCTGGAGTAATATCAGGTTCCGGTTCAGGTTTTGCCCAGGGAAATAAAGTCAATTTCATCATATGGGGTGATGACAGCGGAATGGGCAGGCCTGGTGGCAGGGTAAATGGCAGGACAGACATAAACCTGTTTGTACATATAAATCTTGATACCCGTAAAGCTACGGTTATCCCCATTCCCAGGGACACCTGGGCCCCTATACCTGGCCATGGCAAGACAAAGATAAATGGAGCCCATGCTATTGGAGGAAATACTCTTGCGGAGGCGACATTTGAGCAGTTTACAGGTATTCCAATAGATTTTTATGTCATTACAGATTTTGATGGGTTCATCCCGCTTATAAATGACCTTGGTGGCGTAACAGTCAATGTTGAAGAAAATATATCCGATAGTTTTTCAAACTGCTATCTTAACGCAGGGACGCATACTTTAAATGGTGACCAGGCACTTGCACTTTGCAGGGCAAGGCATGGAAGAACCCTTTACGGTGGAGGTGCTTTTGCAAGGGAACATCAGGCAGGTATGTTGCTTGTGGACCTTTTGATGCAGAAAAAGGGTATGGTAAGTTCAGGTAACCTTGCAGGATTCTTAAACAGATTGAGCCAGTTTGTATGGTCAAATATATCTCTGGACCAGGCTTCAAGAATGCTGCCGACCCTCTTATCTATGGGATATGGTGATGTCGTTGTACAGACTTTCAGGGCATGGCCACAATATTTTGGCAAAGCTTCTGCAGTTGGATACAATGAAGGCGAAAAGAACGCATTTTTTGCAAATGTAGCAGCACAGTAAAAAGCAGTTAAGTTTATATAGTTTAGACCACAAAGCGCCCTTGAGAAAATATTTCCATGGGCGCTTTTATAAGAGTCATTATATAATAAAGACCACTCGGGAGGTTTAAAATGCGTCAGGCAAAAATTATCAGTAAGGGGAATATTATTGTAGAAGATGTAGAAGTCCCTGTTCCCGGAATAAATGAAGTGTTGTTTAAGATCACATATGCCGGGATTTGTGGTTCGGACAGGCATATGATGAGGGATCCATCATTCTTTTCCTATCCCGTTGTAAACGGCCATGAAATAGTCGGTACTGTTACATCTGAGGGTAAAATGTTTAAAAAAGGCCAGAGAGCCATTGTATGCCCTTTTATCTGCTGTGGGACGTGTGAATTTTGTATTGATGGGTTGTACAATCTTTGCGAATCCCTTCTATTTATTGGTGGTACCCCGGTAAACGGAGGTTTTGCAGAATATATAACTGTCAAAGAAGATATGCTGTTTAAGGTGCCAGAGAATATTTCTGATGAGGAGGCATCACTGGTGGAGCCGGCATCTGTCGCTTATCATGGAGTCAATCTTCTTGGCCCTTCCAGTATCAAAAAAGCAATGGTAGTAGGTGCAGGAATAATAGGTCTTCTATCCATAAAGATACTAAGGGATAACTACGGCGTTAAGGAAATAACAGCTATTGATATTTCAGATAAAAAACTTGAGAACGCAGCTAAATGTGGGGCAAGTTCTATCATTAACCTCAAGGATAAAAACTGGAAGAGTCTGGATTCTTTAAATAATGACCCATTTGCTTCAGGTGAATATGACGGGATAATAGATTATGTGAGCACCAGCCAGAGTATGGATATTTCCATCGCCAATCTGAAAAAAGGCGGTACTATGGTAGTAACAGGATTACCGCCGGAAGATGTAACGATCAGCAAACTTCCATATTTTGCGATTGCCAATAAAGAGCTTTCTATTAAAGGCTGTTATTGCTATGTAAAACAGGATTTTCAGGATGTGATCAAAATGTTTGCTGAAAAGATCATGAAAGTCGAAGAATTGATATCAGCAAAATATGATCTAAAAGATGTAGCAAAAGCATTTGCTGACTGGGAAAAGAACTATTCACAGTGGTATAAAATACTCATAAAGCCGTAAATAGCTTTTATTTATAAATGATTTTTAATTTAAATCAGGAGGTCGGTATATGAGCCTGATGGGCCTTGATATCGGTACTACAGGTTGTAGGAGTGTCATTTTCAGTGAAGATGGGAAGACTTTGGCGCAGGCGTATAAGGAATATCCCGAAATATATCCTCAGCCTGGATGGGTCGAAATGGACCCCGTGCAGATCTGGGAGGCAGTAAAAGAAGTAATATCAAGATCAGTCTCTCAGGCGCGAAATGACAAAGTCAAAGCTATATGTGCATCTGTGCTTGGAGTAGCGGTAACTCCTATTGATAAAAAGGGGAGGCCTCTTTATAACAGCCTTACTGCTGTGGATGGAAGATGCACGAAGCAGGCGCAAATGATTGAAGACAGCCTTGGCAAAGCGAAGGTCTTTAATGAAACAGGATCCGTAGTCTCTCCGGCATGGTCCATAAACAAAATAATGTGGATCAAAGAAAACGAACCAGAGGTCTATAAAGATACCTGGAAATTCGTATTGTATGAGGACTTCATAATGCAAAAGCTGGGGCTTGAACCTACTATAAGCTACTCTCTTGCCGGCCTTACAATGGCTTTTGACTCAAGAAATAAAAAATGGTCAGACATGATACTGGATACAGCAGAAGTCGATAAAAGACTTCTTTCAAACCCTGTTCCATCCGGTGAGATCGTAGGTGAAATCAGTAATGGGATCGCAGATGAGCTCGGACTGCCAAGAAAGACAAAAGCTGTCACGGGCGGGTTTGACCAGGCTATGTCTGCCTTGGGAGGCGGTCTTGTTAAAAATGGAGACAGTACTCTTTGCTTCGGGACAATAGAATGTGTCACCACTGCTTTTTCAAAATTTAACACCGACCCGGTTTTACTGAAGTATAACCATCCAATATATTGCCATGCTATAAAGGATTTATATATAACAATAGCATGGTGCTTTACGGCCGGTGCACTGCTTAAATGGTATAAAGATAATATTGCAGTAGAAGAAAAGCAAAAAGCTGCAAAATCCAATAAGGATGTCTATGATATAATAGTCGGCGAGGCATCAAGTGGGCCATCCAGGATACTGGTCCTGCCGCACTTTATAGGCAGCGGCACACCTTATCTGGATTCAAGATCAAAAGGTGCAATAATAGGTGCCACTCTTTCCACTACAAGACAGGATATTGTAAAGGGTATAATAGATTCACTTTCATATGAGACTAAGTGGAATATCGAAACGGTTGAGATGGCAGGAATAAAGATAGGAGCATTAAACCTTTTTGGAGGCGGAGCAAAAAGCAATATACTGCCACAGGTCAAGGCAGATATTTTTGAACGGGAAATACGCGCTCTTGAGATAAGTGAGACTGGAGCCCTTGCAGCTGCACTTCTTGCAGGAAGCGCCACTGGAGTCTATAAAGATATCGAGCAGGCGGTCAAAGACCTGATAAAGCCCAGGAAGGTCTTTTACCCGGATGATAAATACAGGGATAACTATCGGAAGACTTACAATATCTACAAAGACCTTTATCCGGCTCTGGTAGATATAAATCACAGGTTAAGTGAGTTGTAGATAGCCCTGAGTTGTTGAAAAATGATTTTGTTTCTTTAATATTTTAAGTTTTAATAAAAATAAAAAAGGGATCTTAGATGTACGAAAAACAGAAAGAAGAAATGCTCAAAACTGCTAAAAAATTAATGGCATGCGGGCTCATCAAGTTAACTACCGGAAACCTCAGTGTCAGGTGTGGTGAGCATATAATCTTTACCCCTTCAGGGATGGATTATAACGAATGCATGATCGATGATATGGTTGTCCTGGATAAAAAGGGCAATATCGTAGAAGGATTCAGGACTCCTTCAAAGGAAAAGGATGGCTGTCTTTATATTTTTGAACATCTGCAGGATGTAAATGCAATAATACATACACACCAGGTCTTTGCATCAGCTGTCGGGCTTATAGCAGATAAATTACCCGCAATACTTACCACTCAGGCAAGTGCTTGTGGTGGAGAAATCAAAGTCGCGCCTTATGCTCCTGCAGGAAGTATTGAAACAGGCATTTATACTGTAGAAAATCTTGGAGACAAGAAAGCTGTAATTTTGAAGCACCATGGTGTAAATGTTGTTGGTAAGGACCTTAACGAGGCTCTTCATGCTGCTATTTATCTTGAGGAGGCATCAGAAGCTTATCTTGCTGCAAGGGCAGTATGCGAACCACCGGTACTTGTCGACTGGCAGATAAAAAAAGCGCATGAGATATATAAAGATTATCTTGTTGAAAAAATAAGAGGGGTAAAATTAGTAATGGTTCCAGATAAAAATATTCTACAGCAATTATACAGGAAGATCGTCCTTGCAAGGCTCTTTGAAGAAAGGGTCATCAAGCTTATTGTTGAAGGCGTTGTCCTGGGTTCTGTACATCTGAGCATAGGTGAGGAAGCAACTGCAGTCGGGACAATTGCAGCGCTTGATAAAAAAGATTATATCCTCCCTACCCATAGGGGACATGCACAGGTACTTGCCAAGGGTGCAGATCCTGCTAAAGTCATGGCTGAACTGGCTGGAAAGGAAACAGGATACAGTAAAGGGATGTGCGGTTCCATCCATCTTTTTGATAAAAAGAATAATAATCTTGGGAGCAACGGTATAGTCGGAGGGCAGTTCCCGATAACAATAGGAGTGGGACTTGCCCTAAAACATAAAAGATCCGACAGTATTGTCACATGCTTTTTTGGGGATGGGTCCACAAACCAGGGGTGGTTTTATGAGATGTTAAACTTTATTTCACTCTGGGATCTACCGGTCCTACTGGTGTGTGTAAATAATCTTTACGGGATGGGAACACCATACTCAAAGACTTCAGTTATAGAGGTAAATCAGAAATCAAAAGCCTTTGAGTATAAGGTCTGAAAAAATAGATGGAAATGATGTGGAAGCAGTCTACAACAAGATGACTGAAGTAACCAGATATGTGAGAAAAGAGAAAAAGCCGGCACTTATCGAATGCCTGACATACAGGTTTTCAGGACATTCCTCTCATGACAGGAGAACATTACAGGCCAGAAGAAGAAATCAATGAATGGAAGGCAAGGGATCCTTTAAAAATCATTCATGATAAACTTACTGGCGCTGGAATAAAAGAAGAAGTTTTAAAAAAAATCGATGAAGAGATATCTATCATTATAGATGATGCTGAAAAGTTTGCTAAAGAAAGCAGCTTTGCTGCTTTTGAAGATTCGATGCAATTATAATTTTTTATAAAGCGGGCAGGGATTTTATGGCGAAGTTAAAATACAGGGATGCAATAAAGAACACTATAGTAGAAGAGCTCAGAAAAGATAAGGACCTTATTCTTATAGGAGAAGATATCAGGGAAGGTTATCAGGGTTGTTTTGGAGTTACAAAAGGCCTTTGTGAAGAGTTTGATTCAACCAGATTGATTGATACTCCGATATCAGAAGCATCAATAATAGGAGCTGCGTTAGGTGCAGCACAGATGGGGTTAAAAACGATTGCAGAGATCATGTTTGAGGATTTTATAACTGTTTGTTTTGATGGGATAGTCAACCAGGCAGCTAAATTGAAAATAATATCAGGTGGCCAGTACAACCTTAATATGGTGATAAGGACTGCTGGTGGAGCGGGGGGACTTGGTGTACAGCATTCACAATGTCTCGAATCAATATTTATGCATATTCCGGGTCTTTATATCGCGATGCCTTCAAATTCTTATGATGCCAGGGGATTATTAAAAACAGCTATAGATTTTGGTGACCCGGTTTTGTTTTTTGAGCATCAGAGGTTGTATAATATGGAATCTGAAGTACCGGAAGGTGAATATAAGATTGAATTTGGAAAGGCAAATATAGTAAGGGAAGGCAGTGACTTAACAATAGTCGCATTTTCATATATGGCAAGAGTCGTTGAAAAAGTTATTACAGAATTAGAAAATAAATATAAAGTGAATATTGAGCTTATTGATCCCAGGACCCTTGTCCCGATGGACTATGCATCCATAATCGATTCAGTTAAAAAAACCGGCAGATTGATCATTGTTGAAGAAGGGGTGCTCAGGGCAGGAGTCGGTTCTGAGATCGCTGCTGAAATACAGGAGAAATGTTTTGATTACCTTGATGCCCCGATAAAGAGGGTAGCATCAAAGAACTACCTGATACCTCTTAACCCGGTGATGGCAGGTTCTATTCTCCCGGGTGAAGCTGTTATAGGTGAAGAGATCAAAAGAGCCCTTTCTATTGGATGATTTATAAAATATGAATCTTATCAAAGTTTGTCATCTTTTTTAGTTATAGATTTTAAGACAAAAGATAGAGCGAGGATAAATTGTTAGGTATAAATGAAAAACTAAAAGACCTTAAAAACCAGGGCAGGAGCATAAATGTAGGTATTGTGGGTCTTGGGTCAGATGGGACTTTCGCTTGCCTCGCATTTAAATGACCTTGATGGTTTTAAACTCATAGGTGTTGCAGAAAAGGATATATCCAAAATGGTCGACCTGAAGAGAGCCATCCGACTTGGACGACTCCATCAATAGAATTAATAGAAACCAGGGTGGATATAAAAGAAAATAAACCAGGACTGAAGGATATTTTAAAAGCAGGCTTCAAGGTCTCTGATCGAGATAAAAAGAAAGCAGGGATCATCGCCAGTCAAAATAAAATGGTCTTCACCAATGATTTTTCTGTATTGAATTCGATAAGCCAGATCGATGTCATAGTCGAGGCGACAGGGTATCCTGAAGCAGGCGCAGAAATAATGCTATCTGCTCTTTTATCGGAGAAAGATGTAGTCAGCTTGAACGTTGAAGCTGATGTCACTATAGGACCTGTACTAAAAAAAATAGCATCAGAAAGAGGTCTAGTTTATACTATATCAGCAGGGGATGAACCTGCTGTGCTGAAGGAACTTTATGATTTTGCAGATGCGCTGGGATTCAAGGTGGTCTGTGCCGGAAAAGGCAAAAATAACCCGCTGGATTTTTATGCAAACCCCATTTCTCTTGCAGATTATTCTGCAAAAAAAGGCTCAAGCCCAAAAATGATGACATCATTTGTCGATGGCACCAAATCGATGGTGGAGATGGCATGCCTGTCAAATGCTACAGGGCTGATCCCGGACTGCAGGGGTATGCATGGGCCCAAAGCGATGATAAAGGATCTGGTATCGGTTCTTTGTCTTAAAAAAGATGGCGGGATACTTGAAAAAGAAGGAGTCGTGGATTTTGTAATAGGTGACCTTGCTCCGGGTGTCTTTGTTATCTATTCAGCAGAAAACAGTAGTATAAAAAATACAATAGAATACCTTAATCTGGGCAAAGGGCCGAATTATCTTTTGTACAAGCCCTACCATCTCACAAGCATCGAGACACCTCTTTCAATAGCAAGGACTTATTTTGAAAGACAGCCCTGGATAGTCCCAAAGGAGGGACTTGTCTCTGAAGTATTCGCAGTTGCCAAGAAAGACCTGAACCCTGGGGACATCATCGATGGAGTAGGTGGTTTTACGGTCTTTGGTACTATTGACATCTACAGGACCGCCAGGGAACAAAACCTGTTACCGATCGGTTTATGCACTGGATCTGTTTTAAATAAGAATAAAAAACGGGGAGAACCTATCACTTATGATGATGTTGATTTCCCCCGGAAGACTATTAATAATGCAACTCAGAGAATTGCAGGATGAGCAATTTAGATGATAATATAAATAAAAAAGGATATTAAACAATGAAAATACTTGAAGACATAAAGCTTGAAATACCATCAGATATCGGCAAAGATTTCCTGACAAAACTTATGGGAGGCATGCTTGTACCCAAGATGGAGGAGATGCTTGACCAGCACAGGGTCGAATGCAATAAAATCATCGAACCAAAAGGCATGTTTGCTTCTTTTGAGATTTCCCGAATTGAAGGGGACAGTGTTTATTTTAAATCCGGTAATGTCTTTGCCGGTCCAAACATCTCAAAAATACTGAATGGGTCAGATATTGCCATCATTTTTATTTTCACCCTCGGACATGGGGTCGATAGTCTGATAAAGCAAACCGGTGAAAAAGGTGACAGTCTTGCTGTTATAATAATGGATGCAATAACGACAAATATGCTTGAGTGCCTCGGTACTTATATGGCAGAAGTCATTAAAAAGGCTGGCATAAGAAGTGATGGTTGGGGCTCCACATGCTCCTATTCACCAGGCCAGTACAAATGGACAATCGAGGAACAGAAAGAGATCTTTTCAATGGTCGATGGTAAAAAAATAGGAGTTGAGCTCAACAAAAGTTATTTAATGGTCCCGTTTAAATCAGTTTCAGGGGTCTATGGTTTCGGACAGTCTGACAAGATCGATAAGACAAGAGTGGCTTGTGATCTGTGCCCAAGGCAAAATTGTATAGGAAGAAGGTAGTTTTGGAGCAAAATCACAGAATAGATATCATTAAGCAAAATATCGAGCAGGAACCTTTCGCAAGGCTTTTCAATATAAAGGTAATGGAGCTCGCTGAGGGCCATTCTAAAGTCACAATGAAGATAAAAAAAGAGTATGATAACATTTTTAACATCACTCACGGTGGAGCAATATTTTCACTATTGGATGTAGCTTTTGGTTCTGCTGCGAATTCTTATGGTACAGATCTCTGTCGCGATCAATATTAATGTCAGTTATATAAAACCTGCAAAAGATGGAGATGTCCTGACTGCTGAAGCAGATGAGGTCACCAGAAGCAACAAGATCGCAAACTTCCGTATAATCGTTAAAAATGGTGAAGAAGATATAATCGCAGTCGCCCAGGCAGTAGCATACCAGAAGAAAGAAATCCTTCCGTTTCTGGAGTAAAAAAATGAGCGAAAAAGAAACAGGAAAATTAAGAAATTTTTATTACAGGCCGGACCTTTATGATCTGCAGGTAAACTGGCCGCAGCGCCTTGCAAAGGAAAAGGGTTTTCTTGCAGGTATAATTAAAAGCAGGGGTGTTAAAAGTGTACTGGATATCGGTTGCGGTACAGGACATCATGCACAGATGCTATCAGAGTTTGCACAAAAGATAACCGCTGTCGATCCGGCTGCAGAAAGTATCGAATATGCAAAAAAAAATGTCATAACTGCTGATAATATCAATATTTTTGTCGCAGGTTTTGAAGATCTTACAAGTAAAATAAAAGGGCAATTTGACCTGATAGTATCTCTCGGTAATACCCTTCCCATACTTGGAAACAGGAGAAAGGTAAAACTTGCACTAAAAAATACAAGAAAAAAGCTTGCAACCGGTGGTCTTGCGATTTTTCAGTTTTTAAATTTTGAACCTGATATCATGGAGAAAAACAGGTACTATAGGCCAAAGATATTTAATATGGATGATAAAAAATATCTTTTCTTGAAACATTTTGAGCATGGCAAGATAAAGACAAGAGTAGATTTTTTAATAACCCGGCTTGATCTGGAAGACAATATTGAAGATTTTTATGTAAACTCTTCTTATCTCTGCACTCTCCGTAAAAAGATATTTTTAAAAATGGCTGAGAATTCAGGATTTAAAAAGATCGAGCTTATGGGTACAGATGGAAAAGAAGAATTTAATAAAAACAAGCATATAAACCTATATGCACTTCTTTACAGGTAAAGTATCCAAAATCAAACTGTGTCCAGCTTCTCCTGGCCGAACCTGCAGTATGGCAGAAGATGGCAGACAGGGCATTTCGGTTTTTTGGCATCACATATCGTTCTTCCATGTGCTATTATCTGGTGGGAAAAAAGGGTCCAGTTATTTTCAGGCATGGTCTTCATCATATCAAATTCTATTTTAGTGGCATCGTTATTTACTGTCAGACCCAATCTCTGGGTTATCCTCTGCACATGGGTATCAACTATTATGGCTTCCTTTCCAAAAACATTTGCCAGAACTACATTCGCTGTTTTTCTTCCCACACCTGCCAATGTCACAAGGTCTTCCATATTATCGGGGACTTTTGAATCAAATCTTGATATGAGGTCACGGGAGCAGTTTATAATGTTTTTTGCTTTATTATGATAAAAACCTGTAGACCTTATATCTTCCTCAAGTTCTACAGGATCGATATTTAAAAAATCTGAAGGTTTTTTATATTTTTTGAAAAGATCCGGTGTCAATTTATTTACCAATTTATCGGTACTCTGGGCTGAAAGTATTGTAGCGATCAGTAACTGGAAAGCATCTTTATGTGCAAGTGAAGTATGATCTGCTTTAGGGTAATCTTTATTCAATATGTCCAGTATGTTCCTGATGTTATTGACTGCAGGTTCATATACTTGCTGCTGGGCTCTTTTCATTGTTGAACATCCTTAATAGTTAAAAAAGTTATAGTTATATAAGTTCCTGCAATTATAAAGTTTTGTTAAAAAATAGAAAAGTCCTATCCTATTGCTTCTGACCCTTCTTCTCCAGTTCTTATTCTTATGCATCTGGGCAGGTCGAGTACAAATATCTTTCCGTCCCCGATATTGCCTGTGTATGCCCCCTTCTTTATGGCCTCTATTGTCCTTTCCACAAAGTTATCATTTACTGCGATCTCGAGTCTTACCTTTTTAATAAGATTTACCTCATGTATTACACCCCTGTAGGTCTCTGTATATCCTTTTTGCTGACCGCAACCCAGCACATTCGTAACAGTCATCTTAAAGACCTCTTCATCGAACAGTGCTTTTTTGACATCAGGTAATTTATGTGGCTTGACCATTGCTATTATTAATTTCATTTTAACGCTCCTTCAAAATAAAATTTGTTATTCATTTGTAAATATCTGGAATCCATTGTATGCTTCCATTCCATGTTCCTCAATATCAAGACCTTTAAGTTCCTCATTCCTGGAAACTCTCAGTCCAATTGTATATTTAAGTACCACAAAAAGGACAAACATAATACTAAAACTCCAGGCAACCGTACTCATGGAACCGATAAACTGGATCAGTAGTTGTTTTCCACCTCCACCGAAGAATAACCCGTTTACTCCTGGAAAACCGACTATTTCTGCATATCTTGCATCTGCAAAAAGGCCCACTGCAAGCGTACCGAATACACCAGTAATACCGTGTACCGAAACAGCACCGACAGGGTCATCTATCCTGAATTTTTTATCAAAAAGCTCTACAGCGATGACCACTATTATACCTGAGATAAAGCCGATGATGATCGCACTGATAGGGGATACTACGGCACAACCAGCAGTAATCCCTACGAGCCCTGCAAGCGCACCGTTTAAAACCATTGAGGCATCAGGTTTTTTATATCTTATCCATACATAAAGCATCGCGCCAAGCGCGCCTGCTGCACCCGCAACTGCAGTATTTACAGCAACAAATGATATTGCAGGGCTGGAGCCTGAAAGTGTGCTTCCAGCATTGAAGCCAAACCACCCGAACCATAATATAAACACCCCAAGGGCTGCAAGAGGTATGTTGTGGCCCGGGATAGCATTTGACGACCTGTCTTTGTTATATTTGCCCAGTCTGGGGCCCAATACCAGCGCTCCGGCAAGAGCCGAAAAACCACCGACCGAGTGAACGACTGTCGAACCAGCAAAGTCTATCATACCCATCTGGCTCAACCATCCTCCACCCCAGATCCAGTGTCCCACGACCGGATAAACAAATGCAGTGATAACAACACAAAATATAAGATAGCTTATAAATTTAGTCCTCTCGGCCATTGCCCCGGAAACAATGGTAGCTGCAGTCGCAGCAAAGACTGCCTGGAAAAGCCAGATAGCAAAATTAGAAGTATCTGATGGGCTTATTAACCTCAGTAAAAATCCGTCAGTTCCAATAAATCCACCTGCAGATTTTCCGAACATAAGTCCATAACCTACGAAGAAAAAGATCAGTAGTCCCAGGGAGACTGTCATGAAGTTCTTCATGATTATATTTACCGCATTTTTTGCCCTTGTAAATCCTGTCTCTACAAGTGTAAACCCTGCATGCATTGAAAAGACAAGAAAAGCTGCAAGTAGTATCCATATAAAATCAATTGCAGTTTTCGGATCCATAGTGTCCTCCTTCAAAGTCTATGTAATATTAATGATCTTTTGATATACCAAGATAGTCCTATGACTAATGGCCATTCAAAATTATAATGATGACTAATTTTATAGGGAATTTTTTACAGAAAGGTTAAATGCAAGTTAAATCTGTGTTAATTATTTAAGGTGATTTTTTCTCGAAATTTTAGAAGATCTTTTACTTTTAAGGTAATCTTCCATTTCGTTTCTTACCATTGTGTTGGCTATATCTTTCTTTTCAAGCCAGCCTTTTCTTGCAATATTGACGCCAAATCTGTATTCATCCAATCCTTCGAGGCTGTGAGCATCAGGGTTGATGAATAACTTTACTTTTTTTTCTTTCGCATATTTACAATGCTGCCAATCGAGATCCAGCCTGTATGGGCTGGAGTTTATCTCAAGGTCGACATCGAGATCTGCTGCAGCGTCTATTATCTTTATTATGTCTACATTATAAGGGTCTCGGGTGAGGAGCAGCCTGCCTGTGGGATGCGCAAGCATTGTCGAGTACTTGTTTGTCATAGCTTTGATGATCCGTTCGGTCATCTGTTTCTCCCCCATATTAAAGTTTGAATGGACAGCTATTATGACAAAATCAAATCTTTCAAGTATCTCATCAGCATAATCAAGTGAGCCATCTGGCAGTATATCCGATTCAATACCTTTAAACATCTTAAAATCAGGGACTTTTTTATTTAGAAGGTCTATTTCTTTCAGGTATGCTGAAATCCTGTCTTCAGGGATACCACCTGCATACCAGGCAGTCCTTGAATGATCCGCCACACCACCGTATTCAAATCCCATTTTTTTTAAAGCTTCAACAGCATGCTCAAGCATCATGGTTCCATCACTGCTAATAGTGTGGAAATGAAAAATTCCTTTTATATCATCTATTTTGACCAGGTCCGGTAGTGATCTTCTTTGGGCAGCCTCTATTTCTCCTGTATTTTCCCTTAACTCAGGTTCTATATAGTCCATACCAAAGACTGCAAAAATATCTTTCTCGGTTTTACAGTTGATAAGTTTTTCTCCATCAAATAATCCGTACTCATTCATCTTGAGACCCATTTTTTTTGCAAGGGAACGCATTGCAGTGTTGTGTTCTTTACTGCCGGTAAAATGGTGGAGAGCATAAGGATACTGCTCATCGCTTACAGCACGGATATCAGCATTTATACCAGATATCAATCTTATGCTTGATTTAGTATCTCCCTTGGCGATCACATCTTCAGCTTCTTTAAGGCCTATAAAATAATCCATAACATCCTGCGGGTTATCAGTACTTGCGACAATATCTATATCCTTCACAGTCTCCCTTTTTCTTCTTATGCTGCCGCCAGGACTCGATCTTATAACAGATTTAAGTCCTGCTATTTTAGTATGTAATGCTTCTGCCACTGCCACTGCTTCTGAATATAGGTATCTCTCCTTATATTGTTTAATAAGTTCAATTCCCTTTAGAATATTTTCCTGTGTTCTTGCCCCAAAACCTGGCAGGTTTATAAGCTGGTTTTCAATGCAAGCATATTCGAGTTCCTGTATTGTACTTAATCCCAGTTCATCATAAAGGTATTTTATTTTTTTTGGACCAAGCCTGGGGATTCTTAACATTTCTATAAGTCCAGGTGGAATGGACGCTTTTAATTTTTTATATATTTCAGGCAATTTTCCCTCTATTATTATTTTTACCTGCTCTGCGATGCTCTGCCCGATTCCTTTTATTGAGGTAAGGTCTTTTATGTCTATTCCAGTACTTAGATCTATATCGGAAACATCCAGTGCTCGTGCTGCTGTCTGGTATGCTCTTATTTTAAAAATATTTGCACCTGCAAGTTCGTATAAAATACTGATCTCACTGAGGACCTTTACTACGTCTTTTTTATTCATTTAACTTAGAACCATATTAAAATAATATAATAATTCAATTCTTCTTACTTTGATTATACAGTTTTAGGGGCTACTTTTTAAATAAAAAAATACTATGCAAGTAGAATATAAAAATTACAAAATTAAATATTTATATCATTTATTGTTTTATAATAATTTCAATTAATATTGTAAAAATTATTTAATTTATGTACTTATATAAAAAATTGATAAAATTGAAAAGACAACATTGATATAAAATGATTTAATTAAATGATACAAGGAAAAGTATATGCTGGATCTGAATATTTTTGTGGTGGTCTCTGCCATAACAGCAATTTTATCTTTTACATATATTATATACTGCTGGATCAAGAAACCTTTTAGTAAGGCGAATAATAACTTTATTATTTTTTCCTTTACGATACTATTAATATCTGCAAGTAATCTTATTGTTTTAATCGTAGAAGACTTTAATACCGCAATGGCCGGGGCACCTTTTTTATATGCGGGAGTATTATTATCACCGATAGCCCAGCTCTTTCTTATTGTGGATTTTATTGAATTTTCTTATCCAATAGTAATGCAAAAATACAGGTATTTTTTTTATGTCATTCCTGCAGCAATCTGGATTTATTTGTATTTTACCGGTGACCTGCAAGTATCGAAGGTAGCAGCCGGCTATATGATGAGTTCGAGTGCTATGAGAATTATTTCTCCTATTTATTTAACAGGCTTAGAAATAATAATACTCATTATTTTAATTCTGGAGATCTACCGGAGAAAGAAAACTGGTATTTTTTTTCTTAGTGTCTTGTTATTGCTTATCGGTATACTGACTTACATACTCGGGCAATCATTGTATCAGGGATTTTTGATGATGGGGATTTTAAATAGAGTACCTTCTACAGCCATTTCTCTTGCAGCACTATATATTTTTATCCTGGTAAGTATGTTTTTTATAAAAATAGGGATCCAGGATCTTTCGCTGCAAAGTGTTTTTAAACAAATCCATGATTGTATAATAATCACCGATAATAATGGAGAAATATTAGAAGCCAATGAATGTATGAAGCAGAAACTTGGATTTGAAAAAACAGAGGTACTTAAAAGATTCACATCAGGGGAAATCAAAGCATCTTTATCCAAGATGCTTAATAACAGTTCTAGCAGCGAAGATTTTTTCAACTCTCTTAAAGATAAGTCAGATAATAGCTTTAGCCATGATATTGTTTTTCCAGTCAAAGATGGTTCACAGACATATAATGTACTTGTTTCTCCCATTCACGATAATAGAAACAAGATATTAGGGAAAATCGGGATATTCAGGGATATTTCGTCAATTAAAAGGCTCGAAAAAGACCTCTCTATTAAAAACGAAATATCCAATATTTTTTTAACGGTTCCAGATAATGAGATGTATGGTGAGTTATTGAAGATATTATTGAAACTTTTTGATAGCACATATGGAATATTTGGTTACATCAATGAAGACGGGGACCTTGTGAGCCCTTCACTTACAAGAGATGTCTGGAATAAATGTAAAGTCGATAATAAGAGTATTGTATTTCCTCATAAGATCTGGGCCGGGATATGGGGAAAGGCAATAGTTGAAAGGCAATCACAATATTTTAATGAAGTCCACAAACTTCCTGAGGGGCATATGCCCATTTGCAGGGCAGTTGCAACTCCGATCGTATATAGGGGCAGATCGATCGGGGTTTTAGTGGTCGGAAATAAGCCTACAGATTATACTCCCGAGGACATCTTTACTCTGGAAGATATTGCAGATTTTATAGCGCCTGTTCTTTATTCAAGGGTTAAAAGTGATATCGAAGAAACAAAAAGATTAGAGTATGAAAAGAAAATTGAATATTTATCTTTCCATGACAAACTTACAGGACTATACAATAGAAGGTATTTTGAGGAAGAAATAAAAAGACTTGATACACCCAGGCAGCTTCCTATAAGCATCATCATGGCAGACATAAATTACCTGAAAAAAGTAAATGATGCCTACGGACACAAGAAGGGTGACAGACTTATCAAGAGATCAGCGGAAATATTGCAGAATTCCTGTAGAAAAGAAGATATTCTGGCCCGATGGGGCGGGGATGAGTTTATAATAATGCTGACGAATGCAGGAGAAACTGAGACAAAAGAAGTGATCAAACGAATTGAAAAAGCTCAGGTCGGTAAAAAAATAAATGATGAGATCCAGGTAAGCATTTCACTTGGATTTTTTACCAAGACAAATAAATCCCAGAAAATAGAGAAAGTTATCGAAAAAGCTGACAAGAATATGTACGAAAATAAGATCAAAATGAAAGAAAACTGATTAAAAGATCCACTAAAAAATAAGTCAGTCTTGACAGAAAATCGTTTTCCTGTTATATTTAAGAAAATCGTTTTCCTAAGTACTTTTATCTAATTTTTTTAGAGGGAATCTTTCCATTGAAAAATAAAAATAAAAAGTCATCAATAAAAGATATCGCCAACGCGTCAGGTGTGTCTATTTCTACTGTCTCACATGTTATAAATAAATCAAAATTTGTCTCTGAACCTACAACCTTAAAAGTCCTCAGGGCAGTAAAAAAACTTGACTACAGGCCAAATACAATTGCCAGGAGCCTCAGGACAAAAAAAACCAGGACTATAGGAGTGCTGCTTCCTGACATATCCCAGCCTTTTTTTGCTCAGGTCGTAAGAGGAATGGAACAGGTAGCGACCGAAAGAAAATATACTCTTGTATTGGGATGCACTTTTTATGACCTGGAAGAAGAAAAAAAACAGATAAACAGCCTCTTAGACCAGTCTATCGATGGACTTATTTTCTTTTGCGGTTATGACAGTTATGGCCATATTAAAGATGCATACAATAATCAGGTCTCGGTTGTAGTAGTCGACAGGGAACTGACAGATAAAAGTATTCCTTCAGTATTGATAGACAATAAACTGGCTATGCAAAATGCAGTAGAGTATTTGATCGAAAAGGGCCACAGGGATATAGGGTATATAACTTTTCCTTTTGCTAACCAGACTACTGTCAGAAAAAGATACGAAGGCTATTTAAAAGCGCTTCAAGAAAATGGAATAAAAATAAATCCTGATTATGTAATAATCGATGATTCCTTGAGATTAAATGAACTTAAAGCCACCTATGATATTATGAAGGAAAAAATAGAGAATAATACGGTGCCGACAGCTTATGCAGTGCTTGCTGATTTTCTTGCCATAGGACTGATGAAAGCTCTAAAGGATCTCGATTACAGGATACCTCAGGATATCTCTGTCATAGGGTTTAATAATGAAAGTATCTGTGATTTTAGTGAGCCGCCACTGACTACTGTTAAGCAACCTAAAAAACTTATGGGACTTACTGCTATGAATCTGCTTTTAGATATTATTGAAGATAAGCCAATAGAGAAATATAATATTATACTTCCTACGACAATAGCAGAGAGATGTTCTGTTGCAGCGCCATTAAATGTAAAGACTGAAGTGAAAACTATTTAAAATCGATCAGTCAGCCTATAAATGATTTTATGACCATAAAAGAGATCAAGTTAAAAAGAAAGGTAGATAAATGACGGATTTCAGGGAAAAGTTAAAAAAATTAGTGTTTGATTTTGACATAGACAATGCTGAGTCAGTTGCCAAAGAAGCGATTGAATCAGGAATAGATCCTGTTGATGCAGCAAATGCACTAACAGAGGCTATACAGGTAGTAGGGGACCAGTTCGGGGCAGGTGACCTTTTCCTTCCAGATCTTGTATGTGCATCTGAAGTATTAAAAAAAGCTTTCCCCCCAATAAATACAGCAATAGAAGCAAAGGGCGCAAAACAGAAAAGTCTTGGAAAAGTTATAATAGGAACAGTCTTTGGAGATATCCATAATATTGGTAAAAATATGGTCGCAACCCTTCTTTATGCAGCAGGTTTTGAAGTAATTGATCTCGGGGTAAATGTTAAGAGTGAAGAATTCCTTAAGGCAATAAAAGAAAACAAACCTGAAGTGCTTGCAATGTCTGCTCTTCTTACAACTACTGCAATGGAACAGAGAAATGTGATAGAAGGTTTAAAGAAAGAAGGGGTTAGAGACGACATCAAAGTCATAGTCGGCGGCTCTCCGGTAAACCAGGAATTTGCTGATTCAGTCGGAGCCGATGGTTATGGCGCCACTGCACCGGAAGGTGTAAGGCTTGTTAAGAGGCTACTTGGAATTTAAATTTAGGTAAAGGAAAGGCAGGTACCATGCAGAACGGCTTTAAAAGGAAATTTGAACCGATAAAAATATTAACGGATAGCCAGGTCGAACAGATCCATTTATCGACTCTTGGTGTGCTTGAAGAGATCGGTTTTAAATATGAATCTGAAAAAGCACTAAAAGTCCTGGAGGAACATGGTTGTATCATCGATCACGATACTATGATAGCAAAAATACCCCCGAGTCTGGTCGAATGGGCTATTGCCAAAACACCATCAAGCTTCATGGTCAGAGCCCGGGATAAGAACAAAAGTGTTCGGTTTGGTGGCAATTCGGTATATTTCTTAAATTCTGCCGGAGCCCGGTATGTCGATATAGACACTGGAGATGTGACTATGCCTACACTGGAGCAGAACAATCTCGGAGTAATTGTGTCAGATGCGCTTGATAGCGTCCATGCATTTCCCTCATATACGCCTTACTTTGAGATCGAGGGTGTGCCACCGGTAATGTCCTGTCCAGTTTCCTGCGCACAACGGCACAGATTTTCCTCAAAACCTTCAAGAGGGGCCCAACCCACAGACTCTTTTATCTGGGAGACCCAGATAGCCCTTGCATGTGACGCACAACTCATGGGTTGTGTGGAAGGTGCTGCACCACTTTCCCTTGCAGAAGATCCGTGCAATGCAGCATTTTATTATCTTGAAGCAGGCTTTCCGATATATATCGCATCTGGTTCCATAATGGGCGGTTCACATCCGGTGACTATAGCTGGTGCTTCAGTTTCCCACAATGCTGAACTTCTCGCAATAATCGTCCTGTTGCAGTGTATAAGACCTGGCTGTGGAGTAATAGCCAATAATTTTGTATCTGCAATGAATATGTCTACAGGAGACCTGAATTTTGGAACAGCTGCAATCGCACTGCATCAGATGGCATATAACCAGATATGGCACGGGCTTTATAAGATACCGATCAATAATTGTGGTTCAGCTTTTTCAAATGCAAAGCTGATTGATTACCAGCTGGGTGCTGAAAAGCTTCCTCTTGCGATGTGCTCGGCCCTATCAGGCGCTTCTCTTATAACCATGCACGGCGGTGTTACTGCAGAACTTGCTTACAGCCCTATACTCGCGATAATCGATGATGATATCGCAAATACTATAGGAAGGATCATAGAAGGATTCGATATAACAGACGACCTAATTGGACTTGATGTAATAAACCTGGTAGGCTCTTCAGGTACGTTCCTCTCAACCAAGCAGACAAGGCAACACTGGAGAAGTGAAGATTATATACCTAAGATATTTGATAAGACGACCTATCAGGAATGGATAAATACAGGGAGAAAAACCGTAGTAGACATAGCCAAGGAGAAATATGAAGAGATAATATCAACACATAAACCGCTTCCACTGACACCGGAGCAGGATAAGGAAATCGACATGATATTAAATGAAGCAACAAAATATTATAGGGAAAAGGGCTTGATATAAAAAAGAGGTTCTTTAAGTATTTTAAATATTTTAAGTTTTTTTTTAAAAATCGATTAGTTGAGAGGAGGTAAAAATATTTTAATAAGATCTAACAAATAGGAGGTGAAAAGTAAAAAATATATTTATTAAAAAAAGATTTATTAAAAATAGTTTTACAAGGAGAGAAAATGTATAAATTCAAATTAATAGGGATTATTGCTCTGATAGCAGCAATGGTAGTAGGCCTTAGCCTATTTTCAGCATGTCAGGCAGCAACTCCTGAAACAGTTACAGTTGTGGAGACACAGATTGTGACTGAGACAAGTATCGTCGAAGTAGAAGTCACAGCTGCAGAAGCAGGAGCATATGACTATTATGAAATGCTGAGAGCTTCTGCTGTGAAAAATGAGGCTTATCCTGATGCTCCAGCTGCGGGCCACACATTAGCTTTCACTAACATTATGGGTGGGATACCTTTCTGTGAATCTGTATGGCAGAATGTACAGGACCAGTGGGTTCTTGCTGGTGGAGATCCTGGGGATCTTTATTATGCAGATAATCAGTATGATGCAACAATAGGTCTAAAAAATGCTGATATCATGCTTGCAAAGAGTCCTGATGCTCTTATCAACTTCCAGTTTGATTCAAAAGTCAACAGCATCATCGCAACAAAGTTTGGACAGGCCGGTATCCCGATAATCGCTGTCGATGTTCCTACACCGGGAGCACCATTTATGGGTGTTAATAACTTTAAAGTGGCTTATCTGGCTGGTGAAGTAGCTATTGAATATGTTGAGACACTGGGTGGAATTGATATGATCGATAACATTATTCTCATGCAGATGCCTTCCGGTGGTGAAGTAGTAATGCTTCGTTCAGAAGGTTTTTACCAGGCATTTGCTGATAAATACGGTGCAGATGTTGTAGATCCAATGACAATCAGGGCAGATGGTGGAGCAGGTGAAGCAGAGCAGGCTAATAAGGCAATGACTGATGTACTTTCCACTATACCTGATGCTGAATACTGTATATTGACCTCTATTAATGCACAGACAATGAGTGGTATTCTTTCAGCAATACAGACAGCTGGAAGATGGGATCCTGAAAAATGGATAGTCATAACTCAGGGTGCAGACGAAACAGCTAATCAGCAGGTTGTAGACGGTTTAGTAAAAGCATCCATCGCCTACTTCCCGGAGAAATACGGAGAATACCTGGTACCTGCATCAGTAGCACTTATGAAGGGTGAAGTTGTTCCTCCATTCATGTATGTAGATAATGTTGTAATTTCCATGGATAATATGGCAGAATATTATCCTGAAATGGTAAAATAATGATCATTTTGTATAAAGTGATAAATTAAACATGAGATCGGGGAGGCTAAGGTATCTAGCTTTAGTCTCCCCGGTTGCTATAAGGATGGTGATACTTTGTCAGGGGACAATGGGATTGTCTTAAAAATGGATAATATTACGAAAACTTTTCCCGGTGTTACTGCGCTGGATGATGTTTCTATAGATCTCTATAAAGGTGAGGTCCTGGGTATACTGGGTGAAAACGGTGCAGGAAAATCTACACTTATTAAGATACTTGCCGGAAACTATATTAAGGATTCAGGAGAGATCTATATAGACGGACAGCTTTGTGAGATAAAGGGCCCAGCTGAAGCAATGGTTTCAGGAATCAGGGTCATATATCAGGAATTAAATACTCTTAATAATCTGACTGTAACAGAGAACATATTTGTAGGTGAACAGTTAGTCAGCGGGCCTTTTAGAAAAGTAGACTGGAAAGCAATGACAAGAAAAGCTCAAGAGCTTATTGATACTTTAAATGTTAAACTTAACCCCAATGCTATTATCGGCGACCTTACCGTTTCAGAAAAGCAAATAGTCGAAATAGCAAAAGCCATTTCTAAAGAAGCAAAAATACTTGTAATGGACGAACCCACAGCTGCGCTATCCGAAGAGGAGACCCAGTCTTTGTTTAATATAATCAGGACCTTAAAATCTAAAGGTGTTTCAATAATCTACATTTCACACAGGCTAAAAGAGATATTTGAAATAACAGATAGAGTCACAGTCCTTCGTGATGGTAAAAAAGTCGGGTCATTAAATACAAAAGAGACTGATGAAAATAAACTTGTGGAGATGATGGTCGGCCGTGATATCAAGGATATGTATCCAAAAAGGACAGTGGAGATGGGCGATGTATCGATGGAAGTAAAAGACCTGACGGCTGATGGCTTCAATAACATCAGTTTTAAAGTCAAAAAAGGAGAGATACTGGGAATATTTGGACTGCTTGGTTCCGGAAGGTCATCGCTGGTAAAAGCCCTGTTTGGCGCAAATAAAATAAAAAGCGGAGAGATCAGGGTCAATGGTAAAAAGCTGAATATAAAAAGCCCAAGGATCGCACGTGATGAAAAAATCGGTCTGGTCCCGCTTGACAGGAAAACTGAAGGCCTTGCGCTGATGATGGGAGTCAAAGAGAATATAACGCTAGCAAATATTCAAGATCTTGGAAAGAGTTTTTTGATCTCAAGGGAATATGAGCGCAGGAAAGCGGAAAGATGGGTAAAAGAGATAGGAATAAGGACACCCTCTGTCGACCAGGAAGTAAACAGCCTGTCTGGCGGTAATCAGCAGAAAGTAGTGCTTGCAAAGTGGCTCGAGAGCGGTTCAAGGATAATCATCTTAAATGAACCTACGAGGGGAATAGATGTAGGTGCAAAAATCGAGATATATAAACTTATGCAGGACCTTTGCGAATCGGGCTCTTCCATCATAATGATAAGCTCAGAGCTTCCCGAGATCATGTCTATTGCTGACAGGATAATAGTCATGAGCAAGGGTCGGTTTACTGAAGAATATTTAAGAAAAGAAGCTTCTGAAGAAAAATTACTTCATGCAGCTTGCATATAAAAAAAGGGGGGTTCTATGGCTGAAACGAATACTGATGAAGCTGTACAGAAAAGGAAATTTAGATTAAATAATACAGCGACATTATTTATTATCCTGGTAGTTATGTTTGCCGTGTTTTCCTATATCGGAAAGCCTTTCTTTTTTTCCAAGTTAAATCTTATTCCCATGTTAAATAACCTTTCTTTTATAGGTATAATCGCCGCGGTTCTGACAATGGTCATGATCTCAGGCGAGATAGATTTTTCAGTCGGTGGAAATGTAGGCCTTACTGCCTGTCTTACAGCTTTACTACTGGACAAGGGACTGCCTGGCTGGCTTGTGGTTGTAATTGCACTTTTAGCGGGACTGGCCATGGGTGCATTTAACGGGATGCTTGTAACAGTTATCGGGGTCAACTCGATAATGGCCACAATCGGTACGATGTTTATATGGAGAGGGATAGGATATACCCTGAGCAATGGCGAATCAATGCTTGCTATGAACCCGGTGATCGACTTTATAGGCAGGGGTTTTATCTTTAAGGTCATACCTTTTCCGATAATACTGCTGGTATTATTCTTTCTTGTGACCTATATGATTATGAATCACTCAAAATGGGGAAGAAAGATATATGCTATTGGAGCAAATCCAACAGCATCTTATCTTTCAGGAATAAATGTAAAAAGTGTAAAATTTATTAGTTTCTTATTATGTGGTATGACCGCATCTTTGGGTGGCCTGATACTGACTTCACTTTCTGCAGTCGGTATGCCGCAGCATGGCCAGGGACTCGAGCTTGTAATAGTCTCCTCTATAATCCTGGGAGGCACTGCACTGGGTGGAGGAAAAGGACAGATACTGGGCACACTTGCCGGGGTACTTATCCTCAGCATACTTTATAATTTTCTTACCATCATGAATATTTATTATTTTTACATTCAGATAGTCCAGGGTTCGGTGCTTATACTGGTCGTATCTACTTATGAAATAAGGCAGGCCATGGCAAGAAGGAGAATATAATGGAAAAAGTTGAAAAAAGATATTCTGCATTTATGAATTTTTTGAGGACCCCGACACCCACCCTGATCGGGATATATATTGCTATGCTTATATTATTTTCTCTTGCCAGTGATAATTTTCTGGTCATTCAAAATATAAAGGGTATATTTAATAATTTTGCGGTATTCGGGATCCTTTCTGCAGGGGTCACGATCGTTATGATCGGTGGTGGTTTTGACCTGTCCATCGGTTCGACTGCTGGGCTTGCCGGTATTGTAAGCGCAGTTCTGTTGATGAAGGGTATCGAGGTCCCGACACCTGTGGTGTTTCTTGTAGCTATTGTTATCGGGTGCACAGTCGGGCTTATAAATGGGCTGATCATCACAAAAGTCGGTATAAATCCTATTATTACGACACTTGGAACGCTAGCTATTATCAGGGGGGTCTGCTATTTCTGGGCTGACCTGAACCCCAGGATACTCAATGTATTTATTCAGAACCTTGGAAGGATCTATATTGGAAATGTTTTCCCAATAACCACAGTTTATATAATAGTCGCTTTTGTGATCCTGTCGATAATCCTGAAGTTTACCAGGTTCGGAAGGGATCTTTTCACTATTGGAGGAAATGAGAATCTTGCAAGGCTAGCAGGCATCCGGGTCGACAGGATAAAGATAATCTCATATGTGATCTCAGGGTTTTTCTGCTCCCTGGCAGGATTACTCCTTATCTCACAGCTAGGTTCAGGGCGTCCTGAATATGGCACTGGAGCAGAGCTTGAGGTCCTTACCATCATCGTTCTTGGAGGAGTAGTCGTAGGAGGAGGAAAAGGCAACTATCTTGGAGTGTTTATAGCCCTTATCATAATCCAGACGATATCAAATGGCATGGTACTGCTTGATGTGCCTGTTTTTATAAGAATGGTCGTAAAAGGTGCACTGTTAGTACTTGTAATCGCCATTGATGCATTGAGGAACAGAAGAAACTTGCAATTATATTAGCTCAAGTAAGAGAATATGTGGTGAAAGACAAATATTTTTTTGATTTTTTAATCGATAAAAAAGGACCCCATAAAGTCTCAATAAAAAGTTACCTTGAAAAAGACAAGCTTGCGCTTATTGTAGTAGACATGCAGAACTATATGACTGAAAATATTTACACTGGTAAATGGAGTTCCAGGGGCTCAGAAGATTACTATTATAATAGGGCTGAAAAGACAGTGATCCCTAATATTTTGCTCCTTCTCAAGTACTTCCGGGGGAATGGTATAAAAGTAATATATACAAGAATAGCATCAACCGGTGAAAATTTTTCAGATGTCACATCAAATGCAAAGAAAAACCTTGTTGATGAAGAAAATGTAGATATCGATGGGAAAAGATGGACCCTGCATATTGATGATGCTGCAAGCTCTATTGAAAAAAGACTTTCACCTTACAGCGATGACATAGTCGTGCTTAAAGGAGGAAGCGGCGCTTTTTGCTGTTCTGAAATTGACCTTATCCTGCGATCCAATAACATCTCAAGGTTGGTGTTTACAGGCGGACTTACAGATGCCTGCGTTTCATCCACCCTGAGACAGGCCTGGGACAGGGGATATCTCTGTACTATAGCAGAAGATGCATGCATTGCCTCATGCAAGCAGGATCATGATGCAGAAATAAGAATACTTGGAAAATATTATGCCTGGGTTACCGATACATCTGAAATAATCAGGGAGTTAAAATGAATTCAAGGGAAAAATTCCTTTCAGTGATGCGTATGGAGGGAGGTTCATATAACAATGTCCAAATCCCAAAAGTGGAGTTTGGATACTGGGCAGGGACCATCCGACGCTGGTTTGGTAAGGGACTTAAGATGGTCGAACCTGTGCCTGAAGGTATATCCGATGGCATAGCTATAATGGCAAATAAAAATATCTACAGCCAGATGGAAAAATCGGGCGATGTAAATGTTCAGCCGGTATTTGGGCTTGACCAGTATCTTACGAAATTCCCTGTGGACTATAGCCCGATGTTTGAAAAAAAAGTGCTGGATAAAACAGATACTCATATAATCTATACTGATGAATACGGGGTTACAAATAAGAATGATATACACATCACCTCGCTTCCCATGGAGCTTGACCATCCGGTAGAAGACCGGAAAAGCTGGAATAGTTACAAAGAAAATTATGATCTGGCCACAATAAAAAAAAGGCTGCCTCCAGACTGGAAAAACCTGACAGACAGGCTAAGGGAAAGGGATTTTCCGATCAGGCTTGGAGGGACCAATGGAGGTTTTTTAGGATTTCCAAGGCAGATAATGGGAATCACCAGATATATGATGGCCCTGTATGATGACCCGGAGCTCATACATGACATATGCGACACTTTTTGTGATTTCCTGATCGGATACTACAGTCTGATTGCTCAAGACGTAGATGTCGATTGCCTTCTCATCTGGGAAGATATGGCAGGCAGGGGAGGCTCGCTTATCTCGCCTGCTCATTTCAAGGAGTTTTTGACTCCAAATTATAAAAAAATGGTCAGGTTTGCAAAAGATGCAGGTATAGACATCGTCATCACTGATAGCGATGGTTATGTGGAAGACATCATACCGCTTATTGTAGAGACAGGGGTCACCGGGATGTATCCTTTTGAGCGTGCAGCTGGCAACGACTTGATGAGAATAAGGAAGAATTTTCCTGAATTCCGCATTATCGGGGGTATAGACAAACGGGTTTTATTTGAAGATTCTGGCACCAGTAAGATAGATACAGAGCTTCAGATCGTCAAAGAAATGCTTTCTCATGGAAGATATATACCCCATATAGACCATTTTGTCTCCCAGGACTGCACCTGGGAAAATTTTACCTACTACCGAAACAGGTTAAATGAAATAATAGATTCGATAAGGTGATGTAGGGATCATATAAAAAAAAGAGTCTGAGCTTCTGAACTGAAACAAAAAGGATTTATTTTTAAAGTATACAAAAAAAGGAGGAATTTCTATGAAACTGAATGTAGACGCACATCTGTGGTGCCTTGGTACATATGCGGAAAGATATGTACCCGGTGGATATTTTGAGGAATTGAGCCTCGATAAAAAGCTTGAAATAATGTCAAAAATAAAGGGACTTACAGGAAACTTCACTATTTATCCAACGGATCCGCTGCCATCAGATCCGGATAAACTTGTGAAGAAATTAGCTGATTATGATCTTGTCGTTTCCAATGTGGCACCAGCCAATACCTGGGGTGATCCAGCATTCAAACATGGAGCATTCTGCACCTCTGAAGACAAAGTCATAAAAGAGACAATAAGGACCTCAAAGGAAGCAATAGACTTTGCAAAGCAGGTCAATGCAGACAGTGTTCTATTATGGCCGGCGCATGATGGTTTCGATTATCCTTTCCAGGTAAATTACGCTGATGGGTGGAAGCAGCTTGTGGAGACAGTCAGGGAGATAGGTGAGTATGACCGGACTGTAAAAATAGCACTTGAAGCAAAATCCAAGGACCCCAGGCAGAAGCAATATATAAGCGATACAGGAAAAGCACTTGCGTTTGTAAATGATGTAGGTCTTGAAAATGTTGGATGTGCGCTCGATATAGGCCATGCCTTTATGGCAGGTGAAAGTGTTGCGGAATCGCTCATGCTGCTTGATTCCCATAAAAAGTTATACCAGATACATATAAATGAAAACTATAAAGATGCAGATCCCGATATGATCTTTGGGACAATTAATTTCTGGGAACTTCTCGAATTTTTTTATTTTTTAAATAAAACAGATTATGAAGGCTGGTGTGCAATAGATATAATAGCGCCGAGGGATGACAGGGAGAAATCCCTGGCACTTGGAGTCAAACTAATCTGGAAATATAAGGAAATATCTGACAAATTGATGAAACACGAAAAAGAGATCGATGCAAACCTTAAAGGATACCGTTTTGCCGATAATATGAACCTTATTACCGATCTTATCTTTTAGTTTGATATGATATTTAAAAAACTTATAGGAGGCTAAAATGAAAAGAGCAGCATTCATTTTCAAAATAAGACCAGAGCTTAAAGATGAATACAAGAAAGTGCATGATGGGATATGGCCGGAGCTTGCAGATGCGATCAGGGAATCAGGCATCAGTAATTATTCCATTTTTTTTAGAAAAGACGGTACGCTATTTGCATATCTTGAAGCTGAAGACTTTGATGGTGCTATGGCAAAACTGGGTAAAACAGATGTAAATGCAAGGTGGCAGAAATACATGGATAAGTATTTTGTAAAAGAAGATCCTTCAATACTTGGGCCTGAGATAGAGATGATAGAAGAAGTATTTCATCTGGATTGATCCCAGTTAGTCTAATGTTTTAGGATTTTTTAAACATTATTTAGACCAGGAGGTTTTATATTATGAGATTAAAGATAGATGCACATCTGTGGTGTCTGGGGACATATGCCGAAAGATATGTACCGGGTGGATATTTTGATGACATGCCACTAGAAAAGAAACTGGATATTTTTGCAAAGATAGAAGGGCTGGACGGCATTGTGGTATTTTTGCCGACTGATCCGCTGCCTTCAGATCCCGGAAAACTGCTGGAACTCCTGAAAGCTTATAACCTGAAAGTATCAGTTATTGAGCCGGAGATCTGGGCCGATAGAAAATGGCGCGATGGAGCCTTCTCTACTAATGATCCAAAAATAAGAAAAGATGCTATCAGGATCATGAAGGAAGGTATGGACCTGGCAAAAGAGCTTAATGCAGACAGTGTTCTGCTCTGGCCTGCCCATGACGGTTTTGATTATCCTTTCCAGTCTGACTATACTGAAGGCTGGAGGACCATGGTGGAGACCATCAGGGAGGTCTGCCTTCATGATACTAGCGTTAAAATTGCACTTGAAGCAAAATCAAAGGATCCAAGGCAGAAACAGTATATAAGTAATACAGGCAAGGCTCTGACTTTTATAAATGATGTAGACTGTGCAAATCTTGGTTGTGCAATAGATGTCGGTCACGCCCTTATGGCAGGAGAAAGCCTGGCGGAATCCCTTGCTATTGTCGATTCCAAGAAAAAACTTTTTCAAATACATCTAAATGATAATTTTAAGGATTCGGATCCAGATATGGTAATAGGTACAGTCAACTTCTGGGAAATTCTTGAGTTTTTTTATTTCTTAAACAAGACTGATTACGACTCATGGTCTACCATTGATATTATTGCTGCAAGGGATGACAGGGAAAAGACCCTGGCACTGGCTGTCAAGATGACTCAGCTATATAAAAAGCTTGCAGATAAACTGAGCTCACATGAAAAGGAGATAGATCCAAACCTAAAAGGTTATCATTTTGCAGATAATATGGACCTGATAATAGATATTCTTTTTAAATAAGTGGTGTACTTATCAACAGTTAAATAGTGAATATGAATATTATAAAAATTAACTTGCAGAAGGAGTGTTAAATAAATGATAAACTCAAAGACTATAGAACCGTTCATTGGTGAACCTGATGTGGAAAGATTAAAAGCAGCATTCAGGCGACAACCTGTAGACAGGGTACCGAATTTTGAAGTGCTTCTGGAGGACCAGCATGTAGAAAAGTTTCTGGGAAAACCGGCAGGCAATACTCTGGCTTATGGCGGGGACCCCGCTAAAGGTGTCGTCGATCCGGATGTTGTCAGACCCATGTATCCTGAAGATTTCATCGATCTATGCAATATCATCGGCCAGGATGCTATGGTGTTTGATGCAGGAATATGGGCCCCGTTTAAGAGAAAAGATGAAAACGGTAAAATGGTCCAGGTCGCAGACAGGTCAGTAAAAAACAGGAAAGATTTTGAAGAGCTCATTCTTGATTCTGACAGGCAGATCTCCGATGCTGTTAAATATGTAAAAGAATACAGAGAGACTATAACAAGAAGAAAATCAAAAATAGGAGTTGCGTGCCTCTATGGTTGTATTCTACAGACACCTTATGAGTTTCTTATCGGGATGAACGACTTTATGATGATGGTATATGAGGACAGGGATCTTGTAGAGGAAATACTTGAGGTCGAGACAGAACATTTTGTTAAGATGACAAAAGCAATCATTGCTGCAGGTGTAGATTTTATCTGGCCTGCAGACGACGTGGCATTTAAAACCGGCCTGTTTTTGCCTCCAAAAATAATGAAAGAGATGTGGGTGCCAAGGATGGCAAGGATAATGGAACCAGCAGTAAACGCTGGCGTGCCTGTTATTTTTCACTCAGATGGAAGAGTAGACGATATAGTAGAGGACCTTATTGATATGGGGCTTAACTGCTTAAATCCAATGGACCCATATGGAATTGATTACAGAGACTATAAGAAAAAATATGGGGACAGGCTCTGCCTTTCCGGTAATGTCGATATAGAATTTCCTCTTTCCAAGGGTACCCCTGAAGAAGTAGATGCCGATGTGGGTGCACATATGGAGGCTTTAAAACCAGGTTATGGTTATGTAGCGACATGCTCTCACTCATTAGTAAATTATATTCCCCATGAAAATGTCATAGCTTATTTCAATGCTATACATAAATACGGGATATATTAAGATATAAAAAAATATTGATAAAAATATCGAAAGGGAAAAAAGATGTCAGCACTCAGTAAAGTATATGACGCAACTGTACAGGGCGATTATAAGAACATAGTGGGATTTGTAAAAACAGCAGTAGACGAAAAGGTCTCACTTGAAGAGATCATAAATAAAGCTCTTTCAAAAGCGATGATAGATGTCGGTGATAAATTCGGTGCCGGGGAGCTATATATGCCTGATATGCTTCTTTCCGCTAAAGCTATGAAGGAGGCTATGGCATACCTGAAACCTCTTCTTAAAGGTTCAGAACACATAGCAGAGCGGGGGACCATAGTAATCGGTACTGTCAGGGGGGATCTTCATGATATTGGAAAAAACCTTGTCATAACAATGGCAGAGGGCCAGGGTTTTAATGTGGTCGACCTCGGCATAGACGTGGACTATGAAAAATTTGTCGAAGCGGTCAGGGAATACAAACCGGTTATAGTGGCATTCTCAGGATTGCTGACTACCACACTTGCAAATATACCTGAACATATAAAAGCACTTGAAGAGGCAGGACTCAGGAAAAATGTAGTGCTTGCTGTTGGAGGAGCACCGGTCACCAGGCATTTTGCTGATATGTATGGAATAGAGATATTTGCGAATGATGCTTCCGCTGCAGCAAAAGAATTTGTAAAAGTAGTAGGATAAGACCTGATTATTTAAGCATTTCCTTTAATGGATTCCAGTAGAAGTCATACCAGCCTTTATAGATATCATCATAGCATTCTTCAGGTACGTCTTCCTGTGTAAATTCTAACTTAGTACCACCATCTGTTTTTTCTAAAATTATCCTCAATCTGGAAAAATGCTCTTTAGGCCAGCAATCTTCTTCGGCACGCCATAGCTGCACTATCTTTGTGTCCTGTTCTAACTCAAGGTTGGTACCGGTAATATAGCCATCATAAATATTAAAACTGCCACCGACACTCCGGTCTATAACAGCACTGGAATCTGCAAGTGCCGCATGCTTGGATGAGTCCAAAAGAGTCTCGAAAATATCATGGGGGCTGGCATCTATGACAACAGTCTGTTTGATTGTCTTCGTTTTCATATCATATCCTTTCTAAGATCATTCATTATAAAAGACTGAAAGCCTTTTTAACGCTTTTATCTTATCGGTCCTTTCCATCTTACTGTCCCTGACAGCCCTATGAAGTATCTCAATGGAGCTGTCGTAATTTTTCCTGTCCACCGGGTAAGGAATGCCGTCTTTCCCTCCGTGGGCAAAGCTATATTTTACAGGATCCTTCACGCTATATTTTACCCCATATATAAGCTCAGAGATCAGTGCCAGTGACCTTATTGTCTTTGGACCGACACCCTGCATTTCCAGCAGTTTTTCAAAATTTTCAGGCTTTCTTTCATAGGTCGAGAAAAGTATTTTTTTTAGTCTGGTTTTTCCAAGATCAGACATAACTATATGGTGTCTTGAAGGATAAGTCATATCTTTCTGGTTGATACTCAGGACCCTGTCAAGGTCTGATAATACTTTTCCGGGATTTTCTCCCGATAATTCAGAGATGGTCTTTCTGCTGTCTTTGCTTTCTTCTGCTACAAGGTTCAAAACAGGATCTACCCTGTCACAGCAAATTGCTGAATGCGGTTCACAAACAAAATCATTGACCATTGTGCTTAACCAGTGGTATCGTCTTGCCATTCTATTTGAATCGTTCATGCCCTGCTGGACAACTGCCCAATGTTTGCCATCATCTGTAAAGAAAAAACAGTGATGGTAGAGCTGGTACCCGTCCTGGAGCGCATTGCTGTCGACTTTAGCAGACATCTTGCTGCTGTAGACGAGATGCTTGAGGTCGATCCCTTTTTCTTCCTGGACTTTTTCTATTTCAGACGGCGTCTTCCGGCTGGTCGCACCTTTACCGCCTGCTATGTATAATCCAAAATCCTTTTCTATTCCCTTGATCGATTCCTTGAGCGCACCACAAACAGTGGTTGTGACACCACTTGAGTGCCAATCAAAACCCAACACACATCCAAGAGCCTGGAACCACAGAGGGTCAGATACCCGTTCAAGAACGGTCCTGGGACCATATTCAGAGACCATCAGTTCAAGTATTTCCCTTGAAAGCCTGGTCATCCTGCTAAAAAGCCAACCAGGCGCCTTACCTCCATGCAATGGCAGTGTTACTGTTCCAGTCCTCATAATAATCCTATTCTTTCATTTTTTTTCTCAGGTCTTTTATCCGGTGGCTCTGCTGCTCCTGTTTATTTCCTTATCAGGGGCACGAATGCTACATCACAGAGCCTCTCAGTACTGATCTTTCCCTTTATTTTTCTTACTTTTAAAAGAATCTGCCCCCAACCTGGTGGTCCGGAAGGAAGTACCATTATACCGCCATCTTTTAATTGTCCAATAAGTGGTTCCGGAATAGTTTCCGGTGCTGCAGTAAGTATTACCCTATCATAAGGGGCATACTTCGGCCAGCCAAGGTAACCATCAGCATGTAGCAGTCTTATATTATTATATCCGGCAAGGATGGTTTTTGCATTATCATACAAAGCTTGGACTATCTCCACGCTATAGACTTGCATAGCTATCTCTGCAAGTATCGCCGTCTGGTATCCTGAACCTGTACCTATCTCGAGCACTTTTTCGCTGCCCTGCAGCTCAAGACTCTCAGTCATAAGAGCAACAATATATGGCTGTGATATTGTCTGATTAAAACCAATGGCAAGTGGCCTGTCTTCATATGCATGAGAAATATTACTTTCAGTGACAAACTTTTCCCTGGCGACACTCAGCATTGCTTTAATAACTTTTTTGTCGCGCACTCCTCTTGAGGTGATCTGTTCCCTGACCATACAGTCCCTCTCTGAGGTAAAGATCGGTCCTTCAATTTTAGCAATACTGCACTTGCTATTATTATTATCCTGGTGATGCTTGTGATCTTTTTCCATATTTTAAATTTTTATTTTTGTAAAAATAATTTTAATCTAATTATGATATAATTTTTTATCTTTACAATTATATCACCAATATGATGATTTAAATCAGGTTTAGAATTATGATAAATTATGAGCTTGCTACAGTTTTGCTAAATATAGCTGAAGCATCAAAACAAAAAGATTCTGCAAAAAATAAGGTAATTGACTATACCCGTGCATCCAGGACCATAAGGGATTATACGGGTGAGATCGAAAATGCCTATGCCAGTGGAGTCTTAAAGACACTTCCCGGTATAAATGATGATGTATATAAGCTTCTGGAAGAGTTTTTTAAAACAGGCATCATAAGGGAGTATGAGGACCTAAAAAACATTTACTCTGAAGAGCTTATTAGATTTATAAGAATATGTGGACTTGGTAAAAATCGAATATTCAAAATATATGAGATCCTTGGAATAAAAAATTTGGATGAGCTGAAGGAATGCATTGCCGACAAGAGTTTATATTCAAAAGTGCTTAAAGAACAGGGCGTAGAGAAAGATTTTATTACCTCCACTCATATTGATAGGCTGGTAACTTCCGTAGATTATTTTGAAAGCACAACAGGACTCTATCCTAAAGGTTATACAGATTTTTTTATGGCTGGAGTGATGAGTGAGATAGTGGGCCATGAAGATGTAAAAAGCGTTATAATCTCAGGTTCACTGCGAAGAAAGAAATCTTTTATCGGCGATATCGACCTGATTATTTTGCCGGAATTCAATATAAAATCATATGATATTCCCAGAAGTGAAAAGCTTATAAGAAAAATGCAGGACCTTAGTTTTGTGAAGAAGCGTGAACGCACAATAATAGAAAATAATAATATAAGTTCACTTTTTGCTACAACACACGGTATAGATATTGAGATCATAATAAGTTCGGATAAATGCCTTGCTTTAGATCTTTTTTATACGACAGGCAGTGCTTCGCATATAAAGCAGATAGAATCAATTGCAAAAGCGAAAGGCTGTTTTAGAGACGAGAGAATAATCATCAGTGGCAAAAAATATCCTCTAAAGGATAATATGGCTGGAAACAGGCCGGAAGATATAAACAGGTTAGATGATTATGACAGAAATATCTATGAGTCATTGGATATGCAGTTCATACCTCCCGAGTTGAGGGAAGGTGATGATGAAATAGACTTGGCCCGAAATCATATGCTTCCTGAGCTGATCCGGCAAAGCGATTTGAAAGGTGATCTGCACGTACATTCGTACTGGAGCGATGGCATGATGGGTTTAGATGAGATGATTGAAAAAGCAGGAGAATTTAATTATGAATATATCGCAGTAACTGACCACTCTTCAAGCAATGTCTACGGAAACGGACTTGATGAAAAAAGAATGCTTGAAAAAATAGATTCTGTGCATAATTTAAAGGATCACGTTTTTGACATCGAGCTTCTTATTGGAGGAGAAGTAGATATCAAGGCTGTTGGTAAGCTTGATTATGATGATGATGTCCTCTCAAAAATGGACATAATACTTGCATCGATGCACTCGAATTATTTGAATACTAAGGAGGTAAACACTGAAAAAGTATTGAGTGCGCTTGAGAATAAATATGTGGACGGTGTTGCCCATCCCACAGGATCGGTTTTTGGTATGCGGGCGCCATACACTCTCGAACTGGATAAGATCTTTGAGGCTGCAGTTAAAAATAATAAGGCCCTGGAAATAAACTCCTATCTTTTAAGATTGGATCTTAACGACAGTCTGGCAAGAAGGCATAAAAGCATGGGGGGAAAGTTTTTCATAAATACAGACTCACACAGGATAGAAAATCTGGATATGATAAACCTGGGTGTTGAAATAGCAAGGAGAGCAGGACTTGAAAAAGAAGATGTTTTAAATACGATGTCATTGGACGAACTTGTCAGATGGAAGAAGGAAAGGTAAGTTAAGAAAATACTGTTTTTACCTGTCCTCATAATATTTAAAAACATTCTTTTTCTTAAAATCAGGCCTGAAGAGGTCTTCTTCATCTGTTAATGAGACATAATCCTGTATCCATCCGTTATTCAGTTCCAGTCTTGCTGCATGGTCTGTTACTTCCTTATATTCGATTTCAGTCAGGTTTCTTGATAGTTCAGGGTAATTTCGAGCCTTGTATTCGGGATGGTATTGTGCCATTATGCTTAAAAAAATTTCAGCGGAGATCTTCTCTTTTAAAAAACTGAGTGTTTCTTTGCTTCCGGCAATGTTGCCAGGTAGGACGAGCAGTCTTACCAGAAGTCCTTTTTTAGCGATTCCATTTTCATCGAGCAAAAGATCACCTACCTGACGGTACATCTCAAATATGGATCTACGGTTGTTTTCAACATAGTTTTTTACAGAGGAATATTTTTTGGCCATCCAATTGTCGCTATATCGCATATCCGGCATATAAATATCTATTATTCCATCAAGCATTTTGATTATCTCAGGATTATCGTATCCTCCAGTATTGAAGACTATAGGGATCTTAAGACCTTTATCCCGAGCAATATAAATAGCATTTATGATCTGAGGTATCCATATTGTAGGGGAGACCAGGTTAATATTATGGCAACCACTTGCTTGGAGATCGAACATATTTCCAGCAAGACTATCTATCGAGTTTTTATGACCCTCAAATTCCTGACTTATCTGGAAGTTCTGGCAGTAGACGCATCTCATATTACAGTTTGAAAAAAATATAGTACCAGAACCCATTGTACCTGATATTGGAGGTTCCTCTCCATGGTGGGGCATGGCAGAAGAGATTATCGGTTCAAGCCCTGCACCGCAGAAACCTTTTTCACCCATTGTGCGGTTGACCTTGCATTCATGCGGGCAGAGTACACATTTTTCAAGCAATTTATAAAATTTTTTAACCAGGACAGCTTCTGCTATTTTACTTTCATTTTCCATATCGATTATTTTAAGATTTATTTAATTATTGCATAAACTATATCAAAAGCGAATTTTTATAAGCATAGGTTTAATTATAATTTATGTATTTACATAATAGCATAAATAAGCTATTATTTGTTAAAATTATGATCTTTGTATGATATGCAGTTTATTACATCAAATACTCTCAAAAAATGAAAAAGAAGTCGCCAGCTATAATAAAAAAAGAACCCTTTCATATCCCGATCAATAAATGGCCTGATAGTGAAAGACCCAGGGAAAAGTTGATAAAACAGGGAAGTGAAACCCTGACTGATTCTGAACTCATAGCAATAATGCTAAGGACGGGAACGGGTAATAATGGAAGTAGTTTTTCAGCACATGACCTGGCAAAGGAATTACTTTTCAATTTTAAGTCTTTAGGTGCTCTCTCAGGCATGTCAGTCTCCGAGCTGCTGGAAATAAAAGGTATAGGACCGGCAAAAGCTGTACAGCTTATAGCATCTTTCGAGATAGGCAAACGTGCACTATCTGAAAAGAATGGAAACAACACATGTTTTAAATGCAGTGAAGATGTGGCTAATTATTACATACCTCTTTTAAAAGACCTTAAAAAGGAACAATTCAGGCTTGTGCTTTTAAATATCAAGAATAAAGTGATAAAAGAAGCCCTGGTCTCACAGGGTAGTCTGACCTCATCAATAGTGCATCCGAGAGAAGTATTAAAGATCGCCATAAAAGATTCAGCAGCATCAGTCATCTTTATCCATAACCATCCGAGCGGTGACCCTGAACCGTCCATTGATGACATAGAGATCACAAATCGTCTCTGCAAAGCCTGTGGAATCGTAGGTATAGGTGTACTTGACCATATTGTAATAGGAGATAGTGGCTATTACAGTTTCAGGCAAAAAAATATGCTGTGATCATCAGGTTAAAAGGGATTAGAAGAATTTGATATTTTCTCTAGAAGTATTACAATAGCTATAATTATAATTATAGTTATAGCTATTAAAATTATGAAAACTATACAGATGACAATAGATGAAGAACTTTTAAAGGAAGTAGACAGGTTAGTAAAAAAAATCGGGACAACAAGATCAGCTTTTACAAGAGAAGCATTAAATAGGATGCTTATCGAATTTTCTAAAAGATCCATGGAAAAAAAGCACATCGAAGGTTACAAGAATAACCCGGTAAAAAACGGAGAATTTGCTGATTGGGAAGGTGAGCAAGTCTGGTTGGAGCTATGAGAAGAGGAGAAATAAGATGGTATGAATTCTCTTATCCTGACAAGAAAAGACCAGTGCTTATATTAACCCGAAACTCTATTATTGACTACCTAAATGAAATAACTATTGCCCCTATAACTTCATCAATAAGAAGCATCCCTTCTGAAGTCGTCCTTACAAGCCAGGACGATATGCCCAGGGATTGTGCCATAAATCTTGATCATATCCAGACTGTTGCTAAAGCTAAGATCGGCAGATTAATAATTACTTTAAAGGATGAAAAAATGTCAGAGGTACATTCCGCCCTTTTATTTGCATTGGGTTTTAAGTAATAATTTTAGAATTAAAAACAGTTCAATTTTCAGGAGAATTTACTTATAATTTAAAAATATTATATCATCTGTCAATAAGTGAACAAAGGGGCAGAAGTGAAAAAGAATCTCTATCTTATATTGTCAGTTTTATTTATAGTCTCAGTATTATCTACTGCAGCAATATGTAATTTGGGGGAAAATCTTAGCAGTGGTATTTTAGAAAATAAAAATGTTCAGAATGATGGCCAAAGTAAAAGTTCAACCGATGATTCAAAAAAAGACAGCACAGATTCAAATAGTTCTGGTTCCGTTAGCACCGATTCAGACAGCAATGATAATAAGGATTCAAAAAATCCTTCCAATACCCAGAACAATCCTCCTCTCATTAATAGTATAAAACTTGACAGTGATATATTTTTTCCAAATCTTCAATATAAGTTGACATGTGATGTAACAGACCCAGATAATAATACTATTTTTTACGATTGGCATGTCGATGCCGGCTCAATAGATTCTCCAGAATCTTCAACTGCAATATGGACAACACCTGCATCAAATGGGCTTTACGATATTATCCTTACTGTAAGTGATGGATGGGGCGGGAGTGATTCAATGACAGAAACAATTCCGGTTGGGGGAGTACCAAAAAACGCTGCTCCGGTCATTGATGAAATTGCTGTATATCCAGATGGTAGCAAATACACTGAAGACACTTATGAAATATGGTGTCTATGCGCTGATCCTAATAACTCGATAATCAATTTTGATTTTAAGATAACAGGTGGAACTTTGCACGACCAGGATGCAAACATCATTAAATGGGACACACCTAATGCTCCCGGAACATATACTGTGACGGTTACTGTCGCAGATAAAGAGGGAAACACTACAACATCACCTAAAGATATTGTTGTCGAACAGAGCAGAGTTGAGATCACAGATATAATTGTACAAATCGACTATATAGCAGTCAATTCATCTTATTACATCAAGGGTGTTATAGTCGATCCAAAATCGAAAATTAATCAATACCTTTGGAGTACTACAGGAGGTAATATCGTGGATGAGAATGGGCCTTTTGCTGTGTGGCAAACACCAGATAATCCTGGGAAGTATTCCCTGAAACTGACTGCCCATACTTTTGGAGGCGATACCATATCCATAGGCAAGGAATTCACGGTTAAACCTTCGCAATAATAATATTTAAGTGATGTTTGCTTTTGTAAAGCTTTGAAAATCATTTGACTTATAGGCCAATATTTAATAACATATGCAATTGCTATAAATGCTGATTCTTCTTTATTTTAGGGCCCATAGCTCAGCTGGTTAGAGCAGCGCACTCATAATGCGGAGGTCCCTGGTTCGAATCCAGGTGGGCCCACCAATCTTAATACTTATTTATAAACTTTATTATATAATAAGTCAAAATAATAATTTAAATAAACTCTGAAATACATTAAGACCCCATAATGTAATGAGGTCTTAATGTAAATATGAGCTTTATCTATTTAATCTTATGGCTTACCTATCACAAATTCCTGAAGCGGCTCTGGCTGATCATTAAATGTCTTTACCGTATACATCCCGTCTGGGAGGTCTACAATTATGTTCGGATTATCCCATGGCATATCTGTCTCATATACCATGTTTCCATTCATATCATAGATCCTTACCCAGTTGTTATCTGCATATGGATAGATAAAGCTAAACTGGAACATATTGTCTTCATTTATCCATACTGCTGAGCAGACCATTTTCTGGTCTCCTCTTACCCAGGGTTCAGGTTCAGGCTCTGCTGCTTTTGCTGGTATACGCGAAATTGTAGCAAATACATGACCGGTTACACCAGAGCCATAAGTAGTAACAACAACAATGTATTGTGTTCCTTTTGCCAAATGCTTTTTTATCAAAGAGTACAATCCCATTCCACCATCATCATCTGCAGCTATCAGATTGGCTGTTGGGTCTGCAGAGTTAAAAGAATCCTCATATAGGAATAAAGCAGTATCTATTCCCGGAATAGTATTTACAACTTCGATTGAGTAAGTACCATTTTTACTTGGATTAAAGGTGTAATCAAAATAGTAGAAGCCAGAGGTACTTCCAGCAGTTAGGTTGAAATTGGGTCTGGTAAATGTACTTGGTCCCAAGTCATCATCAAAACTATCAACAACATCTGCAAAAATAGCTGCAGGCATAATTGTTGCAATGAGTATGAAGATAGTTGAAACAGCTAAAAAAATAATTAATCTTTTTAATTTCATTTAACACCTTCCTTCTAATATTTTTTTGATCATATATTAAAATAACCGACTCGATATAGCCGGTTATTAATTTAAATCTAATTTCCTCATTTTTTGCACCCTAGTAACTTTAAAAATTTCTAAGATGTTTAATTTATCTCATATAAAACATATCCAATAAAAATCTACAATATAATTATAATACTAATATTATGAATATCAAATTATTTTAAAAAATCTTCAATCTCTTTCAAATCCCTAATTAAACAGTTCGAAATTTAAAATCTTAGGGACACCTAAAAAATCTCATTAATCTTTTTTATTTTAGATAATTCTTTAATAAAATGTTTCGAAATTTCACTAATTGGGCCCACCAAAATATTATTTATCACAGATACAGAGTTAGCAACTCCATCTTCTGCCCGGATCTTAACTCCTAATTCCAATGCATTTTTACGGATTTTTTTATCAGTCAAAACTTTTTCTATAGCATGTGCAAGACGGTCAACTGTCAGTTCTTTTTGCAGAATCGGCTCTGGCCCAACTCCTAATTCAAATACCCGCCTTCCCCAAAAAAACTGATCACCCATAAATGGGGTGACAATGGAAGGTACTCCTGCTTTAAAACTTTCAGCTGTTGTTCCGGCACCACCATGATGGACCACAGCAGCAACACGTGGATAAAGCCAGGAAAAGGGTATTGTATCCAGCATAAAAACTGTTTCCGGTAATTTTGCCTTGTACAAACCGCCCCAGCCAGATAGCATGATTGCCCTTTGTTTGGTCCTTGCAAGAGCCTGCAATATGATATCAGCAGTTTCTTCCGGTTTTCTATTGCTCATACTTCCAAAACCAAAAAAAACAGGTGGAGTGCCGGATTCCAGAAATTGTTGAAGATCAGAGGACGGAGACCAATCAGCTTCCTGGTCAAGAAACCAATACCCGGTGACATGTTTATTATCATCCCAATCATATGGTTTGGGGATCACTGATGGACTAAAACCATAAAGAACCGGGTTTTGATTAAATCGGGTTGTCCTGTAAGGTCCCCAAAATGAAGCAGGAGATAAACCCAGTACTTTCTGTCGTGTTAGTTTATCAGCCGATCTGAAACCCTGCCATATAATTTGTCTTGCAATAGTATAAGAAAAACGATTAAAAGAGCCGGCAAAAGGGATCCGAAGTTTAGGAAAAAGAAAACTTGAGAAGACACTGGTAGGAGTAAACGGGATGTAGTAAGCTTGTAGCAATGGGATTTCAAACTTTTCTGCAAGAGAGATTCCAACAAATAAACCTCCTATTCCAGCGATTATCAGATCTGCATCCTTACAAGCAGCCATGCCTGTCTTTGCCAGGGCATCAGCACCAAGCATCGCTTCTTTTTTCATCTGTGACATAATAGAGAGAAAGTTTCCTTTTTTTATAAGTGCCTGCATTTCTTTGCTTTGAGCTATGTCTTGTGAATTGCTTTCAATGGGCCAAAACTCCAGTTTATTTGAATTGACAAGTTCTTCAAAGTTTTGATGGGTTATTATTCTCACAACATGGCCGGATCTTTTTAAACCCTGTCCCAGTGCAACATATGGTTGAACATCCCCACGACTTCCTATAGCAATAACTGCAATAAGCATAAATGACCCCTTTTTTATTTTTTAAAATTTGATAAAATATTAATAAGTATTGATTATAAATCTTGTTTTATGGTTTATAATTAATAATAGTACATAATTATTAACTAATGTTAACAAGATAGCCGATGACGTGTCAATATATATATTTATAAACATCAAAAAGAATTGAAATGAAAGAAAATAAAATAGACTCAGCTGCAAAGGGATTAGCAGAGTTACTACCGCTTTTACAACAAAAGCTTATTAAGCCTTTTGAACAGCTTTCTAAGAATAAGATCAGCCCTATGCAATTTCAAGTTTTATTTACATTGGAGGAAAAGGGAGATCTGTCAATGACTGAGCTCTCAAATGAATTGTTGGTTTCAAAGCAACAGATGACTCCGGTGGTCGATAAACTCATCATCCGTGGATTTGTTGAAAGAAAGCATAATGAGGTGGACAGACGCGTGATTAAAATATCATTATCATTTTCAGGAAAGCAGCATATTGAAAAACTGAAAATGGATATATTCGATATGTTAAAAAATAAAATTAAGGGATTAAGTGACGAAGATTTAAGTGACTTAAATAAAGCTTTCAGTAAAATTGGGAGTATTATCAATAAACTGAATTAAACATTTAAAATTAGTGCAGTAAGTTATAAAACCCATACCTATTGATTTTATCAGTAAGATGGTGAGATATAAAATCCCTCAGTAAAAAAGAGATCAATTCACGTTTTTAAATATAAAAAACTTCAATTAAGAATGAGACACCATAATGTTGTCATAACTTCAGAGACTAAAATGGCCAGACCCAGTTAGATTCATATAGTTATTATATTTAAAAATAAATATTTTAAAAATAATTATAAAAACATTTATAAAATATTTATTTGACATAACTACTAATTATTGGTAATATTGCTACTAATTTTTGAATTGAGGCAAAATTCGGTACTAATTGAAACTTGCGAACGAAAGAACGCAGGAGAGTAAAAAAAATCTGGGTCAAGCCATGAAGTTCAAAGAGGGGTCCTAAGGTGTTTATTAGCCTAAGGTCTAGGCTATGGTAAAAGATAACTTAGGACTTTTGTAATTTTGGTCTCTATTTGTTAATAGTATTTTATTTAAGAGCTCGTATTGTTTGCTGCAACTACCTCTCTCAAAAAAATATCTTAAAGCTAGAGAACTAATAGTTTTTGGAAGGAGGTAAGTATGCAAGGTAGCAAGCTATATGTAGGCAACTTAAGCTATTCTGTAACTGATGAACAACTCGAAAAACTGTTTTCATCACACGGCCAGGTTCAAAAAGCCAATGTGATCGGAGATAAGGGTTTTGGGTTTGTTGAAATGTCTAGCGCAGAAGAAGCAGAAAAAGCTAAAGAAGCTTTAGACGGCACAGACTTTGAAGGTCGTACTTTAAAAGTTGACGAAGCCCGTCCACAAAGAGAAAGAACAGATAGAAATTTCAGAAGGTATTAAAAACAATCTGAATCTATATGTTTCAATTATCTAAAAAAGACCCCAATTTATTGGGGTCTTTTAATCTCTTTATTAATATAACCGAATTTTATTTTACACAAACTTTACATGGAAAATGGCTGATATACTTTACTTAACTATGTTTATCTGTGATACTCCAAATAGGTTTGTAAGAAAAATAAAAAGATAGGAATTAAATTATATGGAAAAGAATATTAAAAATATATTGCTTGTTTATCCTGAATATTTCAAGACTTTCTGGAGTTTTGAATATGTTATGAAGATCATAGGCAGGAAAGCTGCATATCCACCTCTGGGGTTACTGACAATATCATCGATGCTTCCGGAATACTGGAACAAAAGGCTTATCGACACTAATACTGTTAAATTGACTAATTCAGATATAGAATGGGCTGATTATGTTTTCATCAGCGGGATGATCGTCCAGAAGGAATCGGCACTTAAAATCATCGAAAGAGTAAAACAGGCAGGTAAAACTATTGTCGCAGGCGGACCGTTATTTACTACTGGTGGAATCCAATCTGATATGATAGACCACCTGTTTCTGGGGGAATCGGAGAATACTATAAATGATTTTATAAAAGATTCTGAGCAAAATACATTGAAAAAAGTCTATGAGGCAACAGGTTTTCCGGATATATCATGCACGCCTGTACCGGACTGGAAACTGATAAATATATTCAATTATCATTCGATGTGCCTGCAGTATTCAAGGGGATGTCCTTTTAATTGTGAATTTTGTGATGTGGTGGTTTTAAACGGCAGAGTCCCTAGGACAAAAACAAAAGAGCAGGTTATAGCTGAACTTGATGCTCTGTATAACATTTCGATGGCGGGGAAGCCTGTTTTTTGTAGATGACAATCTTATCGGTAATAAAGCAAAATTAAAAAATGAGGTCCTTCCTGCAATAATAAAATGGCAGAAAGCCAAAAAATATCCATTTATCTTTAATACGCAGGTATCTATCAATCTTGCTGACGATGAAGAGCTTATGAATCTTATGGTCGATGCGGGTTTTGAGAAAGTATTTGTGGGTATCGAGACACCTGATGAAAAGAGCCTTGAGGAATGCAGTAAGTTCCATAACCAGAACAGGGATCTTGTCAGTTCTGTAAAAAAAATGCAGAATTTTGGACTGGAAGTCCAGGGCGGTTTTATTGTTGGTTTTGACAGTGATACGTCGACAATTTTCCAGAGGCAGATAGACTTTATACAGAAAAGCGGTATTGTGACTGCAATGGTAGGTCTTACTGACTGCTCTGCCACAGACAAAACTGCACAAAAGGCTTACTGATACAAACAGGATCGTAAAAGAATCATCTGGAAATAATACAATTTTTTCAACCCTGAATTTTATTCCAAAGATGGAGAAAGGCACACTTTTTAACGGGTATAAAAGGATACTGGATACGATCTATAATCCGAGGGATTATAATGAGCGGATAAAGACTTTTATTAGGGAGTTTAAGCCTCCAAAAAGAAAAGTATTCAGGATAAAAATACAGAAATTCCAGCTCAGGGCATTGTTCGGTTCCATGTGGCTACTTGGTATTAAGGGCAGCGGAAGAAAATACTTCTGGCAACTGTTATTGTGGGTTTCGGTAAAATATCCAGGTCTTCTGCCTTATGCTGTTGGTTCTTTGCTGGCAGGGTTACATTTAAGAAGCATTTCAACTGCAAAGTAAAAAGTGTAAAAGTCCTGGAAGATCTTCAATTGAATACTAAGAGTATCGATTCGTCGTCGATACCTAATCTCGTGATCTCAACTTCAAAGTATTTGTAGATATTATCGATCTCTTCCCAGAAACTGGTCTCGGACAGGTATGCCTTATCTTCCAGCTCAAAAAGCTCTTTTGAGGGAGCATTTTCATTAAATTTATTGAAAAAAGTTTTTTATTTAAAATGTTTTTATTTTGTGCTACTAATATTAGGTGAGATGTTTACAGAAACGGCATCTTGCTCTTTTTTTAGAAAAACTACCATGGACTTATAAAACTCTTCAGTCGAATTTCCTTTTAAGATAAAATTTTCAATACCTAGTACGCCTGTGGTTTTTTTGAGGATATAGGGGATGGTAAGCATCTAATCCTAAGTTTTGCTGATACTACACCCCCGGATGCAAAATTTGAAAGAATACTGGATATATCAAAATTAGCCAGGGATTTCAATCAACAATCCTGACCTAATATGACAATAATTTCCTGGATTTTTCAGGCTCTAAATTGAAAGAAAATCTTTTAGTGACGTATTGCGATTAGTGGTGCGTAATTTGCAGAGCACTTTAAACTCTATCTGTCTTATTCTTTCCCTGGTAAGATTAAATTCCCGGCCGACCTCTTCAAGAGTCCTTGGAAAACCATCCTGAAGGCCGTACCTTAATTTGATGATCCTTCTCTCCCTGTCTTTTAAAGTATCCAGTACTGTTTTTAGATGTTTCTGGAGCATGGCAAAATTAGCAGCATCTGGTGGAGCTTCTGCGTCATAATCTTCAACAAAATCACCCAGATGTGTATCCTCATCCTCACCGATCGGGGTGTCAAGAGATATTGTATCCTGGGCTATTTTCATGATCTCTCTTACTCTTTCAGGTGTGACACTTAACAGTTCTGCGACTTCCTCAGAGTTTGGCTCCCTGCCAAGTTTCTGGGTAAGCCTTCTATGTATACGGATGTATTTATTTACATTTTCTACCATATGTACAGGTATCCTGATCACTCTTGCCTGGTCTGCAATAGCTCTTGTTACAGCCTGCCTTATCCACCATGTAGCATAAGTCGAGAACTTGAAACCCTTTCTGTAATCATACTTATCAACAGCTCTTATAAGCCCCAGGTTACCTTCCTGGATCAGATCCAAAAACACCATACCCCTGCTGACATACTTTTTAGCCACGCTTACGACAAGTCTTAAGTTAGCTTCAATGAGCTCACTTTTTGCAAGCTCATCGCCATTTTCGATTCTTTTTGCGATCTGGACCTCTTCTGCGGCAGTAAGCAAGCGTACCTTTCCTATCTCCTTAAGGTACATCTTTACTGGATCATTATTAAAGGTTTTTATAGCCTGGCTTGCCAAGATCAACTCTCCCTGTAATAGGAGTTATATTGTTTCGCCCATGCAAGTGTCTTAAAATGCAGCAGCCCGAGTGGCAGACCGACTGCATATGGTAAAAGCAGAGGTCTTTTAAAAATGCTCCATAAAATCAGGTTCCAGTAATAGTGTCTTCCCTTGTCCCTTATTCCCAGAAACCAGAGTGAAGAAAGCATGCCCCGGATATGATAAAATCGGACTTTTGGTGCTTTCAATTTTTTTGGTCTGTATTCCCTTAAAAATGTCTTAATTCTTGCGAAAAAGAATCTTGGTGAATAAATGGTTGTAAGCACCTCTTCATAACCGTCTATCAGGGTACTTGCTTTCATTTTCGGAATAAAGTTTAGTTCAGATAATTCAGAATTATTTCCGGAACTTTTATTATTTTCTATCAATCGATTTGCTTTTTTTAACCTGTCGTGAAGCCTGCTTTTAGGAGAGACATTGAGAAGTCCTACCATCGCTGCGACGATTCCACTTTTTTGGATAAAATCGATCTGGTTTTTAAATACGGTCTCCTTGTCGCTGTCAAAACCAAGAATGAATCCTGCATTGACTTCAAAACCCATATTCTGGATCTTTTTTACAGATTCCAGCAAATTCCTGTTTTTATTATGGTATTTACCGCATTCTTCCAATCCATCCTGGTCCGGGGTCTCTATCCCTATAAAGACAGTGGCAAAACCTGCGCTGGACATCATTTCCATCAGTTCCTGGTCATCTGACAGGTTTATTGACAGCTGTGTGCTTAAAGTAAAAGGATATTTTCTATCTTTTTGCCATTTCATTATAGCAGGCAGGATCTCCTTTTTGATGATAGATTTATTTCCAATAAAATTATCATCAACAAAAAATACTCCAGCTCTCCAGCCTATTTTATATACAGAATCAAGCTCATTTATTATCTGCTCTTTGCTTTTTATACGTGGTTTTCTTCCATTTAGCTGGACCACATCACAGAATTCACAGTTGAAAGGGCAGCCCCTGGAAAGCTGGATGCATACCGAATTATAGTAACGCATGTTTATAAGATCCCATTGAGGGGTGGGGGTTTTTTCTATTGCAGGGAAGCTCTCCATAGAATATATTTTCTTAACATCATCATTTTCAATATCTTTTATAAGATCTGGTATTATTTCTTCTGATTCACCCAACACAAGGGTATCAACATAAGAAAATTCTTCCCATCCTGTTGTAAAAAGAGAACCTCCAGCAATCACTTTTTTACCCATTGCCTGTATTTTTTTTATGGTCTTCCGTGTCGATTGTTTTTGTCCCACTATTGCGCTTAACAATATATGGTCTGCCCACTTGATCTGGTCATCCTTTAAAATGTCACAATTCATATCGACAAGTTTTTTCTCCCAGCGGTCTGGAAGCAATGCTGCAACTGTTAAGAGTCCGAGCGGGGGATAAGGAGCTTTCTTTCCTACTACCCTCAGGACCCTTTTCACGTTCCAGAATGTATCCTCATATTCCGGATATATAAGTAAAATTTTCATAAAACCTTCTTTTTATAGTTTATTTACAAAATCTTCGGTCAGTTTTGATCGGATAATTAAACTGCGATCAAGAGGTGTATGAAGAATCAAAGTTCTACATACAGGTCCTCGAAAAGACCTGTATGTAGTATTGGATAATTAATACCTTTTGAAGTTTCTTGGTGGCTTGCTTCTCTGTGGACGGGCTTCATTAACCCTTAAAGTCCTGCCTTCGAAGTCTGTACCGTCTAAAGCTTCTTTTGCTTTTGCGGCATCTTCAGCATTTGCCATTTCGACAAATCCGAAACCTTTGTTTCCAATAACGCTTACACTGATTATTTCACCAAATGGAGCAAACAATTTTTCCAACTGGGAATCCACAGTAGCATAGCCAAAATTACCGACATACAGTTTATTACCTTGCATACCTACCTCCTTAGATAATATTATTTCCCTAAAAGCTTTTTAATATTTCTTTTGGAGAGGCAGTAGTAAGTAATAACCCTGCTCTAATTAAAATATCTTAAAACAAAAGAGAGACCTTAATTTTATGTTTATTTACTGGTATTGTCAAATTGAGCCCTGGTTCATTAAGTGTTCTACTAGAACCACTTCTTTCTTTTAAAATAAATTATCATTGCAATGATTATTGCGATGATAATGACCCAGACAACTAAATAGCTCCATTTCCAAGTGATCTCAGGCATAAATTTAAAATTCATCCCATATATGCTTGCTATAAAAGTTATAGGGATAAATATTGTCGAGATTATTGTTAAGATTTTCATTACCTCATTTAACCTGTTGCTTATACTTGAAAGATAAATATCTATCATGCCTGATAGCATATCCCTGTAAGTCTCGATTGTGTCTATGACCTGGATTATATGGTCATAAATATCCCTTATGTAAATCCTTGTGTTGCTGTTAATAAGAGATATTTCACCTCTTTCCAGCCTGCTTATCACTTCCCGTAGGGGCCAGACAGATTTTCGCAATAAAAGCATATCTCTTTTAAGGTTATATATTGATTTTAGTGTATTTGCTGATGGATTTGCGACCAGTTTATTTTCAATGTTCTCTATTCTTTCCCCAGTGCTTTCCAGGACACTAAAATAGTTATCCACTATACTGTCCAGGAGCATGTATGCCAGATGATCTGTTCCGGCTTTTCTTATCTTGCTCTTACCATTTTTTATCGCATTTATAATAGGCTCATAAATATTTAGGGGTTTTTCCTGCAGAGAGATCAAGTAATTTTTTCCAAATATGATGCTTACCTGTTCAAATGAGATCTCTTTTGAAATTTTTTTATATTCCAGTGCTTTTAAAACAATATAAATATATTCGTTGAAATCTTCGATTTTTGGACGCTGTTCTGTGTTCAGGATATCCTCAAGGATCAGAGGGTGAAACCCATAGCATTCACCAAGACTTTTTAAAATGCTGGTGTCATGAATTCCGTCAATGCTTACCCATGAGATGGATTTATTATCCTTTGATAGAAAACACTGGTCCACATTTTCCAGATCTCTTTCAATATATTCTTTTTCATTATAATCGATCAGCCTGATCTTTATTTTTTTTACTTTTTTTTCGCCAATATGGATAAGGGAACCAGCAGGCATTCCTGCTTTTTCTGATCTTTTTTTTAATACCTCTTCCATCAATACCGATTTATTTTAAAAAATTGCAATAAAATATTATTATAAAATCATGTATCATTTTTAACAAATAATAAAGATAAAAAGGAAACCCTAAGATGAAAACTATGGTACTAAAAGAGATCTGTGAGATCAAGACTGAAGGAAGGCCCCGCTTATCTGATGGTCTACCATTAAAAACAGAACCTCTTGAGTTAGTCAATATACCAATTCCAATGCCCGGCCCGGAGGATATTTTGATCAAGGTTGCAGTATGTGGGGTATGCCATACCGAGTTGGACCAGATCGAAGGCAGGATCTTACCTGTAAAGCTACCGGTGATTTTAGGACACCAGCCAGTCGGGGTCGTAGTGGACAAAGGTGCAAAAGTATCTGATTTTAAAGTCGGAGACAGGGTAGGAGCTACATGGATATTTTCAAGCTGCAGGAAATGCAGGTTCTGCAGAGATGGTCAGGAAAACCTTTGTGAAGATTTTAAAGGAACAGGATGCTCTGAAGATGGGGGTTATGCAGAATATATGGTCATTTCCCATGATTTTGCCCACAAGATACCTGATGGATTGACAGAATTTGGAACAGTTGCGCCCCTTATGTGTGCAGGAGTAGTCGGTTACAGATCGCTGAAACTCTCAGGTATGAAAAATGGCAAAACTTTGGGGCTTTATGGCTTTGGTTCTGCAAATCATCTTGTTATACAGATTGTGAATTTTCTATATCCAGATTCAAAGAAATTTGTGGTCACCAGGAACCCTGATGAAAGAAAATTAGCTATGGACCTGGGTGCTGATTGGGCCGGTGATATAGAAGACACTCCTCCTGAAAAGCTTGATTGTGCTATTGACACTACTCCGGTATGGAAACCGTTCCTTTTTGCACTAGAGAACCTGGAAAAGGGAGGAAGGTTGGTAATCAACGCAATAAGAAAAGAGGAAATAGATAAGGAAATTCTTCTGGGAATTGATTATAGGAGACATCTCTGGTTTGAAAAGGAAATAAAGACTATCGCAAATGTCACCAGGCAGGATGGAAAAGAATTCCTGGAACTTGCTGCCCGTATTCAGATAAAACCGCAAATAAGGCCCTATTTGCTGGAAGAGGCAAATAATGCTCTTGTCGATTTGAAAAGTGGCAAGTCTACAGGCTCCAAAATATTGAAGATCTCTGATGAAGGTAAATGATTATTACAAAACTGTCAGTTGATGTTAAATTTTACTGTTCTGAAACAGATGAATCTGGCCTATAAAAAATTATAAAGATTATCCCGCAGAGTACTATTACTGATGCAGCCACTATAGCTGGAGAAGAGGGTGTAAGGGCAGCGGCAATAAAACCTGTAAGCATTGCAGGTATAGCCTGTGCAAGAGCCTGCACACTTGCGGATACCCCCAGGATCTCTCCCTGGATCTCCCTGCCGGCTGACCTGCTGACAAGGCTTGTCAGATTCGCCTGCGATAAGCCATTTGCTGCAGCAAAAAAAGGAGCGACTATTAAAAGACCCCACCAGGTCGGCGGTACAATAAAAGCAAAGATGAATATGCCTGTAAGGATAAGAGTGACCCTCAATACTTTATATTCCCTGAATCTATTGGAAACGATTCTTGTAAGTACACCCTGGGTCAGGGCAAGCCAGACCCCGAGATAAGCAAAGAAATTACCTGTATTTGTCTGTGTAAAATTAAACTTTGTGATCAAAAAAACACTAAAAAAGGTAGTAAAAAAAGTAAATCCGCTTTGAAATAAAAATACCGAGAGAAAAATGGTCCTCAGATTTTTTATGCTAAAAGCCCTGACTATATTTCTTAAGGACTGTGACCAGATGATCTTCTTTATCTTATTGGTTTTAAAAGTCTCTGCAAGGCAAATCAAGATAACGCATACGTCTATAAAGCTGAGTATTGCTGCAAACCAGAAGGGAGTTGCTGCGTTAAACCAGGGAACCAATCTTTTTGCAGACAGGATACCTCCAAGGAAGGGACCGAGTATAAAGCCTAATCCGAAAGCACTCCCGATAAGGCCGAATGATTTTGCTCTCTGGGATGGAGTGGTCACGTCTGCGATAACAGCCTGTGCCACAGATATATTACCACCTGTCAGGCCATCGAATGCCCTTGAGATAAAAAGCAGCGGGATGTTTTTTAATATTATCCCGACTGCAAACAATATATAAGAAATACTGGTGCCGGATAGTGATATTGCCAGGATCCTTTTTCTTCCAAATCTGTCAGACAGCTGCCCAAGGATGGGTGTCGCTATAAACTGCATCACAGAAAAGCTTGCCACAAGAAATCCGAAGATTATATAACCCTGCTGCAAAGTCAATCCGGCTGGGAGCATGTAATATTGGGAACTGGGATCTGCAAGCAGTAACGGGATTACAGGTATTAAAATCCCGAATCCAAGAGCATTTAAAAATATTGTAAAAAATATTACAGGAATTGGCAGGTCAAGACACTTCAATCTCATATGTTTCACATTATTTATTCTAAGCGGTTATAAAATTATATTTTCTAATATTTTATCAGTAAGAAGAACTGATTTCGATAAAATAATTTATTTATCTTAATAAGAATGATTACGAAATAATATTGACATCCAAATAGGTTAAGAGTATTGTATTAATAATGTTTGATAAAAAAATAATATATGCAAGCAAATGATAAAGGGAGTAAATATTATGAACAGGTTAAAAATATTATATATTCCTGTTATTGCTATTATGGTCTTTGCAAGTTCTGTTCTCTTTGCATGCGGAGAGGTACCTATTGCAGCAACTCAGGAGGAAGGCCAGGAAGCTACAGTATTCCAGGGAGTAAAGCTCACACCTATAGCGGACCAGGGTAATAATGCCCTCGCAGGGACACAGAATATAGATAAAGATTCCTACACGCTGACAGTAGATGGATTAGTTGAAAAACCGCTTACTATTACTTATGATGCACTTGCGGCTTATCCACAGGAGGAGTGGCTGATGGACCTGAATTGTGTGGAAGGCTGGAGTTTTACCGCAAAATGGACCGGACCAAAATTAAGTTCTCTTTTTGATGATGCAGCAGTAAAACCTGATGCAAAAATAGCTATTTTCTACAGCTCTGATGTACCCACAGGATATACTTCACTTGATGTAGATTATATTGTAGAAAACGACATACTGCTTGCACTTAAACTAAATGACCTTACAATCCCTGCTGAAAGAGGTTTTCCATTCCAGGTTGTAGCAAAAAGCAAGTATGGGTATAAATGGGCCAAATGGGTCACACGTATCGAACTTTCTTCGGACACAGATTTCAGGGGATACTGGGAAAATGTCGGTTATAATAATAATGCTGATGACACCGGCCCTGCTTTTGAGCAATACAGCAAATAGTAAAAGATTTTATTTTATTTTAACTGTTGAATAAATCTGTCTTTTTAAGCTATATTATTGGATTAGTTTGTAATATTTAAAGCAAATAGATTTGCAGGATAATTCGATGATGCAGGAACTGGTGGTAAAAGACAGATTTATAGATTATCTTAAAGAGGCTCCCAATTTCCTGTCAAATTTTATTCTTCCTTTTTACTTTACCACAGCCTCTACGATGCTCATCGAGATAAGTGCTGAATTTAATGTCACCAGTGCAGATATTGGTCTTATATTTACTTTCTTTGTTATAGGGTCCGTCCTTGGCCAGTTGACCTCGGTCATCTACAACAGGCGGTTTAAAAAAATAGTAGTTGTAGCCTCTTCCTATATCATCATAACGATGATCCTTATAGGGCTGATATTTACAAAGGACTTGATCTTATTTTTTATTCTTTACCTGTTAATGGGTTATTTTTGTGGAGTCATCCTTATTCAGGCAACAAAATATCTCCTGGAGAACAAGGTTGGGAACAAGGACCGGATAACCCTGATATTCCTTAGTTTCTATCCTCTGGGCAGCCTTACGGCACCCTTTCTTGCAGCTTATCTTGTCAGGAATAATATAAACTGGCGGTACTCATTTGCTATTCTTGCAGTTGCAACAGTGATAATACTGTCCATTTATATTTTAATAAAGGCAAGAAAAGACAGTCTTGCACAGGATACAGAGGAGAGGATAGGTCTAAAGGCGCTCTTTTCGGATAGCCTGAAAAACAGGATATTTATTTTTGGACTTGCTCTTATATTTTTTTATTCGATTGCTGAAACAGTAATGGCGACGTGGTCGCCAACCTTTTTAAGGATGGCAAAGGGGTTTGATGTCACAAGCGCAGGTTTTGCGGTAACAGCTTTCTGGCTGGGCATATTGATAGGTAGAGTTCTTGCAAGTTTTATTGCAGGCAGAAAAAGGTTAAATATAATACTGATAGCCTTTTCACTTATCTGGTTTTCTGCAATGATATTTTTTATTATTGCAAAATCCCCTGCAGCAATAATCATTTTTTCAGCGATTGCCGGATTTGGTAGCTCTGCAATACTTCCCCTGAGCATATCATCCACCAGTACGATCTATGAGAAAGGAAGAGGTATCCTTGTAAGTGTTGTATTTGCAGTAAACAATGCAGCTATTTCACTGACACCGCTACTTACAAGGTCAATATCAGGCTGGATACTTACACTTTCTGTAGTCCTTGCTCCCCTGACTATTTTTTTAGGGGTTTCAGTTGTCGTGGCACGGATGATCTATGAAAAAAGAAAAAGCGGTTGATACGATCATTTATCTTTTCTTGAAAATTTTGAGGCCACGCTTACAAGAAATATAAACAGGCCGATGCATACAATAAGAACGCCGATACCTATAGGTGTACCCCATCCCAAAACTGCTTCCATTTTTGACTCCTGATATTATTTATTTTAATTAATTGAAATAAAATTTCATCCTGTATAATATATCCTAATAGTTATGATATGGATTGATTTTTTTGTGAAAGAAGGATTTATCTGACAAAAAAAATTGCTCATCAATAAATTATTAAGCGCATATGGTATTTTTTAAAAAAGGAGGCAGCATATGACAGGAAGAGAAAGATTAAAACTGACTTTCGAGGGTAAGAGAGCTGACAGGATACCTGTTTCTCCCTTTATCTGGTGCAGTAATGTCTATGAGATGTTTAAATATGTACCGACTATCGATAAAAACCTCTATCCCGATGATTTTGATGTCGCACAGAAATTTGTTGAGTACAACGATTACTTTGGGTTTGATGTCCTTTTATCATCAGGGCTTTTGTGGGATAAATATATTCCACCAACAGCAGAAAACTGGGATGTGACCATAAATACTGAAGGGGATGCTGATAAACAGAAAAGGACGACAATAGTAAAGACTCCTGACGGAGATCTAAAACAGGTCATGAATTTTAATAGAAGTTCTAAATACCTGATAGTATTTGCAGTTGAAGAGTACCTGATAAAGACAAAAAAAGATTTCGAGATCTTTTCAAAATACGTTCCGCCGGCAAAATTCATAGACTGTGATCTCATGAAAAGAGCAAGTGAAGTCATAGGTGACAGGGGTCTTGTGAATCCCGCGACTCACGGTGCGTTTAATACCTTAAACCAGTTCAGGAAGCTTGAGGATATGATGATGGACCCTATACAGGATGAGGGTTTTTACCGTCAGATGATGGAGTTCCTGCTGGAATGGAACGCAAAACATCTATTGGAAGTAATCGATGCAGGAGCTGATTCCATTGAGCTTGGTGCAAATCTGGCGACCAGCGGAGTGGGGCCTGATTTCTTTAAAAAATATGTTTTAGATTATGAAAACAGGCTTGCAAAACAGGTGCATGATGCTGGAGCTTATGTCGTATACCATAACTGTGGGGATGCCCAGAAGATAATGCATCTCTATAATGACCTTGACATTGATGTCTGGGGGTATGTGACGGGGCCTCCTTTCGGAGATGTGATACTTGATGATGTATTAAAAATAGTAAGACCTGACATGGCGTTGAGGGGAAATATAGACCAGGTCGAGTTTCTTATCAAAGCAACACCGGATGAGATCAAAAATCGGGTAAAGGAACTTCTGGAGAAGGTAAAACCAAGAGGCAATTGGATACTTTCATGTTCCGACTTCTTTTTTGACGGAACTTCCTATGATAATATACGTGCTCTTGCTGAAGCAGGGCTGAAATATGGACAGTATTAAATGATCCTTGGCGGACCGAAACCGGTGATTTTAAAAATATAAGTTATCCAGGAGGTTTTTTATGTCAGATTATTTCACTTCAGACAGGTTTAATAACAGTAAAGAGAGGATAAAACAAGCTTTTGATTATGAGATCCACGATTTCAGCAAGGTCCCTATTGTCATCCAGGCAAAATCATACTGGCTGACAGGGCACGACCCAGATGATGTACCCTCAGATTATTATACAAATCCAAAAGCAATGATGGATTTCCAGCTTGAAGGTATCGAAGAACACCTTGAAAAAATAGATGATGACTATATCCCTTATCTTATGCCATGGTATGGTGTCTCATTAATACCCGGTGTCTTTGGTTCGACTGTCAGGTTTCCTGAAAAACAGGACCCCTGGTGTTCTGATTTTGGGATAAAAGATGTAAAAAGCATTAAAGATCTTGGCATCCCGGATCTTGAAGCCAACCCCTTGACCAGAAAAGTACTTGACACAATAACATATTTCAAGCAAAAAAGTTCCTATCCAGTCGGTGTCACAGACATGCAGAGTACCCTGGATTGCATAAGTCTTATAGTGGGTTATGAAAATCTTTTTTACTGGATGAAAGATGACCCTGCTGTTGTAGACAGGCTTGTCAGTATTGTAAACGACACCCTTATAGAATGGGTAAAATTGCAGAAGAAATATATCGGAGAAGATTTGGATAGTGCAAACGGACTTATAAATATAAGGCCCCCTGATGGAGTCGGAATATGGTTTTCAGATGATGACGCAGTCATTCTTTCACCTGATCTGTATAAGCGATTTATAATGGATAAATATTCAAAGTCTTTCAGTTCTTTCGGGTCTGCCATGATACACTGGTGCGGTGATGCAAATCACCAGCTGGAAAACATTACAAATATTAAAGGCTTAGGTGCGGTCCACAATCTTTTTTTAAGTGATATCAAAAGCGCAGTCAAACTGCAGAGAAGCCTGAAAACCAAAAAGGTGGTTCTTGTCGCAGGAGATATTATCCCGGTCGAAGAAGAGCTGGATGATTATTTAAATTCCATAAAAGACAATCTTGATCCTGAAGGTCTGGTATTAAACTTCATAATCGCCAAGAAGCTTGGATTAAAAAACGGGCGATATGTAGAGACGACCAGGGATATTATGGAAAATGCACAACGGATACTTACTTTCTTCAGGGGATAAAAATAAATGATTCCAATATTTTTAAGGGAGGAGTAGTGATGAAAAAATTAAGTTATGAAAACTTCTATCACCATAATAGAAATTATGGTTGCAGGTATCATGATATAAATTATAAGGGATTTGGAAGCCTTATAATTGAAAATGAACTGTTAAGGATACTTGTAATGTATGAAAAGGGAACTGATATTATCGAGCTTCTTTATAAACCAAAAGATATTGATTTTATGTGGAGAAGCCCTGCAGTGATAAGTGCAAATAATAAAAATCCCTTTACCAAAGAACATCCGGCTGGTGCATTTCTTGATGTCTATGAAGGTGGATGGCAGGAACTGCTTCCCAATATAAATAATCCTACAAATTATAAGGGGTCTTCTCTTGGATTTCATGGGGAAGCACTCTACAGGGTATGGGAATACAAAATAATAAATGATTCTGTAGAAGAAGTAAAAATAAAATTTACATTGAGGCTTAACAGGGCACCTTTGTTCGTCACCAAATACCTGACTGTAAGATCATACAGTCCAGTTATCGAAATAGAAGAAGAGATCATAAATGAAGGAGATGAGGAATTTAAATTTACGTGGGGACACCATCCTGCTATTGGTGTTCCATTTTTAAGCGACAGGTGTGTGATCGATGTTCCGGAAGGTACAGTCGGCCATACCTATGAAAAAGATTTTTCAGGAAACAGTATCCTTCCTCTTGATGTAGAATTTCAATGGCCCTTTCTAAATGATAAGGGAAACAGGCAACTGGATCTAAGCAAAGTCATGGGACCCGATCTTAAGACTGCTTTCTGTGTTAGCCTTGAGAAAATGAAGGAAGGTTGGTATGGGATAACAAACCCGGACATCGGAGTAGGGTTTGGGATGAAATGGGATATAAAAGTATTTAAATATCTGTGGATGTGGGCCGTTTACAGGGGATTTTATGAATTCCCGTTTTATGGCAGGACATACAATATTGCACTTGAACCATGGTCAGCGATCCCGGATAATCTTGACGATGTCATAAAACTGGGCCGGGAGCTTACTTTAAGGCCTCTTGAGAGTATGGGTACAAAATTAAATGCTATTGTCTATGAAAGTGATTCAAGGATAAAAGGCTTTGACAAGGATCTGCGGGTTTTAAGATGATAACAATAGATCTGTCAGGAAACATTGCACTGGTTACCGGTGCATCAAAAGGAATAGGCAGGGCTATTGCTCTGAGCCTGGCACAAGCAGGTTGCGATGTTGCCATAAATTATCTTTCAGATGATAAAAGCGCAAAAGAGGTCAGTGAAAGGGTCAGAGCTGCAGGAAGAAGAGCCATTCTTTTAAAAGCTGATATCAGGAATTATGACGAGGTTGAAAGACTTGTCAAGAATACTGTATCAGAATTAGGGACCATTGATTTTCTTATAAACAATGCAGGAGTCACTTCTGTAACAGATATAGACGGACTGACACCAGAGGAATGGAAAAGGGTAATAGATACAAACCTTTCAGGGGCTTTTTACTGTGCAAGGGAATGTGCAAAGATCATGAAGCAAAAAGGAAGCGGAAAAATAATCAACATATCATCTGCAGCGGCTGTGACAGGCAGGGGTGGCGGAGTCCATTACGCCGCTACAAAAGGAGGATTGAATTCACTGACGAGAGCTCTTGCAAGAGAGCTTGCAGATCATAATATACTTGTTAACGGGGTCGCTTCTGCGTTAATAGAAACAGATATTTATTATGAGAGATACCCTACAAAACAGGCAAGAAAAAAACTTCTTGAATTCATCCCCCTAAAAAGGATAGGCAAGCCGCAGGATGTTGCAAACATATGTGTCTTTCTCTGCTCGGGATTATCAGATTTTATAAGCGGGGAGACCATTCTTGCTGATGGGGGAAGGACATATACAGGAAGCCAGTAGCATTTATTTTTTTATTTTTTGTTTTTAATTTTTACTTTTTTTGGTAAAATCCTTTATCTTATAAATTGCAGGAAAGAATTTAATTTTTGGGCAATAAGTCTTATTAATAAAATTTATAATCTTATTATATGTTAATGGAGGAAACTATGGCGGATTTAAAAAACTATCCGATCGCTGTTATTCCCGGGGACGGGACCGGTCCAGAGGTGGTAAGGGAAGGCATAAAGGTCCTTGAAGCCACAGGCAGCAGATTTGGCATTAAGTTTGATTTTACGGAATATGATTTTGGTGGAGAAAGGTATCTGAAGACTGGAGAAACACTGACAGAATCAGCCATAGAAGAATTAAAAAAATACCGGGCAATATTTCTTGGTGCAATAGGCCATCCTGATGTCGCTCCTGGAATATTAGAACTTGGTATTTTACTTAAAGCAAGATTTGCTCTTGACCAGTATATCAATTTGAGACCCGTCAAGCTTTATCCTGGAGTAGATTGTCCGCTTAAGGATAAAGGGCCGGAAGACATAGATTTTATAGTGGTAAGAGAAAATACCGGCGGTGTCTATACTGGACACGGAGGTATAACTGCCAAGGGGAGGGCCAATGAGATCGCAACCCAGGTCATGGTTTATGACAGGTTCATGGTGGACAGGTGCCTGAAGTATGCTTTTGAACTTACAAGAAGCAGGAAAGCTGAAGGTAAGCCAGGAAAGCTGACCCTTGTGCACAAGACCAATGTAATGACCTTTGTAGGAGATCTCTGGTTCAGGGCTTTTATGGATATGAAAAAACAATATCCTGATATCGAGACAGATTATAACCATGTAGACGCATGCTGTATGTGGATGGTAAAAAATCCTGAATGGTATGATGTCATAGTCACTTCCAATATGTTTGGTGACATAATCACGGACCTTGGCGCAATGGTCCAGGGTGGTATGGGCATCGCGGCAGGAGGCAATATAAATCCTGAGGGGACTTCGATGTTTGAACCGATTGGAGGCTCTGCTCCTAAATACACCGGTAAGAATATCATAAATCCACTTGCTGCCATTGAAGCAGGCAGGATGATGCTGAAGCATCTTGGTGAAAAAGAAGCAGCCGGTGCCATTGAAGCTGCTGTTTCCAATATTTGTATGAAGGTCAATAGTCTAAGTGCTGGTAAGATGGGCTACAGTACTTCAGAGATAGGTGACTTGATAGTAGCCGATATTTTAAAATAGTATTAGAGGAATAATAAACTTATTTAAAAAAAGCAACCTTTTTGCACGGTTGCTTTTTTATTTTCAGGCGGCTAAAAAAAATCGGTTTATCGGGTTTTTTAAAAATATAAAAATATTGAAATATTTGGTTTTATAAATAAGAATATGTATATGCCTGAAAATATAAAAAGCCAGAACAAGACCCGCATACTTTCCATAGACGCCTTAAGGGGTTTTGATATGTTCTGGATAATCGGAGGTTCAAGCCTTGCTGTCGCACTATTAACAGTAAAAGAAAACTCATGGATCTCAAGATTTGCTTCAGAGTTTTCCCATTCTTCCTGGAACGGTTTTACTTTTTATGACCTGATTTTTCCCTTATTTCTATTTGTGGTTGGACTTACTGTTCCTTTTTCAATCGCCAAATATATTACCGGTAAAAAAGACTTAAAGGGCGCATATATAAGAATAGTAAAAAGGTTTTTTCTTTTATTTTTACTTGGACTTATTGTAAATGGTCTACTTGATTTTAACTTTTCTGAGATGCGATGGCCAGGGGTATTACAGCGGATCGCTATCTGCTATCTTTTTTCGGCTATTACAGAACTCCATGCGTCAAAAAAGTATAAACCAGTTATAATAGCATGCGTAGTAGCAGCCCTGCTTTTTGGTTACTGGCTTGTTATGAAGTTTATACCAGTACCAGGTTTTGGCGCCGGAAACCTGGGACCCCAGCGAAAACCTGGCAGGATATATTGACAGGCTCCTTATCCCCGGAAAGTTTTGTTGTTACCAGTTTGGTGATAATGAAGGGATCTTAAGTACATTTCCTGCAGTGGCGACAACACTTATTGGTGTACTTACAGGAAATCTATTGAAAACAGATAAACCAGGAATCTTTAAGATAAAATGGATAATGATCGGAGGGATCTGTTCTCTAGTACTCGGTTGGGCTGCTAATTTTGTTTTTCCTATAAATAAGATATTGTGGACAAGTTCCTATGTGCTATTTTCGGCAGGATTCAGCCTGCTTCTTTTTGGGTTGTTTTACTGGCTCATAGACCATAGAGGATTTAAAAAGTGGGCTTTCTTTTTTATAGTTATAGGTAAAAACGCCATCACAATATATGTTTTACAGGCACTTTTTGATTTTGGGGTCATAGTCGATATCTTTGTCCATGGTTTTCTTGGCAAAACGGGCCAGTTCAGGGAGATAATATGGTATGTATGCATAATACGGTATCAAATGGCTTTTACTTTATTTTCTTTACAGGAAAAAAATATTTCTTAAAGTATAGGTATCTTGCTGATTAATTATGTCCTCTATTTATGATATTATGATTATTTAGATATATATTGATATTAATAGAATTGTTTCAGACTTTTGTTGAATTTTTTGATGATTGATTTCTAAAGTTAACAAAGGACGGTCTTATGGATTTAAAAGATAAAATAATCCTCATTACAGGTGCCAGTAAAGGTATTGGAAAAGACCTGAGTTTTGCACTTGCAAAAGAAGGAAGCCATGTGATAATCACTGCGAGGTCTGAAGGGCTTTTAAAAGATATCGAAAAAAGTATCTTATCTTCAGGAGGAAAAGCTACAGCAATACCGGCTGACCTTGAAAAAGAAAGTGATATTATCGATCTTTTTAAAAAGATAACTGAAAAATTTAACAGGCTGGATGTTTTAATAAATAATGCTGCTATAGGAGTCTTTGGCAAGCTTGCAGATTTTGATCTGAAGGATTTTGACAGGATAATCAACGTCAACCTGAGGGCCGTATATCTTTGCTGTAAATTAGCTTTAAAACTTATGATACCCGCAAAGAGCGGTCATATCATAAACCTTTCCAGTGTGGTCGGTATAAAAGGTTACCCCAATCAGTCAGCATATACTGCAAGCAAACATGGCGTCATGGGGCTTACCAAGTCACTTGCTGAGGAAGGCCAGCAATATAATATTCATGTCTCAGCAGTATTGCCAGGAGGTGTGGATACTGAATTTGCAAAAAGGGCAAGACCGGATCTTGACACTTCAATCCTGATACCTCCTTCAGATATTTCAAAGACTGTGATATATCTTTTGACACTTTCAGACAGGTCGATGGTAGATATGATATATATCAGGAGAAGAACTGGAAAACCCTTCTAAAAAGGAGATGACTTGAAAATATATTTAACAATCCCATATGTGATTCTTCTTGTTTTTATATTGTCCATTTCAGGATGCAAGGCTTCAGAAGTAATATCAGATGGAAATGAAAACAAATCAGATGAATCCGTGATACAAGGGTCTGATGAAAGCCAGCAGGGACAGACCCCTGAAACTACCGTTTTGGAGTCTGTTGAAACCATATCTGAGCAGCAGGAAAAGGAGCTTCTTGAAGCTTTTAATACGATGCTCGAAAACAAAGCAAAACCGTCCGAACTTATAAAGTCGATCGATGACAATATTTTCAAAGTTTCTGCAAAAGCCGCCGCCACTATGATTGAAAAGTTTGAGTCTGATTCAAAGATATATGAACAGAAATATACAAGCTTGCTTTTTGAAGGAGATTTTCAGGAAATACTTGCTGCAGATCAAACTGGTGATATTAGCAGGAATGAACTTGGTGTACTGGTTGAAGATCTGGCTGAAAGTGATACCAGGGACCTGCTTAAAGAAATATATGATGGAGGGTTTAAATTAGTAAGTCTTGAGGGTTCTTATTATCCTATAATAGACTATGAGTTTTTAAAGAAATATTCCGGATTCCTGCCCGGAGATTTTAAAGAATACCTTGATATTATGGCTGTCCAATCAAACAATGTCTACTCAAGGGATGCAGGTATCATGATCTCATGGGAAGAACTTGCAGGAAGGACTTTAAGCGCAGAAGCTTATCTTGTGAAGTATCCTTCAAAGAACAATAGAAGGATAACGGTTGCAAATCTCTATATGAGTTATCTGAGGTCCTACCTCTTTGGGGAAAATAATACTCCGAACAGAGACTATAACTCAAATAAAGTGCTTGACGAAGTGATAGCAAGCTATGAAAATACCGCTGAAGATCATCAAGATACAGAAACAGGAAAGATCCTGAAAGACTATCTGAAATTTTTGTCAGACAATGATTTTGTTATAGGAGAGGATATGTTTGAGACCATAAACGATTACCTGAAGATCCCTGTCAAAGCTTTTGGTCTTGATTCATCTGAGCTGGTGAAAAAACAGGTGCAGAATATGTATTATACCTCTGACATTTCAAGCTATGGTTATGTGCTTGTTGTAGACGGGTCCTACAGGGAGAAATATGATGTTGAATCAGCTATGGAATTGATCTTAAGCATTCCGGAGCAGTATATAACAGTAGGTGATCTGAATGCAGATGGCATCAATGATGCTGCCACGATCCTGGTCGCCGACCCGGGTGGAAGCGGTACGTTTTATTATTTGCATACTGTTATAAACGGATATTCTTATTTTTATGATGCAGCTGCAGATACTCTTGGCGACAGGATAAAGATAGAAAGTATAAAAATAAATGAAGGTGATATCAATATCGATATGGTGATCCATAAAGACGAGGACCCACTATGCTGTCCGACGGATAAAGTAAACCGGGTCTACAGGTTCAAGGATAACCAGCTTTTTAAATTAATCAACAATGACGCTGTCGTTTACAAGATAACGGATGAATATGTGGAAGTCTTGATCGGTGACGCACTTCTCCAGATAATGCTTGAAGAGCTTTAAAATGCCCGAAGAAATAGCTGAAGGCAGTAAAGTATACATAGAGTATTTTGCTGATTACATCACAGAACAAAATATTATCTCCTCTATAGAACTTATAGAGGATTAAAACATAGGAACATCTTGAATAATTAAGATCATTTATATATTTATTGAATAAAGGAAAAAAGAAGGTGATAAAAGTGACAGAATTAGATGAAAACCAGATCCAGCAGGCTAAAGAATCTATTGTCGGGGTAAAGATATGGTTTACAATTGAAAGTGTTTTATATGGTATTGGTGCATTTGTCTTTATGGTGCTGGCCATAGTCATACCAATATTAGTTTATAGAGCCACCAATGAACCGGTAGCACGGATCGCCTCATCAGTTGGTTTTATCATTGGTTTTGTTATGACGATAGTCTTTCTTGTGCTTTATCTGATCGCACTTAATGCCATAAACAACCGCAGGCGCATCGGATATTCCTTTGGCATGGCCATGCTCATATTAAGCATGTTCTGGGTTCCAATCGGTACTGTTATCGGTGCAATCCTACTGACAAGATTTAATACTGACCTGGTAAGAAAATATTTCAATTATTAAATATTATGTAATACTTTGTGGAACCTAAAAGCATGAATAAGGAAGAAGCCTATAAAAATACAGAAAATGTTATGGACCTGGCAATAAAAAGAGGTGTTGAACTTGGAATAAATGATTTTGTGATAGCCTCCTGTTCAGGTAAGACTGTCGGGATATTCCTTCAAAAAATGATATATTACAAAGATCATGTCTTTAATATTGTCTGGGTGACACACCAGATTGGTTTTATTAAGCCCAACCATGATGAGGTAAAAGCCGAAGTCAGGCAGATATTTAAAGACAGGGGAGTGCGGATACTGACAACAACACATCTGCTGGGAGGAGTAGACAGAGCCTTAAGGTTCCAGTTCAAGGGGATCTATCCCTCCGAAATAGTATCAACAACACTTCGCATGTTTGGACAGGGTATCAAGGTGTGCATAGAGATATCAGTGATGGCAGCGGATTCTGGACTTGTCAGGTCGGGTGAAGATTTGATTGCAATCGGAGGAACAGGTGTAGGAGCTGATGCTGCTGCAGTAGTAAATCCAGCACATTCCCAGAATTTCTTTTCAACAAAACTCCGTGAAATTATCTGCAAGCCCTTTGACTCTTTTTAATCAATCTTCAATGACAACTGCTCTTGTCGGACAGATAGCTGCACCTTTTATATTTAATGGCAGTGCGGTGAATTTTGCTTTAAAGCTTCCTATATTTTCTACATTGATGATCGGTGCCATTAAAAGAATATTGGAATTAAAAAATCTTTCCATAAATTTTTCAGGATTGGCCCAGTTTTCAAAATCAGTTGCATCAACGCCAAGTAAAAAAGGTTTTTTATCGATAAGGTAATACATCGCCTCTCTTTTAAAGAACCATGATTTTGAAAGGTAGTCTTCGCTGAACCAGTTTTTGCCATAACCGGTGCTGATAAGGATTATCGAACCTTCAGGAACCTCATCCTTTTCGGCATTTTTAAGGTCATCAACTGAAATATAGGGTTTACCATCTGCAACAGGAAGATCATTGTACGGGATCTGATAAATATAAGCATCCTGCATTACCAGTTTTTCTACAGGAATATCACTTAGCGGATAAGATTTATCATAACCGACACCTGTTGCTGGAGTTTCAATGTGCATTCCACAGTGTCCATTGAAACCGTCAAAGTCTTCTATCATCGCTGTTATCCCCACTGCAGAGAGTTCATGATATCTTGTCTTAAAATTGAACCTTTTCCATGGTTCTCCAAAATACCACATCCCATTAAAGATAGGTCCGGTAATATCTGTTATTTTCATAATTCCTCCTTTTATTTACAATTTTGTTGATCTGACAAAAATCAAAATTACTGTCCTGTGAAGTATTCTAATACTATATTTGATTATTTTGGATTAAAAACAAAAAATCACTTATAATTTTTAGCCTCATCCAGCATTAACAGATAATTTTTTACTGGAGTAAAATTTGTGACTGAATTTCCGGAGCCAAGAGCAAACCTGCCGTTTTCCATACATATCTCAAGGATATTTCTTATATATTTTCTCAACTCAGGCTCATCAAGTCTCGTCATCTTATCTATATCCACTCCACCTATCAGTCCGACTTCCTTACCATATTTCTGGCTGTATTCTGTTACCGGACAGCAGGTATCTTCAAATGAATGAATGGCATCAAACCCGATGTCATTAATAAAGTCATCCATCACTTCTATCTTTTTCCCGCATGCATGAAACCATATGGGTTTGTTGTTCTTATGTGCAAGTTCGGCATATTTTTTAAACCATGGAAAAACCCATCTGCGGAGATGGTCCGGTGATAGTATAGTACCGGTTTTAAAACCCAGGTCATCTCCGTGCCATATGACTCCGACCTTATCGAATGATGTAGATATTTCATAAAGCCTGTATATAATACCACCCACTTGCTCAAAGACAGTTCCTATAAATCCAGGGTCATCATATACATTATAAAGGACACCTTCATAACCAAGCAGCCACTCCATAACCTGTTCAAGCACTGAACCGACCACAGCTATTTTCATTCCATCAGGCAAACTTCGGGATAAAAAATCCAGGTGGTCTCCATACATCTCCACAAGTTCGTTTACTTTTTTCCATGGAAAATTTTCAAAATCATCAGCATTTCTGACCAGTCCCCTTCCTTCCTGTGCCCAGTGCCGGGCATCTCTTGCAAATTCAGAAGTCTTCGGGTCCCTGCCGATCCTGCCTACAGTATTAAAAGCCTGGAAATTTACAAGGAATTCATAATCAGCGATGACACTGTATCCCATCCTGTAATAAAAGCTTATCAGTTGTCTGTAATATTTTTCAGAAGCTTCCTTATTTGCATTAAAATCTGTATCTTCTGAGATACCCTGTTCACTTCCGCCAAATGTGACTGTAGGCGCAAGATTTTTTTCGCCAAAAAAATCTTCTACCACTGCTTTTTTAATCTCTTCATCTATGAGCATTTCTACGTTATGTACCTTATCCGGTTTCTTTTTTCCCAGTAAAACATTTGAAAGCTCTTCAAAGTCAGGTCTAGGATCAGATAATGGTATTTTTATCATACTTATAGCTCCTGATATATTTATTTATTGAATCAAATCTTTTCCATATATTCATCTATAGCAGCAAGCTTCTTGTCTTCTATCTGTTCCGGCTTGTATGTGGAGAGGATATCCTTTACCTTCTCATTTACACGGACAGACAGGTCTTTTGAACCTGCTTTTTTCCATGTAGCATATACATTTCTGTCTATTAGCTTTGGCATAAACATCTGGGACTTGAAGTTTTTAAAGGTATGGTCCTCTGACAGGAAGTTTCCTCCAGGGCCTACCTTTTCTATTACATCCAGGGCAAGTGTGTTTTTATCTATGTCTATGCCCCTTAAATACCTTTTTACCATGGCAATTATCTCATCTGTTAATACTACCTGTTCAAAACAACCGCATAATCCGTCTTCAAGGTATCCTACGTCATGGATAAGGTTAGCTCCTGAGAGTGCAGCAGATAAAGTCCCAAACATCGATTCAAGTGTAGCCTGTCCATCAAAGGTCTTTGAGCTGGAACAACCTGCCAGTGAGAATACTGGAAGTCCGAAATATTTGCAGACCTCAGTCATTGCAGCATCCATTAAATAATTTTCTGTAGACCCATAACTTGCGACTCCTGTGTTCATATCCATTGCAAAGAGAGTACCACCGCCAATAATAGGAGCACCTTTTTTTAGTAGCTGTGCGATGACCACTCCTGAAAGATACTCAGCAGCCCCAAGTGCTATGGTGCCTGCAAGTGTCACGGGTGCTGTGGCTCCTGCATTAACAGCATTTGTATAGATCGTTGGGATACCTTTTTTTGCAGAAAATTTTATTTTTTTGAGGACAGTTTCTGAATGTATCAATGGAGAAATCGTCTCTATATACAGGATAAAACATGGGTTTATCCGAAAATTATCTTCCCCATCAGTCATTATAGTACAAAGATTATACATATCTTCAAGCCCAACTACATCTACTGCGGTAGAGCATATTGGTTTTTTTGTGTTCTTAAGCATCGCTGCAAATTGAAATCTGTCATATTTCATTGCATCCATTGCATCTGAGAGAAGTCCAAGTGACATATGAAAATCCAGGTTTTCAAGGCTGTCAGTGATCCTGGCTGCATCTTCTATGTCCTTTGTCAGCCATTGACGTCGTTGTCCCGTGAACGAGTCAAGCATGAAAGGGCACTCCGAACCAGTTCCGAAATATATCCTGTCTTTTTCGAGAGTCATTGCAAGATCACCACTCCTATTCGAGATGGATATCTTGCCAGGGCTTGTTGCCAGACATTCATCTACTAAAAAAGACGGTATATATGCAGTTTTATGTTTGATGACACATCCAGCATCTTTTAAAAGTGACAGGATTTCTTTATCATTGACTACAACTCCTACACGTTCAAGTATTGTGTATGCAGTTGAAGCTATTTCTTCTATCTGGGACTCTGACAGTATATTAAACTGGACCGTCTGGTTTGATCTTGAATTGACTTTCATTCATTTCTCCTTGATCTTTTATTTTCCTAATTTTTTATCTTTATACTGTAAATATTATTTCTTGCAGATAAACCCTGCATTCTAAGATTTTAATCTTCGATTACGGTAGCTCTTGCCGGGCTGGCAAGGCTCACTTTTTTTAGATTTAGTGGCATAACTATAAGTTTCACATTATATTTGGATATCTTTTCCAGATTGATACATGCTGTAACAGATAATATGTTTGCTTTAAAGTATCTTTCAAAAATATTTTCAGGATGAACATCATTTTCACCAGCAGGGGTATCAAAGACTACAATAAATGGTTTTTTATCTATTAGATAATCCATCGCAGGTTTACTTAGAAATGGACATCTGGCAACATAATCATCAGAAAACCAGTTTTTTCCATAGCCAGTTGCAAGTATTATTCCTGAACCTGGTGGGACAGGTGCTTTTTCAGCATTCTTCAGGTCATTAATATCCATGCAGGGCCTTCCATCGATTATTTTAAGCTTTTCATATGGCATTTGAAGATTAAAAGAATCGATCATGAATAATTTTTCTATTGGGACATCACTTACTGTATAGTTATGATAATCTCCAGGAGTCTCAAAATAAGTCCCGGTCATAGCGATCATGTTTTCCAGGGAATCGAGTTCGTAATCTATTCCGGCATAACTCATCTTTACCTTACCAAATTTAAAAGGTCTGACTTCATGACCATAATCCCACATCCCTTCATCGATGGGTCCTGAAATATCAATGATTTTCATTTTAAACTCCTGGTTTTTTGTTTTTATCCATATTGTTTGCTTTGGTCTTGCATTTTTAACAAGCAAAAAAAATTTTACAGTATTTAAATATATTATCAAGATAATTTACATTTTTGTAAATTCATCCTGTTAATAATTTAGATTATACTATATATTATAAAATCATTGATTAAAGATTATGTGACCATTGAATAAACCTCTGGAGACAGGATGGCATTTTATGTATAAAAATCTTCTATCTCCGATTAAGATCGGTAAACTTCAATTAAAAAATCGCATTGCAATGGCACCTATGGGGATAGGTTCGTATAATGAAGACGAGACTATAACCGATGAATATATAGATTTCCTGAAGGCACGAGCAGCCGGTACGGGGCTTATAATAACGACCGGTACAAGAGTGTCGGATAAATATGGCAAATATAAGGTAAACGGCTGTTTTGATAAAAGGTTTATTCCAGGATTAAGAAAGCTGACAGACGCTGTTCATAAAAAAGGCACAAAAATATTATTGCAGATCATGGCACTTGGACCTGCAGACCCATTCGAACCTTACGTACCTTCCCTGAATATTGAAGATTACAGGTCGACGGTAAAAAGCAAAGATCCCGCAGCCCCGAAAGAACTGACTTTGGAGCAGATAGAGGAGCTTATTGAGGCATTTGTCTACTCTGCAGATATCGCACAGCAATCAGGTTTTGATGGTGTCGAACTCTTTGGTTCCGAAGACGGGTTGATATCTTCATTTCTATGTCCTCATTTTAATAACAGAGCTGATGCTTACGGAGGAAGCTTTGAAAACAGGGTCAGGTTTTGCATAGATATAATAAGAAAGATCAGGAAACAGTGTGGAGAGGACTTTGCCACAGGATTTAAATTTAATGCAATATATAATATCAAGGATGGCATAGATTTCGCTGAGGGGGTAAAGATCGCACAAAGGATCACTGAGGAGGGAGCTGCATATATCCATTGCTGGTCTTTTGATGGATGGGAAAAACCTATGTCAGCGTTCAGGTATCCTCCGATGCCGAATCTCTATCAGCCCAGAAATTCATTGATAGAAATATCAAAAAATTTAAAGGATAACTTAAGTGACATTCCGGTGATGGTCGTTGGAGGTATATTAAAACACTCGGAAGCAGACGAAATAATACGAAGTGGTTTCGCAGACATAGTAGCAGTAGGAAGAGGGTATATAGCTGAACCCCTTTGGGGATATAATGCAGGAAATCATAAATATTTAATGAGACCATGTATAAGATGCCATGTCTGTCATAACGAAGTAGCTGTCAACGGGAATATTATAACCTGTTCAATTAATCCTGACGTCCTATCAAGGGATAAAATAAAAACTTCAAAAGAACGATTAAATATAATGATAGCTGGTGGAGGTCCAGCAGGAGTTATGGCTGCAGTTACTGCTTCGATGCGCGGACACCATGTGACCCTTTATGAAAAGGATAAGAAAATAGGAGGAAAGCTGATAGCTGGAAGTCAACCTGATTTCAAATATGAGTTCAAGGACCTACTTTCCTTTCTTGAACAGCAGTTAAAAATATACAGACGTAAGGTACTTTACAGGCTTAACAGTAGATGAAGAAATGATTAAAAAAGAGAGACCCGACGTATTGGTACTTGCCATTGGAGCCGTTCCTTACTATCCGGAGATAGAAGGTATTGCTTCCGATAATGTCTTTGAGGCGACTTTTGCACTTAATGATCCCTCAGCTTTTGAGGAGAAAAATATAGTCGTCATAGGAGGAGGAGATGTCGGTTGTGAAACTGCTTTATTTTTGGCAAGGGAAGGGGCCAGGAGTGTTTCAATAATCGAAATTCTTGATAGACTGATGGAAGACGAGTTCCAGCATAACAGTATAACGCTTGAATCTTTGATAAATGACGAAGGCATCAAGGTATATACTGGCAGCAGAGTAAACAGGATCCTACCAAATAAAGTAGAGTTCCTTAAAGACAATAAGACCCCCTCTATTTTGAGAATAGATTCGGTCATTCTCGCTACTGGCTTTATCGTGCCTGAGGATATCATAAGAGCACTTCAAAACACTAAAGTAAAGACTTTGCTTGCAGGCGATTGTGTAAAACCACAGAGACTAAGAGAAGCGATAACTAGCGGTTATACTTTAGGAAAAAGTTTATGATCTTAATTAAACAATCGAATATGGAGAATACAAATGGTAGAAATCCCTGTTAAAAACCCTGAACCTGATTTTGATACAATGGCAAAGGTACTTAGCGGTGAAAAAAAATCAGACAGAGTATTTTCTGCGGAACTATTGATAGATGAAGAAATAAAAAAGGTGATTGTCGAAAAATATTTCAGGCAGGAAAACATCCCTCCTCCAAGGGCACAAAGATTTGGCAGTGGAGGTAATGGTAAAATTGAGGATTCATGTGAATTTAAAAAAGCATACAGGGATTACCATAAAGCTCTTATAGATTTTTACAGGCGTCTTGGTTATCACTTTATTCCAGATCTTGAGCTCTATCTGAGCTTCTCTTCATTAAATAGTGCATCCAGGGTAGGAAAAGATACTGCGATTTTTTCAAGGGGTGAAAGATACTGGGCAGAGGAAGGTTTTGGCATGATAAGAAGCTGGAAAGATTTTGAAGCATTCCCCTGGGACAGTTCAGAAAAAATGCTTGAAGAATATGGAGGACATCTAGAATTTCTGTCCAAAAACATTCCAGATGGAATGAAAATAGCTTCCCAGGCTGCTGTGTATGAACCTGTGATGGAGTGGCTTCTTGGATATGAAGGATTATTTTTTCTTGCTTACGATGATCCCGACCTTGTAAAAGCAGTCATTGACAAACTTGCTGAAATAGTCTATAGGTCATATATTATTGCGGCACAATTTAAAGAAGTAGGAGTTATCTGGCACGGAGATGACCTTGGTTATAAGAGTGGCACGATGCTCTCACCACAACTGCTCAGGAAATGGATCTTTCCATGGTATAAAAAATTTGGGGAAGTAGCCAAAAAATATAATAAACCATACTGGTATCACTGCTGCGGAAATAAGACAGAGATAATGGGCGACCTTATAGATTACGTAGGTATAGATGCTTTGCATGCTTTTGAAGACGGGTGCTGCCCGGTAGTGTCATATAAGGAAAAATATGGTAAAAAGCTGGGTCTAATAGGAGGTGCAGACATAGATAAACTTGTCAGGCTTGATCAAGATTCCCTGAGGAGATACCTCAATGATCTTCTTGACAGATGTATGCCGGGTGGAAGATATGTTTTTGGCTCTGGTAATTCTATCTGTAATTTTATTCCTGTCGAAAATTATCTGGTAATGCTGGAAGTAAGCCAGGAATGGGGGAAATAAACCCTTTTCAATTTACAATATTGTAAAATATATTTACTTTAACCCAAAAATCATTTACAATTTTGTAAAATTTGTTTAAATAATTATTGGAATCAGCATTAACTGTTTTCAAAAGCTTATCAGGTTTTATTCAAGATTCGCTAGTCATATTGAATCATTAGATATGGGAAAAACAGTGCAATTAATTGATATAAGTGGACCTGTACATGCAGGTATGTGGAACTATCCTGGATCGCTGGGAAAATTACTGGGTGATTTTAAGCTTTCAAAATTTGAATTTGAATTTGGCGGCGAGGATTATTCACTTGATACTTTTGATGGTTTTAAGGCCCAGACAGGCACTTATATAGAGTCTCCTGGTAAATATCAGGCAACAGATTACGCAGTAAGTGACATTCCAATAGAAAGATTGTTTATGATGGATGCATATATACTTTTTATCCCATTTGCATCTTTAAACAAAAAAGATGGAAAGAGATTTGTTGACATCGATGATATAAAAACTGCAGAAAAATTTTCCATACCTGAAGGTTCAGCAATCCTTGTAGGGACAGGGTATGGCAAAAACTGGGGTAATAAAGATTTTTTTTCAGGTTCCTGGTTTTTTAAAAAAAGAGCAATGGAATATATCATAAGTAAAAAACCGTACCTTCTGGGTACCGACTCTGCAGAATGGGAAAATCCAAAAGACCCGGAAGGGATCTTTAAAATATTTTATCCTGCGAACATACTGATACTTGCATCCTGTATAAATTTTGAAAATATAAAACAGTATCACGTCAAACTGACAGTACTACCATTTTTTGTCACAGGATCTTCTATCTGTCCTGTCAGAGCTGTTGTAACCTACTAAAATTATATATAAGGAGAACTTATGAATAAAATAGACCTATCCCCTTTAAGAAAGAATTTTCCTGCGCTGAATAAAGAATTTAAAGGCGGAAAAAGGATTTACCTGGATGGCGCAGGAGGTACTCAACTTCCACAATCAGTAATAGATGCGATGCTCGATTATATGGTAAACAATAATGGAAACTATGGTGGTTTTTTTGAGACCAGCATGGCTACAGACACCATGCTCATTGAAGTCAGGAAATCAATGGCAGATTTTTTAAATGCCCCGACTTGGAAGGAAATACTTATAGGCCCAAATATGACTACTCTTACTTTCAGTCTTGTCTGGTCCATATCAAGGGAAATAAAACCGGGAGATGAAGTGATCATTGACAGGACAGGTCATGGTGGAAATATTGATGCCTGGCGTTGCCTTGAAGAATATGGTGCCGTTATAAAATATTTAGAATTTGATAAAAGTGACTGTACACTGGATTACAGGCAGGCTGAAAAAATCATAAGCAATAAGACAAAGATAATAGCTGTCGGGCTTGCTTCGAATGCTACAGGCACCATAAACGACATAAGGAGACTTGCAGAACTTGCACACGGGCACAATGCTATGTTGTTTGTCGATGCTGTTCATGCGGTACCTCATATACCAATAGATGTAGTATCACTTGGAGCAGATTTTTTAGCATGTTCTGCATATAAATTTTTTGGTCCCCATGCAGGGTTTATATGGGGAAAAGCTGACCATCTTGAAAGATTGGATCCTCACAGGCCATGGTCTGAGATCTCTATTGAGATCCCGTCAAAATATATACTGGGGACTCCAAATATGGAGGGCATGGCCGGAACTATTGCTACAATCGAATACCTGGCAGGGATCGGCGTTGAATACGGGCAGGGATTTACTGAAGCCTATAAAGGCTATTCTGGTAGAAGGTTGCAGCTAAAAACAGCTATGGCAGCAATAACAGAATACGAAAGAGAACTTGGTATAATATTAAATGAAGGACTAAAAAAGAAAAAGGGGCTGAAAGTCTACGGGATAACTGATCCTGCAAGATTTAATTCAAGATGCCCGACTTTTTCCTTTACTCTAGAAGGGCATACCTCTGAAGAGATATGTAAAAAGATGAATGAGAAAAATATCTTTGTCTGGAACGGTGTAGATGGTTTTGGAGCATATGAGCTTGTAAAAGCTCTCGATATAACGAAGTATGGCGGTCTGTTAAGAGTAAGTATAGAGCATTATAATACTGTTGAAGAAATAGAGAGATTTCTTGAGGTGCTCGAGGGATTATAATAATTCAATGACCCTTTGACTAAAGTGTTCAAATATATATTTTTTAGGATGTGATCAATGAGAATCGATGACAAATTAAAAATAAAATTGCTTTCAGAGATGCTTAAAATAAGGATGTTCGAAGAAAGGATACAGCAGCTTTACCTGCAGGGCCGCATTCCTGGCTCCATGCATCTTTCCACTGGTCAGGAAGCAATCCCTGTCGGTTTTTGTGCTAACCTGAAAAAAGAAGATTATGTGATAAGTAGCCACAGGGGTCATCATCACATTCTTGCCAAAGGTGGCCAGTATAAGTATATGATGGCAGAGCTTTATGGAAGGACAACAGGATATTGCAAGGGCAAAGGCGGTTCTATGCATATTGCATGTGCCGAGATAGGAGTCCTGGGGGCAAATGGCATTGTAGGTGGCGGCATATGTATCGCTGCCGGGGTCGGTTTTGCATCCAGATATCTTAAGGACGGCAGGGTAACTGTATCGTTTTTTGGTGATGGAGCAGGAAATACTGGAGCTTTCCATGAAGGTGTCAATTTTGCTGCGGTCAGAGGTTCAAACGTTGTCTTTGTCATTGAAAATAACCAGTATGCGATTTCTGTACCAAGGAAACTTTCTGATTGTGTCGAAAAACAATCTATAAGAGCTGCAGGGTACGGGATCCCTGGCGTGACAATTGACGGTAATGATGTCAAAAAGGTCTTTGCGACTGCAGCAGAAGCGATTGAAAGAGCCAGAAAAGGCAAGGGCCCTACAATTGTGGAGTGTATGACTTACAGGTGGCACGGTCATCATGCAGGTGAGCCAAGGGAAGGTCTTCTTTACAGATCCCAGGAAGAGATCGATTCCTGGAGGAAAAAGGACCCCATACTCAGGTTAAAAAAAGAACTCATAAGTGATAAAAAAATAAACGAAGAAGATTATAAAAATATGGAAGAGAAATATAAAAAAGAGCTCGATGAAGCTGTTGAGTTTGCAAATAATAGCCCACTGCCTGACAGGAAGGCTCTATATGAAGACGTTTACATTTAGAAAATAATTTTTATAGAGAGGTCTTAATGAGAGAGATCACATTCAGGGAAGCATTAAATGAGTCTTTAAGATATAACCTCAAAAAAGATAAGAGAGTATTTTGCTGGGGTGAAGACATAGGTATCCTCGGGGGTGCATTTGGTGTGACGGCAGGGCTTATTGATGAATTTGGTCCGGAGAGGATAATCGATACACCTATCTCAGAGATAGCAATAAGCGGAGCTGCAATAGGTGCTGCACTTGGCGGACTTCGGCCTGTAGCAGAGATAATGTACATAGATTTTACACCTGGCTGCATGGATATGATAGTCAACCAGATGGCAAAGATCCATTATATGTTCGGCGGGCAGGTTAAAGTCCCGATGGTATTGCGGCTTGTCTCAGGGGCCATGGGATATAATGCAGCACAGCATTCGCAAAGCTTTTATTCTTTTTTTGTGCATACTCCCGGACTTATTGTCGTATTGCCAACCACTCCATATGATGCAAAAGGATTATTAAATACGGCGATTGTGGACGAAAACCCTGTTATTTTTGTGGAAAACAAAAGGACAGTGAACATAAAGGGAGATGTACCCACTGAGCATTATATGATCCCATTTGGAAAAGCTGATATCAAGAGGAAAGGGAAAGACCTTACCATAGTCGCTACACAGGCAATGGTCTATGACGCCCTTGAGGTGGCAGAGGATATGTACAAAAAAGGAATAAGCATTGAGGTAATAGACCCTATGACTTTAAAACCTCTGGATAAAAAGACGATCTTTGATTCTGTTAAAAAGACTGGCAAGCTTATAGTCTGCGATGAAGGATGGATATATTGCGGAATGGCAAGTGAGATAGCAGCAACGGTATCTGAAGAATGTTTTGACTGGCTTGATGCTCCTGTGATCAGGGTGGCTGCACCCGACACACCATGTCCATTCAGTCCACCACTGGAAGATGAGTTTATCCCGGGGGTAAAAGAGATTAAAGAAGCAATTAAGAAAATACTATAAAGGAGCAGATTTATGGACCTTATGCTCAAAGGTAAAGTAGCTATTGTAACTGGTGCAACAGGTATTTGTAAGGCAACAGCCCTTGCACTTGCAAATGAAGGAATGGATGTCGCAGTAACCTATCTAACTGATGTCGATAAAAAGTCAGCGGAAGACACTGTGGCCAGTATAAATAAATCCGGCAGGAAGGCCATGATGGTCTCCCTGGACCTGCTGGATTTAAAAGATATAAAACAAATGGTATCTTCAGTTGTCTCTGAATTTAAAAGAATAGATGTACTTGTAAATTGTGCAGGAGTATGTACTTCAGTTCTTGCTGAAAATGTCACTGAAGATCAATGGGATCTTGATACGGGGGTGGACCTTAAGGGGTTGTTTTTCTGCAGTAAAGAAGTATTTAATCAGGCCATGAAAAAACAGGGAAGCGGGAGCATTATAAATATTTCATCTGTTGTGGGGGTAAATCCAATAAAGACCAATCCTGTCTATGGTGTCGCAAAAGCAGGAGTACTTTCAATCACGCGTTATCTTGCAATAGAATGGGGCCCAAGCAATATACGGGTAAATGCTATATCACCTGGATGGATAGCTACAGAGATGTTAATAGAATATCAGAAAAGCGGTAAAAGTGCAGACCCGAATTCGGTTACAAGAAGCGTACCCCTTGGGAGATTTGGGAAACCTGAAGAAATAGCAGATACAATACTTTTTTTAGCTTCTGACAGAAGTGCATTTACTACCGGAGCAAATTTCATTGTAGATGGTGGTATAATAGCAGGCATAAGGTTGTCTTCATTGATAGACGGAAAGATCCAGGTACTTTAGTTTTAAATCCCAGACAAACGGAGGTATTTTATGGCAATCACTGATGAAATAAAAGAAAAAATAATTTCAGAGATAGAAAAAATAAAACCTCGTGCAATAGAAATGGCAGATTATATCTTTGACAATCCGGAATTAAGCGAAAAAGAGTTTACAGCCCAGAAATTCCTTACAGATGAATTAAAGAAGAACGGTTTTTCAGTTCAAAAAGGTGTCGGGACCCTTGAGACAGCCTTCAGGGCGGAATTCTCTTTTAACAAACAGGGGCCTACGATAGCGTTCATTGCTGAATATGATGCTCTCCCAAAAATAGGTCACGCATGCCATCATCATATAATAGCAGCATCTTCTGTGGGGATGGCAATAGCTCTGAGCAAGCTTAAAGATGACTTACCGGGTAAAGTAGTGGTTGTTGGGACACCAGCTGAAGAATGGATGGATGCGAAAGGAATAATGGGAGGAAACGGTGCGTTTGATGGACTTGATGCAGGATTGATGTTCCATGGGGGCATTAAGAACAATACAAAATTGATAGTCCTTGCAGTCGATGGTCTTGAGTTTTCTTATAAAGGCAAGGCAGCTCATGCAGCTGCAGCCCCATATGAGGGTATTAATGCTCTTGATGCGGTAATATTATTATTTACTTCAGTCAATGCACTGAGACAGCAGCTGAAAGAGGATGTAAGGATACATGGAAATGTGACAAAGGGTGGAGATGCAGTCAATATAATCCCTGAAAACGCAGCAGCGCGGTTTTACATCAGGTCACAACAACGAAAATATCTAAATGAAGTAATCGAAAAAGTCAAGAACTGTGCAAGAGGTGCAGCTCTTCAGACCGGAGCAGAACTTACAATATCAGTTTTTGAAGATCCAGGTAATGACCTGCTAATGAACACAACCCTTATAGGTGATTTTGAGAAAAATTTTGCGGATCTTGGAGGAAAGATCTTTAATGAACCCTTCCTTCTGGGTTCATCCGATATCGGCAATCTGAGCTATACTATACCTGTATTGCATCCGATGGTCCAGACTGCCATGGAGGGTGCATTGCATACCGATGAATTTCTAAAATATGGCAAAACAGATTTTGCTTACAAGGGTATGGAGATTGGAATGAAATCAGTAACCCTGACTGCAGTAAAACTCCTACTCGAACCTGATTTTCTTTCTGCAGTCAAAAAAGAATTTAATGAGTCTGTTAAGGGACTATAAAGATTAATAATAAATAAATACAGATCAAGCAATTATTTAAGAAAGGAGAGAAAATGGATCTATCATATATACCAATAGTGGATTCCCATAACCATCCTTTTGATCCTTCAAAAGAGGATGACGATTTCAGGGTCTACTTCAATATGTCACTCTGGAGGCCGCCAGCGGAGGTTGTTACAGATACAATAATAAACCATAAGATGATGCGGGAACTGGGCAAGGCGATCGGTGCTCCATTGAATGCTAACCAGGATGAGATCGCTACCTTCAGGAATGAGCTATATAAAAAGGACCCGAAAGCATATATCCAGAAGCTTTTTAAGATGACAAGTATTTCAACTATGCTTGTCGATACAGGATTTCCCCATGAGGAATTTACAGGTTACAGTGTGGATCTTAAGATCTTTTCCGATCTTGTGGGTTGCAATATTTATCCGATATTCCGGATGGATACCAGTGTTTTTAAGGTATTTAAACAGATGCCTGCAACATTTGAAGAAGCAATAGACATACTGGAAAAAGATTTTGAAAAAGCTATAAAAATAGACAAAGTAATTGCGATCAAGTCTATCATTGCTTACGAGACAGGACTTGAGATCCAGAAGAGGACAATCAAAGAAGCAACTGAAGCTTATGAGAGGTACAAAAAAAATAAAAATAAAGAAGATGAAAAAATAATAAGAGATTTTTTCTGTGTGATGGGGCTTATGAAGGCAAAAGAAAATGACTTACCGATGCAGTTCCATACGGGACTTGGCAGTGCGCCTGCACTGGATCTTAGAGTGTCAAATCCTATTCTGATGCAATACCTTCTTGCTGAAGATGATATTAAGGATATAAAAGTTGTGATAACTCACAGCGGGTATCCTTTTACGACAGAGACAGGATATATGGTAAGTATTTATCCTAATGTCTTCTGCGATATCACAGCAATAAATCCATATTTCGGGGTTGCAGGCAAGAAAGCTATTCTGGAGATCCTGGAGTTTGCACCAGTAAACAGGATCATGTTTGGTTCTGATGGAGTAATAATCCCAGAGACTTACTGGATGGGGTATACACAGGGAGTAAAGGTGCTGGGCCAGGCTCTTGATGAACTTGTGACTTATGACTGGATAACTGCATCTGAAGCCATTGAATTTGCAGAGAAGATCCTATATAAAAATGCAGTGAATATTTATGGGATAAAAAAATATTAATAAAGCAAAGATCATAAAAAATTATTTAAGGGGATTCTGAAATGGAAACCGGATTAAAAAATAAGACAGTACTTATATCTGGTGCATCTGGGGGTATAGGTTCTGAAATAGCAAGGATGTTCGACAAGGAAGAAGTAAGACTTGTGCTGACTTATCTGGCTGATGAAAGGGGTAAAAAAGAGATAGAAGAACTTAAATCAGAACTGCAGGGACAGTTTATTACTGTTCCCGCTGATCTTACCTCAGAAGGGGAAGTCGAGAATATTTTTGCAGAGGCTGAAAAAAAGTTTGGCAGGATAGATGTCCTTGTAGCCTGTGCAGGGGTCTGGTCCGATACAAAATTTATAGCAGACAGGACACTAGAAGAATGGAACAGGGCTTTTAAGTTAAATTCCACTGCTGACTTCATGCTTTCAAGAGGATTTTTCAGGAATCTTAGGAAATATCCTTCAGATAATGGTTCTATTGTTTTTATCGGATCCACAGCAGGAGTGATCGGTGAATCACAGCATCATGATTATGCTGCGACGAAAGCTGCAATAATCTTTGGACTCGCACAGACTTTAAGGGTCGAAATCATAGAGTTTGCAAAAAGGGGAAGGGTAAATGTCGTGAATCCTGGATGGACCGCAACTCCTGTTACTTTCGAGATGCTCAAGGACAAGCAGTTTGTGCATAATATAACTTCTACTATACCTTTGCGAAAAGTCGCAAAACCTTCAGATATTGCTGCTGCAGTATTGTTTCTATCTTCTGATATCCTTGCGGGGCATATTACCGGTGAAGTACTGGCAGTTGCTGGAGGTTTAAAGGACAGATTGTATCATGGAGAGTTGAAGCCCATAACAGAGGATCTGAAACCTTATTAGGGATGATATAAGGGATAAGGTTCTTTCTTATAAAGGAGGTATTAAATGGCCGCAGGCGGATATATGAATAAGTATCTTCTGGTCGATCTGGATAATAGAAAGATCGAAGAATTTGATTTTGATGAAGACACAAAAAGAAAATATCTTGGTGGATATGGCATTGCCTGTAAGTATATTTATAAAAACCAGAGAGCTAGGACAGACCCGTTATCTCCTGAAAACATTATAGCTTTTATGGCCGGCCCAGTAGACGGGACAACCATACCTGGAGGAGCAAGGTTCTGTGTCTGTGGAAAATCTCCCCTAACTGGAACATGGGGAGACTCAAACTGCGGCGGTTCTTTTGGGCCAAGGATGAAAATGGCAGGTTTCGATGGGATATTCTTTAAAGGGAAATCAATAGACCCTGTCCTGCTCCTACTTGATAATGGAAAAGCAAGCTTTGTAGACGCTGGTTTTCTGTGGGGTAAGGATACTTATTTATCAGATGATATCATAAGGGAAAAGTATGGAAAAACTGCAGAATCAATGGTCATAGGTCCTTCTGGGGAAATGTTATCCCTTACAGCATGCATTACTAATAGAAAAGGCAAGGTAGCAGGCCGAAGTGGTTTTGGTGCAGTCATGGGTTCAAAAAAACTAAAAGCAATAGTAGCAATTGGCAATTCTAAAGTGCCTATTGCAGATAAAGATACTTATGATGCTGCAAGGAAACAATTCGTAGAAGATATAAAAAACGATTACGGAGATGCTGAGTGGCTAAAATACGGGGGTACACCCACAGTAATAGAGTTTGGCATTGATGAGCAGGATTCACCTATTAAAAACTGGGCTGGCACGACTTCCGATATGGGCGATTATTCAGATTTTAAATATGATAATGTAAAAAAATATATAGTGAAAAGCGAGACATGTTTTGGATGTCCTATAGCATGCTGGGACAGGTCAATGCTTGATAAAGGGGAATATTCTATTGAAGAACCAAGCCACATTCCTGAATATGAGACTTCTGCTATGCTCGGTGCTTTGTGCCTTAACAATAACTATGAGTCAATAATAAAAGCAAATGATATCTGTAACAGATACGGTATCGATACTATGTCGACAGGTGGAACTGTTGCTTTTGCAATGGAATGCTATGAAAACGGTATTATTGGAAAAGACGATACCGGTGGACTTGAGCTCAAGTGGGGTGATCATAGGACAATGGTCCAGCTTGTAGAACAAATAGCCAAAAGAGAAGGATTTGGAGAAGTACTGGCAGATGGTTCAAAGAAAGCATCAGAGCGTATTGGCAAAGGTTCAAAGGAATATGCCATGCATATTGCGGGCAGGGAACTCCCTGCACACGACAGCAGGTGGGATCCAAGTCTTGCGATCATTTATGCACTGGAACCCACTCCTTCGAATCATTGTCATTCAAACCAGAATCTTGGACATAAGGACATTGAAAAAATATTTCCTGGATATAGATTTTTCAACATGTGCTGGTGAAAATAAGACAAAATATATGGGCAGGGCAAAAGAAATAAAAATATTATCAAGCCTGATACATACTGTAAATTCAACAGGGATGTGTTTGTTTGCGTGGGGATGTACTGATATAAAAAACCACTTAAAATATCTGCGCGGTATTACCGGTTGGGATATGGATTTAAAAGAACTTGTTTTAACCGGAGAGAGGATAATGAATATAAGGCAGCTTTTTAATATCCGGGAAGGACTAAACCAGAAGGATTATAAAATCCCGGGAAGGATGCTCGGAAGACCCCCTTTACCTGATGGAAAGACAAAAGATATATCCCTTGACTGGGAAGCAATGGTCGAAGAATTCTACAAAGAAATGGACTGGGATCCTCTGACAAGCAGACCTAGTAGAAGCAAACTTAAAGAACTGGAGCTTGACACTATTTAGTAGAATTGTAGACAGATCATTAAATTGTAACTATAATTGCAAATTTATTTGCAGGTTTTTGTAAGATTTATAAAAATATTGACAAAATTAGAGTGAAGTGAGGAGGTTATAAAAAATAAAAAGTCGGTAAACCATATGGCCAGAAATGGCCAGAATGACTACTTAAAAACACTAACAGGAGGTAAATAAAGTGAAGAAAGTAGTATCAATGTTAATAGTAGCAGTCGTGGTTGTTGCTCTCGCTATGACCTTTGGGTTAACTGGCTGCAAACAGCAGGCCGCAGAGACAACAATGGCTGCAGAGACAACAATGGCTGCAGAGACAACAATGGCTGCAGAGACAACATGGCAGAAGAGACCATGGCAGAAGATATGGGTGAGACTGACCCATGGATCCTGGAGAAAAGGGATATTGAAATCCCATTTATTCCGGCTGACGGTAAGGTAAGGTTTTCAGGTGTTGAGGGCGAAAACCCTGAATATGACCTTGATCTGATACTGACAGTTGCTGAAGTCGCAGATTTACAGGCAATGGGCCTTAAAGCCGCATATGTAGATAATAATACAGCTGGTGAATATTCACTTGCTATAGTCGGTGGAGCGGTAGACACTTTTGAATATCTTGGAATCGAAACAGTGGCACAGACTTCTGCTGATTTTGATGCTGCAAAGCAAAAATCCGATGTAGAGACTGTTCTTGCGCTTGATCCTGATATCATTGTGGGTTATCCTGTCGATCCGACCACAGGCGCTGAAGTATTCCAGCCTGTAGTAGATGCTGGGATAACACTGGTGTGTGTTTCAAACAGGCCAGTTGGATACACAACAGGAGTAAATGGTGACTTTGTCGGAATCTCAACAAATAATCCTTATGATAACGCTTACAGGATAGTCGGACAAATGGTAGAAAAACTTCCTGCTGATGCAAAAGTAGCTGCTATCACTTTCGATGATGAATATTTCGTACTCAACGTGATGGATCAGGCTTTTAGAGATGGTGTAGCAGAACTGGCACCTGGCTGGACGATCGTTGAACAGGGATTTGTAGACTGGCAGCAGGTAGGGCAGATAGCAACTGCTATGGTCCAGAAAGACCCTGATATCCAGGCACTTTGGACGACATGGTTTGATCCTGCAATGGTAGCAGTTCAGGACCTTAAGGCGATTGAAAGAACTGATATACAGGTCTTTACCTTTGGTATGAATAACCCTGCATTAATAGATCTTCTTGATCCAAATGGTATGGTCAAAGGATTGACTTCAGACTTTACTTGGAATGTCGGGATGAACAGTGCAATAATGGGTGCCTACGGAATTCTGGGTAAAGAATCACCTGAAATGATCGTAGTGCCTACTGTTGATGTCTCAGCTGATAATCTGAGAGAAGTATGGGATATGGCGTACAGGAATGTCCCTATACCTGCAGAGATCGAAGAAGCATTGACAGCAGCAGGTAAATAGTCAGGTAATTAGATCAAAATACCATGGAATAGGATGATGAAGTAAAAAAGTTGTTTCAAGTAGAAGCAGTTATTTTGTGGTCCTGATCAATTCCTGAATGGTGAATAAAAAAAGGGTGTTATGAGTTTTTCATGGCACCCTTTTTAAACAGGCCTTTCTTTTCGAACTCATCTGCGATAAATTCAAGATCGAGAGATTTGAGTGTTTCTTTTTCAGGTATTGAAGACATCTTGTCCCAACCATGGAGTTCATAATATTTCTCAAAAAGCTTGTTCATCTCTTTCCTGTCCAGTGATCTACCATCAAGAACCCCGCCCGTTCTTTTATTGAAAAACTTATCTACAGGCATATCATCTTCTTTCAGCTTTCCTTCTCGTACATTATATGCTTTTTCCAGGGTCAGGACTTTTTTTGCAATCCTCTCCATGTATGTGCGGTCAATATCAGTTCCTGTAACAGCTTTCATCCAATCTGCGTGCCACTGGAGATCATCTTTTATTTCCCTTCCCTTAAAACCATAGAAGTAATAGAACTCAGTAGTATTTTTACAGATTTCCACAATATCAGCACTTGTACATACAGTCTCAAAAAAAGTCACTATTTCTGCAATGACCGGATGGCACATCCAGGGTTTGTCTATAATGTTTTCTGCACCTGCATCCCTGAAAATTTTTAACCATTTTTCCGGAGTATCTGGTTGCACACCCCATGACATGGGCGGGACACATCTTAAATGGCCTGCACCTCTTGTGGATACGCTTAAAGCAAGTGTGAGCGCTGACATGGAAGTACAGTCAATTGGGCCATGGTCGGTCCCTTTTCCATAACCGCATGCTGGAGTAGTATCAGGGTTTGCTCCTACTATTTTACCTGCATGTACGCTTCCTTCTGCAAGAACGTCTCCAAAACCTTCCCTTTTAGCGATCTTGTGCACCAGTTGTCTCACTGAATCCCTGTTTCCAAAGGTGACTTCAAGTCCATCCGTATCTTTTTTATTGATAGTCCCTTCTTCATACCATTCCATTGCTGCCGCAATAGAATTCTGAACGGAGTAGATGTCCAACCCGTATCCCTCACATAGATCTATTATTTCAGTATGAAAATCATAATCATACGTCTCCCATATTGACATGTGACCTGTTCCCGGCACTGGAGCTTTCTTTTTGCCTAAAGTGCTGGAATGTATCCACTTGTTGCATGCAAGAGGACAGGCAAAACAGGCAATATCCTTGAAATGATATTTTGGAGAAGCCTCTACATCTAAAAAAGCTTTTCTTTTTTCATAATCATTTCCACCGCTTATCATGTAGTTCTTAATAGGGGAGCAACCTGAAGTAGCCATTCCTGATAGACCAGTTGTCCAGCCAAGTTTCGGGTACCATTTCCAGGATTCAGATTCTTTGTAATCCCTAAAAATATTTTTTACTAATGATAATGTCCTGTCCGTGTCTGCTATTTTTATACTCCTTGAACCTCTTACCGCTATTGCTTTTAGTCTTTTTGAGCCCATTACAGCTCCCAGACCGCATCTTGCAGCAATATTAAAACCGGTGACTATACCCGCTATTTTTGCAAGATTTTCTCCAGCAGGACCGATGGAAAGTACCCGGATACTCTCATCATTATTCTGTTTTTTTATCAAATGATCTGTTTCTGATGTCGTTTTACCCCAGAGTCCAGTTGCATCCTTAAGCGCTATTTTTTCATCATCTATCCACAGGTAGACAGGTCTTTCAGCTGCTCCGCTTATTACAATACTGTCATAACCTGCATATTTTAATTCAGGAGCAAAAAAACCACCTGCATTAGCATCACCAAGTATACCTGTAAGTGGAGATTTTGCTGAAATAGTAAACCTTCCTGCAGTAGGCACGACAGTCCCCGTAAGTGGACTTGTACCTATAATAAGTCTATTATCTGGCCCAAGAGGATCAGTATCTGTATTAGTCTCTTCATACAATAATCTGGAATTTATACCCCTGCCTCCAATAAAACCAAGCCTTATGTCATCATCAAGTGTGGAGGACTCAATACGACCATTGCTCAGATCGACTCTCAGTGTTTTATCCATCCAGCCATACATTATTATATTACTCCCTTTTCTAGTCAGGTTTTTCTGGATCTACTTATGTTTTATATTTTTTCTAAAGACTATAGCTTCCTGGAGGCAATATTTTGTACACTCAGGTGCACCTCCACAAAGATCACATGAGGAAGGTATTTCATCACCAGGAAGAAAAAAGATCGCATCGTATGTACATGCTTCAACACATGACCTACATCCATTGCATTTTTTTTCATCGATCAGTATCACACCTGTGCTCGGGTCTCTAAATAGAGCAGACTCAGGGCATGCTCTCATGCATGCAGGTTCTTTACAGAGCTGGCATACCTTTGGTAGAAATATCCCTTTTTCTTTTTTTTCAGTGATTTTTATCCTTGACCTGCGAGGATTTATTCCGTCTTGTCCATGTATAAGTGAACAGATCATTTCGCACATCCTGCACCCGGTACAGGCTTCCGGATTTAAATACTTTATCCCAGGATAATCCATGTTTGCTCCCGGTCTTTGCAATAATTCGTATTATCAGCAAATATAAATCAGTAAAATTGTTCTGTCAATGCAGTAAGTAATTTACAAATATGAAAATTAAGGTATAATTTTTTAATCGATAGTTGCTTGGTCGCTGTTATTAAATTTTTGGTTTTAACTATAATAACTATAATATAATTATTGCTGCAAATCCAAATAATTTATATTAATTACATCTAACAGGGAGATCACAATGTCATTGGAAAAACTATTCAGCCCTATCAGATTAGGAAGCATCGAGCTTAGAAACAGGATCGCTTTTGCACCTGTAGGAATAGGGGCATATAATCCAGACGAGTCTGTAAATGAGGCATACTTTCCTTTTATTGAAGAGAGGTCTAAAGAGACTGCCCTTATTATTACACAGGGTACCCGTCCTTCTGCAAGATTTGGCGGAGTAGCGCTTATTGGTACCTATGATGACAGGTTTATTCCGTCTCTTACCAGATTTGCTGATTCTGCGCATAAACATGGAGCAAAAATATTTATTCAATCAGTAATGATCGGCGGAAACGATCCTCTTGGGGGATATGCCCCTTCCCTCATAGATATACCATTGTATAAGGACCAGTGGGGCAGAGGAGATAAGTACAAACCAAAAGAATTATCCACTGAACAGATAAAAATACTTATTGAAGACTTTGCACAGGGTGCAAGAAGAGCAATGGAGGCAGGGTTTGATGGTGTTGAAGTACATGGTGCATATGGTTACCTTATTTCTGAGTTCATGTGCCCTGCGACAAACAGGAGGACGGATGAATACGGAGGAAGTTTTGAGAACAGGATGAGATTTCCGGTAGAAATAATAAAAAGGATCAAAGAAGTCTGCGGTGAAGATTTTCCAATAGGTTTTAAATTCAATGCTCATATGGATATCAAACCTGAAGGTATTGACGAAGAACTTGGAGTAAGGATCGCTAAAAGAATATCAGAAGAAGGAGTGGTGTATCTGCATGAAGTAACGATGGGGGAAGATGTCATGATAATGGCCCTGGGTAAATACCCTTCTATGCCGACCATATACCAGCCAAGAAATACCACCATATCGCTTGCAGAGAGGTTGAAAAAAGAAATCAATGATACTCCTATCATAGCTGCTGGAGGCATTCTTACACCTGATGATGTAGAGGATATACTAAATCAGCAAAAGGCCGATATGGTAGCTATCGGGAGAGCTTTTCTTGCGGATCCTCATTGGACTTTAAAAGCAAAGGAAAACCGAAGGATCACACCATGTATAAAATGCCTTGTATGCCATAATGAAGTCGTCAAACGTGCCAAACTTGCTGCTTGTACTGTAAATCCTTTCCTTTGCCGTGAAAAGGAGATGGGAATAAGACCAGCATTAATGGCCAAAAAAGTACTCATCGCTGGTGCAGGTCCTGCAGGAATAAAAGCTGCACTTATAGCTTCTGAAAGGGGTCATAACGTAAAGTTGTTTGAAAAGAATGAAAAAATTGGCGGGATGCTCATCCCTTCTACAGTGCCTGATTTCAAATATGAATTTGATACACTGATCGATTTTTATGAAAAAGAATTAAAAGACAGCAATGTGGAGCTCATCACAGAAACTGAAGTGACTCCAGATATGGTCAAAAAGGAAAATCCGGATGTTTTAATCATTGCTATTGGCGGCAACCCATGTGTTCCTGGCATAAAAGGACTCAGTAGAAATAACTCCTGTTCCGCTGTGGACCTTCTGATGGGAAGTATTGAGACGAAAGGAGAAAACATCCTGGTAATAGGTGGAGGAGAAGTAGGCTGCGAAACAGCACTCTGGTTAAAACGCAAAGGCAAAGACGTACTGATAGTCGAGGTTTTAGATGAACTTATGTCTCTTGAAGAGATGAAGTACCATACCGTTGTACTTGAAAGAATGCTCAGAGCAGAGGGCATAGAGATTATGACAGGAGCAAAAGTAAAAGAAGTCAAAGATGATTCGGTAAATATCGAAACAAGTGATGGCTCATCTATTGAGCGGGATTATGATTTTGTAGTATATTCAGTTGGTTTTATTCCTTCTGCGGATGAAATAAATGCTTTAAAAGGCCTGGTGAAGGAAACTTATGTAATAGGGGATGCAAATGAACCTCATAAAATAAGAGAGGCCATTCATGACGGTGACAGGGTGGGACAGTTAATATGAAAAAAATGACTTCCAGGGAGAGAGTGTATACTGCTCTCAACCATAAGGAACCAGACAGGGTACCTATATGTTTTGGTGGCAATAGTGCTACAGTCATCGAGGAAGTGCCCCCTAACGGCATGGCTGCAACCGAGCTTTATAAATTGGTGGGAATAGTAGATGCAACCCCAAAATATGCCCTTGTGGGTAACATTGTGGGCGCTCCTGACGATAGGGTCATAAAACGGTTGCATTCAGATATGCACTATCTATACTCGAACCCCCCAACAGATATAATAAGGGAGGACGATAACACGATAATATATCCTTTCAGCTTTGGTATGCGTATAAAAAGTATGGGCGGAAACGATATGATAGATTTTACTCATCCTCCTATGAAGCATATCAGTACCGAAGAAGACATAAAGAAGTATCCTTACTGGCCTGCACTTGATATAAATATAATGGAGGGTGTCCCTGAAAATGCCAGGAAACTTCATGAAGAAACTGATTATTTTGTCTGTGCTGATTATCCTTTCTCTTATTATCCGAATAACGGATACGGTTTCAATAGCGGTATGGACAAATATTTTATGGACATGGTGGCAAATCCGGAATTATATCACAGGATCGCAGACAGGTTTCTTGATACAAACCTTGCCTATCTTGAACAGTTTTATGGTTCTGTAGGCAAATATGTGGATTGTGCGATGGTATATGATGACCTTGGGACCCAGCAGGCCACTCTTGTGTCAAAGGATATTTACAGAAAAAGAATAAAACCATACCAGAAGACTATCATTGAAAACATAAGGAAATACCTTAATCCTGAAGCAAAAATAATGATCCATTCCTGCGGGTCGATCTATGATTTTATACCGGACCTGATCGAGATCGGAGTCGAGATACTGAATCCTCTTCAGCCGCTGGCAAAAAATATGGAACCTTGGAGGTTAAAAAGAGAGTTTGGGAAGGACCTTGCTTTCCTGGGAGGATTTGATACACAACTCCTTCTTCCAAATGGTACTAAAGAAGAGATAATTATGGGTGTCAAGAAACTGATCTCTGAATACGGACAGGGTGGAGGTTTTGTTTTTGCAGCAAGTATAAATATACAATCAGATACACCTGCGGAGAATATCATTACTGCTTTCGATACCGCTTATGAGTCAGGAAAATATCCACTGACCGGTAAAACAGATGGTATGGATTATGTCGAATATATAAAAAGCCTGAAGCTTGGAAAAAGGGAAAAGAAAGCAGTTTTGCTATAATTGAAGTATTTAACAATGGTATTGGTCCCGGAGATAGATCATGTAGACTTTATTATTAATGTATTTTTTTTGACAAGTAGTATTAAGGGAGTGACCTAAGATGTATGAGCTTTATGAAAGAGCAGATTACAGGCAGATAATAACTATTAAATGTCCCACAGGATGCAGTATGGAGCAATTAAAGGACTGGTGGTTTGCAAGGGCTGAAAGAATAAAAAAACTGCCTTTTTTAAAATGGTACACAATCAATTTTACACTTGATTGCTCGCCTTTTGGAGAACCTGTTTTTGATGGATTTGAAGAACTTTGGTTTGGCAGTGTAAATGAGCTTATCATGGCATATGAACACCAGATAATGAGGGAGGGTTTTAAAGATATAGATAAAGAGGGATTTAATGACCCTAAGCTTTTCCAGGCCTCATGGCTTGAAGAGAATATAGTTAGATTAAAAGGATACGATCGGATACCCGATAGAAAGAATATGGTAAGATTGACCGGTATCTGCACACAACCTCCTTCCATGGACAGGAAGGGGCTTATAGACTGGTATTACCAGCACGCGGCCAGAGTCATAGACAGTTCCGGCAGGATGATCATTCCTGGCATAAGATGGTATACACATTGTTTTTCTATAGACTCACCTTTTGGAAAATCGAAGATTGACGGTTGTGCAGAAAACTGGTGGGATTCTCTTGATGAGATTAAAAAGGATTTTGATGGTGAAGTAATGAAATCACAGCTTGAAGATAGGGAAGAGGCCATCGATTCCATAGATCCGGAATACTTCCAGGGTGCCTGGTCAGATGAATATGTTATTGATGTCAGATAACATTTAATATTGATTATTGATGTTTATTAATATATAATTTTACAGAATTGTAAATTATGTTCGATTAAACACGGATTTTTTTTCATTTATCTAAATGTTCAAATATGTACATTTATGTAGATTGGATTTTTAGATTGAGTTAAGTTGTCACGAAGTAAAGTAACTTATTTTAGAAATAGAGCGCTTTTTAAGCTAAATCAATATAAACAGATCATGGATAAAATTATCAGAAAAAAAGGAGGCGATGATAAAAAATAATATTTTATTTAAAAAGAAAATGTATTTTGAGAGGAGGAAAAATAAATGAAAAAAAGTATTTTGTTTATAGCAGTCACTATTATTGCAATAGCGATGATAGGAACCATGAGTCTTTCAGGTTGCAAGCAGGAAGTAGCTGAGACTACATCAGCGCCGGAGACTACAGCTGCAGCGGAAACGACAATGGCTGAAGAGACTATGGCTGAGGAGACCATGGCTGAAGAAACCATGGAAGATATGGATGCAGTAGATCCTAAGATCCTGGAGCTCAGAGTAGGAATGGATAAATATAGGACTGAAAATATTGAATTTGATGGTCCTGCAGGCCAGACACCTACCTGGGATACAGAACTATTTCTGACTAAAGGTGAAGTAGCAGAGATCCAGGAAGGTAACTATAAAGTTGCACTTGCAAGACACGGCTCCCAGGGAGAATATACAGAAGCACTCTATGGAGGTTGCCTTGATTACTTTGATTACCTGAATTTTGAGGTGACCGCAGATACTTCTGCAGAGTTTGATGATGCAGCACTACAGTCAAATATTGAGACGATCCTGGCTACCCAGCCTGACGTCATAGTAGGATTTCCACAGAACACTATAACTGCTGCAGAGATCTTCAGACCTGCAGTTGATGCGGGTGTAAAACTTGTATTTGTTTCAAATCTACCTGAAGGATTTGTGCATAACCAGGATTTTGTGGGTATATCGACTTCACAGCCATTTGACCAGGGTGTCTACATGGCAAGAGCGATCGGCGAATCAGGTGCAAAGAAGATCGGTGTTATCTTTTTTGATGCCGATTTTTACATTGTCAACCTGATCGATCAAGTTGTAAGGGATACACTTGCTGCTGAATATCCCGATGTAGAGATCGTTGCGGAGCAGGGATTTGCAGATGCAACACAGGGTATTACCGATGCAGCTAATGCTTTAATACAGCAGAATCCTGAAGTAGAAGCACTTTATGTATCTTTCAACGCTTTATTTGCAGCGACAGCCTGTGAAGATGCAAACAGGCCCGATATTAAGATAGTATCACAGGGTCTTGATGTACCATATATGGTAAACATGCTATCAGGGGGTAACATCTACGCTATTATCACAGACTCTACTTACAATATTGGTGTAAATATGTCAATAATGGGTGGATATGGAGTACTTGGCAAGGAATCTCCCGAATATGTTGTCGCACCAAGTGCTACGATTACTAAAGACAATGTTGAAGAGATGTGGGATTTTGCATTCAGGATCGTTCCACTACCTGATGCTATAAAAGACCTTCTCTGATGAAACAATGGTCTTTTATTAAACAGATCAATTGTAGAACATAAATAGAGCAGGGGCAGTCAAAAATTTTTCACTGCCCCTGTAAATAAATATCGATGCTCAGAATAATTTTGATAGTTTCAGATTTTTACAGTTAATAATTTAAAAAAACTTTTTAAAGGAAAAATATGAGCGCAAACAACGACCTAATCCTCCAGATGATAGATATCAACAAAGACTTCAGCGGCGTTCAGGTACTTCGGGATGTTAACTTCGAACTCAAAAAAGGTGAAGTGCACGCTATAGTAGGCCAGAACGGTGCCGGTAAATCAGTCCTGATGAAGATCTTAAACGGTGTCTACATAAGAAGCAGCGGAAAGATAATAATAGACGGTGAGGATGTCCACTTTTCAAACCCACAGGACGCAAGAAAAAAAGGCATAGGAATGATTTACCAGGAGTTCTCCCTTATCCCTTCGATGAACATAGCACGAAACATCTTTTTAAACCGTGAACCAAAAAAAGGTGGCCTTATAGACGATGCTACTATGCAAAAAGATGCAAAGGCAATACTTGAGGGCCTTGGCATAGAAATAAATCCCAGGCAACTTATAAAGGATCTGCCGGTAAGCCACAAACAGCTTGTCGAAATAGGAAAAGTAGTATCTGAGGAAAGAAAAATAATAATAATGGATGAACCCACTGCCTCTCTTTCAAAAGGTGAAGTGGAGCTTTTAAACAAGGTAATAAGGAGCTTAAAACAAAAGGGTATATCCATAATTTATATAACACACCACTTAAATGAGATATTTGATATATGTGACAGGGTAACAGTACTTCGTGACGGTTCCAAGATAATAACAGAAAAGGTATCGGATCTTGACCTGTCAAAGATGATAGAGGCAATGCTCGGAAAGAAGCTTACAAGAAAAGTATATGAGGCAAAGTACGAGATAGACAGGTCAAAGCCTCCCAAGCTTGAGGTAAAGGAACTTGATCTTGGTGGAACAAAAATGGTCTCCTTTAATATATGGGAGGGTGAAGTGCTGGGTCTTGCCGGTCTTTTAGGTGCTGGCCAGGAACGGATAGTCAAATCAATCTTTGGCATACTTCCTGATATCTCAAAAGAAGTATTGATAGACGGGAAAAAGTCAAATATAAAAAAACCTGAGGATGCACTTAAGTACAAGGTGACTATGGTGCCCGAAGAGCGCCAGTCTCAGGGCCTTATCGTTGAAAACACCCTAAAATTCAATATCTGCCTTTCCATATGGGATAGGCTCAGGAGAGGTATTCTTATAAATGACAGGAAGGCTAACAGAGTTGCAAACCAGTATGTTAAAGACTTAAACATTGTAACAGACAGCATACAGAAGAAAGTAAAGCTTCTATCTGGTGGAAACCAGCAAAAAGTAGTAATAGCCAAAAACTTGGCAGCAGAGCCTGACATAATGATACTAAACGATCCAAACTTTGGTGTAGACGTCGGTTCAAAGCAGGAGATACTGCAGCTTGTAAGAAGATTTGCAGACGGCGGCAAATGCGCCGTCTTTATATCATCAGAATTCGAGGAAATAGCCCAGGTCTGTGACAGGGTTTTAATATTAAAAGACGGTGTCATAATCGACGAGCACATACGAGGCAGGGGGCCTGAGATAACTGAGGAATCACTGCTTCATGCTGTTCAATAAGAAAGGAGAAAAAGCTACATGATAGCCCAGAAAAAACAACTACCAGGACCAGGTTCACTGACCGCCAAGTCAGTATTTCGCGATTATGCGATATATTTTATCATGGTGGGCATATTTATAGTCTTTGCGATATTTTTGCGTGAAAAGGGGTTTTTATCTGCTGTAAACATAATGAACATATTCAGGCAGACAGCAGTAATAACGATCCTTGCAATAGGGTTTACATTCCTGCTTACCAGTGCAGAGTTTGACCTCTCTGTAGGTTCGACGACAGCCCTGTGCGCGCTTGTAGGAGCCCTTATATTACAGAGGGCCGGTATAGTAGCAGCGGTTGGAGCAGCTCTTGCAACCGGCGCTGTTATCGGTGTCATAAACGGGGCACTTGTCGTAAAAGCAAAGATGCCGTCCTTTCTTGCAACTATAGCGACCTCAGGTATCATATTCGGGTTTGCCAGATGGATAACAAAACTGCAGGCAGTGCCCGTTACAAATGACAGGTTCAAATATATCTTTGGAGGTGGAAACGTAGGACCGATATCAACACTATTTATATGGACTATAATTGCAGTTGCTCTTGGCCATATCATACTTTCAAAGACAAGCTTTGGAAGAAAGGTCCTGGCCACAGGAGGCAACAAGGTCGCTGCCACTTTTTCAGGTATCAATGTCACCAATGTCAAATGGCTTCTTTTTATAGCAATGGGTATGATAGCTGCTCTTGCAGGGCTTCTATATTCAGGAAGGCTTGCAGCAGCAAGATACACATATGGTGAGTCGGACCTGTTTACAGTGGTTGCCGCAGCAGTTATCGGAGGAACCAGCATATATGGTGGTAGGGGTACTGTCATCGGTGCACTTATTGGTTCTGTCATCCTTGGGATGATAAACAACGGCCTAATATTGTTTGGTTTTTCCGTAGATCAGCAGGTCATATTCAGGGGTGTTATCATCCTAGTGGCAGTAGCACTCAGTCCTAAGGAATGACGAAGAAACTGATTTTTTGTATAACTAAGATAGTTCCGATTAAGGAATATAATAGTATTCGTATTTAATAATATATTTAAGCAATAAGGTGATAATATGAAGATCACAGATATTACTGGTCCTGTTAAGGAAGGTATGTGGGATTTTGGATTTCCCGGTGGCCAGTTTAAACTCAAAACACTGAACTATGATTTTATGGGAGAAGAATACCGGCATGAAGGTTTTGATGGGATGGTCGGTAGCACGGGAACATTTATGGAAACTGGCGCTACAGCGCTTGGTTATGATAGAGTCATTCCGGTTGACAGGATACCGCTGGAAAAACTTGTGAATATCGATGCTTATGTCCTGCAGACACCTTTTGAGACCCTGAATGAAAAAGATGGAAGAAAATATGTCAGCCTCGATGATATAAAAGCTGCAGAAAAGGAAGAAATCAAGCCAGGTTCTGCTATCCTTATCGGGACCGGGTATGGGAAAAGATGGTTTGAAAAAGAATATCTTACAAAATCACCATTTTTTAAAAAGGATGCATTTGATTATCTTCTTGATAAAAAACCTGCACTTATCTCATCTGATTTCCCATCCTGGGAAAATACTGAGGACCTTGAAGGTTTTTTACCAAGGTTATATAGTTCTGGAGTATTCGTCCTTGTAAGCGTGGTTGATCTCGAGACAATAAAAAATTTTCAGGTAAAGCTGATAGCTTTACCAATTAAAGTTGTTGGCGTATGCATGTGTCCTGCACGTGCTGTAATTATAGAAGATTAAAAAAACTCACTTAAGTCTTAAATAGGAGGGAAAAATGGTCCGAAAAGCAGGCTTAAAAGTCACAGGTACAGATGTAGTAAGATGGGGCCTTATTGGTTCAGGTGATTTCGCTCAACTTTATGCAAAGATATTCAATGGACTGCCTAATGTCGATCTTGTATCAATCTATTCCAGGACCGCTGAAAATGCAAAAAAAGCAGCTAAGGAATATGGGATCCCTAAATGGTACACTGATTATGATGAGTTAATAAACAGTGATGGTGTCGAAGCTGTTGCAGTTGTCAATAATGAGCTGTATCACTACGGACCCGTAATGGCTGCCCTTAAGGCTGGAAAACATGTAGTGCTGGAGAAACCGATCGCTCCTTCACTGAAAGAAGCAGATGAGATGATAGCTGCTTCCAAAAAAACAGACAAGCTTTTTCTTGTAGCACATATACTTCCATTCCACACAAATTATGCTATGGCAAAAACCGAGATAGACAACGGCTCTATTGGAGAAATCTGTTCAGTCTATGCAAGAAGAAACGCTCCTGCAAAATGGGGTGCAGATATACAGAAACGCTCATCTGCCATATATGATGAGATGATACACGACATGGAATGCATCCTCTGGTTTACCGGTAATAAATTCAGGTGTAAAAAAGTCTATACCCAGACTAAAAATGTCCGTGGCCTTCTTAAACCTGACATATGCTGGTCGATGTTTACATTTGATAACGGTATGATCGCTGTTCTGGAGGCAAACTGGTTTTTGCCGGACAATACTCCATACGAGAGCGCTATGGACTCAAGGATGGAAATACATGGAGATCAGGGCATGATATATATAGACCTGGGTCCTCAAGGACTATCTGTTAATGATAAGAAAGGCTGGCGCACTCCTGACACGACCTGGTGGCCTGAAAAATTAGGCAGGATAGAGGGTGCACTGGGAGATGAGATAAGATACTTTGCAGATTTTGTGATGCTCGGTGAAGCACCCCAGAGCGTAGGTGATCCTCAGAGAGCTAGAGATGCACTTGAGGTAGTCCTTGCTGCTGAAAGATCTGCAGAGATAGGTAAAGTCATAGAGATTTGATTTGTTATTTTTTTTGGATCTATTCTGAAAGGAAAAAATGGAACAAAATACATACAGAAGAATGAGATTTGGACTGATAGGTGCCGGGGATTTTGGCCTTATCTATGCGCATATTTTAAAACAGTTGCCAAATGTCGAGCTGGTCTCAGTTTTTTCTGCTGAAGAAAAGAGTGCAAAAAAAGCTGCTGAGATGTACCAGATACCCAATTGGTATACTGATTTTAATGAACAGCTTAGGAATGATGATCTTGAAGCTGTAGCAATAGTTACAGCAGAACCACATCATCATGACCCTATGGTAGCAGCTGCAAAAGCCAAAAAGCATGTTATTATAGAAAAACCTATAGCCCCCACCCTGGAAGAAGCTGACTCAATGATAAAAGCAGCAAAAGATAACGATATAATATTTGCGGTAGCACATATTCTGCCTTTTCATACGCATTATGCTATCGCAAAAGCAGAGATCGATAAAGGCAATATCGGTGATATTGTCGCAATGTATGCCAGAAGGAACGCTGCCTCTTTCTGGGGGCTAAAGCTCCAGGACCATTCCTCTGCTATTTATGATGAGATGATACATGATATGGAATGCATGCTCTGGTATACCGGTTGGAAGGTAAAGAGAGTCTATGCTCAGACAAAAAATGTCAGGGGAATGAAAAAACCAGATATCTGCTGGGCTACGTTTACTTTTGAAAATGGAGCCGTTGCGGTACTCGAAGCAAATTGGTTTTTACCATCAAATACCCCTTATCTTATTGATTCGCAGATGGAGATCCATGGGACTGAAGGTATGATATACATCGATCTGGCAGATCAGGGTTTGCGAGTAAATACAAAGACCGGTTGGAGATTTCCCGATACAAGCTGGTGGCCCACAAAACTTGGCAAGGTAGAAGGCGCCTTAGGTGATGAACTGAGATATCTTGTAGACGGGATAATGATGGGAAAATTGCCGGAAGGAGTAGCAGATCCAGAAAGAGCTAAATATGCTCTCGAGATCGTGATAGCTGCAGAAAGATCTGCAGAGACAAACCAGGTCGTAGAGCTTTTTTAACTCGATTTTGCAGCATGGTTTGAGTTGAATTAATTAATTAACGGGGAGAAATTATGAAGATCATAGATATTTCAGGTCCAGTTTACACAGGAATGTGGACTTATGCAGATTACTATCCACAGTTTGAACTTTCTGCTGTAGAGTTTGAATTCGGAGGTGAGAAATACTCTGTCGATGTTTTTAAGGGTATGCATGCCCAGGTCGGTACGTACCTTGAATCACCAGGGATCTTTGAAGGACAGGAGATAAAAGGTGGATTAAACTCGATTCCTGTAGAAAAGCTATTTATGGTTGATACTTATGTCTATCAGGTAGATCCAAATAAATTGCCCGAAAAGGATGGAAGACCCTATATTACTATAGATCTATTAAAAGAAGCTGAAAAAAGCAAAATAGAAGAAAACAGTGCAATACTTATAAGTACTGGTTACGGACAAAACTGGGATAAAAAAGATTATGTAGATAAAGCATGGTTTTTCTCTAAAGAAGCTCTTTATTACTTAATAGATAAGAAACCTTTTTTACTTGGCGGGGATTCGCCAGTCTGGGAAAATGCGGTTAATCCAGAGGGTGCTTTTGAACGCTTTTATAAATCAGGGATACTTCTTTTTGCACCATGCATAAATCTTGAAAAGATCTCAAAGTTTAAAGTAAAGCTTGTCGTTTTACCGCTTAACATTTTAAAAGCGGCAGTCTGTCCGGTTAGGGCAGTAGTAGTTGAAGAATAAAAAAAGGGGGTGATTTAAAACCTGGTAGTTTGAATTTTAAAATGTTTTATTAAATCTAACTATAATGAAGGAGGAAAAATGAAGAAGTTATCCAGAAGTATCTTTATAACTGTCCTGTGCCTGATCCTGGTCGGCAGTTTTGCATTGTTTGGATGCAAACAGCAGGCCGCAGAAACGACAGTTGCAGCTGAAACTACAGCTGCAGAGACTATGGCTGAAGAGACTATGGCAGAAGAGACCATGGCAGAAGAGACTATGGCAGAAGGTTCGGATGAGATAGACCCCTGGATCCTGGACATGAGGGCAGGTCTTGACCCCTACAGGGGCAGTATTGGTTATGAAGGTGAGTATGGTGCGACACCTACCTGGGATACAGAATTGTTTTTGACCCTTGCTGAAGTCGAAGAAGTAAAAAAAGGTAATCCTGATACGGGTGAGGCTTGGAAAGTCGGTTATGTAATGGATGCATCGGCTGGAGACCATACAAGTTCACTTTTGAAGGGTATGCAGGATGTTCTGGATCATTTTGGGATGGAACTTGTTGGCACAGTAGATCCGCAGTTTGATCCTGCTGCAGAGCGTGCAGGAGTTGAAAACTTTTTAGCTGCTGGTGCTGATATTGTAATCGGCGCCCCTATTGATGCGACAGCATCTGCCGAATCATTCAAACCAGTTATAGATGCAGGTAAAAAATTTGTCATCTGGTCGAATATACCTAAAGGCTATGAATACGGAAAGGACTATGTCGGTGTCTCAAGCGCCATGGCGCAGGATCTTGGCCTGTTTACAGTAGACATTATGAAACAGCAGGTCACAGAACCGACTGAAGTAGCTTACCTGTATTTTGACCAATCGTTCTGGGTAGTAAACCTTATTGATACAATGGTTCTGCAGGCTCTTGAAGCAGAAGAGAACTTCACGGTAGTTGAAAGTCTGGGTTATGGTGCAGAAGCCGATGCAACAGACCTTATGACTGCAGCACTTAGTAGGAATCCGGACATTAAAAGAGTCTATGGTGGATGGAATGTTGTTGCAGAGTTTGCTGCAGAAGGATGTAAAGCTTTAGGAAGGGAAGATGTAAAGATCGCTACTTTTGGTGTAGACGAACCTACCCTCATCAGTATTCTTGAAGGTGGAAATATTTTTGGAACGGTTTCTGATGACCCTTATCACCTTGGGGCAAACCTTGCAATACTTGCAGGTTATGCTGCATTGGGTAAGACAGCACCAGAGTTTACCATTACACCTGCTGTACCGATAACAAAAGACAACATCGAAGAAGCATGGGAAATAACCCAGAAGACGGAATTGCCTAAGAGTGTCGTAGATACTCTCGCAAAATAATCTTGTAGATTCAAAACGATAATTTGATTTTACAGGTGATTAAGGGGCAGGATAGTTTTTGCTGTTTTATTAAATAAGCATCCTGCCCCGATTTAATGGAGGAGAATAGATTTGGAAGATAATGAGAGATTAAAGAAAGAAAATGAATCATTAAAAAGTGAGCTTGAAGGGCTCAAGGAAACTGTTGCAGTATACATAGGCTCTCTGATAAGAGGAACAGTAAAAGAATTTGGTGAAAAAGGAAAAGAAGTCGTTAAGGAAGCTGCAAGGAAGGGTGGTCTCTGGCAGGGTCAGAAATATATAAGAGAGAACAAAGTCCAGAAGAAAGGGACTGTAGCAGCTGCAGAATTTTTTGGCAGCATGAGCGATGTAGAACTATTTAAAGTAAAGACGGAGATACTTTCTGATAAGAAATTTCATATAAAGACTGATGTCTGTCCCTATATAAAAATATGGAAAGAAATGAGGATACCGGAAGAACTTCCGGAGTTTTGCATACTTGCAACATATTACGATCTGGGGTTATGCCAGGCATTCAATCCTGACTTAAAGATCGATCTTAAGGTCGATATGATGCGGGGTTGTGATCATTGCGTTTATGAATTTTATGAGGAGAAATAAAATCAAAGATGACTGATTATAAAAAACTGATCTATGATGCTGTTATTGGTTATGATATCGAGCTTGTAAAAAAGTTGACCAGGAGAAGCTTTGAACCAGGGAGAAGATCCAATTGATATCATGAATAACGGCCTATCCAGGGCTATTATCGAGATAGGAGACAAATTTGGTAAAGAAGAGATTTTTTTAGTGGAACTCATGATCGCTGCAGATGCATGTAAAGCAGGGGTTGAAATAGTCAAGGATAATATTTTAAAAAATATGATAATCCCTGAAAAGCCCAAGGGTATTATTGTCATAGGCACTGTACTCGGAGATATACATAATATCGGGAAAGATATATTAAAGACTTTGCTTGAGACGGGTGGTTTCGAGGTCCATGATATAGGAGTGGATCAACCTGCCGAGAATTTTATCAAGAAAGCTATCGAAGTAAATGCGGGTATGATAGCTTCATCTGCTCTCATCACCACAACGGCACCACACCAGAAAGATATTGAGGATGCCCTTAAAATCAAGGGTCTAAAGGGAAAAATAATGACGATAATAGGTGGTGCCGCCACAAGCTCTGATTGGGCCAAACAGATAGGTACCGACTTTTATGCATCGACAGCTACAGAAGGTGTCAATATAATAAAAAAATATTTTGAAGGGGTGTAAGATGAGGACCAGGGTTGAGGTGCTAAATAAAAATGAACTTGATATCATTTATCAGACAGCACTGGATATACTGGAAAAGATCGGAGTAAATATTGAGGATGACGAATTAATAGGACTGCTTAAAAAGAAAGGATGTCAGGTCGGGGAGAATAACGTTGTTTATATTCCGCAAAAAGTAGTAGATGGAAGCCTGAGTTCGACTCCAAGAGGGCAGGTAAGATTATCCGGTAGAGATCCAAAAAAAGATATATTACTGGAGAAAGACCAGAAGTATCCCCACGTAATCTCTCATGTGTTGATGAACTATTACGATGAGTTAAACGATGACTATCATACTATAACAGAAGATGATATAAGGCGATTTGTGACTATCTCAGATTCACTTGATACTATAGACGGTACCTGGATGTGCACACTTATGCCCAAGTATGGAAAGTTGTATTCTTTTTATGAATATGAGATTGCGATAAGAAATACCACAAAACCAGTTTGTATTTCGAGTTTTGAACCTGAAGCAATACCTCCTACCCTTGAACTTGCAGAAGCAATTGTCGGAGGAAAAGAAGAATTATTAAAAAGACCGCTGACTGTAGCATTCTGTGAAATATCTCCATTGACCTGGAACAAGTACGGTTGTGATATGCTCAAATCATGTTCCAGATGGGGGATACAGCCTGTCTATCACTGTAGAGACTCCTATGGGTGATACAGGACCTGTCACTTTCGCAGGAAATATAGCGCAAAAGATAGCGGAACTTCTCAGCGGACTTGTAATAGTACAGCTTTTACAACCTGGATTACCTGTTGCTTTTGTCGTACCGCTGGAGACATTTGATATGCGTACGGCACAGATATGTCTTGCTTCGAGGCCGGATTATGTCTACGGTCTTGCAGTAGGGCAGGTAGAAGATTACCTTGATATACCTTTTATTTCACCAGTATCTCCTGATTCAAAATCACTGGATATGCAGCAGGCATACGAGCTTTCTTTTTCACTTCTTTCAAGGATGCTCTGTAAGAATAAATGTATTGTGATCCATGGCCTTGACCAGACTCACGCGATAAATAGCGAGCTTTTAATGCTTATGGACGAGATGGTCTTATCAGGAAGGAGGATGCTGGATGGAATAGAGGTCGACGAAGAGACTCTTGCTTTTGACCCGTTAAAAGAAGTCGCAGAAAAAATGGAAGACAACAGGCGTAATGGTCATTTCCTGAACCATAACCATACACTGAAGTGGTTTTCAAAGGAGCAGCTTCCAAGAAGGGATAATATTATCGATAAATACAGAAGGGAAAAATGGCTGGAAAATGGTTCCAAATCATTTGTTAAAAGGGCAAATGAGAAAACACAAGAGATACTTTCTAATCACAAACCTGAACCTGTCTCAGAAGACATAAATAAAGCTATAGACAGGGTCTATGAAAAATATAATATTAAGAGGGTCTAAAGACCGGTCATCTTAAGAAAATGTATAAAAATCTTTTTAAACCGATCAAGCTTATTGGTGGGATCGAGCTAAAAAACAGGATAGTGTTTACTTCTATCGGTATAGATTCATATAATGACGACGGAACAGTCACTGATGAAAACATGTCGTTTGTAAAGGCCCGTTCGATTGAAACAGCAATGATCATAACTACGGTATCTATGGCTACTTATAGATATGGTAAGGTCAAATTTATAGGAAGCTACGATGACTCTTTTATTCCATCACTATCGAGATTTGCAGAAGCAGGCCACTATGGTGGTGCAAAAATAGTACTGCAGATATCTGCAATGGGTGGTCCAAACACTCTGGCTGATGATGTTTTTCATGATATAGTCCCATATGTGCCCACATCGGATATTCCCATGTACAAAAGTGAATGGACGGGAAAAAATACACCGACCGAACTGACCACATCGCAGGTTCAGGAAATAATTGAAGATTTTGTACAGGCTGCAAGAAGGGCAAGGGATGCAGGCTTTGACGGTGTCGAACTCTTTGCTGCGGAGGATTTCCTTCTTTCTTCTTTTATAACACCACATCTTAATAGAAGGACTGACAGGTATGGCGGAAGTTTTGAAAACAGGCTCAATATGCCTGTTGAGATAATAAAAGGGATCCGTAAGATCTGTGGAAATGCTTTTATAATCGGGTTTAAGTACAACACTTATTATGAATTTCCTGAAGGGGATGGCATCGATCTATCTATGGGAGTAAAGATAGGGCAGGCTATTTCTGACCAGGGAATTTCTTATCTTCATGAGTATTCTTATGCAAAACATGACAGACCTTTTTCACTTTTTAAATATTCTATAATGCCAAGCCAGTACCAGCCCAGAAATACCACAGTACCTTTAAGTGAAGAGCTTAAAAAAAACATAACAGATACACCTGTGATGGCAGTAGGAGGAATATTAAAACCGGACGAAGCAGACAGGATAATAGGGGATGGGAAAGCTGATCTTGTATCAATAGGCAGGGCTTTTATTGCAGACCACCTCTGGGCCCAAAAAGCTAAAAAAGGTCAATTGATAAGACCATGCATCAGATGCTTTGTTTGCCTGGACGAAGCTACCAAAAGCAGGATAATAGGATGTTCAGTCAATCCGGATGTTCTTGATGAAAAAAGTAAGGAACTCAAAAAAACCAATAAACCCCGAAAGATCGCAGTAATAGGGGCCGGCCCCGCAGGAATGACAGCTGCTCTTACTTCTTCAAAAAGAGGACATATAGTAACGTTATATGAAAAAAGCGACAGACTGGGAGGCCAACTAAAAGCAAGCGCAACCGGAGGACTAAAATATGAATATCTTGATCTTTTAAAATATTATGAAAAAGAACTCAAGAAAAGTAATGTGAAGATTGTAATGGGTAGAGAAATAAATAATAGTACCGTCTCAAGGACAAGACCCGATATACTGATAATCGCTATAGGGGCAAAAAATAGGATACCTGAAATTAAAGGGATAGAGCAGGGAAACGTCCTGGATGTATCAAACTCAATAATCAATTCAAATAAAATAAAAAATAAAAAAATAGCCATTATAGGCGGAAGCAGTACTGGATGTGAAGCAGCAGTTATCCTTAACAGAAATGACAATTTTGTGACAATAATAGAAGAAAATGAAAGATTAATGGCTGAAGATGATATAGAATATCTAACAATGGTACTCGAGAGGATCCTTGTAGAAGAAGGTGTCAGGTTTTTAACAAGTTCAAGGGTACAGAAAATATCGAGAGAGAAAATAATTGTAGAGAATGTGAAAAATAAGAATACCTATGACCTTGATGCGGATATCATAGTAAATGCCACTGGTTTTATTGTGCCGGAAGATAAAATCTCTCTATTAAAAAAATCCTGCAGGGAGTCTTATGTCGTTGGAGATTGTAAAAAACCTGCAAAAATATTCCAGGCGGTTTCAGAAGCTTTTAATGTTTCTTTAAATATTTAAATCTAAACATTTTTTATTATAGGATGGGATTGTTTCTGGTAATATCGATTATGTGTATTAATAAGCTTGGGGAAAAATCATTTAAATGGGAGTTTATACGATGCAAACACTAAAGGTTGAAAGAAAATCTGAATTAAAAAAAGATATTAAGAAAAATGTGGATAAGATGTCTAAAAAGTTAATTGAGATGTCAAATTTCCTTTACCATAATCCGGAAATAGCTGGAGAAGAATATAAGGCCCTGGACCTGATGACCAAAGAGCTTGAAAAAAACGGATTCAAGGTTAAGAAGGGTATCAGTGGTGTGACTACATCTTTCGTGGCTACTTATAATGGCAGCGAAAAAGGTCCTACAGTAGCTTTTCTTTCGGAATATGAGGCCCTGCCAGGCCTTGGCCATGGATCAGGACATAATATTACAAGTATTATCAGTGTAGGGGCGGCGATCGCAATAAGTAAATCGCTAAAAGAAAAATCAGGTAAGGTCATGTGTATAGGAACACCCGGTGAGAGTAAATTTAATAGCAAACTACTCATGCTGGATGATGGAGTTTTTAATAATGTGGATGTAATAATGATCGCACAGGCAGGTGATAGAAATTCGGTCAATCCGGTATATCTCGCAAATGATGGAATACAGTTTACATTTATGGGAAAGGCTTCTCATGCCGCAGCTGCACCACAGGAAGGCATCAATGCACTGGACGCAGTAATACTGTTATTTAATTCTGTCCATGCTCTCAGACAACAGCTTAAGGAGGATGCAAGAATACACGGGATAATCGCTAAAGGGGGAGAAGCTGTAAACATTATACCCGACCTGACAGTAGCTCAGTTTTCCATAAGGGCAAAGACAAGAAAATACCTGAACGAGATCGTTGAAAAAGTTAAAAATTGTGCGAGGGGTGCTGCATTACAGACAGGTTGTAAATTAAAGATCTCTTTTTTTGAAAAATCTGTCGATGATTATATGATGAATAGTTTACTGATTGAAGAGTATCAGAAGAACATGCAATTACTTGGTGAACAAATGGATCCTGAACTAAAGATCTTTGGTTCCAGCGATATAGGTAATCTAAGTTATATACTACCTACATTATGTCCGGTTGTAAAAATCGCACAGAGGGGAGTAGAGCTACATACTGCTGAAATGGCCCATGCATCTTATTCAAAAACTGGAAACCATGGACTTATTGCAGTTACCAAAGCTCTTGCCATGACTGGACTCCGATTGATTGAGGATAATGATTTTTACACTTCAGTCAGGACTTCTTTCAAAAAAACAAGAAAACAATTTGAGTAGGTTTTAAAATTTTTTCTAGAATATTATTAAATAAGTTAAAAGATATTAAAAGATGAAAAGAGATATAAACAGAGAAATCGGGGAACGTGTCAGAAAAGCGAGGGTGCTATCCAATCTTACCTTGAAACAGCTTGCAGAAAAGACAGGTGTCGGCTATGTAACGATTTCCAGAATAGAACACGGTACGAGAGCTGTAAATGCAGCAGAATTGATACTCATTGCAAATGAAACCAGGCGGCCGATATCATTTTTTTATGAACTTGATGAAGTCATAGAGTATTTTGACCCGAATAGTTTGAGATTTTGATCTCAAATAAATAAGATAATAATTATAGATCTTTTGACCCCCCCAAGGACCATAGGATCGGTGAGGATTATGTTAATAAATTTACTGATTTGTAAATAATTTTCAAAAATAGTAAATCAATATTGAATTATTTTTTGGATAGGTTAAAATATTGATGTAGTTTTATCCATAAAAAGTCAATTCTAAAAGAAGTAGAAGAAGTATATTTTCTCTGTTAAGGAAAGAGGTGATAGGATTGCTAAAAAAAATTGAATGCTTTATACAACCCTTCAAGTTAGATGACATAAAGGACGCACTTATTGATGCCGGAGTGGAAGGAATCACTATTACAGAAGTGTCCGGTTTTGGAAAACAGCGCGGTTACATAAAAGGTGAGATCCCTAATAAATCAGTAAAATTCCTGCCCAAGATAAAGCTCGAGATCGTAGTTGACGAAGAGATAGTAGACGAAATAATAAAAACAATAGTAAGGCTTGCTGCCACTGGGGAATTCGGTTCGGGCAAGATATTTGTGCTTCCTGTAGAGGATGCCATAAGGATAAGGACAAAAGAGGCAGGCATTGCTGCCATAACATAGTCACGAAAGGAATATTTATGCCAGATACAGCTGGTGATACTTCACAGAATGTATGGGAGATGACACAATCACGCCTTGACAGGACAATGGAGCTACTGTCCATAAAACCCGGCATGCAGAAATACCTGCGGGAACCAAGAAAAATATTAGAAGTGTCAATACCTATAAAGAATGATGAAGGTAAAATAGAGATATACAAGGGCTACCGTGTCCAGCATAATACAAACAGGGGCCCAGCCAAAGGTGGTATCCGCTACCATCAGGATGTAAACTTAGATGAGATAAAAGCGCTCTCCATGATTATGACATGGAAATGCAGCCTGGTAAATCTTCCCTTTGGGGGTGCCAAGGGTGGAGTGGTAGTCGATCCCTATAAGGTAAGCTTAAATGAACTTGAGCATATAACAAGAAGATATATTTTTGAGATCTTAGATTCTATAGGGCCGAATAAGGATATACCTGCACCTGATGTGGGCACAAATGCAGCTGTTATGGCCTGGATACTTGATACCTATTCCATGGACAAGGGACATAATGTTCCCGGTGTAGTGACAGGAAAGCCGATAAGCCTTGGGGGTTCCCAGGGAAGAGAAGATGCTACCAGCAGGGGTTGTGTATATACGATACTTTCCACCCTAAAAGTCCTTGGCATAGATTCTACAGACCTTGATGTTGTAATACAGGGTTTTGGAAATGTCGGGGGTAATGCAGCCAAGATCCTATATGACCTTGGATTTAAGATCATAGCGGCTCTGTGATGTTTCAGGAGGTCTTTACAATAAAAAGGGTATAGATGCATACGACGCATCAGAATACCTTTCAAAAAATAAGACCTTCGAGGGTTACAACAAAGCAGAACTTATAGAAAAGGAAGAAATATTTAAAATACCCTGCGATATCCTTATACCGGCAGCGCTTGAAAACCAGATAACTGCTGCTAATGCAGCTTATATAAGAGCAAGAATAATAGCAGAAGGGGCAAATGCGCCTACAACTCCAGATGCGGATCCGATACTTGCAGATTCAGGAATCTTCATTATACCGGATGTGCTGGCAAATGCCGGAGGAGTAACCGTCTCCTATTTTGAATGGGTCCAGGGTAATCTTGCTTATTTCTGGACCAAGAGAGAAGTAAACTTAAAATTAAGGGATATCATGGAGCGGGCATTCTATGACACATACAGACTCTCTCAGGAAAAGAAGGTTGATATGCGTACTGCTGCTTCGATGCTTGCAGTATCAAGAGTAGCTGAAGCAACAAGCCTTAGGGGGATATATCCGTAATCAATGTTTTTACGACTAAACTAAGCCTTAAGTTTATTTTATTATTATCAGGTAAAATATTAACGATTAAGTGGAAGGGACCAGAATGAAGGTAAATTTCAAGAAAAACGAGACGATACTTTTTAATGTTTTATCCAGAACCCAGATAGAAGAGATAGTTTCTACTTCTTATAATATTCTTGAAAGGGTGGGGGTAGAGGTAAACGATGATGAAGCCATCTCTCTTCTTAAAAATGCAGGTTGTATTATAAAAGACAAAAGAGTCTATATTCCATCTTTTTTAGTGGAAGAATGTGTATCAACCGCACCTAAAAAGGTCTCGATGTCTTCAAGAAATGGTGACCTTGCAATGACCCTGGAAAAAGACAGGATATATTTCGGCACCGGATCAGATGCAGTCTATATCCTGGATTCATTTACAAAAGAAAGAAGAAAGTGGCTCGAAAAAGATATTGCTGATGCTGCAAGACTCGCAGATAGCTCTTGATAACCTTGATTTTCATATGTCCATCGGGTTGACTTCAGATGTACCTGGATATGACCTATGACAGATATCAATTTCTTGCTATGGTAAAAAATACAGTAAAACCCCTGGTCCTTACCACTGTTGATGGAAAGGGACTGGAAGATATATATAATATGTGCTGCATACTGACAAATGGTGAGGATAATTTCAGGATGAAGCCATTTATAGCCCTTTACTCAGAGCCAATCACACCATTGACTCATGCAAAAGAAGCATTGGGTAAGCTTAAATTTGCAGCAAGAAATGGTATTCCAAATGTTTATACACCTGCACCAAATGCAGGAGCCACAGCTCCCGTGACACTTGCAGGTACCATAGCACTTGGGGCTGCTGAGTATCTTTCAGGAGTGGTCATCGCACAGCTCATAAAAAAAGGTGCGCCCATGATCTCAGGTGGTGTACATTTTGCAATGGATATGACCACAGGAGTCGCAAGTTATGGCTCTACAGAATTTAATCTTATGCATGCTGCGATGACTGAGGTCTGCAAATATTTCGGACTTCCAGTTTTCTCTACCTGCGGCTGCTCCAGCTCAAAGACCTTTGATGGACAGGCTACACTTGAATCGATGTTTGGGACTTTATCTGCTGCACTCTCAGGAGCTAACCTTATCCATGATGTAGGATACCTTGAAGACGGATTATGCGGTTGTTTTGAACAGGTAGTATTAACAGATGAGATAATTGCCATGGTAAAAAGGTATTTAAGGGGCATAGACATAGACAAAAACACACTTGCCCTGGATGTAATAGAAAAGGTAGGCCCTGGAGGAAACTTCCTGTCAGAGGACCATACCTTCAAAAACTTCAAGTCCCAGATGTTTATGCCAAAGCTAATAGACAGAAATGTATATGCTACACTGGAAAAAAGCAGGTTCAAAAGACCTGTCTGTCCGTGTAAATGAGAAGGTAAAGGATATCCTCTCCACATACAAGCCCGAGCATATAGAAGACAAGAAGCTTGCTGCTATTGATGAATATATGGAGAAAAATGTCAAATAAAATCCCTCGGGTCAAAGGATGAGATCAAGTAAAACCTTATCCCTATGATTTATTAAAGGTTAAACTTCAAATCAAAGGATTGGAAAGAGAGCGGATTAGCTTTAAACAACAATAACGAGAAAAAATAAGGGGGGAAATGATCATGAGACTTGCTAAAAGAATGGCAAGACTTGGAACTGAAAATGCTTTTGTTGTTCTGGCTGAAGTAACAAAGCTTAAAGAACAGGGATCAGATATCATTAATTTTGGTGTCGGTGAACCTGATTTTGATACTCCCAGAAATATAAAAGAAGCAGGTATCGGTGCAATAGAAAAAAATCTTACTCACTACAGCCCTCCTGCCGGTGTGCCTGATTTCAGAAGATCAGTTGCAAAATATATCAATAATACAAGAAATATTAATATCTCTATGGAAAATGTAGTGGTAGGGCCAGGTACAAAGCCGATAATATTTTATGCTATAAGTGCACTTATTGATCATGGAGACGAGGTCATATACCCGAATCCAGGTTATCCTATTTATGAATCTCTTATAAATTATCTGGGAGGCAGCGCAATTCCGCTCCCTCTTCTTGAGGAAAAAGAGTTCAGTTTCGATATAAAAGACCTGGAAAAAGCAGTTACTGACAAAACTAAAATGATCATACTTAACTCACCGCAAAACCCCACAGGCGGTATTTTAAGCGAAGATGACATCAGGTCTATTGCTGATATCGCCAGGGCAAGAGATATTTGGGTCTTGTCCGACGAAATATACAGCAGAATAATTTATGAGGGCAAGTTCAACAGCATCATATCACTTGATGGTATGCTCGAGAGGACAGTGCTCATTGATGGTTTCTCAAAAATATATTCTATGACAGGCTGGCGACTGGGTTATGGTATTATGCCTGAAGAACTGATAAAACATATGATCGCCCTTAACACAAATATCGTTACCTGTACTGCGACATTCACCCAGTATGCCGGTATTGAGGGATACGAAGGTGATCAGAGTGAGACTTACAAAATGGTCGATGAGTTCAAGGCAAGAAGAGACCTGATCGTAGAGGGCCTAAATGACATAAGGGGCTTTAAGTGCCTTTCACCCAAAGGCGCTTTTTATGTTTTTCCAAATGTTACAAAAGCCTGCAGAGATCTGGGACTTAAGGATTCCAAGGAGCTCCAGCAGAAGATCCTTTATGAAGGTCAGGTAGCTGTACTGCCGAGAACATCTTTTGGCTTGCGAAACAAAGGTGAAGTCCAGGAATATATAAGGCTTTCGTATGCTACGTCACGTGAAAATATAACAGAAGGCCTGGCCCGGATAAAAAAAATCATTGAAAAATAAGCCAAATAACTTACTATATTAAAGATTTTTATTTTATTTAACAGGAGGCTAAATGCCAGTACCTAATACAAAGGAAAATAAAGAAAAGTGCATATGCAGAACATGTCCTACTTATGAAAGCTGTATGAGGGATTCTAGTGAATCTTTTTTCTGTTCGGAGGGCAGTTCGGGGTGTAAGATTGAGCAAAAAGAATGTATCTGTGAAAATTGCCCTATAGATAAAGATTATAATCTGACAGCAAACCTTGATCTGATGGAAAAAATGATTCTTAAAATGAACCAGTTTTACTGTGACAATGGACCTGCAAAATAAACTGGTAGATGAAGCCGTCAGTTTGCTTAAAAATAATACTGTCATCACCGGCGGGCATTTCCGGTTATTCTTTAACAACGGCAAAATAATACAAAACTTCAACCAGGGCACAATAGTATCTTTCAGGCTGGCTGTGTGGTTGTATTCCATTTCAATATCTCAAAATATTAATACCGGTCTGGGTCTTCTAATAAATGACATGGGTTCTGCGTGTGAAGAGGATGGTTGTAAAACCGGTCTCTTAAAATTTTCAAGACCGGATTTTAAACTCCCTGAAGAATATTTAAGTATACTTTCGGAATATAAGATCAAAGAACAGGTCATTGAATTATACTGGGAAAAAAATATAAGAAACCGCAGTAAAAAGATATTTCTAAAGCAGTTCAAAAAAGATGGTAAAATGCCTAAAAAGCAATCAGATGGCTTTTTTGTCGATGACCCGGATGGTTATGGTAAGATAATACTGACCAGGACGATCGGTAAAGATAAGTACGGCACACCTGCATGCCCGCTGATTATGGCTGGTCTAAATATCATCCAGGGGGAAAAATATGCCAGTAGCATTAATTTTTATTACACCGGATCCGATAATATTCAGAATATTCCCAATCCATTTGTAATTGAAAAAGGTGAAAGATTATCCGGGATATTTGGCTCCGTTATTAATGTAAATAATTTATTCTTTGACAATTTTTAATAATAAGATTAATTGCCTGAAGAAATATTGTATGTTATATTGCTCTAATTTGCTTGCTACTAAAAGAAAATAAAGGATTGATGTTAATTTGCAAATATACCAGGAATGTATCCCTTGCCATCTGAGGACTGCTTTGAATTCTGTAATGCTTCTAACAGATGATGGAGAGACTATCGATGAAGCGCTTAAAGAAGTATTGATCAAAGCTTCAGGATTTAAAAATTACGATACTCTTTTTGAGCTCTATTACGAATTGCAAAAAACAATAAAAAAAATCGTGACCCAGAAGGATCCATATGGCGAATTTAAAAGAGAGTTCAATAACATATGTTTAAGCCTTGAAGATGAGATGAAGGAAATGATTGACCGGTCTAAAGATCCATTTGAGACCGGACTCCGCATATGTCTTGCAGGGAACAGTATCGATGTCATGCAGGGAGATCTTATGAATAAAGATGTCCTACGGAGAGCCATAAATAGCGCTCTCAAGCAACCCCTGGATATTTCTGTGGTCTTGGATCTAAAAGCGCAGTTAAATGCTGCAAACGAGATCCTGTTTGTTGGCGACAATGCAGGGGAGATAGTCTTTGATAAGGTCTTTATTAATCTGATAAACAGGCTCTTTGATAAAAAAGGTAAAGTCAGATACGCGGTAAGGGGTGGGTTTACGCTAAATGATGCTACGGTCGAAGATGCAGAAATGGTGGGAATTAAAAAGATAGCGGAAGTGATAACTACAGGGATCGATCTGCCGGCCGCTTACCTGCCTTTATGCTCTGATAAGTTTAATGCTATTTATAATAATGCAGACCTCGTGATAGCAAAAGGCCAGGGTAACCTGGAAGCCCTGCTCGGGCTGGATAAAAATATATTTTTCCTTCTTAAAATAAAGTGCCAGGTGATCTCCAAGATCCTTTCAGGGAGGTATCAGATTGGTGAGATAGCCGTCATAAAAAACAAAAAAGATTATGCCTTTTAAAGACATAAAAATTTATGCTTTTATTGTTTTTGACCTGTGTTTTTCGTAGAAATAAAGGCCGCTCATCAGTAAGGCTGCTGAAATCGCAAAGATAGATACCAACGGCCATATTTTTCTTATGCCAAAACTTGCGATGAAAAATCCTGAGATGAGAGGTGCAATCGCAAAACCTGACTCCTGGACAAATGTTATGACAGCGAAAAATCTGCCTCTGTGTGTTATGGGAGCATTATTGGCAATATAGACTTCTACATTTACAGCTACGATTATTTCACCAAGTGTCCATATTACAGTAGAGACGACAAGCAAAAAGATATTTCTTGTAAAAAACAATATCCCAAAACCTATCGCATAAATAAAACCACCGATTATTATGATTACGAGAGGTTTTATTTTTTTTGTCAGTGAAATAATGAGAAGGGTCAAAAATACTACCATCAGAGCGTTTATGGTCATCATCGAACCGTATATTTTTGGCCCGTTATATCCAAAAAAATCGTTTATAAACAAAGGAAGCCCAAATGTATATTGAGCATATACAAAAGCAAATAATATAAGCACAAAAGTAAAGATCAAAAGTAAAGGCCTTTTTAATAGCGCCCTGAAAACACTGCCCTTTTCAGCCCTCTCAGTATCTGATTCTGAAACATTATCTACCTCCTCCTTCGTAGGTTTAGTATCTTTTATAAAGATGATGACTGGTATTAGTGAGATCAGTGTTGTGATAGCATCTATAAGGAAAAACCACATCAGGTGCTCATTTATCAGAAACCCTGCCATAAGAGGTCCGGCAGCTACACCAATGTTTGTACCCATATAAAGAAGTGAAAAAGCATTTTGCCTGTTTGTCTTGTCTGTAGAATCTGTGACCATCGCATCTATTGTGGGCCACTGTGCTATACTCAAAAAGTTTCCAGCTATCAATAAATAAACAATTATTTTTGAGGTACCAAGAAAAGCGCAAGCCATAAAGGCACAAGCTCCAGTAACAGCTGACAGGATTATAAGCTTTTTCCTGCCTATTTTATCTGCAAGTTTGCCTCCAATAAGCATGCCAACCCCGCCCGCTGATATTGCAACAGTTGTTATAATACCGGCATCCTGTTCTGAAAAACCAAGTTTTGCAGTCAGAAGTATCGCAAGTAAAGGATATACAAAACTACCTATGCTGTTTATTATTCTTGCAAAAAAAAGGATATATACAGTCCTGGGTAATTTTAAATACTCTCTGAAGATATTCATCTTTAATTTTTCTTTTTTTTCCAATAACTGACTTAAAATAATGATCTCACAATTATATAATTTTAACTAAAATTGTAAATTAAGACCCAGCAAATTATAATAGTCTGATACCTGTTTCTGATGTTTTCTATTTATTGTTTTAAAATATTTGTAAATTAGGGCTGGAGGTCAAATGAGGATAGGAGTCCTATCGGACACCCATGACGATGAAAGAAATGTAAAAAAAATAGTAAAGATATTTAAGAATGAAAATATTCTGAAGGTGTTTCATCTTGGAGATTTCGTAGCACCCCCTATTGTCAAACACTTCAATGGTCTTAACCTGCTTGGCATTTTTGGAAATAATGACGGATATAAGACGGGTCTTCTTAAAATGTTTTCTGAAATAAAAGGGGAGCTGCCCGGGGACTTTGCTGAAATCGAAGTCGATGATCTCAAAATGGCACTTTATCATGGCGAATATTATGAGATCGTCGATAGCCTTGCCAGGGGTGGAAAATATGATGTGGTCTTTTATGGCCACTGGCATAAAGCACGAATAGAAAATATTGGCAGGACTATCCTCATAAGCCCTGGTTCCGCACACAGCTTTTTTACAAAAGACAGCAGCCCTACTTTTGGTATCTTTGATACAAATAATAAAAGATTTGATATTTTAAGCATTTGAAGGAGGTAGAAGTTTTTGGTATTAGAAATGGACGGTAATACATTAAAAGCATGGATAGACGATGAAAAAAAGATGGTAATAATAGACGCAAGAGATAAAAGGGATTACAAAAAAGCCCATATACCAAAATCCATATCACTTCTTAATTCAGAAGTCGAAAAGAGGGCTGACAAATTATTAGAAAGTGGACTTCCTGTGATCGTCTATAGTAATGACGAAAATTGTCCTGCAAGTGGACTGGTAGCTGCTAAACTTGATAAAATGGGATACAATCCTGTATATGATTACAACCCGAGTTATGCAGACTGGGTAAAAAGAGGATACCCTACAGTATCTTAAGTATAAGCATATGAAAACAAGCCACGAAATAATAATTTTTGATCACGTTTTTTTCAATTATGGCAGTATTGTCGTTCTTGAAGACATAGACTTTTCAATATTAAGTGATGATATGATAGCAGTAATAGGCCCGAATGGCGGTGGCAAGACAACGCTTCTCAGGTTGATACTGGGGCTTATAAAACCTTCAAGAGGTAATATAAGGTTATTTGGAAGAGATCCTGAAAAGAGCAGACATCTGACGGGCTATCTTCCACAGCAGCAGAATTTTGACCACTCTTTTCCATTGAATGTCTATGAGACAGTATTGATGGGAAGATACCGGGGAATCGGAAAACGACTTAATAAGGCCGATGAAAAGTCTGCTATGGATGCTCTGGAAACAGTTGGTATGGCACATATGTCCCAAAGACATATCAGTATGCTTTCAGGCGGACAGATTCAAAGGATCATGATAGCAAGGGCAATAGTCGGGGGACCAGAGATCTTGCTGCTTGATGAACCATTGTCGGGCGTAGACACAGAAGCCCAGAAATCCTTTTATGACCTCATATTGAAACTCAGTAAAAATATTGCGATTGTATTTGTAACACATGATGTCGGGGTGATATCCCAATATTTTGAAAAAGTAATATGCCTTAACAGAAAACTATTTTACCATGGCCCAAAGGAAGGCAGTATTGGAAGGTTGGAAGACGCATACGGTTGTCCTGTCGAGGTGCTTGCGCATGGTATACCCCACAGGGTGCTAAAAGAACACTAAATTATTTTAAAATGGAAATATTTCAATATGACTTTATTAGAAATGCGATAATAACAGCGATCCTGGTCAATATTGCCTGCGGTATTGTTGGTACTTTTGTCGTCATCAAGAGAATAGTATTTATAAGCGGCGGCATATCACATGCGGCTTTTGGCGGAATAGGGCTGGGCTATTTTTTAGGTGTAAATCCTATACTAACAGCGATCCCGTTCAGCATCGCTTCGGCGATCTCTATAGGTTTTATAAGCCGCAGGACAAAGATCAGTGAAGATACTTCGATTGGTATAGTATGGGCAATCGGCATGGCTATCGGGATTATATTTATAAATCTTACACCTGGATATGCTCCGGATTTGTTCAGTTACCTTTTTGGTAATATACTGGCCGTACCCCTGGCAGATATTTACATAATGTCTGGAATGAACATCCTGATCATAATAGTGGTAATTATTTTTATGAGGGAATTTACTGCTATTTCTTTTGATGAAGAATACGCAAAAGTCATAGGTATGCCTGCCCGTCTGGCATATTTTGTTCTTCTTGGACTTATAGCGCTGACTGTGGTGCTTCTAATAAGGGTAGTCGGCGTGATCCTGGTAATAGCCCTTCTTACTATTCCGGCCTCTATGTGCAGGCAATTCACGTATAATATTAAAAAGATAATGGTCTTTTCGATACTGACAGGAATTGTGACAACGATACTGGGGCTTGTGATATCCTATTATGTAAATATGTCATCAGGTGCTACTATAATAATACTTCTCGGGATAGTCTTTTTTATATCTTACCTTTTTAAAAAAATAAGTCTTTCAGGTGGATAAAACAGAAGGATTCACTATTTCTAATCCACCAGATACTCCATCACCTTCAAAAATAGTAATGGTCCTGCCTGCAGGCATTTTTTTTAGAAGGCTGATATGGACCCTGGCGTTTATACTTTCGCTTATTCTGCCATCCATAGCACCCAGGACAGGGGAAAGTAGTGTTGCTCCACTCTCACGTTTACCTGTGATGATCACCTTATTTTTTCTTGAGTCCAGTTCTACTGTAAACTTTTTATCAGAGCATTCAAGATAACTTAATTTTGAACGATTGTAAGTCGCAAAGACATAGAAATCCTTATTGATCATTAAACCACAGATAAAACCTGTAAAATGCCGGCTCCGCCAGGGGATATTTGCTATGGAAAGCATCACAGAGGTCCGGTTTAAATATGTTTTACTGCGCTGATCCGGTCCTTTAAAATGATTTGACTGCAACCATATCCAGCCTTTGGGAAATGAGACCCCCCAATCTTTTTCGATATATCCTTTTCCACCAGAGAGGTCCAGCATAGTTCCGTCTATCTCAAGGTGGCCGCTTATCATGTGGTCCATGCTGACTACCCCATGGTAACATTCCATGAAAGGCACATAGGAATACCATCCCATTGCCCCTGGTGCCAGAATCGTTACAGGCCAACGGGAGATGTCAAAAAATTTCAGTCTGGCTTCTATGATACTTAAATCCTGATTAATAGACAGGGACAGGTTTTGAGGTGAAAAAAAATTATTTCCTATTTTTATTTCAAATTTTTCAGTTGAATAACTGAATTCAGATATATCAAATTTAAAATTTTTTGAGGTCACTCTTTTACCATCCATAACCTGGATAAAAGCATGGGAACCGCCAGTTTTTTTGGAAATAGATACACCTGGGATTATTGCAAATGCGTTATTCAAGCTAGAGTCCACCAGCTTGAAATACCAGCCTTCAAAATAATTGTTTTTTTTCCTGTGACCCTGGAAGATCTCGGAACCATAAATTTTTCTTATTTTATAAAAAGACATTTCTAAAAAGACATTTTCCAAAAAACATAGATTTTTTTATTAATTGATAGTTATTATTTTCTTGATCCAATAATCTTTATTACCGGTACCAGTCTTGCCCGATTATATCTTTGAAGAAGAATACAGGGTATGTTTGCAAGCAGTCCGTAAGCGATCATAATAAGCCCTACCCACCACATGTTCCATAAAAAAAATATACCTGATGGCAGTATCTGCAGCCAGTGGGTGAGTTCGGCCCTGCAAGTTTCACCGTTGAACTTATTCAGGTAATCAAGCTTGTTGCTTTCAAGTTTTTTTTTGGGAAAACCGCCCTTAAAAAGCGCAGCTCCATCCGGTATTAGTTTTTTCCATTTTTTTATTTTAAAGAATCGTTCATATATCTTGCCTCCACCTTCTATTTTTTTGATCCTGTAGAAAAAATTATCAGGATCAAATCTCGAGAGCGGCATGTGGGAACACGCCCATGAGACGCCAAGGTGTATTATTATCCAGCCAGCAATATTTAAGAAGATCACCCAGAAATGTGAGAGCTGAAAGACCATTATTCCTTCTTTCTCTTATGATTTACATTCCTGCCCTTCCATTTAATATTTATCCTGAACAGATTAAGTATTATGGACCAGAAAAATATGAGAACAAAAAATATCATGAAGACCGGAAAGAAAACCGCAACGATGGGACTAAAATTTCCTATCCTTCTCAGCATCCAGAATAGCTGCAGCGCATAAATAAAATAAAAGATAATCCCCGTAATAAGGCCGGTCATATTAAAAGCTAAAGCATTTTCTATTATCATAGTGATAGGGTAAAATGACGCTGCTATCCATAGAATGACCAATATCAGGTTTATTATCGAAGTGGATCTGGCACCAGAGGTAAAACCCCTTGAAAAACCATTTACAATATCACCTATTCCATTAGGATACATCCTGAAATCTATTGTACCTCTTCCGCCATAACAATAGACTGGAATATTATTCTTAATAAATTTTTTACCGATCTCAAGATCTTCAAGTATTTTGCTTTTTGCACTACTGTGGCCCCCGATCTTAAAATAATGCCCTCTCTCACATAAGAGGCATGGTCCGAAAGCTCCGATGGGCCTTAATCTTCGTCCTAACGGAGTAAAGGTATTCATTGCAGCCATCAGGATAAGGTTAAAATAAGCTGAGAAATTTTCATAAAGTCTTTTTATTCTGTGGTACGGTTGGACAGTTATGACTCCACGATGATCTGAATAACAATCCAGCAATTTTTCAAGTCCGTCTATTGCCATTCTAGTATCGGCATCAAGAAACAGAAGTAAATCACCGGTAGATTCATTGGCACCCGTAAAACATGCCCATGGTTTTCCGAGCCAGCCTTCCGGCAGTTCTTCGATATTTATTACTTTTGCCCCGTAATCAATTGCAATGCTTTCAGTAGCATCTTTTGACTGATCATTGATAACGAGTATCTCATGTGGTTTTACTGTCTGATGGATTAAAGATCCAAGCAGGTTAGGCAGGGAGAGTTCTTCATTTCTCGCAGGGATTATGATGGAGACTTTTAATTTATTGATCTGGATCTCTTCATCAGATTCTTTTGTAGAAGTTATTTTATTCCTGTTTTTTGCCTGGCAGAAAGGTATTTTCCACAGGAACCAGAAACCTGTTGTCCAGAAAATAACTCTTATTATTAATTCTATATAAAATCTTGTTGGAATTAAAAACTCCTCGGAGATAATTCTTATTATTTAATTTTACATTATTGATCTGGATTTAAATATATTCTACTTATTATATTAACTGAAGACAAGGAATGATTAAAAAAATTCTAAAAATCAATGGTTTATCTGTGACCAATTAAACTTTTTATTTTTTAATTGAGGTGGTAAAAATGGTACTATTTTTTATCGAAAAGTCCTGATACGAAAAATACTTAAAAAATATATTTAAAAACCACTGGAAATTTTTCACAAGTCATGTATTATTTCAAAAAAGTAGAGCAAGTGAAAAAAAGATTTTTTCTTATGGATGATTTATTAACGGCCCAGGTCATTTTTAAAAATTACAGGGAATCAGTTTCTGAGCTTCTGGAAAAACTGGATCTTTCTAAAGTACTTGATGAGGAAAAACCGATTGTGATCAAACCTAACCTGCTGGATAATGCCCCGCACCCTTGCACAACAGATCCCGGTTGTGTCGATGCTATTATAAAATATTTAAGAAAACTGAACAGCAGTAGCAAAATAATAATACTTGAAGGTTCGGGAGGCTGTAGCACTAAGGAAGCTTATAGGGATCTCGGTTATTATAAGATGGCTGAAGAAAATAATATAGAAATATACGACGTAGATGACTGCAGCCTTATTAGGCTTACCAATGATAATGCAATAGTCTATAAAGAAATATTTTTACCTGAAATTATATTCAATAGTTTTTTTATATCTGTACCTGTTCTTAAGGACCATCTTATAACAACTGTAACTCTCGGCATGAAAAACCTGGTAGGTCTTTTGCCAGAGAAGCATTATGGTAAATACTGGAGTTATAAAAGAAGTGATGTCCATAGGGTAGGGGTAAATAATGCTATAGTAGATTTGAACCAATATGTAAAAACGGATCTTGTTGTAATCGATGGAAGGATAGGCCAGTTTGGCAGCCACATGGCAGGGGGGAGGAGATGTGATCCTCCAAAAAGTATTATTTTAGGCGGGTATGACGTGCTGGAAGTCGATAAAAAAGGCTCAGAACTCCTGGGGCATGAGTGGTCCAATATCAAACACCTGAAATTATTTAGCGATATAAAATTCTGATTTGATTTTATTATCTGATAAATAACGATTAGCATGGAAAAAATTATAGAATGGCTGCTTGAGAGTGATAATCCGGCAGTAAGGTTTTATACCAGGAAAGAGATTTTAAAAGAAGATCTGACCTCAAAACATCACGATCTCTTTGAGAAAGAGGCACTCTTTTACAAGCCGGTTAAAGAAATACTTGAACTTCAGGATAAAAAGGGATGGTGGTATGAGGATACTTCCGGTTTTAACCCTTTATATAAAAATACCATCTGGCAGCTTTACTTTTTATCATTACTAGGTGTCAGCAGAAAAACAACTGAAATAGACAGAGCTGTTAAGATGTCTGTAAAAAATATGCAAAGTGATTCAGGTGCATTTCCATCTTTAAAAAGATATTCAGGTAAACTCCTCTGTATGCAGGGCATAGTACTCGAGATGCTTATGAGGTTGGGTTATGGACAGGAAAATTTTACAAAAAAACTGGCTGATTTTCTTAATGGCCTTGTTTACAGGAATGACTTCAGGTGCAAATACCGGCAGAATCTTAAATGTCCATGGGGAGCTGTCAAAGTATTAAAAGCCTACAATCTTATTCCTGAAGATAAAAGGGATGATAGCATCCGAAATACCATAAAAAAAGCTGTCAAGTTTATATTGAGCCATAATATTGTCGATGCTAGTTACCCAAGGAAAAAATCCAGAAGCAAACAATGGGATCTGTTTGGTTTTCCAAGAGGGTATCAATCAGATATCCTGGAACTTACATCTGCTCTTATTGATGCGGGTTGTACAAAAAACAATGAGAACATCAATAAGGCTCTTCATTATATTAATAATAAAAGACAGGAAGATGGTCCCTGGAAGTTGGAGTTTTCATTAAATGGAAGGATGTTAATAGATATTGAGAAAATAAATAAACCAAGTAAATGGATCACTTTTTTTGCTGTTAAAACGCTTGTAAACAGCAGGTTTTTAAAGATCTGATCCAATGAAAATCTTTGGTAATATAGCTTTTCTTTTCCATTCAGTGTGAGCTTCCCTTTTCAGCAATCCTAAAAAAACCTAGAACGATTTTTAGTATATGTCTATTTGACAGGATCTTACTCGTATGAAGCCTGTTTACCCAGTAAATATCTGGTTTTCCGAGTTCTTCCCACAGCATTTTTGTAGATCTCTTTGTAAAATAATGGTCCACCTTTGAGTTTATCATCAAAACCCGGTCAGGTTTTATCCTGGATGCAAAAGTAAGAGGGTCACATAAAAAGCACAGCTTACTTGTTTTTTCCTTTAGCTCAGGATATCTGGAGAAAGTTGAATCTATTTTTTCAATATCTTTTATCCCTTTAAATTCTTCAAGAAAACATGGATAATCTTTATAAAAATCCCTGCATTTCCCTTTGGTCATTTTCCCTTCATCGGCACAACTGCCTTTAAGAAGATAAGCAAGGAAACTGTTCCAGTGTATTTCATGCCAGTTTCCACCACCTAATAAAAGGACTCCTTTCTGGATACGTTTTTCAAATGACATGGCTATTACAGAAACCATACTGCCAAGGCTGAATCCTGCCATCATGAAATCAAAAAGAGCAAATTCAAGTTCGATTATATTTATTAGCTTTCTCAGATCCAGGACAGATTGATTATAAAACTCAAGAGTCTCTAAATCATCAAAATACAGAAGCCTCTCTCCACTTTTTTCTCCAGGTGGAGTCCTGTCTAGGTGAAAAGGCATATGCATAAAAGCACAATTAAATCCGTTTGCAAGCATCTTATCTATAAAAAAGTAGTAGTTTGATAATTTTTCGGGCTTTGAGCCAAATCCATGGAGCAGAAGTATGACCGGAGCTTTTCTACTGCTGCATAAATATAGTTCACAATACACCCGGTCATTTATATTTATACCGGTCATCATTGGAGAGTCAAAGCCAAGGACAAATGAGTTTTCTGGATCACAATTTTTTAAGTTATGGATATCTTTTAAATCCTTAATATTTGTAAGAGTATAATTTAAAAGAGTTTTTTCTTTTACAGAAATATAATGATAAAGTTCGCTCATTTAATTATTTTCTTTATTTTTGTTATAATATGAAATATTAAGCAATAATAGCAAAAAAGAATTGCAGAAAAAAGTAAAATTAGGAGGAAAATATGTGTGGAGACACTTCAAACGGTTCGACTGCATTTAAGTACGGATTAATGGGTTTTATAATCGGTGCTGCTGCAGGTGCTATTGCAGCACTTTTTCTAACCACAAAAACTGGCGAAGAACTGAGGTCTGATATCAAAAAAATCGTCCTTGACCTAAGTGAAAAGGTCGAAGAACAGACTGGAAAAGTCAAAAACATATCTAAAGAAAAATATTCAGAGATCGTCAATTCTGTAGTCTCTAATTACAAAAAAATAAAAGACTTCACACAAAAAGAGGTCGATCTTATTAAGAAGATCCTTCTTGAACAAAAAGATGAAGAAGGTTAAATCAAGCCTATAGAAATAATTATTTAAACTTCCACCGGGTAAGAATATTTTCCCTGTCGAAGATCCTTATGGCCAGTCTAAACAATAATGGACATATTGCTGTAAGAACTGCGCATGCAATAATAAGGTAGATAATATTCAAAAGGAAAAGCCCTGCTATCTGGAGTCCGATTATTGCATAAATAGGAAAAATCACTATTGCTCCAATACCCTGTGCAGATCTTATATCTGTTGATTTTGATGAGACAATGAGACTTGCCATAGTGATGATAAATGATAGCACAGGACTTAAAATAAAGACCAGTACAAACCACTCCCATGTCGGCAGGGGTATCAACCCAAATTTTATGTAGCCTAAAATATCAATTATTATAGTTATAAGTATAAAATCTATCAGTGTTACAGCAAAAGCAGGAACCATACTCGTGAGTGTCTTTCCAAGCAGTAACTCCCTTGTTTTTATCGGTGTAGCAATAAGCGGTTCAAGGGTATTGCTTTCTTTCTCAAGAACAACAGATGCAGGTGCGATAAGGCTTGGAAGCATTGCTGGGATCAAAAGCAAAAAGACCATGAATTGTTTGATCATGAATTGAAGCATTGACATCTCTATGTTGTCGGTATTACCGAAAACTCTTTGCACGAAATGTATGATCTCAGGATCTTTTGTCATGGAATCGAGTGACAAAGTCAGGAATGCAGGAAATAGCACCGAAAACATAAGGCTTATTATAAGTATCGGAAGCCAAATACTCCTGTTTTTGATGATCTCCTTTATCTCTTTTTTAAAGATCAAAATCGAATTTTTCATAATGCGTTTTTTTATTGGTTTTTTTATTTTCTCTTTTATACTATTTCTTTATAAGGTCGAGGTAGATCTCCTCAAGACTTGCTTTGATCTCGTTGAAATATACTATCTCAGCGCCATGATCTACTAATCTTCTGATTATCAGAGGATTTATCTTTTCAGGATTTTCAATTGACAGATTTATCCTGTTATCCTCAAATCTAATATATTTGATCTCTGTAATACCTTCAAAACAGTCTTTAAACTCTTCTGCTATGCCCGTAAGCGTCACTTCTACTTCTTTACCTTTTCTGTCCTGCTGGAGTCCATCAAGTGTCGATATCCTGATTATCCTGTTTTTTATTATGCATACTATATCTGAAAGATTTGATGCTTCTTCAAGATTATGTGTACATAAAAAAACAGTAGTCCTATCGTTTTTCATTCCTTCTATAAAGTTCCTGACCATAAATGCACTTTCAGGGTCAAGTCCTGCAGTAGGTTCGTCCAGAAAAAGTATCTTGGGCTCATGGATAAGTGCTCTGGCAAGCGCAAGTTTCTGTTTCATACCTTTGGAGTATGCCTTTACAGGGTCATTTTTTCTGTCCCACAGGTCGAACATCTTCAGGAATTTTTCAATGTTTTTTTTACGTTTATTGTCTTCAATGGCATAAAAGCTGGAAAAATAATCAAGGTTTTCATAAGCAGATATCTTCTCATACATTCCCGGGGTTTCCGTAAGGATCCCAATAATAGATCTGACATAGTCACCATTTTTAGATGCATCTTTACCGTCTATTGTTATTTTACCGCTTGATGGTTTTATTAGGGTTGAAAGCATTCTAATGGTCGTAGTCTTGCCTGCGCCATTTGGACCAAGAAATCCAAATATTTGTCCTTCATCAATATTAAAGGATATATTATCAACTGCTGTTATCGAGCCAAATTTTTTTGTAAGGTCCTCTGCATAGATCATCAGTATATTATAAAATATTTTTTTAAAAACGGGTATAATATGTTCCAATCAGGAAAAGATAAAGTGAAATTTTAGTCTTGATATTTTAAGTTAATCTGTCAGTTAGAAATTACCTGTAAACAATGACCATAATAGTAGAGGTCCGGTGAAAAAAATAAAAGGGTCCAAAAAAATAGATATCCTCATGATAGATAATTATGATTCATTTACTTTTAATCTGGTCCAGTATCTTGGTGTAATGGGTGAAAACATAAAGGTCAGGAGGAATGACAAGATCACTGCGGATGAAATAAAAAAAATGAACCCTTCCAGGATAGTGATATCACCCGGTCCGGGTCGGCCAGACGATGCAGGTATATCAAAGGAAATAATCAGTAACTTTTATAAAGACATCCCGATACTCGGTGTTTGCCTGGGGCATCAGTGCATTGGTGAGGTATTTGGTGCGGCCATAATAAATTCCGGGATCGTAGTACATGGAAAGACTTCGATGGTCTTTCACGACGGCAGTACTATATTTACAGGTATAAAAAACCCTTTTGAAGCTGCAAGATACCATTCACTTGTAATAAAAAAGGATTCACTGCCAGAAGAACTGCAAATAACGGCACAGACTGAAGATGGGATAATAATGGCCATAAGGCACAAAAAATATAAACTTGAAGGGGTCCAGTTCCACCCGGAGTCTTTTCTTACAAAAGAAGGCATGGAAATACTGCGAAACTTTATTGGACTTTAAAGATCATAAAACCCGATAACCTGTTTTGACTGTTAGATTTTTTTACCATTTAGACAGTATGGACCTCTATTTTTAATTTTAGAAGTCTATCAAAAAGCTTTTCTTGTATGTTCTGGTCGGTGACAAGGATATCAGTACTTTCAATGCTGCCAATTTTATGAAGTAACCTGGAATTAAATTTGGACGAATCACTGAGTACAATGACCTTTGAAGCTGATCTCATTATACTTTTTTTTACTTCCATCTCTTCCCGGGAAGCTATTGTCATAATCCCGTCTTCGCTTAACGCTCCTATGGAGATAAACGCTTTGTCAGCATTGATCCTGGAAAAATAATCGACAGTATCATATCCGACAAGACAATTAGTGTCTTTTTTAAGATATCCACCCGTGCAGATGACTTCTATATCTTTATCACTGTTTCTTATGTTTGAAACTATAGAAGGACTGTTTGTAAATATTTTTAGATTTCTTATATCGGGTAAGTATTCTGAAAAGTAAAAGTTGGTGGTACTTGATTCAAGGATTATACTGTCACCTTCATCTAAGAGGGATGTTGCAAATTTTGCAATATTTCTTTTTTCATCTACATTCAGAGTCAACTGTTCTTCAAAGAATAATTCTTGTGATGTTTTCAGGTTTTTAATAGCACCCCCATGTGTGCGGAGAAGGAGGCCTTTCTTTTCCAGCTCCAGAAGGTCTCGCCTTATAGTTATATCAGATATTTCAAATACATCAGCAAGCTCAGGGACAGTAGCCCTTCCCTTACTGCTTATCAATTCAGCTATTTTTTGTTGTCTTTCTTCTGCAAAGATCTTCATAAAAATTTTGTTTTTTAACCGGTAGATCTTGTTGACTATAAAATAATTTTATGAAATAATCATAAACAATAATATTTAATCATAAATAATAGTATATTGTCAATATTATAATCATATTTATAATAAAGATAGATTTTTTCTTTTGTTAACAATGCTTTTGATCTATATGGAAGATTTGGCGCTTTAAACAAAAATGGAAGGAGCGAGATGGATTCAATAATAAAGTCTATCCTGGACTTTAAAAAGGAGGATATCAAGGATTACGAACCTTATCTTATGCTTGGAGGCGGGACCCCGGGATTAAATCTTATCAGGGGTAAAGGCGTATATGCTTACGACATAGACGGGAAGGAATATATCGATTGCACATCCCAGTCCTGGGCCTTGCACCTTGGCTATAATCATCCTGAGATAAATGAGGCGATAAGGCAGCAGCTTGATTACTCCACTCATTTCCACACTGGTTTTTATACAGTGCCAAGATATCTGCTTGCAAAAAAGATCGCAGAGCTATTTCCCCAGAAGATGAACAGGGTTCTTTTTACAATAGGGGGAGGTGCCTCAATAGAAGCTGCACTAAAAATAGCGATAATCAACAGGCCAGAGGCACATAATTTTATATCCCTGTTCGGGGGTTATCATGGGACCTCGTTTATGACTACAGGTGCATCTCTTACGGGTACTTTTGCATATGGAAAATATGCGGGCGGCTCGACACTTGCACATTTTTCCCAGAATTTTATCAGGGTGCCTGCACCTTATTACTACAGGCCCTATTTTGAAGTCTCAAGGAAAGATGACAGGGATGAGATAGACAGAAGGTGCCTTGAAGCGCTATCGATGCAGGTAAAGTACGGTTCCACCGGCCCTGTTTGTGCCCTTTTGATGGAACCACTGCAGGCTTCTGGAGGACAGCTTATATTCTCAAAGAATTTTCTCGAAGGCGTAAGGGATATCTGCAGCAGGGATAATATAATCCTTATATGGGACTGTATCCAGACAGCATTCGGACGAATAGGGGACTGGTCCGCTTCAAATCACTATGGTGTCACTCCTGATATTATGGTCTGCGGCAAATCTATGGGAGCAGGTTTTCCTATAAATTGCGTAGTAATATCTGATGACATCAAAGGTGTTAAAATGGATGGGATAGACCTGCACACTTTCGGCAATAACCAGGTGAGCCAGGTCGCCTCATTGAAGATGATAGAGATAATACAACGGGATAATATTCTTGAAAATGTCAGACAGGTAAGCTCAATCATCGAAGAAAATTTATGTGAATTTAAGAAAAAATATCCACAGATCGGTGATGTCAGGGCGCTTGGATTCCATATAGGTATTGAAATCGTAAAAGACCCTGAAACAAGGGAAGCTGATTATGCAGGGTGCACAGCTATGCGAGATATCGGGCTTGAAAACGGCATAATCTTTGGATTAGGTGGTTCAGGAGCAGGTAAAAATGTCTTAAAGATAAAACCTCCTTTAATAACGACAAAAGAACAGGCCGGTGAGATACTTGAGAAGTTCGAAAAGACTATCAGGCAGGTATACTTATAAAGGGGTCCTGTACAATAATTATATAATTAGGCTCTTTATATTTGAGATCTAAGATATGATTGGCACTACTTATCAAGCATGGTAAAATCTTTTCTTATGACTGATATCACAGCAATCATAGAGTTGGACCTGAAAGTACCCTGCCAGGATATTTTTTATTTTATCTATTGCAGCGAAAATCCCCCGTTTTTTTCCTTTCTTGATAGCAGCCTTATTCCAAATAAATATTCTAAATATTCATACATTGCCTGGGAGCCTGATTTTTCGATTAAAAGCCTGAAAAACGAACTTATATTTATTTATCCTGAAGGCAGGGAAGAAAAAAAAATTGGCACACCCATGATATTGTTGAAAGATATCCTTAAAAAATATATATCAGGTTCAAATAAAAAAGAAATATTGCTGTTAAGGGAAGACAGCTGTAACGGAGTCAATGTTACCGGCAATAAGATGGTCAAAGTCCCGGATTTTACAGGAGGTTTTATAGGATACCTTTCCTATGATCTTAAAGATTACATTGAAAGACTCCCGAATACCGTTGATAACGACATATGCCTGCCGTTTTACTATTTTTCATATTATTCAAGATTTCTTGCCTTTGATCATGATCTAAAAAAATGGTATCTGGTGATCAATTTTACCGAAAGCTCCGAAAGCAAAATAATTTTATATGTAAAAAATGAAAAGCAAAAGTTCGAGAGCTTTTTAAGTAAGATCATCTGCACGGGCATAGTTCCCATAAATGAAAAAATAAAACAAAAATACTTAAAGAATAAGGTTAAATCCCTAGATATATCTTCTGATTTTACAAAAGAGCAATATATAGAGACTATAAAAAAAGCAAAAAAGTATATACACGCTGGAGATATATACCAGGTGAACATAACTCAGCGGTTTACCAGTGAATTTGATATTGACCCAGTAGATCTTTATTATATTTTAAGACAGAGAAACTCTGCACCCTTTTCGGCGTTTTTGGGCTATCCTGATTTTAAAATAGGAAGTTCTTCTCCGGAACGATTTTTGTTTTTAAAGAACGGAGAAATAGAGACAAGGCCCATCAAAGGTACAAGACCGAGGGGGAAAAATACTGTTGAAGACAATATTTTAAAAAATGAGTTAAAAGCAAGCATTAAGGACCGGGCAGAGTTAAATATGATCGTAGATCTTGAAAGAAATGATCTTGGTAAATTCTGCAGATATGGAACAGTCAAAGTAAAGGAACATGCAGTTATCGAGAAATATTCAAAAGTCTTTCATTCTGTTTCTACGATAACTGGGGAACTCCAGGAGGGGTTTGATACAGCCGATATTATTAAAGCTACATTTCCTGGAGGATCAATAACAGGTGCGCCCAAAATAAGGGCAATGCAGATAATAGATGAACTCGAACCTCTTTCAAGGAACATATACACCGGGTCTATTGGTTATATAGGTGCAGACGGGACACTTGATATGAATATTGTTATAAGGACCTTTATAATAAAGAATAAGTCTTTTTACTATAATGTAGGGGGCGGGATAGTGGAAGATTCTGATCCGGAAGATGAATATCAGGAGACACTTGATAAAGGTCTTGCACTTAAAGAGACACTTGAGTTTTTTAATACTACAAATCTTCTTTAGACCTGAGGAGCAGTTATAGCAGCTAAATTTTATGAATAAACACATTATGATATAATTTTCTCAGTCAGGTGGATTTACAGATATTGTTTTTTTAATTTTTTATTACTTCAAGCTTTTTTTATGATGTAGCAATGGGTGAATCAGTATATATTAACGGAAGATATCTCAATATAAAAAATAAGGTATTATCTATAGAGGATCCGGGTTTTTTATATGGAGACGGTGTTTTTGAAACGATCAGGGGCTATAAGGGTAGAGTCTTCGCCCTTGATCTGCATCTTGAAAGACTGTTTAATTCATTGAAGACATTAAAATATAATCCTCATTTTACGGCAGAAGAGGTAAGTTCAGCTATAAACTCACTTATTTCAAAAAATGGACTATCTTCTGTTGATATATATATAAAAATAATAATCTCCCGCAGTGGTTACATTGGCAAGTTGAGGTTTGATTTCTGGAATGAACCAAATCTGGTCATCATTGTAAAAAAACTGGATAGAGGCAGCTGGCAGAGCAACCATTTTTTGGATAGCGGGGTAAAACTTGTAAGTTCTTCTATAAAAAGAAGTTCGATGGGTAACGATCTCTACAGGCATAAGCTTCTTAATTATTTTGAAAATATATTTGCAAAAAATGAAGCATATGCCATCAATGCTGACGAAGCGGTATTTCTGACAAAAGACAGGGTGATCCTTGAGGGGGCAACTTCAAATATCTTTATAGTCAAATGCAATAAGGTACTTACTCCTCCAGTTACTCTAAACATACTCCCTGGAGTCACAAGAGAAATAATAATAAAGTTCTGCCGGGAAAACAGGATAAGTTTTGCAGAAAGGAGACTGCATTACTACAATATCTTAGAAGCAGATGAAGTCTTTATAACAAATTCCATTATAGGAATTGCACCTGTGGCTAAATTTGATTCCTATAAGATAGGTGATGGCATGATCCCCGGGATTGTCACAAAAAAACTGATAAATATTTATATGGAAACCGCCGGTTGTATTTGATTGATTTATATGTTTATAATATTTTCGGTGACATGTCTGTTAAAATATGCCATGCTGCACATTTTTTAAGGTTACTTCAAGGAAAGGTTTTAAATGAGAAAATTTAAGAATCTCATGGAAATAATCACATACAGACGAAGCATAAGATCGTATTCTTCCCAGGAAGTAGAAGAAAATAATCTGGAATATGTCTTGGATGCATTCAGGAAAGCACCATCAGCCAAAAATCTTCAACCATGGAAACTTATTATTGTAAAAGATAAAAATAAAAAAAGTGACCTTGCAATAGCATGCAATAACCAGGCCTTTATTGCTGATGCTCCTATTGTCATCGCTGCCTGTGCACTTGAAGAGTTAGCATACAGTGTAATGGGAGGATATATGAACAGCTATCCAATAGATCTTGCTATAGCACTCGAACATCTGATGCTTGCTGCTACTGAAGTCGGACTGGGTACATGCTGGATAGGTGCATTTAAGGAAAGCCTTGTGAAAGGCATACTGGGAGTACCGGAAAGTATAAGGGTAGTAGCCCTTACACCTCTTGGTTATCCTGGCCCGAAAGCTGAAACTCCAAAGAGAGGCAGAAAGTCGATATCCGAGATCGTCTGTTATGAAAAATACTGTGAATAAAAAGACATTGTTCACAAAGACCCTGAGCAGATGGAAATAATAGTCACTCATGTAAGTTCTGATTTTGATTCCTTTGCAGGCATGTTAGCTGCGAAAAAATTATATCCTGAAGCAAAAATCATTATTCCCACCTCCATAAATCAGAATGTCAGAAAATTTATAGCCCTTCATGAAGATTCTCTTCCACCTTTCTTCGAACCAGGAGAAATAGACCTGAGAAGAGTTAAAAAAGTAATTATTATCGACACAAAGATCCCTGCACGCCTGGGACAGGTCAGGGACATTTTTAGAGACAGTAAACCTGATGTTATAATATATGACCATCATAATAAAAGCTCTGAAGATATCGATTATGGTTATGATCATTCTATGTTCGTAGGAGCTTCAACAACAATACTTGTTGAATGTATAAAAAAACAAAGAATATCGATCTCACCTTTTGAGGCCACACTTTTTTCACTTGGGATATATGAGGATACAGGCTCATTTACATATCCCAATACTACATACAGGGATCTTTCTGCCGCTTCTTTTTTAAAAAAAAAGGGCGCTAATTCTTCTGTAATATCAAAATTTTTAAATATGGCCCTGACTGATGACCAGCATCTTCTTCTTGAAAAACTTATATCAAATATAAAAAAGATTACTATCAATGAAAAAGAGATTGTACTTTCAAAAGACCGAAGCGATGATTTTATTGAAGGCCTTTCAGTTCTGACAAGGAAACTGGCTCAGGTCGAAGATGTAGATGTTGCTATCTGCTGGGTAAAGATGAAAGAAAAGACATATGTCGTGGCAAGGAGTGACGATACTGAAGTCAATGTGGCAAAAGTGATCGCTATTGTCGGCGGAGGCGGCCATCCACAGGCAGCTTCTGCTGTTATAAGTAATATGGGACTCGATTTGATTGAAAAAAAGATCATATTTTCACTAAAAGAAAATATTAAAAAACCATTAGTTGCAAAGGATATAATGTCTTATCCGGTCATGGTCGTAAACGAGAATGAAAGAGTAGATAATGTAAATGAGATCTTAAAAAAATACGGGCATTCCGGGATACCAATAGTAAATTCAAAACAAAACCTTGTCGGTATTATTACCAGAAAGGATATCGATAAGGCGATGAATCACGGCCTTTCTCACGCACCGGTAAAAGGGTTCAGATCACATGGGGTTGTAACGGCAGATCAGGATACCCCGATATCAGGTCTCCAGAAAATAATGATAGATAATGCAATAGGGAGAATACCGATAATTAATAAAAACCGGATAATAGGTATCGTGACCAGAAAAGATATATTGCGTTTCCTGCACGGCAACGACTATCTTAAATATTCTGAAAATGCCAGGACAAGATTTGATCTTGATTTTACAGGTAATGAGGTGAAAGAGAGGATATACCAGATGCTGCCGTCCAGGTTAACAAATATTCTGGAAGTAGCTTCAAAGGTATCAAAAGAGTTGAATATCAATTCATATCTTGTTGGTGGGATTGTCAGGGACCTCCTGATAGGAGCGACAAATTATGATGTCGATATCGTTGTAGAAGGGGATGGAATAAGGTTTGCCAATAAGCTTTCACAGGTTTTATCAGTTAGGATGGAAAGCCATAAAAAATTTAACACTGCGGTGCTTGTCCTAAAAAACGGCCAGCATATAGATATCACCTCTTCAAGGATCGAGTATTATGAAAAACCTGCTGCTCTTCCGGATGTCGAACCGGGTAATATCCGTCAGGATCTGGCCAGAAGGGATTTCACTATCAATACTATTGCAATATCTTTAAACAACGAAAATTTTGGAGAAATACTTGATTATTTCGGCGGCAGGAAAGATATAATCGAAAAAAGGATAAAGATACTTACATAAAATGAGTTTTATCGAAGACCCCACGAGGATATTCAGGGCGGTTAGATTTGAACAGAGACTGGGGTTTAAAATGGATGAACTTACAGAAAAGCTTGCCAGGTCCACGGTAAACATGGAAATGGTATCAAAGCTTACTGGAAAAAGGATAAGAGATGAGATCATTGCGATACTGGAAGAAGACAAACCCTGGAAAGCTCTCAAAAGATTATTTGAGATAAAAGCCCTGTTAAAAGCTGGTATTAATATCAGGGTAGAAGATGAACTTGCAGGATTTTTAAAGTCTTCTCTTGAAGCCTGCAGGATACTTGATATCCGTGATATCCCGGAGTACAAACAATGGAGACTCATGCTCGTATGCATCCTCTTGAAAAAATCTACCGGGTTTATAAAAAAATGGAGTTCTGAGATGAAAATAAAGAAAAAGGATGCTGAGATAATCCTCGGTTCTGTCTCATCTTTTACAGCAATAAAAGAGCGGCTTCTAAAAAGTTTTTCCTGCAATTCAGATGTCTATACGCTCCTTTATGGCAGACCATATGAGCTTCTTGCCGCAATTGTTGCCCAGAACAGGGATTCAACTGATACCGTCAGGTTGTATCTGACCGAACTTAAGGATATGAGACCAGAGATAAATGGAAATGACCTGAAGGCTCTTTCTTATAAACCATCAAGGGATTTCAGGACTGTACTTGAATCAATAAAAAAAATGAAAATTGATGGACTTCTTAAATCCAGGCAGGCAGGAATTGGAAATGGCAAAAAAAATACTTGAAGAGCTTCAAAACAAATAGATCAATGATCAAAATGATCTATCTAGCCATCAAATCAGTGCATAATGATATTTAGATTTATTTTGCATAATATTTAATAATTATGTATAATATGCAAAATTAAAACTGTCTTGAAGTTTAAATAATTATTTTTAGTTATTTGCAAAAAGGATGAATATGGAACCACATGCTGTAGGAAACAAAGAAAAGTCTAATATCATACCGGACGGGACGATCACAACTGTTCCAGAAGTATTTGCTTCTTCATGTCACTGTGGTTTAAGAAAATGGAGGGATGACCTTAGCCTGATCTTTATACCTGGAGAAACGATGTGCAGTGGTGTTTTTACTACGAATAAATTTGCAGCCGCTCCAGTTATAGTATCAAAAAAACAGCTTGCAAAAAACAGGAACATCAATGCTGTCTGTATCAACAGTGGTATTGCCAATGCGTGCACAGGAGTCGAAGGGATCAATAATGCCCAAAAGACTATTGAACTGGCCGCCAGTTTTCTCAATATTCCACCTGATAATATAGTAGTCTCTTCAACAGGGAGGATAGGGAAGCAACTACCAATCGAAAAGGTCGAGAAAGGCCTTGAAATATGCTGCAGCAGTTTAAGCCCTGAAGGAGGCCATCATGCTGCGAAAGCCATTCTTACTATTGACAGGCATCCAAAGGAAGTGGCAGTAAATATCAGGATAAAAGATGCTGAAATATTTATCGGAGGGATCGCAAAAGGTTCCGTAATGCTTGAGCCAAATATGGCCACAACGTTATCTTTTATTGCAACAAACATAAAAATGTCTTCTAAGCTACAGGATGAGCTTTTGCTGGAATGTATTGATGGGACATTCAATTCAATCTCTACAGATGGATGCCAGAGTACAAATGATATGTCTATCTTAATATCAAATGGGCAGAGCGGTATTGAAATAAAAAAGAAAGACGCCGATTACAGAATATTTAGAAATGCGCTTTTTGAAGTGCTTGAGGTGCTGTCCAGGAAAGTCGTTGAGGATGCTGAAGGTGCGACAAAAGTCATTGAAATCCTTGTTAACGGTGCAAAGGACAAAAAAGAGGCAAAGATAATAGGTAAGAAAATAGCAAATTCGATCCTGTTTAAATCTGCGATGTACGGTGAGGATGTCAACTGGGGAAGGATCGCTGCAGCAATCGGTTCTATAGAAAACAGTATTGATAACAGAAAGGTGGATATTTACCTTGAAGATATTAAGGTGATGGAAGATGGGGTAGCTGTAAATTACGATGAAGAAACTGTTAACAAATACATGCATGAAAGATACATAAAATTTAATATCTGCCTTAATTCAGGAAATGCAAGTTCAAGGATCCTGACAAATGATATAACTTATGAGTATATAAAGATCAACGCATTCTACAAAAAGCAGCGATAAAGATCATTTATTTTGGCCGAAAAGTGCGGCGCCAAGTGCGCCTGTTATCTGGGGTTCATCCGGTACTTTAATAACAGTCTCCAGCCTTTCTTCAAGCGCAGTTACTACAGCTTTATTCTTTGCAACTCCGCCGGTCATGCATACTGGTTCTTCAAGTCCTATTCTCTCGACCATCGATACTATCCTGTTTGTTATCGAATATATCAATCCTTTGATTATTTTATTCTTTTCGATCCCGTGTCCTATAAGAGATACTATTTCAGATTCAGCAAACACCGTACAGGTAGAAGAGATATCGACCCTATCATCAGTCTTCATAAATATTTTAGTAAAATCCTCCAGGTCTATCTCAAGTGCATTTGACATCACTTCAAGAAATCTTCCTGTTCCAGCAGCACATTTATCATTCATAAGAAAGTCCAGAGGATTTCCGCTACCGTCAAGTTTTATGACTTTTGAATCCTGCCCGCCTATATCTATTACTGTCCTTGTATCTGGAAAAAAATTTGCGACACCTCTTGCGTGGCAGCTTATCTCGGTGATATTTTTAGTGGCGAATGGGATATTTGATCTTCCGTATCCTGTGGCGACAATTGACTCAATCGAAGATTTTTCAAGTCCTGCTCTTTTAAGTGCTTCTTCGAAGACTCTAAAAGCTGCACTTTTGCTATCGCCACCTGTAGCATCAATCACATAGGCATGGATATCCGGTTTCTCATCTTTATAACTGACGATAACAGCTTCTGCAGAAACAGAACCTATATCTATCCCGCATGTATACATTTTCTACCTTTCCCGTAGATTATCTAAGATCTTGAATCTATTATTTCCATAAAACCCTGAAGGCGTGTATATATCTGTCCTTCTGAAGAGTTGTTCTTGTTCAGGCAGTCTCCATCCAGTATAAGTGTCGGTACTCCATATTCTTTTAATGCATCCTTTATTATCCTTGCGCCTCCGTTACTGTGCCGGCATCCCCAGTGTGAAAAAAGTATCGCCCCATCTATTCTGTATTGTTCTGCCATTTGCAGGATAGCAGAAGTCCTGTTTTCCAGGCTTCCGTTTAAATGATTGGAAAGCATTTTTATTGCAAGGCTGTGAAATGGCTTATCAGGGTCAAGTTTTGGCCAGCTGATATAGTTTATTTCCTCAAAGACGACCCTGTAATTGTTCTTTTCAATAATGTCAAAAATATTGTTTTTATAATAAGGTTTAAGGTGAAGCCATAGGAGTCTTTTTACCCTTTTTTCTTCACCATTTTTTTTGGCTTCAGTAGTCTTTTGCTTGTCCAATAAGTCTTTAAGCTCATTATAAATACTTTTATACAGCTCTACTGCTTCGGTTGTGCCTGCAAGACCATAAAAAGGCAGAATAAAGTTTAATCCGTTAAAATTTTTTGGGTAGACAACCAGTTCTTTTCTTATCTCATTTACCTTAAGGGCCCAGTGCCTGAAATCATTGGAAAGTCTTATTGTATTTTTAAACTGTTCAATATCAAAATCCTTATCCATTTTTTTCGTTATGTCTTTTGCAGCATCTTCAAGTTGTTTTGCCAGATAATCAATATTTTTTTCATTTTTTTCATATGGTATATCAATAAGATAATAATTTTTTTCGATGCCGTATTTTACAGCATCTAAATAAAACGTCTTTTGGGCAGCGTCACATGCAAGATTTGTCACTATTATAAATTTTGGGATGGGAAACAGGTCCATTTCGACCGCACCAGATGCGCTTCTATGAAATGTGCAAAGATCAGGAGTATACCATCTTGTGGAAGCCTCTTTTAATGTCCGGTCAGTAAGTCCAAGTCCAGCTGTAAAACCTGCCATCACTTCGGGTAGAAACGGGACTATCCCAAGAGCATGGATAAATTCATAAGCCAGGAAAAGAGAACCGAACGCGACCGGATATTTTCCGCTGTATGCCTTTTTAAGGCTTGATATGCTGAAGATATTAAGATATTTATCAGACTGAGAAGCAAAGGTAGAACCATATGTCGAAAGCAGGGGTTTTATGCCTATGATGCCCAGGACCCTTGCGATATAATCTCTATCCAGATTTCTCTGTATCTTTACTTTTAGATCTTCTTTTATTTTTTCAGTGATCCCCATTTAACATATCTCCAAAAATGCCTGGATCCTAGTCTTTATCTGTCCGGCAGAAAAATTGTTATGCTCGATTTCCAAAAACAGGCTCTGGATCCCTGTTTTATTTAATTCCTGTCTCAGCAGGGGGTAAAAAAGCAAAGTATTATCACAGAATTTCTGGCTGATAAAGATCACACCATTTATATTGTTTTTTTTAATGTTTGCTTTTATCTCAGTTAATTTAGCTCCCAGATCTCCCATTCTAAGACACTGCGGTTTAAGAAGGTATCCGCATGCAATAGCCGCAAAAGCTTTTTTCACCTCATCGCTATGGCCACTATCTATATACTCTAAAACATTTTGCTCATCGTTAAGGCATGAAGAAGATTTCCTGTCAACAATAGCATTAAGATATCTTCCAGAATTACAGGTATCATCAGAAGCAATAATGCAATCCAGCTCATCAAAAATATCCCACAGTCTTCCTTCATCAATAAAGTTTCCGATTATCATTATTCTTGGGGAGACACTATTATTATCATGCACGGGACCGGTTTTCCCATCATCTCCTGTATTAAGCACTTCCTGCATATAGTTTTCAAGCCTGTCAACAAACAATGTGGGTTCTTCAGTCATGGCAGATATTAATATATCAAAATAATTTTTTATCCCGATGTTTTTTTTAAAACTTATAAAATATTCGTTCAGTTTTTTTAAAAGCCTCTTTTTATTATTGATAAGTTCTATAGCTGGGCCAAGATCACCAATATCTATTTGCGTTCCGCTGATATTTTCTAGAAACTTTGCCATATGGGAAATATTATTTGCATATTGCAGAAGCGCATTTTTGTTGTTTATTCGGGGCACGTCAAGAATAAAAGAGGGTATCTGCTTTACATATGTTTTGCATGTATCAAAAAATCTGCGCATCCCATCACAGGAATTTGTAAAAACAATACCTGAATAGCTACTACCATTTAATAGGATATCTTCCATAGAAGATTTGATAAATGGACAAAAATTGATGGGAAAGTATCCCTCAGATCTTTTTGCTTTTTCAGTACCAATTATCCTGGATGGAGTAAATCCTGCAGCCAGAATGATCTCTTCCGGTGTGTATGTACAGATCCAGCCGATTTTTTTGTTGCAGATGTCACTCTTGCTTTCAGGGACCATGTTCTTGAAAGCTTTAAAAGGTATCAATTCTTTAGTAAAAACCATATAGATCTATTCTTTTCAAGTCAGTCGATCCTGCCTGGATCTAATTTTAAAAAAAATTGATTCAATTTTGAAGATTTATACCGGTACTAAAAAACTTTAAGTAATTCAGTGATCTATTCTATTTCACCTTTTGTCAGCACCTGTTCATTTCTGGTAAAGTCTTCGTAGATGCCCATATGTCCCCAGAAATCTTCTATAGAAAGACCGTCGATCTGACCGCTTTGTTTTCCTTCGACAGTAAATCTTACTGCCTTTATTTCATCGAACTCAGTAAGTGTATCGACAATTGAAAAAATTGCAAGGAGTTCAGTCGTCGAACTGTGAGGGATCTGGGTAATATTCGTGATTATTTCTCTAGAAAAATCCACCACTGCAAGGTCATTTTCCAGTTTTAGGGAATTTACTTTTATATCGGAAGGCAGGGTGGGGAAAAGCTGTCCGTTTTGGGGACCTTTTATTATCTCCTCAACTATGTTTTTATAAAAATCATCATTTTTTATTATTCCCCTTGTCTCTGGTGAAAGATACGCTGAATTATCTTCATATGATGCAAAGTAGAGCGTGACTTCTGTTTTTGAAGAACATGAGATCGCCAGAATTGCTATTAATATAAATGATAGCAAAATGAAGACAGACTGCAGTAATTTTTTATTATTTTTTATTTTATAGTCATTCATTTTATCTTTACCGTCCTTTTTAATCTGATTAAATATTTTTATCTGCATATATATGAATGATTTTATCACCTGGCGCTACTATTGTTAATTTTATTATATTAAAGATAAGGAACAAAAAAGCTATAATAAGAAATTGCTATGAAAAACAGGCAACGTCGACTATCGGAGGTTTTATGGGTGTGAAGTTATTTTTAATAAGGCACGGACAGACTGAAAGCAATAAGCAGGGAAGATACCAGGGGTCACTTGATACAGATCTTACAGAAACAGGTATAAGACAGGCAAAGCTTGCGAAGAAATACCTTTCAAAAGTCAGGTTTTCAAATATTTATTCAAGCCCGCTTAAAAGAGCCCTTGATACCGCCAGTATAATATCTGCGAGGTCGGGTCTTAAAATAAAGGTGAGAGACGGCATAAAGGAACTAAATTTCGGTAATTGGGAAGGTATGAAATTTGAAGAGATAAATGAAAATTACCGTCAGGATTACCAGAACTGGCTTTCCGATCCATATAAAAACCCTCCTACCGGAGGAGAAAGCTTTGGGAACCTTATCAAGAGGGCGGATAATGAAATAAAATCTGTGGTCGCAGAAAATGAGGAAGGCAGCAATATAGCAGTTATAACTCACGGCGGTGTAATACTTGCCCTGATAGTAAACTGGCTCCAGATCCCCAGTCATTGCTGGAGATCACTGATTCAGAGGCAGGGTGCAATAAATATAGTGGTCCTGGATAGAGGTTTTCCCTATATCTCAGCAGTTAACTATACAGGGCATATAAATCCAGTATATGATGATAATGAGGACAGAGTGATCGAGATATACAGTAAAATAAAGGATTAAGACTCAAAGTGAATAGAAGCCAAAAAAACAGGTGAGTCAAAATAACTGTTGATAAATAGTAATAATTGTTATATTATCCCAACGTAAATTTATTAATATTGAAAAATTAAATAGGGGATTATTCCTTCTGCTCTATAAAGGGCCTATATTTTTTAATGATTAGTCCAAAGGGGGAAAATAGTGAAAACGTATGAGTTAGTGCTTATCTTCGATTCTTCGCTCGAAGAGACTTCTGTAAATGAAGAGCTTTCAAAAATTACTTCGATAATCGAAAAATCAAAAGGAAATATCCAGAAAACTGATATATGGGGTGTAAAGAAACTTGCATTTCCCATAAAGCACCAGGAAAACGGGTTTTATGCCCTTCTTTATTTTGAAGCAGAAAAAGATGTCCTTGGAGAACTGGACAGAGTCAATAAGATAAATGACAGGATATTAAGGCATCTTATTGTCAGGACAAATGAAAAGAAATAGTCTTACCAATATAAATCGAAAGTGAGGTAGGCCATGGCTATAGGTGTTAATTATATTACTGTGGTGGGCAATCTGACAAGGGATCCCGAGCTGAGGTTTACTCCAAACGGGACTCCAGTTGCAAGTTTTAGTGTAGCTGTCAATAAAAGGACCAAAGAAAAAGGATCAGAAGAGTGGGTAAACAGTGCAGATTTTTTTAATGTTGTAGTCTGGTTTAAACTTGCAGAAAATTGTGCTGAAAGCCTTTCCAAGGGAGACAGGGTGCTGATCACAGGAAAGCTTTCTCAGGAAAGCTGGGAAGACAGGGAAGGCCAGAAAAGGACTTCAGTAAGGATAATAGCAAATGTTGTTGCACCAAGTCTTGAATTTGCTTCGTGCAGGATAGAGAAAAATGAAAGAGTCGAAACTGATACTGGACAGAAAGAAAGCAGTACTGATGAGGACCTTGATTTTTCTAATGACGACATCCCGTTTTGATTTTTTAATTAAAAAGATAGTTTTTAAAGGTCATTAATAAATAATTATAAAATATTTTTCAAGAAGGAGCTTTTAAGTTGGCAAGAAGAACAAATAAGCAGGCTAATGAAAAACAATCGTCACCGAGTTCATCAGCGGTCTTAAATGCAAGACAGCGGAAAAGGTATTGCTATTTTTGCAAAGAAAATATTGATTATATTGATTATAAGAATGTTTCGGTACTGAAAAAATTTGTATCAGACAAGGGTAAGATCAGGCCCAAACGTTCTACAGGAAATTGTGTGCAGCATCAAAAAATGATAGCGGATGCTATAAAGAGAGCAAGAGAAATAGCTCTTATGCCATATTTTAGAAGATAGTCGATAAGACATGTCCTTTGAAAATCCAGATAATATAAATAAAAAGACAGCAAATCTTGCAGTGATGGTAATCTTTACGGTAGTTGCCGGGATGGTAGCTATTTTTGTACCGTTTATCAGCTTTGCAGGTTTGGCTTTTTTACCTGTACCTACCGCTCTTTTGTTTGTTTCAAAAAGGTATAGAGATGCAGCGATCTGTGCTATAGCAGGGCTGCTGTTTGTTTTTATTATCAATTATGTAATTGCACTGGCATTACTTACGGTAATTGTATCGATCTGCTTTCTCTATGGAGATGTTATAAGTAAAAAAAGGAGCATTTCTATTTCGCTGGCAGTACTTTTTTCTATCTTTGCAGCAGCATTAGTACTATTTTTTTTGATGGATTCAGCAATAGCAGGTAAAAATACATTTAGTGTTCTTGCAAACGGATACCGGGAGTATATAGATCTGATGCCTGAGGATCCTGTGTTTAAAAATTATCAGGGCTTTCTACTTGCAGGCGGCAGCGAGCTGGATACTGTAATTGGGCAGACCCAATCTTTTCTCAGGTTTATCCCGAAAATCTTACCGGGAATACTGGCGGTCTTTTTTTCTATAGTTTCAGTGCTTAATTACTATTTCAGTTATCTTTTTTTTAGAAGATTTGATAAAAGAATAGAGAAACTACCGGAATTCAAATACTGGGATTTCCCATGGTACTGGTGCTGGGGAGTTATTTTAGGGATAATCTTTGTTGTGGTACCTTCTTTCAACGTAAGGTACGATATGCTTTTTGATGTAGCCGGATATAATCTGATAATAATATTCGGATCTTTATATCTGGTATTGGGTACAGCAGCATTATGGGGATTGCTTGATAGAATAAAGGTAGGCTACAAGATAAGAATAATTTTGATAATTGTTTTATTTTTGTTTTTTGGGTTTTTTCTAATACTACCATTATTTGGATTAATTGATATTTGGGCAAATTTTAGGAAACTTAAGAGAACTTAGTGATAAAGGAGGAGATTTGAAAGTAATACTTACCAGGGATCACGATAAACTTGGCAATACCGGAGATATTATAAGTGTAAAGGATGGTTTTGCAAAAAACTTCCTTATACCTAATAATGTTGCGCTACTTGCCACAGCAGGCAATATTAAACAAATGGAGCTTGTAAAAAAATCTATTGTAAAAAAAGAGGCAAAAAGTATTGAGGAAGCTGAAAAACTCGCAAAGTTGATAGATGGAATAGAGATCAATTTTAAGGTGAATTCAAGCCCTGATGGAAAGCTGTATGGATCTATAACGAATAAGGATATTGCTGAAAGGATCCTTGAAGACAAGAAGATAGAAGTAGATAGGAAAAAAATAGATCTTGAGGACCATTTAAAAGAAGTAGGAAGTTATGACATAATTGTAAAGCTCTATAAGGAAGTGAAAGCTACAATAAAAGTAGAAATCGTAAGTGAAAACATTGTTAAAGATGAGGAAGAGCCACCAGCTGAGGAAGAAAACGCGGTAGAAACAGAAAATATAGAAACCGTTCAAGCTCCAGAATGACGGCAAATAGGCTAAAAACAATTATAAATTTACAAATAAATAACTTATAATAAGTTGTAAACTTGATATCTTTCATTATGCAAAACCAGGTAAAAAAGACTGATCAAATAATCCCTCTTGATACGAGCCGGATGGACAGGGTGCCGCCATATAATCTTGAAGCAGAAGAATCTGTGCTGGGCTCGATGCTTATATCAAGGGAAGCAATAGTCTCAGTTTTTGAGATATTATCTGAAGACGACTTCTATAGAAATGCAAACAAACAGATCTTTATTGCAATAAAAGAGCTTTATTCACACGGGGAACCTGTAGATATAATAACTGTAGCTGATTTTCTTAAAAAAAAGGATATGCTGGATGAAGTCGGGGAGACTTCTTATATCCATTCACTTGTAAGCAACCTTCCACTGGCAGCCAATGCCGAATATTATTCAAGAATAGTAAAGAATAATTCTGTTTTGCGTAAACTTATATATGCAGCAACAGAGATAGCTACTATGGGGTATGAGATTCCCGAGGACCTCTATGCGACAATCGACAGGGCTCAGCAACTGATATTCTCCATTTACCAGGAATTAAGCGAGGACATGAAGAAAGGGAAGTTCTCTGTGATAAAAGACGTCCTTTCTGATGTTTACGAACAGGTTGCAAACCTGTATGAGAAAAAGTCAAAAATAACCGGAATATCAACTGGTTTTATAGACCTTGATAAAAAAACTTCAGGGTTTCAGGATTCAGACCTTATAATCATTGCTTCAAGGCCAGGTATGGGGAAGACATCTTTTGCGCTTTGTCTTGCCCGTTTTGCAGCAATGGTTGAAAAGGTCCCTGTTGCCTTTTTCTCTCTTGAGATGTCTAAAAACCAGGTCGCACAGAGACTCATGTGTTCTGAATCAAGAATAGATCTTCAACGCTTGAGATCAGGTAACTTGAGGGATGACGAATGGCCAAAACTTGCAAGGGCAATAGAAAACCTTGCAGATTGCAAGATATATATAGATGACGCACCTTTCCTGACTGTGATGGACCTGCGCTCAAGGGCCAGGATGTTAAAGAGTACTTATGGGATTAAGATGCTTATAGTGGATTATCTACAGCTTATGCAGTCAGGTACAAATTTCAGGGAGAACAGGGTGCTGGAGATCACTGAAATATCCAGGAACTTAAAAGGAATCGCAAAGGAATTGGATATTCCAGTCATCGCAATATCACAACTATCAAGGGAAGTCGAGAGAAGAGATAAAAAAAGACCGATGCTTGCTGACCTGAGGGAGTCTGGAGCGATCGAACAGGATGCTGACCTTGTCTTGTTTATTTACAGGGATGATTATTATGATGAGCAGAGTGCTGAAGCTGGACTGGCAGAATTAAATATTGCCAAGCACAGAAACGGCCCTACAGGTATGTTGAAATTGAAGTTTTTTAAAGAGTATACATTGTTTGTTAATGCTACAAAATCTCAGGAAGATGAGATAGAGGAATAATAAGGAATAGAGGTGTTTTAAAATGCCAGGAATCATTTTACTCGGCACACAGTGGGGTGATGAGGGCAAGGGCAGGATAACTGACCTTTTGGCAAGTAATATGGAAATGGTGGTCCGCTTCCAGGGAGGAAATAATGCCGGCCACACAGTCATCACAGAAGGTGTAGAATTTAAGCTTCATCATATACCTTCAGGAATATCTGTATCCAGATATCACTTGCATAATAGGAAATGGAGTTGTTGTAAATCCCGAAGTACTGATAGAGGAGCTTGATGATCTTAATAGCAAAGGTGTTGCTGCAGAAAATCTGAGGATAAGCGGTAATGCTCATCTGGTAATGCCATATCATATAATTTTTGATGAAGCCGGGGAACAATATCTGGGCAAGGCAAAGATCGGGACCACTCATAAGGGGATAGGACCGGTATATGCAGATAAAGCTTACAGGTCCGGCATAAGGGTCCAGGACCTGCTTGACCTTAAGATATTTAAGACCAAACTGGAAGAAACACTTAAATTAAAAAATGCCATCATAGAAAAGATATATGGGTTTGATATCCTGGATGCAGGAGAGATCTATAAAAAGTACGAGGGCTACGTCAGCCGGATAGGGAAATATATAACAGATACTTCATTTTTAGTAAACAGGTTTCTGAATGAAGGAAGGTATGTATTATTTGAAGGTGCACAGGGCACACTTCTTGATATAGACCACGGGACCTATCCCTTTGTGACATCTTCTTCAACCGTTGCTGGTGGAGCATGTACAGGAGCCGGTGTGGGACCAAAGAAGATAGATGAGATAATCGGTGTGGCCAAAGCCTACACCACAAGGGTAGGTTCTGGACCATTTCCTACTGAAACTGAAAATGAGACAGGAGAATTCCTGCGGGAAAAGGGCCATGAATATGGGACGACTACGGGCAGACCGAGAAGATGCGGCTGGCTTGATATACTGGTCCTGAAATATTCCATTATGATAAATTCAATAGACAGTATTGCACTTACCAAACTTGATATACTTTCCGGGCTCGAAGAGATAAAGATATGTATAGGGTACGATTATTCCGGGGAAAGTTTTACAGAGATCCCACCCCACCAGACAATAATGCATAAATGTATACCCCGCTATAAGATACTTAAGGGTTGGAAAGAAGACATATCAGCGATTAAAAAATACGATGATCTTCCTGAAAATACAAAGAAATATATAGAAGAGATCGAAAAACAGATAAAAATACCGATCTCTATGATCAGTGTGGGCCCTGAAAGGAATCAGATAATCATCAGGGACTCGAGCATAATGTCAATTATCTCTAAGAGGAATAAAAAACCACTTCTGGTTTTATAAAGGATAAGACTTCTATAGATCAAATGGAAAGGCTCGTATGAGGGTTCTTATTATCGGCAGCGGAGGGAGAGAGCACTGCCTTGCCTGGAAGATTCTTGAAAACGGCTGTAAAAACATGGTTTTTGCCATCCCGGGTAATCCTGGCATTTCTGAAATTGGCGAATGCTTAAACATCTCTATAGATAATTCAAATTTCAACAATATTGCCAATTATATCAGGGAAAAGGAAATAGACCTTACAATAATAGGGCCTGAGGCTCCTCTTGTTGAAGGAATAGTCGACTTTCTTAATGACCGGGGGTTAAAAGTATTTGGACCCAATAAGGAAGCAGCACAGCTTGAAGGAAGCAAGATATTTACAAAGGGCTTATGTAAAAAATACAATATACCGACTGCAGAAAGTGTAGAGTTTAAACGCGAACAATTTGATGATGCAGCAGAATACATCAGGTCTCTCCCGGATAGCAATTTTCCTCTGGTGTTAAAAATAGATGGTCTGGCTGCAGGTAAAGGTGTATTAATACCTGCAAGCAGATCTGAAGCACTATCTTCCCTTAAAGATATTTTTATTAAAGATGTTTTTAAGGCTTCCGGAGATTCATTGATAATAGAGAAGTTTATCGATGGATTTGAAGTATCTATACTTAACCTATGTGACGGAAAAGACGTGGTCCCACTTGTCCTTGCTCAGGATTATAAAAAAATATTTGATGGTGATAATGGTAAGAATACCGGAGGGATGGGCAGCTACAGCCCTGTTCCTTCTGTAGATGAAAAACAGTTCCAAAAGATTCTGGACCAGATCATATATCCCACTTATGAGGCACTTCTTTCTGAAAATATAGACTACAGGGGTATCCTCTATGGAGGGATAATCATAAGCAAAGGCCAGCCATATCTTCTGGAATATAATTGCAGGTTTGGAGATCCTGAGACACAGGCAATTCTTCCAAGGTTAAAGGGCGATCTTCCTGAGATCCTGATGGATTGTATCGAAGGCAGGATTGGAAGGAGGACTCTTGAATGGGAGGAGTCAAATTGCGTATGTGTCGTCCTTGCTTCAAAGGGTTATCCGGAATCTTCGTCAAGCGGAGATATGATAAATGGTCTTGAAGGGTTTAAAGGAAAGAAAGATACTATGGTTTTCCATGCTGGAACAAGGTCATCTGATGGTAATATATATACAAATGGCGGCAGGGTCCTTGGAGTTGTGGCGAAAGCCGATAGCTTCATTGACGCAAGAAAAAAGGTGTATGATTCAATTTCAAGGATCGACTTTGACGGCATGCAGTACAGGAAAGACATAGCTTTAAGGGCAATATAAACCTGTTAAAAAGGAGAATTAGAATGCCTGATAATATAAAAAAAGTTGCAATAATAATGGGCAGTAAATCTGATGAACCCGTTATGAATAATGCGGCGGAGACCCTTGACAGTTTTGGTATAGGGTATGAAATGGTAGTCTTGTCTGCCCACAGGATGCCGAATAAGACCAGAAAATTTGCTGAAGGTGCAGTCTCTTCAGGTCTTGAAGTGATAATAGCCGGTGCAGGAAAAGCTGCGCATTTACCGGGAGTTATCGCTTCATACACCCCAATTCCAGTCATAGGTGTTCCTATTAAGACAAGTGACCTTCAGGGAATGGATTCACTTCTTTCGATAGTACAGATGCCCCCGGGTGTACCAGTTGCATCTGTTGCCATAAACGGAGCAAAAAACGCTGCACTTCTTGCGGTACAGATCCTTTCCATTAAATATCCGGATTTAAAAGATAAGTTTCAAGAATATAAAAAAGAGCTTGAAGAAGGTTCCTGAAAAAGTTCCTGGAATATCAAGTTATTTTAATTATTAAAAAAATATTAAATTATTTTACTTTGATTATATTTTATTTTCTTTTCTGATAACATTTATCCAGCAAAGGAAAGTAATGGAATATTCAACAAACAACATAAAAATAACAGTAAGGAATTTCAATTTTTTTTATGGGACCGCAAAGGTCCTTGAAAATATCAATATGGATATAGAAAAAAATTCCATTACTGCAATAATAGGGCCAAGCGGGTGCGGCAAATCTACATTCCTCAGGACCTTTAACAGGATGAACGATCTGATCGCAAATACAAAAATCGAGGGACAGGTCAATGTGGGTGACATGGATATTATTAAAGATAATGTAGACGTTGTGGACCTCAGGAGAAGAGTGGGTATGGTGTTTCAAAGACCGAATCCTTTTCCTAAAACGATATATGAAAATATTGTATATGGGCCGAAGCTCCATAAAAAGTATTCAAAATCTGAACTTGACAGTATTGTAGAAAACAGCCTTCAAAAATCAGCTCTGTGGGATGAAGTAAAAAATAAACTGCATAAATCTGCGCTGGATCTTTCCGGGGGACAGCAACAGAGATTGTGTATCGCAAGAGTTCTTGCAGTGGACTCTGAGATAATCCTGATGGACGAACCAGCCAGTGCCCTTGACCCTATTTCAACTCAAAAGATCGAAGACCTGATGGATGAACTTAAAAATAATTATACAATAGTGATAGTGACCCATAATATGCAGCAGGCTGCAAGGGTATCACAAAAAACAGCGTTTTTACTTATGGAGAAATTTGGTGAGCCTGCGAGATTGATAGAATATGATAATACTGGAAAAATATTCACAAATCCTGCAGATAAAAGAACTGAAAATTATATTACCGGCAGGTTCGGATAGTCAATTATTTTTGACATCTAATTACACTTACAATATAATACCTCAATTAAATTTTTTATAATCATTTTTTAGTTTTTATTAATTTTTTTAGGAGAATACTTTTAATGAAAGAGTATAGAATAACTAAGGAAGGTCTCGAGATGCTCCAAACTGAACTTGATGACCTGGTTAAAAATAAAAGGAAAGATGTAGCAGAAAGATTAAAAGAAGCAAAAGAATTCGGCGGTGAGCTTACTGAAAATCCTGAATACGAACATGCAAAAAATGACCAGGCTTTTATAGAGGGTAGAATAGAACAGATAACCGAGATCCTTCAAAACTACACTATAATAAAAAAGGTAAAAAATAACTCAACAATAGATATCGGCAATACCGTGGTATTACAGGACCTGGATACAAAAAAAGAGAAAAAGTTCAAGATCGTTTCTTCAATAGAGTCTGACCCTGAAAATAATAAGATATCGGATGAATCTCCAGTTGGCAGGAAACTCCTTGATAAAAAGGTCGAAGATGAAGTAATAATCAAGACCCCTTTCACCTTAAAGAAATTTAAGATAATCAGTATTAACTGACCTCAAAGTCAGATATCATATTTATATACTAAAACTATTATCAAACCGTTATGAAGATGGATCCTAAAGAAAATAAAAATAATTATCTTGCTGAGAGCGAAGGTCCCGTAGGGGAATCTTTGCAACTAAAGCTTGACAAAATAAGATCCATGACTGATAAAAACCTGAAACTTTATGCTGATAAATATGAAAAAACTGCAGACATAAGTGAATTAAAAGCAAGTTTTTCACAACTTAAACCTGGAGAGTCTGATGAAAAGACGTTTAAAATAGCTGGAAGAACAATGATATTCAGGGTGCATGGTAAAGCTACTTTTTGTGACCTTGTAGACTCAAAAGACAAGATACAACTTTACCTGAACATCAAAAACGTGACAGAGAAAAAATATAACGAGTTTCTCCAATTGGACATAGGTGACTGGGTCGGTGTAGAAGGCAATATATTTGTGACGCATAAAGGTGAATTATCTGTAAATTTAAAAGATTTCCAGTTGTTAAGCAAGTCAATCAGGATAATGCCGGAAAAATGGCACGGGCTTAAAGATGTTGAAACCCGATTCAGACAAAGATACCTGGATTTTTTAGTCAACCCTGAAGTAAAAAAGACTTTTATGACAAGGATCAAAATAATAGAATCAATAAGGACTTTTTTAAAAGAACGGGGATTTGTAGAGGTCGAGACACCTATGCTGCAGAGCATTCCTGGTGGTGCTACAGCAAAACCATTTAGCACCCATCATAATGCTCTTGATCTGGATCTTTATCTGAGGATTGCTCCTGAACTCTATCTGAAAAGGTTAATAATAGGAGGATTTGAAAAAGTCTTTGAATTAAACAGAAATTTCAGAAATGAAGGAATATCCCATAAGCATAATCCGGAATTTACTATGCTTGAGTTCTACCAGGCTTTTGTTGATTACAATGATCTTATGATGCTTACGGAAGAGCTTATAAAATACGTTGCCATGGAATCGATCGGAAGGCTAAATACAGAATACAGGGACAATAGTATAGACCTTGAAGGAAGCTGGGAAAAAATGTCCATGCTTGATTCAATTGAAAAATATGCTGGGATAAAAATAGATTTCACAATGAATATCAGCTCTCTTGATGCAATTGCAAGGAAACAGGGCATTGATATTGAAGATGGTTTTGGGAAAGGCAAGATAATAAATGAGATCTTCGAGAAAACAGTAGAATCAAAGTTAATACAACCGACTTTTATAAAAGATTATCCTATAGAGATCTCCCCCCTTGCTAAAAGACATCCCGACAATCCTGAACTGACCGAGCGCTTTGAGCTTTTCATCGGAGGTGAGGAAGTGGCAAATGCATTTTCAGAGCTTATAGATCCGAAGGATCAGATGCAGAGATTTCAGAACCAGGTAAAAAGTACATCAGAAGAAGAAAGACTTACCGGCAGGATAGACCTTGATTTTGTTAAAGCTCTGGAATACGGGATGCCCCCTACAGGAGGAGAGGGCATTGGTATTGACAGACTTGTTATGATATTGACTAACAGCAGGTCAATAAGGGATGTAATACTTTTTCCCCTGCTGAAACCTGAAAAAGAATAGAATCGATCACTTCTTTTTAGAGCTAAAAAACTCTGGATATTGTATCTTACAATTATATTTTGCTGTAAAATAGTGTTATAATCTTTGAAATTTTTTATATTTTTAAGATAAGTTTTGGAGATAATATGATCTGTGAATTTTGTAAAAGTAAAAATGCCAATGTGCATCTGATAAAAATCATTAATGGAAATACGGAGAAAATAAACCTCTGTATAGAATGCCTCAAAAATCTGGCGTTTTTCCCTGCAGATGACCTTTTAAATGATCTATCTAAAATACTGGATAAGGTCTTTGAAGTTGATATAAAGATAAATGACAAGAGTGACTATGAGAAATTATTTAAAGATGTCTCAAAGGGCGATAACAGGCATTGTTCTTTCTGCGGCATGGATCTGAATACTATCAGGACCCTTGGAAGGATGGGTTGTCCTGAATGCTACAGCGAATTCAGGGAGGTAATAAAACCTGTAATTAAAGCTATACATGGAAGCGTAGAACATATCGGCAGGGTCCCGGAAATATCAGTAAAAGAAATAAAGATAGAAAAAGAAATAAAAGATCTTGAGTTCAAGCTTAAAGAGGAGATATTTGTAGAGAACTTTGAAGAGGCTGCCAGGTTAAGGGATACGATTAAAAGATTACAGAAGAAACTCACCTTGGGCAGGGTCCTGGAATAAAAACTTACGGATAAAAATAAAACAGCTGATAATAAAAGGATTATGAGGTCAATATTTACAGAAATAGATCTTAAAAAGATCAAAAATACAAAAGGTGACTACGAAAACGATGTCATACTGACAAGCAGGGCAAGGATTGCAAGGAACTTAAGTGATTTTTGCTTCAGCAGCATCAATGAGGGAGACGAGAAAAGGAAGATCCTGAAAATCGTCAGGGAATCTTTTTTTGAGGAAAGCCTGGCCGATGATTTTGTTTTTTATAATATTTCAAGACTGAATAAGATACAGAGAAGGTTTCTTGTAGAAAAACATATTCTGAGTCCAGAGATGCTTACAAAACTTGCGGGTAAAGCCATTATATTGAGTTTTGATATTAACACTTATAATAAATCTACATCAATACTCATCAATGAAGAAGACCATTTGAGGATACAGAGTATCTATCCTGGTCTTAATATTGAAAATGCATGCAGGGAGATTTACGCTCTGGAAAAAGTCCTTGAAAAGAAACTTAAATTTGCTTTTGATAAAGAATTCGGATATCTAACCAGTTGTCCGACTAACCTTGGTACGGCGTTAAGGATATCTGTTATAGCGCATCTGCCCGGGTTGATCATTTCCGGACAGATCGAACAGTTTGTCCAAAATATTACTAAAATAGGCTGTAATATAAGAGGATTTTATGGAGAAAATTCTGAAGTAATCGGAAACCTGTTTCAGATATCAAACCAGAATTCTTTGGGTAAATATGAAAACCATATAATCGATGATATGAAAGCGATCTGCGCCAATATTGTAGATGAGGAAAGAAAGGCAATTGAAAAACTCAGGGCTGAAAAAAATCTTAGCATAGAGGATGGCGTGTACAGGTCATATGGTATTTTAAAGTACGCAAAACTGCTTTCCTATGGTGAGGCACTGGAATTATTATCCATGATAAGCCTTGGGACCAATCTTGGTATATTAAAGGGAATAAAGCCTTTTAATTTTTACCAGTTGATTAGTTTGCTTGGAGAGTCTAATATTATATTAAGAAGCAATGGCGAAATAGAGCCGGATACTGACGAAGCTGACAAGAAAAGAATGGATATAATAAAAGAAATTATTTTATAAAGGATTTGATATAAATGTTTGAAAGATTTACTGAACGTGCAAGGAAGGTAGTAGTAAGAGCCCAGGATGAAGCGCGATTCTTAAAACAGAATTATATAGGGACTGAGCACCTTCTGCTTGGCTTGATAGGAGAGAAAGAAGGAATAGCTGCAAGGGTATTACAGTCTTTAAATATATCTCTAGACGATATCAGGATAGCGGTTAAAGATTCAGTCACAGAGGGATCGTCTGAGACAAATGAACATATACCTTTTACCCCAAGAGCAAAAAAGGTACTGGAACTATCATTGAGGGAAGCTCTCCAGATGGGCCATAACTATATAGGTACAGAGCATATATTGCTGGGCCTTCTCAGGGAAGGTGAAGGAGTCGCTGCCAGAGTATTGAACTCTTTTGGCATCGATCTTGATGCAGTAAAAGAAAAAATAAGAGAGATACTTAACAAATACCCTTTTTATCCCCAGGATGAAGGCTCGACTGCAGCTGAAAAGCCACAGAAAAGGTCCCTCAAGATGTTAAACCAGTATGGACGTGATCTTACCCTCCTTGCAAAAGAAAACAAACTTGACCCGGTGATCGGTAGAAAAAAAGAGATCGAAAGGTTGATGCAGATCCTTTCAAGAAGGACAAAAAACAATCCTATACTTATAGGTGAATCAGGTGTAGGCAAAACAGCGATAGTCGAGGGTCTTGCTCAGTCAATTATCTCCAAAGACGTACCATTGAATCTCAAAGATAAAAAAATATTTACTCTTGATCTTGGTTCGTTGGTCGCTGGTTCAAGGTATAGAGGTGATTTTGAAGAGCGGCTTAAAAAAGTCCTGCAGGAGATAAAAGAAGACGGTGATATTATGATCTTCATCGATGAGGTACACACCCTGGTCGGAGCAGGTGCCGCAGAAGGAGCGATTGATGCTGCATCCATACTTAAGCCTATGCTGGCGCGAGGTGAGATCCAGACGATCGGGGCCACCACAATAAATGAATACAGGAAATATGTCGAGAAAGACAAAGCGCTTGAAAGAAGATTTCAGCCTATTTATGTAGATGAGCCCAGTGAATATGAGACCCTTGAGATACTCAGGGGGTTAAAAGAACGGTATGAGGTATTCCACAGCCTGACAATTACTGAAGAAGCCCTCAAATCTGCTGTAAAACTATCTCACAGGTATATTTCTGACAGATTTTTACCTGACAAAGCTATTGATTTAATAGATGAAGCTGCATCAAGAGTGAGGCTTAGAAACCTCACAAATCCTCCTGATTTAAAAGAACTTGAGGAGCAGATTGAAAAAGTCATAACTGAAAAAGAAGAAGCCATAAAAGCACAGGACTTTGAAAAAGCAGCTGAATTCCGTGATAAAGAAAAGCAGCTAATACGGGAAAAAATTGACCTGGAAGAAAACTGGGGAAGAGTCGGTGATAAAAAAAAAGGTAATGTAGATGAAAATGAGATCGCTGAGGTTCTCTCAAATTGGACAGGAATACCGGTATATAAACTCACCGAAACTGAATCTGCAAAACTGTTAAAAATGGAAGAAGAGCTTCATAAAAGGGTCATCGGACAGGATGAAGCCATAAATATTGTTTCGAGGGCAATAAGAAGGTCCCGTTCCGGATTAAAAGACCCTAAAAGGCCAATAGGCTCATTTATCTTCCTGGGCCCTTCAGGTGTTGGTAAGACAGAACTTGCAAAAACTATTGCAGAATTTCTTTTTGGAAAAGAAGATGCGCTTATACAGATAGACATGTCTGAATATATGGAAAAGCATTCTGTTTCAAAACTTGTAGGCTCTCCTCCTGGTTATGTCGGGTATGATGAGGGTGGACAGCTGACAGAAAAGATAAAAAGGCGGCCCTATAGCGTTATATTGCTTGACGAGATAGAAAAGGCGCATTCTGATGTATTTAACATACTTCTGCAGATATTTGAGGACGGCCATCTTACGGACTCTCAGGGAAGGAGAGTTGATTTTAAAAATACTGTTGTAATAATGACGTCAAATCTCGGCGCAAGAGAAATAAATAAAAAAAATCCTCTGGGATTCAAAAAAATAGATGAAGAGGACCTGACATACGAAGATATTAAAAACAAAGTTATGAGTGAGCTTAAAAAAGCTTTCAGACCGGAATTTCTTAACCGGCTTGATGAGGTAATAGTGTTCCATAAGCTATCAAAGCTGGAAGTCTATAATATTATAGATCTCATGATAGCAAGGATAGCCCTGCAGCTTGAAGTCCAGGGTATCACAGTCGAGCTTACTAAAAAATCGAAAGACTTCTTAATAGAAAAGGGATATGACTCTACTATGGGTGCAAGACCTTTGAGAAGGGCGATACAGTCATTTATAGAAAATCCTATATCCGAAAAGATCATTGCATCAGATATAAAGCCAGGTGACTTGATAGTCGCAGATTCAGATGGAAAAGAGATCAACTTTGAGATCAAAAGGATCACTAAATCTAAATTGAATGTTTAAATAATTTATTAATATTTAATATATTTATTTAGTGCCATATGAAAGAACAAGAGGAAGAGCTATTACTAAACAGCCTTAAAAGGATCGCACCAGGTACTGATATTAGGACCGGTATAGAATATATCCTTCAGGCGAAGACAGGCGCCCTGATCGTCGTAGGAGATACGGAACAGGTATTAAAACTGGTCGATGGCGGCTTCTATATAGGTTGCAGTTTTACAGCTGCCAAGTTTTATGAACTTGCAAAAATGGATGGTGCTATTATCCTCAGCGAGGATGCCAACAGGATCTTATATGCAAATACCCATCTTTATCCTAATCCACTGATAAAGACTTCTGAAACGGGCACAAGACACAGGACTGCGGAAAGAGTTGCAAAACAGACAAAGACCCTGGTGATCTCGATATCACAAAAAAGAGATGTAGTCACGTTTTATATAGGCAATATAAAGTACATCCTTGAAGAACCCAGAATAGTACTTTCAAAAGCGACCCAGGCGTTCCAGACGTTAAGTAAGTATAAGGACGGACTGGACCAGCTTATGTTAAATCTTACAATAAGGGAACTTGAAGACATAGTGACCCTGCATGACGTGGCTTCAGTACTGCAGCGTTCAAGCATCGTGCAGAAAACTGAAAAGGAAGTTAGGCGCTATACTTATGAACTCGGGACAGATGGAAGATTGCTGAAGATGCAGATAGAAGAGCTGATGGTAAATGTACTGGATGAAAGCCTCCGGGTGATTGAAGATTATATTAACTTTAACGGCAATGTAAAAATAAATGATATAAAAAACAAGATCAATAACCTTGGAGAGGATTCTTTGCTTGATCTGGATAATATATCAAAAATACTTGGCTATAAAACCGAGGGTAATCTGCGGGAGTTTCAGGTCCAGCCAAAGGGCATAAGGATCGTAACAGGTATAAGAAGGATGTCAGAACTGGTAATAAAAAACCTGGTCGGTAAATTTGGGAATCTAAAAAACATAATGAATGCAAGTGTTGACGAGCTTTCAGAAGTGCAGGGAATGGGTAAGATAAGTGCAAGTTTACTTTTTGACAGGTTAAAGAAATTTTCAGAATACTACCTTTATAATGAACCTTATGGTTTTAGAGGAGGGGTTTCCCAAAACCTGAGGTTCTAAGAAGTTTCCTCTTTTCTTTTTGCATAAGCAGGATTTTTAACCATTTTCATAGAATCAATTTTTTATAAATGATTGCAGCGATTATTACAGCAGCAGGAAAAGGCACAAGAATAAAAAGCAATATCAGTAAACAGTTTATCCATATTTATGGGAAACCTGTACTTGCTCATACCATTAAATCTTTTCAGGACTGTCCCAGGATCAATGAGATATATGTTACAGTCGGAAAGGATCAAATAAACTATTGCAAAAGTGAGATAATAGATAAATATGATCTTAAGAAAGTAAAAGCATTGATCGAAGGCGGAGAGACCAGACAGGATTCAGTTTTTAACGCTATAAAGGCATTACCGGGAAATTGTAGAATAGTAGCTGTGCATGACGGTGTCAGGCCCATGATAACGCCATCTGAAATAAGTCATCTTGTCAACAGCCTGATCAGAAGTAATAAGCAGGACGAAACAGTTAAAGGCATAATGACAGCATCACCGGCATACGAGACTGTAAAAAAACTTGATGATAAAAATATTATAGTAGAGACTATTGAAAGGTCCCTGGTCTGTATGGCTCAGACACCCCAGATATTCTTTTATGAGACTCTTCTGGACGCTTATAAAAAGGCACAGGAGGACGGGTTTACCGGTACTGATGACTCCAGTCTTGTCGAAAGGCTGGGATGGAAAGTCAAGATAGTGCTGGGAAGGCATGAGAATATCAAAATTACTACACCTACTGATTTATTCCTGGCAGAACTTATAATGGATAGGGATGGCAGGGAATTATGAAGGTAGGTATAGGTTATGACATACACGCTTTTGATGAAGGCAGGAAACTGGTACTTGGAGGAGTAGAAATAGAAAACTCCTCTGGCCTTGGCGGGCACTCGGATGCAGATGTGCTCGTACATGCGATAATGGATTCACTGCTTGGAGCTGCAGGTCTGGAGGACATTGGTGTCCAATTTCCAAATACTGATAATAAATATAAGGATATAGCGAGTCTTTTGCTACTGGAAATAGTCGGCGATATGGTAAAAAAAGCAGGATATTTAATAGTAAATATAGACTCTGTGGTCATACTTGAATATCCCCGGATATCTCCTTACATCGGGCAGATGCGAACTAAAATTTCCGACAGCCTGAAAGTGGACCATGGTCGAATAAACATCAAAGCCACAACCAGTGAAGGGTTAGGTTTTTGCGGCAGGAAGGAAGGAGCTGCTGCCCAGAGCGTAGCGCTTCTTGATGAAATAGACCTACTTTGATAATCCTCTATACATATTTTTAGGTGTTATTGTCGATTTGACTAATTATGCATTTAGATATATATTTATGATCTGTAAAGAAAATAAAAATTTAAAATAATAAAATATTTGATTTTGGCCAGAAGTTCTGTAAAAATCTTAAACTGAAAGTCAGGGAACTTAAGATAAGGGGAAAAAAATGGGCCTTATAGCAGAATTAAAAGAACTTACCATGACTGCAAAGGAAAAAGATCCTGCTGCTGTCAGTACGGCTGAGATCCTTTTTACCTATTCCGGGGTCCATGCTATTTTAAACCACAGGATAGCCCACTGGCTTTGGTCAAAAAAAGTACCTTTCTGCCCACGAGTCATATCTCAGACATCTAAATTTTTTACAGGTATTGAAATACATCCTGGAGCGGTGATCGGAAGGAAATTTTTTATAGATCACGGTATGGGTGTGGTAATAGGAGAGACCACAGTCATTGGTGATAATGTGACTATTTACCAGGGCGTCACACTTGGAGGCACAGGAAAGGAAAGAGGAAAAAGACACCCTACGATTGGTAATAATGTTGTAATATCAGCAGGAGCAAAAGTCCTGGGTTCAATATCAGTAGGAAATAATGTAATAATAGGTGCTGGTGCAGTTGTGATAGATCCTGTTCCTGATGATTGTACAGTTGTAGGAGTACCTGGCAGAGTCGTTAAAATAAAAGGGGAAAAAATACTTTCTGATGAATTCCATAGAATGAACCTACCCGATCCTGTAAATGAATTACTTACAAAATTAAATAATAGGATCGATATACTTGAGGAGACAGTCTTTAAATATGAAAAGAAGACAAAGGATAAAAAAAATAAAGATAAAGATAATATTAATAAGCTGGAGAGGCAAATAAATTGAGCTTAAGGATATATAACACACTTAAAAGACAAAAACAGGATTTCATCCCAGTTGAAGAAAATAAAGTCAATATGTATGTCTGTGGACCTACAGTATATAACTATATCTCCATCGGCAATGCAAGGCCGATAATCGTATTCAACATGATAAGGAATTATCTGGAGCATATAGGCCATAAAGTAAACTTTGTCCAGAATATAACTGATATAGAAGATAAAATAATAAACAAGGCAAATGAAGAAAATGTGACTTTCGACATCATTACGAGAAGATATATCGACGCCTTTTTGGATGATATTAGAATGCTGGAAATCGGTGATTTTGATGCCATGCCCAGGGCTACTGAAATGATTCCCGGGATAATTTCCATAATTTCCAGGATAATCGATAATGGATTTGGGTATGTTTCGGGTGAAGATGTCTATTTCGATGTATCAAAGTTTAAAGATTATGGAAAACTATCCGGGCAGAAAATCGAAGAGATGCAATCTCAGGAAAGTGAAACTTTCTCTAAAAGATCAAAAGCAGATTTTACCCTCTGGAAAAGTGCAAAACCAGGTGAACCCTCATGGGATAGTCCATGGGGAAAGGGCAGGCCGGGGTGGCACATCGAGTGTTCTGCGATGTCCCTGGAATACCTTAGATTTGGTATAGATATCCATGGAGGAGGAATAGACCTAATTTTTCCTCATCATGAAAATGAGATCGCACAGTCCGAAGCGGCCTTTCCGGATAAAGGGGATTTTGTAAAATACTGGATGCACAATGGGATGATAGAAGTAAAAGAAGAAAAGATGTCCAAGTCAGCCGGTTTAAAGGAGGACTGGATACTTAGAAACTTATTAAAAAAATACTCCCCGAATGTACTTAAAATATATGTCATTTCAACACACTATAGAAGTCCGCTTGAATTCAGCACTGAGAAGCTTGAAGAAGCAAAAAAATCGCAGGAACGTATTTTGAATTTCTTAAGAAACGCAATCTTTCTTACCGGTGCGTTTAAACCGGACTTTTTAAAAGCAAATGAAAATGATGAAACCGCTGAAAAGATCTATGGCTACATAAAGGATTTTAAATCAGAGTTCAAGTCATCTATGGATGATGATTTCAATTCTGCGAGAGCATTGGGAAACATGTTTGATCTTGTTAGGGAGGTCAATACTATCATCCAGAACCCGGATTTCAGGGTCAATGATCCGATCAGGGAAAGCCTCACAATGGCTCATAAGGTCATAGTTGAGCATGGAATGATATTTGGTCTTAGTCTTACGAAAGAATTAGAGATTGATACAGGTAAAGCCGGCAATGGTATTTATCTTGAAGATTCAGAAATAGAAGAACTAATCGAGCAAAGAAATATGTCCAGGAAAAAAAGAGATTTCAAGAAAGCAGATGAAATAAGGGAGAAATTGAAAAGCTTTAATGTTTTGCTTGAAGACAGAAACGAAGGTACGATCTGGAAAAGAGAAAATTAGATGCCATCAGAACTATTATATGGCCTGAATACTGTCCTGGCCCTTATCCTGACAAATGCTGGTAAAAGGTCGGTTTACGAGATAATTATAAATTCAGGAAGATCACAAACCCCAAAATTGCAGCAGATCTTAATTGAAGCAAAATCAAGAAATATAACTACCAGGTTTTTACAACAGGAAAGATATAACGATTTTTTAAAAAATGACCCTTCTTTTTCTTCAGATGATTTCTTGTCAGGCGACCAGGGTGTTTTAGCAAGGGTATCAAAATATAATTATCGTGATCTTATAGAAGATATAGAGAGAGGTATAGATAAAGAGTCTCTTTTTGTGATTCTTGACGGGATTACCGATGTCGGTAATTTTGGGTCCATCTTAAGGAACTGCAGTGCTTTTGGAGTAAACGGTGTAATGATCCCAAAAAACAGGAGCGTAGAGGCAGGGTCGAGAGCAAGTAAAATATCGTCCGGTGCTATGGAAGAATCCAAAATCTATTGTGTCACAAATCTTGTCCAGGCAATAAAAACACTCAAGGAAAACGGTTTCTGGATATACGGCACCACCCTTGACAAAGAAGGAGATATAAGGTCTGCCGAAAGTCTTGAATATATGCTTCCTGCTGCAATAGTATTCGGGAGTGAAAGCAAAGGAATGGGAAAACTTGTATCGCAGAACTGTGATTTCCTGATAACAGTAGAGATGCACGGAAAGATGGACTCTCTTAACGTATCAACATCTACAGGGATCTTTCTCTATATCATCAGGCATCAACTGGAATTTCATAAAACTACAAAAGATAGATGAGGATCGAAAGCTGAAAGAATTATATATAATCGATGGCTACAATTTTATATTTGGATATTATAAAAATGAAAATCCAGACAACGAACGACTTAAAGAACTCAGGGATAAGCTTATAAGTGAGCTTGCCCAGTATAAAAACTATGCCGGTTTTGAAGCCATAGTGGTTTTTGATGCAAAACACAGTAAACGCAATATTTCTTCAAGAGAGTTAAAAGATAAAATAGAGGTCATCTTCTCGAAATCAGGAGAAACTGCGGACACGATTGTGGAAAAGCTGGTCCAACGGAATGAAGAATTTGAAAGGGTTTTTGTGGTGACTTCAGATTATATGCAGCAAAAAGTGATTTTTAAAAATAATATATACAGGAAATCCACCAGGGAATTTGCACTTGAAATAAAGGATTTTAGAAAAAAGCTTGATATGGAACTTAAAAATATTAAACAGGATGCTGAAAAATCATTTTATATAATAGGAAATAGATTAGATCCCCAAAGCAGGAAAAGATTCGATGAGATAAGAAGGGAAAGGAGTGGGAAATAGAGGAAAATACTTCTTCTTTGTGGTCCCGCTATCACTGATTATATTTTTCTCTGTATCGTCCTGTGGATTATTTTATTATGATGATATGGGCGGTCATACCGGTTTCACTCTATCAGAAACTGATGTTTCAGGGAAGGACACATCCGTATCTTCTTTACCACCCCCAGATACAGCAACATCCGGAAACATTACAGGGAACACGACCTACGAGGTCGCTGAGATCATAGATGGAGACACTTTCATCCTTCAGAATAAAAATAGAGTAAGATTGCTTGGGATCAATACGCCGGAAACAGATAATTTTTTTTATTATGAAGCAAGAGACATGCTTGTGTTATTACTTGCTGATATGCATGTGATGCTTGAGAAAGATATTTCAGACGTAGATGGTTATGGCAGGTTATTGCGATATGCATATAGCAATAGAGTATTTATAAATCTTGAAATGGTAAAAAGAGGTTTTGCCAACACATATACAGTGGGTCCTGATGTAAGGTATGCGGAACTGTTTCTGGCTGCAGAAAGGTTTGCAAGAGAGAATGAGCTGGGATTATGGAAGCTTTCAGATATGTGCTCCAACGTGCACCCTGATACTGAGTTTGAAGGACCGATCGAAGTATGTTTAAATTTTGACGCTTACGGGGATGACAGAAAAAATCTTAATGGTGAATATCTTACATTGACAAATCTCGGAGATGAGGACCTGAACCTTGCAGGCTGGACAGTGAAAGACAGTGGTACAAATATTTATGATTTTAAAAGGTATATCCTTAAAAAAAACTCAAGAATAATATTATTTTCAGGCAGTGGCGATGATATACTTGATACGTTTTTCTGGAACAGCGCCAGTCCCGTGTGGAACAATGACCATGACAGGGTCTATATAAGAGATAAAAACGGACTGCTCATCGGATACCTTGAATATTAGCCTATCAAATCATGTCTTGATCGCTTATTATGCGCTTATTATGCTTCCAGATAATGGGACTCCTGTTTTTGCTGGTATTTTGAAGGGCTGAAAAATTTCTTGATCCTGTACATCAATATATGAACCGCCATATTTATTAGCTGGACAAAACTGTTGCCATTTCCGGGTATGGCAAGATGCATGCCCTCTATCCTGTTATCATAATAATTTACAATTGCAGATGTTTCTTCAAGGCGGTAGTCGATAGGTGGTTGAAAAGATTTTAGCATTCTGACCCTGTCAAGGTCTTCAGCATTGTCATAGATCTCACACCATACACATTTTTTAGTATTGTCTACTTCACACATACCATCGAAGGCACCACCGCAGGGACCGTTTCTTAGGGTCTTGGGGCATCTCATGGGGCAAACGAAACCAGTAGTAGAAAGAATACACTGCCCGCAGGACCTGCAATCGAACATGGATCTTTTTAACAGTTCTTCAAAAAAATATAAAGGCTTATAAAAGCCTTTAAGATGCATGCCTTTTCGGGGTTTTGGATCAAATTTCTTAACCATTATCTTTTCTGCCATATAAGACACTCCTTGAAAATAATAATTGACTGTCTGCTATTATTAATAATTTAAAAAGTGCAGAATAAAAATTAATTTAATTTAACAAAAATAAAAAAAGCTGTCAAATAAATCTGCACACGTGTCATTCGTACAAGTCTAAACAGGGAATTCTTCTTCAATGAAATGAGTATGGATATTACCTTCAAGAAAATTATTATTCGTCAGGATTTTTTTGTGAAATGGGATTGTGGTCCTGATGCCTTCTACCTTAAACTCTTCGAGTGCCCTTATTGAACGGGAAATCGCCTCTTTCCTTGAATTATCCCATACAATAAGTTTTGCGATCAGTGAATCATAAAACGGAGGTACAACATAATCAGGACGTATAAATGTATCCACTCTTATCCCCGGACCGCCAGGCAAAATGCAGTCGGTTATCCTGCCGGGCGAGGGTATAAAATTATTCTCACTATCCTCAGCATTGATCCTGAACTCTATGGCGTTTCCCCTGGTATCTGACTCTTTTCCCATATGGCTGTTTTTTTCTCCCGCAGAGATTTTTATCTGCTCTTTAATAAGGTCTATTCCTGTGACTGCTTCTGTTACAGGGTGCTCTACCTGTATCCTTGAGTTGACCTCAATAAAGAAGAAATTCTCTTTTTCATCAAGAAGGAATTCTATGGTCCCAAGGTTTTTATAGTTTATGGCACGGGCAGCTTTTACAGCATATTCTCTTATTATTTTTCCAGTTCTCTGGGATAATCCTGCAGCAGGAGCTTCTTCTATAAGTTTCTGGTGCCTTCGCTGAATGGAACATTCTCTTTCCCCGACACAAACAGTATTGCCATAATCGTCTGCGATTATCTGAAACTCTATGTGTCTTGGCCTTTCAATATATTTTTCTATGTAGACATCGCTTTTTCCAAAACTCGATACAGATTCAGACTGGGCAAGTGGAAAAAGACTTTCAAGATCGGCCCTGTTTTTGCAGACTCTCATACCCTTTCCGCCGCCTCCAAAAGATGCTTTTATTATAAGTGGGTATCCCAGCCTCTTCCCATAGGCAAGAGCCTGCCTCAGACTTTCTACATTTCCATCAGAACCAGGGATAACAGGTATCTTATTATGTTTCATCACCTCGATAGCCATTGATTTATTACCCGAAAGTGAGATGACTTCAGCAGGAGGTCCGATAAATCTTATGTCGTTCTCGCTGCATGTCTTTTCAAAGGCAGAATTTTCAGCAAGAAAACCATATCCAGGATGAAGTGCATCACAATTATTGACAACCGCAGCACTTATTATATTTTCAATATTTAAATAGCTTTTAACTGGAGGCGGGGGCCCTACACAGACACTTTTATCGGCAAGGAACGTATGCATCGCCCCTTTATCAGCTGTAGAATAAATAGCGACAGTCTCTATGCCAAGTTCCCTGCATGCCCGGATGATCCTGACTGCGATCTCTCCTCTGTTGGCGATAAGTATCCTTCTAAACATATGTTTTGATTGTTTCTTTAAATTTTAAAATACACTCTATTATCAACTGTTTTTAATGTGCGGTTTCATCCTGATAAGTACCTGGTCATATTCTATAGCATCTTCATTCTGAACAAGTATTTCTCTGATCTCCCCGTCATAATCGGAATCGATCTTATTTAAAAGTTTCATTGCTTCGATTATACAAAGCGTATCTCCCTTTTTTACTTTTTTGCCAGCTGTTATAAATGGGGGAGCACCAGGTTCAGAGGCACTGTAGAAAGTACCGACAATAGGAGATCTTATCGATACGAGCCCCTCCTCTCCAATATCAGGTTTTTTTGTATCAGAGAAGATCGTATCTTTGGCTGGACCCATATCTTTTTGCTGATCCATTTTTTTATTTATCGATATCTTCATCCCATCTATTTCAATGTTTATCCCATCTATATCGCTTGTTTCTACAAGGGTTGTGATCTCTCTGATTTTTTTAAGATCGATATCTGTGAATTTTGCATTATCTTTTTTCTCATCAAAATAATCCGGGAAAATAAGTTCCTGTACTTCAGGCTTGGACTGTAGTTTGGGTCTGGAGATGTTAGGATCGTTTTTATTTTCAAGAAATCTGAAAGTCTTTTCAGGAAAAAAAAGATAACTCAAAATGTCAACATCCCTTTTTGAAAATCCGATAATCTCATCTGCACACTGCTCAAGAGTCTTATCCTCAATGACTTCGATAGTCTCACCTGCAGCTTCTCCAGTCCCGGAACCGGACGGGTCGCCATATGCTCTATCTGATTCTATTATCTTATCAAATACATCTTTATCGACCTTCCGGGGTAATTTTCCATAATTTCCTGAAATGAGTTTTTTTATTTCATCAGAAGTTATTTCCCATCTATGATCTGAAATAATTGTATTAAGTATTGCCTGGCTTCCGATTATCTGGCCGACAGGTGTCGATAAGGAAGGATTGCCGATCTCATTCTTAATTTTGAAAACTTCTTCAAGCACCATGTCAATCTTATTGCTCTCCCCGATCTCGTTAAGCTGGCGGTTTATGCTTGACAGCAGCCATTTAGGTAAAAGGTTCTGGTTCTTATTACTGAATATGAATCTTGAATAAAGCAACTCATTTCTGATCAGAGGATAAAGATTTTGTTTTGACCACTCAAAGATTTCAAGTAGTTTTATATAGTCAAGGTCTATTGTAAAGCCGGTATCCTTAAAACTTAATATAAGCGGAAATACTGCCGGGCTAAGATCGTTATATGATGATGGTATAAAACTCAGGTCAACTCCCGAGCAACCAGCTAGACATGCATTATAATAGTTTGAGACCTGAAGACCCCTTAAATTATAGACACTTAAAAAAACCGGTATTTTTAACTCAGCAGTAAGTTTTTTAAACAATTCCTGTGACCTTTTAGGCAGCAGTGTAGATTCAGCATCTTTTATACAAATGCTGCTGCATCCTGCATTTTCAAGTTCTTTTGAAAGGTCTAAATAAAAATCCAGGTCCTGAAAATCATCATATATTATCGTACCCTGACAGTGACTGTTTTTTTCAGTTATGACTGAGATAGTATATTTAAAATTTTCAATGTCATTTAATGCATCAAATACTTTAAATCTTTCTATACCGCTTTTAATGCACTGTTCTATGAATTTCTTGATGACCGGTTTTGAATAAGCCTCCATACCGACAAGATTCCTTGCGCTGATCAATGCCTGTAAAACAGTCTTGGGTAACCTGCTTTTTATATCATAAGCAATCTCAAAAGGAGTCTTTCTGAAGAGATTACCAAGCATCTTTTCAAAAGCTGATCCACCAAATACTTCGAGGCTGTCAAAATTAGCTTTTCCAAGGTTTTCTACTATTCTTGTAAACAACCTCTCGCTTATCTGCCTCTCATCTACACTCTGGAAAATATCCCTTATCGTCATATCATTGATTTTTACTTTTTTCATCTTTATTTTTACTTTTTGTTTTTAAAATAGAAAAAAATTGTGATTGTCTGCGGGTTTTTCAATTAAGTAGTTTACTATTTTTATTAATCGCTGTAATAATTATGACTTTTGCAAGGTCTATTAAAAAAAATGGCATTACCCCGATTTTTATTATATCACGAAAAAGATTCCATGATATCAAATGTCTCCCGGCAGCATATAAATAACCTGCCAGATGGACAGATCCGACTGTATAGATCAGAAAAAGTCCCATCGAGGCAGGAAAAAAAAATAATTAGACGCCCTGAAAATACTGGTTTGTTCCTTCTGGCAATGTCTGCACTGAAAATGGAATAAAGATAACCTGTGAGCCAAGCTGCAAGGGCAAAACTTAAGATGTATCCCCCCGTCGGCCCTGCCAGCGCCGCAAATCCACTTTTAAAGCCAGCAAAGACAGGAAAACCTGATATACCGAGCAGCACATACTCCACCTGAGCAGTAAATGCCCAGTAAGGTCCCAGCAGTATACCTGAAAGAAGGACGGTTAAAACCTGCATTGTAACCGGTACGGGTGTAAAAGGCAGGTAAATGAATGAGTTTGCGGACAACCACATCAATACTATAAAGACAAGTGTTGTAGAAAACTTCAGGAGAAAAATCTCCAATCTTTTATTCTTACTTTCTTCTCCTGAAAGCAATACTTCATCTTTTTTTATTGCTATACTTTTAAAAATACCATTATCTCCAGTATTCATTTATAATGACTTCCATTCTTGTTTTTTTGGGTTTTTTAAACTGTAACCGATAATAAACTGGATCGTATTAAAAAAGACGCTTGCATGATTATAAAGTTTCAGATGCAAAACTAATTATGAAACCGCACAGGTGTTAGTGCGTCTTTTAATACAAATTAAGTTAAAAGATTTTATCAATTTTTTATTTTTAAATCCGGAGGAAATAATGCATTATTTTTTAACAGAAGAACAGCAGATGATTGTAGATATCTGCAGGCAGATAGTGGAAGAAAGAATAATACCCGTAAGAGCCGAAATGGACGAGGAGGGGACATTCCCGGCTGAAATAATAAAGGAAATAGGTAAAAGTGACCTGTTCAGGCTTTTTATTCCTGAAAAATATGGAGGAATGGGCACAGGTATCTTTGAAGTCTGCCTTGCCACTGAAGAACTAAGCAGGGGTGATCTCAGTGTTGCCACTACCTATGCTGCCAGCGGACTTGGTTTTATACCCATTATGGTCATGGGCACTGAAGAACAAAAAAGCAAATATCTTCCCAGCCTTGCAAGCGGGGAAAAACTTGCAGCATTTGGCCTTACAGAATCAGAAGCAGGAAGTGATGCTGGCTCGATCAGGACAAGGGCTGTTCTCAAGGGTGATAAATATATTTTGAACGGGACCAAGCAATGGATAACAAACGGCGGTGAAGCTGACATTTATACAATTTTTGCATCAACAAGCCCGGAAAAAGGTGCAAGAGGAGTAAGTGCTTTCATAGTCGAAAAAGGTACGCCAGGTTTTGATTTTGGAAAAAAGGAGAACAAGCTGGGTATAAGGGCATCAGCGACAAGGGAGCTTATATTTAATGACTGCAGTATCCCGGCAGAAAACATACTCGGTGGAGAAGGTAGAGGGTTTATTACAGCCATGAGGACATTTGACCAGTCAAGGCCTGCAGTAGGTGCTCAGGCTGTAGGGGTCGCGCAGGCTGCCCTGGAAGAAGCAGTAAATTATTCAAAAATAAGAAAACAATTTGGACAACCTATTTCATCTTTCCAGGCGATACAGCACATGCTTGCAGATATGGCCACAGAGGTCGAGGCTGCACGAGCCCTTGTATATCATGCAGCCAGGGTCATAGACAGCGGAGAGAAGAACGTTTCGAAATTGTCAGCGATGTCCAAGCTTTTTTCTTCTGATATTGCAATGAAGGTGACCATAGACGCTATCCAGATACTTGGCGGATATGGATATATGAAGGAATATCCTGTAGAGAAAATGATGAGGGACGCAAAGATAACGCAGATCTATGAAGGCACCAATCAGATACAAAAAAATGTTATAGCTCTTGATCTTATCAAGAGGGGAGCGGTTTGATCATCATCAAAGAAAAAGCGATCAAAAAAGTTTTATCAATATTAAGTAACCATAAACCAGGAGCGGGTGATCAAAATAAAAATAATAGTATGCATAAAGCAGGTACCGGGTTCAACAGAGATCAGGATAAATCCTGAAACAAATACACTGGTCAGGGAAGGGGTAGAGACTGTTATAAACCCTTTTGACACATATGCGGTTGAAGAGGGCATAAGACTCAGGGAACGCTTGTTAGAAGTAAAACCTGATGAAGAAGTGGAAGTGATAGCAATAACAATGGGTCCTCCCCAGGCAGAATCAATATTGAGGGAATCGATATCACTTGGAGTCGATAAAGCAGTGCTCATATCAGACAGGGCCTTTGCAGGGGCCGATACCTGGGCGACAGCTCTTACTCTCAAAAATGCAATAAATAAGTTTGAAGGCTGGAGACTGATAATACTCGGCAAGCAGACACTTGATGGTGATACTGGCCAGGTCGGGCCGGAGCTTGCCCACATGCTTAATATACCTTTTATTGGTTATGCAAGCAATGTCCTTGAAATAACAAGAAACAGGATGAAGATCAAAAGACTTATGGAAGACAGGTATGAGACATTTGAGATCAGGTTGCCAGCAGCAATATCAGTTGGAAAGGATATCAATCTACCGAGGGTGCCTTCACTCAGGGGAAAACTAAAAGCAAAGAATGAAGAGATACCTTTATGGGATATTAAGACCCTTGAAGTTGAGCAGGGCAAAGTCGGACTATCAGGCTCATATACTCAGGTTATCAAGATATTTACTCCCAAGCATATTTATGAGGTCCAGATGATAGAGGGCAGTCCTGAAGAACAGGTCGAAAAGATATTTGAAAAACTTAAGGAAATGGCAGTTATCTAAAAAATAAATTGAAAAGGATTATTGAAAAAAAATAAAATTGTTTCTGGAAGGAATGGTAACAGTTGGAAATAAAAATCGATGAATCTACATGCACTGGTTGTTCATTATGCAAAAACGTGTGCATGTATGATGCTATAGAAATAGTGAACGGCAAAGCAAGTATAAATGAGAATTGCGTGTTTTGCGGAGCATGCATCGATGCATGCAAATTTGATTCCATAGAGATAACAGGTCCGGAAGAAGAGAAAAAAGACTTCTCGCAATATAAGGGGATCATGGTCTTTCTTGAACAGCATGAAGGCAAAATCGCCGATGTGGGTTTTGAGCTTTTAAGTGAAGGTCGGAAGCTTGCTGAAAACCTGCAGACAGAATTATCTGGCATATTGATAGGATATGGCCTGAAAAACTCTATTAAAAGTGTTTTTGATTATGGTGCTGACAGGCTCTACATTTCCGACAATGAGATATTTAAAAATAATATCGATGATATATTTGCGAAAGTGCTCGTGCAGGCTATCCAAAAATATAAACCTGATATTTTTCTTGCAGGTGCCACAAGCTTTGGGCGAAGCCTTGTCCCAAAAGTCGCTGCCATAATAAAGACGGGTCTCACTGCTGATTGTACCTCTCTTTCTATTGACAGAGAAAAAAAGATATTACTTCAGACAAGGCCAACTTTCGGAGGCAATATCCTCGCCACTATAATAACAAGAAATTCAAGGCCTCAGATGGCTACTGTCAGGCCACATGTAATGGAAAACCGGCCGATTGAAAATCCAGGCAGCAAAGATTCAGGAAATGAAGACAAAAGTGATCCATACAAGATATATCATGACAGAATAGAGATCATTGAACCTGATGCAAGCAAATATAAATCTGTCTATAAATTATTATCTGAGGAAAAAGAGATCGGCCAGAGCATAAATCTTACTGATTATGATGTTATAGTATCGGGTGGAAGAGGAATGGGTGGTCCGGAAAACTTTTCTCTCATAAAAGAATTGGCTGATAGCCTGGGCGGTGTGGTCGGTGCTTCAAGGGCAGCAGTAGATTCAAACTGGATATCTTATCCCCACCAGGTGGGGCAGACTGGAAAAACTGTAAATCCAAAGATATATATAGCATGTGGCATTTCGGGTGCAATACAGCACCTTGCAGGCATGCAGACATCGGATGTAATAATTGCCATCAACAAGGATCCTGACGCCCCTATATTTAAGATTGCAAATTATGGCATAGTCGGGGATCTGTTTGAGATCATACCAAAGCTGATAAAGAGGGTAAAAAGCGACAAAGGGCCCGATGGTTTAGCTGATCATAAAGGATTTTATCAGTATATTATAATTTTCTGATACAATATAACTGTTAATTAATGCGTTGATCATTTATTTACGGAGGCAATCAAATGGCATTTTCTGAAATCGCTCTAAAAGAAGATATACCGGCCGGCACAATGAAACCTTTTACCTTTAATGGAAAAGAGATACTTGTCATAAACTTAGAGGATACCTATTATGCAATAGATAGGAAATGCACCCATCTTGGAGGTGACCTCTTTAAAGGGAAGCTGGAAGGCAAGACAATCACATGCCCGAGGCATGGCTCACAGTTTGATGTCACCACCGGAGACAATTTAAGGGGCCCAAAAATAGGGTTCCTGAAACTAAAGACCGTTGACCTGCCAGTTTATGAAGTCGTGGTTGAAGGAAGCAGCATTAAGATCAGGGAAGACTAAGCAGACTGCATAAGCCAGATCTCTGTATTCTCTGGGAGTCCATCCTTGGCCACAAGTACAGAATGACCTTTTTTTATATAGGCAGAAAAATCTGAGAGAAATCTGTCTACAGTATCTACCTGCAATTTAGAGTCTGTTTCTTTATAATGCATGGGTATTGCAACAGCAGGTTTTATTCTTTTTATAATATCTACAGCTGTATTAGCATCTATAGTATAGGTCCCGCCGACCGGCAGCATTAAGATATCTACATCTTCAAGTTTTATAAATAACTCTTCACCTGGGACATGTCCCAGGTCTCCCATATGAGCGAATGTTATGCTGTCTACTTTGAATTTAAAGATAATATTTTGACCCCGCAACTCTCCCTGGTTTGTATCATGATGGGTCAAAATACCTTCGAATTCTATGCCTTTTTCTACACTTTGGGCAGGAGTATCCAGAACTACAGGATCCCCACTTATAATGGAAACATTGGAGTGGTCAAAATGGTCATGTGATACAAACACAATGTCTGCCGATACTTCTGGCAATCTTGATTTGATCTGTTCATTATATGGATCTGTCGCTATTTTCACCCCTGCAGCCGACATTATCTCAAACATTGAATGTCCATGGTAAGTGATCCTTACACCTTCCATCTCAACCTCCAGACTGATAGAATAATTATTTTTTTGGGTTATTTATAAAAGCAATATATAATATTAATGCTTTTTTATAATAACATTATGAAAGAAAAATATAAATGAATGATACAATTTATGACGTAATAACAGTAGGTTCAAACACAATAGATTCTTTTGTTTATACCGACAGGGTCGAATCTATGAGTATGAGGACAGTGTCTTCTGAATCCAAATTTATCTGTTACCCCCTTGGTTCAAAATTAAGGATAAACGAACTGGATTTTTACACCGGTGGAGGCGGCACCAATACGGCGGTCTGTTTTGCAAGGCTTGGTTTTAAAACAGGATATGCCGGAAAACTTGGTGATGATATAAACGGGAAGACCATACTTGAAGAGCTTAAAAAAGAGAATGTGGATTTCCTTGGGAAAGTAAGCAGGGAGCACAAGACAGGCTTTTCAATAGTACTGGACAGCATTGAGAGGAACAGGACCATATTGACTCATCGGGGAGCAAATGATTTTCTTAAACCGGAAGAACTTGATATCCTGGGCTTTAAAACAAAATGGTTTCATTTTTCAGCAATGGTAAAGGGTTCATACGCTACACTTGAACAGATATCGGAATATGCAAAAGACAACAGGATAAATATTTGTTTCAATCCAAATAATTACCTCTGTGAGAGAGGTACCGGATTTTTAAAAAAAATACTGAGCAATACAAAAATACTTATCTTAAACGATGAAGAAGCTTCACTGCTTGTAAAAAACGGCTCAATAAAAAGCAAGCTCTCCAGCCTTAAGGAATATGGGCCGGAAATAGTAATAATAACAGATGGGGTAAAACCGATATATTGTATTGATGGAAAAGATATGTTTTATACTGTTTATCCGCTTGACATAGAGATAGTCGAGACAACCGGTGCTGGAGACAGTTTTTCTTCTTCTTTCCTTGCAGGTTTCATAAGGACAGCTGATGTTACTTTTGCATTAAGACTTGCCATAACCAACTCGCACTCTGTACTTCGTCATAAAGGTGCAAAAAATATACTGCTTGATTATGAACAGGCGAAAGCAGAGATGACAAAAAGCCCTGTCCGTATAGATGAAGGACTGATGTAAAATGCAGCAGGCCATAATGCCCGGACCGGGCAAAATAGAATTTAAAGAGATCAAAAAACCTGAACCTGCCAGTGATGAAATATTAATAAAAATATTAAAAATCGGAATATGCGGTTCTGACATTCATGTTTATTACGGTAAACATCCTTATACTTCATATCCTATTGTACAGGGACATGAGGTATCCGGAATTGTGGAAAAGACCGGCCCTGATGTAATTGGTTTTCAGGTAGGAGACATTGTCACTATCATGCCCCAGATCGTGTGTGGAGAGTGCTATTGCTGTAAAAATGGGATGTACAATATATGTGATGATCTAAAAGTAATGGGTTTTCAAACGAATGGTGCCGCTCAGGAATACTTTGTGGTAAAACAGGACTGGGCCATAAAACTTCCCAAAAATATTTCACCTGATGAAGGAGCGTTAATAGAGCCTCTGGCGGTAGCGGTCCATGCTAATAAAAAAGCAGGAGAAGTAAAAGGGAAAAATATCATTGTGCTGGGGGCAGGGACCATAGGAAACCTCACGGCTCAGACCGCAAAAGCATTTGGCGCAAAAAAAGTGATAATAACTGATATCAATGATTACAGACTCGGAATTGCAAAAAAATGTGGTATTGATGCTACCCTGAATCCTGAGAGGCAGGATCTGGGAGAAGCTATAACCAGGGAATTTGGCATTTCAAGAGCTGATATCATTTTTGAGTGTGTCGGTAGCGAGAAGACCCTGACAACGGCTGTCACAAATGCCAGAAAGGGAAGTCTTATAATAATAGTAGGCGTTTTCAGTTCCAGGCCCGAGGTAGATATGGGCCTCGTTCAGGACAGGGAGCTTACAATATCAGGCACGCTTATGTATCGCAGGGAAGATTTTATAGATGCGATTGAGTTTGTTTCAGGAGGAAAAATATTATTAAAGAAGATCATCTCTGATGAGTTTTCATTTAAGGATTATATAAAAGCATATCAGTATATTGAAAATAATAGGAAAAAGGTGATGAAGGTGTTGGTTTCCCTTCAGTAGATAAGGTAAGTCTTGAGTTCTTCAAAAATATCCTTGAAGGAAGATCCTTCTGTAAATTTGTAATAATACTTTTCCAGCAGCTTTAAGACACTGCATAAAAGCATTTCCCTATCGATATTTTTTCCAATTATGGAACTTATAGAAGAGGCTTCTATATTGCCCGGCACCAATTCTTCTATCAAACAGTTGGCATTAATACCAATGCCTATAATAAGGCAAGAACCATTTTGGACCTTTTTTGATTCAACGAGTATCCCTGCAATTTTTTTAGCCTGAAAATATATATCATTTGGCCATTTTATCCTGACCGGGATCAAATACCCTGTCCCTATGGCCTCTGCGACTGAAAGTGCGCATACCAGGGTGATATTCTGAAGTTTTTTCAGGGGGTTTTCTGATACGATAGCAACACTGAACCAGATACCTCCTTGAGGTGAGATCCATTTCCTGCCAAATGTGCCTTTTCCATTATCCTGTATTTCTGCTATCACCAGCATACCATCAGGGTCGATGCCCTTTTCTATCTGCTCAAGGATGTAATCATTCGTAGAATTTATTTCCTCAAAGTACAATATCTTTCTGCCGATGCAAACAGTATCTAAATTTTTTATAATTTTTTCTTTTTTTATTTTTTCCATAACTGCACAGGCAAGAAAACAAAAAGGTCTGGTAAACCATGAGATGGTCTCTTTTAATCAGTATATCAGAATTATATACTGAAACCATAAGATATGGCAGTCGTCTAATCCATAACAGGAAGATATGGAACACAGGTCCAGAATGTCTTTTCCTGACTTTTAAAAATCTGTCTCATTTGAAAGGATTATATATTGCGAAAATTATTAAAAAAAGATATTGAAAAAATAATCCCCCACAGGGAACCTTTTCTCTTAATAGATGAAGTAATAGAGCTTGAGGCCGGTAAAAAAATAACTGCAATAAAATATGTGAGGGAAGAAGAATACTATTTTAAAGGACATTTTCCGGGTAATCCGGTAATGCCGGGAGTGCTGCAGGTCGAGGCTATTGCCCAGGCTGGTGCAGTAGCTGTACTGGTGTTAGAGCAGTTTAAAGGTAAACTGATGCTTTTTGCTGGAATAGATAAAGCCCGATTTAAAAAAATCGTCAGGCCCGGAGATACACTTAAAATTGAAGTGGAGATATCTGATTTTAGACGAAATATCGGCAAGGCATCAGGAAAAGCAACGATTGACGGGCAACTTGCATGCTCTGCAGAAGCAATGTTTGCTGTTGCCTAAAAAACCCTAAAAATTTTATAAATAAGAATATAAAGCTAAGATGGAAACTGGTAAAAAGAAAAAAATTGTACTGATGTTCCCAGGACAGGGTTCACAATATCTAGGCATGGGTATGGATTTTATGGCCGAACATAAAAAATACCTGGAATATATGGATCTCGCAGGTGAAATACTGGGGAAGGATCTGCTAAGTATAATAAAAGATGAAAACAATATGGGTGGATTGCTTGATGATACTAGATACAGCCAGATTGCAATATTTGCATTGAGCAGTGCCATAGGGGACTATCTGGTAAATGAATGCATTGATAAAAATGCCATAAGCTCAGTGATCGGACACAGCCTTGGAGATTACAGCGCCCTTTATCAATGCGGAGTATTTGACTATAAAGAGGGATCAAATTTAGTGGTCTACAGGGGTGAACTGATGGGAAGATATGCAGGTGATAAGATGGCAATGGCTGCCGTCATCGGTCTTGATTCTGATGTAATATCAGGTATCCTTAATAATTACAGGGATTCTGTCTTTATCGCAAATTATAATGATCCTTCACAGATCGTCATTAGTGGACTTAAGGAAGATGTCCTGAGAGCTTCTGAAGAGATCAAAGCTGCAGGAGCAAAGAGAGTCATTCTTTTAAAAGTCAGCATCGCTTCCCATTGTCCGCTTATGAGAGACGCAGCAAAAGAACTTAAAGCCTATCTTGATAAGAATCTTGATGGGATCAAAAATGTAAAAGAACTGAGATTCACCTTTTTTTCTTCAACCGAAGTCAGGGAGGTAGGAAACAGTAGTATAACGGCAACACTTGTAGAGCAGCTTATCTCTCCAGTTAGATGGGCAGCAAGCATAGAAACACTTCTAAAAAAAGGAACTGAGGTCTTTATAGAGGTCGGACCCGGAAAAATATTGTCAGGACTCGTTAAAAGGATATCGCAACAGACAGGATATGATGAAATCAATATCCACAACACAGGTTCATTATCTGATATAGATCATCTCCTAAATTTTTTAGGATCAAATGGTCTAATAGCATAAAACTGAAAGGATTATTTATGAAACTTAAAGGGATGGTCTCGATTGTCACCGGTGGAGCAGACGGTATTGGGAAAAAGATTGTACAACAGTTTTTAGAAGAAGGCTCGATCGTAAATATTTTTGACGTTAATGAAGCGGCTGCAGGGACGACTCTTGAAGAGTTTTCAGGCAGATATGGCAATGATAGATTATTTTTTTATAAGATCAGTGTAACGGATGAACCCCAGGTTGAATCAGCTGTTGAAGCGATTTTGGAAAAGCTTGGGAAAATAGATATTCTGGTAAATAATGCCGGTATAACCGCTGATAACCTTATAATGCGTATGTCCCTGGCAGACTGGCAGAAAGTCATAGACGTAAACCTCACAGGAGCTTTTTTATGTTCGAAATACTCTATTAAAAATATGGTAAAAAACAGGAGTGGAAAGATAATAAACATATCTTCAATAGTAGGTGTCAGGGGAAATGCTGGACAGTGCAATTATTCAGCTTCAAAAGCGGGGCTTATAGGCCTGACCAAATCTCTTGCCAGGGAAGTGGCAGGAAGGAATATAAAAATAAATGCTATTGCACCAGGTTATATTGAGACCAGTATGACTGAGAAATTGGATGAAAAGATAAAATCAAAGTTAATAGAGACTATACCCACAGGAAAACTCGGGTCTGCAGAAGATGTCGCAAGAGCTGTCCTATTTCTGGCATCCAGCGATTCGGATTATATCACCGGAACCGTCCTCAGTCTTGATGGAGGTATGGGGATCTGACCATAAAAAATAATAATCTTAGATAAGCAGGAGTTAGAGTTAAGAATGACAAATCAGCATGAATGTAAAAAGAGAGTAGTTATAACAGGAATGGGAGTAGTATCCTCTATCGGTTCAGGGATCGAAGAGTTCTGGAAAAATCTGGTAAACGGAAAATCAGGAGTATCCAAAATAAATACTTTCGATACTACTAAAACCGGATCAAAGATCGCTGCATCTATAAATGATTTTGATCCCAAAGATTTTATGGATTTTAAAGCTGCAAAAAGAATGGACAGGTTCGCACAATTTGCAGTAGCAGCTACGTCACTTGCATTAAAAGATTCGGACCTGAAAATCGATGAAACAAACTCTTCGGATATAGGGGTCTTTATCGGCAGCGGGATCGGTGGCCTGCTCACTCTTGAGGCTCAACATACTGTTCTGATGGATAGAGGCGCAGACAGGGTCAGCCCTTTTTTGATACCGATGATAATATGTAATATGGGTGCGGCGCAGGCTTCAATATTCTCGGGCGCCAAAGGACCTGTAAGCACAGTGACAACAGCTTGTGCCGCTGGTTCCAATTCTATCGGAGATGCTTATGAGTTGATAAAAAGGGGTGCAGCAAGGGCTATGATCTGCGGTGGAAGTGAAGCTGCAATAACGCCTCTTGGCATGGCTGGATTTTCCAATATGAACGCAATGTCTATGAGAAATGATGAGCCGCAGAAGGCATCAAGGCCATTTGACAGGGACAGAGATGGATTTGTAATGGGTGAAGGAGCAGGGGTGCTTATTATAGAAGAGCTTGACTTTGCTATTTCAAGAGGTGCAAGGATCTATGCCGAGATCTTCGGGTATGGGATGTCCGGTGAAGCATACCATATGACAGCACTGGAAGAAACAGGTGAAAATGTGGTAAGATGTATTAATAATTGCCTTGGCGAGGGAGAGGTCCCATTAGATAAGATCGTATACTTAAATGCCCACGGAACGTCCACTCCGTTAAATGACGTTGTTGAAAGTGTCGCAATATCCAGATGTTTTGGGAAACATGCAAAGGACATGAATATCAGTTCAACCAAATCGATGCATGGACATTGTCTCGGTGCTACCGGTGCAATAGAAGCTATCGCCACTATACTATCTATTAAAAATAGTATAATACCGCCGACAATAAATCTTGATAATCCTGATGAAGAATGCGGGGGCCTGAACTTTACCCCGAACAAAAGCGTAGAAAAAAAAGTGGATTTTGCAATTTCCAATTCTATGGGTTTTGGCGGCCATAACGTTACGCTCGGTTTTAAAAAATATGAAAAATAGTATTTTGGATAGTGGATACTAAAATGGAAAAGATAACTTGTAAAAGCTGTAAAAAAGAATCCAGGACCAGGGAGTTCACTGATAACCTTAATGTCTGCCCGAAATGCGGGTTCCATGATTATATGAGCGCAAGAGACAGGCTAAACATGATCTGTGATGAGAGCAGTTTTAATGAATTGTCTGAAAACCTGGTTTCTACTGATTTTTTAAATTTTAGTGATCTGAAGCCCTATAATTTAAGGCTGGATGAAGCTAAGACAAAATCAGGTCTTAATGAAGCGATAATCACAGGTGAAGCTAAAATATCAGGCTTTGAGACTTCCATAGGGGTTATGGATTTCAATTTTTTAGGCGGCAGTATGGGTAGTGTAGTAGGAGAGAGGGTAAAAATAATTTCAGATAACAGCATCAAGAAGCAAATACCTCTTATTATTTTCGCAGCGTCGGGTGGGGCACGGATGCAGGAGGGTATAATGTCCCTGATGCAGATGGCAAAGACCGTATCTTGTGTAAACAGGTTAAGAGAATCCAGGCTCCCTTTTTTCTGTGTGATTACAAACCCCACCACAGGAGGGGTCAGCGCCAGTTTTGTCACCGTAGCAGACATCATCATCTCTGAACCAGGTACACTGTTCTGCTTTGCTGGTCCGAGGGTCGTAGAGCAGACAATAAAAAAGAAAATACCTCCAGACTTCGGACTTGCTGAAAGAAACTTAAAAAACGGACAGCTGGATATGATAGTGGAAAGAAAAGACCTGAAGCAGACTCTTGAGAGGCTGCTCAGACTATTTTAGCAATAGTTAAAATTAATAAGTAATTATGGAAATAGACAGGATAAAAGACCTACCTAAAAATCACTTAAAAGATGCACTGAAATCTCTTTTTAAGCTTGAAAAGCTGAGGAAGATGAGCAGGATAACCGGGTCAAGTTTCAATGATGCTGAAAAAAAACTTTCCGACAGGATTGAAAACTTCAGCAGAATAGAGAAAGAATCTTTTAAAATATGGAAGATCGTGGAGCTTTCAAGGCATGATAACAGGCCCCAGACTAAAGATTATATAGAAGGTATATTTGAAGATTTTATAGAGTTTTCAGGTGACAGGCTTGCAAATAATGACATGTCTATTACTGCCGGGATCGGCAACTTAAAAGGACAGACTGTGGCTATAATAGGGCACAATAAAGGTACCAATATAAAAGAACGGGTGAAATATAATTTTGGTTACGGGATGCCACATGGGTATAGAAAGGCTAACAGGATAATGCGGCTTGCAAACAGGTTTGGTTTTCCGGTAATAACATTTATTGATACACCTGGTGCTTATCCTGCACTTGAAGCAGAAGATTCCGGCCAGGCAAGCGCAATAGCAAACAGTATAATGACAATGTTTGAACTTGATGTGCCAGTCATAGCCGTTTTGATAGGTGAAGGCGGCAGTGGAGGCGCCCTGGCACTTGCAATAGGGAATCACATTATGATGCTTGAGAATTCCACTTATTCCGTTATTTCTCCCGAAGGGTGTGCATCTATATTATGGCGTGACCCCTCGGGTTCCAAACTCGCAGCAAGAGCTTTAAAACTTACTTCAAGAGATCTGCTCAAACTGGGAGTGATAGACAGGATAGTATATGAACCTCTCGGTGGTGCCCAGAACAATCCTTTACGCATGGTCAGAATAATAAAAGGCTTCCTGGCCAATACTTTAAAGAAGTATTCATCGATTCCAGACTTTGATTTCAAAAAGCAAAGGGCAGAAAAATTCGAGTCTATGGGTATTTTTACAGATAATACTGCTATCGGCCCACAAAAAGAATAATAAAATCGTTGGGAGACACCTGCTCACCGGCTTCAGGGAGATGGGACAACACAGAGTCTTTCTGGATAGAATAACTTACATCGATATAGCTTACTTCATATTTTAGCCCTAATGATTCCAGAAGTGATGCTGCTTCCTGTATATTTTTATTGACCATAAATGGTACCTCGGTCAGCTGCTCGTTAGTAGATATGTATATTTTTACAACATCATCTTTATCTAATTCTGTACCTGGTACGGGAACAATTTCAACCACTGTGCCGGCTGGAACAGTGGTATCGGTTTTTCTTGATGTAGCAACTTTTAACCCAAGTGATTCAAGATTGGAAAAAACATAAAAATAGTCATAACCGATAAGGTTGGGTACAGATATTTTCTCGGGCTTTTTACATATTTCAAGACCGACAGGTGTACCGGGCTGTACCTGTACGTTAAAACCGGGTTGCTGGGATAAAACAGTCCCCGGACTAAATATATCACTGTATTTTTCAGATATTTCTCCCTGTTTCAGACCCGAATTTTCTAAAATTTCAATAGCTTCGCTTTCTTTCAGGCCCACGAGGTTAGGTATATCAATAAGTATGATCTTTTTGCCTTTACTTACCGTAATAAGAACATCACTTCCAGGTTTTATTTCTGCTGCTCCGCCAGGTTCCTGCGACAACACATAGTCCAGAGGGATATCATCACTATAGACAGATTCAGTTACTACCATGTTCAAACCATATGTTGAGAATAATGCATCTGCCTGTGAAATGCTCAGGCCCTCAACCGGGGGAACCGTGACTAAAACCGGTCTGTTGATAATATTTACATACCTGTTTTTATCAATTAAAAAAAGAGTTAAAAATACTGAAAAAAGTGAAAGCATGAGGAAGGAAAATATTAAGAGACTGATAACAAACCTTTTAAACCTGATGTCGGTTCTTCTTAAGTTTTTATCATTCTGGATAAGCAGGTCCGGGAAAAATCTCTTTTTCCTCTCTTCTTTTTTTTTAATATCCAGATCAGAGTTAAGGGGTCTGTTATGTAAGAAATTTTGAAGATCATTTTTCAGCTCTTTAACACTGCGGTAACGGTTCAAAGGATCTTTTTCAATACATTTCATTATGATTTTTTCAAAACCCTCAGGGATTTTTATAAGGGAACTTGAAGGAGGTTGAGGTTTTTCAGTAATGTGCCTCAGGCTGATATCAATAGGGCTACCGCCCCTGAATGGAACATCCGCACTTAACATCTCATACATTACTATACCAAGTGAATAAATGTCTGAGCTGTCATCCAGGACTTTGCCCTGGACCTGTTCCGGTGAGATATAGCTTGCTGTTCCTATTATATTCAGTGTCTTGGTATTATCATCCGCAATAAATTTAGCGATTCCAAAATCTGTGACCTTTACAACTCCTTCCGGGGTCACCATTATATTTTGCGGTTTGATATCCCTGTGTATGAGATTGATTGAATGTGCGACAGAAAGCGCATCACAGATCTGGATCGCATATTGAGCAGCGAGCACTGGATCAAATGCTCCACTTTTGTCTATTATGGTTTTAAGGTTTTCGCCCCTTACATACTCCATTACAATGAAGTAAAGATCTCTAAATTCTCCCCAGTCATAGACTTCGACAATATTTGGATGAGTTAACCCTGCAAGATTCTGGGCTTCTCTCTTAAACCTGGCAATAAAATTTTTGTTTGAAGCATAAGATTCATGAAGGATCTTTATTGCGACCATCCTTTTAAGGTCTAAATCCTTGCCCAGATATACATCAGCCATTCCACCTGTAGCGATCTTATTCTGTACTTCGTAACGGTCATTTATCTTAATTGCTCCTGGTAATATTCTGGGTCTATCATTTTTGGGGCTGTCTATATTTTTTTCCATATTTAGCTTTTTTTATAACTTTATTGTAATAACAGTGATATTATCGATTCCACCTTTTTTATTTGCATTTTTAATAAGGTCTGGAGTGATTATGGCAGGCTCATTTGAATTTTGGATTATCTCTGCAATTTCAGGGTCCCGTAGCATCGAATTAAGGCCATCAGAGCAGATGACCACAATATCTCCTTTTATCACATCCATTGTTAAAAAATCAATATCGAGTTCACTATCAGTACCAAGGACATTATTTAAATAATTCTTTAGCGGGTGATCAAACATCTCATCATATGTGATAAGTCCATTTCTGTACATCTCTCCGACAACAGTCTGGTCTTCTGTCATAAGCTTAAGACCATTTTCTCGTGCCAGGTAAAGCCTGCTATCACCGACATGTGCTATAAAAGCCCTGTTTTGCATCATAAAGCATGCTGTAAAAGTAGTACCCATTCCGTTATATTCACTGTTTAAGCTCGCAAAATCGTAAACCTCATGATTTGCATGCTTGACCGACGATATCATTACCTCTTTTATATATTCAGCATCAGTATTTTTATTGATTTTTTTATTTATCAGATAATTGAAATGTTTTAAGAAACTATCCACCGCTGTTTTGCTGGCGATCTCTCCTGCAGCATGTCCACCCATACCATCAGCGACTATGAATAGGCTATCCCGGGAATAATAAGAGTCTTCATTTTTTTCCCTGTGTTTTCCAATGTCAGACTTTGCGGAGTATTCCATAGGATTTATTATATGCTATAATCTATCAATAATAAAATAGTTTGGACACATACGGGCGAATGGCGGAATTGGCAGACGCGCTAGGTTCAGGACCTAGTGCCTTCACAGGCTTGGGGGTTCAAGTCCCCCTTCGCCCACCACTGAAAGGTAATTCCTTGGAAAGAAAAGGAAGAAGAGATGCGGTAATAATACTGGTTATCATGATCATTATCGCTGCTGTGATCGGTAGCTGGTTGACAGGGTTATGGAGCTGTGAAGCCGGGAGGAAAGATCTGACCGAAGCAGAAAAGTTGACAATCGCAGACTATATAAATTCTATTTCAGTACTTGTCCAGCATTCTAATAAACTGTCTGTAAATTTTTTTTCCACGTTAAATAAAATGAAAGAGCTGTCTAAAGAAGAGATCGATTCTGAGCTAACACAAATAATAGAAGACAGCGATGTTATTCTTGAAAATGTAAACGAGATGAACCCGCCTGAGAGTTTTGAGGTAGCCCATGGTCATCTGTCTCTATCTTTTGATATAAGAAATAAAGCATACAAAGATTTTAAACCGGCGCTGTCAAACATACTCCAGGATCTTGACACAGAAAATTCGACATCACAACTTTCGTATTCCTTTCATAAATATGTATATGAGTGACGAAGTTTATAAGTATTTTCAGGATTCTTTAAAAAACTCTGGAGAAAAAATAGGGGTGGGAAACCTGACAATAATCGACTCTATGAGCCTTGAAGACAGGTCCCTGCTTGATATAAATACTGTAAAAGCTATGATCTCAGACCTCAGGTCCGTTACTGATCTTCAGGTGAGAAGAGGCGTTGCAGTGCTAAATCAGAGCATAAATTTCAGTCCACCCATAGTAAACGAACAGGATGATTATTTTATCATTAAAAGCGGTGCAAAGGTCAGCGTTTCCATAGATATTGAGAACCAGGGCAATGTAGTTGAAAACGATGTCCCCGTTAAAATGACATACTCTATTGAAGGAGTATCCGGTACTGTAGAAGCTAGAAGAACTTATAAATTCAATCAATCCTTCAGAGAAGAAAACAGTTACTTTTACAGGCCTTGAAGCTTTCCCGGGAAAAAAATGTGAAATAAAAATAGAAGCCGGACCTGTAGAAAGTGAAGTACTCTTTACAAATAATGTAGCAACATATAAATTTAAAATGGAATAATCAGTCGTATTTTAAAATACCTTATCCATTTTTTAGCAATGGCTTCAAAAAAGAGTAATTTTTTTACATTTCTTGTACTATCAAGTGTCAATTTGCGGATCAAGCAATATAGGATCTCCCATATCTTTTTCAGGTTTATTTTTGTCTTCTTAGCTCTCTTTGTAGTAGTGGCTCTGATCCTTGTTTTCAATCTTATTATTATCAGGCAGGAATTAGATGATAAGGTGGCAGAGATAGAAAGGATCGAGGAAAAAATCAATTATGAGATGATAACCCTTGTAAATCTAGAAAGAAAGACCAGGGAAATAGAGGTGAAGACTTCAATGCTTGAAAACTACCTGAATCAGGTAGAGGATCTGGATAAGATAGTGAGGGACATTACTGGAGAAGGAGGGTTTGGTGAACAGGTTGCAGTATACGACTATGATATCTCTGCAATATCTGATCCCCAAAATAATCCGGGTGAAGTATTTTATTATACAGCTACTGATGATCAGGAACAGGAACTTGATGATATAAACAAGCTTCTTGATGATCTTTTATCAAAAGCACCGGGTATGTCTGAAAAGCTATCTGAAGATAAGCTTAACATGGAAAATTACATATATGAGTTGGACCACACCCCAAATATCTGGCCGACATGGGGAAGGATAACTACACTATTCTGTGATGGCAGGGCAAAGAACTGGAGGGCAGGATTGCATAAGGGAATAGATATAGCAAACAACACAGGAACGCCGATTATAGCTGCTGCAAGTGGAGTTGTTATTTTTTCAGGATGGCACGCAGGTTATGGACGGAAGGTTATAATATTCCATGGTTTTGGCTATACAACCGTATATGCGCATTTAAACAGTATTTATGTAAGTGTTGGAGATGAAGTGCAAAAAGAACAGCAGATAGGTACACTGGGAAGTACGGGTCGGAGCACTGGTTCACATCTTCATTATGAGGTATATATGAATGATATTCCAATGAATCCTCTTGATATTCTGCCTTAGCTAAGATCGTGAAATCTCTTATTATTTATCTTGTAAGTAAATTTATTTAATATTTAATTAGATTTAATATAAAATATGAAAACATCTTTTAATAAATATTAAATGACGGGTAAAATTATGAAAATAATTACTAAACGAATCGGATATCTTGGACCTGAAGGCACATTTACAGAAGAAGCACTTCTTAAATTTCTCGAATCAAGAGCTAAAGACAATCGATTGGAAAGTGAAGAAATAGATAAAATCGCATTTCCCACCATTCCTGAAGTAATAAGGGGTGTTGACCGCGGCGAGATCCAGGAAGGACTTGTCCCGGCTGAAAACTCGATCGAAGGTTCTGTGAATATAACCCAGGATATACTGACTTTTGAAAGTGAGACAAAGATAATATCTGAGATAACTATTCCAATAAAGCATTTCCTGATAGGGAAAAAAAACACCAGAATAAAAAATATAAAAAAGATAGTTTCACATCCGCATGCGGCAGCACAATGCAGAATATACCTGGCTCAAAAATTTCCGGATGTGGAGATCATTGCTGCTAACAGTACAGCGGAAGCAGTAAAAAAATTAAAAGAATTGGATGACGATACTGCTGCAATCGGTACAAGGACAGCTGCAGATCTTTATGGGCTGGGCATCCTTATAAGTGACATAGAAGACAATAAAGATAATAAGACCAGGTTTGTGCTTGTAGGAAATCATATAGCTCAAAAAACAGGAAAAGATAAGACATCTATAGTCTGTTTCCTGAAAAAAGATAAACCAGGAAGCCTTTTTAATATTCTAAAAGAATTTGCAGAAAGAAATATCAATCTCACAAGACTTGAATCCAGGCCCGCAAAAAAAGACCTTGGAGATTATGTTTTTATGATCGATATGGACGGGCATCTTCATGATAAGCTTATATACGAAGCACTAGAAAGCTTAAGAAACAACGTTTACCTGGTCAAAGTACTCGGATCATATCCAGCATGGAAAAACTGAAACAGGAGGACCTTTTGTGATAGACTTTGAACTTTTAAGAAAAAACCCAGAAATATTTGAAGATGAAATAAAAAAAAGGGGTATGAAGATAAATGTTAGAGATGACCTTAGTATTGATCTGGAAAGGCGTAATATTATTTTTAAAGTCGATGAACTGAGGTCCAAAAAAAACGATGCTTCAAAATCGATCCCTAAATTATCAGGTCCAGAGAAGCAGGAAACCATCGATAAGATGAAAATCTTGAATGAGGAGCTAAAGGAACTTGAAAATAAACTAAGTGAGGTAGAAAAACTGTTTCTTGAGAGATTTTCTGCATACCCCAACATTTCCCACCAGACAACTCCGGTAGGGAAGGATGAAAATGATAATGTGGTGCTGTATTTTTCCGGGGAGAAGCCTGTTTTTGATTTTGAACCGAAAAATCATATAGAACTTGGAAAAAAACTGGACGTGATAGACGAAGATAGGGCCGCGAAAATTTCAGGCTCCAGATTTGTTTTTTTAAAAAATGAACTGGTCATGTTGCAATTCGCGCTTGTGCAATATGTTTTTAACATCTTGATTTCAAAAGGCTTTTCGCCGCTTATACCACCAGTGCTGGTTAAAGAAAATGCAATGTATGGAACAGGATTTTTCCCGATTGAAGCTTCCCAATACTACAAGACAGAACTGGATGATCTTTTTTTAATAGGCACAGCCGAGGTACCTTTATGTGCTTATCATGCTGAAGAGATACTGGAAGCAGAAAAAATGCCTATGAAATATGCAGCTTACTCAACATGTTTCAGAAGAGAAGCTGGTAGCTACGGCAAAGATCTTGGCGGACTTTTCAGGGTTCACCAGTTTGATAAGATCGAAATGTTTATGTTTTCTCATCCTGAAAAAAGCTGGGAAGATTATGAATTTTTAAGAGCAACCCTTGAAGAGATATTCCAGGGACTTGGATTGCATTACAGATTGATGAATATGTGTACAGGTGATATCGGCACCCCAAATTCGAAAAAGTATGATCTGGAAGCATGGATGCCTGGCCAGGGCAATTACAGGGAGATAGCTTCCTGCAGCAATGATACAGAATTTCAGGCAAGAAGATTAAATATAAAGTATAAAGATGGCAGTAATAAAGGATTTGTCCACACAATGAACAGTACTGCATGTGCTGTCGGCAGGACGATAATGGCAATAATGGAAAATTTTCAGGATGGTGAAGCCAGTATAAGGATCCCAGAAAAATTAACTCCTTATATGGGCAATATTAAAATAATATCATGTAGTAAATAATACTAACAATCATTAAATTCTGTTATAATTTGCAATCTGGGAGAGGTGGCAGAGCGGTTGAATGCGGCGGTCTTGAAAACCGTTGAGGGTTTACTCCCTCCGGGGGTTCGAATCCCTCCCTCTCCGCCAAAAAGCTCAATTTGAAGTAATAATCCAAATGTCGTGTGCGCCTGTAGCTCAGTGGATAGAGCAGTGGTCTACGAAACCAAAGGTCGGAGGTTCGAATCCTCTCAGGCGCACCATTATACTTTTATTAATTATTATATTAATTTAATTATTAATATTTATTTCATGGTTCGAATCAATTCTCCTCACAAAAACTGGTCCAAATTGAAAGTTTGTATTTGGGGAGAAGGTCAAGAAGGTTACGATAACATATTTGAACATTTTTAGGTGGTAAATAAGAAAAATGGGGAGAAATACCGCCTATTTTTTAACTTGATTGTAGGTATATAAGACGAAAAAGCTCTCTTTATCATATAAAGTTATATATTATTATATTATTTTATATAAATTATTATAAATAAAAAATTAATTTAATTACTTGACAATATTTTTATATATGTATTATAATAACTTCACAAAATAATAATATTAATATAGATTAGTAGCTTTGAAGCTTTTCTCAAAACTGGACGCTTGAGAAATGTGGAGCAAATAGCGTAACCGACTAAATGTAGTCGGTTTTTTTTATAGTAAAAAGTTATTTAGGATTCTAGTCAATAATTTTAATTTAAATTTTATTATTGAGAAATTTTTTAGTATTTATAAGGGAGGTGAAAAAAGATGAAGAAAGTTTTTTACAAAAGTAGCGTACTATCTTACCAAGAGAGAGAAAGGTGCAACAGCAGTAGAATATGCACTGATAGTAGCTCTCATAGCGCTTGCAATAGTAGTATCATTAACAGCACTAGGTGGTGGCTTGAACACAGCATTTACAAATGTTGCAACCCAGGTCGAAGGCGCATTCGGCAGCTAAGAGACAGAATCCTATACGTAGGATGTAGTTATTGATATCCAGTGATATAAAAGAGTTGTATCACTGGATATCATAGTCTAAGAGGACTGATGTGACAATAAGGAATAAAAAGTGGTTAATACTTATAAAAAGAAATGGTTTAGAAAACAATAAAAAATATATTGAAATGCTAAAAAATATGATCAAGAGACTTAAAATAAGAAATCAGAAAGGTGCTACAGCGGTAGAATTTGCCCTGATACTTCCTATTCTGGTCATGATGCTTTTCGGTATATTCCAATTTGGCATTGTATATAATAACTGGATAGCACTGACCCATGCAGCAAGAGAGGGAGCAAGGCTTGCTGCGGTTGGCGCATACAGTGAACAGGCTGTCATGGACAGTGCACCTTCAGTAACTATTGGAAACATTAATATTTCAGGACAGGATGGAAATATCGGCGACCCCGTGACCGTAACCGTCCAGGGAACCGTGCTTGATGTCCAGATCCCTTTTGTTGGCGGATGGCCCATCCAGCTGGAGAGTACCGCAACAATGAGGATAGAACAGACTGAATAAAGCTGATTTAATATTATTTGGTTTTACTTTGTAAATCAAAGATTGGTTTCTTATCCAGTCAATTAAAAAGCCGGGGTATCAGTTATGAATAAGAAAGGTTCGAAATTTTGTACCTCGGGGCTACCATTGTTGGTTTGTTATTATTTTATTTCCAATAAACTTAAATACGAGGCTAATTCTATTCATCATCATTAAAGCCTTTATAATTAAGCAATTTGCAAAATTCCTCTAAATCTTTTAATAAACAGTTCGAAATTGTATCGTTTAGGTGCGCCAAATCACCCAGAGTTCACACTAAAATTTATATTTAAATCAGTAAATAGACATTATGCTAAAGCTTTTGTCATAGTATGCATTGCAGTGGTTTTCTATAGGCGTCAGGATAGTCTTTTTAAGGAAGTTTAGTTAAATACGATTTGCAAATTCATAGAAGATCAAAGCCCAATCATCAACATTGCCATCAGTAATTCCATTTCTTACTATTATCAGATTCTTGGAGGGAGAAATATTAATAATTTGAGAATATTTGCCCGCAGCACCAAAATCATATCCTGCATCATCTCTTAGAAAACCCCACCACATATATTTGTAATACTGTATTACAGAACCATTCTGTTTAATATTGTTATAAAAATCACTTTTTAACAATTGCTCCGGGGGTGGTGAAGTGGATTCTTTAACCCATTCGGCCGGGATGATCTGTTTGCCATCGAAACTGCCATTATTTAAAAAAAGCCTTCCGAATTTTGCAAAATCTATAGATCTTGCATTAATACCTGACTCCATTTTTTCAAAACCACTCTGCTTGCTATCAAGGCTCCAAGAACCTTCAAACTCCATGCCTATCTGTTTCCAGATCTTTTCCTGCATATATTCTGCTACAGTAACGCCAGTAGCTCTTTCAAGGATTATTCCCAGCAGTAGAGGATGAAAATTATTATAAAGAAAATACCTATTTGGTTCTGTAATAATTTCAGTTTTTTCGATAGCAACTTTACGTAAATCAGGAGAAGTATAAGTTAAAGCATCATCGCCCATCCACGCTTTCCCTTCTTCATATTTAATTCCCGAAGCCATCATTAAAAGATTTTTAATTGTAATTTTTTCAAATCTTTTATCCCGGGTAAGAAGCTCTGGTATATAATTAGTGATAGGTTCTTCAATACTCTTAATATATCCTTCATGTATTGCTATTCCTATTAGAGCTGATGTAAATGACTTGGCTGTTGAAAAGGAGGTATTGATTGAATCTCTTGTAAAACCGTTAAAGTATTTTTCATATAAAATATTGTCATCTTTTATTACTATAAATGCAGTAGTTTGATTATCTTCAAGAAATTTATCAAGATTATTAATTTTATATTTATTTCCATCATAATAATATTCAATTTCATTAAATATGGAAGACACAAGCTCTTCATTATATTCAGAATTAAAATTAAAAACTGGGGGTTCATTTTTAACTGTCCTGTATGGAAACTTATTATAATCGTAAATGTCAGACTCGCCCCATGCTATATTCCTGTTCATATATGTCGGACCATAGATAATACTGGAAACCAAATAAACTATTCCAAAAATGAGCGTGGGTATTGCAAATATTAAAATGATTGCAGTTATTAGTTTTCTTTTTTTTGAAGATCTCATTATAAAATAAAATATAATTTTGAAGATTATTCTATATTAAATTTCATATATAATATAGGTGATATTTTTCTTTTATAAAAAGCTCAATATAAAGGAGTGAGTAAATGGCAGAAGAAAAACCAAGTGGTCTTGCAATCGCATCATTGGTCACAGGGATATGTTCTTTGTTTCCATTATTAGGTACCGGGCCAGGCATAGCAGCACTTATATGTGGAATTATAGATTTTGTCAGAATTAAATCTGGAAAATCAAGTGTAAAGGGCAAAGCTTTTAATATTACAGGAATTATTCTTGGTTCAATAAGTATTGTTTTATTTATAATCTTACTATCAATTGGGATAATGGAAATTTGGTATGATATTTTTTAGAATTATCACATAAAGTCCAACTGAAATAGATTTTATTTCCTCTAATTATTCATGGAGGGTAAAATGAGAGAGAAAATATGTTCTTTTTTAATCATCCTGACACTTCTTGCTTCTCTTTCGCTGGCAGGTTTAAGCTGTAGAAAAGCAATACTTGAACCAATAATAATACCGGAACCTTCATATTGGCCCACAACTGGATGGGAAGAAGCTGCTCCAGAATCTCAGGGTTTTAGCTCGGAAAAACTGGGTGATGCACTGAATGAAATCAAAAAGAAAGATATGGATATACACAGCTTGATGATTGTGAGAAACGATAATGTTATCCTTGATACATATCTATATCCCTATGATGGCTCAATCTATCATGATGTTGCCTCGGTGACAAAGAGTGTTATGACGACTCTAATAGGTATTGCAGTTGACCAAGGTAAACTTTCACTGGATGCACCAATCCTGTCATTTTTTTTAGACCGTACCATTGCCAATAGAGACTCAATGAAGGAACAAATAACAGTACGTCACCTGGTCTCCAATAGCTCCGGGTTTCGTTTTGATGAGAAAGACGACGCAGCCACGATAAATGCTATGATAGAAAGCGATGATTGGGTACAGTATGTTTTAGAGCTTCCTGTAGTGCACAAACCTGGAACTCACTTTGCCTACTTCAGCCCTGGTATGCATCTGCTATCAGCGATACTTCAGCAAGCGACTGGAATGACAGCACTGGAATTTGCAAATGATAACTTGTTTAAACCTTTAGGCATAAATGAAGTTTACTGGCCACCTAATTCTAAAGGCAATACTATTGGATATGGTGATTTATGCTTATATCCTGCAGATATGGCTAAAATAGGATTTCTATTTTTACATCAGGGAAAATGGGAAGGTGAACAAATTGTTTCAAGTAACTGGGTAAATGAAGCTACAAAGAAGCAATTACCCACTGGAGAGGGAAGAGAAGGCTATGGTTATGGTTGGTGGATTTCCAGCCCTAATGAAAAATTTCCTTACTATCGTGCCTACGGACGACAAGAACAAATAATAATGGTAGTGCCATCCATTAATTCAGTAATAGTTACAACAGGGGCTGGTTTTGATATAGATAAGGTTGCTAAATATTTATTTGCTTCTGTTGGAAACGGTGGACAACCTTTAAATCCAAACCTAGCTGCCGCAGAAGAATTAAGTAATACAGTCAATGAGTTAAAAAGTCTGCCAGAACCTCTAGAGATTTCATCTCTTCCAGAAATAGCCGGCACTATATCAGGAAAAACTTTTATCTTTGAACCAAATGAATTGACTATTGAATCTCTTGGCTTTGATTTCGGTAATGAAAAAGAAGCAATGCTCGAACTAAAAATTGCAAATGAGCAATTTACAAGAAATATAGTTGTCGGGCTTGATGGTTTATGGAAACCAAGCGTAAGCGGAAAAGCGGCAGTATCACGTGGTCATTGGAAAGATAGCAATACCTTTATATGGGAATATAGTGAGGGTCCAGGCTTAAACAATTATAATTTAAAACTGAGTTTTAAAAATGATAAAGTAAATATTGAAGTAGAAAGCTTAAGTATTGAAGGCAGCTTAGAGAAGTAGAATACCTGAGCTCTGGATTTTCACTTTTAATTAATTCTAAAAAATCTATCCTAATCTCCTAATACTAATGCATTGCAGTGGTTTTCTATAGGCGTCAGGATACCTTTATATTTAGAAATCAAAGGAATTATTGAGTCTCATTTTTTAGTATACATTTTTCTCAGTAGCTACGACCCTACCTCCTCCCAGGTGTTGGTGTTAAGGTCATAGAGCCAGACGTCTGTAGGGTAGTCTGTCTGCCTCACCGGATACCCGCTGAACAAAAACACCTTGTCAAGATCCTCTACATAAACCATACTGTTATTCCCTCTCGACACGGGAAAGGTGGTGCCCGAGGGCAACGTAAGTCTATCCTCACTGCCCGTGTTTAGGTCATAAACAATGGTATAATTGTCCAGTTCGTAGGGGAACACAATGAATCGGTCAGATTCGGAGTCGTACACCATACGAGCGCTATGATCTGGTACATACGAGAAGGTGCCAATCTCCGACCAGGCATTGGCGTTCAGGTCATAAGTCCAGGTGCGGGGGCTTCCTGACGGGTCAAAGCTGCCAAACAGGAATATGCGGTCGGCCTTGGATGAATAGGCGAACTGCCATCCCTCTCGCTGGGGAGAGTTTTCGCTCGAGACAACCTCGGTCCAGGTATCGTTGTTGTAATCATAACTCCAGGTATCCTGGAACAACTCAGGCATCTGGGGATAGCATCCACTCTGTTTTACACCTCCGATGACGACAACCCTATCCGATTCGGAGTCATAGACCATACTCTGGAACGACCGGGCCTCTGGCCCACTGGCGACCTGTTCCCAGGAGTCTGTATTGAAGTCATAGACCCAGACATCACTCAGCGGCTGAAGTGTGTCATCCAGCCCCCCAAACAGGATGACACGATCCGATTCGGTATCATAGACCATCTGACCGAAGAAGCGCCCTGCCGGATGGATAGAGGGACTCATCTCAGTCCAGGACTGTGTCTGGATATCCCACGACCAGGTGTCATCCAGAGTATCACTTGTCACTCTCTGGCAGTCCACGCCTAAAATACCGCCAAAAAGGATTACCCGACCTGACTCCTTATCGTATGCAAGGTGATGGCCGTCTCTTCCCTGGGGAGTTAAAACCGTTCCAGACTCAGTAGTTTGGGGCTCCTCCCCGAACAGTTTATTGGATATAGCTGCCCAGATAGACCAATGATTCAGATCCCTCTGATTCATCAGCACGATCTCCGTAAGCTCATCTTCCGGATATCGGACGATAAGTGTGGCAAAGCCCGTGGACCACCCTGCGCCACCGACAACAGGCCGTTTCTTATCTTTTCCAATTAACCAACCGTATCCGTATCCGAACCCGGGCAGATCAGACTCCTTAACGAAGGGTTCAAACATCTGCTCCAACTCATCCCGGGGTAAAAGCTGATCGGTATAGAGAGCCTGGTCCCAGAGGAAAAGATCTTCAGATGTGGAATACAGCTGGTCTGCACCGTCGGATATGGGCAGCGACACATAGGGTGCTGCTATTGTGGCGTAACGATCGATGTAGCCCACAGCTAGTCCGCCGGTCGAGTTATCCTCGTATCCAGTGTTCTGCATATTCAGCGGTGTGAAGATAACCTGATCAAGGAAGTCCGCATATGATTGGCTTGATGCCTTTTCGATGATTTGAGCTAAAAGTACATAACCAAAATTGCTGTAGGTATACCGCTCACCCGGAAGAGCATCCAGCGGCACCCCCTGGACAAGCCCAATGAAGTAGGCGGGATCAGGCGGAGTCTCCGGGTCGTTTGCAGCGTTCCATATGATGTCGTCTAACCGGCCTGGTAGCCCCGAAGTGTTTGTCAACAGATGATGGATCGTGATATCCTGCCAAGCTGAAGGACAGTCGACCATGTATTTGCAGATGGGATCTTTAACACTCAGCTTACCCTGAGATTGCAGGATGAGGACTGCCATCGCTGTAAATTGCTTGGAGATGGAGGCCAGATGAAAACGCGTCTGTGGTGTATTGGGGATCTCCTGAACGCGATCAGATAATCCATACCCCTTACTGAGAAGTACCTTTCCATCTTTTGCGATCAAGACAGAGCCAGTGAAGGTGCCTCCACGGGCCATCTCGGTCAGCATATCGTCGACCTGAGTGACCGCTTCGGGTTCCACGACAAGTTTAGGCCCGCCAACCCACGTACAGCCCGTCAGTAGAAAGGCCAGGATAACTGTATATAATATAAGGTATAACATGATTTTTTTCATAGTAAAACTCCTTTTAATAAAACTAACTTTCAATATTTGTGTTTTCATACTTGAAGAAAAAAATTACACTGATCATATATTACGGAAGAAGTGAATAAAATAATTAAAATCAAGGTAGTTAAAAATGAATATACCTTATTTTTTTTCATATCATACAAATATAATTAAAATATTTGCAAAGGTTATTGTAAAAGTATGTTTGGAAATATTATAGGATTATCACTTGATAATTCAAAGATATAAATTTTTTAACTTCTAATCACCTAATACTAATGCATTGCAGTGGTTTTACATAGGTGTCACGATAGACATTCTAAGTTAACTTTGTAATATTGGTTCGAATCAACTCTTCCCAGCTACTTTTAGCATTATAAAAGATTCTTACCATTGCCAGAGTATACAGTAAAAGTAAATATATCTTTTATTGAGCAAACCATAGATTTTATAAAAACATATGCTGACAGATGTCATCATGGAAAAGAAGAAGATATATTATTTAGAGAACTTAATAATAGAACTATCTTTGCAGGGAAACTACCAAGATCTTACTTGATGCCAAGAACAAATATTTAAATGATAATAATAGTAATGTAGATACAATATTAAACCAATTAAATAAACTCGTAGATTTTTATCCTAAACACATAAATAAAGAGGACAAAAACTTTTTCATCCCTTGTATGGTATATTTTACCAGGAAAGAACAGGATGATATGTTAAATGAATTTTGGAAATTTGATAAAAAATTAATCCACAAAAAATACAGAAAATTAGTACAATTATATGAATAAGACAATTTAGTCGAAATAGTATTTTTTTCAACAATTAAAAACAGGTTTAAAAAATGGATAAAAAACCATTAAGAGAAATGTCTTCTGAAGAAATCAAAGAAGCAGTTAAAAAAAAGTATAGCCAGGTCGCAAAAGAACCATGTAGCACCTTTAATTTTCCAGTGGGAAAGGCATTTGCGATAGATGTAGGATATCCAAAAGAAATACTTGATGAATTACCAAAAACACTTACCGAGTCTTTTACAGGAGCAAACAATCCGCAACCCTATGTTGAATTAAAAGAAGGTGAGATAGTACTGGATCTGGGATGTGGTGCAGGCCTTGACCTTTATTTTTATGCTAAGTCCGTAGATAACAAAGGTAAGGCATATGGTCTTGATATCTCACTAGAAATGTTAGAGAAGGCAAAAAATAATATGGAATCTGTTAAAATAAATAATGTGGAGTTCGTTTTAGGACCTTCTGACGATCTTTCCTTTAAAGATAACTTCTTTGATGTAGTTGCTTCCAATGGAATTTATAATCTTTCACCTGATAAAGAAAAAGTGTTAAAAGAGGTCTATAGAGTCCTTAAACCTGGCGGGAGGACTGTATTTTGTGAAATAGTATTAAAGGATAAGCTGCCTGAGGCTACAGTCAATGATATCAATGATCTATTTAGATGCATCGGCAGAGCCCTACCCGAGAAAGATTTTTTAGAACTAATGGAAAAAACTGGATTCAAAAATACTGTAATAATTTCTAAAATAAGGAATGCAAGGACTGGTCATGCCCTTGCTATATGTGCCAATATTAGATCATATAAAATATAGAGTTATTAAGTTCATCAATTCCTTTGAGAAAAGTTCGAAAATTCACTATCTTGGGTCACTTACTTCTAAATGACTTCTAATGAATCATCTTTAGCTTTATCACCCAATACTAATGCATAGCAGTAGTTTTCTATAGGCATCAGATAGTCTTTCTAGGTTAACTCTGTATCCATTGGTTCGAATCCTCTCTCCCCAGCTCAACCAATAATTTATAGAACTATTGATTTCCTTTAATATATCAATCTATATATAATAAAATCAAGAATTTAAGAAAGGAGGTTTCAAATGGCTGATGAAAAATATGAAAAGGCTAAAAAAAGAGTAGAGGAAATCAAAGGGTTTTATACCCATGCTATTGTGTATGTAGTTGTAAATATTGGCTTGTTTCTTCTTAACTTATTTACAAATCCAGGTGGTTGGTGGTTCTATTGGACACTTTTTGGATGGGGTATAGGATTATTTTTCCATGCTATGGGAGTATTTGTTTTCAATAGATTCCCAAATAAGAAATGGGAAGAGCAAAAAATAAAAGAAGTAATGGATAAGATGGATAAAGATAAATAAAAAACTCCTTTATAAATTATAAATCAATATAATTCTGAATAAATAAATGTTTGGTCTTATTAAATGAAAATAAAAAGACAATTTTATTTGGACTGGTTAAGAATAATTGTCATTGCCTCCCTTATTCCTTATCATGCATCTCTTACATATACAAGAATCGGCGATGTTTATTTATATGATAATAATATTTCTCCACCAAATTTCCTTATAGGTTTTAATGTATTTTTTTCAACCTGGATGATGCCCCTTTTGTTTTTTATATCGGGAATGGTTTGCTGGTATATTTTAAATTCGAGGAATGCTGCAGAATTTATATCTGAAAGAGCAAAAAGACTATTAGTACCGGCAATTTTTGGGATAATTACAATATGTCCGCTAACTGCTTACTTCAAAGCTATAAATGATTTTGGCTTTAAAGGCTCACTAATAAAGTTCTATCCGATGTTTTTTACCGGGATTATGGATTATCTTGGCTGGGCTCACCTTTGGTTTTTAGTCTATTTATTTGTATTTTCCTTATTATGCCTGCCTTTTTTTATATATTATAAAAGCTTTAGACAAGATAGTCTTAGGGAAAGGGCTGGTAGTATTTTCACAAAGAAAAATTTCTTTTATATGCCTGTAATACTGGTAATAATTTTTGAAGCTTCCCTTAGATATAGGTGGCCAGGTTTTCAAAATTTGATAGATGACTGGGCTAATTTTTCGGTATATATCACATTTTTTATAATCGGTTATATTTTTAATTCTAATACAAAAATAATTGAAAAAATTGAAAACAAAAAAATGCATTCTCTTGTAATGGCCCTCATAAGTTCTGTTTTCATTGTCGCTTTATACTTCATATCCGATGTCTTTCATATATTGAATTCAGGCACATTTTACGGATATATTATTTTTAGAGTATTAATAGGATTCAATTCATATATGTGGGTTTTGTTCTTTATAGGCTTTGGTAAGAAAACATTAAATAAAACAAACAAAATGCTTGTTTATCTTTCCGAAGCTTCCTTTCCATTTTATATTCTCCATCTTTTCTCAGTAACAGCATTTTCATTTATTTTTCTAAAATTATCCTTAAATCCTTATTTTGAGTTTTTTTTAGTAAGTATTTTGTCTTTTATTACAACATTACTTATATATGAAATACTTCTTGGGCATTATGGGTTAAGGTTATTTTTTGGCTTAAAGGGAGAAAAACCTTAAACAATAAAAAATATCTTTATCCTAGTCAGTTCCCTAAAAATATAGTTCGAAATTTCGTAACTTGGGGCAGCCAGACTTGCTAAATAATCTAATCTATATTTGATTGATTTTAAAAATATTTAATATATAGTTAAAAAAACTCCATGTGTATAAGTTATGACATAAAACTAGTATGGCAGCTATTCTTATATGTTTTTTAATCTTTATACCTAACTACCATTCAACATCATAGAATTCATCGTAAGAGAAGTAATGTTGTTCTCCAGTTGTTCTATCTATCAAATAAATTCCTTCATCCTCAGCACTATAAGAGTATTCGGCAAGTGAAAATTCTGCAACACTTCCATCACAACAATTTACTTTCATAACTTCTGATTTACTATAGGCTGAACATCCTACTCCAAGACTGATTACAAGTATCAACACTAATGATAATATTAACTTGCTACCCATATTAATACCTCCTCATTTAAGTAACACTTTAAAATAAAAAAACCGACTTATTTAGTCGGTTTCGCTATTAGCTTAAGCTTTTCTATACAATTGGCGACCAATTATATTAGGAGAAGCCTCAATGCTACTAAATTTATTTTTCTATTAAATTCTATGATTAATATTATTTAATTCAATTATAATACAGGTATAGTAAATATCAAATTTATATCAAAAATTTCTCCAGACTTGTTAATGCTTTAAAAAATGGTTCGAAATTTCGTAACTCGGGGCAGACATATAATACACTTAATATTTAATAATAACCCTCATCTCAAAAGTTCTTACTATCGACAAACGTGGCCAGCCAAACCTTTAATGAATATTCAAAATTACTAATTTCTAAAATTTGTTTTATTCTAGAGTTTCCGATAGTATGATTTTTATCGGCATTAGTATAAAACTAAGAGGTTTAATTTTTGACTATACCCAAATTTTTTGCAATTTTTTTACCAATTATTGCTATTATTATAACTACAATTGTTATTGTTTTTATGAATAATAAAAAGATAAAATAGAAAAAACTATTTTCTTACACAATCACAAATAAACAGTAATGTTAGATATAAAAATTATATTATTTGATATTGATGGTACCCTTGTAGATTCCAAAAAAGTAATTATAGATGCAGCAAATTATACTCTTCTAAATCTGGGATTTACACAAAAAAAGGAAGAAGAAATAATTAATCATCTAGGTTTTGAAGTCAGTTATTTAATTTCCAGACTTACTGGTTCCAATGATCCAGCTCTTATAATTAAGGGAGTAAAAATTTTTAAGGGATATTGGGGCGAACATATTACTACTGATTCAATGCTATTCAAGGGAGTTGTAGAAACACTGGATTATATGAAAAGTAAGGAAATGATAATTACAAGTAATGGGATAAGAAAAGTCATTGAAATAATGCTTAATAATTTTAGGATTAGAAAATATTTTAAAGAAATAATATCGGGTGATGAACCAGATTGTGTAAAACCAACAGCATGCCCAATAAATATGGTATTTGACCGCTTTAAAGTGGAAAATAGAGCTGTAGATAAAAACAGGATTATGATTGTAGGAGATATGGATATTGATATTAAAGCTGGAAAAAATGCTGGAATAAAGACCTGTGGGGTTACTTATGGAATAGGAAAAAAGGAGGATATTATAAATGCTAAACCAGATTTTTTAATAGATGATATTTCTGAGTTAAAAAATATTATTAAAAAATCCAATAGTTTGGATAAGAATAAAAAATAGCAAATCAATTGCGCTTAAATTTAGATCTCATAGAATATTATTGAAAAAGGAAAACCAAAACATGATGGTTTTATTTTTTTTAAGATAATTAATTCTTTTAAAAAAAGGTTCGAAATTTCACTACCCTTGCCAGCCAAAGCATACAAATTCGAACCAATATATTTTAGCTCTTCAATAAATTCCAGAAATGCCCTTATAAATATAATATCTCTTGCAATTCTATCAATTAAGAATAAAATATATAATTGAATTATAGAACACTATAATAGACTATAGTATTTAATAAATTATTAATTGTAAATGGTGAAACAAAATGGCAACAAGTATACAAATAAGTGAAGAATTAAAAAAGGCATTGGCTAAAAAAAAGCTCTCTGAAAGAGAAACATACGAAAATATCATCTGGGACTTGCTTGAAGATAATATGGAAGTTAATGAACAAACAAAAAAAGAACTGGAGCAATCAAGAAAAGAAATAAAAGAGGGTAAAACCATAACACTTACACAATTAAAACAAGAGCTTAATATAAAATAGGATATCTGGTGATTTTATTGTATGAGATAATATTCTCCTTAAAAGCAAAAAAACAACTTTTAAAACTGGAAAAAAGTATCCAAGAAAGAATAATTTCTTCGCTTGAGCGGATAAGAATAAGACCTGAAGCTTTTGTTAATAAGTTAGTTGGTAATCCCGGCTATAAACTTAGAGTCGGGGATTACAGGGTTATAATGGATATTGATAATAATAAACTTCTTGTACTTGTTATTAAGGTTGGCCATAGAAAAAACATATATAATATTTAACTTCCTAATATATCCACCAATTTACTTAATTCCCTTAAAAAATGGTTCGAAATTTCACTACCTTGGCCAGCTAATCTTATTTGCAAATATGCAGTAGTAGCCGCAGCTATCAGGTATGGCATCTCCCAAAGGCCTCTCTTGCCGGGCAATTTCACAAAACAGAACTACCCAGAGATACAAGATAAGTAAACTTCCTGAGATGAGGGATGAATTGTTAAACGCTGAGATCTTTGATACCATGGCCGAGCTGCGGTTTTAATTGAAAGATGGAGGACTTATTACAATACCATATTTAACTAAAATTATGGTCAATATCTAAATTACTTACTATACTGTTTATATTAGGTACTTTTAATCTTAAAAATCAAGTAAAATTAAAAAAGGAGCCTAAAATGTATAATAATCAATATAAAATGATTTCTGTAATTGTCATATTATCTTTTCTTATTGTTTTTATGGCAGTTTCGTGTAAAGCCGCCCCTGTAGAAACAATAGAATCTGAAACTATTGCTACAGAGGCAACACCTCCCGAGACCACACCTGTAACTGAAGTGACTATTTCAACTGATAAAACTCAGAACTTTATTGCAGAATATACAGTCCAAAGTGGTGATACCTTAGGCCAGATTGCTAAAAACTTTTATGGTTATGACAGCCAGCCATATTGGGAACTAATTTATGAAGCAAATAAAGATACAATAGAAAGTGCTAGTCTTATTTTCCCTGGGCAGATTCTCAAAATCCCGGAACTGCCTGAAGAAATGAAATAATAATAGTTTATCCTAATTTTATAACCACAAATATAAATTTAAATTAGCCAGTGTTTTTGCCTCAAAGAATTTAGGCTTTCATGTGATGAAATCAAATTATACTGCTGTTGGATTTGTTGAGGGTAGGCAAAAAGAGTATAATGAAGTCAAAATTGAAGAAGATATGACCAAACTAGACGAGATCTTAGAAAGCAAGGATTCCACAAAACCAGATGAACCAAAAGATATAAGATCAGTTGAGGATGACAATAATTAAAAAGTAAGCCAGTATATTAAAAGGAGGCTTAAATGAATGAAGAAAGTAAGGAAAACATAGAGGAAAAGGCTGGTTCTTCTGTAAATCCTAAAGAGAAGAATTATGCGGGTGCAATTATTGCAACACTTCTTTCAGGAATTGCTATTGGTGTAGTAACTGGATTATTAATTGCACCAAAGAAGGGTGAAAAAATTAGAAAAGAAATAAAAGATAAAAGTATAGAACTAATTGATACCAGTAAGAAGACAATTACAGACACAATAGATAAGACAAAGGAATTTACCAAAGAGAGTGTAGGCAAGTTTGAAAAAATAAAAAAGATAATTGCCCCCAAAAAAAATTCAAAGCAAAAGAAAATAGATAAAGAAGTAGAAGAATTCTTATAATAATAAACTTACAAAATATCAGAAGCAAAATAAAGGAAATATAAAATGAAGCCAATTAATAAAAAGTTAATAGTTGTAATTTTGCTACTCCTTATCTTTTCAATGTTCTTTATCGGTTGCTCTGCTAAATATGTAGTCGTCTCCTGGAAAGTCAACGAAGATGCTTTAAAAAATGCTCAGGAAGATTTAGATTTAGCAAAGTTAATTGGAGATGAATCACTGATAAAATTTTTCGAAAGTAAAGTAAATAAAGTTGTAAATTATCCTGTAAAAGAAGAATTTGCAGCAAGGAAGATAATTGATTACTCAAGTACTAGTGTTTGGTTTATAGATTCTCAAGGTAATGAGAAGTTTATAACATCTGAAAAAATCGAAATACAGAAATAACTCGACAAGACTTATGCTTGAGCTAGCTTTAAGTTACAAATAAAGGCCTATTCTATTAAGTGAAATATCAAAATCACAGGATATTTCACTTAAATATCTACAACAGTTGATTATTCCACTAAAAGTAGCAGGTCTGATTAGAAGCACAAGAGGGTCACACGGTGGTTACTTCTTATCAAGGCATCCAAAAGAGATAAGGCTAAGTGAAATAATTATTGCAGTAGAAGGTTCTTTAACTTTGGTGGAGTGTGTCAATTATCCAGATGTATGTAACAAATCTACTGATTGTGTAACGAGAGATATATGGTCTGAGATAAGCAAAACAATTTTTGATGCCTTTGATAAATATATTTTAGAAGACCTGGTTAAAAAGTCTAAGGCAAAATAGGGAATTTAAAAAGATTAGCATATAAACCTTGGATGACTTTGAAGAAATATATTTCAGATTATCGCGACTGATATGATAAAAAACTAAAACAACGAAATTCAGCAGATTGCAAATTGCAGTACCGGTAACCAAACTTATTTTTTAGCAATGTGCACTTTCACAAATGGTAAGATTAATTTGCTGGCAATATAATTCAGTTTTGCTCTTGAAAAGAAATTTTTAAATTCCTGGGTGCTGTAATATTTTACATGTTCCTGTTCTGTTTTTTTAAATCCCTTATCGATCATCATGGTAAGAAAGTTATCGGTAGTTACATCCAGAATATAGAGTTCTCCTCCCTTCTTCAATACCCTGAAGACTTCATTTAACACTTTTAATGGATCAAGGTAATGATGGAAAGAGTTGGTACAAATGACCAGTTCAAATATATTATCTTCAAAAGGTAAGATTTCGGCATCAGCCTGCAAGAAAAATACATTTTTATTATTTACTGAATTTACTTTTGCCTTCTCAATCATCTTTGGAGAAAGGTCGATCCCAAAAGCTTTACCATTTTCTGTTATTATTTTTGAGGCATATCGAACTGCCCAACCTGTGCCACAACCAATATCTAAAAAGTAATCTTTTTCCTTAAGAGCCGTTAAAGAAATAGTCCTTTTTTGCATATATCGAAAAAAGTCATATATTTTCATATCGAATGATTTCGCCCACGAATCCCATTTTTGCTTGTTTAATTCAATATGCTCTTTTTCATTTTTCATAGTTAGAGATTATAGATAACTTGTTACATATTTAGTAGCATAAAATCTGAACGGGGTTTTATCCAAAATTTATTTTTTTATTTGAAAATTAAAATTATAATAGTTTATATTATTAAACTTTTTTAAATAAAACTTAGGGAATCGGGGTGCAGTTATGGAAAAGAGGGTTTTAGGAAAAACTGCTGAAATGCTTTCAATAATAGGCTTTGGCGGAATTGTGGTGACAAATGAGACTGGAAAGGATGCTTCAAGATTTGTTTCAACAGCTGTTGATCGTGGGATAAATTATTTTGATGTTGCACCGGAATATGGAAATGCTCAGGAAATGCTTGGGCCTGCCCTTAAGCCTTACCGGGAAAAAGTTTTCCTGGCCTGTAAAACACACGAGATGTCTGCAAAGGGCGCAGAAAGAGAACTGAAGGATTCACTGATAAAACTCCAGACAGATCACTTTGATCTTTACCAGATACACCAGGTCACGACTTTGCAAGAGGTCAATAAAATAATGGGACCGGGCGGTGCCTTAGAATTTTTTATCAGGGCAAAAGAAAAAGGATATGTAAAGTATCTTGGTTTTACCGCTCACTCTGAGGAAGCAGCGATCGCTATGATAGATTCATATGATTTCACCAGTATTTTATTTCCGTTTAACTGGTCTTTATGGTTTAAAGATGACTTTGGTCCTGCTGTTTTTAAAGCAGCAAAAGAAAAAGGAACAGGGTTACTTGCATTAAAAGCTATGGCAAAAGGTATCTGGCAATCTAACGATAGGGGAAAATGGAATAAATGCTGGTATGAACCTCTTGATGATTTTGAAGAAGCCTCCCTGGCCCTTCGTTTTACACTTTCACTCCCGGTTACATCTGCCGTATCGCCAAGTAATGCCGGGCTTTTATGGCTGGCTTGTGATATAGCTGATAATTTTAAACATATATCTTCTGAGGAGAAAGAAATCCTGAAAATGAGAGCACAAAGTATTGATACTCTGACTAAGGAGCTTCTGATCCCATATGAGATTTAATAAGAAGTTCTAAATCAGAATTTATTGATGATTGTAAAGAACTTGCTGTCTGCAACATAGATATAGTCACCTGAAAGGAATAAGCCTTTTGCAAAACTCATGGTCTCAAAACTTTTGGTTATCTCTGGATTTTCAATATTTTCTAAGCTGACCTTCTTTATGCCATGATAACCATCAGTAATATATAAAAAGCTATCAACCCAAAACAGGTCGATCACATGATCCTGTGTGGAAAGCTCTCCTGTTATAACCGGATCGGTTTTGGAGCTTACATCTATTATTTTGAGTCCTGATCTATCATCAGTAACGAAGGCGTAATCATTTTCTACGAAAACATTTATTGCAAAACCATCAGTCATACATTTTCCCGTGATTTCAGGATTTTCTATGTCTGTCATATCGATTATTATAAGTCCCGTTTCATCATTTTCAGAGTCATCGAATGCAACATAAGCAAAATCATTATTTATTGAAATGTCATTTATCCATGGAAGTCCGGAATATTCACTTACTTTTTCTGGATTTTTTCTGTCACTGATATTATATATGACAATACTGCTGAATTTTTTTTCATAAAAAGTATACTGGTTTGTGAAAAACAGGTAGTCATTATTGCAATATATTGAAAATGACTGGTTTGGGGAGTTGACCTCTTTTACCACTTGAGGGTTATTAATATCAGAAACGTCTATCACGATCAACCCTTTGATATAATCAGCAATATAGATATAATCATCCAGCAGGAAAATATCATTTGGCCATGGAGCCCTGACACTGTTTTCTATGACAGGTTGGGTCTTGTCCTCGATGTTTACTATGTGCAAACCATAAAGGCTATCAAGGATAAATGCATTTTCTTCTCTTATTATAACTTTTTTACAGTTTCCTGCTTCAATACTTGAAACTATTTCTGGTACTTCAGGACCTATGAGGCCATCACTGTCATTATCTGAAGGATTTGTCTGGTTTTCATTATTACAACCTGTAAAAATACTCATGAAAAAGGATATAAAAGCAATTAATAGAAATATCCTTATTACTGATGGGACTTTTTGTTTCATAGACATCGATTAATTAAAAAAAAGTTTAAAAATTTTTAGAACTATAATTATATAGAATTTTAAATCATACTGCTATGGAATAAAGTCATTTGGAAAATCCTGTCATCTGTTACTATTCTTTTTCTTCAATAGTATAATCATATGCGGAAAAATTAATATTTTTAATTATTTATTGGGAAGAAAATTTCATGAAAAATGTTGTCATAACTGGAAGCACAAGAGGAATCGGACTTGCAATGGCTGGTGAATTTTTAAAAGCAGGTTGCAGGGTAACTATATCCGGAAGAGGCAAAGATATGCCTGAAGAGCCCAAAAAAGAGCTCTCTATATATAAAGACAGTTTTTTTTATGTTATGTGTGATGTAAGGGACAATAGTGACCTGGAAAAACTGTGGAAGCGTTCCTGGGACCGGTGGGGTAAAGTCGATATATGGATAAATAATGCGGGTCAAAACTGCCCATATGAATTCTGCTATTTGACAGAAGCACTTTATGTCGATGCTTTGATCGACACAAATATCAAAGGGGTTATTTTCGGTTCCCAGATTGCGGCAAGAAACATGATCAACCAGGGATTTGGACAAATATGGAACATGGAGGGGCTAGGCTCAAATGATATGGTACAGGAAAAAACAATAATTTATGGGACTAGCAAGAGGGCTCTGACATATTTCACTAAAGCTCTTGCAAGGGAATTAAGAAAAACAAATGTTACCGCTGGAAGATTATCACCAGGGATGATGCTCACTGAATTTATTACAAAAACTCCAGAAGGGAAAGAATCTCCTGTGCTTAAGGAAAAAGATTTTAAATTCATATTTAATCTGCTTGCAGATAAACCGGAAACAGTTGCAAAGTTTTTTATTCCAAGGATCCTTTCCAATAAAAAAAATAATGCGCACATAGTATGGTTGACAAGTGCAAAGACTCTCTGGAGATTTTTATCCTCACTTTTTAATAAACGAAGATTGTTACCTTGAGTTAAAAATTTTGGCAATTGTACTAATCAACAAAAAAATCAGGTATCATTGAATCTGATATTATATTTTTAAAATCAGGAACTTAAAAAATAGCACAATATTAAGAAAAGGGGAGATTTTTTGAGAAGGACAAAAATAGTATGCACAATAGGACCCGCAAGTGAAGGTCCTGAGGTCCTTGAGTGGCTTGTATTAAACGGCATGGATGTTGCAAGAATAAATACCTCGCACAGTTCCATTGAAGATTCTAAGAAAAAAATTGAGGACATAAGATACATAGCAAAAAAATGTGGAAAAAATACTGCGATAATACTTGACCTGCAGGGTCCCAAGATAAGGATCGGAAAACTGGAAAAAGATATATTTCTTGAAGATGGTCAGAAGATCATTTTTACTTTAGAGGACAGGCCTTTTTCTGATAAAGGAGCTAATAAAGACCTGATTGCTGTGAAAGTCGATTATGAAAAATTTATTGATGATATAAAACCCGGATGCAGTGTATTTATTGATGATGGGTTACTGGAGACTTCTATTGAAAAAGTCGACAGATCCAAAAAGACCGCAATAGCAAGAGTGGTACGCGGGGGAGTGCTAAAATCAAAAAAAGGGATAAATCTTCCAGGAGTATCGGTAAGTGTCAATTCTGTCACTGAAAAAGACCTGCAATATCTTGATTTTGGGATCGATATGGAAGTTGATTTCATTGCCCAGTCTTTTGTAAGGAATGCTGAAGATATAAAGATAATAAAAGACAGGATAAGATCCAGAAATAGCAATATCAGGGTGATAGCAAAGATCGAGAAATATGAAGCTGTAGATAATTTTGACGAAATCCTTGATCAGGCAGATTGCATAATGGTTGCAAGGGGAGACCTTGGGATAGAACTTCCTGAGGAGGATGTCCCGAATATCCAGAAAGAAATAATACGTAAATCCAATCTTGTAGGTAAAACAGTTATTACTGCGACGCAGATGCTTGACTCCATGATACGTAACCCCAGGCCCACAAGGGCTGAAGTAAGTGATGTCGCAAATGCAATATATGATGGTTCGGATGCACTGATGTTATCAGGAGAAACTGCAGCAGGGAAGTATCCTACAGAATCTCTTGCGATGATGGTAAGAGTGGTAAATAAGACAGAAGAATCCTTAAACTTTAAAGAGATACTTTTAAAAAAATTTTCGGTCGAGCAGAATAATATCACCGAAGCGATAAGTTTTGCATCCTGTGAAATAGCAAGTGTGCTGGGAGCTTCAGCTATAATCACTGCAACGCAGTCAGGGAGCACTGCAAGACATATCTCAAAGAACAAACCCGAAAGCATTATAATAGGAGCCAGTCCAAATGCGATGGTTGTGAGACAATTAATGCTCAGCTGGGGAGTTGTACCAGCCCATACTAAATTCAGGCAAAATATTGACCATATGATATCGGAAACCATTACCGTAAGCAGAAAACTTGGGTATATATCAAGTGGAGACAGGGTAGTTGTAACTGGAGGTATAATGGTCAGTAATCCGGGAAGCACAAATTTTATCAATGTAAGGGAAATCATTTGATGATGTCATGATTGACAAAGTTTCTCCAATTGTATAACGTATATAGTAATTAATACTAATTAAGTATTATATATGATTTTATTATAACGGATTTTAAAAAACTGGAGAAAAAAATGATTTTTTCTAAAAATATTAGACTATTAAAAAAGAAAATGCTGTTTGTGTTTCTGCCACTTGTAGTTGTGATAGCAGTTATCATTATGTTCACCGGGTGTTATTCAAATTCTGATATAGAGAATAAGATACAACCAGCTTCAGATAGTTCCATAGCTTCTGAAACTTTAAGCCCATCAGAAAAGACAAGTGAAAATTCAGATACTGAAATAAATATTGGTGCACAGGAATCTACGGAATCAGTTTCTCCAATATTTACTGATGTCAAGGAAGGGTTGCACGTAACAGGTAAACCTATTGAGATAGATATAGAAGAATACAGATTGAGTATAACCGGACTTGTAAAAAATGAACTCAGATTCTCATTTGATGAAGTCAAAGATCTGCCATCTGTGCGCATCTATGCGGTTCTTGATTGTCCGGGATTTTTTGTGGATAAGGGATACTGGACAGGAGTTAAAATAATAGATCTGTTAAATCTGGCTGGTTTAGATGAAGACGCTACAAGGTTAAGGTTTGTCGATGCTGATGATTCATATGATAAAAGCATCCTTATCGAAAAAATAAGGGAGAATGAAAATGGTTTTCTTGTTGCTTATGAATTTAACGATGAGGGTTTTTCGGAAGTTCATGGATTTCCGTTAAGAATAGTAGCAGAAGGTGAACCAGGCAGTGTGTGGGTCAAATGGCTGGGAAAAATAGAAGTCCTGGAATAAAATTAAAGATTATAACTATTTTTTTAATAAATATCTTTTCTTCGGTGCTTGAGAAGCGGCAAAGAATCTCTAACTTTTTTTACATATTCTGTATCGATTTCTGAAAATAAAACTTCTTCACCATGTCCTGCTTCTGCTATTATGTTACCCCAGGGGTCTGTTATTAAGGAGTGACCATAGCAGATATATGAAGTTTCTATGTTCCTGGCTGGAGAAGCAGCCACTATAAAGACCTGGTTATCGATCGCTCTTGTCCTTAAAAGGTTGTGCCAGTGAGCGGGACCAGTTATCATGTTAAAAGCAGCAGGGATCATTATTATCTCAGAACCGGAAAGACTCATTTTCACCATAAGTTCCGGAAATCTCATATCATAACAAATAGCTACTCCTGCTTTGCAAAATTCAGTATCAAAAACTGTGATGGAATTTCCTGGTGATATTACATCTGATTCCCTGAACTGTAACCCACCTGCAAGGTCGACATCAAAAAGATGGATCTTTCGATGTCTTGCTATCAGTTTGCCATTTCTGCCAAAAACAAAACTTGTATTGTAGATACGGCCATTTTCTTCTTCAGGAATAGAACCACCGACAATGTATATGGAATTTATTCCGGCGAGTCCGGATAAAAGTTCGGTCGTTTTACCAGGATATCCTTCAGAAAAATCTCTGAATCTCTTTATATCGTAGGGACAATTAAACATTTCAGGCAGGACTACTATGTCGATGGTTTTTTTACATGCTTCTGCTATTAATTCTTCTGTCTTATTAAGGTTACGTTTTTTATTTTCAGTAACCATTAGTTGGAGTATCGCGATTTTTATTTTACTCATCTGACCCAGATCCATTAAATATTAAAAATTTTGCATTATTAATACATTTAAGAGTATAATTATTAATACATAAAATAATTGAAACAATAAAGTAATAAATATTAAAAAAAGTTAATACTAATTTTAGAACTAACGAAGCAAAAAATGAAGCCAAATTTAAAGCAAAAAACGTGGTTCAGATTTACTAATGTATTTGCCGCTGTTATTGTAGCCCTGATCTGTGTCACATGTATCCCATCTGTATTTTTTTTGAACAATTCGATCCTTTATGCTGAAACCCTTGAACAGGAACTCGAAAGGGTAAAAGAGGAAAGGGAAAATACCCAAAAACAGATTGAGCAGGCCAAGAAAGCAGAAGCAGATTATGTCAACCAGGTAAACCAGACAGAAGGGAATCTAGTCTCTGCACTTGGTGAGCTCGACTCTCTTAACACAAGATTATCAGACCTGAAATCAGAGATAGATAGACTGACAGTTGAACTTGTGATCAAGGAAAGTGAACTTTCAGATATAGAAAAAACCTTAAATGAAAAAACCCTCATACTGAACAGAAGGATAGCGACAATATATAAAAACCGGGATAGGGACGTACTGCAGCTTCTTTTTGATACAGATAGCTTTACAGATTTTTTTTCAGGTTTAAAATTGATGAATCTTATTGCTGTCCAGGATTTCGAGATCATCAAGGATGTACAGGAGATAAAAGATACAACAATTGCCATAAAGGAAAACATAACCAGGCTTAAAGATCAGGAAAAAGACCGAAAATCAGATATCGAGTCTCTGGTAAGTGATGCCGAGCAGAAAAAAAGGGAAATCGAAGGAATTTATTATGAAAAGAAGACCCTTCTAAGTAGAACCAGGGCAAATAAAGAAGCCCTGATAAAGATGGAGGATGAGCTTGCTGCAAAGGAAAAGGAAATAACTAAAAAACTTGAAGCTTTGAGGTACGGAAATGCACCTGGCAGGCTTGCATTTCCAACTAAAGGTATCCTGACAAGTGGTTTTGGATACAGGATCAGCCCCCTTTCCGGAGCAAAGCAGTTTCATGGAGGAATAGACATAGGCGCTTCTCATGGCACACCAGTTACCGCTGCATCCGGCGGCGAGGTACTTCAGGCTGAATATATGGGCGGATATGGTTATGCCATACTTATATATCACGGTGGAGGATTCGCTACTTTTTATGGGCACCTTTCCGGATTTGCAGTATCAGCCGGCCAGAAAGTAAAACAGGGCCAGACTATAGGCTATGTTGGTTCAACAGGTTATTCGACTGGGCCCCATCTTCATTTTGAAGTAAGGATAAATGGTATACAGCAAAATCCTAATAATTATTTTTGAGCATTATCTTTGATTTCCGACCATCTAAAAAAATAATACATTGTCACTGGTCAATCCTGATTTAAAATTTTTTTAATCTATGGTAACATTTTCTTTCCTGTTAATATTTAATCCTGAAGCTATCATAATATAAAATAAACTTTAATATCTAAGGAGTGATTTAAATGAATGTAGAAGCTAAACATGTAGATGGTAATAAAAAGGGCGACATAAGACTCTATGCCTTAAGCACATGTGTGTGGTGCGGGAAAACTAAAAGGCTTCTAAACGATCTTAATGTTGAATATGAATATATAGACGTAGACCTTCTTGATTTCGATACACAGCAGGAAGTCATTGAAGAAATAAAAAAATTTAATCCTGGAAGTGGGTTCCCTACGATGGTCATCGATAATAAAGATTGTATTGTAGGGTTTGATGAAGAAAAAATAAAAAAACTGCTTGGCGATGATTAGGAGCATGGATGAGTAAAAATATTATCCAGGAAGATATTGATAAATCTTATATTACCCTCAAAAAAGATGCTGAAGCATACGGTTATCTATTTGAATCCTGACGAGCCTTTTACCAAAGAGCTTGCTAAGAGGCCTTTTGGTCAATGAGGATAGGTATGGTTATCCTGCCTGTCCATGCAGGCTTGCAACAGGTAAAATAGAAGATGACAGGGACATTATCTGTCCCTGTGACTACAGGGACCCAGACCTGACTGAATATGGTTCATGCTACTGCGGCCTTTATGTATCAGGTGACATCAATAAAGGTAATAAGAAATCCGGCTCTATCCCTGAAAGAAGGTACAAAAAAATGGAAAAGGAAAATAAAACTGACAGTGAAGCATCTATTGAATCCAAGCAGCATAAAGATGTCCTCAAATATCCAGTCTGGAGATGCAGGGTCTGCGGATATCTTTGTGCCAGGGAAAAACCGCCGGAAGTATGTCCTATCTGTAAAGCCAAAAATGAGAGGTTTGAAAGATTTATTTGAACTTCTGAAATGCAGGAATCTTCGTGGCCACCCTCTGCTTTCATTTAATCCGTGAATATAATTTTTAAACTGTTTTGAGACCTTATATGATCCTGTCATCCTTTTGATAAAATAAAAATGGAAACTGAAAGAAAACAAATATTAAATGATAACCTGAGGCCCCTTTTATTTAAGTTTTCCTATCCCTCCATACTGGCTCTCGTTTTTGGAGCCCTTTATAATATGGTTGATACGGTTTTTGTAGGCAAAGCTGTCGGACCTTTAGGGATAGCTGCGCTGACCATTGTGCTGCCGATCCAGATAATGATGTGGGCAATAGGTTTTATGGTAGGGGCCGGTGCAGGTTCGATAATATCCAGGTCACTTGGTGCCGGGAATAAGGACAGGGCTGTAAATACAGCCGGTAATGCGATTATTGTAAATTTCCTTATATGCATGGCTGTAATGATACCAAGCCTCATTTTTATCAATAGATTGCTCCCTTTTTTCGGCGCTTCTGAAGAAGTCCTGCCACTTGCAAGAACATATGCATCAATCGTTCTTATAGGGTTCTTTCTTTATTCTTTTGATGCAATGTCAAGAATAATCATAAGATCAGAAGGCAAACCCCGCGCAGCTATGTATCCTACAATACTGGGAGCAGTCCTGAACATATTGCTTGATTACTTTATGGTGATCGTGCTTAAAATGGGAGTCCGGGGAGCCGCAATAGCTACAATTATAAGCCAGCTGATAACAGTGATATATATAATAGTTTACTTTTTTTCAGGTAAAAGTATTTTCAAATTAAGGAAAGACAGTTTTAGGATCGACAAAAAAATCGAATGGGAGATCCTGAAAGTTGGAGCTCCTTCATTTCTTATGGCGACGATCGACAGTTTTATAATCCTTCTTTTTAACAGGGGGATCTTAAAATACGGAGATGATACCTATATTGCAATAGTCGGCATAGGTATCAGGCTCGTCGACCTCACTCTTATGCCCATGATCGGTATCACACATGGGTTTTCCACATTAGTCGGATTTAATTATGGTGCCAGGTCCTTTATTAGGGTTAAAAAGATATTTGGTGAGACCATTATATGGAATACTGCTATTGCCCTGATAGTATTTCTGGTACTCATGATATTTCCAAGGCAGTTACTTGGCCTTTTCAGTGATAACGCCTCATTTATAGAAAAAGGTGTATTACCCCTCAGGGTAATAATTGTATTATTTCCAGCACTTGGATTTCAGTTTATAGGAGGTACATTTTTCCAGGCGATAGGCAAACCCCTGCCTGCTATAATAATTACACTTGCAAGACAGGTAGTTTTTCTTATCCCTGCTATTTTAGTCTTTCCATTATTCTGGGGACTTAAAGGTATCTGGTTCTCATGGCCATTTTCTGACCTGATGGACTTTATTGTGACTGCTGTATTTGTTGCCCTGGAATTGAAACTGATAAACAGGTATATTGCTCAGGATAGGGAAACTCATCTTGAGACGGCTTAAAGATCCTGGTAAAAGGTTTATTTGAATTCTTCGATACCGGCGATTATCAGTTTGCTCCCACCGAATTTATCGGAGATCTTTTTTATTGCATCAGTCAGTTTTTCATCCTTTCGTTCTTCATCAAAAAGGATATCCCCAAGGCTTGATACTGATCTCAGACCGCTTACAGAGATACCTATCAGCCTTACTTTTTTTCTCAGAAGGTCTATATCTTTAATAAGTTCAACAGATGATTTATAGATATCAAATATTGCCGATGAAAATTTTTTCAGGGTGATTCTTTTTGTTATTGTCTTAAAATCAGAATACCTTATTTTAATAGTCAGTACCCTGCCTCTGTATCCGGAAGAATGAAGGTTCATGGATATCTTCTGGGATAAAAAGAGAAGCGTGGACCTCAACACTTCAATGCTATCGATATCTTTTGAAAAAGTTACTTCTCTGCCGATAGATTTAGGTTCCTGGTAAGGTATAATGCTGCGATTATCGATCCCGTTGGCCATTTCATACATGAATCTGCCCATTGAGTCGCCGAATTTTGTCTTTAATATATCCAGGGGTATCCTTGCAAGATCACCTATGGTCTTGATGCCGAGTGATGCCAGTGATTTATCAGTCACTCTTCCAACACCCCAGATATAAGATACGGGAAGCAGCATTATTTTATCTACCATCTCAGGAGTGTTCTCCAGTACTGTAAGCCCGTTTGGTTTTCCAAGTCCGGAGGCAAGTTTTGCCAGAAATTTGTTGGGGCCTATTCCTGCTGATGAGGTAAGGTTTGTCTGTTCATATATCTGTCCCTTTACTTTTTTTGCTATTTCAAGGCTGCTCCCAAACAATCTTTCACAGCCTGTTACATCCAAAAAACCTTCATCGCAACCGACTACTTCGACCAGGGGAGTATAGCGGAAAAATATTTCCCTTATTTTTTTTGATTCCTTAAGATATTTTTCCATATCAACAGGGACATATATACCGTCAGGGCATAATCTTTTAGCTCTTACAAGCGGCATCCCGGAGTGAAGGCCGTATTTCCTTGCCTCGTAAGAAGCAGTCGATATCACACCCCTGTTCAGGGGGCCTCCCACTATAAGTGGTTTATTTTTGTATTCTGGGTGGTCCCTTTGCTCTACCTGGGCAAAAAATGCATCCATATCAATATGGATTATCTTTCTTTTATTATCTCTATTTTCTTCCATTTACCTTATTATATCGTTGATTTACCATAAAACAGGTGATACTTCTGAAATAAATCCTATCCTTGCAGTCTCTGCCTTTTTTTCTTCGATCATCTTTTTGATCGATTGTATACTGAAAGCTTCTCTTGCTATAACGGTAACATTATTGTCTTTTAAATGCAGCCTTCCATTTATAATGATAAAACTGCTTGTCATCAAAGTCCTTGCGTTTCTCATGTATGCATCAGGGAAGAAAACCGCCTCATACATCCCATCCTCATCTTCCATTGTGCAGAACATCATATTCCTGTTATCCCTGGTCTTTTCTATTCTCTTTGAGACGACTATTCCCGCAGAGATCACCTGACCGGTATGTGCCCCGGCCTCAGGTCTTTTACTGTTGATATGCCTGTAAAAAAAACTGCTCCTGGTTATCTCTTTGATCCCTATGTGCCCGGATCTGCTGATTTCTTCTTTAAAACACCGAAGGGGATGTGAGCTTATATAAAAACCAAGTATTTCAGCCTCCATTTCCATCTTTTCCTGAAGGGTGAATTCCCCAGGACTGTTTTCACACAGAAGGGCAGTTATTTTCGACTGCTGGAGATCAAGGTCGATTTTACCGGTACGGCTGATGCTGCAGTATGCAAGTAAGAGCTCTTTTCTTTTCATGCAGGTAAAATCAAAGGCCCCGATCTTTATAAGGTTTTCGACAGCGTTTTTTGTTATCCTGCACCTGGAGACAGCTCTTCTATAAAAATCAAAAAAATCTATAAAGTTTCCATTCCTTTCCCTTTCTTTTATTATCTGTCCGGTGGCTGAATCTCCCAGGTCGCGGACCGTTATCAGGGGTGTCCTTATTGACCCTCCATTATCCTCTACAATAAAATCATACCCGCTCTTGTTTATATCTGGCGGAAGCGGGACCACATCGAGCCTCCTTGCCTCTTCTATATACTGCATCTTGCTGTAATATCCGGCATTATTTGTAAGGATCGTCGATATAAACTCTGCAGGGTAGTGTGCCTTTAAGTAGCATGTCTTATAGGAAAGCTCAGCGTATGCAGCTGCATGCGCCTTCACAAAACCATAACTTGCAAATTTTGATATGAGCCTGAATGTCTCGTTTGCCGTATTAAGGCTGTATCCTCTTGAAAGCGCTCCTTCCAGGAATCTTTTTTGCTGCAATTGCATTTCTCCTGGTGAAAGCCGGGTGATGGCTTTTCTCAAGATGTCAGCTTCACTTAAAGTATACCCTGCTATCTTCATCGCTATCTGCATTGCCTGTTCCTGGTATAGTATTATTCCGTATGTCTCCTCGAGTATAGACCTTAGATCATCATGTATATAGATCGTTTTTTCCCTTCCGAATTTTCTTTCGATAAAATTGCTTACCATTCCTGATTGCTGGGGTCCCGGCCTGTAAAGTGATACCAAAAGGGTTATGTCGTTAAGGCAGGAAGGCTGCACCTTCCTTGAAAGCGTCCTTATTCCGAAACTTTCAAGCTGGAAGACGCCCAGCGTGAGCCCTTTTTGCATAAGATCATAGACATAGCTGTCATCATATCGATCACCAGACGGATCAGGCTGCATCTTCCTTCCGGCATTCAGTTTTTCCCTGGTCTGTGCTATGAGGCTTAGACTCAGGGAATTTATGAGGTCGATCTTCAGTATCCCGATGTCATCAATGCTGTTCATATCATACTGGCTCATCACCTCTCCGGTCTCTGAACGGGCGAGGGGAAGGTTGCTGCAGAGGCAGGTATTTGACACTATAAATGCTGAAGGATGTGTCGATATGTGCCTGATATAACCACTGATATTTCTTGAGACAGAGACTAATTTCCTGTATTCCGGATTACCTGAGTCTATAAGCCCCGAGTTCTCAATGCTGCTCTGCATCTTTTCGCTTGTATAAAACCTGTTATAATTTAGGGCAGATTTGATCACGGGATCCAGGTCTTCCTTCGCAAGGCCCAGAAGTCTTCCTGCTTCCCTTATCGAAGCCCTTGGTCTTGTGGTCACAAAACTTGATACTCTTGCAACATTTTCTATGCCGTATTTTGAAATGAGGTATTCGGACACTTTTGACCTGTCTTTATTTGAGATGTCGACATCTATGTCGGGAGGCTCTTTTCTCTCAAGGTTTAAAAATCTTTCAAAAAAAAGATTATTCTCTATCGGGTCGACGTTGGATATCCCAAGAAGGTATGACACAAGGCTTCCTGCGGCTGAACCCTTGCCGCATATGGGTATATTGTTTTCTGACGTGAACCTTGCTATATCTGCCACGATCAGGAAATATCCGGCAAAACCTGTTTTACTTATTACACAGATCTCATTTTCAAGCCTTTCAAGTACTTTTTTTGGAGTGCTATTTCCATATATTGATGAAAGTCCTTTATTGCATGACTTTTTTAGAAAGCTCTCCTGGCTTTCACCGGGCGGGACATCAAACCGTGGCAATATAACACTTCCCAGTTCAAAATCAAAATCACATTTATCTGCTATTTTTAACGTGTTTTTCAGGGCAGCAGGCACGTCATAAAACAGGCGTGACATTTCCTGTCCTGTCCTGAGGTAATGCTCATCGTTTTTTATTATGCTTGTGGTTGGGTCATGTTTTGTCCCCATCAGTTTTAATTTTGCAAGATACCTGTATATCTTAAAATCATTTTTTGAAAGATAATGGACGTTATTTGTTGCAGCTACAGGTATTTTAAATTTTTGTGCAAAATCAAGCAGCATCTCTGAACCTGATAAGGACCCCGGATTTAAATTCCTGCCGGTATTGTTTAATGAAGGGCTGTACCTCTGCACTTCAATATAAAAGTCCTCTCCAAATATTGAATTGAGCCTTCTGGCAAAACTGTAGGCTGCATCGATATCTCTTTTTTTTAGAAGCTGGTCAAGCATTCCTCGGCTGCACCCGCTGAGGCATACGAGCCCGCAGGAAAACTCTTCCAGGTCCTTTATTCCTATTGCGGGAATGGCGCATGGTGACCCGAGGTGTGCTCTGCTGACTATCCGGCAGAGGTTTTCATACCCTGTCCTGTTTTTTGCAAGGAGTATAAGATGTGACAGCATACCATCGCATGAAAGGCATATCTCACAGCCCGTTATTGGTTTTATCCCTGCTTCTTTTGCTGCTTTGTAGAACCGGACGGCGCCTCCCATGAAATATTTGTCTGTAAGTGCTATTGCTTTCATGCCAAGACCCGAGGCAGTCTTTACCAGGTCTTCTATCCTGATGGAAGACTCAAGAATGCTGAACTGGCTATGGACATGAAGATGAACAAACATTTTACCTAAAGGACTAAATATTTCTGTGAACGGCTACAACTTTGCCAAGTATCTTAAAATATCTGCTGCCGTTACCCCTGTCCGGGACCTTTATTGGCGGATAAACAGGATTTGAAGACTTAAGTTCTATTCCATCTCCGCTCCGGTAGAATCTTTTTACTGCTGCTTCGTCATCTATCAGTGCGACTATGATCTCGCCATTTGAAGCACTATGTTGTGATTTTACCATTATGATGTCTCCATCAAGTATATGGTCTCCTGTCATGCTGTTGCCTCTTACCCTGAGAGCAAAATCTGCTCCATAGGCTCCAAGCAGGTCATCAGGCAGATATATATAATCTTCTATGTTTTCTTCGGCAAGGATGGGGTCTCCCGCGGCTATTTTGCCGAGCAGGGGAATGCGGCTCACATTTCCGTCCACGATAGTTTTGCCAGGATTGATGAGGTACCGGCCCCGATCTGTGAGTTTCAGTGACCTTGCAAGTGAATTTCTTTTTATGAAACCTTTTTTTTCAAGTGACTTTAGATGATCAGAAGCGGCCCGGGGGGAAGCAAAGCCAAACATTCGGGCGATATCCCTTACAGTAGGCGGATATGAATTATCGGCTATGAATTCGTATATTTTTTTAAGTACTTTTTTCTGTTTTTCTGTGATTTCCATTTCAGCACTATTATAAATCATTACTATACATTTGTATAGTAATTAATAGAAAATAATCAGGCCTGTTTTATTTGATCTTACCAATTTTTTAGATGATCATACCGGTTTTATTGCAAACCTGTATATTTGTGAGGATAATCTGTAAAAAACAGCTCAGGAAATCTCAGGCTGGTTTTTTGGTATTTTAAATATGAAAGTATTTATTTTTTCTTCAGAAGCAAAATCCAGGGTGGCGCCGAGAATGCTGGCTATTTTTTTTGATATAGCAAGGCCCAGGCCGAAACCCTTTATATTTTTGAACTCATATTTTTTAGACCTGTAAAACATATTGAAGATCTTGTCACTTTCGTCTTTTGTGATCTCCGGACCCAGATTTGATACAGAGAATATGACATTTTCCCCGGCTAAAGATATCTTGATCAGTATTTCAGAATCTGAAGAAGAATATTTTATCGCATTGTTTATAAGATTTGAGATGACTGTCTGCACCAGGTATCTGTCATGGATGAGTATAAGATCAGGAGGAAGATCATAATCTTTCTTTATTCTCAGATTATTTTTATCCAGGTCTATCTCATAAAGTCCGATAATCTGATCAGCAATATCTTTTATGTCGATCTCTTTTCTGGAGACTTCAATGATCCTATTTTCTATTTTTGACAGCATAAGCAGGCTTTCAGTGATATTTTCCAGGTCTTTCGTCTTACTTTTTATGATGTTTAGTGCTTCATTTATTTCTTGCTCTGTGGAGTAGACCCCTTCGCTTATTCCTACCGCGTAACCGTTGATGGACGTTATCATGTTTTTTATCTCATGAGAAAGCATGTATGTAAATTCTTTAAGGGAATCATGGCTTTTTTGTATTTTACTTTTCATTATATTGATATTCTTTGCAAGTATGCTTATCTCATCGTATCCTTTTATCCGGATGTTCTCACTGTAATCACCATTTGATATAAGGCCCACCGATCTGCTCAATTTCATAACAGGTTCAGTAATATTTCTGCCAAGTATGAGGCCCACAATAAGAGATATAAGTCCGGCAAGTAAAAAAATCAAAAATATATTGAGTAGGTATCTGACCGGAGGTATTGCAAGCTCAGTTTGTTTTTTTAAAAAGATAGAAATAAATGTAGAATTTTCTACTTTAAATTCCTGGTCTGAGATGTAGTAATTGCTGCCATTTATCTCAGCAAAATAAAGTTTTCCAAGGTTGGAATCCGAGGTGAGCATGAAAAGATCCTCAAAAGTAAAAAATCTCCTTAACTGCTTGCCGGAAACTATTAGGTCCTTAAAATCTTCATTTTCGATATCCATTGGATTTATTAATACCTCAAGATCTGAATCAGCGATGATAATCCTGGATTCTATAATATTTTCTATCCTGCTCAGGTAGTCGGTCTCTTTAAAGAATAATATTGCTTCTTCAGGATCTGTAAAATTATTTTCAGCGAAAGTCGTCAGTTTTTTATTCTGTTGTGCAATATCCAGCAGCAGGGAGTTCCTATTATCGACAATAAAGAGCTGGGTAAATACAAAAATTGTTAAAAATATAATAGCAAATAATGTAAGAGCTATTGTTATGGTTATCTTGACTCTTATTTTCAAGTTCTATTACCGCTCCTGGTTATTAAGTCCATTATCAAAATTGAATCTGTAGCCTACCGACCAAACAGTTTCTATCAAATTACCCTTAAGATCACCTAATTTTTTTCTTAGCTCCTTTATATGGACATCTATTGTCCTGGACTCACCAATAAAATCATAACCCCATATATTTTCAAGTAGTTTTTCTCTCTTTATTACAATATCCCTGTTCTCTATAAAATAGACAAGGACATTGTATTCTTTATTTGTAAGCTTTATTTCATTGCCATCTAAAAACACTCTTCTGGAGGCAGGTTTTATAAATATTCTTGCCTTCTTTTTGCTGTTGAACCATATCTCTATGTCATCCTTAATTTCTTGTGGATCGGACCCCGAATATCCTGTTTTTTGATGTGGTTGAGGGGATCTTCTTAATATGGCCTTTATCCTTGCGACGAGCTCTTTAGGATTAAATGGTTTTGTAAGATAGTCATCGGCTCCTACTTCAAGGCCGGCTATCTTGTCTGTATCCTCACTTTTTGCTGTCAGCATTATTATCGGGACATTGGAAGATTTTCTGATCTGTCGGCAAACCTCGACTCCGCTGATGTCGGGCAGCATGATATCAAGAATAACTATACTGAATTTTTCCGGGTCCTTTATAACTGCTTTTACAGCAGAATTTCCATTTTTGGCTGTCTCTACCTGAAAATTTTCCTTGATGAGAAAATCACTTATAAGTTTTCTTATTTCATCATCATCATCTATTACAAGCACACATTCCATATGGACCCTCTAGTTAAATTTTAAAAATATGACCATAAAATATGACCATATTTTATTAAGTTATAAATTAAATAATTGCACACGGCTATTATTAATATTAATATAACATAGAGGTCAAATCCAATGTTTATAAAATATAAAAAATCTATTAAAACTTGGACAATATTTCTAAAAAACGATAAGGGAGAAAAATCATGGAGTATAAGGAAAGTTATGCCTATAAGGGATGGGAAAATTGTATTTCAGTTGAAAATGATAGTTTAAAACTGATTTTTACTGCTGATGTAGGCCCAAGGATATTAAGTTTCGGGTTTAAAGACGGTATAAATATGTTTTATGAGAATGAAGATGATATGGGAAAGACAGGTGGTAAGGACTGGAGAATATATGGAGGAACCAGGCTGTGGCATGCTCCTGAAATGATCCCGCGAACATATTTTCCTGACAATGAACCCGTTAAGCATGAATGGGATGGCAGGACCTTAAAATTGACTCAGGAAACCGAAGAGACCACAGGGTTACAGAAAGAAATAGAGGTCATTATACCCGAGAAGGGTAGCAGTATCGGTTTAAAATACAGGATGTTTAATAGAAATCTGTGGCCTGTCAAGTTTGCGCTTTGGGCCCTGTCAGTGATGGACAAAAATGGTATTGCAATAATCCCCCATGAGCCTTACCAGACTCATTCCGAGAACCTTCTTCCTGTAAGGCCTGTCGTCTTCTGGGCATATACTGACCTGGGGGATCCTAGGTGGATATGGGGCAGTAAATATATCAGACTTAGACAGCGACCTGATATCAAAGAGCCCCAGAAAATAGGCTTATTAAATAAACAGGGTTGGGCGGCATATAGCTTAAAAGATAATATTTTTATTAAAAAGTTCGATTATAGTGATGGAAAAGATTACCCTGATTACCAGTCAAACCTGGAAATATATACTGATGCAAATATCCTGGAGCTCGAGACACTTAGCTCTTTTAATGAAGTGGAGCCTGGCGGTTCCGCAGAACATACTGAAAACTGGTCCCTATTCAAGGTTGAAGCTGGACTTGATGGTGATGAATCGCAGATAGACACAAAAATCCTTCCATTGTTGTAAGATCAAAGAAAACATGTATAATAAAAAGTCCTGTGCTTTTTTTAACTTATTATAGTATCTATTTCTAACGCTTTAAGTATTTCAATAAAATCAGGCGGGATCTCACTGTCAGTTATAAAAGTATTTATGACTTTTACAGGTGCAACGAAATTCATCGCAATGTGGCCGATCTTTGAGTGGTCGCAGAGTGCGATTATTTTTTTTGCTCCGTTGATCATAAGCCTTTTTACCTGTGCTTCCAGCGGGTCTGCTGCCGTAATGCCCTTATTTTCATCTATTCCGCTTATCCCAATAAAAGCTTTGTCCACAAAGGTCGTCCGGAAAGTAGCTTCTGCAACCGGACCGACAAGAGCATGGGTGGCGGTATTAAGCATACCTCCACTTAAGACTATTTTAAACCCGGGATTTGTATTTCCAAGCATTGCTGCAATATCACAGCTGTTAGTAATGACGGTCAATTCTTTTTTATTTGTTATATTCATGGCCGTCTGGTAACCGGTGGTCCCGGCTTCTATCAGTATTACGTCTCCCTCTTCTATAAGTGAGGAAGCTGAAAGGGCTATTTTCTTCTTTTCCTCGATATATTTTTCTTTCTGAATATCAAATCTTAGTTCATGTCCCACTGAATAGTTATTTATTGCTCCACCATGCGTCCTTTTAATAAGTTTTTTAACCGAAAGCTTATCAAGATCCCGCCTTATTGTAAGTTCGGAGACGTCAAGTGTCTTTGCAATATCTATAGCTTTAATACTGCCGGTCTTATTTATTAGATTGAGTATGTACTGTCTTCTTTCCTCACCAAGCATAATCTCTTCTCCTTAGAAGTTTGAATTGACCAGAAATACAATTTTCAGGTTTAAAGTAATGACCTAAAGGGGAAGATCTACCCATCTTTTTTCCCTGTCAGATATAACACCCGCTTCAATGACCTCCTGGACCTTATAACCGGCAACCATATCTGCCTCAGGTCTTGTACCGTCGACAACATTTTTTATAAAATCATAAGCATTGCCTGCATGGTATCTTATCCATCCGATCGCAAATTTTGGTCCCGGAAATCCTGCAGCTGGTTTGGGGTAGCGTTGGACAGTTTCCAGAGCTTTAAAACCCCTCATTCCACCAATAGGCTCTTCTGGATCTCTTGTATCATATATTTCCAGGTAATTTGGCTGCATGCTGTTAAACCTGATTGCACCTTTCTCACCATGTATCTCTATCCTGATCTCATCATTTGCACCGGTGGCGACTTTTGTAGCTTCCAGTGTCCCTACAGCACCGTTTTCAAGTTCAAACATGATAAGTGCAAGATCATCGACATCGACTTCACAGGTGCTGCCAGGATTGCCTGATACAGGCCTTTCTTTTATAAATATTTCAAGTTTAGAAAAAACTTTTTTAAAATCTCCCATTAAAAATCTTATAAGGTCGATTAAATGTGATGCAAGGTCATAAAGGGAACCGCCGCCGCAGAATTTTTTCTGTATTTTCCAGTAGGAAGGTCTTTTAGGGTCGGCATTGCCTGCATGCAGGTAAACTGATCTTACGCTGTATATCCTGCCTAAAAATCCTTCTGAAATAAGCTGTTTTGCTTTAAGTGTGGCAGGAGTATATCTGTATTCAAAACACATCTGGCTTATGAGTCCGGGATATGACTCAGCTGCTTCGAGGATCTCTTTTGCCTGTTTGAGATCCATTGCCAGTGGTTTTTCGCAGTTTACATGTTTTCCTGCGTTTAAGGCATCTATGACTATATCCTTGTGTATGTTGTTGGGGGTACAGACTGAAATAATATCTATGTCATCCCGCTTCAGGAGGTCCCTGTAATCATCAGTCGCAAACTCAAAACCTGCCTGCTGAAATACCTTCTTCAGCATCTGAAACAGGGTAAGAACAGACTCCTACCATTTTAAGTTTTGCCGGGACAGGCTTATAAAAAAATGGAAGGTTTAGAAAAGACAATGTATGTACTTTTCCAATAAATCCGTATCCTACCATACCCACACCAAGTGTTTTCATTTTTATCCTCCTGTTCTAATCAGAAAATAAATAAATATAGATCATGACCCAATGTAATGGTACTTTGAGTGAAAGACCAATCATTTTAATAGCCGAATTCTTTTTCCACTATTGTGATAGATTCATCAATGATATCCAGAGCCTTTGCTGCGATCTCCTCGTCCATTATCAGGGGAGGGGACATCCTCAGGTTATGGTTTGCCGGTATCCATGCAAGCCCCTTTGAGAAAGCAATCTGGTAAACTCTTTTACCTGCTTCTATAAAAGGTTCTTTTGTGTTCTGGTCTTTTACAAGTTCTATTCCAAGAAGGCAACCCTTGCCCCTTACTTCACCGATTATCTTATGCGAATCTTTCATTTTTAAGAGTCCCTGCATTAAAAAATCACCAAGTTTTGAAGATCTCTCAAGTATATTTTCTTCTTCTATTACTTCAAGGGATGCAAGTCCTGCTGCTGATGCCATAGGATTTCCACCATAACTTGTAGATGCTGATATCTTTTCCAGCACCTCTGTCATCTCCTCTTTTATTGCAAAAGCAGTGGCAGGAAAACCATTGGCAAGCCCCTTTCCAAGCACAATTATATCGGGTACAACACCATAAAGATCCACGCACCACATCTTTCCTGTCCTGCCGCAGCATGTAAGCACTTCATCGACAATAAGCAGTATTCCCAGCCTGTCACAGAGATCTCTTATAGCAGGAAGGTAGTCATCAGGATAAACGATAGAGCCATTCCAGCCCTGTATGGGTTCCATCAATATTGCTGCTACATTACCGGTGCCTTCCATTTTTATCTGTTTTTCCAGCGCATGAGACGCAGAAAAGATTGCAGTCTGGATATGTCTTATCATATGCACAATGATAACAGTGTCCGCTTGGAGCAAGGTGCATGCCTACTGCCCTCGGTCCTGTGGTATAGTCAGCGGTCTGGGTGATCGAGACTGCACTCATGGTCTTCCCATGGAAGTCACCATAAAAGGAAAAAAACTCATATTTACCGGTATGGGCCCTTGCCGCCCTCATTGCTGCTTCGACTGATTCACAGCCTGCACAGTACATCTGTATACCGTTTAAGTTTGCTGGTGTCAGTGATGCAAGTTTTTCAAGAAACCGGCTTTTTATTTCAGTTGAAAAATCATGGCAGTTCATAAGCTGTGCAGTATACTTCTGCAGATATTCGACTACCTTGGGATGACAGTGTCCCAGGTTTGTGACATATATTCCTGAAGAAAAATCAATATATTTATTTCCATCTGCATCAGTCAAGGTGACGCCATGGCCGCTTTCAAAAGCCACTGGAAAAAGTTTTACCTGGGAAGAATATCCTTTCATATATTTTTCAGCCCTGCTGTGTATCTCCTTTGATCTTGGCCCGGGCGCCGGCACTTTCATGTCTGGCACTGAGGCCGGGTCGACTTTGGACCAGTCAATGTCATAGTTCATTTGAAGCTCCTTTTGGAATAATATTTAAATAAAAAAAGTACAAATATATACATAAACATACAATATTATACAATATTTGTATTATATAGTATAATATTTTACAGTCAATATAAAAATAATTTGCTTTTATATTTTTTCTGTGCTTATAATTCCGAGGTTTTTTTTAAAACCTTGATTAGTTGAAAGTTAGAAAAGTTATTTTATGGACAATAAGCTTTTGAATTATTGTTCAAAAAGAGGAGAGTCATGTTAAAAAAATATAATATTGCTATAAATATATCGTTTTGGATTTTAGTGACATCGATAATAGTGTTTTTTTCAATTATATTGTCAGTGCCTGATCTGGATATCGATTCTATAATATCCGGTTCAAAAAGCGATACGCAACAGGTAATAGTGAAAGAGAACCCCGTTATAATCACAAAATACCAGAAGGTAAAAGAGGACGTAGAATGGTACTACTTTGTCGCAACAGCTTACAGCAAGAACGACCCTTCACAGGGCACGAACAGTAAGACTGCTACAGGAAAAGATCCAAGCAAGGGTATTATAGCGGTAGACCCCGATCTGATTCCTTATGGTACAGAATTGGAAATAAAGGATATGGGGGTCTTTGTCGCAGAAGATTGTGGCGGTAAGATCAGGGGAAACAGGATCGATATATATTTTAATGATATAAAAGAGGCAAAAGAATTCGGCAGGCAGGGCGTATGGATAAGGTTTACTGAAGATGTGCCTGTGGAGATCGCAAGCCTGGAAAATTTTAAAAACAGTAAATAATATATTATTTCTTATCAGATATGATCTGGTCCAAAATATTGTAAAACTCTTTGGCCTGTTTTTTGTTTATTTTATTTATCTTAAAAGTCTTGTTGTTGTTTTTAATTATTAGAGAAGAATTTAACAGGCCTTCTTTGATCTCAACTGATTTTAAAAAAGGGTAAGTTGCAATAAATACTTTATCTCTTGAGATATTTGACATGTAATAAAAAAATATCTTTTTGTCTGTCAGGACCAGATTGCCATTTATCGTGCCATTAAGAATCCCTTTTGTCTCAAAAACAAGTTTTTCATCAGTACCTGTGAAAAGAAGAAACTCGGAGCCCATTGCCATTTTTTTGCCATTTGCATCGTCCATTTTTCTACTCCAGTCCGAATGATATAATAATTATGATTTATTATAAGAAATTTCTTCTTGAATTTTAATAGGTTAGCTCTTATATTTACTAAAAATCAACAAAGGAGTCAAATGAACACAAAAGCAAGAATAATAATCACTTCGATATTTTTACTATTTTTTATTACTGGTTCAATATATTTTACAGGCTGTAAAAGCACTGAGAGTATTCCGATAGAAGAAATAACAGAATCCGGCACTATTAATAAGGAAAATCCTGATACACAGGATACAGCAGTACAGACTGATACCCAGACTGTAGAAACTGAGCCGGAACCAGACTACTATGTCAGCAGCTCAAAAGAATTTGATAATTATTCTTTTATATGTCCGGATGGATGGGAACTGCTTGAATCAGGAGACGGTGAAAGGGTCATTTTAAACAATAAAGAATACGAAGGCAGTGAAAGCATTTTTATATTTATTGATGATATTTCTGCAGACGAGACCCTCAATGGCCCTGATGATATCGTAAAGGCATATCTGGAAATAAAAAATGATGAGGCAACGGTAAAAGAATTTGATGAAATGACTTTCAGTATTGATGGAGCGGACAGATATCTGAACGGGTATAGTTTTGAATGCAGTTTAGAAAAAGCAGGTGCTGAAAACCTGAGTTATAATGATTATTTCACTTTTATAGAAAAAAATGGTTTTCTTTATTCAATAAAGTATTTTGGCAACAAAAAAAGTGAAGAAGAATCATTAAAGACTTTTAAAGATTTTTTAGTCACTTTCTCAATAAATGGAGAAGTCAAGAAATTAAAAGAAAAAGAGAATGCCTCTTCTGTCAATATTTTGATACTTGGCGATGACAGCGGGATGGGCAGGCCCGGTGGAAGGGTCAATGGCAGGACTGATATTATCATCCTGCTTCATTTAAATCTTGATACCTTTAAAGGAACTGCTGTGACCATTCCCAGGGATACATGGGTCGAGATCCCCGGACATGGTGAAGGGAAGATCAATGGTGCACATGCTGTTGGAGGAAATGAGCTTGCTGTAAAGACGATCGAAGAGCTCTCGGGCCTGGAAATAGATAATTATATAATAACAGACTTTGACGGCTTTGTTCCGCTTATAGATTTTCTAGGCGGTGTAACAGTCGAGGTCGGTGAAGATCTCCATGATGATTTTTCAGGTTGTTATCTTTCAAAAGGGGTCCACCATCTTGACGGCATACAGGCACTTGCCCTTTCAAGAAACAGGCACAGGCAGGGAGATGGGACAACCCAGTCCGGTGCTTTTGCAAGGGAGAAGGAAGCCGCAAAGATAGTGATGGCTCTTCTTGAACAAAAGAGCACTTTCGAAAGGATCGTCGCTATACCGCTTTTTATAAACTATCTTGTCCGGTATACCTGGACAGACCTTGAAATAAAGGATATAGTCAGGCTTCTTCCTGCCCTCGGTAAGGTGAAGGCAAGCGATATCGAGATCGTCACGATCCCTTCCTGGCCCCAGACAATTGGGAATGCCAGTGCAGTTGCCTATGATGTTGAGGCTACTGCAGAACTTTTTGAAGAAATAAAAGATCAATAGAACGAGAGAATGTGATAGCGTTGACTTTTATTGCCTTAATCCTTAATATTTTTATCTGTAACATTGACAATTTAGCAGGTTAAATTATATCATTTAGCATTATCTTTTAAGCGGAAGTGGCTCAGTGGTAGAGCATCACCTTGCCAAGGTGAGGGTCGCGGGTTCGAATCCCGTCTTCCGCTCCACTTTTAAGCTGTTCTGGGACATTTTTGTAATATTTTTATATAATTATTAAGTGTTTCTATCTAAAGACTTTTCTAAAAAAAGGAATATTATTGGAAGATAATAAATCAATAAGAGATATGGAAAGATCAGATATCGATACTTTGAACCATAGCGCTTCACACGTAATGGCTTCTGCAATAAAAAAACTTTATCCTGAAGTTAAGTTTGCAATAGGGCCGTCAATAAATAACGGATTCTATTACGATTTTGAGACAGCTGAAACACTATCACCCGACGACCTGAAAGAAATAGAAAAGGAAATGGACAGCATAATCAACCAGGATCTTGGATTTGAAAAAGAGGAGATCTCAAAAGACAGGGCAAGAGAAATTTTTAAGGAAAACCCATATAAGCTGGAATTGATTGATGAAATAAAAGACATAACTGTAAGCACCTATTCGACAGGAGATTTTATTGACTTATGCGCAGGTCCCCATATCGATTCTACAGGACAGATCAAAGCTTTTAAACTGCTGAGTATTGCAGGGGCCTACTGGCATGGCGATGAAAAAAATAAAATGCTTACAAGGGTATACGGGACAGCTTTTTTTCTAAAAATGATCTTAAAGATTATCTTGACAGGCTTGAAAAAGCAAAAAAGAGTGATCACCGGATCATAGGAAAAGATCTTGATCTTTTTTCATTTCATGATGAAGCCCCAGGTTTCCCGTTTTTTCATCCTAAAGGCATGATAATCCAGAACGCTATAATAGATTACTGGAGGCAGGAGCATATAGCCGAGGGATATGATGAGATTAAAACACCGGTAATACTTTCCAATGAACTCTGGAAGACATCAGGCCATTGGGATAATTATAAAAACAACATGTATTTTGTGCAGATCGATGATTGTGATTTTGCCATAAAACCCATGAATTGTCCTGGTGCTATCATCATATATAAATCAAACCAGCATTCATACAGGGAATTCCCCATAAAATATGCTGAAATGGGGCTTGTACATAGACATGAAAAATCCGGAGTATTGCATGGACTTTTCAGGGTCAGAAATTTTACCCAGGATGACGCCCATATATTTTGTCTGGAAGATCAACTGGAGGGTGAGATCAAGGCGATAATGGACATGATAGACAGAATGTATAAAGTATTCGGTTTTAACGATTATTTTGTTGAATTATCAACAAGACCCGCAAAGCGCATTGGAAGTGATTCAATGTGGGATAAATCTGAAAAAATATTAAAGGATACTATAGAAAAACAGGGAATGGATTATAGGATCAACGAAGGGGAAGGCGCTTTTTACGGTCCTAAGATCGATTACCACATCAGGGATTGTCTTGACAGGACCTGGCAGTGCGCGACCATACAGCTTGATTTTTCAATGCCAGAAAAATTCGACCTCGAATATACGGGAGAAGATAATCTCAAGCACAGGCCCGTTATGATACACAGGGTAGCCCTCGGAAGTCTGGAGAGGTTTATTGGTATACTGATCGAAAACTACAGCGGGAACCTGCCACCATGGCTCGCTCCTGTCCAGGTAGCTGTCTTACCGATATCAGAGAAGTACAGTAGCTACGCAGGTGATTTCAGTAACAGGCTTAAAAGCCTGGGATACAGGATAGAATTTGATACCAGGGTCGAATCTCTTGGAAAGAAAATAAGGCAGTCTGAAATTCAGAAAATACCTTATATGATAATAATCGGGGAAAAAGAACAGGAAACAGGCACTGTGACCGTCAGGAAGAAGACTGGAGAAGACCTCAAGAACATAGGTCCTGATAGTTTTATTGATATGATCTCAGAAGCAGTCAGTTCAAAAAAAACTACACCCTGATGAAACAAAAAAAGAAAAAACAGGTCAAATAAATAAATACTAGTAAATTTGTAGTGATTAAAGATATCTTATTGATATTTTTTTGATTTTTTATTATTGTTATAAGTGAAACAATCATTGTGAAAGATTAAATTACCTATTAATAAAAAGTTTTTTATTTTTATTGAAAATATAACAGCAGGGGGTAAAAATGACACTTAAAGAAAAAGTAAGACTCTATACGACATCTGCAGCCATAAAGAGTGTGGTAAAAGTACTTCCTAAACTATCAGATGAAAGGTGGCTTTCAATCGTAAAGGGAAGAGTGCATAAGCTTAAATCCAGAGAAGAGAGGGATTTTATGGAAAACCTTCTCGTAAACCTTAAAAAAGCTTCAAGCAGCCTTGCGCCTGCCGTAAGAAATAAGGTAGTAATGAATCTTATAAACAATGCAATGATACAGGGGCAGCCAAAAAGAAAAGCATTTACTGAAAAATACGGGATCACTCCACCAAACCACCTGGTTATAAGCCCGACAATGAAATGTAACCTGCGATGTTATGGTTGTTATGCATGGGAATACTCAAAGAAAGACGATCTTCCATATGATGTGTGCAATAGAATAATAGATGAAGCCAACGATATCGGAATATATTTCTTTGTCATCACTGGTGGGGAACCTTTTGTATGGGAACATTTCTACGATTTCCTTGAAAGGCACAATGATTCATTTTTCCAGATATACACAAACGGTACCCAGATAGACGATAAAGTTGCAAAAAGATTGGCGGAACTTGGAAATGCAGTACCATGTATCAGTGTTGAGGGATTTGAGAAGGAAACTGCTGCAAGAAGAGGCGATGAGACCTGGGGCAAGATTATGAAAGCAATGGATGCCCTACGTGAAAACGGAGTGCTTTTTGGGTATTCTGTAACTGCGACCAGGCCAAACAATGAGCTTGTGGTAAGTGATGAGTTTGTAGATTTCTTTGTGAGCAAAGGTTGTTTTATCGGCTGGTATTTCAATTATATACCAATAGGACGTGAGCCGAATATGGACCTTATGCCGACTCCTGAGCAGAGGGATTATAGAAGGAAAAGGATACTGGAGATAAGAAAGACTAAAAACATAATAGTCGCAGATTTCTGGAATGATGGCAATCTGGTAAACGGTTGCATGGCAGGCGGGAAAAACTACCTTCATGTCAATGTAAACGGAGACGTGGAACCATGTGTTTTTGTCCACTTTGCTGCAGATAATATAAAGGAGAAAAGTTTAAATGAAGTACTGACCGGTCCTTTCTTCATGGCTTTCAGGAAAAGACAACCTTACACTGAAAACCACCTGATGCCCTGTACGATTATTGACAATCCTCAGATGCTGCGAGACATAGTTGCAGAAACAGGTGCGTATGCAACGCACGATGGGGCCGAGACTATAATCACTGATCTTGCAAAAGATCTCGATAATTACTCCAGCGCATATAGCAAGATCGCTGATAAAGTCTGGGAAGAAGAATATGCTCCAAAAGAGGAAAAACAGGAAGCAGGTTAATAAAACCAATAAAAAGTGGACAAAATAAAATATATAGATATAATTTCTAAAGTAATTTGTATACAGGGATATCTTAAAAATTTAATAGTGGAAGTAGAAATAGGAATCATTTATTTCTCACCAGATAGCAGCCATAATATTAGCAATAAATATCATGTGCCAAAAGATCTAAGCTGATCTGGTCATCATCATAGATGAGATAGGTGGATGGTTTCTGCCTATTTTTTTATTATATAAAGGATTTTTTAAAATTGATGGAGGTGTTAGATAACTATCAAAAACGTCAGGGTTAACCAACAAATAAGAATCCCAAAAGTCAGAGTAATTGATGAAGAAGGCGGACAAGTAGGGGTACTGAATGTAGAAGACGCATTAAGGCTTGCTTCTGAAAAAGAACTGGATCTTGTCGAAGTAGCTCCGAATGCTTCTCCACCGGTATGCAGGATAATGGATTATGGTAAATATAAATACCAGCAGGAAGTGGCCGATAGGCAGAGAAAGAAAAAACAGACACAGATCGTTGTAAAAGAAGTGAAGGTAAGGCCTAAAATTGATAAAAATGATTTAAATACCAAGAAAAAACATATCGCAAAATTTCTTGAAAAAGGTTTTAAGGTAAAGATCACGATGTCTTTTAAAGGAAGAGAGATAGTGCATTCAGAGCTGGGGATGAATATTCTCAATAATATTATAGACGAGATCGGTGATAGATGTATAGTAGAGCAAAAGCCTAAACTCGAAGGATACAGTATGATACTCATACTTGAGCCTGCCTGATAGTGGCAGGATACAGATCCTGTTTGTCATAAAGAAAAAAACTAAAAAAATTCAGTTATTTTAAGGAAAGGTGTATCAGATGCCAAAAATAAAGACACATAGAGGAGCTGCAAAAAGATTTAAGGTTACCGGTTCGGGTAAGATCATGCGGGTAAAAGCTTATAAGAGCCACATACTCACAAAAAAGAATGCCAAGAGAAAAAGAAGCCTTGGGCGAGAGACAGAGATATCAAAAGCAGACTATCCTGGTGTTAGAAGACAGTTAGGTATATAGAAAGAAGGTGTGATCGAAAATGACCAGAATAAAAAGAGGAGTCCTGAAGAAGAAAAAACACAGCAAGGTCTTAAAACAGACTAAGGGATATTACGGTTCCCATAGCAGGAGTTACAGGCTTGCAAAAGAGGAACTTTTAAAATCTTTAAGTTATTCTTACAGGGACAGAAAAACAAAAAAGAGGACTTTTAGGAGCCTCTGGATTATAAGAATAAATGCAGCTGCAAGGTCCAACGGTATTTCTTATAATGAGTTTATTAATGGGCTTAAGCTTGCAAACGTGGACATCAATAGAAAAGTCCTTTCAGACATTGCAGTAAATGATCCTGCTGCTTTTACAAGTCTTGCTGAAATTGCAAAAAAACAGGTAACTGCATGATATGGAATTAAAAGATATTGAAAAAAAACTTAAAGCTGAAGCTGAAAGTTTTGATAAAGACATCAAAGACCTAAAAGACCTTGATGGACTTTTTAAACTAAAGACCAGGTACTTAGGTGCCAAGAGTTTTGTAGTCAATACGTTGGGAAATATAGGGGAGCTACCAAAAGAATCAAGGCCATTAGTCGGAAAAGAAGCAAACATAATCAAAAAGCAGATCGAAGCGGGGTTGAATGAAAAGGAGAAATATTTTAAAGGGATCCAGTTTGATCTTGATCTCAGAAAAGAAAATATTGACCTCACCCTGCCTGGAAGGAAAATAAAATCAGGCAGAAAGAACATCATCTCAAAAGTAATAGAAGAGATAGAAGAGATCTTTTTAGGAATGGGTTTTGAAATTGCAGAAGGTCCTGAAGCTGAAACAGATTATTATAATTTTGAAGCATTAAACACCCCTCCTGACCATCCTGCAAGATCACTTCATGATACTTTTTTTATTTCTCACGATATTCTCTTAAGGACGCATACTTCGCCTGTCCAGATAAGATATATGGAAAAACACAGGCCCCCGATATATATTATTGCCCGAGGTAAGACCTACAGGAGAGATTATGATATTTCTCATACCCCTATGTTTACGCAGGTCGAAGGACTTGTAGTCGACAGGGGAATAAATTTCAGGAACCTAAAATGGATACTTGAAAAATTTGTACATGAAATATTTGGAAGCGACCGGAAGGTAAGATTCAGGCCTCATTATTTTCCATTTACAGAACCAAGTGCAGAGGTGGATGTTTCATGCGGGATATGTGGAGGTAACGGTTGCAGGACATGTTCCGGGTCAGGATGGCTTGAGATACTTGGCGCCGGCATGGTAGATCCGGCATTATATAAATATGTAAACTATGATGAGAATGAAGTAAACGGGTTTGCCTTTGGGGTCGGAATAGAACGAATATGCATGCTCAAATACGGCATAGACGACATACGGCTTTTTTATGAAAATGACCTGCGGTTTATCGAACAGTTCTAACGAAAGGACAGTAATTGAAAGTCACTCTTAACTGGCTTAAGGAATTTCTTGAAATAGATGAACTTGATCCTGAAGAGATATCGGAACTTCTCACCATGAGTGGGACAGAAGTAAAGAGATTTGAAAAAACCGGCGAAAAATATAAAAACATAATAATCGGCAGGATAATTGACTATAAAAGACATCCTGATGCAGATAAGCTGTCCGTCTGCCAGGTCAGCACCGGAGAGGAAACTCACAATATAGTCTGTGGAGCAAATAACTTCAATACCGGCGATATTGTCGCCCTGGCACTTCCTGGAGCAGTTACTGCGCAGGGGATTAAAATAGGAAGAAGTAAATTGAGAGGTATCCTGTCAGAAGGTATGATGTGTTCTGAGTATGAGCTAGGACTCTCAGCAGAATCTGAAGGAATAATGATACTCGAAAAAAACCTTGAAATGGGAAAAAGTCTTGCATCCCAGATTGGTTTGGAAGATGTAGTATTTGAACTCGAAATAACTCCTAACAGGCCGGATTGCCTCTGCATTATAGGGATAGCAAGGGAAATAAGTGCCTTGAAAAAAGTCCCATTTAAAGATTTAAGCTATGACTTAAAAGATGAACTGAATAAAAATAAAGATTTTTTCTTAGATATAGAGGACCCTTCTTTGTGTTTAAGATATTCAGGCAAGATATTTTCAAGTATTCCTAAAAAAGCCACACCTCAGTGGATGCAAAACCGGCTGATCATGTGTGATTACAGGCCAATAGACCTTGTGGTGGATCTGACAAATTATGTAATGCATGAGATCGGTCAACCACTGCATGCTTTTGACAGGGACCTTTTAAGTTCTGACAGGATAATCGTAAGAACAGCAAAAGCAGGTGAGAGACTCAGGACAATTGACGATACGATCAGGGACCTTGATGAAAGTATGCTCCTGATCGCAGATGAAAAAAATGCTATTGCTATTGCTGGTGTCATGGGAGGCAAGGAAACAGAAATTAATCCCGGTACAAAAAATGTATTTCTTGAATCGGCCAATTTTTTTGGCCCATCCATAATGAAGACTTCAAAAAAACTTGGTCTGAGGTCAGAAGCTTCAAACAGATTTGAAAAGAAAATAGATCCTGGGATCACAACAATAGCAATAAAGCGTTTTGAAGACCTATTATCATCGATTACAAAGTCCAGTTTTGCCCCTGGGATATATGACTCTTATGATAAAAAAGAACAGGGAAAGAAAGATCCAGGTAAGGGCTGATAGGGTGAAGGATGTTCTTGGTGAAGAGATCCCGATAAAGGATATAAAAGATATACTGGAAAGACTGGGAGTAAAAAGCTATATAAAGGATCAGGTGAAAGGTATAGCAGAATCGGTCATACCTTCTTTCAGGTACGAAGACCTTGAAAGAGAAATAGACCTTGTCGAAGAAATAGCCAGATTATATGGTTTTGATAAATTCAGTCCGATCCCACCGGTGATCGATGCCACAAATGGCGGCCGGTATTCGAATGAGCAAAAAGTATTAAGGGAAATAAAACAGGCTCTGGCCGATATAGGGTTGTACGAAGTCATCAATTACTCTTTTTTGAGTGATACATCAGCCAGGAAACTTAAGATCAATACTGTTGAAAGATATAGAGATTTTGTAAAGATCATAAATCCGATAAATGAAGATTTTGCTTTGCTAAAGACAACACTTATGCCACTGATGCTAAAAAATATTTTAATAAATATCAACCGTGGGGAAAAGGACCTATCGATATTTGAGATCTCAAGAGTATTCAGGGACAGGGGTGAAGGTAAACTTCCAGAAGAATCTAATTATCTTGGAGTAATGATCACTGGCAGAGCAGAACTGAAATCATGGGACAGTGATGAAAAAGACTTTGGATTTTTTGACCTGAAAGGTATTTTGGAATACCTTGCTGAACATTTTATCCGGGATGTCAGTATAGAATTAAAAAAACAGGAGTATGCTTTTTTCCATCCTGTTTTAAGTGCTGATATCAGCATCGGTGGAAATAAATCTGGTATCATTGGAAAGATCCATCCTGCGATACTTGATGAGATGGACATAGGGCAGGATATCTTTTACTTTGAAATAGACCTTGATAGTCTAATTAGTAATACTTTAAAACTTAGAAAATATTCTGCTGTTTCTTCTTTTCCTGGTGTAGATATTGATATTGCAGTAGTAGTAAGTGAGGATGTCAGTAATGCCGAATTGATCAAGACGATCAGAGAAGAAGGTCCAGAAATACTGAAAACGGTAAGATTGTTTGATATTTATAAGGGAAAGCAGATCGAAAAAGGTAAAAAGAGTCTTGCTTATTCTTTGTCATTTATTGATCCCTCGAGGACCTTAAAAGATTCTGAGGTAGGGATAGCCGTAAACAGGATCCTAGAAAAGTTATCGAAGAAATTTAACGCCAGGCTCAGGGAATAGTCCTACCCGTTTATATTAGACATTCTGTCTTTTATTTTATCTATTAATGTTATTGTACTCGGGTTTACATTGTTTAATACCGCAAGATAGAGGCTTATCCAGTCAGCAAGATAGATACCCTTAAAAGCTTTTACTATATCGTTTGCACCATCGATCTCGATCTCTTCATACTTGATATCTTTCTCAAGGAATATCCCCTGAAGCAGTTCTATTCTTTTCCTGATTATGCCCTGTTCTTTTTTATCATTTAAAAAAATAACTACAAATTTTTCCCTAAGATCGTGTCTCATCTCCCAACCCACTATCTCGTCATGGCTTATCTCAGAGAGAGTATTGTAAAAAGCCAGTATCTTGCTGACTGTGCATAACTGGATCTTGAATCGATAGGCTACTGTACCGGTCAGCGAGTTACACCCGTATATTATCGGGACCCTGTCAAAAAGATTAATAGCTATCCTTTTTGCTTCGTTATTGTTGATCTTTATCTCGGGTATTAATTTTCTTGTATAGGAAAGAAGTTCATTTTCAACATCATCCCACTTGAGCCACTGGTTGTCACTTCTGGAAATACCAGTAACACTTAAAATACCAGTCATTTCAAGAACACCTGTAAGCAGTACATAGGAATAACCAAGAGCCATTCTTGGTAGAAGGTCCGCAGCGTAACTTAATAATTTTATTTTTTCATTATTATTAGCTTTGACTCTTAGCCTGCCGCCTGTTGTTATGGCAATCACATCAAATCCTTTTTCTGTTATTTCATCGACAGCATCCAGCACCTCGATAGTATCCCCACTGTGCGAAAGCGCTATAATTAGAGTAGCATTACTGACCCAGGTGGGAATATCTTTCGACATGCATATCGAAACAGGTATTTTTAATTTATTTATCTTTGCAGTGGTCAGCAGTTTAAATGCTACTGTCGAAGGATTACCTATTCCTACCAACAAAACGTCCTTGTATTTCTTATCGAGATGCAGGTCAGATTGCTCAAGGATCGCCTGTGCTTTTTTGAACTGGTTCGGAAAATCAAAAAGTATATCTATAAGTTTTGCAGACTCCTGGCTGTATATATATTTTTCATTGTCCAGTGCATCAAACTCCAAATTTCCTCCTTAAAATATTATTTTATATTTATTTTATAATAAAAAGTCAAAGGTATAAACTGAAAGTAAATATAATTATTTAAAAGTTTAAATTCATGGTAGAAAATAGCTCATTATTACTTTATAAATAATAAATAAAATGATAAATTTATTAAGTATTTATTTAGATATTTGCAAATAGATTTTTTAGTATTGCATCATTAATTATAAAATGGGGAGGAAAAATGGAAGATAATAATGATCTAGACCAGGAAAAACCGCCCGACAGTGATAAAGAAGAAGAGGAAGAAAAAAAGAAGAAAAAAAGGATGTTTATTATAATAGGTATTGCTATTGCAGCAGCAGTAATCCTGGCAATAATCCTGATACTTCTACTTACTTTTTGCAGAAATACTGATATCGACGGCACTGTACCAATTGAGACAGTTCAGGCTTCACAGGAAACGGACAGTAATACTGAACTGGACAGTTCCCTTTCATCTGATACTGCTGCTCAGACTATCCATGAAACAACAGTTACAACTGTAGAAGAAACTACCAGTTCAGAAGAGAGCACTACTGTGACCGAAGATACGGTCCCAGAAGTAGAGAATGTAGCTCCGACTATCAGTCTTTCTATAATTAAAGGGCCAGAATATTCTCCTGCAGACGGTGTATGCTATTACAGGGTAAAAGCGACTGTAACAGGTGTACCTGCACCTGAAATAATCTGGAGCGATGATTATAGTGATAGTTCATTTGGTGAAAATGTAACACAGATAAATCTGCACAGTGCAGGTGAGACTTATGTTTTAACAGGAACTGCAGAAAATGTTGCAGGTACAGCCAGTAAAAATATAACTTTGACATGGGGTTGCAATAGACCTCCGGAGATACAGGAAATAACCCTGATGGGTAATCACTATACATCTGTAGAATATGAAGTTTCAGCAGCAGCAACAGATCCTGATGGCGATGTGCTGACTTACCAGTGGTCCGTGAGCGGGGGATCTATTTACAATACTAATATAAATCCTATGGAATGGACCACTCCTTCAAGTCCTGGAAATTATAATATTACATTAACTGTCAGCGATGGTAAAGGCGGGACCGATTCCATGACGGCACCCGTCGAGGTGACAAGTCTCAATAATAAACCAGTCCTGGGTTCTATTGTAATAAAGGATCAAAAAACAAATAATATCGCGCCGAGTATTTATGCAGGATTTATGTACAATATTTCAATTGAAGCATATGAGCCAGATGGAGATCCCTTAAGCTACAATTGGACAGCAACAGGAGGAACTGTCTCTAATTCTACGAGTAATCCGGCAAGGTGGGCTGCACCACCATCACAGGGATATTATACGATCAGCGTGACAGTATCTGATGGCAGGGGGGGAATAGCTGAACAGGGATTATATGTATATGTAAAGACGTATGTTTATTAGATAAGTATACCAGTAAAAAGATATATGATAGGTTTTGCTTAAATAGTATAAATAATTTTTTAAATATTTAAATACAAGCCCTACTATTTATTTCTGGAGAATCGATTTCGCCTGAAAAAGACCAGGTGAGACCAATATCAAATAAAAATCAAAGCAATGATAATGATTCAACCTGTTTTAAGGATAAAACTGTATTTTATTAATTATTGCATAATATTTATTATTTATGTATAATATGCATAATTAAATAGAAAATAAATTAATAATATGATTAAAAAGAAAAAAGCAGCTATTATAGGCGCATCAGGATTTACCGGTCTTGAATTGTTAAAGATACTCAATATTCATAATTATATCGAAGTAGAAATAATCACTTCCAATACCTACAGGGGTTTGGAAGTCAGTGAAGTATTCCCATCATGTAATATTAAAAACATGGTTTTTAAAGCTACTGAAGAAGTATCTATAGGTCTGTTAGGGGAAGCCGATGTGATTTTTCTTTGTCTGCCTCCTTTTGAGTCTATGGATTTTATTAAAAAAAACCTCCTTGATTATTATGGAGTCATAATAGACATAGGATCAGATTTCAGGCTTAAAGATCCTGACGATTTTATGACCTGGTATAAAAAAGAGCATCTTTTAAAAAATATACTGGGAGATTTCGTCTATGGTCTACCGGAACTTTATAGTAATGAGATCAAGACCTCTAAAAGGATCGCAAATCCTGGCTGTTATCCTACTTCTGTGATTTTAGCGCTGGCACCAATTTTAAAAAACTCCAGTCTTTCTATTGAAAATATTATCATCGATTCCAAATCTGGAGTCTCAGGAGCAGGAAGGAAGCTAAAAGATGATTATCTTTTCTGCAATATCGATGAAAATTTTTTTGCATATTCTGCCCTGATGCATCGTCATATAGGTGAAATAGAACAGGAAATAAAAAGAATATCAGGCAGGGAATCAAAGATCTGTTTTACCCCGCACATCCTTCCTGTCAGCAGGGGTATCTTTACCTCAATATATTGTAGTGTCAAGGATATTGAAGTTGAAAAAATATATTCGGTTTATGAGACTTTTTATCAGAAGTCCTGTTTTGTAAGATTCCTTGGCGGGACTATACCAAAGCTCAAAGATGTAACAGGGACAAATAATTGCCAGATAGGAATAAATATTGATAAAAGGACCGGTATTTTAAAGATATTCAGCGTGATCGATAATCTATTAAAAGGTGCTGCAGGCCAGGCAGTCCAGAACATGAATCTGGTTTTTAAATTCAAAGAGGAAGAAGGTTTAAATGGGTATGGAATATACTCCTGAAAAAGAGATAAGCATATAAAATAAGTAAAAATATTGAGTATTATGCAGATAATATAAATAAAATAGAAAACTTCTATATAAATAAAGCAGAAATACTTCTTGAAGCTCTCCCGTATATAAAGCAATATTTTAATAAAATAGTCATCATAAAGATGGGCGGCAGCATGATGGAGAATAATGAGATCATGCAGAGCGTCCTTGATGATGTCATCTTGATGAAATATGTTGGGTATGAAAGTCGTCCTGGTGCATGGCGGTGGCAAGCAGATAACGAAGACTTATGGAAGAGAAAAATATCAATGTCCAGTTTGTAGACGGGTTAAGGGTGACCGATAGTGCGACTATTGATATTGTAAAAATGGTACTTCTGGGAGATATAAATACCCGGATCGTCTCATTTTTAAACAAGCATGGAAATATTGCTATGGGCATTACTGGAAATGACGGTAATTGCATCATGTGCAGCAGAAAAAAATATATTAAAAATGGAAAAGAAGTCGACCTGGGATTTGTAGGTGAGATAGAAAAAATTGATCCGGATTTTATAAAAAATCTACTGGAGAATGATTATATTCCAGTTATTGCAACTCTTGGTACCGATACCGCTGGAAATATCTATAATATCAATGCGGACCTCTGTGCCAGCAGGGTAGCAGTCTCTTTAAATGCCCTAAAGATGATACTTCTGACTGATGTGGATGGAATAGTAGAAAATAGTGGAGAAGATGCCGGTGGAAGACTGGTGTCCAGGTTATCTTCAGCAGTATGCCGTGAGATGATAGAGAACGGGAACATAAATAAGGGAATGATCCCCAAGGTGATCTCATGTATGGAAGCCTTAAAAGGCGGGGTGCAGAGGGCGCACATATTAAACGGTACAACTGCTCATTCAATACTGATCGAAATATTTACAAATAGAGGTATAGGTACGATGATAACCCTTTAAAAAACTAAAGTTTCAGCAATTAAAAGAGTGGAGATGAAAATGGCAGAGAAAGAAAAAACTGCAGATAAAAATAAAGATATCTTTGATGAAGGATCAAAGTATCTGATGAATACATATTCAAGACTTCCTGTAGTGTTTAAGAAAGCAAAAATGCAGTATCTATGGGATGTAAACGGGAAAAAATATATAGATTTTATAGCTGGTTATGGTTGCCTTAATGTCGGGCACAGCAATAAATATGTAGTCTCAGCGCTTAAAAAACAGATCGAGAACATCACCCAGCCATCAAATGTATATTATAGTGAGACCCAGGTAAAGTTAGCAAAGAGATTATGTGAAATAACAGGATTTGGTGAAAAAGTATTTTTCGCAAACAGCGGGACAGAGGCTATAGAAGGTGCAGTAAAGCTTGCAAGGAAATATTCTAAGGAAAAATTCTCGCCATCAAGATTTAAGATACTCTCTTTTTATAAGTCTTTTCATGGGAGGACACTCGGAGCTCTTTCAGCGACTGCACAGGAAGAAAAACAAAAAATATTTGAACCTCTGGTTGAAGGTTTTGATTATGCATATCTTAATGATATTGAGTCTGTCAATGCAAAAATAGATGAGAACACATGTGCGATAATCATCGAACCTGTCCAGGGAGAAGGGGGAGTAAACCTGGCTGAGAAAGAATTTCTCCTAAAGTTAAGGAAGATCTGTGACTCTAAGAAGATCCTTTTGATCCTTGACGAGGTGCAAACTGGATTTGCACGGACAGGGAACATGTTTGCATACCAGTATTATGGGATCATTCCAGATATACTGGTACTGGCCAAAAGCATTGGTGGTGGAATGCCGTTAGGTGCGATAGTCGCAAATAATGAAGTAAGTTCTGGCATTTATACCAGGCAGCCACGGATCGACTTTCGGAGGGAATGCCGCATCTTGTGCTGCGGGATGTGCAGTCATCGACTACATCCAGGAAAATAAACTGGACACCAGGGCAAAAAAAATGGGTGACTACTTCAGTAAAGAGCTTGAAAAGTTAAAAACAAGGTTTGAACTGATAACTGAGATCAGGAACCTGGGACTGATGATAGGAGTTTCACTTTCAAAACCTGTGGCTGCAGACATGGTTCTTAAGGCGCTTGAGGATGGGCTGGTAATAAACAAAGTCTCTGATAATATTTTACGTTTCCTGCCTACTCTTGTAATAACAAAATCAGATATAAATAAACTAATAAAATGGCTGATAATCTATATGGACGGGACCAAAAAATGAAGAAGTTAAAAAGAGATTTTCTGACCTTAAAAGATTTTTCAGGTGAGGAAATAAAAGAAATCATCAGGCTGAGTTCTGAAATAAAAAAAGATGGAAAAAAATTCTCTAAGATACTTGAAGGTAAAAATTTTGCCATGCTGTTTGACAAGCATTCTACACGGACGAGGCTCTCTTTTGAAGCAGGTATAGCCCAGATGGGAGGCAATTGCATCTATCTTGATAAAGAGACCCTGCAGATAAAAAGAGGGGAAACAATCGAAGACAGTGCAAGGATTTTTTCTGGATACCTGGATGGTTTAATAATCAGGACCTATGCACAGGAGACAGTAGAATTATTCGCAAAAAACAGCAGTATTCCCATAATAAACGGGCTCACTGATAAATATCATCCCTGCCAGATAATCTCTGATCTTTTTACGATCCATGAATTGAGCCTTTTAACGGAGTCACTCAAATTTACTTATGTGGGTGACTGCAACAATGTTTTAAACAGCCTTTTAATAGGGTTTGTAAAACTCGGTATTGATATAACTGTAGGTTGTTCAAAAAAATATGGTCCTGATGCAGGACTAATGAACTATTTAATGATTGAGACAAAAAAGACTGGATCAAAAATAAAAGTCGTAAATGATGCTTTAGAAGCAGTAAAAGGCGCAGATATAATCTATACTGATGTATGGGTAAGCATGGGCGATGAAGGTTCGCATGATAAAATCTCAGAACTCAGCAGTTTCCAGATAAACAAAGGACTTCTGTCACATGCGATCCCGGAAGTAAAAATAATGCACTGCCTGCCTGCGCACAGGGGCCAGGAGATAACTTCCGAAGTTATGGATGGCCAAAATTCTATAGTTTTCCTTCAGGCTGAAAACAGGTTATATGCCCAGAAAGCATTACTTGCTTTTTTGTTTTCTGATCAGCTCTAACTGGATACTAAAATGTGAAGCTTAATAAAAATATTTTTCTTAAACGGTATTTAATACCGTGGATCAAAATTAAGGGAACGAGATAAAAATGAACAGATCTGAAAGGATAAAAAGTATAAGAGAGATTATCAAAAGGAAGAAGATATCCTCACAGGAACAATTGATGTCTGAATTATCAACAGCAGGTTTTAAAGTGACCCAATCTACAGTATCGAGAGACATAGAACTCTTAAACCTAGTAAAGGTAAGGGATGCGGACCAGAATGAGTATTATTCATTAAAACCAAACTATCTGAGAGACCCTCATGTCGGTCTTATAAGGGTAAAGTTAAAATTTAAGGAAAATGTAATCCTGGTCGAAAAGGCAAAAAATATACTGGTGATCAAGACAAATCCTGGAGAGGCACAGGGAGTGGCCGCAGCAATAGATGGGTCAAATTTTGAATCCATCCTGGGTACAGTTGCAGGGGACGATACGATCATATGTGTAGTGGATAATGATACAAATGCATCGAGGATGATGAAAATGTTTAAAGATATGTAGAATATTCATAAATTTATTTTTATTTAGAAAATAAAACTTAAAACCTGAACCCTAACTTGTTTATTTATAAAAGAAAGGATGTTTTTAACAATGAAAGATAAAGTCATACTTGCTTATTCGGGAGGACTTGACACTTCAGTATCAATAAAGTGGATAAAAGAAAACTATAATATGGATGTTGTAGCAATCCTTATTGACTGTGGTCAGCCTGATGATCTTGAGGAAGCAAAAAAAAGGGCACTGGAAAATGGGGCATTAGATTCGAGAATAGTAGATGCAAGAAAAGAGTATATAGAAGACTTTATCATACCGGCCCTGAAAGCAAACCTTAAATATGAAAAAAATTATGTACTTGCCACTGCGCTTGCAAGACCGCTGATAGTTAAGAAACTTGTGGAGGTCGCAAAAGAGTACAACGCAAAAGCCATTGCACACGGGTGCACAGCAAAAGGTAATGACCAGGTGAGATTTGATGTAGGAATAAGAAGTTTAAACCCCGGGTTGAAGATAATCGCACCCTTGAGGGAATGGAAATTGACAAGGGAAGAAGAAATAGAGTATGCAAAAAAATATGGTATAAAAATAAATGTTACGAAGAAATCCCCATACAGTATAGACGAAAACCTCTGGGGTAGAAGCATTGAATGCGGAGAGCTTGAAAATCCGTGGAATGAGCCCCCTGACGGGATCTATGGTTGGACCAAGATACAACATTCACCTGAAAGCCAGGAATATATAGATATCGGATTTGAAATGGGTATTCCTACAACATTAAATGAAGTTAAAAAAGATCTTTTTGAGATTATAAAAAGTTTAAATGTAATTGCCGGTTCTTATGGAATAGGCAGGTCCGATATGGTCGAAAACAGACTGATAGGTATAAAATCACGAGAGATATACGAAGCTCCGGCCGCTACAATACTGATAGAAGCACACAGGCAGCTTGAAAGTCTTGTCCTTGATAGAGAGCTGGTACATTATAAATATATTATAGAAGAAAAAATGTCCGAGATGGTATATTACGGGCTGTGGTTTTCCCCGCTTATGGACTGCATAAAAAGTTTTATGGAAGAAAGCCAGCAATATGTCAGCGGTTCAATAAGAGTAAAACTGGGGATCAAAAGTTTTTCAGTAGTCGGAAGAAAATCTGATAACTCACTATACGATGTAAGCCTTGCTACCTATGATAAGGGCGATGTCTTTGACCCAAAACATTCAGAGAGTTTTATAAAAATATGGGGCTATCCTTACGAGATACTCGGGTCAAAAGGCAGAATAAAAAAGTGACCCTCCCGGACTTATTGTAATATTCTATTTAGTTTTAGAAAGCAGTAATCATGAAAAAAGAAAAAATATGGAAGGGCAGGATAGGCAGTGATCCAGACGCAATGGCAGAAAGTTTTACTGCTTCTATAGGTATAGATAAAGATCTGTTTCTTGAGGACCTGACAGGGACCGCTGCATATGTTATTGGTCTTGAAAATATTGGAATAATAAACAGGATTGAACTTAAAAAAATACTTGCCGGTTTAAAAGAAGTTAAAAACAAAATAGTATCTTCCAGCATAGAACTCAGTATTTATGAGGACATACATAGTCTTGTCGAGGGTGAGCTTACCGGGAGCCTGGGGGAGATCGCTGGAAAGATCCATACCGGACGAAGCAGGAACGACCAGATAGTATTGGATGAGCTGATATTTGTAAAGAGATCAATAAAAGAGATCCTGCTCTCGCTTCTGGACCTGGAAAGAACACTGCTCGATATGGGGTTGGAAAACGAAGGTCTTGTATTCTGCGCTTATACCCACATGCAAAAAGCACAGCCTGTTCTTGTGACCCATTATCTTTTTTCATTTTTTGAAAGATTTGCAAGAAATATAAAAAAACTGCTGGGCCTGTTTGAAGACTGTGATTACATGCCGCTTGGAGCCGGCGCCTGCACAGGAAGTGGTTATCCAATAAATACAGGCCTGCTGGCTGAAATATTAAAGTTTGGCTCAACCGGCAAAAACAGTATGGATATTGTCAGCAACAGGGATTTTATGGTAGATTTTGCTTACTGCTGTACAATGATAATGCTCAATCTCAGCAGATTTTGTGAAGATCTTATAATCTATAACTCCCAGGAATTTTCGTATATCAATATCGATGAGTCATTCTGCACTGGAAGCAGTATTATGCCTCAGAAGAAGAACCCTGATATCCTGGAATTAATAAAAGGTAAGAGTGCCGTTGCCATCGGAAATATTGTGCAAATACTCACACTTTTAAAAGGGTTACCTTCGACTTATAACAGTGATATGCAGGAAGATAAAAAAATCATACTAAATGCGAGAACTGATACTTTAAACAGTCTAAAGATCTTTACAAAAGTATTGCAAAATATCAGTTTTAATAAAGAAATACTAAAAAATAGCCTGAAGACCGGACATATCGAAGCAACAGATGCCGCAGACTACCTGGTAAAAAAAGGTGAGACTTTTAGAAAGGCCCATAACATAATAGGAAAGATCGTCGGTACCTGCCTTAAGGAAGGCATAAGACTGAAAGATGTTCCGTTAAAACAGCTAAGGGATTATTCGAAATATTTTGGACCGGATTTTTATGATCTTATCGACCCGGAGATCTGTATTGAGTCAAAGGTCACAGATTGCGGGACCTCTACAAAATCTGTCTCTAAAAGGATCAAAGAAAATAAAAAACGGATAACTGATATTGAAAGTGCAATCAGCCAGCTGGATAAAAGAATACCTGATCTGGATGAAATAATAGGACTCGTTAAACTCTGATGGCTGCCATATCACATAGCCACAAAAATAGGATGGAACTGGTAAGTCCGGCTGGAGGATGGGAGCAGCTGGTAGCAGCAATAAACGGCGGGGCAGATGCAGTATATGCAGGGCTTAAAAAGTTCAGTGCCCGTGCTTATGCCGGTAATTTTGAACTTCCTCAAATGAAAAGAGCAGTAAAAACTGCTCATGAAAACGGAGTAAAAGTCTTTCTTGCCTTAAATACTCTTATCAAGGATATTGAATTTAAGGAGATCACCAATTTACTTAATGCATATTTAGATATTTGCCAGGATGGAGTGATAATACAGGACCTGGGATTTTATGAAGTCATAAACGACCTTTTCCCGGGAATAAGGGTACATGCAAGCACGCAATTAAGCATTCACAATAAAAGGTCTGTGGAGTTTTTAAAAGATGTCGGTATTTGCAGGACGGTATTGGCTAGAGAAATGACTTTAAAGGAGATCTGTGCTGCAGGGGAAGAAAATACCATGGAACTTGAAGTCTTTGTACACGGTTCCCAATGCTATAGCTATTCCGGCAAATGTTTTTTCAGCTCATTTACTGGTTCAAGAAGTGGGAACAGGGGAAGATGCACGCAACCGTGCAGGATGAAGTACGGTATCGTTTCAGGAACAGATCCACTTATTGAAGATGCATATTTACTAAGTAAGAGTGACCTCTGCACACTTGAACTGATCCCAGAACTCGCAGAAAGTGGGATAAATGCACTAAAAATAGAAGGAAGGATGAAAAGCCCTGAATATGTAGGCATAGTCACCAGTATCTATAGAAAATATATTGATCTATATCAAAAAGATCCTGAAAACTTCTTCATAGACGAGAGAGATGTCTATAAGATCACACAAATATTTTCAAGAGAGACCGGAACCGGTTATTTTTTGAAAAATCTTCCTGAAGATATTATCTCTTTAAAAAGATCGGGTAGTGTTGGAAACTTCCTGGGCAGGATAATAAGAATAGAGAAAGATTCTGTTTTTCTAAAAAGTAAATGGAGATTAAATAAGGACGATCTTATAGAGTTCTGGACAAATAGAGGCAATATTCAGCTGAGATTAAAAAATTTCAATATTATAGAAGAAGACAAAGGCAAGGTTTCATACAGAATAGATACACCCGGGGATTTTCGGGCAAGTATTGGTGACAGAGTCTTTAAGTCATTTGATTCGTCTCTTGATAAAGAGGCAAAAGGGCTTTTTATCAAGGGAATAAATGTAAAAGAAGAGAACTTAAAAATCAAAGGCCCGAGAACAGTTTCTGTAGCAATAAAAGAAAAACAGTTAAATGCTGATGAGATTGCTGAGTATTACAGGGATTATGATGACCTTATCGATAGATCTAAAACATCTTCAGCAATAAAAAAAATTGTAAACAGGAGTCAGGTTAAGGCCGGCCTTATCCTTGAGGTATATAATATGGCACATGCTTCATCGATCGGGGGTGCGACGGTAAAGACAATAGTTTTAAATAATTTTCAGCAGACCTTCTTGGACCTAAAAAATAATATAAGCAACTTAAAAGAATTATTAAAAAAATGTAGAGCTGATGGTGTTGAACTTGTTATTAAGACACCGGATATTATTTATGATAGTGATTTTAAAAAACTTGAAGAAGGTTGCCTTGAACTTTGTGATTCCGGTTTTTATAACTATTCAGTATCAAACCTTGGGGTCTTGAATTATTTATCCCTGATGTCCGGATCCATAAGTAGGCATGCTTTAAAAAAACCACTTCATATTTTCCTGGATCACGGAATAAATATATTTAATAGCAAAGCAATCTTATTTTTTAACAGGATCATTGGTAAAAACAAAAATATGATCTTAAAAGACGTAGTGCTGTCTGCAGAACTCTGTGTAAGCGAGATAAAAAACATTATCGATCTTGCGTGGCAAAATAAAACAGATAATATCAGTAAATCTGTATACAGTTATGGGTATTATCCGGTTATGGCAGCAAGAATAAATATAAACGATCTTATAAAAGTTAAAAAAGATATTTATACGAAGGAAGATCTATATTTGACAGACAGAAAAAAGTACAGGTTCAAAATAATTAGTGATCATAACAAAAATGCTGTTTTTTTGAATTCAAAAAAGATATGCAATTTTTTTGATCTGCCGGATATTATTGATAGCGGAATAAATAATATCTATATAGACACCAGGACGTTCACTCAAAAAGAGATCGAAATAATAATACAAGTCTATGAAAAGGGGATCAATTATATAAGTAAAGGAATGGGGAAAGAACTAGAAAAAATAACAACCCGGGCTTCTAAAAATAATCTGTTTTCAGACTATACGAGGGGACATCTATACAGGGGAGTAATCTGATCTCCAGCCGGTAAAGGTTTTTTATTCCTGGTTTTTAAACCTGGACCAAGGTACAAGCATGGAAACTCTCTTTTTATATTCGAAGTATTCGGGCCTTGAAGCAGTAATATGCTTTTCCATCATGGGAATGCTTATAAATAAAAATAGAAGAGTAACAATAATAGGGCCCGCAACAGTAAACCACATCTGGAATGCCAAACTGAGCTGCATCAGCCATAGACCCCACCAGAACGTTATTTCGGCGAAATAATTTGGATGACGTGAACAACGCCATAAACCAGAGTCTATATGCTGTGTACTGCTTAAGTTATTTCTTCTAAACAGGTCCATCTGTCTGTCGGAAACAAACTGTAAAATTACTGCAGCTATACAAATGATAAACCCAAAAACTGTAAGAAAATTTACAGAGTCCTTAGAAATTGTCCCAAAGTAAACCGGGATGAGTGCTGCAAACACAACAAATGTAGGTATAAGATTTATTCCAAAAAGATTGGTAAAAAACCATAACCTGGGGGAATTTCTTTTTAGCATCGTATATCTCCAATCCTGATGTGCAAGTCCCTCCCATCTCAGTGCCCAATTTAGTGTCAACCTTATTGCCCAAATTGATATGGCTATTAAAAATAATAAATCAGCAGGAGCAATATGAAATTTTTTTAAAGCCGCTAACCAGCACAGGATTATGACGACTGGTGCAACGCTCCAGTAAGGGTCATAGAGGCTTGCGTTTTTATACACTATTCCGAGTCCCCATATTATAAGGGTCGCCAATACATCTGATATAAAAGTAATAAGTAATACATCAAGGTCAGGAAAAAAACTTTTTAAAGTGAAAAAAACGATAATGGCAGCAATAAATGCAAGTGAATATGCAAAAAGGACAATTATAAACGACGAGACCAGGGTCCTCTTTTCGGTATTTTTCAACTTTATATTTCTCCAGGGTCTTTTTGATTTAAGTATCTCATATTAACCAGATGTTCCTGTAGAACCAGTTGTTTCAGTTGTCGCTGTCGTCTCAGTCGCAGTCGAACCTGAATCCTGTATTGTTATTATAATATTAGAACCATAATCAAGATAAGTATCCTTGGAGGGGGTCTGGCTTATGACTTTACCGGAGTAAGACGCATCGGGAAGTACACTTACTGAAAAACCCAATCCCTCAAGCAGAGTAACAGCATCCGATTTTTTCATATTTATAACAGCAGGAACTTTTATTCCCAGACTGATCTTGACTATGACCTCTGATCCTTTTAAATAAACAGTGCCAGATTCTGGAATCTGGGCAAATACTTTATCTATCTCCTTATCGCTTTCTTCATATACTATAGTGATATTTTTAAATCCTTTTGCCTCAAGCAGGTCTATTGCGTCTTTTTCTATTTTACCAATAACATCAGGTATCGAACTTTCAGGGTCTTCTCCCTTACTTATGTAGATAGTAACCACTGTTGTCTTATCTACCTTGGAAAGAGCTGCGGGATTCTGGGAAAAGATCCTATCTACAGGCTGGTCCGAATTATATTCATACTTTATTTCAGGTTCTTTAAGGCCGATACCCTTGATAAGTTTTAGGGCTTTTTCTTTTGTGATCCCTGTTAGGTCCGGCATGTCGTATTTCTGGAGTCCCTTGCTTATATATATATCTATATCTAGAGGATTGCCATTTTTTGCCTCGATTATAGTACCAGGACCGGGATCAGTATTAAATATTATATTTTCATTGTATGTCTCATCTGTCTCATAGATCTCATTGATGACAAAATAAAGATCAGAGAACATCTGTCTGACGTTATCGATATTCTGTCCTATTACATCGGGCACCGTTACTTTATTGTGGATATCACAGAACTCGACAGGCTCCTTACCCTGTACGAAAATCATAAAACCTATACTTTCCCTGGGACACCACGGAGTCGGAAGTTTGCCGGAATCCTTGCAGACTTCGATATCCAACAGGGAATTACCAGGGACTTTAAACTCTTCTACTTGCTTTCCCTCAAGTGCGGCGGACATGAATTCCCTCCAGATATCTGCGGGGTAAGAGCCACCTACTATTGTCCTGCCATTTATTGGTTCCATGGGTTGATTGGATTCAAGGAAACCCATCCATACAACTGTTGTCAGTTCAGGAGTATATCCAGCAAACCATGCATCCCTGTAATCACTTGTAGTCCCGGTCTTTCCAGCAGCAGGCCTCCCTATGTTTGCACCTTTTCCTGTACCTTCGAGTATTACTTTTTCAAGGATATTTGTTACAAAGTATGCTTCAGGTTCTTCCATTACCCTGTGATTATTATCATTTAGTTCAGGGTCATACTCATAGAGCATATTTCCCAGAGAGTCTGTTATTTTAGTTATACAAACAGGATCACTATAGTATCCATTATTTGAAAGAGTAGAAAATATTTTTGATATATCCAATGGAGAGACACCTTCTTCAAGGCCTCCGAGAGCGATAGCAGGATTGCTGCCGATATCATAGATGAACATATCCTCACAGAGTTTTTCTACATTTTCCGCACCTACTTGTCATCATCAGTTGAGCATAAACAACATTTACGGAATATATTGTTGCATCTATTACTGTCATCGTGTCTGTCTCATAGTTTTTACCGCCATAGTTCTCGACCCTCCAGTCAGGACCTGAAGGCATATCTATTACCAGTGGACCATTAGGGTTATAAGTATCATTGGGAGACATATGCTGTCTTATAGATTCCATCAACACCGTGGTCTTAAAAACAGATCCGGGCTGCCTTTTGCCCTGTGTCGCGACATTGAATTTATTTTCGTTGTAATCTTTTCCTCCTATTAGAGCATAGATATAACCATTGGTAGGATCAACAGATATAAGTGCATATGAAGGGCCTGGTTCTTCTGGAAATACGGTATCTATGGATTCCTCGGCTTTTTTCTGAAGATCCGGATCAAGTGTGGTATATATCCTGAGTCCGCCTTTAAAAACGTCATAGTCTGTAAACTTTTTTTCATAAAGCTGTTGTTTTACATAATCAATAAAATAGGGTGCAAATACGTAACTGGTACCGTCACTTCCTGAACCCTGATCATTATTTAATATTATAGGCTCTGAAATTGATTCAAGGTATTGATCGCTATTTATAAATCCCTGGTCATACATCATTTTAAGCACAAGGTTTCTTCTGCTTTTTGCTTTTTCAGAATTATTAAAAGGATTATATATCTCTGGAGACCTGACAAGCGCTGCCAGCATCGCAGACTGTGAAACATCAAGCTCACTTGCACTTACTCCAAAATAGGTCTGTGCAGCTTTTTCGACCCCGTAAGAACCTGAACCGAAATAAATGGTATTTAAATACATCTCAAGGATCTTATCTTTAGTGTAATTTCTTTCGAGCTGTATAGCGATGACTGCTTCATTTATTTTTCTTCTAAAAGTCTTGTCGGGACTGAAATAGACATTTTTAATATATTGCATTGTTATGGTGCTGGCACCCTGCTCCAGGGTACCTGTCCTGATATCAGCAATGAAAGCACCCATTATCCTTCTGTAATCTACACCCTGATGGTCGTAATACCTTTTATCTTCAACCGCTACAATTGCATTTTTTATACTTTCAGACATCTGGTCGAAATGTATTATTTCCCTGTTTTCTTCTGCATGAAATTCAGTGATGAGACTTCCATCTATTGCGTATACCTTGGAAGTCTCTGCTATTGCTGATGGTGTAAGTTCCTCGATCGAGGGCAAGGTCCTCAGGAAAATAAAACCTCCAATAAGAACAATAGCGATTAAAAGCACTGCACATACAAGGACAAAGATGCCGAAAATTTTTAAGCAGCCTTTAGTTCTGGTTTTTTCAGTTGTTTTATTAATTCCCATTGCTATCCTGTATTATAACCTAACTTTCTAAAAAAAAATAAATACTATATAAAATCAGTAATATTAAAAAAATTAGGTCCATTGTCGTTGAAGTTAGTAGACGTATTTATAAAAGAATTGGTTTAATTTTTAAGATAATATGTTAATATTTATTACAATTTTTTGTGTTTATATAGTATTGAACACATGTGATATTACATACCTGTTTTATTGATTTTACTTTTTAATATCAGGATTGAGTCAAATGGAAAAAAATATTGATAAACAATTGGAGATCGCATGCCAGGGCACCGAAGATGTATTGCTGAAGGATGAACTCGAGAAAATAATTTTTGATTCTATTAAAAATAAAAAACCTCTTAAAGTAAAACTTGGCCTCGATCCTACAGCGCCTGATATCCATCTTGGCCATACTGTTGTACTGAACAAGCTAAGGCAGTTCCAGGACCTTGGTCATAAGGCAATACTGATAATTGGGGATTACACAGCAAGGATCGGAGATCCCTCTGGAAGATCGGCTTTAAGGCCAAAACTAAATCCGGAATCAATAGACTGCAATGCAAAGACTTATATGGAACAGGCCTTTAAAATACTTGATAAAGAAAAGACAGAGGTAGTAAAAAATTCCAAGTGGTTAAAACCGTTAAGGCTTGAAGACATATTGAATCTCACATCAAGGTTTACTGTTGCCAGAATGCTTGAAAGAGATGATTTTAAGAAAAGATTCCAGGGGAATATCTCTATTGCAATAATGGAATTCCTTTATCCGATAATGCAGGCATATGACTCTGTAGCCATTGAAGCGGACATAGAGCTCGGGGGGACGGACCAGCGGTTTAACCTTCTTGTAGGAAGAGAGCTACAAAAAGAATTTGGACAGAGACAGCAGATAGCAATAACAATGCCGATACTTGTCGGGACAGATGGAATTGAAAAGATGAGTAAAAGTCTTGGGAATTATATCGGTGTAATGGAACCACCTGGAGAGATATTTGGAAAAGTCATGTCGATCCCTGATAGTATTATGATGGATTACTACAGGCTTGTCGTAAGAATCTCAAAAGACGAGATCGAAAGTATAGAAAAAAGTATAAAAATTGATGGCGAAAATCCGGTATTTGCAAAAAGAAATCTTGCAAAACTTATAGTTAAAAATCTTTATGACTCAGATGAAGCTGATAAAGCAGAGCAACATTTTGATACAATATTTAAGGATAAAAAGACACCAGATGACATAGAAGAGTATGCTCTCAGGAAAAAAGATATAAAGAACGGCAGGATCTGGATCATTGCCCTGCTGGTAAATAGCGGACTGGCTGCCTCAAATGGTGAAGCAAGAAGGCTTATATCACAGGGTGCAATAAAGATAGAAGAGAAGCGGATTGATAATGCTGATGCGGAAATAGGAGTAGATGAAATAGCTGGAAAAGTCATAAGAAAAGGTAAAAGATATTTTAAAAAGATTATCATTGATTAGAAAAATCAATAGCCATCTACAACCTGAGGTAGATATTTTTATCTAAAGCGAATAATTATGTTATCAAAAAAAGTCAGGGATTTTTTAAATGAGCTGGAAAAAGAGACCGGCACATTACCACCAGATCTTCACATAACCCGGAAAGCGTGCGCACTTGTCGCCATATCAAACGGCAAGGTCTTAAAAGTCCAGGAACCCGGAGTCAAACATTGTCCACTTTTTACAAAACTTTTTAACCACGATCATTTGGATAAAGGGTCTATTGCAGATAAATTTGCAAGACATACTTGTGAATGGGGTATGTTTACCAAAGATAGAAAAATATGCGATGATAGAATAATCGTGCCTTTTGGTGCCTCCGAAATGATGATGTATGCCCTGAAAAGAAAAAACATCGATGCAGCTGTTGTAGTATGCGAAGGAGCAGGGACTGTAATAACAGATAATCCTTCACTGGTACAGGGTATAGGTGCCTATATGAACGGTATTTTTTACACATCTCCTATAAAAAAGACAATTGAAGGTATTAAAAACAGTGGAGGATTCTTACTGTCAGAAGAACTGGCCATACTTGACCAGTTTGCAGGTGCAAAAAAAGCTTTAGAAATGGGCTTTAAAAGGATAGCTGTTACAGTCAGGGGAGATGAGGACGAAATGTTTTCTTCAATAAGAGGTCTTGAAAAGTCACTGAAAAAGCAAAATATTAAGATAATGATCCTTGCAGTCTGTAATTCAGGAATAAGTGAAAAACAGGCAGAAAACGTTAAAAAATATTCAGACCTTGCCTGGTCCTGTGCTTCAGGGCATATACGGACTATCGCTGGCAGTACAGCCATCCTGCAGGTAGGTATGAAGATACCTGTTTTTGTAATGACAAAAAACGGACTTGATTTTATTTCGTCTTATTCATCAGATGAATGCTTGAGTCAAATATTGAAACATGCAGATAAAAGACACTTTGTGACTGCAAGCAAGAGAGAGAAAGAGTCCATCAAACTAAATATGGGAAGGTTTTCTGTATACTTGAATGAGACAGATTCTCTTCCGGTCAGCACTGCTGATGAGCCTTCACCATTAATTTGATTTTTTAGTTATATTTTTGATTTTTTTGTAATATAATTTGTACAATTATTGAGAAAGGATGGGAGGTTTCTTGTGTTAATAAGCAGGAAAAAATTTCTTCAGATCGGTGCCGGCTCAGTAGCAGGTGTGGCACTTGCAAGTCTATGGTTACCCAAATTGCTGGAAGCAGCAAATGTAAAAAACGGTATAGGGAGACTCCCGATAATATGGTTCCACGGACAAGCGTGTTCCGGTTGTACCGTAAGCCTTGCCAATACCGAGTATCCAGGTCTTGATGAAGTGCTTATTGAAGTTATAAGCCTGGAGTTTAATCCGGTTGTCATGGGTGGGACTGGTGATGTAGCAATAGGCGTAATGGAAAAAGCGATGGAAGAGCAGTCGGGAAAATATATCCTGGTTGTTGAAGGTTCCATCCCCCTTGATGAAGGTGGAGAATATTGTACCGTAGGAGAGAAAGACGGAGTTCCCATAACGGCGCTTGAATGGATCGAAAAGTTGGGCCAGAAATCTATGGCAGTAGTCGCCGTAGGCGCTTGTGCAGCATGGGGTGGTATTCCTTCAGCTCCTCCAAACCCGACTGGAGCCGTTTCTGCTTCTAAAGTGATTAAAGATAAACCTGTTATCAATGTTCCCGGGTGTCCTCCACATCCAGACTGGATGGTAGGGACGATTGTAAATGTATTAAAATACGGGATACCTGAACTGGATGATCTCAACAGACCCAAAATGTTTTTTGGTGGAGATAAATTAACACATGATAATTGTGAATTGCGTCAGTATTTTGATGCCGGTATATTTGCCAAGGATTTTGGAGATAAAGGATGCCTTTATGAGCTTGGATGTAAAGGTCCTGTATCACATTGTGATGTTTCTACAAGAGGGTGGAACAGCAGTGTGAACTGGTGTAATAGATCTGGAGGGCCATGCATAGGTTGCACAGAACCGTTCTTTCCTGGTGGAAAAGGTTCTGGACTTTATGAAAAACTTCCAGCCGCTGAGGTCCCGGGTCTTTCAAAGATCAATGCAAATGCAAATACGGTGGGTATAGCACTTGGTGGTGCAGTCGCTGCTGGTATCGGAGCTCATGCAATAGCAAGAGCAGTAGCAACTAAAGTCATGAAGAATAAAGAAGAAAACTCCAGGGAAAAAGGAGCTCCACATATTCTTAAAGATAAGGAAGAAGAGGAGGATAATAATGGCTAAGACAGTAGTAACAGTAGACCCGCTTACAAGGATAGAAGGTCATTTAAAGATCAAGGTCGAAGTTGAAAACGGTATTGTGACAAATGCTTACAGTTCAGGAGAGATGTTCCGCGGCTGGGAGATAATACTTCGTGACAGAAGCCCGATTGATGCTCCTCCCATTACACAGAGGATCTGTGGTGTCTGTCCTATGCCCCATGGTATAGGTTCTGTAACGGCACTTGACGATGCTTTTAATGTAGAACCTCCTGCCAATGGAAGAATAATAAGGAACCTATTATTAGGTTCAGAATATGTACATTCTCATATACTCCATTTTTATCACTTGAGTGCGCTTGACTATGTGGACATCACCGCAATTTTAAGTTACAAAGGGCTTGACCCGAAATTGAATAAGATCAAGGATTGGGTCAAATCTGATTTAGATTCAGGTTTTGCCTTTGCTGGAGCACCATTTCTGCCTAGGTATGAAGGAGATTATATTACTGATACTGATATCAACATCAAGGCTATTGCTGATTATGTAAAGGCACTTGAGGTAAGAAGAAAGTCTCACGAGATGCTGGCAATATTTGGAGGTAAGGTGCCACACTGTCAGACACTATTTGCAGGAGGTGTAGCAACACAACTTACGCTGGACAGAATAGTACAGTTCAAATCCCGGCTTTCAGAAATAAGGGATTTTGTAGCAAACACATACATACCTGATGTCGTTGCTGTTGCCAGTCTCTATCCTGATTACCTGAAAATAGGAAAAGGGGTGGGCAATTTCCTTTCTTATGGTGCTTATCCACAGGATGAGAGCGGAAATCCGTTTATTGATTCTGGTGTGTATACAGATGGTAATCTAGAGGAATTTGATTCCAACAATGTTGCAGAGTTTGTAAAATATTCAAAGTTCTCTTCCGGCTCAGGGCTTCATCCCTTTAAAGGTGAAACTACACCGAGTGCTAAAAAAAGTGGGGCATATTCATGGCTTAAAGCGCCAAGGTATAAAGGAAAAGTAGTTGAGGTCGGTCCACTTGCAAGGATGATAATAGCTTATTTAAAGGGTAACAGTGGTGTCAAGGAAATAGTTGACAGTGCATTAAATGCGCTCAGTTTAAAACCGGAAGACCTGATCTCTACAATGGGTAGGCATGCTGCAAGAGCGCTTGAGCTGAAGCTGGTCACTGATAAAATGATTGAATGGGTAGATCAGCTTGATCCTGGCAAACCTGTCCATAATAAATTTGACATACCCAAAACAGGTGAAGGCATGGGGCTTACAGAAGGTGGCAGGGGCTCGCTTGGCCACTGGATCTCCATTGATAACTGGAGAATAGCAAATTATCAGGCAGTTGTACCTACTACCTGGAATGGTGGGCCAAGGGATGACAATGGAAATATGGGCCCATTTGAACAGGCCCTTATGGGAACACCAGTAGCAGATGTCAATAATCCTATTGAAGTCGGAAGGGTGATAAGATCTTTTGACCCGTGTCTTGCCTGTGCAGTACATATAATGGAAGGTGACAAAGAAATATTAAAATATAGAGTTTGCTAGGAGGATATTTTGGAAGCAAAAGAAGTAACAATAAAAAAAGGAAAATTCAAATATCTGTACAAGCATACGGTAATAACAAGAGTGATGCATATACTCCATCTGGTCTCAATGGTGATGCTCACACTTACCGGGCTTTATATATACTCTCCACGATGGTTTGCTATCTTTCCGAGTATGGATGTCGCAAGATACATCCATTTCATATTTATGTATCTGATAGGTTGGGTGCTGATATATAAATTTTACTACACTATTGCGACAGGGGAGATAAAGGAACTTCTGTTTACCTGGCGGGATTTCAAGGACATGGGACTGCTTGTCAAGCACTATCTCTATGATATCTTTGTAGGAAACCCAAGCCCGAAACACTGGGGGAAATACAATCCCGGCCAGAAAATGGTATATACTCTATGGCCTGTCCTGCTTATACTCCAGGGGATAACAGGCATTGCGATGTATTTTACTTCAAGGTTTACTCAGTTTAATGATTTCCTTGGAGGCCTTGCGAATGTACGGGGATGGCACTTCATTATTATGTGGCTTTTTATAATAACTACTATCCTTCACTTTTATCTTGGTTCTACAGGTCCAAAAGTAACAGATTATTATAAGTCCATAGCCACAGGTTATGAAAAACAGCATAAACACTGATAAAAATAACTGTTTTCTTATTATTGGTGCCGGTAACCTGCTGCTTTCAGATGAGGGGATAGGTATTCATATTGTCAGGGCCATTGAGAAGCTGGATATCTTTATGAATGCCAGTTTTGTAGATATAGGAACGTCTTCCCTTGATATAAGTATGCATTTAAACTCATCGGTGAAAAAAGCAGTCATCATTGACTGCATTAAAGCAGAAGGGTATTTACCAGGAACAGTCTTTAAACTCAGTATTGAAGACCTGAGAAAGAGACAGTTAAATAGTTTTTCACTCCATCAATTTGAACTTGTAGACTCCCTTAAACTTCTGGATATTTCAGGTGACCTTCCCGAAACAATTATATTTGGGGTAGTACCACATAATATCGAGAAATATTCACTGGAATTATCACCGGAGATGCAAAAGCTTTTTGACGATATATTAATTAAGATAAAAAACGAGATTTCAATTTTTTTTACAGATAATGCATGAATACTCAATAACTTGCTCGATCATAGAAATAGTCCGGAGGCTTGCGGAAGAAAAAGATCTGAAAAAAATAAGTAAGATTGATTTTGCTGTAAATGAATTTGCAAGCATAGAACCAGACTCAGTAAGGTTTTATTTTGAATTCCTGATTAAAGATGACTCCCTGTTAAAGGATGCCGCATTAAATTTTGTATCTGCAAAACCAGAAGTAACATGCAAGAGTTGTAATAAGGTATTTACCGCAGAGAGTATTTATATAAAATGCCCTTATTGTGATGGTAATAATATCAAAGTAGAGAGGCTTGACGATATCAGAATAACTGCTCTGCACACCGACTGATACATTGGATTAAATATTTCATTTATTTTTTCTGTGTGATATAATCTTTAAGGTTTTTTAAATGAAAAGATCTTTTAATAGTGGGTTTGGCCCACTATTTTTGTTATAGTATTATTTGGACTTATTTATTACAGTTTTAAATAGTAAAAAATCTAATACAGGGTGATTTGATTGAACAAAAAACTTATAGATGCATTAAAAGAACTTGAAAAAGAAAAAGGCATTAAAATGGATACCATCGTCGATGCTTTAAAAGGCTCTCTTAGTGCTGCATATAAAAAGATCTATGACGATGAAGATGAAATAAGAATAGACATAAATGAAAACAACGGCGAGATAAAGGTCTTTAAGATACATGAAGACAAAGAGGCTGTACAGGAGGCACCAAATGAAAAAGAGGTGACACCTGGGGATTTTGGTAGGATCGCGGCTCAGACCGTAAAACAGGTCATAAAACAGCGTATAAAAGAAGCCGAACGAGAGATCATGTATGATGAGTTTAAAGACAGGGTCGGAGATATGGTTACAGGTATTGTCCAGCAAAATGATTCAAGATTTACACTTGTAGACCTTGGTAAAGTCGAAGCACTACTGCCGCAATATGAACAGGTTCCGGGTGAGGCCTATAAACATGGAGAGAGAATAAAGTGCTTCATTGCAGAGGTACGAAAGACAACCAAGGGACCGCAGGTAATTGTTTCACGTACACATACGGGACTTGTAAGAAGATTATTTGAGTTGGAAGTACCTGAAATAAGTGAAAAGATAGTAGAGATAAAAAGTATTGCCAGGGAAGCAGGATTCAGGACAAAGATAGCTGTTTTTTCAAATGATAAAAACGTCGATCCGGTGGGCGCCTGCGTGGGACCGAAGGGTTCAAGGGTCAAGATGATAGTCGAGGAACTCGAAGGAGAGAAAATAGACATCGTAGATTATAACGAAGATCCAGTTGTGTTTATAAAAAATGCTTTGAGTCCGGCAAAAGTCTTGAAAGTCTTAACTGACGATGAAAAAAAATTCGCACTTATTGTGGTGCCAAATGACCAGCTATCACTTGCTATAGGTAAAGAAGGCCAGAATGTCCGCCTCGCAGCCAAATTGACAGGGTGGAAGATAGATATAAAAAGTGAAAAACAATTTGAAGATGAACTGGACGAAGCCAGGAGAGAAAGAATCGAAAAGAAGGAACAAATACAGGAAGAAATATGAGTTCTGAAAGAATTTATGAGTTTGCAAAAGAATTAGATAAGACATCTACGGATCTTCTGGAGATCTGTAGCGTGCTTGGTATTTATATAAAAAGCCACAGCGCAATGGTAACGTCTGCGCAGAAAAAAAGAATACTTGCTTATATAAAAGAGGAAGAAAAGAAGAAAAAAGAAGAAGCTGCCAGAAAGAGCATAGAGAAAAAAGAAAAAAAAGAAGCAGATGCAAAAAAAGTTGAAGTGAAAAAAAAGGCTTCAAAACCAGTAAAGAAAGAGAAAGAACCAGAACATACCGTAGTCACTGAAAAACAAAAGACTTCAGTAAAAACAGAAAAAACTGTGGAACCAGAAGAAAAAACAATAAAAGCTGTAAAAGATAAAAGCATAGAAAAAGCACCTGAAGTAACAGAAACTGAGATCAAAACTCCTGAGGTAGAAATAGAAATCGAACAAATTGAAACGGATGAATTTGAAGAAGTAGAAGAAGAGAAATATATAAAAAAAGTAAAAGGCCACTGGGATGAAGAGAAAAAGATCAATATCAGGAAAGTACTTGATAAGGAGCTTGACAAAGAGGAAAAAGAAGGCAGGTTTAGAGCCAGGGTAAAGCCCTCAACCTCAAAAAAAATTAAGATCAACAAAAAACTTGTTGTCAGTGAAAAAGGTGTTTCTGAAGAAGGAACTGATGAGGCAAGACCTGTAGAAGAAAAAGTATCAAAAAGATCTGAAATAAAAAAACTTATTGAGCTTCCCGAGGGAATGACTATCAAGCAATTGTCAGAAAGGATAAATATTCCTTCAACTGAAATAATGCAGGTATTTTTTAATATGGGAGAGATGATGAATATAAATCAGGTCCTGGATAAAGACCTTATAGAGCTTCTTTCCCAGGAGTTTAATTTTAAATATAGTATTATTGGTTTTGAAGATGAAAATGTTGAAAGTTTTGATGACCAGGAAAAGGATCTGGTCCAGAGACCGCCTATAGTCACCATAATGGGTCATGTAGATCATGGTAAGACCACACTGTTGGACACAGTTAGAAAATCTAATGTGGTATCCAGCGAAGCTGGAGGGATAACCCAAAGAATAGGGGCTTATCAGGCAGTTTATAAGGACAGAAAAATAACTTTTCTTGATACTCCAGGCCATGAAGCGTTTACAGCGATGCGGGCCAGAGGTGCAAGGGTAACAGATATTGCAGTAATCATAGTTGCTGCTGATGACGGGATAATGCCCCAGACTGCTGAAGCAATAAATCATGCAAAAGATGCAGGGGTCCCGATTATCGTAGCCATAAATAAAATAGACCTGCCAAATATTAATCCTGATAAAATCAAGCAGGGTTTAACAGAATATAATCTTGTCCCGGAAGAATGGGGAGGAGATACTATTTTTGTTAATATTTCAGCAAAAAGCAATACAAACATCGAAGAGCTGCTGGAGATGGTACTCCTTGTAGCAGATATGAATGATATAAAAGGTAATCCAAAAGCTGAAGGCAGCGGTATAATAATAGAATCAAGGCTCGATAAGGGCTTTGGTCCTGTAGGAACCGTACTCGTTAAAAGAGGAAATATTAAAGTTGGGGATTTTTTTGCCACCGGTAACTCTTATGGAAGAGTAAGGACAATAAGGGATGAAAAGGATAATAATCTAAAAAGAGCCGAGCTATCCCAGCCTGTAGAGATCTCCGGTTTCACAACTCTACCGCAGGCAGGCGACCGGTTTTTTATAGTTAAAAATGAAAAAGTCGCAAAGGATATTATAAACAGGCGTGAACACCAGAAAAGACTTCTAATGGTATCCGAGGCAAAAAAACATGTGACACTTGAAGACCTCTCTGAGATCTCAAAAGAAAGTGAGATCAAAAAATTAAAAATAATCCTTAAAGCGGAATCCAACGGTTCTCTTGATGCAGTTGAAAAATCATTAAAAGACCTGGATGAAGAAAACATAAAAATAGAATTTATTCACAAGGCTGTAGGAGCAATTTCAGACGGGGATGTCCTTCTGGCAGCAGCTTCTGATGCTATTATTCTTGGTTTTGGAGTGGTGCCTTCACCAAAAGCCAGAAACTTAGCTAAAGACGAGGGTATTGAAGTCAGGACTTATGAAATAATCTACAAGCTTATAGATGATATAAAGCTTGCTTTTAAAGGTATGCTTGAACCAAAATATGAGGAAAAGATAAAAGGGACTATCGAGATCAGGGAACTCTTTAAAATAACTAAAGTGGGAAATATTGCCGGTTGTTATATTCTTGAAGGAGAAGTAGAAAGAGGCAGCACTGCCAGGGTTATAAGAGACGGAAAGATCATATATGACGGAAAGATATCGTCCCTGCACAGGTTCAAAGAAGATGTTAAGAAGGTAAGTGCGGGATATGAATGCGGTATCAAGATAGAAAACTTCCAGGACTTGAGTAAGGGGGATATTCTAGAAGTCTACGAACAGGAAGAGGTAAAGGAATAATTTGAACAAGATAAGGAAGATCGAAGAGGACCTTCGCAGAGAGATAAGCTTTATAATCAATTCCAAGATCAAGGACCCAAGAGTAGGTTTTGTAACTATTACCGGTACAAAATTATCCCCTGATTGCCATTATCTTGATATCTTTGTAAGTATTATGGACCAGAGCAAAAGGGACGAATCCTTCAGCAGCCTGAAAAAATGCGATGGATTTATTAAAAAGAACCTTAAAGAAAGATTTAAACTCAGGAATATGCCAGAATTAAGATTTATTTATGATCAGTCAATCGATAAAGGTTTAAAAGTATCCACATTGCTGGAAAACTTAAAAGAGACAGGTAAGATATAATAGAAATGCTGCAAGATTTTAACACCTCTTTTATAGAGATCAAAAAAATAATCGACAGTAATAAAAATTTTTTGATCATCACTCATGATTTTCCTGACGGAGACTGCCTGGGTGCCCAGATAACATTATTTGAACTTCTAAATAACCTTGGTAAAAAAGTTTCAATGGCCTGCAGGGGTGAGATACCGTATCAGTATAATTTTTTACCCAATGTAGACCTTATAAAAAGTGAGCTTGACAAAGTCGATATTGATTTCAGTAATGGAGATTGTGTCTGTTTTTGCCTGGACAGTGCTGACGAGGATAGATTTGACTTTAAAAAGGAAGAGCTGGACTCGATGATAAAAATGATAATAAACATCGATCATCATCTGGGGAATACGCAATATGGTGATATAAATATCGTGGATCCCAAAAGATCAGCAGCAGCCGAGATAATATATGAGTTTATTGTCTCACAATATCCGGACCAGATGAATTATAATATGGCTCTGGGCATCTATACAGGTATAATAACTGATACAGGTAGATTCCAGTACGAGAACACGACAGCAAATGTCCACAGGATAATAAGCAATCTGCTGGGTTATGGAATAGTTGCTTCTGATATCTTTTCTTATATTTACGAAAACGAACCTTATAACAGATTCAAATTATTAAAAAAGATATTAAATAGAATAAGGGTGGTCGAGTCCAGGCAGTTTATCTATTCATATGTTTTACAGAAAGATTTCAAGCAACTGGGACTTCCGTTTTCTGCTAACGACGGGCTAATAGAATTGTTAAGGAGTGCCTCTTCAGGAAAAATAGCAGCATTATTTAAACAGGTCGGCAGAAAGAAATATAAAGTAAGCCTGAGATCAGCCGACAGGTCATATGACGTAGCTGCCATCGCTTCAAAATTTGGGGGTGGCGGCCATAAGATGGCTTCGGCTTTTTCATACAACGGGACGATAAAAGAACTATTGCGGGACCTTGTGAAAGAAATAGAAGTAAAGGGAAAAGATGGTTGAAACACAAATAAATAAATCTGATGCATTGAGGCAGTTTGACGGCATCACGCTTATAAATAAAATAAGATCCATTTCCTCATATGATGTGATAAGGTCTTTTAAAAGAGTTTTTTTTTGCAAAAAATCGGTCACGCCGGCACACTCGACCCGCTTGCAGAGGGTCTGCTTATAATACTCCTGAATAAAGCCACAAAACTATCAAGTCTATTTCTTGGAATGGATAAAGAATACAGAGCTTTTTTTAAGATTGGGATAATCACAGACAGCTGGGATTCTGACGGCAGGGTAATAGAGGAAAGAAACGCAGACTATGTCGCTAAAAGAGATATAATAAAAGTGCTCGATGAAATAGAGGGGGTATTTAAGCAAAGACCTCCAATTTTTTCTGCAAAAAAAATAAACGGGAAACCTGCTTATTACTATGCAAGAAATGACAGATTTAATAATGAGGAAATAAAACTTAAGGAAAATAACGTAAATATTTATTCGGCATCACTTGTCTCATTCAAGGAAAATACTGCAGAGATAAACATGAGATGCAGTTCAGGCACTTATGTAAGATCAGTTATAAATGAAATAGGAAACCGTCTTTCCTGCGGGGCAGTGATGACAGGCCTTGTGAGAGAGAGTATAGGAGATTTTCATTTGAAGGACAGTATTAATATCGAAGACCTCAGAAGTATAAAAAATGAAAGTGATATTAGAGGACTGAAAAAAAGTATGATATCTGTTGATGACCTGAGATCGAGTGGATATTTTATAAAATAGCCATTGAATTTTTTGTGATTTCAAATAAAATATAATGGTTTTTGTCATAAAAGGACAATAATACAAATTGAGTAAAATAATAAAATTAGAAGACCTAAAAGACAGCTACTTCAGGGATAGTTGCATTATCGCAGTAATGGGGTTTTTTGATGGCGTCCACCGTGGACATAAAAAAATAATAAAAATGTGTGTTGAAAGGGCAAAAGAATTAGAAGGACTAAGCCTGGTCTTTACATTTGATAAACCCCCAATAAATATAATAACCGGAAAATTATATAAAAAGCTTATAACGACTTATGAAGATAAGCTGGATTTTATAAGAGAACAGGGAGTAGACTTCATAATAGTTTCTAATTTTGACAGGTCTTTTGCGGAAATGGAACCTTATGATTTTTGTGAAGAAATACTTTTAAAAAAAGTAAACATAAAAGAACTTTTTATCGGTACAGGTTTCAAATTTGGGAAAAATGCAAAGGGAAATACTGCGATTTTAAGGGATTTTTTCATTAAAAGGGGCATAGGTATCAATGAGGTCCCGATACTGAAGATAAATGGCCTGGATGTGTCAAGTACAAGCATCAGGGATTTTTATAAAAAAGGTGATATTGAAAACATGAGGACCTTTCTTGGTAGATATCCATACGTCAAAGGCAAGGTAGTAAGCGGTGAAAAGCGAGGATCGACACTGGGTTTTCCCACAGCGAATATAGATATATTTAGGGAATTTGTAATACCCGACGATGGTGTATACATCGGCCTGGTCTCAATTATAAATGGTGGTACAAAGTTGACCGACCTTAATGCGATCATTAACATCGGAGATAATCCGACATTCAAGAATTCGCATAAAAGAATAGAATCGCATATACTGGATTTTCACGATGATATTTACAATGCGGATATAAAGGTCACTTTTTTAAAAAGATTGAGAGAAGAAATAACTTTTAAGAAAAAAGAAGACCTGATAAACCAGATAAAGTCTGACATTGAGCAGGCCAGGAAATATTTTAAGGAAATTGTTTATTAAGTATCAAGGAAATGGAGTTCTTGTTTTTATAAAGGGAATCAGCATAGACTAAAAAAATTGTAATACTAATATAGTTATGATAAATTATGTAAGAATATTTTAGAGGGAGGTAAAATCGATTTGACATTATTAAAGGAAGAAAAAAAGGATATTATTGAAAAGTTTAAGGTCCATGAGAGTGATACAGGTTCTGCAGCTATCCAGATAGCCATAATGACCACAAGAATAAACAGCTTGAACGAACATCTTAAAGCCAATAAAAAAGACCATCACTCAAGAAGGGGCCTTGTAATGCTTGTAGGTAAGAGAAAAAGATTGCTTGAATATTTAAAAAATAATGACCTTGAAGAATACAGGAAGCTTATCAAAGAGCTTGGTTTAAGAAAGTAAACCTGTAAATAAGCCGTAAAGATGTAATAAAAATAATAATATATTAAATGTTAGGGAAGTGTGGATCAATTGGAAAAAGAAAATACTGGTGAAATAATCCAGGAATTTAATTTAGGAAGCAGTGTAGTCACCATTAAAACAGGAAAATTGGCAAAGCAGGCCGGCGGCGCCGTGTTAATGGAATCCGGGGGTAATGGGATACTTATAACTGCAACGATGAGCGAATCATCAAGGGAAAATGTAGATTTTTTCCCTCTGACTGTAGATGTTGAAGAGAGGATGTATGCTGCAGGAAAAATACCTGGAGGATTCTTTAAAAGAGAAGGCAGGGCGACTGATAAAGCTATCCTTAATTCAAGGTTAACTGACAGGCCTATCAGACCTGTTTTTGATAAGAATATAAGAAATGAAGTCCAGATAATAGCTACTGTTCTTTCAGTAGATCAGGTATATCCTTACGATGTTTTGATCGTCAACGGAGCATCATGTGCGCTTCTATTATCAGATATACCGTTTGACGAACCTGTTGGGGCAGTTAGAATCGGTTATACTGATGGCAACTGGCTGGTCAACCCATCATATGAAGAATTAAAGAAATGCATTCTGGACATCATTGTGGCAGGAACTGAGACAGCAATCCTGATGGTCGAAGCAAAATGTAATGAAGCAAGTGAGGAAATAATAATAGAAGCTCTTGAAAGAGCCATACCTGAGATACAAAAAGTCATAAAATTTCAGAGAGAGTTTGCCGGTAGGATATCTGTAGAGAAAAAACAGGTCGAGAAATTCAGGATGAATGAAGATGTATACAAGAAAGTGCTGGAACTTGCTTCAGATAAAATCAGCGAAAAGCTTGAGATTGTCGTCCAATCTGCAGATAAACCGGATAAGGAAGAAATACTTGCATCAGGCAAAAAGAGTTTTATTTCTGAACAGCTCGATACGATAAGTTCAGAAGTGAAAGAAAAGCTGCAGGAAGAATTCCCGGAAGATAAAGTAAGTGTAGGTGTTGCCCTTAAAGAACTGGAGAGGGATCTTGTAAGAAAAATGATACTTAAAAACAAGATAAGGCCCGATGGCAGGAAACCGGCGGAGATAAGAAAGATCAGCTGCGAAGTAGGCCTTTTCCCGGGCACCACACATGGGACAGGTCTTTTTACGAGAGGAAGGACACAGGCTTTAACTATCCTTGCCCTCGGTTCCATAAGGGAAGCACAGAAGCTCGACAGCCTTGAAGCAATCGAGTTTAAGAGATTTATGCACCACTATAATTTTCCGCCATTTACAACAGGCGAGACTGCACCGCTCAGGGGGCCCCGCAGAAGAGAAATAGGACACGGGGCATTATCTGAAAAATCACTGGTGCAGATGATTCCGCCCGAAGAAGAATTCCCATATTCTATTAGACTTGTATCAGAAATACTTGAATCAAATGGCTCTACATCAATGGCAAGCGTATGTGGAAGTACACTTGCTCTTATGGATGGAGGCGTACCGATAAAAAATCCTGTTTCTGGCATAGCAATGGGACTTGTAAAAGGTGAAGACAATGAATTTGTCGTCCTTTCGGATATACAGGGTATTGAAGATTTTTATGGTGACATGGACTTTAAGGTAGCAGGAACAAAAAATGGAGTTAATGCCCTACAGATGGACATAAAAATAAAAGGGATCGATATTGCGATAATGAAAGAAGCTCTTTACCAGGCAAAAGAAGGCAGGTTGTACATACTCGATAAAATGCTTGAAGTCATTTCAAATCCCAGAGAAACACTTTCAGATGTGGCACCAAAGATAAAGACATTCAAGGTACCTAAAGATAAAATTGGGGAAATAATAGGCCCTGGCGGAAAAATGATCAAAAGCATTAAAGAAGAGTTCAATCTTGATGAAATAGATATCACTGATTCAAATGGAGACGGCCTCGTATCCATAACATGCAGCGATAACGAATCAATCAACGGCGCGATTAAAAAGATAGAATCAATGCTAAGGTCTTTTGATGATATCAATGAGGGTGATGAGTTTAGTGGCACAGTGGTCGGGATAACCTCATATGGGGCTTTTATAAACTTATTCCCGGGGACAGATGGTCTCCTTCATATCTCAAAGATAGCAAATAAAAGAATCGAAAAAGTCGAAGACTATCTAAAAATGGGTGAAAAGATCGAAGTGAAGGTCTCTTCCATAGATCGGAGAGAAAGAAAGATATCCCTTGAAAGAGTGAGTTTTGAATAAGGTATCAAATGAGTAGGATATCAAATAGCTAATATTAAAAACAATTTATACTGAGGTTAAAAAGATATAGCAGAATCAAAGAATTATAATTTTGAAAGTTATCAGATAACAGAACTTGACAATGGTTTACGAATAATAAGCGAGACGATACCGCATTTCAGGTCAATATCTTTAGGTTTCTGGATACCAGCAGGATCCAGAAACGAAGAGATCGGTAATAATGGCATCACCCATTTAATAGAGCATCTTCTTTTTAAAGGAACCAAAAAAAGGACAAACAGGGATATTGCTATCGCTTTTGATTCTCTCGGTGCAGAATTCAATGCTTTTACAGATAAGGAAAACAGCTGTATTTATGCTGATTTTATAGATACACATCTTGAAAAATGCCTGGAAATACTCTTTGATGTACTGACCAATCCTTCGTTTTTACCGGATAATATAAAGCTGGAAAAAAAAGTGGTGATGGAGGAGTTAAAGATGGTCAAAGATAATCCTTCAGATGATATTTTTAATTATTTCTATAAAATAATCTTTAGAAATCATCCATTAAGTCTTTCCATACTGGGTACAGTCAAATCACTAAAAACACTTTATGCGCCAAACATAAGGGATTATTTCAATAAGAATTTTCACCTTAATGGAGTAGTGCTTTCTGCAGCCGGGAACATAGATCATAAAGATCTTGTAAATAGAGTAAGGGAAAATATTGAGGGTTATACAAATGGAAATACAAGGAAAGCTAGAATAGCAAGCGATACTTTTTATAAGATCGCTAACAAGAGGTATGACAGCAAGACAGAAGCGAGCCATATTTGCTATGGTGGGCCGGGCTGCAGCAGGGACAGTACCGACAGATATCCGTTGTCCCTTTTTACAAATATTCTTGGAGGAAGTATGAGCAGCAGATTATTCCAGAAGATCAGAGAGGACAAAGGATTATCTTATACTATATTTGCCAGTAATTCACAGTATGCTGATGCCGGAGTCATTATAATATATGCTGCAACATCTCCTTCTTCTGTAAATAAGGTAATGGATCTTATTAAAAAGGAGATAAAAAGCATCAAGAAAGACGGGATCAAGCAGGAGGAGCTCGATATTGCCCGGGAAAATACAAAGGGAAACATTGTACTTGGAGTCGAAGATATAAGTTCAAGGATGTTCAGGTTGGGGAAGGCCCTACTTATGGATGGAAAAGTCTTGACTATAGATGATATATTAAGAAAAATAGATAATGTGACGATCACGCAGGTAAATGATGCTGTCAATAAATATTTTGATATCGAAAAAATGAGTACAATCGTTATAGGTAAAAAACAAACCAGGAGACCTAAATGAAAAGGATAGTGGTATTTGGCATTTGCGGTAATACTGGAAGTGCAATAACCAGGGAATTGTTAAAAGAGACCAGCATAGAAGTCGTTGGAGGATTTGATAAAAAAAATCCAGGAGAAGATATAGGGATCTTGCTTGGTATCGGTCCGGTCGGCAAAAATGTTTACACCAATTATGATGATGTACTGGCACTGAGACCTGGCCTGTTAATAGATTTTACCAGTGCTGAAATTGCAGGTAATACCATAAGATGGGCACAGAAAAACAACATTGATATCATAGTTGGGACTACCGGTTTTAGTAAAGAAGAAATCCAGATTTTCAGTAATGACGCTGAAACGGCAAGTAGTAAGGTTTTTCTTGTCCCTAATTTTTCAATCGGTGCAGTTATCATGATGAAACTCGCCTCCCTGATATCACCTTATTTTGAAAACTGCGAGATCATCGAGCTGCATCATGATAAAAAGAAAGATGCGCCTTCCGGTACTTCAATACAGACTGCAGAAAAAATCGCAGAAATAAATATTTTTAATGAAAAAAGATTAAAGGACAGTGAAAAAGAAAATCTCCAAGGAAGCAGGGGATCATTTTATGAAGGGATTCACATACATAGTATAAGGTTGCCCGGCCTTATAGCTCACCAGCAGGTCTTATTTGGTGCATTGGGCCAGACTTTGTCTTTAAGGCATGATACAACAGATAGAACGGCCTTTTATCCCGGGGTACTTATGGCCATCAAAAAAATAGACAGTCTTTCAAATTTTACATATGGATTAGATAAAATTTTGGAATTATAGTAAATTAATAATGTTATAATAATATAAGGGAAGGAGTAAACATGGATTTTGGTCAACTGGTCACTGCAATGGTTACTCCCTTTAAAAAAGACTTCAGTTTGGACCTAAAATCAACCGGAAGACTGATAGAACATCTTATAAAAAACGGCAGTGATTCGATTCTTCTTTCCGGTACGACGGGTGAATCACCGACACTCACGGACGAGGAAAAAATAGAACTTTTTGATTATTGCGTAAAAAATTTTGGTGAAAAAGTAAAGTTCATTGCCGGAACCGGTTCAAATGGTACAAGACACTCTATAGAGCTGTCCAGGGAAGCAAAAAAAATAGGAGTGGACGGTCTTCTACTTGTGACACCCTATTATAATAAACCAGGACAATTTGGCATTTTTAAACATTTTGAAGCGATTGCCGCAGAAGTCGATCTTCCCATAATATTATATAATGTCCCTTCGAGGACATCGTGCAATATTGATGCAGATACTACAATAAAACTTTCAAAAATAAGAAACATCATCGGTATCAAGGAAGCAAGCACTGACTTCAGGCAGATCGCGGAGATAATCAGAAATACAGATAACGATTTTATTGTGTATAGCGGTAACGATGGCGACACGCTCCCCATGCTTTCACTTGGTTCTTATGGAGTTATAAGCGTGGCCTCACATCTGGTTGGAAATCAAATAAAAAAAATGATCACTTCTTTTAAAAAAGGTGACGTGATCGAGGCAGCGAAACTACATAACTGGCTTTTGGATATCTTCTACGGTATCTTCATTGTTGCAAATCCAGTGCCCATAAAAAAAGCGCTGGATCTGGCAGGGATATCTGCTGGTCCCGCAAGACTTCCTTTGTGTGATATGGATCCACAAGAATTAGAAAGGTTCAAACAGATCCTTATAAAATATGATCTGATATGAGGGTATAAGATTATGACAAAAAAAAGCAGTTTGAAAATAACTTTTCTGGGTGGATTAAACGAAGTCGGAAAAAATATAATGGTACTGGAAAAAGACAATAATATTATTGTCATCGACTGCGGAGTAAGTTTTCCAGATGATTGCCTGCCAGGTATAGACTTTCTTATTCCGGATTTTTCATACCTTAAGAAGAATGCTTCTAAAATAAAAGCAATCATCTTTACGCATGGGCATGAAGACCATATCGGAGCACTACCATACCTATTGAAAGAAACATCACCGGTAAAATTCTCCTTATATGCCACGAAGCTTACCACCGGACTTATCAATGCTAAATTAAATGGAAATCTCTTAAACGAAAGACTCAATTTCAATGAAATAGATACAAACAAAAGACTTACACTTGGCCCTTTTGAGATGGAGTTCTTCAGGGTGAACCACAGTATTCCTGATAATGTAGGGATAATAATAAGGACAGACATAGGAAATATAGTACATTCAGGTGATTTTAAGTTTGACCAGTACCCGATAGATGGTGTAGTCACAGAATTTGCAAAATTAGCAGATGCGGGGAGGGAAGGTACCCTGGCCCTTTTTTGTGACAGTACAAATGCGGAAGAAGAAGGATATACTCTTCCTGAAAGAGAAGTAGGAAAAACGCTTCATGAAAAATTTTTAAAAGCGGATAAAAGGATAATCGTCGCTACTTTTTCTTCACATGTCCACAGGATCCAGCAGGTATTTGATGTTGCCAAGCGTTTTGACAGAAAAGTAGCTGCTTCTGGCAGGACAATGTTAAAGACCATAAGAATAGCATCAGAACTGGGTTTCCTGAAGATCCCGGATGATACTATAATACCGATAACTAAAATAGATGATTTCCCCCTTAAAAAAATAGTGCTTCTATCTACAGGCAGCCAGGGTGAACCCCTGTCAGCTTTGAGAAAGATGTCTCTTGATGAACATCCGAAGGTCAAGATAATCAGAGGTGACATGGTGATCATATCTGCGTCTCCTATCCCGGGAAATGAAAACGCAGTCTCCAGTACGATCAATATGCTTTTGAAGCAGGGTGCAGAAGTATTTTATGAATCGATTGCGGGAGTACATGTTTCAGGGCATGCACAGAAGGAAGAGATAAAGATGATGATAAATCTTGTCAAGCCACAATATTTTATTCCAATACATGGGGAATACAAGCATCGAAAACAAAATGCAGAGATCGCTTTAAATATAGGATTACCCCAAAGCAATATTTTACTTGCACAGGATGGGGATTCTATAAAAATGAATAAAGATTTTTGCAAAATATCAAATTCCTTTAATCTCCAGAATATATATATTGATGGTATCGGTTCAGGCAATACACAGGATATGGTACTAAAAGACAGGAAAATGCTTTCCCGGAGTGGTGTTATTTTTATGTCAGTGGCATTGGACTCACAAAAGCGCCAGATCTATAATGAACCTGAGTTTGTGCTAAGGGGAGTTACCTACATGGAAGATTTCAGGCAAATAATAGAAGAAGCAAAAAATATAGTAAAAGATCAGATATCAAAAAACTTTCAATCAAATAACACAAACTGTTCCATAATGGAAAAAAATATCTCTGAGGTGGTCGAAAAATTTATTTTAAAAAAAGTCAGAGTTAGACCTATAATAATATCTACCATAATCGATATCGGTTTGCAGAATAAATCGTAGCAATATTAAATAACTGTAAAACAAACATTTTAAAAAAATATCTTGGGACAAAATGTTTGATAAAAAAAATAGAAAAAAAAGTAGTAAAAACAAAAATAATTCCGGGAGTAAGAACATCGGCACTCAAAATTCAAAAAAAAGAAACGGTACCCCTCAGAAAAGGCAGTATGTAAACAGAAGATCTGAAGTATATGGAATTATTATCATTACCCTCTCAATACTTGTATTCCTGAGCTTTTTCAATTTTGGAAGACCGGGTATTGTTACAGGTTATTTAAATAATTTTTTTACATATATCTTTGGAATAACAAAATACCTATTTGCAATCCTTCTTCTTACATGGGGTATAAGTTTTTTTATTAAAAGAATAAGAAATCTTCCATCAAGTTTTGGATGGGGTTTTATACTTATATATATTGCTGCTTCAGGCCTTGTCAGTAATAATTTCAAATATACTGATGTATTTGATCCGATAATTGTAAAAACACGTGGTGGTATATTAGGTGCAGGCGTATTTTATGGATTATTCAGGCTCGTGGGTTCACTTGGGGCGATAATCATACTTGTTGTATTGATAATCATCGGACTATTAATAGTCACCAGGTTATCTATTATTGGAGTCGGTAAAAAGATCAGAGATAGAACCGACGAAGACAGAAAGATCAAAAATGGAAGAGTACCCGGAACTGCTGCTGTATCAAGGCCTCCCTTAAAAGAGCTTACATTGAAGGACAATACAATATCTGTCGATCCTCGCAAAAGATTGCAAAATGGGATCGAGTTAAATGGAAAAAATGATATTGGTCCAAAAAATGATGGCAGGATGCCCAAAATAATCAGTTTTGATGAAAAGCAGAAAAACAGGGGTGTCTATAATGGTGAAAAAGCTTTAAAAAGTGATAGCGGCCAGCTAAAAATACCCATAACAGATGACAGGGATATAGATGCAAATTACAGGCTGCCCCCAGTCAGTATATTAAAGAAATCAGATTCACTCTCACCAAAACTGTATAAGCAGAGTGCAGCTGAGAACGTGAAGACATTAAACAAGCTGTTTTATTATTTTAACCTACCGGCAAAAATAGCATCAGTTACGCGCGGACCATCAATAACACTGTATGAGGTGACACTTTCGCAGGGAGTAAAGGTTTCAAAGCTACTGAGCCTGGAAGACGATTTTTGCGTTGCGCTCGGGTCACCAGACCTGCGGTTTTTAACTCCTATTCCGGGCAAATCAGCCATAGGTATAGAGGTACCCAACAAAATAAGAAGTCTCGTAACCCTAGGTGATATCTTCAGCCGAAATGATAAAACTCTTATGGATGACCTGCTTACTGTCCCGCTTGGCAAGAATTTTTCAGGAGAAGTGGTAAATATGACCATAAATAATATGCCGCATATCCTGATAGCTGGTGCTACAAATTCCGGGAAGAGCGTCTGCCTTAATACGATAATAACTTCACTTCTGATGAAAATAAAACCGGGCCAGGTAAAGCTCATAATGATAGACCCGAAGATGGTAGAACTATCTATTTATAACGGCATACCACATCTTCTGGCTCCTGTCATAGTGGACCCGAGAAAGGCGGCTTCAGTACTCTCGTGGGCCCTTGAAGAGATGAAAAACAGATTTCAACTTCTGCTGGATTATAATTGCAAGACACTGGAAGAATATAACTTCATGGTCAAGAAGGATTCAAACAAGGATCCGGAATTAAAACAGCTTCCTTACATACTTATAATAATAGATGAGCTTGCAGATCTTATGATGGTGGCCGCATCTGAAGTGGAAGACAGTATTTGCAGGATCGCGCAGATGGCGAGAGCAGTGGGAATACACCTGATAATCTCGACCCAGAAACCTGTTGTAAAAATATTGACCGGCCTCATCAAGACAAACATTCCAGCCAGGATAGCATTCAGGGTGACTGACAATACAGACTCAAGGGTAATCCTTGAGCATAGTGGAGCTGAAAAGCTTATCGGGAAAGGCGACATGCTTTATCTTTCACCACAGGGCAACAGACCGGAACGCCTGCAGTGCGCCTTTGTGACTTCAAAGGAAATAGGCCTTATAACAAGTTATATAAAAAACCAGATGAAAACAGAATATCTCCCTGAGATAACTGACCGGATAACCAGAAGAGAGGAAAGAATAGTCGACGAAGATGAGCTTCTCATTGATGCACTTCAAGTAATAATAGACGCCGGGCATGCATCTGCCTCACTGCTTCAGAGAAGGTTAAGGCTTGGCTATGCAAGAGCAGCAAGAATAATCGACCAGCTTGAGGAGAGAGATTATATCGGAGGCTATGACGGAAGCAAACCGAGGGATGTATTGATCTCAAGGGAAGAGTTTGAAGACATACTCCAGGGAAAAAGCAAATGAAGTTTTCAATAATCAGCATAGGCACGGAACTCAATCTGGGCCTTATTACTAATACAAATTCAAAATATGTTACCGAAAGGCTCACGGACATTGGCCATGAATGTAATTTTATGGTTACAGTAAGAGATATAGAGGAAGACATCTGCAAAGCTATAGGCATTTGCATGGGTCTAAGTGATTTTATTATCATAAGCGGGGGACTTGGCCCCACAGATGATGACATGACCAGGGCCGCTGTAGCGAAATATTTTAATATAAGGTTACAAAAAATAGATTCACTGGATGAATGCAGTCTGAGGTTTTTACAGTACATAAAGAATGACGATTCCATAGACGGGCTTTTAAGACAATCCTATATACCTGATTCTGCAATACCATTAAGACCCAGGATAGGAAGTGCCTCAGGTTTTATCCTGAAAACAAATGACTATAAATTTGTTGTTTCGATACCCGGTGTTCCAAGGGAAATGAGGGACATGTTTGAAAATGATGTCATTCCTTTTATAAATGATTTTTTTAGCTCTAAAAAGAATACTGGACCTAAAACAGATAATTATGTGAACAACAAAAAAAAAGGTTTCTTAAAAAAGACCATCTTTCTTACGACTGATATCAGTGAAAGCCAGATAGAGATAGTCCTCCATGATAAAAAGAAACTTGCACTTGACCTGGATATTGATATTGGCATAACTGCAACTCCAGGGCTTACAAAAATAATCTTGATAACAAAGGCCGAAACTGAAAAGAAATGCATTGAAAAACTTTCTGTTTTTGGAAAAGAGATCAGGCAGTCACTAAAAAATAATATTTATGGGATGGGAGAAGAATCCATCGGTGATAGCATCGGTAAGGCGATAAAGGCTACAGGTAAAAAGATTTCAATAAGCACTGCAGAATCTATTACGGGTGGGCTTATTTCAAGCCTTATAACTGATACTCCAGGGAGTTCATTATATTTTAAGGGTTCAATAATCTCTTATAATGATAATGTCAAGGAAAAGCTTCTTGGCATAGATGGGATTCTGATCAAAAAAGAAGGTGCAGTAAGCAGGAAAGTCTGTCTGGAAATGGCAAGGCAGGCCAAAAAAATATTTGATAGCGATTATGCGGTCAGTGCAACCGGAATCGCCGGGCCTTCCAGCCCTGAAGAAGGAAAAGATGTCGGCCTTGTATACTGCTGCATCTTAGGGCCCCTTGATGCAGAAGAATCTTATGAAAGGAAATTTATTGGTACAAGGTCAGATATTAAATTCAGGACAGCGCAGTTTATTTTGAACAGGTTAAGGCTGTCAATTGGAAAAGTCTAAATATTTTTTATGTTTTCATATATAAGATAGCCCGAATAAGATCATAGACGTTTTTATATAATGGGTACAGAAGAGAAAATAAAAAAAAGACTTTTTATTGCTGTCGACCTCCCTGAAGAAGTGAAATCAGATCTATATGATAGAGCAAAACACCTATCAACAATTGATCGTGACATAAGACCTGTAACCCTATCCAACATCCACCTGACTTTAAGATTTCTGGGCCCGACTTTACCGGGAAGTGTCAAAAAGATATCAGATGCAGTAAAAAGAACTGCTTTAGAGATCAGGAAGTTTGACTTTACCCTCGGAGAAGGCCTGGGAGCTTTTCCGGATACATTGCATGCAAGGATAATATTTGTACCGGTAAGGTCGGGTGAAGAAGATCTGAAGGCTCTATTTGTCAGGCTGGAAGAAAACCTCAGTAAGGTCAAGATCAGGAAAGAAAAAAGAAAGTTCATCTCACATCTGACTGTAGCAAGGATCAAAAATTTTAAAAATATAACAGATTTATTTAAGAACTTGGAAATCAAGGAGTATGTTAAAATCAAATGTGAGAAGATAACTATTTTTGAAAGTTTATTAAAACCAACCGGGGCTGAGTATGTCATTCTAAGTGAATTTGAATTAAAATAATATTATTGATTGCTTGCAATCAAAGTGTATAAATGTTAATATGTATAAATATGTAATAGCATAAATAAGATCAACTTTATTCCCGATGGAGGAGAATACTATGGATTTCACTGAGAGAGAAAAGGTTCTGGAAAATACACTTTCCCAGATAGAGAGGCAGTATGGAAAAGGCGCCATTATGAAAATGGGCGATTTTGACATATCTATGGGGATTTCTTCGATACCTACAGGATCTATTGAACTTGATATAGCACTGGGGGTAGGCGGTATCCCTAAAGGAAGGGTAACGGAGATATTCGGTCCAGAGGCTTCTGGCAAGACAACGCTTGCACTGCATATTATTGCAAATTCCCAGAGAAGTGGAGGGACAGTTGCTTTTATAGACGCAGAACACGCACTCGATCCGGTTTATGCCAGGGCAGTGGGAGTAAATACAGAAGAACTTCTACTTTCCCAACCGGATAATGGTGAACAGGCGATGGAGATCTGCGAGATCCTCCTGCGCAGCGGTGCATTAGATGTAATAGTAATAGACTCTGTTGCGGCACTTGTACCAAAAGCTGAGCTCGAAGGAGAAATGGAGGATATGCAGGTCGGCCTGCAGGCAAGATTGATGTCCAAAGCGCTCAGGAAAATAACCGGTGTTGTAAGCAAGACTAAAACAGCTGTCATCTTTATTAACCAGCTTCGTGAAAAGATCGGGGTAATGTTTGGAAACCCGGAAACAACTCCTGGTGGGAGGGCTTTAAAATATTATTCTTCCGTGAGGCTTGATATAAGAAGAATAGACAATTTAAAAGAAGGAACAACTGCTATTGGTTCCAGAACGCGAGTCAGGGTCGTTAAAAACAAGGTAGCTCCTCCATTTAAAAATGCTGAATTTGATATTATGTACGGCAAGGGTATATCGAGAGAAGGCAGCATTATAGACGTGGGTACTGATCTTGGTATCATAGTAAGAAGCGGTTCATGGTATTCATATAATGAAGAAAGGATCGGCCAGGGCAGGGAAAATGCAAAAGTATTTTTAATGCAAAACAATGATATTTTAGAAGAGATCGAGAGCAGGATAAAAGCCGAGATCGGATTAAAGGATATAAATACACAGGCCAATGACCAGAAAAATAAATCTATCGATATAAAAGTTATAGATAAGGAAATTAAGAAAAAACAAAACAATAGAAAAGCAAAAACCTCTGAAAAAGATAACGGGGATGAAGTGTCAGGGGAGATCAAATTTCCGTAAATTTTTAGGCTTTATTTTTGTTGAATCTTTCTTAATTATTTTTATTTTTTAAGCTTGACTTCATTTCCCTAAGTGGTATAATTCATTTCGCTCAGGTAATACTGAGAAAACTATTTTAAAACTGTGTTCGGGGCATGGTATAGTTTCTTCTTTTTCAATTATCTTGTTGACAAAAGAAAATGAAAATGTTATTGTGCTGCGAGTTTGTTTGATAGTCGTTCTTTGAGAACTAAATAGTGTGGGTTCTTAAACGTAAATCTATTACGTTGTTTTTATTTTTATAGGATCATGACTTAGAGGTCTACCATTTTATGGTAAACCAATAAGTTCAAATTTAAATGGAGAGTTTGATCCTGGCTCAGGACAAACGCTGACGGTGTGCTTAATACATGCAAGTCGAACGGGCGATAGGAGAAGTGGCAACACTTTCTCAAAGCTAGTGGCGAACGGGTGCGTAACGCGTGGGTAATCTGCCTTGAAGATTGGGATAACTCCTTGAAAGAAGGAGCTAATACCGGATGTGCTGTATATTCTCGCATGTTTTTTACAGTAAAGGTAGCCGCAAGGCTTCTGCTTCAAGATGAGCCCGCGTCCTATTAGCTTGTTGGTAGGGTAACGGCCTCACCAAGGCTACGATGGGTAGCCGGTCTGAGAGGATGATCGGCCACACTGGGACTGAGATACGGCCCAGACTCCTACGGGAGGCAGCAGTAGGGAATCTTGCGCAATGGGCGAAAGCCTGACGCAGCGACACCGTGTGAAGGATGAAGGTCTTCGGATCGTAAACTTCTGTCAATTGGGGACGAAGGTACTAAGGTTAATAGCCTTTAGTATTGACGGTACCCAATAAGGAAGTCTCGGCTTACTCCGTGCCAGCAGCCGCGGTAAGACGGGGGAGGCAAGCGTTGTCCGGAATTATTGGGCGTAAAGAGCGCGTAGGTGGTTTATCAAGTCATTTGTGAAAACTTTAGGCTTAACTTAAGGATTGCAAGTGATACTGGATAGACTTGAGCACAGTAGAGGAAAGTGGAATTCCTGGTGTAGCGGTGAAATGCGCAGATATCAGGAAGAACACCAGTGGCGAAGGCGGCTTTCTGGGCTGTTGCTGACACTGAGGCGCGAAAGCTAGGGGAGCAAACAGGATTAGATACCCTGGTAGTCCTAGCCGTAAACGATGGACACTAGGTGTGGGAAGTTATCGACGCTTTCCGTGCCGAAGTTAACGCATTAAGTGTCCCGCCTGGGGAGTACGGCCGCAAGGCTAAAACTCAAAGGAATTGACGGGGGCCCGCACAAGCGGCGGAGCATGTGGCTTAATTCGACGCAACGCGAAGAACCTTACCAAGGCTTGACATCATATTGACGGTTATAGAGATATATACTTCTCCTCAAGGGCAGTATGACAGGTGGTGCATGGTTGTCGTCAGCTCGTGTCGTGAGATGTTGGGTTAAGTCCCGCAACGAGCGCAACCCTCTGTCCCATGTTGCCAACAGTTCGGCTGAGCACTCTTGGGATACTGCCAATGTAAAACTGGAGGAAGGTGGGGATGACGTCAAGTCATCATGCCCTTTATGTCTTGGGCCGCACACGTGCTACAATGGACTGTACAAAGAGCAGCGATACCGTGAGGTGGAGCAAATCTCAAAAAACAGTTCAAAGTCCGGATTGAAGGCTGAAATTCGCCTTCATGAAGTCGGAGTCGCTAGTAATCGTGGATCAGCATGCCACGGTGAATACGTTCCCGGGCCTTGTACACACCGCCCGTCACACCACGAAAGTTGGAAACACCCGAAGCTAGTGAACTAACCGGCAACGGGGGAAGCTATCTAAGGTGGAGCCAATGATTGGGGTGAAGTCGTAACAAGGTAGCCGTACCGGAAGGTGCGGCTGGATCACCTCCTTTCTAGGGAGTAAACTAATTTTTAGGGATTCCAGGAAAGATTTGTCGATTTGCACTATTTAGTTCTGAAAGAATACTTTCAAAAAAAGAGCAATGCTCTTAGAATAGTTTAAGTTAAAAGAAACTTCAGTAATGGAGTTTCATTAATGATGTTCTTTGAAAACTTCATAGCGGACAGAAAATATAAGTGAGTAAGAGCATATGGTGGATGCCTTGGCGATAAAAGGCGATGAAGGACGTGGTTGGCTGCGATAAGCTTCGGGTAGCCGTCAAACAGGCTTTGATCCGAAGATTTCCGAATGGGGAAACCCTTCTATCCTTTAATCGGATGAGAATTATTGTCTGAATATATAGGACAGTAAGGCAAACCGGGTGAACTGAAACATCTAAGTAACCCGAGGAAAAGAAATCAATTCAGAGATTACCCTAGTAGTGGCGAGCGAACGGGTAACAGCCCAAACCTATTGGATGTTAAAGCTTCAGGCGTTGTTCGATAGGGGTTATAGGGATCATGTTGTGCAACTGCAGGATGCACATGAGAAGTTACAAAACTATTTGATAGTTGAACGGCTCTGGAAAGAGCCGACCATAGAAGGTAAAAGTCCTGTACACAAAATCTAAGTGAGTCTTTCGACATGATCTACCTGAGTACAACGGGACACGTGAAATTCTGTTGGAATCTGCAAGGACCAACTTGCAAGGCTAAATACTTTTGTCGACCGATAGTGAACAAGTACCGTGAGGGAAAGGTGAAAAGTACCCCGGAAGGGGAGTGAAATAGAACCTGAAACCATATGCTTACAAGTAGTAGGAGGCGCTTTATGCGCTGACTGCGTGCTTTTTGTAGAACGAGCCGGCGAGTTACAGTATGCAGCAAGGTTAAGCTGTGTATAGTGGAGCCGTAGCGAAAGCGAGTCTTAATAGGGCGATTTAGTTGTATGCTGTAGACCCGAAGCCGAGTGATCTATCCATGGCCAGGGTGAAGCGAGGGTAAAACCTTGTGGAGGCCCGAACCCACTAACGTTGAAAAGTTAGGGGATGAGCTGTGGATAGGGGTGAAAGGCCAATCAAACTCGGAGATAGCTGGTTCTCCTCGAAATAGCTTTAGGGTTAGCCTCGAGGTGTTTATTTCTCGGAGGTAGAGCACTGAATGGACTAGGGACCTTACAAGGTTACCAAATCCAATCAAACTCCGAATACCGGGATTTTAGAGCCCGGGAGTCAGACTGTGAGGGATAAGCTCCATAGTCAAAAGGGAAACAGCCCAGACCATCGGCTAAGGTCCCAAAATATATGCTAAGTGGTAAAGGAAGTGAGAACACACAGACAACCAGGATGTTTGCTTAGAAGCAGCAATCATTTAAAGAGTGCGTAACAGCTCACTGGTCAAGTGTTTTTGCGCCGAAAATTTAACGGGGCTCAAGCATATTACCGAAGCCATGGATCCTATTTATAGGATGGTAGAGGAGCGTTCTGTAAGGATTGAAGCTTAGACTGTAAGGTCAGGTGGACTTTACAGAAGTGAGAATGCCGGCATAAGTAACGAAAGACAGGCGAGAAACCTGTCCGCCGAATACCCAAGGTTTCCTGGGGAAGGTTAATCCGCCCAGGGTTAGTCGAGTCCTAAGCCGAGGCCGAAAGGCGTAGGCGATGGATAACAGGTTAATATTCCTGTACAACTAGATTACGTTATCACCAATGGGGTGACACAGAAAGGTAGGTCATCGCGGTTTGGTTATCTGCGTGCAAGCGAGTAGGGTTCTGACCAGGAAAATCCGGTCAGTATAAAGCCTGAGATGTGATGCCGAACCAATTGCGGCGAAGTGATTGATCCTATACTGTCAAGAAAAACCTCTAGGGAGTACATTTGGTTCTCGTACTAAAACCGACACAGGTAGGCTAGGTAGAGAATACTAAGGCGATCGAGATAACTCTTCGTTAAGGAACTCGGCAAAATAGCCCCGTAACTTCGGGATAAGGGGTACCCCAGTAGGGTGAAAGAATTTACTTTTGTAGCGCGAAAGGGTTGCAATAGCAAGGCTCAGGCGACTGTTTACTAAAAACACAGGTCTCTGCTAAGTCGTAAGACGATGTATAGGGGCTGACGCCTGCCCGGTGCTGGAAGGTTACGAGGAGAGGTTAGGACTTCGGTCTCGAAGCTTTGAATCTAAGCCCCAGTAAACGGCGGCCGTAACTATAACGGTCCTAAGGTAGCGAAATTCCTTGTCGGGTAAGTTCCGACCTGCACGAATGGCGTAACGATTTGAGCGCTGTCTCAACGAGGGACTCGGTGAAATTATATTATTGGTGAAGATACCAATTACCCACAGAAGGACGGAAAGACCCCGTGAACCTTTACTGTAGCCTGATATTGAACTTTGGTCTATCCTATGCAGGATAGGTAGGAGGCTGTGAAGCCAGGACGCTAGCTCTGGTGGAGCCAACGGTGAGATACTACCTCTGGTATGCTGGAGTTCTAACTTCATGTCCGTGATCCGGGTGAAGGACAGTGGCAGGTGGGCAGTTTGACTGGGGCGGTCGCCTCCCAAAATGTAACGGAGGCGTCCAAAGGTTCCCTCAGAGTGTTTGGCAATCACTCGTAGAGTATAAGAGGCATAAGGGAGCTTGACTGTGAGACCGACAGGTCGAGCAGGAACGAAAGTTGGGCTTAGTGATCCGGCGGCTCAGATGTGGAATGGCCGTCGCTCAACGGATAAAAGGTACTCCGGGGATAACAGGCTTATCACGCCCAAGAGTCCATATCGACGGCGAGGTTTGGCACCTCGATGTCGGCTCATCGCATCCTGGGGCTGTAGCAGGTCCCAAGGGTCTGGCTGTTCGCCAGTTAAAGCGGTACGCGAGCTGGGTTTAGAACGTCGTGAGACAGTTCGGTCCCTATCCTCTGTGGGCGTAGGAGAATTGAGGAAGGTTTGCCCCTAGTACGAGAGGACCGGGGTGAGCGAACCTCTGGTGTGCCAGTTGTCTTGCCAAGGGCACTGCTGGTTAGCCAAGTTCGTTAGGGATAAGTGCTGAAAGCATATAAGCATGAAGCCCGCTCTCAAGACTAGTTCTCCCATCCGAAAGGAGTAAGATCCCATGTAGAATACATGGTTGATAGGTTAGAAGTGTAAGCACAGTAATGTGTTTAGCTGACTAATACTAATAGGTCGAGGACTTGATTTATAATATGGTTGCTATGAAGCTTTGAGAGAACATGGCTTAGATTAGAAAGCATTGTTTGAAAATTAAATAGTTTACACTAATTTATTAGATTTACGGTGGCTATAGCGAAGGGGCAACACCTGTTCCCATCCCGAACACAGAAGTTAAGCCCTTCAGCGCCGATGGTACTTCACTGGCGACGGTGTGGGAGAGTAGGTCGCCACCGTATTTTTTTTGTAAGAAAATTTTTGTAGAAATATTTTTGTAAAAAAAGTACTGCTTTTTATAAATTTTTAAGCTTTTTAAATTCATCATTTAGGATCTGCTTTTTTATGTTTGACCAAGCTTGTCTTCTTTCACGCATATCTGTCCTGTTATGATTGCATTTAAGCAGTACGGCACCTTAACAGAAAAGATAAGTAAAAAAATAAAAATGATAATTAAAAAGGAAAAAATGAGTTTAACATTGATAGATGAATTTAAAGAAATTGGAATAAGAGAAGAATCAATAAGATCCATAAAAGAACTTGGATTTGAAAAACTGACACCTATACAGGAGCGGTCCATACCGGTACTAAAAGGTGGAATGAGGGATTTTATAGGACTGGCGCAGACTGGAACAGGTAAAACTGCAGCATTCGGGCTACCGCTTTTAGAGCTGATAGAACTGCATAATAAAACACTCCAGGCGCTTATACTGGCTCCTACAAGGGAACTGTGTATCCAGATAGCAAACGACCTTGAGAGTTACTGCAAATATCTGGAAGGTCTTAATATAGTGTCAGTGTATGGAGGCTCAAGTATCGGATTACAGATAAACAGTATAAAAAAAGGTGCACATATCGTAGTAGCCACACCCGGACGACTGAATGACCTTATAAGAAGGAAAAAAATAAATCTTTCAACAATAAAGTATGTTGTCCTGGATGAAGCTGACGAGATGCTTAATATGGGTTTCAAGGAAGACCTTGATGCTATTCTGGCGCAAACTCCTGCAAATAAAAAAACATGGCTTTTTGCGGCGACCATGCCTGATGATATATATACTATAACAAAAAAATATATGCACGATCCTTTTGAGATCACGATCGGTACAAAAAATGCCAGTGCTGACAATATTGAACATATTTATTATGTGGTTCATGAGCGTGACAGGTATACAGCACTCAAGAGAATACTGGATGTAAATCCTGAGATCTTTGCAATTGTCTTCTGCCGGACCAAGATAGAGACACAGGAGATAGCAGAAAAGCTCATTAAAGATGGTTATAATGCAGATTCACTGCATGGTGACCTGAGTCAGGCACAGCGTGATAAAGTCATGAAGCATTACAGGGAAAAAAACCTGCAGCTATTAATAGCAACTGATGTTGCAGCGAGGGGAATAGATGTAAACAATATCACCCATATCATCAATTACCAGCTGCCTGATGAAATAGAAATTTACACTCATCGAAGCGGCAGGACCGCCCGGGCCGGCAGATCAGGCATAACTATCTCAATAATAAATACCAAGGATATGGGCAAAATAAGATTTATAGAGAAACATATAAATAAAAAATTTGTTTACTCCAGGGTCCCTGAAGGTGTGGAAGTATGTGAAAAGCAACTTCTTGCGCTTATGAAAAGAATAAAAACAGTAGAAATAAACGAGAACGGAATATCGAAATATCTGCCTGCCATAACTGAAGAATTGAAGGACATTGATAAACCGGAGCTTATCCAGCGGATGGTATCCCTCGAATTTAACCGTTTCCTTGAGTATTACCGTAATGCTGAAGACCTCAATATAGATTTTTCAAGAAAGGACCATTTAAGAAGTAAAGATACCGGAGATGATACAAAAGGTGTATTTATCAATCTGGGTGCCATTGATGGTTTCAACAACGCACGCATGCTTAAATATTTTTTAGATATTACCAGGATGCCTGCAGAAGTATTCAAAAGAATAAATATTAAGGGGGTTTACTCTTTTATCGATGTAAAGACCCAGTATTTAGACGAAGTACTTGATTCTTTTGAAAATGAAGTATTTAAAGGCAGAAAAGTAAGGGTAGATAATTCGGAAAAAAACAGGAGTAAAAAACCTTTTTCTAACAACAAAAGAAAATATTATGGAAAAAAAGGAGCAAAAAGATTTTAACTTGATCTTTGTTTAGATCAATTTGAGGTTAAGAGATCATGGAAATACGTAACATAGCAATCATTGCCCATGTCGATCATGGAAAAACTACACTGGTAGATTCCCTGCTCAGGCAATCCAAAACAAAATTGAACAAGGAAGAAGCTTCTTCAGATTGTATTATGGACAGCAACGATCTTGAAAAAGAACGTGGTATTACTATTTTTTCAAAAAATGCTTCAGTAATATGGCGCGGTATAAAGATCAATATTATAGATACTCCGGGCCATGCTGATTTCGGTGGAGAGGTCGAAAGGGTATTAAAGATGGCAGAAGGTTCACTTCTGCTTGTCGATGCCCAGGAAGGACCTATGCCTCAGACAAGGTTTGTCCTGAAAAAAGCCCTTGAGCTTAATCACAAGATCATTGTAGTGATCAATAAAATAGATAAACCAAACTCCAATATAAACAAAGCATTAAATGATACTTTTGATCTTTTTATTGAACTTGGTGCTGACGAAAAAACTACAGATTTCCCGATAGTCTACACATCCTCAAGAATGGGCAAATCAGGGCTTAATCCTGATCTTCAGTTGATGCAGGATATAACACCGTTATTCGATGAGATCATAAGCTATATTCCGAAGCCGGAAGGAAATATTGAACTGCCCCTGCAGATGATGGTGACTTCTATTAACTGGGATAATTATAAGGGACGTTTGGCGACATGCAAAATATATAATGGAAAGATCAATGCAGGCCAGGAGGTAATACAGATAAACCGGGAGGGACAGACGAAGAAATACCGGATCACTTCGCTCATGACATTCCAGGGTCTGGCTCAATCTGAGATAGATGAAGCGCAAGCCGGCGAGATCGTTGCAATTGCAGGCATACCAGATATTATGATCGGCGATACAATAGCAGATATAAATGATCCAAAACCATTACCAGTTATCGAAATCGAGGAACCAACAGTAAAAATCACTATTTCTATAAACTCTTCACCATTTGCAGGCAGGGAAGGCCAGTTTACGACTTCAAGGCAGATAAGGGAAAGACTTTATAAGGAACTTGAAAATGATGTAGCGTTAAAGGTCGAAGACAATCCATCTGGCGGATGGACCGTTTCGGGTAGGGGTGAATTTCATCTGGCAATTTTTATTGAAAGATTAAGGCGTGAAGGATATGAGCTGCAGGTATCCCAACCCCAGGTAATCACTAAAACAATTGAAGGTAAAAGATTCATTCCGTACGAAGAAGTCTTCATTTCAGTACCTGAGCAGTATTCAGGTTCAGTGATCCAGAAGCTGGGGAGCCGTTATGGCAAGATGAAGAAGATGGAAATGAAAGAGGGCATCGTATACCTTGAATTTATAATACCTACATTTGGATTATTCGGATACAGGCGTGAATTTATGACCGATACAAGGGGTAATGGTATTATGAACAGCCTTTTCCACAGCTATATGAAGGATAATGGTGAGCAAAAAATTCGTGAAAGAGGTTCACTTGTCGCCTGTGAAAGCGGGATAACCCGGTTGTATGGACTCACCAATATACAGGACAGGGGAGAATTATTTTATGGCCCTGGTTCCAATGTCTATAAGGGCCAGGTAATAGGCCAGAATTCACGCAAAGAAGATATATGGGTAAATGTCTGCAAGGAAAAGCAACTGTCAAATATGCGCTCTAAAGGTGAAGGTGGAATGGAGCATTTTAATGTCCCAAGGACTATGAGCCTTGATGATGCACTTGAATATATAGACGATAGTGAACTTGTAGAAGTGACCCCAAAATCTGTGAGAATACGAAAAATAGCTTTAAGCGAACTTGAGTCAAAGAGAAGTAGAAAAGTCCTTGTACAATAAAGCAATCCTGCTGATCTTCACTTAACTAATTAACCCTCCTGTTAATTGTCATATATTTTTGTATTGGATATAGTCCATATATATTGAAAAATCTGATTATTTAAGAAAATCACCTATAAATTTAAAAATTGAGTATTAGTATATAACTCGGCAACTAGTACAATAGCTAAGTCTAATATTAATTGTTACAAGTGATCATATTGGGTATAATTTTTAAGTACCGTAAAAATATTTTCTATTACTGTAATTCTTTTAATTACTATCTCCAGCATAAAAAGGAGCAATATAAAAAGAATTTTACGGATTTATAACTATGTCTCATAAATAGCGGAGTAATTAATGCCAGAATTTAATCCCAAAAAACTTCATGTTCATTTTGATAATAAGGAAAATAATCGAAATACGATATTTCCACGAAAATATACCCTTACTCATTCGGATGCTACCGGGGATCTTTTCCTTTCTATTGGATCAAACTATGACTATAATAAATTTTCAAATTTGTATTCTAAACTATTGCGTGATGAAGTTTTGGGAGAATGGCAAAATTTAAAGCAAGTAAGGCTGGATATCCATTGTCATGTTAGCGGAGGTATAGTTCTAGGGTCTGCAAAATGGCGTGATTCAATATTCAGGCATCATATGAATGAGGTTCTTACAGCCATTTGCTATGGAGATAAATCTTTTCTTGATGAAAATAAAAATTTTCAAAAGGCACCCATCTATATACACTTTCATGCAAGGCAAAAAACACTTGATCGTATAGAGAAGTGGGGAATAGTCAATGATTTTATACTAGGAAGTTGATCATGTTGAAACTTTATAAAATCAGGAATTAAATATCACACTGGGATCATCCCATTTTTAAATTATCTAAAATATCTATTAATTATTGTTTATGAATAATGAAGAAAAAATTAAAAAATTGGTGAATGAGCAATTATTTTTCATTCTTTGCACACAGGGAGAAGGTCAGCCATATGGTTCACTGATCGCTTATGCTTATAAGGATGATTTAAAAAAATTTTTCTTTGCAACTTCAAAAAATACCCGAAAATATAAACTACTAGTTAAATGTCCCAAAGCTGCAGTTGTTATTGACAGCCGCTGCAAGAATCGGCATAAATTTATGAAAATTGAAGTACTTACCGTCACAGGAATTGCAGTGCAAGTTTTAAAGACACAAAAGGATTTTGAAACAGGAATAAGTTTATTAAAAAATCGGCATCCATACCTGAGTAAATTCCTTGAATCTGATCATACTGCATTATTCCATTTCGATGTAGAAAATTTTATTTATGTTAACCATTTCCAGGAAGTTTATGAATGGAAGCCATAGGATAAAAAAACATTAAAAAAAGTATTTATTTAGCAGTAAATTATGGAGTAAACCAAAGTGAGAATGTGGGGCATTGACCCAAAAAAATTATGCAATCAACACCTGTTAGGGGAGCATGTGGAAATGCATATGTTTGCAGGTTGTATTAAAAAAGGGATCAGTTTAAAAGGATATTATGATAATAAATTGGTATGCACAAATTTAATAAAAATAAGACATGACGATTTAGCTGTCGAAATGATTTACAGGGGTATGAAGCATAAAAGCCCAATTATAGAAACGAATTTATTGAGGAATTTTAAATATGGTGAAATTGATATTGAAGCCAATATAAATGAATTAATAAGTCGTTGTTCGAAATGTAGAGACAGGTTATTTAGTGAAGACTTATGACTATCCTTTAGGTCTGGCATTGATTTACAGGTATATAGCTGGTGTAAATACAAATAAGGAATCAATTAATTAAAAATATTATTAGGGTGATACTACTTCGATCGGGAATATTTATTACTTAATCTTTGGTTTTAAAATATCCTGAATTGTAGCTTCTTTCCTAAACTGGAAATTTTTTCCAAGTGTTAAATTCCTATTTAACTGTTTAGGAATCATAATTATTAGCTGGATAATTATAGCAAACAGAAAAATTGCTGCACCTGTATAAAGCCATAAAAATACTCCAGTAAATATTACTCCAAGACTAATAGCCCATATCATATTTCGTACAAAAAACACTCCAACTAGCCATCCTACTGCTGCTATTGGAAGAGAAAACCAGTTTGCTGCTGATATAAAACCGATCCAGGTAGCAAGTCCTCTTCCGCCGTTCCATTTAAGAAATGGGGTGTAGCAATGACCTGCAACTGCAACACAACCTGCAAGAGCTGCAATAAGTTCATTATGATTTGTGCCAAAGATATCGATGCTACTCTTATATGCAAACATCAGAACCAGATAATATACAAAAAACCCTTTTGCCATATCAAATAATAAACCGATAATACCCCATATTTTTGATACATTAAAGATCAGGTTCCAACCACCTGGGTTTTTATCTCCTATTTCTGTAAGATTTTTCTTGCCTACAATTTTGCCTAATAAATAACAGAAAGGAATAGAACCGATAAAAAAACTAACAGCAATAAAGCCTATATCCTTGCTGATTTCTATCAGGTGCATAATCATAATCCTTTTAGCCTATTTAACGATTTCTTGTTTTTCAGTATGATAGCTTATTTTCCAAATATTTTTAATATGAGTACAATTAATAGATAAAGAAAAGCTATTATTAATATGGTAGAGCTTAATAGTGTTATAAAGTACTATTTTAGTATAATTATAGAAATTTAAAAAAAGGAATTAATATTTATAGTGGCATATTTAAAGAAATTTATGTTATAAAAATATCATGTTTAGATTATTTGCAAATTATTTAGATATTTTTGACTATATTTGAAAATGAACTATATAAACCTGATAATTAATATATTTTTCTGGCTATTTGGGTTTTGGATGCTCTGGAAAATTCCATTTTGTAAAAATATTTGTATTACAAAAAAAATAGTATTTATACTTTTTCTATAATAATACTACTGAGGAAAAAGTTGCTAATAATTTTTATTTGTAAAATGTTTCATCTAACCAGGAAGGACTATGCATGGAAAAAACCCGAATAGGAATACATCAGCATGTATTTACCAGCAAACTAAATGATCACAACCTTGATATTTTTAATTATGTGAAGGAAATTGGTTACGATTCAATGGATATAAATTTAAGGAATACTGAGCTTAGTTTTGCAAAAACAGTAAGAAAAAGAGCTGAAAGGGTTGGACTGTTACTTACCGGAGGTGGTTCTCTTCCTAAGGGAAAAGAGATTATCTCACGGGAACGCGAAAAAAGAGCTGAAACGATTGCATATATGAAAGAGATTGTGAGAAAGGCACATGATCTGGGAGTAACATTATATCATGGCATGATATATGCAACAGCCGGTGTATTTACGGGTAAGGGACCTACTGACGAAGAGTTTAAATGGGCAGCAAGCGGACTGCATGAAGTTGCAGAGTATGCAAAAGATTTTGGTGTATCACTTTGTCTTGAACCTGCGAATCGTTATGAGACCTACATGCTGAATACAGTTGATTCTTCTTTGAGATTACTTGATACTATAGACCAGCCCAATGTTGGTCTTTTGCTCGATACATACCATATGAATATTGAAGAAAAGGATTTATATAAATCCTTTTTATCAGCGAAGGGCAGGATTTTCCATATTCATGTTAATGAAAATGACAGAGGAATACCAGGTACCGGACATATTAAATGGGATGATGTATTTAAGGCATTAAAAGAGATAGAATACCATGGAGTAGTCGCCGTGGAAAGTTTTGTAGACGGGTCTATAGATATAGCCTCTCTTGTTGCTATTTGGAGAAAGCTTGCACCTGATTCAGAGACTCTTGCAAAGCAAAGCTATACTTTTATAAAAAAAATGCTTGAAAAGTACTCAATGGCTTAAACGTTCCTTTATTATTAATACTGATTTAATATTCAAGAATAAAGGTAATAAATGATATTATAGCTTTAATTATTGAGTAAAATCTGGCATATATTTATCACATATTATTTAAAACTTGTCTGGGAAAGGCTGATTTTCATGAAAAAGCTTGAGAAACCCCTGTTTACTGAGCTTATACAGGTCGGTATGGCTGTAAAAGATATAAAGGAGTCCATGGATAGATACATCAGGTATGGTATTGGACCATGGTATTTCCTGGAGTTCAATTCTATGAATGTAGATAATATGATGCTTTACGGAAAAAGGAAAGACTACGCAATGCTTGTAGCAGTGTGTCCTATAGGGGATGTCAGGTTTGAGCTGATAGAGCCATTAACTGACTCAATATATACTGATTATATAGATAAGTATGGTGAATCAATAATTCATCATCTAAAACTCGGTGTTGATGATTATGATTTTGCTGTAGATTATCTGCAGAAGTTAGGAATAGAATCTATTCAATCCGGTCACCAGCTTGGAGTTAAGGGAAAAAATATTTACAATTATTTCGAAACCTCTCAATCCCTTGGATTTGTACTGGAGATAGTGAATGTGACGGAGGATTATATTAAACCCCAACCTCAATACTGGCATCCTTCAAAAGAGTTCACATCGTCAAATAGTTTTAAGGAAACTCTTGGTTTTACACTTATAACCCCTGAACTTATGAAAACGACAAGAGAATACTCAGAATTATTTGGGATGAATGAATGGGAAATTTTTCAAGAATATCCAGGTTATCCAGCAAATGTGGGTTTTCATAGACTTGGGGAAAAAAATATAAAAATCATTGAATCAAAAAAAGATGAAAAAAACTCGATTTTTTCTGGCTTTATCTGTAAGTATGGTAAAGGTGTTGTGCATAGCCTGGCAATTAATTTTGATGATTTTGATGATGCTTTGAAAATGTTTTCATTAAATGGAAATCAATCTCTTCAGGCATGTACTTTTCTTAAAAAGACAAGGTTTGCTTATATTGATACACCAGAGGATTTAAATTTCATTACAGAACTCGTTGATGATAATAAAAAAAAATTGCCGTATTTTTAAGATATATGTCCTGAAACATCAGTAATTCTTAGATGAAGTCAATCTATCTTATTTGTTGAATAATTATTTTAAAAACACAATAAAAAAGAAATAATTTCAAATAATATTCTCATCAAATGGAAAACAACGATCTACTAAAATTAGATTTTGAAGAGTCAATAAAAAAATTAATTGATTTCATAAGAAAGTATGTCACGGACCTTAAGAAACAAGGTGCAGTGGTCGGATTAAGCGGCGGTATTGATTCAGCGCTAGTTTTAAAATTATGTGTCGAAGCATTAGGACCTGATAACGTAATCGCAGTTATGCTTCCCGAAAGAGACTCAAACCCCAGGCATATCTTAGATGCAAAAAAGTTTGCAAATGAGCTTGGAGTAAAAATCATCTATAAAAAGATAACTAATCTATTGTCAGTATTAGGAATATACAGGCTTTATCCTCCCACTTTCTTTTTTAAAAGAAGTTTTATTGAAAAATATGCTGATAAAAAAAGAAAAGATCTTTCTTTAAGGCTGCGAAAAGATATATTTATTACAAATCTAGAAGGAAGTAATGATACAGAAGTCTCAAAAGGCATAGCCTTCTACAGGATCAAACACAGGTTACGAAGCACAATTCTATTTTATTATTCCGAGCTTCACAATTACCTGCTTGTAGGGTGTGCAAATAAAAGCGAGTGGCTTACAGGATTCTTTGTAAAATATGGTGACAGTATTGCAGATATAATGCCAATAATATCCTTATATAAGACCCAGATTTTTGGCCTGGCCAAATATTTAAGCTTACCGGATTATTTATTGGAAAAAGCTCCAAGCCCTGACTTGATACCTGGTTTAAATGATGAGGAAGCACTGGGGATGTCATATAAAAAGCTTGATCTGATCCTTGCCTGTATTGAAAAAGGTTATCCAGTAGACAGGATCATTCAACTTTCAGGTGTAAGAGAAGAAGAAATAAAAAGGATATCCATATATATTGAAAAATCTGATTATTTAAGAGAACCCCCAATATTTTTGAAATGAATTTTTTAGTACTAAACTCGGCTTATAGGCTGACTCTACCTTTGTAACTTTTTAAAAAAATTATAGTCTCTATTTTTTTATTATTATTCCTGCAGTTATCTACTCACGCACCATTTTTGTCCCACATTTTGGACAACTGATGTCATAACAGGGGCTTCCTGCCTGGTGTGCTACTTTTGTTCCGCAGCTTGGACAGACACAGTTTCCGCCCATACCTGAACCCCTTCCACCCATTCCGCCTCTTCCTTTACCTGGCCCTTGGCCTGTTGGACCTGTCCTGTTTCCTCCTGGCATATTAAACTCCTTTTTTATTTATTGTTACAGTCACCTTTGTCTATTTTTACCGGCAAAATAGTGATCATGACCAAAGTAGGACATATATTCAATTCATTTGTATAATGAACTATTGTTCAATACTAATATAATGGGCATTTGTACATTTGTCAATATTAAATATCAGCGTATACAATTATTAAGCAAAACAGAAAAACCTTGAAAAATACTATCATTTCCATAAATAAGCAAGAAAAACATTGATCTAAGCAGTCTTTTAGAAGTTGTAAATAAAAGCCTTAACTGAGCGAAACCCTCAGATTAATTGGAACACTAGAGAAAAACATGACCCTTTATTTAATTCACTTTCTACATGGATATTTGTGTTGTGTATTGTGGCTATCTCCTTGACAATAGAAAGTCCAAGCCCGGTGCCGTTATTATGAAATGATACAGCATTGTTGGATCTGAAAAACTCGTTGAATATTTTATTTATGTTTTCTTCTGGAATACCTATTCCATGATCCTTGATCCCAATATAAAGTTGATTATCATCCAGCTTTTTTATTATAACTTTAATATTACTATCGGGTTGGGAATAGTTTATAGCATTTTCAAGCAGTATGGAAAAAAGGATGTCAAGCTGTTTCTTATCTCCTTTTACATAATATTTTTCAGCAGGGATTTTATACATAATTTTAATTTTTTTATCATCTGATATTACCATAAACCTGTCAACAACTGCAGAAAGGATCTTTATCATATCTATCTTTTGAAAATCAAGGGATTCACGTGATTTTAGTTTTTCAAGTTCAAGCATCTCTTTTATAACAATAGAAAGAAGTTCACACCTTTCTTTTATTTTGATCACAATATCTCTGGTCATTTTAGGAATATCACCTGAATATCCGTCTAGAATAATATCTACGTAACTCTGTATCGCTGCAAACGGGGCTTTGAGCTGATGAGTAGCAAATAATAAATATTTTGTTTTTTCTTCATTTATCTCATGGAGCCTGTCACTGATCTTTTCATATTCCAGCATCTCCTTTTCAAGCCTTACATTTGCCTTTTCTAATTCCTCTGTCCTTTCTATGATCTTTTTTTCAAGATTTATTTTATATTCGTTCAGGTTACGGTTGATCTCATTATATGCATCCAGAAAATTGTAGATTATTCTGGAACCTCCGGCACCTATAAGGCTGACCTTAAAAGATTTTTTTTCACTAAGATCTTTAAAAACGCGAGGGTCACCAGTTGCTTCAAAAATAAGGCTGATATCGCTATCTGAAAGTATTTTATTGTAATCAGTCACGCAAATTATATTATGATTTTCAGCAAAAATATAACCTACAGAGTCAGGATTAATATCACAAACATATTTTATCTTTACACCAGGTATATCCAGCAGTACTTTTAGTAGTGCAAGCCCGCCTTTACCGGTACCGACCAGTGCTATTACTCCCTCTATCATAATATTCCCCTTTATTTTTATTATATATATATTGTACAATATAAAAAGGATAGAAAAAACAGTCCCTTTTGAAATGGAGGTACCATGAAAAAAGTATATATCATAGATGATGACAGGGATATAGTTGAATCGATTTCAATCGTGTTAAAGGCAAACGGTTATGAAGTGATGGCACAATATGATGATAAAAATGTCTCTGAAAATATTTTAAATTATAATCCAGATCTGATCATTCTGGATGTAATATTTCCAGAAAGCAGCTCTGCAGGTTTTAATATCGCAAGAGAAATTAAAAAGAATCCTCAATTGATAAACATACCGATAATCATGCTTTCAGTGGTCAATGAGAAAGGAATATATATAGGGCGATTCAATAACCAGGACATAGATGAATCCTGGCTGCCTGTTACTCTTTTTCTCGACAAACCTATCCAGCCAAAAGAATTGCTCCAAAAAGTAAAATCAGTATTAGGCAGCTAAATAATGCCGGAACATTCAAAAATAATATAAATTTGATAAATCTACTGTTAGGATATATACTACTAAATTAGTAGTATTAATAATCATAATCATTACTGTTCCATTACTGGAAAAAGTTCTTAAAAAGGATGATAAACAGGGGTAAAGAATTTTAAAAAGTATTGAAATAAATATATTGGTATTTTATTAAAGAGATGAGTAAACCGGATAATTATTTAGATATTATCAGGGATGAGCTCGTAAAAGAAATTGAGCCCAATATATATTATTGCTACCAGTGCGGCAAATGTACCGCAGGATGTCCTCTTTCAGATGTCTATGATTACCAGCCAAATGAGATAATCAGGCTAATCCAGCTTAATAAAATAGACGATATAATCAATTCTAACTCGGTTTATCTTTGTGCATCGTGCGAGATCTGCAGTTCTAGGTGTCCCCAACAGGTAAACATAGCTGCAGTGATGAACCACCTAAGGATAAAGAGCTGGCAATATAATGTATTCAAATTAAAAGAAATATCAAATTTCTACAAAATTTTTTTACGGATAATTGAAAAGTTGGGGAAAAGCTTTGAGCCTCTTCTGATATTGACTCTCAATCTCTTGAATAAACGGTTTTTCAATGACATGGATCTGATGCCTGGCATTTTGTTAAGGCAAAAGATCAGGCTCATACCGGAGTTGACAAAGAACAGAAAAGAAATTGCACGGATTATAAATAAATCAATATGATTTTTTTTTAGGATATTTCTTAATTATCCTATTGCTCGGGGATTTTTTAAAAAAATGGCAGATGTGTCAGATGTAAAAATTAAAGATAGCCAGAAGGTAGATCCTTCAGAAGAAAAAAATGCTTATAAAATAGCATACTATCCTGGTTGTTCATTAAATTCAACAGCTATAGATTTCAACCAATCCATAAAAAAACTTTTTAATACTCTGGGAATAGGTCTTGAAGAGATCGAGGACTGGAATTGTTGCGGGACTACCCCGGCGGCAAATATAAGCCACAAAATACCAGTTATGTTATCAGCAAGGAATTTACTTCTTGCCAGGAAAATGGGTTTTTCAGAGATACTTAGTCCATGTGTATCATGCTACTGTAAACTGTTTAAAGCAGCAAACGTCATCAATGATAATGAGGATGAAAAAGATGAGGTCAGGGCTAAAAAGAGACAGGAGGTATTTGATGCCCTTGATACACTGGGTTTCGATCCCTCCGAACATTTTAATATCAGGGTCTACTCTATAGTGGAAATACTTTTAAACAATATCGATCTTATTAAATCAAAATATGAAGAAAATAAGCACAAAATAAACGGTCGGGAAAAGCTTATCCTGGAGGATCTAAAACCTGTTTGTTATTACGGATGTGTTCTTTTAAGGACTGAAAACATAACAAAGTTTGACTCTATGGAAAACCCGACTTCCATGGAAAGAATACTTGAAGCGGTAGGGGTAGAAAGCAAGAATTTCAATTTTAAGACTGAATGTTGTGGGGCGATATTATCACTTACCCATAAAAAGGTGGTTCTCAAGTTGAGTAAGATGATAATCGATGCTGCTATTGAAGCAGGCGCAAATAGCATTGTCGTGTGCTGTCCATTATGCCAGCAAAACCTGGATATGAGGCAATCCCAGATAAACAGGTATTATAAAACTGATTACAAGATCCCGGTCTATTATATCTCTCAGATCCTGGGATTAAGTATGGGCCTTTCTTACAAAGACCTTATGCTGGATAAACTTTTTGTAAGACCGAAAAAATAAAAAGTAATTAAACTTTATATAAATAGAACAAGTTTTAATAATTTTATCGATAAGTAAAAGGAGTAATTTAATTGAGAATCGGGATTTTTGTCTGTTATTGCGGTTCTAATATTGGCGCTACTGTGGATGTAGAAAAGGTCGCAAAAGAAATATTGAAGTTCCCGGGAGTAGTCTTCACTCAGACCAACCTCTATACATGCTCTGAACCTGGCCAGACACAGATCAAAAATGCAATAGAAAAACATAATCTAAACAGGGTCATAGTAGCCTCATGCTCTCCTCGTGTTCATAATACGACATTTATGCGGACTGTTGAGTCTGTAGGTTTAAACCCTTATCTTTTTGAGATGGCAAATATAAGGGAACAGGATTCATGGATACATGATAATAGAGAAAATGCCACTGAAAAAGCAATTGAGCTTATAAGGATAGCAGTAGCAAAAGTAAGTAAGAACAGGGAACTTTATCCCAAATATTTTGAATTGAATAAGAATGTGCTTGTTATTGGCGGAGGGATAGCAGGTATCCAGGCGGCACTTGATATTGCAGATGGAGGCAAAAAAGTCGTTCTTGTAGAAAAAGAAGCATCTATAGGCGGGAGGATGGCTCAGCTTGACAAGACATTTCCGACAATAGATTGTTCTGCCTGCATACTTTCCCCGAAAATGGTCGATGTCGGTATGCATGAAAATATAGAGCTTCTTACACTTTCTGAAGTTACAAAAGTACAGGGATCGGTTGGAAACTTTAAGATAACCATAAGAAAAAAACCCAGATATATAAAATTGAAAGACTGTACTTCTTGTGGAGAATGTGAAAAAGTATGCCCGGTAAAATATACGAATGTATATGAAGCAGGGCTCGTAAAGAGGACTGCGATATCCAAGATGTTTTCACAGGCAGTCCCGTCTGCTTATTTTATTAACAATCTCGGTAAAGCTCCCTGCAGGAGCAACTGTCCGGCAGATGTCCCGGCACAGGGTTATATCGCTCTTATCAGGCAAAAAAAATATATGGAAGCTCTAGAGCTTCACAGGAAACAGAACCCGTTTCCTTCTTTATGCGGCAGGGTATGCACACACCCGTGTGAATCAAATTGTGAAAGAAGCCGTGTGGACGAACCTATCGCAATAATGGATCTGAAAAGATTTATTTCTGATTATGAAAGGGACCTTGATGAGATCCCCCTCCCGGAAATATCAGAAAAAAATGGAAAAAAAGTAGCTATTGTGGGTTCCGGGCCAGCAGGTCTTACAGCAGCTTATTATCTGGCTAAAGAGGGCTGTGAGGTCACAGTGTTTGAAGCACTTCCATTGGCTGGCGGCATGATGAAAGTATGCATACCTGAATACAGACTTCCTTCAGATATACTGGACAAAGAAATAGATCTTATAAAAAAAATGGGAGTGAAGATAAAAACAAATACCGCGATAAAAAACAGTGATGCTGTCAGGGACCTTCTAAAGACAAAAGGATTTGATGCAGTATTTCTTGCCACCGGTGCTGGCAAAAATTCTTCAATAAAGATAAGTGGTGACAGGCTTGATGGAGTCATCTCTGGAGTTGATTTCTTACGAAACTTTCAACTCTCTAAAATAAGTGCAGTAAGCGGTAGGGTAGCAGTTATAGGTGGAGGGAATGCTGCTATCGATTCTTCACGCACCGCCCTCAGGCTCGGTGCCAAAAAAGTTAGTATTTTTTACAGGAGAAGCCATGAGGAAATGCCGGCTCTTGAAGAAGAGATAGAGGATGCTGTTGATGAAGGAATAGATATCAATTATCTAACGGCTCCCGTTGAAATAACCGGGAAAGATGGAAGGGTAAAGGGTCTAAGGCTCATCAAAAATAAGCTTGGTGAACCCGATGCTAGCGGTAGAAGAAGACCTGTGCCTATGGAAGGCAGTGAATATGAGGTAGATTGCGATTTTGTTATACTGGCTATAGGCCAGGAGCCTGATACAGGTTATCTTGGAAAGGGAAAGCAAGTTATAGAGACGAGGCATGATAAGACAGTCAAACTTGTTAAAGACGATATCATGCTTGTTGATGACTCGGGAATATTTGCAGGAGGGGATATGGTACTAGGTCCTGCAACTGTAACTGAAGCAATAGGTCATGGAAAGAATGCAGCTAGAGTCATTAAAAAGTATCTCGATGGAAACAAACTTGAAGATATAGATGCAGAAATAAAAAAAGAAAAAGAAAGCGAAGTAAAGTTAAAGTATGGAGAGGTATTTAAAGAAAACGAAATCGTACAATTTGAAAAAAATAAAAGAATAAAGGCTAAAAAAATAAGCCCACAAAATAGAAAAAATAACTTCAAAGAAGTGGTGGGTGCCTTCAAGGAGGAAGATGCGATTGCTGAGGCAAACAGATGCCTAAACTGCGGGATATGTTCAGATTGTCAGCAGTGTGAAAAAGCCTGTGAAGCTAATGCTATAGATTACAGTCAGAAAGAAGAGATCCTGACCCGGGAAGTGGGTGCTATAGTCGTTGCTACAGGAACTGATATTTTAAATACTGATATTTACGAAGAATACGGGTCCAGCCAATATGAAGATGTAATATCGGCACTACAATACGAGAGGCTTATGTGCGCATCCGGGCCTACTAAAGGGCATATATTGAGGCCCTCAGATAATGAAGGAACCAAAGACTATAGTATTTCTTTCCTGTGTCGGTTCCAGGGATAAATCGAGAGGGATGCCATACTGTTCTGGAGCATGCTGTATGTACCAGGCAAAACAGGCTATTCTTACAAAAGAGCATATACATGACTCAAAATCAATTATCTTTTATACAGACATAAGGTCTCCTGGCAAAGATTATGATGAATTTATAATAAGGGCCAAAGAATATGGTACCCAATATGTAAGGGGGAAGGTATCAAAAATATACAAGCAGGGAAGTAAGCTTATAGTCAGGGGAGTTGATACACTAATAGGTAAGCCTCTTGAAATAGAAGCTGATCTTGTCGTTCTTGCTCCTGCAATGATACCTTCTAAAGGTTCCAAAAGACTTGCTGAAATATTAAATATCACTTCCGGTTCTTTCGGGTTTTATACCGAGAGCCATCCAAAATTAAGACCGGTTGAGACCAACACTGCAGGTATTTTTCTTGCTGGAGCCTGCCAGTCTCCCAAAGACATCCCGGAAAGTGTGGCACAGGGAAGCGCCACTGCAAGCAAGATCCTTGCTCTGATGTCGAAAGATAAGCTGCTCACCAATCCTATTGTAGCAGCTGTAGATAAAGTACGATGCATAGGTTGCAATAAATGTCTAAATGTGTGTCCATTCAGTGCAATAGAAGAACAGGAGCTAAGAGACAGGAAAGTCGTTTCTGTCATTGAAACAGTATGTAAGGGGTGTGGGATATGTGAGGCAACTTGTCCGATAGATGCTATAAGTCTGAGCGGCTTTACTGACGAGATGATACTGGAAGAGCTTGATGCTTTTTCATTAACTAAATGACAAACATCTTAAGATATTATTTATTATTGATTTGCAAAATATGGAAGCAAAAATAGATAACCATAAAAAAACTGATCAGATCAACAAAAAAGTTGAAGGTGCAAAGATTGTAGCGTTTTTCTGTGAATGGTGTTCTTATGCTGGAGCAGATGCAGCTGGGACATCAAGATTAAGGCAGCCTGAAGATATAAGAATAATAAGGATCCCGTGTACAGGCAGGATGAACCCGCTGTTTGTACTAAAAGCTTTTGAACTTGGAGCAGATGGAGTGCTGGTTTCTGGGTGCCATCCAAACGACTGTCATTTTTCAGAAGGAAATTTTTATGCAAGAAGAAGGCTTGAGGTGTTGAAAGAGTTTCTTCCGGTAATAGGTATAGATAAAAGAAGATTTTCATACCAATGGGTTTCTGCTTCTGAGGGGCAGAAATGGCAGAAAGTGGTAATAAATTTTGTCAAAAGAATAAGAGAAGTCAATAGCGGAAAGTAGTAACTTTCCAAGACTTTATATAGAAGTTTTGAGGGTGTCGATGCAGGAAATAACAAATATTGAAAATAAGATAAGGAAAAGGGTAACCGATATTTTTGATGAATTGGAACTGGTGATCGGTTACGGTAAAAGCAATATCGCAGGAAGGGTAAACCCTGTTTTTATAAAAAAGGTAACTGATGTAGAAAAACTTATCTTTGACAGGTTCTGTATAAATAACCTTGCTGTTTATCCTTATTATTTGACAGATGAATTCAGCGGGACCATAGGGTTAATATTAAAGCCATGTGATGCAAGATCTATAGCCCAACTGTTATCAGAAGGATTATTAAAAAAAGAAAAGATCAGGGCTATAGCAGTGGGTTGTACCGGTGTAATTGATATAAGGATGATACAAAAACACATCACCGGGAAAAAGATAATATCCTTAAGTGAGTCCAGCAGCAATATTAATATAAAAACAGCAGACGAAGAGATCACTGTAAAAGCAGCAGATTTTTATGCAGAAAAATGCTGTAACTGCAATATTTATGATGATCCTCCTTATTTTGATGAGTTTATTGAAAACGATGAAAAATTGATACAGTTTACTGGAGATATCAAGGAACTTTTAGGGCAACTGGAGAAAGAACCATTGAAGGAGGTATTAGCCTTCTGGGAAAAGGAATTTTCAAGGTGTATAAGGTGTTATGCATGCAGGAATATATGCCCCATGGAGGTGTGTAGGGACAGATGTATCGCACAGATCGATTCACCTAAATGGCAGTCAGACAAAGTAAATTCAGAGGAAGGAAAATTTTTCCAGCTGATAAGGGTAATGCATCTTGCAGGTAGATGCACAGAGTGCGGTGAATGTGAAAGAGCATGTCCGGCAAATATTCCGCTTGTCACACTTATGAAAAAGATGAACAGGGAGATACTGCGTCTCTTTGATTATATCCCTGGCATGGATATTGAGACAAAGCCGCCATTGTTGACTTATAAAAATATTGAAAAAAATATTGATGAAGAAGAGCTGGTCTAATGGAAAAAAAGACTATTATAAAACAGGATGACGTAAGGGCCTTACTGGAAAAGTTAAGTGAAGATTATGAGGTCTTTGTCCCGGTCAGAAACAAAGAAAACGGGCTTACAAACTTTGCCGACATTAATACTGTAAAGGGTAATGAGGATTCAGTACTTGATTTTAATGAAAAAACAAAAAAGAGCCCGAAGTCTTTGATCTTTCCCCAGACTGAAAAGATATTTGGTTTTGAATATATCAAGGATATAAACAAACCTGACCAGACTGGTCTTAAAATTGATGATAAGTCGAGTGAAACCTTAAAAGGTAAAAAAAGGATAATATTCGGCCTGAAACCATGTGACACAATGGGAATTAAAAGCTTTGACCTGGTGTTTAATGATAATGGTAATGAGGACTTTTATTACAGTGAAAGAAGATCTAATACGATTTTGATCTCGATAGGATGCAATACGATCTTTCCTGATTGCTTCTGCCTGGCAGTGGGAGGTGATCCCTTTGGCTTTGGATACTCTGATATTGGTCTAGTATCCCAGGGTGACAGCCTGGTATTGATGAAAAAAAGTGAAAACAAAGATGTGGAGAGATTACTTCTGGACAACAGGAAATTCTTCCAGGAAGTTGACTTTGACGAAGATACATTGAGATCACTTGATGATACAATGGCTTCATCTGTTGCAGAACAGGAGCAGATACTTAAAGACAATGATCTGAAAAAAATAGATAAACAGAATATAGAAAAATTACTGGAAAACAACTTCACCAGAGAAGATGAATGGAAAGAGATCTCTGAAAAATGCATAAGCTGTGGAGCCTGCACTTATGTATGTCCAACATGCGTATGTTTTAATATCAGTGATGAGATAAAGGAACTTTCCGGGGAAAGATACAGGTGCTGGGATTTTTGTACAAACTACTATTATACCCTGGAAGCAAGCGGTCATAATCCCAGGGGTAAGATATTCCAGAGATACAGAAATAAGATAAGCTGTAAGTTTAATTATTTTCATAAAAGAAAAAATACATTTTATTGTGTTGGATGCGGAAGATGCGTGGATGTTTGTCCGGTCGGAATGGATATCAGGGAAATACTGAAAAGAGCACTTGCTTTTAAAATGTGATATTGGAGAAGACAAAATAAGATCGAGTCTATTATTGGAATGTATTTAAAAAAACGTGGAATTAAAAAAATGGAAAATCTTTTAATACCCAGGAGTTGCAACAGTAAAAAAAATAATAAAAGAAACGCCTAACATCATTTCCTTACAGGTAATACTTGATGATGTCAAATCCATGAAAAGTTTTAGTTTTGAGCCGGGTCAGGTTGGACAGATCTCTGTTTTTGGTGCAGGTGAGTCGACGTTTGTAATCAATTCACCAGCTTCCTCCAAAGAATATCTGCAGTTTTCGATAATGAAAGCTGGAGTTAACACTACTGCTATACATAACCTTAGTGAGGGAGATAAGATCGGATTGCGAGCTCCTCTTGGCAACTGGTTTCCTTATAAGGAAATGGAGGGTAAAAACATATTGTATATCGGTGGAGGTATCGGGCTCGCACCTCTTAGACCATTGATTTTATATACTATCGAAAATAAGGTAAAATATAAAAAACTTATGCTATTATATGCTGCAAAAACACCTGAGGACTACTGTTTTAAATATGATATAGACCAGTGGGAGAAATCCAAGGATATAGAACTTGTACAGACGATAGATACAGCCTGTTACGGTTGGGATAATGAAGTAGGTTTATGCCCACATGTGCTTGAAATGAAAAAACCCTCACCGGTAAATACGGTTGCAATAGTTTGCGGCCCCCCGATAATGATCAAATACACGCTCGAAGTCCTTAAAAAACTTAAATTTGAAGACAATATGATATATACGACTCTCGAACGCAGGATGAAATGCGGAATTGGTAAATGCGGCAGGTGTAATATAGGAGAAAAATTTGTTTGTGTTGACGGACCTGTATTTTCACTTGCAGAATTAAATGATATATGCGAAGAATTCCTTTAATTTCTAAAGGAAATAAACCTTTCTTTTTATCTAAATGAGATCTTTAAAATCAACTTTTATTTTCTCTTTAATATTAACAGCTGCAATTGTTTTACTGATTTCTATGATGGCTTTTGTGGTGGTAGATACTCAACCGGTCTACCTTGAAATAATCAAAGATAAAACTTATAGGGACGAAGTAAATAAAAACAAAAAAACTCTCAAAGCTCTCTCATTTTTCTATGAAAATAATTGCTCTGATATTTTACTCTCCAGAAGGGTTTCAGCACGGAGTATCGAAAAGTTATACGACATATTAAAAGAAGAAAGTCCTTACATGATAAGGGAATATATATATAATTCAGTAGATCGTAAGAACAAAAACGCAATCGCGCTGATACTGCAGAGCAATCTGCTTGATTGGGATGTCGCAATGTCTGCATATATTTGCAGGTCCTTCAATATCCCTTATATTATTATTTCAAACAGGGATGGTTCTTTTGTAAACAAAAGCGGCAATATGCTCAAACTTTCACTTGATAGAGAAGATAATGCAAAAAAGTTAAATTCCCCAATATATTATCTGCTTGCCCCTGCATACAGGGAACTGGAATTCGCAAGAACTTATGGAGATTCATATCGGGTAAAAACAGATATGAAAAAAAAGGAGATTCTCCAGACTTTAGAAGGTCTGGTCAACAATTATGATTCAGTTTATTTTTTTATAAATACTCACGGTGGAAGCAGTCTTGCTGGTTTATTCTTCAGATGGACTTGAATACATAAATGCTACCGATATTTATGAAATAATAAGTAAAGTAGAGAAGCCGCTTGATTTTAAAATAATAGCAGGCCATTGTTATGACATAATTGAGGACGAACTTGAACAAAAGTTAAAAGGTAACGAATACATAGAATATACTTTTTTATCTGCTTCATCAGTAAAAGCATGGGAAGGGGATCTCCTTGAATCATTGATATATGCTGATGACGGGATTATAACCATTGATGAGTTATCCAAGATATGCTCAGGGCTGGGCCATGATTACAGTACTGTTTCACAGGAAGGTGAAAAGTTTTATATCTATAAAAAGGATACACCTCCATATGTGATGGATATATGTTATGCGGGGAGTGGATATTGCGATTATGTCCTGAGGACAAATACAGAAGATATGAGCATATTTTACTATAGAATCGAATACTTTAAATGACAGGTTTAATGTCATAAAAATTTTTGTATTATTTTTTCTCCCCTGTGTTTAAAGTAAGTATCAAGGACTTCCTTAAAATTTTCACAGACAGGCTCAGATTCATCGCCATGTATCAACATCGCAGAATACGGACAACCTCCACCGCAGACAGGTGAAAAACTGCAATTTGAACATCTTTCCATGCTTAAAATACTTCTATCCATCCATTTATTGATCTTTTCCTCGAAAAAAATAGTTTCAGGGTAAAACTTGCCTATTGCTAATTCAGTTTTTCCTATAGACTCTGGACAGGTGTAAATATACCCATCAGGACATAATATGTATAACTCAATGACATTACTTTCACAATTAAAAAACCTTGGCGAGACATTTTCTGCTCCATTTAAAAGTTCAATAATATGGCGCAGCGGTTTAAACATGTAAAATCCAAAAATATTCTCCAGGTGAGGATGCCTGTTGTAAACTTCAAATAACTTTTCCAGTAGAATATGGTCCTCGACAATCGGGTAACGGCTTTTTAAAGTGCTGTGGTCAGTAACCCTGGATAGCTGCATTTTAAAATTGGTGAGGCCGGACCATTTCATTTTTTCTGCATATTCATAAATATCAGGAAGATAATCAATGTTTTCCATATCGACATTGACCCTGACATTGGTGTTTATTCCATTGACTACAAGTGAATCGATACTATCTGATATCTTTTTAAAGCTACCCCTACCTGAAAAGTATTTCCTTCGTTTGTCATGTATAAAGTCGGGACCGTCAAGAGTTATCTGGAGCATCTCGATGTTTTCTCGTACCGGTATTAAAATGTCGATGAAATCTTTAGCCATGACTCCATTCGTTATAATAGAAATTGTTATTTTCTGCTCATGGCTAAATCTAAGGATCTTTGAAACAAGATCTTTTGTCTTTTTTAAAAGAGGCTCACCGCCAAAAAGCTCAATTGTACTGATCTCTTTTTTATGAAGATTTCTGATATCCATCATGGTGCCAATTGCACGCTCAAGGATCTCATCATCCATGAATTTTTCTTTTTTTTTATTAAGGTCCTTTTCAAAACAATAAATACAATTAAGGTTGCAAATAAAAGTCGGACAGATAACAAATTTAACAGGCCTGGTAATAACTTTTTGTTGAAAGTTTTTAAACAATTCCTCAAAAATACTGTTTTCTGCGTCGGGGTCATAATAATAGTATCCTCTCTCTATCAGTGATGAGATAGATGACTTTATCAATAATATTATTTTCAATAATGTCGAGTGCCCCTGTCAGGAAGTTATTTAATATCGAGTATTTGGAGTTTATCCTGTAAGAATAATTATATTTGCTTGGAAATAGTGTCATTAGAAAATCAATTATAACAAATAGAAATAATTAAAGCTTATAATAAAAATACATGATCAATCATGATATAATCACGGTTAAACAGTAAAAATACTTTCCTGCTTATGAAAAAAATTGGTTTTGACAATGAGAAGTATCTTCATGAACAGCATGCAGCAATACTTGAACGCGTAGGGAAATTCGATAATAAGCTTTACCTTGAATTTGGAGGAAAGCTATGTTTTGATTACCATGCTGCAAGAGTATTACCTGGTTACGACCCGAATGTCAAAATACGACTTCTGCAGTCATTCAAAAAAAAGCTTGATATAGTGCTCTGTATATATTCCGGCGACATAGAAAGTGGCCGGGTAAGGGGTGACTTCGGGATAACCTATGATGCTGCGACCTTAAAGCTTATCGATGACTTGAGGGGCTGGGGGTTGGATATTCTGTCTGTCGTAATAACACGTTTCTCCGGTCAGTCGGCTGCCATCATGTTTAAGAACAAATTGGAGCACAGGGGAGTGAAAGTATATTTGCATTATCCTATTGAAGGGTATCCAACAGATGTTGATAACATATGCAGCGATGGCGGTTTTGGTAAGAATGAACGTATAATAACTGATAAACCAATAGTCGTTGTCACAGCACCGGGTCCAAATAGCGGGAAACTTTCGACATGTCTTTCACAGTTATATCATGAACATAAGAACGGGATCAATGCAGGATATGCGAAATTTGAAACGTTTCCGATCTGGAACCTGCCATTAAAGCATCCTGTAAATATAGCATATGAAGCTGCAACAGCAGACATACAGGATTTCAACCTGGTGGATCCTTTTCATCTTTCTGAATATGGGACAGTTGCAATTAACTATAACAGGGATGTAGAAAGTTTTCCGATACTGAAGATGATATTGCAGCGGATACTGGAGAAAAATGATCCAAATATAACATTGCCAGAATATAATTCCCCTACAGATATGGGGGTAAACCGGGCAGGGTTTGGTATAACAGACGATGATGTTGTACGGGAAGCTGCCAGACAGGAATTGATAAGAAGATTTTTTAGGTATAATTCTGAATTTGTGACGGGAGTGGAAAGAAAGGAAACTGTAGAACGGGTAAGATCACTGATGCAGGAACTTGATGTCAGGGCCAGTGACAGGCGAGTTGTCGAAGAGGCCAGAAGTGCAGCAAAGGAAGCAGAACTGAATGGTAAGGGGAACCAGGGTATTTTTTGCGGGGCGGCGATAGAACTCAATGATGGTTCTATTGTCACTGGAAAGAATTCTCAATTGATGCATGCAGCATCAAGCCTGGTGATAAATTCGGTAAAGGAGCTTGCAAAAATCCCGGACGAGATCCTTCTGATCTCTCCCAATATAATCGGACAGATAGCAAAATTAAAAAAGGGTATTTTTAAATCTGATACAGAAAGCCTGGACCTCGAAGAAATGCTGATCGCGCTTTCAATAAGTGCAACAACAAATCCTACTGCAGAACTGGCCATGAACAAGCTTTCAGAACTGAGGGATTGTGAGATGCATATGACACACATCCCGACCCCTGGCGATGAAGTGGGGCTGAAAAGACTGGGAGTAAACCTTACAACTGACGGAAAATTTTCTTCAAGAAATCTTTTCGTGTCCTGAAATAATTCTTACAATGACCTTCGGAATTTAATTAATAGAGTAAGCGGTCATATAAAAATTTTTAATTCCGGGAGATTATCAGACCATTTTCTTTAAACCAGCCGACAGAGTCTTCAAGAGATTTTTTAATAGGCATAGGATAATATCCTAATTCCTCTGTAGCTTTTTTATGAGTTATATTGGAGTTGCTCTGTATAGTCCTGATAGAATAAAGCGTAAATTTAGGTTTGGCTCTGGTGGCCATATAGTATACCGGCATAAATACCGAGAAGAATTTTGCTATATTTATAGGTACTTTAAATCTTGGAAGAGGGATCCCGGTTATATTATTTAAAATTTTCATAAGCTCATCAATTGTGACCTTTTCTCCAGACAGAAGATAATACTGACCCTTCATTCCTTTTTCTGCAGCCAGCATGTGTCCTATTGCGACATCTCTTACATCTACGAAATCATATGCGCCATCGGTGATCATGCTTAACCTGCCGTAACAGTAGTCTACGATCAGCTGCCCCATCAAGGATACCCTGAAATCATACGGGCCTATAACAGCTGTCGGACAGACTATTGTGGCGTCCAATCCGCATCCAGCGGCTTTCATCACTTCAATGCTTGCCAGTGCCTTGGTCCTGTTATATATACCCATTTTACTTTCCGGGTCAAAAGGAAGTGATTCATCGATTATTTCATTTTTCCGGGGTTCTTTTATAGCGTGGATAGAACTCGTAAAAATAAGTTTTCTTACTTTGTTTTCGATGCAAGCCTTAAGGACATTTTTGGTTCCCTGGACATTTATTTCAAAAAGCTTTTTATTCGAGCCTGGCATAATCGAGATCTCAGAAGCAAGATGAAATACTGTATCAATGCCCTTAAATGCTTTGGTAAGAGATTCCAGGTCCAGGATGTCACCGGTCCTTCTTTCGATAGGGCAGTCATCAATGCAATCAGTCAAGGAATTTTTCCTGTGAAATGCTATTACTTCTCTACCCCTAGCAGACATCTCCCTTATGAGGACATTACCAATGCAGCCTGTAGACCCTGTGACTATATCCATATTCAATAAAAACAGATTTTCAGATTATTATTTTATATCTTTAAATTTGAGATCCTGGTGGGCGGGCTTATCCAGAACAGGCCCTATAAATTCAGCATTAAAAAAATCCCTGACTTCATCTTCCATATCTTTTCCACGGGGAACGAGATGATCTTTGATAAAAAAATCCTCTCCACTTTTATAGACAGGATATTTTATCTTACTACCATTTTTTTCTTTGATTTCTAAAAAATACAGAAATAATTTTTTTTCTTTCATTTTTTTATTATAACAATATTTTCATTTTATTTGTCATTAAATTTTTTAAAAGGTTATAAAATCCTTATTGTAAACACAATTCTTGAAATGTTCATTAGTATTAATATTGAAAAAAACAAAAAAATATAATATAAGATTAATCCTAAGTAAAACTTTAAAAGAAGGATCTTCAAATTGGAAGTTATCCCTTCAAGGATATTTAATTTTCTATACATCTATATTGATATTATATGGTTGATCGTGCTCCTTATTGTCCTTGTATACGCCAAGCGTTATATGGCATTGCTTGCAGGGCTGGTAGGTGGATTGATCTATTTTTTAGTGGATTATGGTATTTTTTATCTCGCATTGGGTACAAGGTCAGTCGAAGGTGCCAGTACAGCCGGTATTCTTTTCTGGCTAAGTATGAGTTACGGGTTTACTAATTTTGCATGGATATGGCTCTGGCTTGACAGGGATGGCCATGCCCTTGAATGGTCAATACTTATAATATCGGGGTGGTTTACCACGGCACTTTTAAGCCAGAATTTCGGTTCCAGCTTCCAGGTCATTTCAATACAGAGAGGGACCACAAGCTACCATGGTGTGATGGCTTTGATATTGACAGCTGGATATTTAATATTGATCATAAAAAATATAAAAAATGAAAAAAAAGATACAAAAAAGATAAATATTCTTTGGATACTATCAATTGGAATACTGGTCCAGTTTTCATGGGAGGCAGTATTATTAATAACTGGTATACGTTCAGCCGGGATAATGCCACTGGTCATCAACTCTCTACTGGAAACAAATATGGGTCTGCCTTATTTATTTCTTATCCATCATGCTATCAGTATTCGCCGTAATGAGGACCTGACAAAGGCTTTAATCCTTAAATAATAAAGAAAAGAGCCTTAAATCTGATATTCTCTTTATTTTTATATAAAATTATTTTATCATAATGGCTTTAAATTATTTGTAATAATATTTACAAGGATTAGTCTCAATACAACTACCATACACAGTTATAATACTCCGGGAGGGTGATTATTATGCAGAATGACCATAAAGAAAATAAGGTTCTTATAAAATGGGTGCTGGAGATGGCCAAGATGTGCAACCCTGACAAGATCGTATGGATAGATGGCTCAGAAAAGCAAAAGAAACAGCTTGAAAAAGAGGCTTTTAAGACAGGGGAGCTTATAGAATTAAATCAGAAGGTCCTTCCCGGCTGTGTCTATCACAGGACAGCAATAAACGATGTGGCACGCACTGAACATCTTACATTTATCTGTACTGAAGAAAAAGAAGAAGCGGGCCCTACCAACAACTGGATGCATCCTGACGAAGCTTATAAAAAGGCTGGTGAAATATTCAAGGACGCTATGGTCGGGAGGACCATGTATGTTATCCCGTTTTCTATGGGTCCTTTAAATTCTGAATTTTCAAAAATAGGAGTCGAGCTTACAGACAGCATCTACGTGGTACTTAACATGCTCATAATGACAAGGGTAGGAGACTCTGTACTTAAGTTTTTAGGAAAGACAAAGGAGTTTACAAAGTGCCTGCACTCAAAAGCAGAAAGAGATATAAACAGAAGGTTGATACTTCATTTTCCTGAAGATAATACAATATGGAGTGTCGGTTCAGGATATGGCGGAAATGTTCTGCTTGGAAAAAAATGTATGGCTCTCAGGATCGCAAGCTATATTGGGAGAACCGAGGACTGGATGGCAGAACATATGCTTATTATCGGAGTCGATGATGGAAAAGGGGATATGACTTATATTGCTGCAGCTTTTCCAAGTGCATGCGGCAAAACAAATCTGGCAATGATGGTCCCACCAGACAGCTTAAAGAAGAAAGGTTTTAAAGTCTGGACAGTTGGCGATGATATCGCATGGCTGCGGGTAAAGGATAACGGCTCACTCTGGGCTATAAATCCTGAAACAGGCTTTTTTGGAGTATTGCCGGGTACGAACAGTAAGACAAACCTTAATGCAATGTCTACCATAAAGAGAAACACTATTTATACGAACGTACTTCTTAAAGATGACGGGACAGTATGGTGGGAAGATGGAGACGGAGAGGCCCCACCGAAGGGAATAGACTGGACAGGAAAACCATGGAAGCCTGGTTTGGTTGATGAAGATGGTAAAACTGTTAAAGGTGCAAATCCCAACAGCAGGTTCACTGCTCCCATAATGCAGTGTCCTTCCGCATCCGAACTTATAAATGATACTGGAGGTGTTCCTATCTCTGCTATTGTCTTTGGTGGAAGAAGGGCATCTCTTGCACCCCTGGTGTACCAGTCCTTTGACTGGCAGCATGGAGTATTTGTCGGCTCCATAATGGCCTCAGAGATAACTGCTGCGCAATATGGGGCACAGGGAAAGACAAGAAGGGACCCGATGGCAATGATACCCTTCTGCGGATATAACATGGGTGATTATTTCACTCATTGGCTTAAAATGGGTAAAAAGATGAAGAAGCAACCGAAGATATTCCATGTCAATTGGTTCAGGACCAATAAAGAAGGGGAGTTCCTGTGGCCTGGTTTCAGTGATAATCTTCGAGTGATAGAATGGATAATCGAAAGATGCAAAGATAAAATGGGAGCCGTGGAGACCCCGATAGGACATGTCCCGCACAAGGATGACATAGATCTTGACGGGATGGATATTGATGATTCCGTAATGGAGCAACTATTAAATGTACCTAAGGAAGAGTGGAAGAAGGAAATTTCAGAAGTAAAGAAGTTTTATGAACAGTTCGGTGACAGGCTGCCTGATGAGATGAAACAGGAAATCCACGACCTGGAAAAAAGGCTTAATAAATAGGAGCAATAAAAAATTCTTAATCGATTCGAGAGATGGTTCACATTATTTTGAATCAAATTTATATAGTACAAGTCCACTGCAGGGCTTGGGAAAGAAATAAGTAGATTTCTGTGGCATTATTTTATTTCTATTTGATAGATTTTCAACAGTAGATACTGTAGGAGCATTCAATATTACGCCGATATCATACCCATTGTTTTTATTTTCCAGAGCCTCCAGCACTTCTTTTATGGTATGTACATATCTGATATTTTTTATTTCATTATCAGAAAAGATATTTTCCAAAATAAGCCTGTGCAATATATTGACATCAAGATATTCAAATTCTTCATCAAATCCTGTTTTATCTATTTTTAACCGGTCATACATTACATCAAAAGGTTTTTTTAGTGTTATAAATACTTTTAAGCCATCAGGAAAGCAGATCAAAAAACTCTTGTCATTTTTTAAATAAGATTGCCTCATCATATTATTGATATCTTTTATTTCTATACTTTCTGGTATATTTATTTCAAAATAGTTTTCCAATTTTCTGATAAGTGTTTTGGCTTCTGTCTTCTCTTCAAAATTGATCAATCTATGGGTGGGATGTATGATAATATCTTCCTGGTTACTGGAAACAAATAAAGCGAGTATATAATCTTCTCTGGAACCTTTTTCTTTACCGGACATCTCCCTGTAGAGCCTGGATGTCTCATACCTGTGATGGCCATCTGCAATCAGGAGAGTCTTTTCTCTCATGATTGCAATTATTTCATCCTTTATATTTTTTTCCCTGATCTTCCATAAAGCAAAGTTTAGCTCCGGGTCGTAGTTGACTGAAGTTGAAACAAGTGGAGATGTATCCAGATACTTATTTAAAATATGAGCCACTTTATTATTATGATCATTATATAAGGTATATATAAATTCGAGGTTTGTACGGCAAGCTTTAAGCAGGTTCAACCTGTCTTCTTTCGGTTTAGGAAGAGTTTTTTCATGCCTTAAAACTTTCCCCTCTCCATATTCTTCCAACCTGAGCAACCCTACAAAACCGGTAAAGCACTTATTTTTATTGTTTTCCTTAAAGGTTTCCTTGATAAGATAAAAACAGTCTTCACTTTCATAAGTAAGAATACCTTCTTGTATCCAGCTTTTTAAGAGTTTAGTAGCATTTTCATAACCTGAACTATCTCTGTAGATTCCGGTAATGTCAGGTTAACAATATTATACCTGCTTGACTCTTTTAATCCGAGTCTCTCTGTTTCGGATATGATATCATAGGGGGGTGCAAGCACCTTTGATATTTCTTTAATGGAGTCCAAGTCATAGACAAGACCCTTAAAAGGAATAATATCTACCATAGCTTTTCCTTCTAACTATTATATTATTTTTTAATTTAAGCTTTTCTTTATTGTCCCAAATAGTATAATCAATAAGTCTAAAAAAGATAAGTATTTATGGAGCAAAGATGAAAATTGATGTAATAGAAAATGTAATGCAGTATAACAAAGATGAAGCTGAAGCAAACAGAAAATTATTTGCCAAAAACAATGTCTTTGTGGTAAATATTCTTTCTGCGCCTGGTGCCGGAAAGACATCACTTATTCTCGAGACCATTAAGAGGATAAAGGATGATTTTAATATCGGAGTCATTGAAGGTGATATATCTTCGACCCATGATGCTGAAAAAATAAAACAATTGATCGATCCTGTTGTGCAGATCAATACTGGAGGGACATGCCATCTTAATGCATCGATGGTCGCAAGAGCAGTTGAAAAATTAAATTTATCAGAACTTGATATATTATTTATTGAAAATGTAGGCAATCTTATTTGCCCGATCGGTTTTGACCTTGGAGAGTCCTATAGGATAATCCTTTCATCTGTAAGCGAAGGGGATGACAAGCCCGTAAAATACCCGAAAGCATTTATCAAGACCGATCTTGTGGTACTTAATAAGACCGACATGCTCAAGTACAGTGATTTTGATCTTGAATTTTTTAGTGAAAAAGTCTCTCTGTTGAATCATGAAGTACGTATCTTAGAATTATCCTGTAAAACTGGAGAAGGGATCCAGGACTGGATAGATATTTTAAAAGACAAGTCAGGAAAATATGTCTGACTTTATTCTTCTCTTATGATTAAACTGCACTAAAAACATCACTTTTCAAAAGAAAAATAAAATGTTTCAATATTGTTGCATAGTTGTTACTTATATGTTACATTATGATTGTTACAAACTAATTACAAAACCTAAATAATTTTATTGAATTATGTCTGTGCGAGTGCTATGATAACTTAATTTTTGACAGTTACATAAATGTTACAATGTATTTCTATTTAGGTTTCAATTTAAGTAGATTTTTTCGGAGTATATTTAACAGTTTAAAAAAGAATGAGGAAATGAAAATAAATATGGGTAATTATTATTATAGAAATCGGCAGAAAAAATAAAAAGATTGCTGCTGTAAAAAATTTATTTTAAATCAAAGCAATGATTTTTCTCCATCTGACCTGACGACAGTAGAATTTGTATCACATGAATTAAAAGGGATCCTTGGTTCTACAATAATATGCGTGTACTCAATAAGGGACGGGTTGCTTGGGTATGCTTAATTTCAAACAGAGGGCAACTATAGAGACTATGATAAGAAATCTAAACAGGCTCGAGGCGACAATAAGGGAGTTTCTTGATATATCACGGATCCAGGAAGGTAAGATGGACATAAACAGGGAAGAATTAAACATCAATAGTGAAATAATAAAGGAAGTTGAAGATACTTTTGTGTCGGAGATATACGAAAACAATATGATATTTGAAAATAAAATTCCTGAAAATCTAACAGTCAATACGGACAGGAATATGTTGACTACAATTTTTAATAATCTAATAAGTAACGCAATAAAATACGGGCTTTCCGGGGGCAGGATAATAATCGATGCTGATGAAGGAGAAAAATCTGTAAGGTTTGGAGTTTATAACGACGGTAAGCCTATTAACTGAAGAAGAAGGAGCGGTTTTGTTTAAAAAATTTTCAAGATTAAATAGAGCAGAATTTAAAAAAGTAAAGGGAACAGGTCTTGGACTTTTTATAATAAAAAAGTATAACGCAGATCCTTGGTGGAAATATATGGGTACAACCAGAAAATGTTGGTAACAAATTCATTTTTGAAATAGGAAAGGTAATGAAATGGCAACAGCTCTACAAAATCTAAAAAGCATCAGGCAAGAAGCAATCCAGAATCTTATTAAAGGTGGTCTGCTATCATCTACAAGAATATATGTCGGAATGTCTACTTGTGAGATCGCTGCCGGCAGTAAAGAGGTCTGGGATGTTTTTAACCAGGAAATAGAAAAAAATAAAATAGCTGATGTGCAGATGAAACAGAAGGGTTGCGCAGGCAGATGCAATCTGGAACCAACCGTAGAAGTACTACAGGTTGGAAAGATCCCTTTTAAATATACTAATGTTGATAAAGTAATGGCAGAAGATATTGTAAGAAAGCATTTGATTGAAATAATGTAGAACCTGGTAAAAGGACAGATGATCTGTCTACGGACCCTTTTAATCTGACTGACAGGTCTCGCTTTGTATTTGGGGATCTGGATTTTTTTAAAAAACAGAAAAGGATAACCCTTAGAAACTGCGGAATAATTGATCCTGAGAGTATAGAGGATTATCTTTCTGTGAGGGGATACGAAGCTCTTGCAAAGGTACTTACCGAAAAAGATCCATTAAAGGTTATAGAAGCAGTGACAAATTCCGGTCTCAGGGGAAGAGGCGGTGGAGGTTTTAATACGGGATTAAAATGGAAGCTTGTTGCGGGTGAAGAAGGAAATGAAAAATATATTATTTGTAACGCAGACGAAGGTGACCCGGGTGCTTTCATGGACAGAAGTGCTCTTGAAGGTGACCCGCATATTGTCCTGGAAGGTATGGCTATTGCCGGGTTTGCGACAGGTGCCAAAAAAGGTTTTATATATATAAGAGCTGAGTATCCTCTTGCGATTGAAAGATTAAAAAAAGCACTCGAGGATGCATATAATTACAACTTTCTTGGTAAAAATATCCTGGGACAGGATTTTGATTTTGAGGTAGAGCTTGTACTCGGTGCCGGGGCATTTGTTTGCGGAGAAGAAACTGCACTGATACACTCAATAGAAGGCTTCAGGGGTATTCCAACAACAAAACCCCCATATCCTTCTGTGAGTGGATTATGGGGAAAACCGACACTTATAAATAATGTGGAGACATTTGCCAATATTGCGGTCATTATACTTGATGGTTCTGAAAAGTTTGCCGAAATAGGCACTAAAAAAGCAAAGGGACCAAGGTATTTGCACTTGCAGGCAAGGTCAATAATACTGGATTGATAGAAGTACCCATGGGTATTACGCTCCGGGAGATCATTTATGATATAGGTGGTGGCATTAAAGATGGCAAAAGATTTAAAGCAGTTTTAACTGGAGGGCCTTTCTGGAGGATGCATCCCTGAACAATACATTGATTCACCTGTTGATTATGATTCACTTAAGTCACTGGGGCTCGATAATGGGTTCCGGAGGTATGATCGTCCTGACGAGGATGACTGCATGATAGACGTTGCAAGATATTTTCTGGAATTTACACAAAATGAATCCTGCGGTAAATGTACTCCGTGCAGGGAAGGTACCAAACGAATGCTCGAGATCCTTAATAAAATAACTTCTGGCAAAGGTGAACTGGAAGATATAGATAAACTTGAAAGACTTGCAATCTTGATAAGAAAAACTGCTCTCTGCGGCCTGGGCCAATCGCGCCAAATCCTGTTTTAACGACTCTCAGATATTTTCATGATGAGTATATACAGCATGTAATATATAAGAGATGTCCGGCAGTGGTGTGCAAAGGAATAATATCATCACCATGCCAGCATTCTTGTTTTTTGGGTGGAAGTGGGGCACCTTCTTATATTGGACTTATAGCACAGGAAAGATTCGACGATGCAATTGATGTTTTATATAGAGAAAATCCTTTACCGGTAGTTTGTGGCCGTGTATGTCACCATCCATGTGAAAGTAAATGTAGAAGAAATGCTATAGACGAACCGATTGGAATAAGAAGATTAAAAAGATTTTTAACTGATTATGCAGAAGAAAAGAAATTTGAATTTAAAAAAGTAATAAATGAAAAAAAACATCAAAAAGTAGCAATAATAGGTTCTGGGCCCTCTGGATTGACATGTGCTTATTATCTGGCATTAAAAGGCTACAGTGTGACAATGTTTGAAAAACTTTCTGTGGCAGGAGGTATGCTTGCAGTAGCTATCCCTGAGTACAGGCTTCCAAAAGCGATTCTAGTAAAAGAAATCGAAAGGATAAAGAGTCTGGGTGTTGAAATAAAATACAATCATGAAGTGGGCAAAAAAATAGGGCTTGAAGATTTAAAAAAAGAATATAATGCAGTTTTTATCTCTATTGGAGCACACAAAGGTTTAAAAGCTTGGGATTCCTGGCGAAGGACTTAAAAATGTTATTGATGCAGTAGATCTTTTAAGAGAGATAAATCTTGGAGAAAAAATTAAAATAGGTGAAAGAGTAGCAGTAATAGGCGGGGGGAATGCTGCGATTGATGCAGCCAGGACAATTAAACGTCTAGGAAAAACAGTTTCTATTCTTTACAGAAGAACAAAAGATGAAATGCCTGCATGGAAAGAAGAAATAGAAGAAGCAATAGAAGAAGGGGTAGAAATAAGATTTCTTACAGCTCCTGTAAGAATGATCACAAAAAATGAAAAGATCGAAAAACTTGAGTGTGTAAAAATGAAACTTGGTGATCTGGACAGCAGCGGAAGACGAAAACCGGTGCAGATAGAAAATTCCGAGTTTCTATTAGATATAGACACGCTCGTACCGGCCATAAGCCAAGGACCTTTAATAGGAGGCCTTGCATCAGATAATAGCCTTAAACTGACCAAATGGAATACTATAGAGGTCGATCAGGACACTTTATACACAGGAGCAGATGGAGTTTTTGCTGGCGGGGATGTTGTTCTTGGACCTAAAACTGTCACAGAAGCGATGTCCCATGGGAAAATTGCTGCGGAAATGATAGATAAGTATATAAAAGGTGAAGAATTGACCAGAAAATATGATGTTACAATACCTGCAGCGGAAGTGGGTATTGTTGAGATGTCCGATGAAGATATAGAACAATTAAAAAGATTTAAAGCACCGATGCTGGAAATCCTAAAAGAGAAAATAATTTTGATGAGATTGAATTAGGTTTTTCTAAAATGCAGGCAGTATATGAAGCAAAGCACTGCCTGAGATGCGATAGAGAGGAGAAAGAATAATGGTTGATCGCTATAACGATCCAGGTAAATAACAAACCCTATAATGTTGACAGTGACCAGACGATAATGAATGTCCTTGATAAGATAGGTTACCATATCCCCAGATTATGTTACCATCCAAAATTATCAGTAGAGGGAGCCTGCAGGATCTGTATTGTTGAAGTAGATGGCAGCCCAAATTATGTAACAAGTTGTACAACTAAGGTCAGAGACGGTATGAAAATAAAAACAAATACTGCTGAACTTAGAAGGGCCCGAAGGGACTTGCTTGAATTATTGCTTGATAACCATCCTATTGACTGCAATACATGTGAAAGGGATGGAAATTGTGAACTGCAGTCACTTGCAAGGTCTGTGGGTATTAAAAAAAGGAATTTTACCGGGAAAAGAAACAGTATGATGTGGATCTTTCTTCCTCTGCGATAGTAAGGGATCCAAATAAATGTATTTTATGCGGAAGATGTGTAAGACTTTGCAGTGAAATCCAGGGAGTAAATGCAATAAACTTCGCTAATAGGGGATTTGATAGCACTGTAATGACTGCTTATAATTCACCGATCAATAGTTCAGTTTGTATTAATTGTGGACAGTGTATAAATGTTTGTCCAACAGCAGCACTTTCTGAAAAGTATTACACTGTTGAACTTTTTAAAGAATTATCAGATGAAAAAAAGTTAAAGATCGTACAGATAGCACCTGCAGTCAGGGCGGCTATAGGCGAAGCCTTTGGACTTGAGCCTGGAATAAATCTGGAAAAGCAGACAATAGCAGCACTAAGAAAATTAGGGTTTGATCTGGTTTTTGATACTCAGTTCAGCGCAGATCTTACAATTATGGAAGAGGGTTATGAATTCCTGGAAAGGCTTACAAATAATGGTGTTCTTCCCATGATAACTTCATGTTCACCGGCATGGATTAAATATACTGAGCATTTTTTTCCTGATATATTACCAAACATTTCTTCATGTAAATCACCGATGAGTATGATGAGTTCTATTTTAAAGACCTATTTTGCTAAAAAAAGAGGCATAAAACCGGAAGAGATACTAAGTATTGCAATAATGCCATGTACAGCAAAGAAATATGAGGCGCAGAGAGAGGAATTATCAATAGAAGGAACATGTCTTACTGATATTGTAGTTACTACAAGGGAAATAGCATGGATGATAAAATCTGCAGGGATTGACCTCTTAAAAACTGAAGGCGAAGAGTTTGATAACCTGTTTGGAGTCTCAAGTGGAGCTGCAACTATTTTTGGTGTTACAGGAGGAGTTATGGAAGCAGCACTCAGGACTGCTTATGAGTTATATGTCGGAGAGACTGTAGTAAATATAGAATTTGAGCAACTAAGAGGTTTTAAAGGCATAAAAGAGGCCGAGATAAAAATGGGAGATAAAGATGTTAGAGTTGCGGTTGCACATGGTATTGGAAATGCAAATGATCTTCTTGAAATAGTCAGAAATGAACCTGGAAGATATCACTTTATAGAAATAATGTCATGTCCTGGAGGGTGTATTAATGGTGGAGGCCAACCTTATGCAGGCCCTGATTATATAGCTCTAGATGAAGAGTTACTAAAAAAAAGGGCAAGAGTACTATATGACCTTGATCGTTCGAAGACGATCAGAAGAAGTCATGAGAATCCTGAAATACAGAGGATATATAAGGAATTTTTTGAAAGACCTAATGGGCCTAAGGCACATAAAATACTTCACACACATTACGGACAAAAATTTCCGGAAGGTATATATCGTAAAAGGTAAAAAATTTTTATTTATCGGGTAATAGAAGGTAGAGTTGAAAAAGATGTTTGTTATAAAAGAAAATAAAAAGATCAAAGAGGTGGAAAATGAAAAATTCAATTTCAGAAATCGATAAGGCGAGCAATAGAAAAGATGATTTTATTAAATACCTTGATGAAAAACGTCGGCATGGGTATTATGATTCAGCCCTGATGTCTATCCTTCATAAAGCACAGGAAATATACGGTTATATCAGTAATGAAGCGATTGAGGAGATAAGCAGGCATCTTGGAATGCCAACAGCGAGGATATGGGGAGTGGTCACCTTTTATCATTACTTCACATTAAAACCCAGGGGGAAATACATAATATCAGTGTGCCTTGGAACAGCATGTTATGTAAAGGGTTCAAAAAGGATTATAAATAAAATCAAAGAGATACTTGGAATAGGGTTAAATGAAACTACTCCTGATAAGTTGTTTACACTGGAAGCAAAATATTGTCTTGGTTGCTGTGGACTTGCTCCTGTGATGATGATAAATGGTAAGGTATATGAAAAGTTAACAACAAAAAAGATAGGAGAGATCATAAGCAGTTTGAAAGAAAATGAAAGGATGGTTTCTTTAGAGCTAAATTAATAATTTTAATGTTAATTATTGGTGGTAATTCTTATTAATATCAGTATAATATTTTAAAACCATGACAGTGGAGGTTAAAATGAGTGATAAAAAAATCTTGATTATCGATGATGATCCTGATTTTACAGAGTCTGTCCAGAGAGTCCTTGAGGCACGTGGATACACCGTGGATTCTGCACCGGATGGAACAGAAGGTTTGAAAAAAGCAAGGGAATGGGTCCCAAATCTGATCCTTCTTGATGTAATGATGACAAGAAATACTGAGGGGTTTGAAGTCAGCAGGGAATTACCCAAGGATGATGTACTGAAATCAATACCCGTGATCATGATCACCGGAATAAGGGAAAAAATGAATCTTGCCTTTGGATTTGAACCTGACAGCACCTGGCTTCCGGTAAAAGTAGTCCTTGAAAAGACTATAAAACCGGATAAACTTCTTGAAAAGATCGAAGAGTTTATTAGTTGATTTTTAATAAGTATTGCTGGATAAGCAGTGAACATGCCTGTAAATTATCTGGCTTTTAGTTTAAAATGTTGACTTATTGATCCACGGCCCGATAGAAGATTTGAAGTTGTAACTTTTAGGAAAGGGGACAAATGATATATAAGGTCTTGGAAAAAGGTGATTTAAAGGATTTTATCTCCGAATTAATATCACATTACAAGGTAATAGGCTCCAAAAAGAATAGAAAAAAACCAGCATGATTTTTTGCAGGTCAAAAATTATGAAGAAATAGACCTGGGTTATAAAAAAACAACTCTGCCACCTGCAAAAAAAATATTATTTCCTTCTTCGGAAGAACTGGTAAGCTATAAGTTTGGGGATGGAATAGCAATAGAAGCGCTAAATGAAAGTCTGAAGAAAAAATCCTTTTTGGTATTAATGCCTGGGATCTAAATGGAATGAATTTTCTTGACAGGCTTTTTAGCACAGACTATATCGACTCAAATTATGTTGCAAAAAGAAACAACCTTATCGTCATAGGCTATGATACGGAACCATCAGACACGAACTTTTCGATGTCGATGGGTGCTGATGATGTCAAAGAGGGCTTTGATCTTTTTGTCTCTGATATTGGAAACAGGTTTTTTATAAGGGTAGGGACCCCTCGAGGCAATGAACTATTACAGAAATTTTCAAATCCTTCAGAAGCAAAAGTAAAGGATTTCCAGGATTATGACAGGTTCAAAGACAATTACAAAAAGAAATTCAAAATAAAGGCCAATATAAAAGATTTTTATAATGATTTTGAAGCAGTCTACGGAAATGAAGAACTCTGGGACAAGCTATCAGAAAAATGTTTTAGCTGTGGTTCCTGCAACCTTGTATGCCCCACATGTTTTTGCTTTAACGTCAGGGATGATATGAAAATAGACCTTAAAGAAGCAGTTAAAAAGAGGGAATGGGATTCCTGTATGATACCCGAATATGGACTTGTAGCAGGCGGACATAATTTCAGGCCTACCAGGGCAAACAGGTTAAAACAGAGATATAGATGCAAACTAAAGACTTTTGTAGACAAGTACGGTAATTATGCATGTGTCGGCTGTGGTAGATGTGTGGAAACATGTCTAGCAAAGATAAACATATATGAAGATATTAATTCTATTAAGGAAGAGGTGGGAATATAAGATGGTATTAGAATTAGATGAAAAAACAAAAAAGGAATCGATATATGTCCCAGAAATCGCTACAATCAATGATATTAAAGATATTACTTCAACCGAAAAACAGTTTTCAATAAAAATAGACGATCCGGAAAAAAGAAGGAATTTTAATTTTTTACCTGGTCAGTTTGTTGAACTCACGGTCTTTGGTGTAGGAGAAGCGCCTTTTTCGATTCCTTCATCTCCTAATAATAAAGAAAATTTTGAATTATGTGTGAGAAATATAGGAAGTGTCTCTAATGCTCTTCACACACTTAAAACAGGAGCAAAAGTAGGAGTAAGGGGACCATTTGGAAAAGGTTATTTTCCGTTTGATAAAATGAAAGGCAATAATGTAGTCATAGTGGCAGGAGGACTTGGTATGGCACCGGTAAGATCCCTTCTTTTAACTATACTGGAGGACAGAAAAAGCTATAAGGACGTGACTCTTATCTATGGGTGTGTGGACCCTCAGGGTATCCTTTATAAAGATGAGATTGAAGAATGGAGAAAAAGAGATGATATTGATATTAAGCTCACAGTGGATAAACCTGATGCAGACTGGAAGCATGCTGTTGGAGTGTGCACAAATCTGATACCACAGCTGGAATACAAACCTGATGATACTTATCTGGTAGTCTGCGGACCACCTGTGATGTATAAGTTTGTCATTATTGAGCTTGAAGGAAAAAAATATCATTCTGATAAGATATTTCTTTCACTTGAAAGAAGGATGGAATGCGGTGTTGGGAAATGCAATCACTGTCATATAGGTGATAAATTAGCCTGTGTAGATGGACCGGTTTTTAGTTTATGGGAAATCAAGAATTTAAAGGAGGCTATATAATGAGCAAGCCAAAAGTAGGAGTTTTCGGTTTTGCCGGTTGTGGCGGTTGCCAGCTTGAGATTTTGAACCTTGAAGACGATCTTCTTGATTTTATAAGTGCTGTAGATATAGTACATTTTACAGAAGCAATCACTGAACATTCCGATACTTATGAGGTCGCACTTGTCGAGGGCTCAATCAATACTATGCATGATGTTGAAAGGATCGAGCACATCGGTAAAATTGCTAAAATAATAGTTGCGATCGGTGCATGTGCATGCACCGGAGGGCTTAATTGCTTAAAGAATATATATGGTACTGAAAAAGCAAAAGAGCTTGTATATGGAGACAAGAAAGGCTGGATAGATGCTATTGATACCAAGCCGATAGAGGATTATGTAAAAGTCGATTATTATGCAAGAGGATGTCCCCCTACAAGATCGGAAATAGTGGATATTGTAAAATCATTGATCGCTGGTAAAAAACCAGAAATACCGGATTATCCTGTTTGTATCGAGTGTAAAAGGCTCGGAAACACATGCGTTTATGAACTTGGCATGTCCTGTATGGGACCAGTTGCAAGAGCTGGATGTAATGCACGATGCCCCAGTGTAAAATCAGGATGTGAAGCCTGCAGGGGTTCAATAAGTGACCCAAATATAAATGCACAGAAAGACCTGATGCAGAGATATGGGCTGACGCTGGAGGATATAATGGAAGGTTTTAATCTGTATAATGCTTGTAAAAAAATTGAACAAAAAAATAAAAAATAATATGGAGGTTTACTAATGGCCACGACTTTTAATATAGAAGTATCACCAATATCGAGAGTAGAAGGTCACGGTGACCTTGTCCTTGATATAAAAGATAAAAAAATTGAAAAACTTCAGTTCAGGATACCGGAATCACCCAGGTTTTTTGAAGCTATGCTTGTAGGCAGGGATTATACTGAACCATCACATATTACTTCGAGGATATGTGGAATATGTTCAGTGGCCCATACTTTTACTTCGATAAAGGCTACGGAAGCAGCATTGGGAATAAAAATAAATGACAATATTCTAAAGCTGAGAAAAGCTATAAATCATGGAGAATACATACAGAGCAATTGCCTGCATGTATATTTTCTTGCTGCTCCTGATTTTCTTGGTGTGGGAAGTGTTATTCCACTTGTAAAAACACATCCAGCAGTAGTCAATATTGCAGTAAACATGAAAAAAATCGCCAATGAAGTAGTAAGGATAATCGGCGGCAGGGCAGTGCACCCTATTACTACTGTGGTTGGGGGCTTTACAACAACTCCTTCCGAGGAAAAACTTCTACAACTTAAAGAGATGTTAAAATCACTTTATCCTGATCTTGAAACATCGCTCCAGGTTCTAAAGTCTCTAAAATTACCGGATTTTGAAAGGGAAACTGAATACATATCTTTAACTGATAAAAAAGATTATGCTCTTTATGATGGCGATATAAAATCATCTGATGGCTGGACCATCAGCCCTCAGGATTATCTCAGCAAGATCAAGGAAAAAGTCGTTGAACATTCAACAGGTAAGCATTGCTGGGCATCCAGGGATGCATATATGGTAGGCGCACTTTCAAGGGTAAACAATAATTATGACTTACTTACTGATAATGCAAAGACCTATGCGGAAGAGCTGGGGTTAAAAGTACCCTGTTATAATACTTTTATGATAAATATTGCACAATTTGTAGAGATAGTACATTGTGTCGATGACTGTATCGCACTTATTGATGACATCCTTGAGACAGGACTGGATGAAGAAAAATACAGGGTTCCTGTAAAAATCAGGGCCGGAAGAGGCAGTCGGGGCAGTAGAAGCTCCAAGAGGACTGCTGATCCATGATTATACTTATGACAGGAAGAGGTAAAGTAACAAAAGCTAATTGTATAATCCCTACAAACATGAATTATGCAAACATCGAGAAGGACATGGAAGCATTCCTGCCACAGATAATCGATAAGTCTGAAGATGAAATCAGGCTCAATTGTGAGATGCTTATAAGAGCTTATGACCCGTGCATTTCCTGTTCGACCCATTTTCTTGAAGTAAGGATAAAATAGTTCCGGAATTTCTGAAGATAAATAATGAGATGGTCACCAGATACCGGTTTTAATATATTCATCCATTGCATTTGCAGCTATTTTTCCTGCACCCATTGCAAGAATGACTGTGGCAGTACCTGTCACAATGTCACCACCTGCAAAAACACCTTTTTTACTTGTCTTTCCGACTATGTCTGCAGATATGTTGCCTCTTTTATTGAGACTGATATCGGGAGATGTCTGGGTGAGTACAGGATTCGGTCCCTGTCCAATAGCGATTATAATAATATCTGTATCGATGTCGTATTCTGAACCAGGTATAGGTATTGGCCTCCTTCTGCCTGATTCATCAGGTTCACCAAGTTCCATCTTTATACATCTTATTTTTTTGACCCATCCATTTTCACCGGTTATCTCAACAGGATTTGTCAGGAATACCATATTTATGCCTTCTTCTTTGGCATGCTTTATTTCCTCTATTCTTCCAGGCATTTCGGTCTCACTCCGTCTGTAGATAAGGTATACATTTTTTGCTCCTGATCTTTTTGCGGTCCTTGCAGAATCCAGTGCTACATTTCCACCGCCCACTACAGATACGTTTTCAGCTTTTTTAACAGGAGTGTCCCATTCTGGAAAGAGATAAGCTTTCATAAGATTCATTCTTGTAAGATATTCATTTGCAGAGTAAACTCCATTAAGGTTTTCTCCTGGAATACCCATGAAGTATGGCAAGCCTGCTCCTGTGCCTACAAAAACACTTTTATATCCTTCTTTTTCAAGCAACTCATCTATCGAATATGTCTTACCGATGATAGTATTTAATCTTATATCGACACCAAGGCTTCTTACGAAATCGACTTCCTGGTTAACTATAGACTTAGGTAGCCTGAATTCAGGGATGCCGTAAACCAGCACACCGCCTGCTTTATGCAATGCTTCAAATATAGTGACGGCATATCCCATCTTTGCAAGTTCTCCTGCGCATGTAAGGCCTGATGGACCCGAGCCAATAATAGCTACCCTGATCTTATTTTTATTAGGACCACTTGTGTTTTTAATTTCATTTTGCGGGATAATGCTCTTTTTTCCCTGGTCAGCGACAAAGCGTTCGAGTTTGCCGATGGAAACAGGGTCATCCCTTATTCCAAGTATGCATGTCTTTTCGCACTGGTCTTCCTGAGGGCAGACCCTTCCACATATTCCCGGTAAGGCATTTTTCTCTCTTATTTTTACAAGAGCATCATCGTATTTTTTTTCCTTTACTGCCTGAATAAAACTTTTTATATCTATCCCGACAGGGCAACCATCAGTACATTTTGGCTTTTTGCACATCAGGCATCTTGCACTTTCCCTGATAGCTTCTATTTCAGAAAAACCCAGTTCGACCTCTCTAAAGTTTTTTATTCTGTCTCCTGGTTCCTGTTCAGATACGCGGGTTCGTGGAATACGGGTTTTTATAGGTCTGCTATTTTCTTTTTGCATTAAAAGAATTGTCCTTCTTTAATATTATAAAAAGCATTATATTTTTTTAAGCTTGCTTTTTCAAAACAAACTTAATTTTCTAACATTTTAACTTTTAAATCTGCGATATTCCAGAACTGTTTAAAAAATCAGTTTATTTATTAGACTATGATCTTAAGAAGACCCTCCTTAATATTATATTTGTTTTAATACTAGATTTATAATATTATAAGCTCGTAGCCAAAAATAAATTATTTTTCCAGTATTATGGTTGAAAGTAAAGAAAAAAATAATATATCAAAACCTGAATCTGAAAAAGAAAAAGACGGCCTCATAAAAGTCATAGGGTTCGGAAATACCTTTATGGCGGATGACGGTATTGGTATTTGCGTGATCGAAAAACTAAGGGAACTGGGAGTCTTTAGTGGTCATGATAATGTGGAACTAATAGATGGAGGTACTTCAGGTATAGACCTGATTTTTACACTCCAGCAGGCCGACAGAGCCCTTATTATAGATGCAGTTGATGCCGGTCAGGAAATAGGTGAGATCGTTGAATTCAGTCCAGAAGATATTAAGGAATCCCGAAAGAAAAAAAATGGTTTAAAAAGTTATTCACTTCATGATATAGACCTTACAGAAGTCTTTGAACTTTTAAAAACATTAAAGGTGGAAATCAAGATAAAGATCTTCGGAATAAGACCCAAGAAAGTCGGCTATAGCAATAAGCTTTCACCAGAAGTAGAAAGTAAAATACCGGAACTTATATCAAGAATAAAAAAAGATATTCTCGGAGGGTAGGGTAGCTCAGCAGATCCTGGGCAATTGCTCACTGTAATGAAGGTCAAGATACCTGCTTGTCCCGAGCCCAGTATTAAGCCGGACTTTCTTATCTCTTGTCTCTGATACTCTTCCTATTATTCTGGATTGGATGCCGTATTTATTAGCCTGCATCTTCTTCAGTACATCAGCGGAATCCTTCTGGTTCACAAATGTAACGATCTTACCCTCATTTGCAATGTATAGCGGATCCATTCCCAGGAATTCACAAATACTTTTTGTCTCTTTTTTTATGGGGATATTATTAAGATCGATTTCAAAATCATGGCCCGAAGAGTCAGAAAGTTCTATAAGTACTCTTGCAAGGCCGCCCCTTGTAGCATCCCTTATTGCATGGATATTTTTTGAGACAGACATCATTTCCATGACCAGGGAATTTAATGGTGCACAATCACTCTTGATATTGCTTTGAAAATCAAATTCTTCTCTCTGGCTAAGTATGGTTATTCCATGTTCTCCGATACTGCCGTTAAGGATTATATCATCACCGGGCTTTATCATGGAAGGTGACAGATAGGTATCTTTCTCTATAAAACCTATTCCTGCTGTATTTATATATATTTTATCAGCGCTGCCCTTATTGACGACTTTTGTGTCTCCTGTCACTATACTAACATCAAGTCCGTCTTTATTGATCTCTTTTAAAGTATCCTGCATTGATTTCAATATCTTTTCAAATTGTTTTAAGCTGAATCCTTCTTCCAATATTACAGAAAAACTTAAGGCTGAGGGCACAGACCCGCTTGTCAATAGATCGTTTATTGTCCCGCAGATGCATAGTTTTCCGATGTCTCCTCCAGGGAAAAATATCGGGTCGACAACAAAACTATCTGATGTAAATGCTATTTTTTTACCTGGGTTGCAAAGGACCGCGGAGTCTTCAAGTCTGTTAAGAATGCTATTATTTAAATATTTTAGTATAAGGTTATTTAATAGTTCGGAAGTCTTAACTCCACCATCACCATGTGATAGCATGACCAGGTCATCTTTAATTTTGTCTCTGTTTTGATCGTTCATATATTTTTTTCATTGCTTCCTGTATTTAAAATATGCTGCACAAGAACCTTCGCTCGAGACCATACAGGGGCCGACAGGTGTATCAGGATTGCATTTTTTTATAAATAACCTGCATTCATATGGTTTTTTAATACCTTTGAGTACCTGTCCGCACAAACATCCAGCAGGTTCTTTTTCTTTGACTTCTGGTGCAGGGAACATCCTTTTTATATCAAAAACTGAATACTTTTCTTTAAGGATAAGTCCGCTGCCAGGTATTGTACCTATGCTTCTCCAGTTACAATCACCAGTATCAAACACATCGTATATTTGTTTAATTGCATTTGGGTTTCCAGATTCATTGACGACTCTTTTATATTCTATCTCGACCTTTGGGTCACATTTATACATCTGATAAAGAATCGAGTTTATAGCTGAAAGAATATCGGAAGCCTCAAAACCAGATATAACACATGGTATGCCATATATATCCGGGATAAAGCTAAAAGGCTTTGTTCCCGTGATTGCACAGACATGTCCTGGAAGTAAAAAGCCGTTTATTTTTATATCTTTATCCTTTAATAAAGCTTCAAGCGCAGGTGGGACTATTTTATGAGTAGAAAAAATAAAAAAATTATTTAATTTTTTTTCATAAGCTCGCTTAATCAACACTGCTGTAATAGGGGCAGTCGTTTCAAATCCTATTGCTATAAAAAGTACTTTTTTTGACCTGTTTTTTTCTGCAAAAGCAAGCGCTTCAAGCGGAGAATAGCAGATCTTTATCTGTGCACCTCTAGATTTCTCTATTTTAAGGCTTGAATCAGACCCTGGTACCCTTAGTAGATCACCAAATGTATAAGTCGTGAAGTCCTCTTTATTTATTATATTTATTATCCAGTCAATATCACTTAGTGGAGTTACACATACGGGACATCCTGGACCACTGATAAGATCTATTTTAGAAGGCAGTATTTGATGCAGACCAAACCGTGCTATTGACATTGTGTGTGTCCCGCATACTTCCATTATCCTTATATTCTTTTTTGTGCTTATTGCATCAGATAGTTTAAATATACTATCTCTTACCTGTGCCATTTCATCCATAAAATAAACCTTTTTTTTTGATAATAACTGTTCTACTGGATATCTTCATCCTCGTCCATATCAATATCCATATTATCATCTAAAAAATCCTGCCAGTATCCCTGGGAGATAAGGGCTTCTTCTTCATCAATTACCTGGATAGCGAATCCGGCATGAACAATTACAAAATCTCCGACATCTGCGTCCGGTAAAAGAGATATATCAACTTTTTTTAAAACCCCAAGACTTTCGATTTCTGCAATATTACCATTGATCCTATTGATTTTTGCAGGTATAGCTAAACACATTTATCTGATCACCCTTTTTTTAATATCTGTTTTTAATAACGATCACGCTGCTTTTAAAAGTAATAAAAGTTTTTTAAAAGCAGATTAACGATTTTATACCATTTATATATTTTTTAAAACTAAGAAGTCACTGCGTTCTCTATTAAAGAAGATTATCTTTTTAACCTGTGATGTAGAAGCCATTATTTGGTTCTTTTTAAAAAAAAATAAATCAGTTATAATTACAAAGATTTTTTAAAGGAATACCAATGTTATAAAAGTTCAGGAAAATAATATGAGTTCAATTTTTGATGATATCTGTAAAAAAAATAATCTTAAAATGACTCCACAGAGGATGATCATTTATAAAATATTGAAATGCACTGATTCTCATCCGACAATTGAGACTGTCTATAATGAAGTCAAGAAGACATATCCAAATATATCTTTTGACACAGTTTACCGTACCCTTATTACATTTGTGAATATTGGAGCCGCAAGTAGCCTTGTTTTTACAGGAGAGGTCAGGCGTTTTGACGGGGATACCGAACCGCATATCCATTTTAGGTGTAAAAAATGCAATGAAATTATCGATATCTATGAAGATGAGCAGGAAATATCTCTAAAAGAGTCTGAAGAACTAAATAAAAAAGGCCTTAAGGTGCAAAAAAAATATACAATTTTTGAAGGTTATTGCACTAATTGTAGCTGATCATATTTTTTTTGCTGCCAGATATACCTGTCCAAGTGAAATACCACCATCATTGACCGGCACTTTTAATTTTGTATAAACTTCAAAACCAGATTTTTTAAGTTTTTTAAAACTATTTGTAAGTAAAATATTATTCTGGAAAACTCCACCGGCCAGAGCTATTTTTTCAATATCTTTCTCTGCACGGATTGTTTCTGCTGTTGAAATAATTATGTCCAGAAGTGTGTTATGAAATTTTGCAGCAATAACGTTCTTATTGATCTTCATATTTAAGTCCCGTATTATCTGGTCAAAGATATAAAAATCATCGAAAATAATCTTGTTACGATCTTTTTCTTTAATAAACCTCTGGTCATATTTACCTTTTGACTTTTCATCTGCAATCATTTCAAGGTGAATGGCAGCTTCACCTTCGTAACTTATCTCATGAGTCAGGCCAAGTAATGAACTTACTGCATCGAATAATCGGCCCATACTTGTCGTGACCGGGGAATTAAGACCATTATTTATTTGTTTCAATATGACAGACAGTTCATCTCTTTTTATTATTTCCTTATAAAAGGGAAATCCTTTATATATAAAATCATAAAAATCTTTACTTATTTCAGAGTAATACCTGGACCAGATCCCGTAAAGATAGACCATAGCCATCCTGTAAGGCTTCTTTATGCTGATCTCGCCACCCGGAAGTATTTTTTTAGAAAGTTGGCCGATATGCTGAAAGTTAAGTTTTTTATCAACAATAAATATCTCACTTCCCCATATATTTCCATCATCTCCCAATCCTGTGCCATCCCAGGCAAAGCCAAGGATCTTTTTACTGTAATTGTTTTTGAAGATCCCGTTTTCAGCAATGACTCCGGCAATATGTGCAGCATGATGCTGGAACCCCTTTTTTATTGCTCCAGGAAAGTTTTTAAGTGCGAACTTTGTAGATTCATAGTCCGGATGATTGTCATAAGCAACAATATCGAATTTATTAATTGAAAAAAGCTTGATGTAATTATTTAAAGTATTTTCATAAAAATCGATCGATTCAACAGTATCAAGGTCGCCAATATGCTGGCTCAGTATTGCATAATTTTTTATAAATATGCAAAATGTATTTTTTTCCTGTGCACCAGTAGCCAGAATAGTCTTATTACCGATATCCAGATCCAGTTTAACGGGATATGGTGCGTAACCCCTGGCTCTTCTTAATATCATCTCTTCACCATTAAAAGACCTTACAACAGAATCATCATATTTTGAATATATATCCCTATTATGGATCAAAAAGAAATCGCATATACCCTGAAGTTTCTGTGAAGCTTCCTTATTAATAGAAGCTATCGGCTCTTCCGAGACGTTTCCGCTGGTCATGATCAGTGGAAATCCCAGGGATTTAAAAAGCATATGGTGTATTGGTGTGTAAGGCAGGAAAACTCCATCATATTTATTGTAAAACGATACATTCACGGAAATGTGTTCTATATTGTTGATATTGGCATCGGACAGATTATTTAAATATTTTTTCTTCAGGAGCACTATCGGTGCTGATGGAGATTTTAACAGAGCTTCTTCAAACTTGCAGACCCGAAAAAACTTTTTTATCGCAACGATATCTTTAAACATCATCGCAAAGGGTTTTTTTGGTCGCTTTTTTCTTTTCCGGAGCAGCATTACCACTGATGAGTTTGTAGCATCACAGGCTATCTGGAATCCACCAAGGCTCTTTATAGCTATTATTTTTCCATCTTTAAGCAATTCTGCAGCCGAGCTGATGGGTTCTTTATCATCTATTATTTTAAGATTCGAATCTGTAAGCAGCAGGGAAGGACCACAGTCCTTACAGGCATTAGGCTGGGCATGGAATCTCCTGCTACTCGGGTCATTATATTCTGCAAGACAATCCGGGCACATTTTGAATATATCCATGACAGTATTGGATCTGTCATAAGGCATTTTTTTTATTATTGTAAATCTCGGGCCGCAATTGGTACAGTTTGTAAAAGCATACGAGCACCTCCTCCTATCAGAAGAGTTGTTTATATCATCGACACATTCCATACAGGTCGAAAGATCGGGAGATATCAACTGAAAATTATTTTCCGTTTTTTTACTGCTGGAGATGTTAAAATCTTGAAAGTCCTCAAAATCAATTTTTAAATAGTCAATACTTTCTATAATTGCTGGAGATGGTCTCTGCTTTTTTATTTTTATAATATAAGTTTTCTAACTCTTTACGGGAGGTGCAATTTATCTTTACTACAACACCCTCTGTTGTGTTGTATACGGTGCCATTTAAATTTGATTCTGTTGAGATCCTCCAGATAAATGGCCTGAATCCAACTCCCTGGACTATGCCTTTAATATTTATTTTATAGGTCCTTAATTTATTGAGTCATGGCCAATATTATGTGAGAAAACATACAAGCATTTTAAAATCATCCGGCTCTTATTTAATATCAAGCTTATATACTCTCCATTTTAATGCGATCCTTCCAAGATTTGTAAGCGGATTGATTATGTCGCTATTTATATCTGCAAGCTGAGAACCTGATCCATTTGTTATACCTATTTCATTTGCCTTTTCCCTGATGAGATAGTAAAGACGGGAATCGAGCCCTGATTTTCTGTATTCTTTAAGGATACCAAGGATATAAAATCTCATACGTGAAAATTTTTTATTTTTTAAACTTTTTTGAATATTTGAGAAGATCTTGATATCCCTTTTTAAGTCCTTAAAAGCAATAAATCTTTTTGAGGGCAGACCTTTATAATGATCATTATCATATTCTTCTATGACTTCATTAATATCAGGAATGTTAACTGAAACACCAATCGGAACATTATCTTTTTCTACAATAAATATTAATTCTTGTAGGGCAATAGATCTTATTCCGCTGGCAAGAATTGCAAACTCCGGTTCTGTCATCTCAAGCTGCTGAGGATGGTTGCCCTCATTCCAGATCTTATTATATAGATTCCTGATAATGGTTATTTCACTGGAGATCTTTGTAAAATCTGCTGTCCTTATGTCAAATCCGTTTAAATAGGCTGCTCTTCGATTACCGTTTATAATACCAAGGATCCTTTCAAATTTATCCATATAATCTTTTGAAAAAAGATTATCTGTATTGATGCTGAACCAGTCGTTTTCCTTTTTAAAACCATAACTTTCAAAGAATTGCTGGTAATAGGGAGCATTATAAGGTTCAAGAAAGTAAGGTTTGTTTTCAAATCCATCTATCAAAAGCCCTATTTCACCGCTTGCGTTGAACTTTGCAGGACCAATAATATAATTGCATGAATTATTTTTAAAATATTTTATTGCTTCCTCAAATAATCTGTTGGCTACTTCACTGTCATCAATACTTTCAAAACAACCAAATATGCCGATATTGTCTTTATACGTTTTATTATAGATATAATCTATAAAAACCATGATTCTACCGGCAGGAATATTATTTTTAAATGCTTCAAGGTATTTGATCTGGGCATGGTCAAAAAAAGGGTTTCTGGTGACCATACCTGGTATTGTAAGATTTGTTGGGTTCAGGTCAGAAATCTCCTGGGAGAATAGGGGAGATACCCTGTTAGATCCACTGCTTCTGTACCATTCTATAAAATATGGCACGATCGTAAATTCCTTTAATTTATTTATTGAAACACTGTTAATTATTTTTTCAGGTATTGTAGAATAATCCAGGTACTCTGGTGTCCACCATACTTTTTGCGGGAATAAATTCTCCAAGTTCTTTTATGATTATTTCGGACATAGATCTTTCCTTTTAAATATAATTTTGTCACCTTTAAATATTAATCTAAGATTATAGCATCGATTACTTTATTATTTGTAATATTTTTAATTTATAAAACTAAACTCTATCAGGAGGTAACTTGGCAATAATAGTTTATTTAATAAAATCCTTTGAAAAAATTTATTTATTGGAGTAAAGTATTAAGGGTTTTTTAAAAACAGATTTGGTTATTATGACTTGTCAAAAATAAAAGTTTAATGCAATATATCAAGATAAAATTATAAAAAATCGCGGAGGCCAAATAAATTGCACATCGATGAAATAAAAAAAAAGATAATGGAATCAGTTGTCTCAGATAAAAAGATCTCATTGATAAAAGAATTTGAAAGTTCAGGTAAGGAGAATGAGACTTTGTTCTTTTTAAAACCTGAATTTTTTAACCTGAATGACTTCAATAAAATAGGGCCACTGCTTGAATTTATATTATCAAAAGTAAAAAGCTTTGATATAGAAATATCCGGAATCTTAAATCTTAAGGGCAGTTTTCTTAAAGAGAAAAAAATAATAGAAAGACATTATGGTGTAATAAACAGGCTTTCAGTTGAAGGTTCCAGGATAATTACTGCTGAAGATAAAGACAGAATAAAAGAAGCGATTTCTCCTGAAAACATTGATGATTATAAAATCCTTGGAGGCCATGAGCTTATTAACAGGTTTAAAGAGATGGATGAAGAGAGATTAACAGAATTATGGTATACCAAGAACGGGTATAGGATAGGAGAAGGGTTCTATATTCAACTTCACAGCATAAATAATGAAAACATCATCTTGATAAATGGCTTTAACCCAAGCCAGATAAAGCACTTTACTTCACCGGACAGCCAGATAGTCTTATTTTTACTGCATACTGGAACTGACTGGAACATATTAAGAAATGACATGGTAGGTGATACGTTCCCGGATAAGGCATTACCAGGCTCAATAAGAGCAGTATTGTATGAAAATTCAGAAAAATATGGTGTAGGGTCCATAAATGTCGCAAAAAATTTTGTGCACGCATCTTCAGGCCCATTTGATGCCCTTTTTGAAATATGTAATTTTGTCGGAAATATTAAAGAAATAAGTATTTGCAAGTATGATACTAACATATTTCACCTGATGCGTAACAAGTTTGATCTTTTAAAGGAAGACTTTGATAAAAGCCTTGATAATCCATATGCAAATATAAATGGAAAAGAAGTTGACCTTTTTTCATTCACCAAGAACAAAAATACCATCGAGTCTATAGAGGATTTCGTAAAATATTTCAAGGACTAAGGATCCCATTTTTATCTAAAGATATTTTTATTTTTCAGGAAAGACTTGCTTTTTATTTACATAAGTTATAATGTTATAACAATAAATATATTCCTGATCATTTTATTGTAATGAATATAAAAATTGATAAATCTTTAAAGATCCCATACTATTTCCAGCTCTATTCAAATATTCTTAACAGGATAAAAAGTAATGACTTTACTGATGGTGAGAGACTTCCGAATGAAATGGATCTTTGCAAAGAATTCGGGGTCAGCAGGATCACGGTAAGGCAGGCCCTAAAAGATCTCGAATCAGATGGCCTCATTGTCCGTGAAAGAGGAAGGGGTACATTTATAAGAAAAAAAATCGAAACTCACTCTCTTCAAAAAGTATCAAGCATAGTGGACGAGTTAAAAAATGAAGGTATAAATACAAAAGAAAAAATACTTGATGCCAACACTATAAAACCTGATGAAATAATAAAAAAAATACTCGACCTTGATGGTGATGTAGGTATTTTTTTTGTTAAAAGGCTTATATATGCATATAATTCACCCCTCTATCTGACAAAGGCATATTTTCCCTACGACCTTACAGGTGAAATAAACAGAAAAACATTAAAAGAAAATTCTTTTACAAAAATAATCACTGAGATCTATAATCTTAAGATCTTGCATTCAAAAAGAATACTTGAGCCAGATATACCTGGAGAAGAAACAATAAGTTTACTTGAAATAAAACCATGTGAAAAAATGGTAATACATTATTTGCAGACGTTCTGGACAGTGGAAAAGGATTTTATGCCAAGGACTATTTATTTTGAAGAATATTTTAACTCAAAAAATGGAAAATTTGTTTTTGAAAAGGATTATGAATCATAAGTCATAGAAAATGACAAGGAGGTAGTGAAGTTGCAGGATAGTATGTTTAAGGGGCACTTTTTTAACAATCTTTTGAAGCTTGCTTCAGGAATAGAAAGGACCATTGCTTTCAGTGACGGTAATGATGTCAGGCTCATAAAAGCTCTTGATTATTTCAGTGGCTTAAACAATAGCCGATACATTTTGGTCGGTGATCAGACGGAAATACAGAAAAAGATCAAAGAAGTAAATCCTAAAAACCTTAAAAATTTTATTATAGCAGATCCTGAAAGGTCCAAAGACAATGAAGAGTATAGAGACATAATCAAGACATCCTATCAAAAAAGAAAAAGGGAACTTTCAGATGAAATGATATTAAAACTTTCACTTGATACGTCGTACTATACAGCATTGCTTTTAAAGACTGACAGGGCTGATTGTGCAGTAGGAGGGTCCATCAGTTCTACTGAGGCATTGATGAGGGCCGTTATATTCATTCTTGGCCTGATAGAAGGTAAAAAATATTTAAATGGTGCCGCATTTGTAGATGTTCCCGATTGCCAATATGGTATTGATGGAGTATTTTGCCTTTCGGATCCGGCCATTATCCCACATCCTGATGAGGACCAGCTGTTCGATATGACATTATCAAGTTACGAGACTGCAAAATCTGTATTTACAGTAGAACCTGTTGTTGCGATGTTGTCCTATTCAACTAAAGGGAGTGCAAATGGTGAAGACATCGAAAAGATAAGGAGGGTTACCAGCAGGATAAAAGAAGATTATCCCGAAATAAAAATTGATGGAGAGTTGCAGTTTGATGCAGCGATTATACCAGAAGTCGCTAAAATAAAACTATCCGCAAGTGAAGCTGCTGGTAAGGCCAATGTCCTTATTTTTCCGGATCTGAATTCTGCAAATATAGGATACAAGATCATCCAGAGACTGGGTAAGGCAGAGGTCTGCGGAACAGTAATACAGGGGGCAGCTAAACCTTTTAATGATCTATCAAGGGGCTGTTTCGTAAGTGACATAGTCTCTTTAATAGCCATGACTCTTTTACAGAGAAAAGGGATGGAAGAGAGAAATTTAATATGATCAATTTAGCAGATGATTTAGCAGATGAAATACTGCATGGCAAAGTTTCGGCAGCTGCAAAACTTATAAGGAAAACAGAAGATGAAGATCATGAAGTACAATACATTCTGGAAAAATTATATAAATATACGGGTAATGCTTATATCCTGGGAATAACCGGTCTTCCAGGGTCCGGAAAAAGTACGATCATCAATCTCCTGATAAAGTATTATAGGGAAAGTGGAAAATCTGTTGGGGTCATTGCTGTGGATCCTTCCAGTCCCATTACAAAGGGCTCTATTCTTGGGGACCGTATAAGGATGATGGAACATTCTGGAGATAAAGAGGTTTTTATAAAAAGTCTAGCAACCAGGGGCTGGTATGGCGGACTCTCCAAGACCACCTCAAGGATAATAAATATAATGGACGCAATGGGTAAAGATATCATATTGCTTGAGACTGTAGGAGTGGGCCAGACTGAAGTCAATATAATGAATTTTGCACATACAACGGTACTTGTATTAATACCGGAAATGGGAGATTACATCCAGACTTTAAAAGCAGGGGTGTTGGAAATAGGAGATATTTTTATTATCAATAAGATCGATAAAAAAGATCCCGCTGAACTTCTTCAGAACCTTGAGACTTTAATAAGGCACAATAACAGTAATTCTTTCTGGACACAAAAGGTGCTTTTGACTGATGCCATAAGCAAAAAAGGTTTCGAAAGCCTGGTTACAGCAATAGACGAGCACAGGGATTATTTTTATAAGACCAAAAGAAAAGATTATTTAATAAACAGGGCAAAAAATGATCTGCAGGAAGAGATCACGGGGTATCTGATGGAAAATATAACCAAAAAGATCGGAAACAACGAAAAGTTTTCAAATATTATAGGATCCCTCGTATCAAAAAATACAGATCCTTATTCGACAGCCAGAAGATTAATAAAAGAACTTGAACTAAAATAAAAGTAAAAATGAAAGGCATTAAAGATGGATAAAGAGAGACCAAGGACTAAAGATATTTTAAATAAAATGGTAAAAAACAATAATCCCTCCCGTATATATGACCAGGGATCACTTAAAAAGATAAGGCCGAAATATGAGGATTTAAAAAGTAAATTTAAAGACCCTGATTCAAAAACTGGCTGGACTGTGACACCACATACAATACTTGGTTCTTTTATTCCAAGAGAAATGCTGTACACTCCGCTGGATAACGAAGACTTTGATTATGATTTTGATCTTGGCATGCCCGGTGAAGAGCCTTTTACAAGGGGGGTGCATCCAGATATGTACAGGGGTAAAAAATTTACCATGCGGCAGATAAACGGATATGGCGGTCCTGAGGATACAAATGACAGGATGAAATTTATGTTAAAGCATGGAGGCACAGGTGTTAGCGTCATCTATGACCTGCCGACTATCCAGATGTTTGACTCTGACGATCCTATCTCTAAGGGTCAGGTAGGTATGAGCGGAGTAGCAATAGACACCGCAAAGGATATGGAGATACTTTTTGATGAGATCCCGATAGATAAAGTAACCATCTCCCTTGTCAGCCATTTTCCGACAAATACTGCAATATTATTTCCAATGTACCTGGCTGCGGCTGAGAAAAGAGGCATTCCATTTGAAAAACTGAAAGGCAGCGTACAGAACGACATAACGCTCGAAGAGGTTGTTAGAAGCGGCCCTGAATACCTCCCTCCAAAAGATGTCTTCAGGATACAGTGTGATAATATCGAGTATCATAAAGAAAAATGTCCCCTACTTTAATTATGTCACATTGAACGGATACAATCTTCATGAGTTTGGTACATCAGGAGTAACAGAAATGGCAGTAGCTGTTTCAAATGCTATAGAGACCCTCGATGAACTTGTAAGGAGAGGTTATGACATAGACTGGGTTGCAAACCGCCTTGCATTTTTCTGGTCCATTTCAAGTGATTTTTTTGAAGAGGTCGCAAGGATCAGAGCTGTAAGAAGGCTATGGTATAAGATAATGAAGTTTAGATTTGGAGCAAAAAATACACGTTCAATGTGGATGCGGTGCCATGTCCAGACTTCCGGGATATCACTTACCCGCCAGGAACCATTGAACAACCTTGTCAGGGCAGCGATACAGGGGCTTTCCGCTGTATTTGCAGGGGTCCAGTCACTTCATGTGGATTCTTATGATGAGGCCTATTCTGTGCCCTCAGAAGAGGCTGCACTGCTGTCTTTGAGGACACAGCAAATAATCCAGGAAGAGACTGCCGTGACAGAGGTAGTCGATCCGCTGGGAGGTTCATTTTATGTTGAATCACTCACGAACCAGATCGAAAAAATGATAGTCGATGAGATCGATGAAATAGAGAAAGTCGGTGGTTATGTTGCTGCAATAGAGAAGGGCTGGATACACAATAAAATAGCAAATTATTTCTATAAGGAAAAACAGCTTATAGAAGACGGTGAGATCAGATTTGTCGGGTCTAATATATATAAGTCTGAATCTGAGAAAGTCCCTAAAATAGAAGTCTTCAGGTACCCGGAAGGTGCCGAAGAAAGACAGAAATCAAGACTGGCAAGCATAAGGCTGGAACGTGATAATGAAAAAGTCGAAAGATCACTTAAGGCACTTGGGGACGCATGCAAGAATAATGAAAACATAGTCCCATATTCCTTAGAATGTGCAAAAGCCTATTGTAGTATCGGAGAGCTTTTCAAGGTCTTTAAAAAAGCATTTGGATTATGGAAACCACCGGTTTTCTGGTAAAAATATTTTTATGATTAAGATTAAACTAATGATAAGGAAGGATTAAGAATGTCTGAAAAGAAAATAAAAATATTGCTTTCTAAATTAGGGCTTGATGTCCATAACAGGGGGGTCATCACCGTTGCAAAACAATTGCGTGATGCAGGAATGGAAGTGATCTATCTTGGAAATGCTTTACCGAAAGAGATATTAAATATAGCAGTGCAGGAAGATGCTGACATTATCGGTGTCAGTTCGCTTGGCGGAGCCCACCTTACACTTGGGAAAGACCTGATCGAGGAAGCAAAAAAGGAAGGGCTCAAAGATAAAGTTATTTTTATAATAGGAGGCATTTTTTCTCTTGGGGATGAAGAAAAGCTTACAAAGATTGGTTTTGATGGTGTTTTTACTGCTGGAGCGACAAAAGAAGATATAGTAAATGCAATAAATGGATATATAAAAAACTAAAGTCTGGCTTATTGTGAGCGATGAATAATTTTTAAATCCTTAATATCTATATTTTTTATTTTTTACTATCAGTTTTATTGTTCTCAGGAATAAAATCAATTGAAATGGAATTAACGCAGTGCCTTGTGTTTTTAGGAGTAAATCCTTCACCGGTAAATACATGACCCAGATGTCCCCCGCATTTTGCACAAACGATCTCAGTTCTTCTTTCATCCGCATCAGTAGCCTTTTTTACAGAATCTGATATTTCATCATCAAAGCTGGGCCAGCCGCATCCTGAATGAAATTTGCTTTTTGATTCAAACAACGGGACACCGCACTGTTTGCAAATATAAGTCCCGTCTTTAAAAAAATTATCATATTTACCTGTAAAAGGTGGTTCAGTACCTTTATTGATAATAACGTTTTTTTCTTCTGGAGTTAATTCATTTAATGCCATAATTTTCTCCTGTTTACCGGAATTAATAATATTTTTTACTATAATGCGAACATAGCATATTTAACCTTACTTCATTATTAATAATTATAATAGATTGTAATGCTCTTTGATACTTTTTATAAAAGAAATTGTATATACTAATTATTATAAGTTTTATTAAAATTTGAATTGGTGAAGTCTTTTTAAGATTTATTTATAGGTAAAAACATGAAGGAATACATACTTAAAGGATTTAAAACCCCTTTCATCAAAGAATTACAAGATCGATTACGATAAAGAGTTAAACGAAGCCCAGTTAAGAGCTGTAATGGCAGGAAGGGGACCCGTACTTGTGATAGCAGGCGCAGGAAGTGGCAAGACAAGGACACTTGTATACAGGGTGGCCAGGTTGGTAGAGGATGGATGCAATCCGCAATCAATACTGCTGCTTACCTTTACAAGAAAAGCTGCCCAGAATATGCTAAGAAGAGCTTCTAACCTATTGGATGAACGATGCGGAAGAGTATCAGGAGGTACTTTCCATTCATTCGCTAATCATATCCTTAGAAGATATGCAAAGTTTATCGGATTTACTGAAAACTTTAATATTCTTGACAGGAAAGATGCCGAAGACCTGGCAGGTTTCATAAGGAACAGACTGGGTTACTACCGTAGTGAAAAAAGATTTCCTAAGAAAGAAACCATCTACGATATTATAAGCAAATCAATTAATAAAGATTGTGACATTAAAAGTGTGGTCAGGGACGGGTACCCTCATTTTCTTGAGAACAGTGACGACATAGCTAAAATCAATAATGAATATATAAAATTTAAAAAAGACAAATCCTTGATGGATTATGATGATCTGCTGGTATATCTTGAAATACTTCTAAGGGAAAATACCGGCATCAGGGAAAAATTATCAGAGTTTTATGAATACCTGATGATAGATGAATTTCAGGATACAAATAAGCTACAGGCAAAAATAGCTTATCTTTTGGCAGGATCCAATAAGAATATAATGGTTGTAGGAGATGATTCACAGAGTATTTACTCTTTTAGGGGCGCAAGTTTCAGAAATATAATGGATTTTCCAAAAAAATACCCGAAAGCTAAAATAATAAAACTTGAACAGAATTATAGAAGTACCCAGCCGATACTTGATTTTACCAATCAACTGATAAAATATTCAAAAGATAAATATGATAAAAATCTCTTTACTAAGAAGGAAGGTGATGAAAAGCCCGTCTATATTGAGATAGAAAGTGAGAATTATCAGTCCAGGTTTATAGTACAGAGGGTACTGGAGCTAAGAGAGGAAGGCGTCAAACTTGATGATATGGCTGTGCTTTTCAGAAGTTCGTCTCAATCCATGGACCTTGAAATAGAATTAAAAACACATAATATCCCATATGTAATATATGGTGGGATCAAGTTTAGTGAGGCTGCACATATCAAGGATGTCATCTCTTTTATAAAAGTCGCTTATAATCCAAGAGATTCTATAAGCTGGACGAGGGCACTCTTACTTATCGAAGGAATAGGACCACGGTCTGCGGAACATATAGTCACAAATATAGTGGATGAAGGAAAAGGGTTGGATTTCCTTTCTGATGAACAAATCCTAAATAAAAAATTCGGGTCCAGCCTTAAGCAATTGCAGGAAGTATTGAATTATTTAACTGTAAGTGAGAAAGAACAGACTTTTGCTGAAAGATTAAGAAAGGTAATAGAATACTACAGACCCCTTCTGAAGGAAAAATATGACGATTTTAATAAGCGGTTAGATGACCTGTCTTCACTTGAAGCTATTGCAGGCAGGTACAATGACATTGAGGAATTCCTTTCTGATCTTACGCTTGAGCCTGTTGAGGAAACTCAGTTAAAGGTCACTCCTGAAGACGGTGAGGATGAAAAAATTATCCTTTCTACCATTCATTCTGCAAAAGGACTGGAATGGCACACTGTGTTTATTATTTCCCTGATTGACGGTTATCTTCCAAGTTCTTATGCACTCCATTCTATCGATGAGATCGAAGAAGAACGCAGACTGCTTTATGTCGCCTCAACACGCGCAAAACAGAACCTTTACCTTCTAAAGCCTCAGGCAGGCAGGTTTTCAGGCAGTTATTTCGACCCTTCATTTATACGTTTTTCAGAGGTCTCCAGGTTTTTAAAAGAAGGGGATATCCTTGAAAAATATGTCGAAAAATGGGTCCTAAAAAATGAAAACCCTTAGTTACAATATTTTATATAAAACTGTATTTATGGATAAGGATAATAGATGAATATATTTTATCTTTCTGGAATACTTTTAGATTCGACAACCTTATGATAGTAATGCCCGGAACCTTTTATTTTTCTTTCCAGGCCAGGAGAACTGTATCCAATTGCTGTAAGTCCAAATCTGCGTGAAGGACCGTGTGCGAGTTCATAATTGTCAAAAGTGGACCAGTGAAAATACCCAAGGACAGGAACATTATCATCACATGCTTTTTGGACGAAACTTAAGTGTTCTTGAAGACTGGTCTTCCTGAGTTCATCGTCAGTGGTGCATGTACCATTTTCCGTTATTATAAGTGGTTTTTTATATTTATTATAAAAGAAGTGCAGCATTTTATAGATTCCTTCCGGGAAAAGCTCCCACATATCATCATGTCTTATGCCAAGTTCATCAAGCCTTTTGCGGCCATATTTGTTATATGCCAGCAATGGAAATCTTTCCAGCAGAATTCTTCCATAGTAGCTAAAACCTATATAATCAACTTCTGATCCGTTTTTTATAAAAAATTCATGTAGATGCTCGTGCTCGATAAAATCAAAAAACTTCTTAATAAAAAGTTTATCGGGGGTAAGATGGCCAAGAGGTTCAACGATCATATGAGCATGGGAGATACCGACAGGAATACCGGGATACCGTTCCTTTATAAAGTGATAAACAAGACTATGGGATTTTTGCATATTTGAAAGAGCAGTGTTTCTTAAAAAAAGATTAAACTTTTTCGGGGGGAAAGCCCTGAAAAAATATGCCATATTTACATAGGCATTCGGTTCATTAAAGGTATTTAATATATCGATATGATCGTAGAAGATATTAATGACTTTTTTTACATAATCAAAGAAGAGTAAAGGCGCTTCTTTATTCGTCCAGCCACCTGTCCTGTAAAACCATCCGGGATTTGAGAAATGGTTCAGAACCAGCATTATTTTCTTTTTTTTGTTTTTTAAGGTATTAAAAATAATCCTGTAGTGATCAACCGCATCTTTTTCTAATGGGTCATATGGGTTCTTTTGAAGTTTTGACCAATCCATACTGAATCTGTATGAGTTACCAAGGTAACAAATATATTCAAGATCTTCTTCCACATTTTTGTAATGGTCAATAGAAATATCAAGTAAAGTACCGTCATCGCCAATAAAATTCTTCCATTCTGTATCTCCTGCACCTTCAACCTGGAATGCAGAAGTAGCAGTTCCCAGAAGGAAATCTTCAGGAAAACCTTTATTTATTTTTTCTGGAAATGGCATATGATTTCTGGTTAAATAATTTATAATTATATTTAATATAGCAGAAACTATAAAATATCAGAATAAAAAATATGCCAAAAAGAGAACATGGACATTAAAGTATGGAAATAGATAAAAGAATAAGGTCAGCAATCGAAAACACAGAAGTCATAAAGCAGCCATTAAAGTTCTTATCTACATATGACTATACAACTATCCATTACTACATGCTTTCTGTGCCATTTTATATTGACTTTGAAGGCAGGCACCAGGAGACTGAGACCATTTTACGTGAAGGAAGAATAACATGGCAAAAACCTAAACTAATCACGCCTTATTATATTTTAAGAATGGAAGGTTTTAGTGATGAAGCAAAGGAAGCTTTCCAGATTCTTGCTGGTGAAAATAATGATATAGCTATGATGCTTTATAAACTGAAGTTTGTAAAGGATTATGATCGTATGGAAATAATCTCTAACAGCATCGAAGAAGTAGCAAGAAAGATCAATGATGAGATCGATAATAAAAAGGACCCCTTCTGCGCAGTGATAAAGGGACCGGATGAGTACTGGGATGTTTCTATAATGAAGTTTATTTATGAACTCGCATTGAACAGTGCATATTTTTCTAATTTTCCTGAAATGGCGAGAAATAATTTTATAAATCTTGGCCCCACAGGAGCGCCTGTCATAGCAAGAGACGGGGATGGTATTCCGGTAGCAGCAAAAGAAGAAATAGAAAATCTTTTTGGGTTGTTTAAAAAAGGTGATATCGATGCTAAAAGATTAAAAGAAGAAATAGATACGTGGGGGCTATTTAAGTATTATGAAGATAGGTTTTTCAATCTGATCAAAAAAGGAAGAAATTAAAAAAACGGAGGCCTTATGGGTGATAAGATAAAAACAGCTATTGAAATAGCTATGGAAAAAGCAGCTTTGCTGGACGACCTTTCAGAAGAGGAAAAAGAAAAAATTAAAAATAATAAAGAGTTGACACCATTGATGGCTGCCTTTTATAAAGGTGATATAGACCCTGATAAAATGTGGGAAAAGTTAAAGGGAAAAAATGAACCAATTTTTAATATGGCTCAGGAAAATATACTTGACTCAATAAAATTTAATACAGACGAAGCAGAACTGTTAAGAAGAGGCAAAGGGATCATAGCGATTGAATCTTTAAAAAAAGAACAAAAGACTGCACTGTTTCAAAAAGAGTTAAACCATCTTGGAGACCTACAGAAGAAAGCTCTAATAGAGAAAGACAACGCTTTTAATGAGTTTAAAGAAGCGATCGAAAATAATCCTAATGCAAGAAACAGGGTAATAGAACAGAATGGTGTAAAAGCAGTAATAAAACTTTCAGTTGAGGAAGCAATAACACAAAACCCTCAATGGAAACAATTCTTACAGGATTTAAAAAATAATTATGAGGCTGAATTTGACGCGACTATCAAAATAGTTAAGGACCAGATAAATACTTAAGGTTCAATTATCTTTTTAATCAAGATCCTGAAACCTGAAAAGATATTTAACTTTTTTAAAATTATTAAAAAGTTTAAGATTAAAATATCTGCTTACATTTTTCATATAATATTCGTATTTTTTCCCATATCTTTTTAGTAAAAACCTTTCCTCCCTTATGATTTGAAAGTGGAGGACTGAAGAAATTACGACAGCGAATATGAGAAAAATGAGGTTACTGTTTAGCAGGAAAATGCCAAAAAAATAAAGATCAAAAAAAACGTATATTGGATGGCGGGTTATTGCATATATTCCTCCAGTTACAAGTTGACCGGGGTTTTTATAATCTATTCCCAGTCTCCATGAATTTCCCAGTTCTATAAGAGCCATTATAAAAAAAATAAATCCTATAAATATTAACACAAGTCCGGTGATCCTGAGACCAAGGATATCAAATAAAATAAGCTGTGGCAGGCCAGGAAATGTGTTGAATGCCTGGTTTAAAGAATAAAAAAGTACCCCAAAGGTCCATAGATTTACCAGTAAAAACATAATGATCTCAAAACTGTGTTTCCTGCCCTCACTGGCAAAAATATTAATTTTTATTGCACTGATCTTATCTTTTTCTCTTAAATAGATAGTTTTTCCGATTACCAGGCCAAGAAAAAGTCCAAGAGATATAAGCTGGACGAACCCAAATATTTTTTCCATTGTTTTTAAGATAGCTATACTATAATAATGTTAAAACATTATGAAGTCTCTGCGGTATCGGCTTCAGTACTATCAGCTGAATCTGCAGTCAGGTCTCCTCCATCTATGAATACAAGGGTTCCAAGGGTGGTTATATTATTTATCTCAAATTGAGGGGATGATGACATGGCAAGTTCAGTCGATTCAAGATTGTCAGTATCAAAAATAGAAGCCGTGAATCCTGTCACTGTCATATCCAGAGCACCAAAACTTACAAAATTTTCCCATGGAAGACTTGCTTCTATGAAATAATTGTTTCCGCTCCTACTCGACTTTATCTGTATGCCGGAAGGAGTCTTGGAAGGAAAATAAATAAATGCTTCTGGAGGGATACCTGAAAAATTACCAGGAGAAAAATCTATCTGGGAGTCGTCACCGTTATAGAACGGTATACTGAAATCCCCTTTAAGGTCAGTGTCAAAGACAAGTGTAAGACTATCTCCATTATTGATCTGGTTGCCAGTGTAGTTCTGGCTGAATACATCGTCCGTTACAGCTATCGCAAAATAAAAAGCAGTATCATCCCAGCAGGTGTAGATTATACCGGAACAATCACTTATACTGGTAAAGTTTTCCTTCTTTATAGTGGGGTTTGATATCTGGGCCTTATCATAAAGTTCCCATTCATCAAGTGAACCATCTATAACAGGTGGAGTATAACATTTAAAAGAAAACAAAGGGGCACCGTTCTGTGTCCTGTAATCTGACCCTTCAAGAGCTGCAGTCTTTTTTTCTTCAATATCCATGCTTCTTGCAATTGTCTCTACGGTCTGGTCCGAATAATCTACAGAAAACTTTACAGCATTAGAACTGGTTATTACGTTTCCATTATCATCGATAAGATCAGCTGTAAGTTCGTAGTCACCTGATTTTTCTGGGTTCCAGTTATATTCATAAGGTGGGCTGTTAAAAGTTTTTATGGTCTCATCACCGTTAATTACAAGTTTTAATTTATAGTCAAGTTTTTCTATATCTTTTGATGCGATAACTATTGGGACTGTTTCATTTATATTGACAAACTTAAATACCTGTTCTTCTGATGGTGAATTTATAAGAATTGAGTAAGTCTCTGTCACAGTTGTTTCCTGTGTTCCAGGACCAGAAAAGAATGTCAGCGGAAATTTCGCTTTAAAAATAAAAAAGAACAAGATCGCAAGACCTATGACTACAATGACTATAAGGAATGGAAACCGGTCAGGTATACTTGTGTATTTGTTATATTTTTTCCTCATTCTTTATCCTTTTCTTCTTTCCTTTTTTCTATTAAAGGTTGTGCAAGATGAGCAGGAAGCTCGTCGTAATGTGAAAATTTTTGAGTAAACACTCCTCTTCCTTGAGTGATAGATTTTAGATCGACTGTATAATTAAATGTCTCTGATTGAGGAATAGTCGCTTTTATTATCTGCATCTTATTTTCATCAGGTGTCATGGAAATAATTTTTCCTCTTTTTGTATTTACGTCGGCAATAATATCTCCCATATATTTCTCAGGTATAAGTACCTCAAGTTCCATAATTGGTTCCAGTATAATAGGATTTGCCTCGGCCATACCCTTCTTAAACGCCATTGAAGCGGCTATTTTAAATGCCATGTCAGAAGAATCTACGGTATGAAAGGACCCATCATAGAGATTTACTAACATATCTACTACTGGATAGCCTGCAAGTATTCCTGAAAGCATTGCTTCACGGATACCTTTTTCAACACTTGGAATATAATTTTTTGGTATAGCTCCACCAAAAATAGAATCTTCAAATTTAAAGCCTTCATTGCTTTTGAGGGGTTTGATCTCTATAAATACGTGACCGAACTGGCCTCTTCCTCCTGATTGTTTCTTATATTTATATTCCGCCTTTGCGCTTTTATGGATCGTCTCTTTATAAGCAACCTCAGGTATGCTCATAGAAACATCTATATCAAATTTTTCTTTAAGGTTTTCTTTTACAACATTTAGTTGAAGATCTCCAAGACCCCAGACAATATTTTGATGTATTTCAAGATTTAATTCTGTTTTTAATGTAGGATCTTCTTCTACAAGTCTTGATATGCCCATGCTGATCTTTTCTTCATCCCCTTTGCTGATCGGAAGGATCGCTCTTGGCAGTGTCGGGTCAGGATAAGTGCTCCTTATTATTTCTATAGGTTTTTCAGTAGACGATATCGTGTCATCATTTTCAATATCCATTATTTTAGCTACAGCAACGATATCCCCGCATGTAGCTTCATTTATATCAGCCTGGTCTTTTCCCTGCAGTTTAAAAATGTTTGAAAACTTATGGGTGTTTTTTATCCCGGAGATATAGTAATTGGTGTTAGTCTTGATTGTGCCTGAAAATATCCTGAAAATAGAAAGTTTACCTATGTATGGATCTGCTGTCGTCTTAAAAACATAAGCCAGCAGAGGTCCGTCTATTGATGGTTTGATCTCTATTTTTTCATCCTTATCTACAATTTTAACTTCGGGTATTTTAGCTTCAAGCGGGGATGGCAAAAGACTGTTTATATAATCCATTATAATGTCTATCCCTATATTTTTTCCTGAGGAAGCAGCAAAAGTCGGTATGACTTTACCTCCAATAACAGCATTCTTAAATTCCTTATTGATGCTTTCAGGATCGATCTTTTCTCCTTCCAGGTATTTGTTAAGCAGATCGTCATTAGTCTCAACAATTGATTCTATCAGGTTGTTATGGAAGGTCTCTGAATCAGACTTTTTTGATTCATCAACAGCTGATTTCTGCCCTTTACCGGATTTGTAATCGTACTGCTGATTTTGAAGCAGATCTATGATCCCCGAAAAATTCTCACCTTCACCAGATGGAATAGTTATTGGGACAAGGTTAAGACCGGTCGTATTTCTGATATCTTCTACTGCTGAATTATAATTGACGTTTTCCTGGTCCATTTTATTGATTATGCAGAAAGCAGGTTTAGGGTTCTGTTTAAAATATTCTATTATCCTTTCTGTAGCTGCCTGAAGTCCGGACTTTACATCTATTACCAGCAGCATTCCGTCAATTACTTTCATAGTGGAAAGGGACTGGCCCATAAAATCCATATAACCTGGAGAATCTATAACTGTAATATCAGAATTTTTCCAGTTATAATGCATAATGCTTGAAGTTATGCTAAAACCCTTTTTTGTTTCGAGGGGATTATAATCAGAAACAGTATTTTTTGTTTCTATGCTTCCCATTTTATTAATGATCCCAGCGTTTAAAAGTAAACACTCAGCCAGTGAAGTCTTGCCGGTACCGTTTCCAGAGACCAGGCCAACTACTCTTTTGTTTGCAAGATCTGTGCCACCCATCAATTTCCTCCCAAATCTGATAAGAATTTGTCAATAGATTGTGAATAATTTGTAAAGAATTTCCTACAAATAAATTAAAAAGAAATATACCATAAAAACAATATTGTGTAAAAATATATAACTCAATTTAAGAATTAATTATGATATAATTTAAGATTGTGGATTTTACCATAAATATTAATTACTTAAAAAATAGGAGGCATTATGTTAGCAGCAATTCTGGTACCTATTATAGTCGTACTGGTAATAGTAGTGATAATTATACTTGTTGCGGTTGGTATCTACAACAATATTATCACACTAAGAAACAGGGGAGACAATGCATGGTCTCAAATAGACGTTCAGTTAAGAAAAAGGTATGATCTTATCCCAAATCTTGTCGAAACAGTGAAGGGTTATGCTGCCCATGAAAAGGAAACTCTTGAAAAGGTTATACAGGCTAGAAATATGGGTATAGATGCAAAGACGGTGGAAGATCAAGCTAAAGCAGAAAACATGATCACAAGCACTCTAAAATCACTGTTTGCAGTAGCGGAACAGTATCCGAATCTTAAAGCTGACCAGCATTTTTCCAGGTTGATGGAACAATTAAATGGTATAGAAAGTAATATCGCTTATGCCAGGCAGTTCTATAACGATACGGTTTTGCAGTACAACACAAGGATACAGACATTTCCCGGTAATGTTTTTGCAGGCAGATTCGGGTTTGCTCAAAGAGGATACTTTGAGATAGAAGAACCTGAAGCAAGGGAACCGGTTAAGGTGCAATTTTAAAATCTGTTTTTTGGGGTGATATCGGAAAATGTATGAAAACATTGCAAAAAATAGAAGTAAAACTATCGCAATAATATTCTTTTTTATTGTGTTTATTGCAGCAATTGGTTTTGCTATTGGTTACTTACTGGATTATAGATATGGTATAAACAGAGGTTATTCTATTTTATTTCTGGTTTTTGCCCTTATTTTTGCAGTTATATCCAGTATTGGCAGCTATTATTACAGTGATAGAATGGTAATAGGTTTGACCGGAGCAAGTCCTCTCAGCAGGGAAGAAGATCCAAGGATCTATTATATGGTCGAGGGTCTGTCTATTGCTGCAGGTATACCGATGCCAAAGATATATACAATTGAGGAGCAGGGCCTGAATGCATTTGCAACAGGAAGGAATCCTCAAAATGGGGTCATAGTCCTGACAAGGGGCTTAATATTAAATCTGGATGATGAAGAGCTTAAGGGTGTAATAGCTCATGAACTTTCACATATAAAAAACTATGACATCCTTCTTGGGACCATTATCGTCATACTGGTAGGAATGTTAACGATAGTTAGTAATATAATCTTCAGGGGTTTTTTATTTGGAGGAGGAAGGCGCTCTTCTTCAAGCAGAAGTAGCGGCGGTGGCATTTTAAGTATTATTTTTATGGCCATAGGATTATTACTCATAATACTTTCACCATTAATAGCAATGATTATAAGGTTGGCGGTCAGCCGTCAGAGGGAGTATCTTGCGGATGCAAATGGCGCACTTATTACCAGGTACCCCGCAGGACTTGCAAATGCATTAAAAAAGATCAGTTATTACAGTGAGGTAAAGAAAGCAAATAACGCGACAGAACATATGTTCATCGCCACCCCTTTTGGAAAAAATAACAGGACTGCATTCAGTTCATTATTTAATACGCACCCACCTATTATCGAAAGGATAAAAAGGCTGGAAGGTATGTCTCTGGGTATAGGTTTAAGCAATGGACCTGTCGGTGCAGGGGTTAAATGATAAAATAATAAGGTAGGAGGTAATTTAAATATTATGGAAAAAGGTACATTAATGGTCAAAACAGGGCTTGCAGAAATGCTAAAAGGTGGCGTTATTATGGATGTCACAACTGTCGAGCAGGCTAAAATAGCCGAGGAGGCTGGAGCTGTTTCAGTAATGGCGCTGGAAAGGGTGCCTGCAGATATAAGAGCAGCAGGTGGAGTTGCAAGAATGGCTGACCCGGAAATCATTATTAAGATAATGGAATCGGTTTCGATACCGGTCATGGCCAAATGCAGGATAGGCCATTTTGCAGAGGCTCAGATACTACAGGAGCTTGGGGTCGATTATATAGATGAAAGCGAGGTCCTGACTCCGGCAGATGACAGGTATCATGTGAATAAATGGGATTTTGATGTTCCTTTTGTGTGCGGGGCAACCAACTTAGGTGAAGCTTTAAGAAGGATAGGAGAAGGTGCTGCAATGGTGAGAACAAAAGGCGAAGCAGGCACGGGAGATGTTATAGAGGCAGTAAAGCACATGAGAAATATTGTAGATGATATATCAAGAGTCGGTGCTCTTCCATTTGAAGAGCTTATGACGATCTCAAAAGAAATGGGAGCACCTTATGATCTTATAAAATATGTTCACCATAATAAAAAGCTGCCGGTTGTCAACTTTTCAGCCGGAGGAATAGCTACACCTGCTGATGCTGCTTTGATAATGCAGCTGGGTGCCGATGGTATTTTTGTGGGTTCAGGTATATTTAAATCTGAAAATCCTTTAAAAATGGCGCAGGCTATTGTAGAGGCTACTACTCATTTCAATAATAAAGAAGTACTTGCCAGGGTATCAAAGGGAATTGGAGCCGCAATGCCGGGGATCAATACCGCCAGACTTGCACCAGAAGAAATCATTTCAAACAGGGGATGGTAATAAAAGATGCCCGGGCAGCAGTCTATTTATACAAAACAGGATAATCTACCAGCCTCTAATAAAGTAATAACTATTGGAGTTCTGGCACTGCAGGGGGCATTCAGGGAGCATATAAATGCTCTTAAGGATTGTGGCGTAAAAGCCATTGAAGTGAGGCAGCCTGCTCAGCTTTTGGATATAGACGGTATTATAATCCCTGGAGGTGAAAGCACAACCATCAGTAAATTGATGGTAAAATATGGTTTTATTGAGGCACTTAAAAGTTTTTATTTATCAAAAAAACCAATATTTGGGACATGTGCCGGACTTGTATTACTTGCCAGAGCAGTATCTGATTTTGATGAAAAAGGTCTGGGTTTTATTGATATAACAGTGAGCAGAAATGCTTATGGCCGCCAGTTAGACAGTTTTGAGTGTCCTCTAAAAATAACAGGTATAGGAAAAAATAACAGCAGGGAGTTCAATGGCATTTTCATCAGGGCCCCCAGGATAAATAGTGCAGGAGAAAATGTAGAAATAATCTGCAGTTATGAAGGTGAACCCGTAATGGCAAAAGAAAATAACATACTTGTCTGCGCTTTTCACCCTGAACTTACCGATGATATCAGCATACACAAGTATTTTATCGATATGGTCAAAAAAAATAAAAATGATAAAATTTAAACAGTTTCTGTAAGTTTTTAATAAGGGGAGAACTATATGTCCGGACATTCAAAATGGCATTCAATAAAACATAAAAAAGCAAAAGAGGATGCAAAAAGAGGAAATGCTTTTGGGAAACTATCAAGGAGTATTACAGTGGCAGCGAGAGAAGGTGGAGGAGGAGATCCTGAGAATAATTTTAATCTTTCCAATGCTATCGCTAAAGCAAAAGAATACAATATGCCCTGGGATAATATAGAAAGAGCAATAAAAAGAGGTACAGGCGAGATAGAGGGAGAAAAATTTGAGACATTTATGTATGAGGGATACGGTCCAGGTGGCACAGCGATAATCATAGATATAATGACTGAAAACAGAAACCGAACTGCTGCAGATATCAGGAATATTTTTTCGAAGCATGGAGGAAATCTGGGGGAGACAGGCTGCGTAGGATGGCTCTTTGAAAGAAAAGGCATAATACTTATAGATAAATCTGAAATAAATGATGAAGAAAGCTTCATGCTTGATGTAATTGATTTGGGAGCCGAGGATATAGATGAGGATGATGGCACACTCGAAATAAAGATCGAACCAAATGAGTTTATGAATGTAAGAAAAGGACTTGATGAGAAAAAGATCAATATCAAATCCTCTGAGATCACTTATGTCCCGAAAGCAACTGTCGAAGTCTCAAAAAAGGATGCTCAAAAAGCTCTAAAACTTATCGATTCACTGGATGATCATGACGATGTCCAGAATGTTTATTCAAATATTGAGATATCTGATGAGCTGCTTAATGAAATGGATTAAATTTAGATGAATAATGGCTATATCAGGATTATCGGCATAGATCCAGGTCTGGAAACAACAGGAGTAGGAATACTTGATGTAAAAGGAAACCAGTACAGACCTGTTTTTTGTGATTGTATAATAACAAAAAAGAGTTTTCCAAACCACGAAAGATTAAAGCAGATATATAATAGATTGGATAACCTGATAAACGAGTATTGTCCTGATTGTCTTGCGATCGAGGACATTTTTTTCAGTGCCAATGTAAAGTCAGCTCTCTCTGTAGGAGCAGCCCGTGGTGTATCGATACTTGCAGGAAGCAATAATGACCTTAAAGTATATGAATATACCCCATTGCAGGTAAAACAGGCTGTGGTCGGGTACGGAAGGGCTTCAAAAAAACAGATCAAATATATGTTAAAAGTGATACTTGGTACAAATGAAGAATTCTTTCCTTCCAGGGATGACGCATGGGATGCCATGGGTATTGCTGTGTGCCATGCAAGTATGGGTAGATTTGATGAAAAAGTGAAGGCTTATTTAAAATGATCGCAAGACTGAGCGGCAAGATATTAGAAAAACTTCCAACCAGGCTGGTAATAGAGATAGGTGGGGTGGGATTTGAAGTGCTGATATCAGGCAAGACGTATGAGATGGTCCCGGAAGTAGAGGCCGATGTCTCGTTGAACATTTATACACATGTCAGGGAAGAAGAAATAAAGCTGATAGGGTTTATTAACCAGAATGATAAGGATTTTTTTATAAAGCTTATAACAGTCTCTGGAATATCAATAAAGATAGCCCTTAGTTCTCTTTCAATATATTCTTCGGATGAGCTGAAGAAAATAATTGCCAAAAAAGAAGTGGATATGCTCAGGCGTGTCCCGGGTATTGGAAAAAAACTGGCCGAGAGGCTGATAGTCGAACTCAAGGATAAAATTGAAGAGGAAGGCTATACTGATATTTTTCATGGAGATCTTTATGATAACGAAAAAATAACAGAAGTCAAACAGGCCCTTAAGACTCTGGGATATAAAAATATAGAGATAGATGCAGTTTTAAATAAGATTAAGACCGATGACCTTGTTAATAAAAAGACTGAAGAGATTTTAAGATCAGCTTTAAAGGAAATGTAGTGGTAGAAAATAAAAAATCCGGTAAAGATGCAATACCTGATAAAAAAACAGAAACAGAAATAGATGGTTCACAGTATAAAGATGATGATTTTGTAACTCCCAGATTTAAAAAAGAGGATACTGAACTTGAAAACAATCTCCGCCCCGCCCAATTTTCTGAATTTATAGGCCAGGAAAAAATAGTTGAGAATCTTAAGATCTTCATCAGTGCAGCCAAAAAAAGGGGTGAACCCCTTGATCATGTCATACTTTCCGGGCCGCCCGGACTCGGAAAGACTTGTCTTGCAGAGATAATAGCCAACGAACTGGGTGTTAATTTCAAAATAACCAGCGGCCCTGCTATAGAAAGAGCAGGCGACCTTGCAGCGATCCTTACAAATCTTGAAAAATTTGATGTTCTTTTTATTGACGAGATGCACAGGTTAAACAGGGCGATCGAAGAAGTACTATATCCAGCAATGGAAGATTATAAGCTTGATATAATCATAGGAAAGGGTCCCTCAGCCCGTTCTATAAGAATAGAGATAGCACCATTCACAATAATCGGGGCAACTACCAGGATAGGACTGATAGCTGCACCCTTAAGAGACAGATTTGGAGTCAACCTTAGGCTTGACTATTACGGTTCTGAAAGTGTTTTAAAGATCATAAAACGTTCAGCAGAAATACTTAAGATAAAAATAACGGAAAAGGGCGCCGGGGCTCTTGCTGGCAGGTCTAGGGGTACACCAAGGATAGCAAACAGACTCTTAAAAAGAGTAAGGGATTATGCACTGATGTACGGTGATGATATTATTGATGAAAAAATTGCAATCGAATCTTTAAAAAAACTTGATATAGATACCCTCGGCCTAGACCTTATAGACAAGAAGATCTTAAACACTATAATAAACAAATTCGAGGGAGGTCCTGTTGGCGTTGGCACAATAGCAGCATCGATCAGCGAAGAAGTCGGAACAGTTGAAGATGTCTATGAACCATTTCTGCTCCAGCTCGGTTTTATTAAGAGGACACCTAAGGGCAGGATAGCTACCAGCCTGGCCTACAAGCATCTTGGCCTGCAAAAAAAATACTCTGAAGACAAAAAAGAAAATAACTCCTCCAGATTGTTTTAGAATCATAAATATCTAATATGAAACTTGACCTTTTTTATTACGACCTTCCAAAAAGATTTATAGCCCAGGAACCACTTAAAGAAAGAGACCAGTCTAAATTGATGGTACTCGGTAAAGAAAGTGGAAAAATAAATCATGATGTTTTTAAAAATTTATCAAGATATTTAGAACCTGGAGATATCCTGGTACTGAATGATAGTAAAGTTATAAAATGCAGATTGATCGGGAAAAAAGAAAACGGGACCATCATTGAATGTTTTGTTCTTAAAAAGCTTGATAATAATGATTGCCTGGTATTAATAAAACCTTCAAAAAGGTTAAAGGAAAATGTAAAAGTCTACCTGGGCGGTTCTTTTGACTATTATTTTTTCGTAAAAGAGATGCTGGGTTATGGAAAAGCTGTTGTTTCTTTCAGTGAAAATATATATCAGATCCTTGAAAATTACGGTAAGGTCCCACTACCGCCATATATAAAAAACAGGGATATCGATAAAGACAGGTACCAGACAGTTTATGCAAAAGAAGGCCATAGTGCTGCAGCGCCTACTGCTGGATTTCATTTTACAAAAGAACTTATCGATTCATTAAGTGTTAATGGAATAGAATTTGCAGAAGTAAAACTTGATATAGGATTGGATACTTTCAGACCGATAGTTGAAGAGAATATAGAAGAACATATAATCCATAAGGAGAGCTATTCTATTTCAGAGGAAAGTGCCTGTAAAATAAATGATGTAAAGAGTAATGGTGGAAAGGTCATAGCTGTGGGAACAACATCAACAAGGGTCCTTGAAACTGTTGCCGATGAAATTGGCAGGGTCAATAGCATGTGTGGGGACACATCCCTGTATATTACACCAGGGTATAGATTTAAAGCAGTTGATGGTATTATAACTAATTTTCATCTTCCTTATTCGACTCTTATTGTTATGGTCAGTGCTTTTGCTGGAATAAAAAATATAATGAGGGCTTATGAAGAGGCAAAAATAAATGAATATCGGTTTTATAGCTTTGGAGATTGCATGCTGATAAACTGAATGAGATCGAGCGTGTCTGAATTAAAAAAAATTGATTACCTGACAGGACCATAATATATGGGATTTTTTGAAATATTAAAAATTGATAAAAATACTGCAGCCAGGACTGGGATCATACACACAAAAAGTGGGTCCTTTAAGACACCAGTCTTTATGCCTGTTGGTACAAAAGCAACAGTCAAAGCAATAACAGCCCATCAACTTTATGATATGGGGTGTGAAATAATCCTTGGAAATCTCTATCACCTTTATCTCCAACCTGGTATCGATATCATAAAGAAAGCAGGAGGATTGCATGGTTTTATGAACTGGAAAGGCAGTATCCTGACTGATAGTGGAGGATTCCAGGTTTATTCCCTTGATAAGATAAGGAGAATTACAGATGATGGAGTTGAATTTAAGTCTGTGATCGATGGTTCCACTCATTTTTTCACTCCAGGATCTGTAATACAGATGCAGGGAGAACTCGGATCTGATATCATGATGGTACTGGACGAGTGTATATCTTTTGCCAGTGGTCTTAATCAGACCAGGGGAGCAGCTGAGCGGACCTTGAAATGGGCAGATATCTCCTTAAAAGAAAAATCCAAGCTTAATAAGAAGTCAGAAAAATATTCTGGTGCAAAACTTTTTGGAATAATACAGGGCGGTTTTATAAAAGACATCAGGAGATTTTGTGCAGAAGTTATATCAGGAATGGATTTTGATGGAATCGCTGTAGGGGGCTTGAGTGTAGGAGAAACAAGGAATATTACTTTTGATATACTTGAATATACAATGGGCTTTATAGATAGAAAAAGACCAGTTTACTTCATGGGATTGGGTGATCCGATAGGTATAATCGAAGCGGTATACAATGGTGTTGATATGTTTGACTGTGTACTTCCAACCAGGATATCAAGAATGGGCAGTGCATATACTTTAGAAGGAAAGATAAATATAAAGAATAAAAAATACAGTGAAGATTTTAATCCGCTGGTAGAAGACTGCCAATGTTATACTTGCAAAAATCATTCAAGAGCATATATAAGGCATCTTTATAAGAGCAAAGAAATACTTGCCGGAATGCTTCTGACTATCCATAATCTATACTTTATTTTTGATCTGATCAACAACATTCGGGCTTCTATAAACGCCGGGGAATTTGATAATTTTAGAAAAGACTTTAAATCAAGATACAAAACAGGAGAAATAAATAAATAAAAAGATTGCAAATTTCTTAAAAATGTAAATAATGGTAATGTTTGATTAGATTTTATCTAATTCAAAGATTTATAAATTTAATATTGAAGCTTAGGAGTGAGATTTAATGTCAAAAAAAATAATATCTATTATACTGATATGTATCTTAGCATTTGGTATAGTAGCAACGCTAGCAAGTTGTACAGGACTTTTTCCGACAACGCAGGCTACGACTTCTGACGGTGTGACAGAGACAACAGAAGCCCCAACAGGTTGGCGGGCAATTTTTGCAAACTATGGAACCTGGATTTGGCTTGCAATCTTAGCAGTTGCCTTTTATTTTCTATTGATAAGGCCACAAAGAACGAGGTCTAAAAAAGCCAAGGACCTTATGAGTAATCTGCAAAGAGGAGAAGAGATCGTTACTATCGGTGGTTTTTATGGAAGAATAAAAGATGTAAGAGAGGACAATGTAATAATTACTGTTGCAGGGGGAGTGGATGTAAAAATAACAAAATCTGCCATTGCAAGAGTTATCAGCTCTCAAGGTTCAGTCGATACAGAGAATAAGATGTAGCAGACTGAATCTTTGCGTATTAAAAACATTTTAAAAAGAATAATTAATAAATAATTTAAATCATTTTAACAGCATACTCTAGTAGAAAAGTATTATGAGAAGAAAATTACCCAACGTCATAATCTTGATTATTTTTGTTATAGTAGTCGGTATTTTTCTTTATTTTGCGATTGTAAACCCGATAAATCTGGGCCTGGACCTTAAAGGCGGGACCCAGATAATCTTGAAGCCTGTTGAAAAAGGCACTGAAGAAGTGACCGATGAAGCTATTGATAAGGCACAGCTTATAATACTTAACAGGATAGATAAACTGGGCATTTCAGAGCCTCTTGTCACAAGGGACTATAATCGTAATATAATAATCCAGCTTCCTGGTGTCGATGACCCTGAAAGAGCCATAGAAATAATTGGAAAGACTGCCCAGCTTGAATTCAAGATCCTTGAATCTTATGGTGAAGACGGGAATCCTGTTTTTGGCCCTACACTGATGACCGGCGATAAGCTTATAAAGTCGACAGCGGGTTATAATCCTAACGGCCAGATAATAGTAAGTATGTCTTTTACCGATGAAGGGCAGGTCCAGTTTGAAAAAATAACTTCTGAGAACATTGGAAAGCAACTTGCCATTGTCCTTGATGGAGAAATGAGGTCCGCGCCTGTAATAAGAACAGCGATCTCGGGCGATGCCGTAATTGAAAACATCGATACGCTTCAGGAGGCTCAGGATGTCGCACTTGTACTTCAAACTGGTGCACTGCCTGTTTCACTGGAAATCCAGGAATCACAGACAATAGGACCCACGCTGGGAGAGGATTCACTGCAGAAAAGTATCCTTGCAGGATTAATAGGCTTTGCACTTGTAGCTGTTTTTATGCTTGCGATGTACAGGGGTCTTGGGTTGATCTCAATAATTGGTCTTTTAAGCTATGTTGCCATATTTTGGGGTATATTGGCAGCAATCAAGACACCCCTTACTCTTCCCGGGATTGCAGGAGTTGTCCTCACGATAGGTATTGCGGTCGATGCAAATGTACTTATATTTTCCAGGACAAAAGAAGAGCTTATAAAAGGTAAAAGTAAATATGCTTCTTTTTCTGAAGGATTTAGAAATGCACTGAAAGCTATAATAGATGCAAATATCACTACGCTGATTACAGCAGCAGCACTTTATCGTTTTGGAACAGGTCCGATCCGTGGATTTGCGGTAACGCTTGCAATAGGAATCATAATAAGTATGTTTACTGCGATCGTACTCGTCAGGTCGATTTTATTTTTAATAGTAAACTCAAGAATAGTGACTCCCGGTTTTTGTGGTGTAAAAATTCCAAAATCTGATCAAAAAGAAGTGGTCAAGGAGAAATAGTTGGTAAAAGGCAAGAAGCAGCGGCCATCAAAAAAACATAATAAATCCAGGATCCAGTACAAAAAGTCATCTAAGCAGGAACAGACACAGAACTTGGTTCGCAATGCACCTAAGACTGTTGATAAATCTGAAGATACAAAGATTGTCGAATCATATGGATCTGTTCCACTTGACAGAAGAGGCAGATTTGACTTTGTGGGTAAAAACAAATACTGGGTTATAATATCCACAGTCTTTATAATTGCTGGAATAATAATATTTTTTATAAGAGGTTTAAGTGGGGGCTGGGATAACGGGTTAAATTTTGGCATAGACTTCAGGGGCGGAAACCTGATAGAAGCAAAATTTGAGCAGGATGTTTCCATATCAGAACTAAGGGCCTCTATGGAAAAAGCAGGTTATGGTAATGCTCTACTTCAAAGCACAGCATCTGACCAGTATATAATTCGTACCATACCGCTTACCAATGAAGAAAAAGCAAAAATATTAGATACACTTGATGAAGAGGTCGGTGTTATAAAACCGCTGATCCAGGACAGAAATGTTGCACCCGGTTTTTCCAAGACAATAACAAGAAATGCACTTATTGCAGTCGCTATTAGTCTTGCAGGAATATTAATATATGTATGGATAAGATTTGAAGTAAGATTTGCACTAGTTGCAATAATCGAATTGTTGCATGACATTCTGATAATACTCTCATTTTATGTGATCACTTTCAGGGAATTTAATACGACCACAATTGCGGTAATTCTCACCATCCTTGGGTATTCATTAAGTGATGCTATAATCATTTTTGACAGGATAAGAGAAGAATTGAGGACAAATAGGACAGATAGTTTTCCTGTTTTGATAAACTATTCTATAAATAAGACGATAGTCAGATCATTGAGTACTGTCGCAACGACACTGTTTCCAATAATAATACTACTTATAATAGGAAACGAGACTCTAAAAGATTTTGCATTTGGGCTTTTTGTAGGTATTCTTTCAGGAGCTTATTCTTCAATATTTGTTGGTTCTCCAATACTGATCGCATGGAACAAAAGATTTCCGAAATACAAGAAATAAAAAATGTCCTCATGTGAAGAAAAATGGACTCTTAGAAATAAAACCATTATAGATATAAAACCACTTCAGGATACTCTCGGCTTATCAAGTATTTTTATCAAATTGCTTGCAATCAGAGGGTACACTGACCCTGGTAAAATAAAATCATACCTTTATCCATCACTCAGCGATATCCATGATCCAGATCTTCTTTTAAATATAAAATCCGCTGTAAAAAGGATCCAAAAAGCAATATTAATAAAAGAAAAAATATTGATCTTTGGTGACTATGATACTGATGGAATAATAAGCGTAGCGATCCTGTATAATTTTCTTTTATTGCTAAATGCAGATTGTTCTTATTATATTCCTGACAGATTTGAAGAAGGATATGATATAAGTTTAGATTACATTAAAAAAAATAATATTGAAAAAAAAATCGATCTTATTATCTGTGTTGATTGCGGGACAAACGCTCTGGAAGTACGGCAAAAAGTGTATAGCGGTGAAATAGACCTGGATTTCATCATTTGCGACCACCATGAAGAAGTTTCTTCTGAATCAGGGACCTTTTCTGATAAGAAGAACAACAAAAAAACAAATTATTTAATAATAAATCCCAAACTTAAAAAATCACGATATCCATACAGGGATCTAAGTGGTGCTGGAGTGACTTTCAAACTGATAATGGCAATTCTCAGAAATGCTGATAACAGGATAAAGAACAAATTTCCTAACAATTTTTTGACCAATCTTCTGGATCTTGTCGCAATATCTACTGTATCAGACCTGATGCCTCTAACTGATGAAAACAGAGTAATTGTAAAAAAAGGATTGGAAAATATAAAAAACACAAATAATAAAGGATTGAAGAAGCTTATTGACTTCATATTTGGAGATAAACATATATATCCTGGAAAGGATCTAAATACATTTGACATTGGGTTTAAACTGTCCCCAAGATTAAATGCTTCCGGCAGACTGAAAAAAGCAGACGAAAGCTTAAAGCTTTTAATATCCGGTTGTACCGATGATAAAGAATATGTATCCATCATTTCAAACCTTGAATCTTTAAACAAACAAAGACAGGAAGTGCAGGCTTTCATATTGAATAGTATTTTGGAGAATCATGAGATTGTCAGCATTGCTATGAGCAAAAAAGTCTTTATCTGCAGTTCTGAAGAATGGAACGAAGGGGTTCTTGGTGTCGTGGCTTCTGATATTGTAAAAAAATATAATGTACCAGTACTTCTTTTTAAAGAAAAACCTGGCATTTTGAAAGGTTCCGGAAGAAGTTCAGATAATTTTGACCTCTATGCAAACCTTGAACCTTTGAAAAAATATTTTATCAAATTTGGCGGCCACAGCCAGGCTTGTGGAATAACAATGAGACCGGATGATTTCGAGTCTTTCAAGAAAGAGTTTGCCCTTGTGACTGCTAAAAAAATTACCGATGAGGATTTGAACAGGAAATTTGATTATGACCTGAAACTTGATTTCTGTGATATTAAATCAGACGGCTTTATAATAGTTGATGAGATCAGAAAGATGGAACCTTTTGGCATAGGAAATCCCAAACCAGTTTTTTTGACCAGAAAATGTTTGATATGCGATGAACCCAGATTTTCAAGAAATGAAAAACATGTTTTTTTAAAATTGGAGAGACAGGGTATCGTTTTTGATACGGCTTTATTTAACTATGAGAAATTGATTTTATGCAAATCAGAAATATTATTACAAAAAGATAATTTTGTTGACGCCCTCTACAATATAGATAACCGCAGGAACTCTCTTACAGGGTCTTTATCTGTCCAGTTGCTGATAAAGAGTATCCGTAAAAGCAGTTAAATGTTAAATTCCCTACCATTTTTCAAATCAATCTTAATAATATATAATTTACTCCAATATTTTATATTATTTAGCAAAAATGAATCCTCTTAAAAACAAGATAGAAACTGACAATTTAAAACCAGTGACCACAAGTAAAAAACCCTCTGAAGTGGTTATCAATGATGAGATTTCTGATACTCAGACAACTGTTTTGAATGATACAGTAAAAGAAAGTAAAAAAGTAGCCATAACTGATGTTGATCTGATCTTTAAAAAGCTACTTTCGATGGTAAAAAAGCATAACCCCAAGGCAGATATCCAGCTTATTACAAGAGCATATGAATTAGCCCAGGAATACCACAGTGGACAGCTCAGGAAATCTGGTGAACCTTTCATTACGCACCCACTTGAAGTCGCGATAATCCTTGCAGATATTGAGACCGACCAGGTTTCCATAATAGCTGCATTGCTTCATGATGTGATCGAAGACACTGAACTAAAATATGAAGATATAAAAAAAGAATTCGGAGAAAAAATTGCAGACATAATAAATGGTGTAACAAAGCTTGATAAAATAGTATTTTCTAGCCTGGAGGAAAAACAGGTCGAGAATCTGAGGAAGATGATAATTGCAATGTCGGAAGATGTAAGAATAATAATAGTCAAACTTGCAGACAGGCTCCATAATATGCGTACACTTTCTGCATTGTCAAAAGAAAAGAAAAAACTAAAAGCAATTGAAACACTGGAAGTCTACGCACCTATTGCGCATAGGCTGGGTATTCACCAGATCAAAGCAGAACTTGAGGACCTCGGTTTCCAAACTCTCCATCCAAAACAGTACAAGAATATCATGGAAATGATCAAGGAAAAAATAAAACTAAGACAGAATCAGATAGATGAGTCAATCAAAATTGTTGCTGAAAAATTAAATGAAGTCAATATACAGGCTGATATAACCGGCAGGATAAAAAGCTACTACAGCGTGTACAATAAAATAATTAACCAGAACAGAAATCTAAACGACATATATGACTTGATAGCCATCAGGATAGTTGTAGAAGATATAAAGAGTTGCTATGCAGCTCTTGGAATCATACATTCTATATGGAGGCCGGTTCCAGGCAGGTTTAAGGATTATATCGCAAATCCTAAATTAAACCTATACCAGTCTCTTCATACGACGGTAATCGGACAGCGTGGCGATCCTGTAGAAATACAGATAAGGACTTTTGAGATGCATAAATTTGCAGAATATGGGATAGCTGCACACTATAAATATAAGGAAGGCATAATAAGGACTACAGAGTTCGATAAAAGGGTAGCCTGGATACGTCAGATCCTTGACTGGCAAAAAGACCTTAAAGACCCGCAGGATTACCTTGAATCATTGAAGCTCGACCTTTTCGAAGAGGAGATATTTGTCTTTACTCCTAAAGGTAAAGTTATAAATCTTCCAAGAGGGGCAACGCCTATAGATTTTGCATATCAGATACATACAGACGTAGGCCATAATTGCATAGGGGTTAAAGTAAATGGCTCTATGGTCCCAATTGAAAGCGAACTTAAAAATGGAAACATAGTAGAGGTCCTTACCTCAAAAGCACCCAAGGGTCCCAGCAGGGACTGGTTAAGTATTGTAAAGACATCTGCAGCAAGAAATAAAATTAAACAATGGTTCAGCAAGGAAGAAAGGCAGGAATCATATAATGCTGGCAGAGAGATAATGCTTAAGACCTTAAGAAAAAATAGCCTCTCATTTAAAGATATACCTTCAAAACTGATCGATAATGTAGCAAAAGAATTTAACCTTGAAAACACCGACTCTCTTTACAGAAGTATAGGTTCCCATAAAGTATCTGCACATCAGGTATTTACAAGACTGATCAAAAAACTAAATCAGGAAGAAGAAAAAGAGATAAGTATTGAAGATGTTAAAAAAGTGCAGACACTAAGGAATATCGGAAGTGGTATTATAGTAAAGGGTATGGATAATGTCCTGGTATCAATGGCAAAATGCTGCAACCCGGTGCCTGGTGATAAGATACTTGGGTATATCACAAGGGGGAAGGGCATATCGATACATAGGACCGATTGCACGAATGTTATTATGCTTTTAAAAAATGATAGGGAAAGATTTATTGAGGTGGCTTGGGATAATTTCGCCCCCAATAAATTTAATGCTGAAATACAGGTAGAAGCTATTGACAGAACTAAACTTCTACGCGATATAACCAACCTTATAAGTGAATATGATCTTAATATCATTAACGCCTCAACTCAGCGGCTGGAAAAGTCAGGAATTGCAAAATTCAGGTTTATCATAGAGATAAGCAACAAATATATTTTAAAAGATGTCATAAATAATTTGAAGCAGATAGATTCAGTCTATGATGCATTCAGAGTACTGCCCAGAAAGATAAATTGATGATAAAAAAATTAACCCTTGGATTTTTCAGTGTAAATTGTTATGTGATTACAGAGAAGGACATTTGTTTTATCATTGATCCAGGAGGAGATTTCAATATAATTAAATCATATCTTGATTCAAAGGATCTTATTCCACAGTTCATCTTAAATACACATGGCCACTACGACCATATTGGAGCTGTACCTGAATTGATGGACTCTTATAATATTAATTTTTATATACATAAAAATGAAGAACAGATAATTATAGATCCCGAGAAGAACATGTCTTCTTTTTTTGGTGGAAATGCACTATCATTAAAAACTCATAATCTGTTGGATACTTCTTTTATAGATATGTTACAGAAAAAAGGAGTAGAGACGATGCTTTTTCCTGGACATACACCAGGTAGCATTGCTATTAAGATGAAGGATTCCATCTTTACCGGTGATCTTCTTTTTAAACAGGGGATAGGCAGGACAGATCTACCGGGTGGAAATACTGCTGATATCTTACGGTCATTAAAAAATATTAAGAAGTTAGATCCGGGGCTTAATGTATATCCCGGACATGGTGAAGACAGCACTCTTGATTATGAATTTAAAAATAATGTTTATTTAAGTGAAAATTTTCTGGAAGGTGGAAAAAATTGGCTATAAATTCTCCCAGGGGGACAGCTGATATAATAGGGGAAGAAATCAAATACAGGGACTTTATCATAAATACTGCCAGAGAACTCTTCAATATTTTTAATTATAAAGAAATAATAACTCCTGCTTTTGAACATACCGAGCTTTTTGACAGGGGAATAGGTGAAAATACTGATATAGTACAAAAAGAAATGTATACATTCACTGATAAAAAAGGACGTTCACTTACACTAAGGCCAGAAGGTACAGCACCAGTAGTAAGAGCTGTGTTAGAGAGCAAGATCTATTCAGGCGATCATCCTGTGAAGCTTTTCTATATTGAAAATATGTTTAGGTATGAAAGACCTCAAAAGGGAAGGATGAGGGAATTCTGGCAGCTTGGCGTAGAAGCATCTGGAAGTGGATCTCCAGGAATTGATACCGAAGTCATCTGGCTTCTTAATCTATTTTTTCAGAAGCTTGGTTTTAAAAACCTTATACTGATCTTGAATAATGTCGGTTGTCCTGAATGCAGAAAAGAATATATTGATGTACTTAAAGACTACCTTAAACCACAACTTCAATCTTTATGCGCTGATTGTAAGATCAGATATGAAAAGAATCCATTGAGGATTTTTGATTGTAGAATCGAATCCTGCAAAAATACTATAATAAATTCTCCCAAGATACATGACCATATATGTAAAAACTGCAGAGCACATTTTGAAAAAGTAATAAAACTTTTAGAAAAGATAAGAATAGATTTTATAGTAAAAAAAGAACTTGTAAGAGGTTTTGATTACTATACAGGTACAGTATTTGAGGTAATCTCCGAAGATCTGACAGGCATGCAAAACGCTTTAGGGGGTGGAGGCAGATATGATAATCTTTTTGAAGAATTCGGTGGTCCGTCCATACCTTCCATAGGTTTTGCAGTCGGAATAGACAGGACTATACTGCTGATGAAGCAATTAGATTTAAAGTATATGATAAATCAAGACAAAAAAAGGATCTATATCATAAACATGGATGACAAATACCAGGAATATGCTTTTTTACTTCTTAAATTCTTAAGAAATTCAGGCTATTGTTGTGATATGAAGTATAATGAAAAAAATATTGGGAGTAACCTGAAATGGGCCGAAAAAAATAATTTCACGCACGCAATTATAATCGGGGAAGAAGAAGTTAACTCTGATGTCTTAACTATAAAGGACCTGAATAAATTTGACCAATATAAGATAAACTGGAAAAAAGAACCCGGGAAGTTACAAGAATTACTTGAAAGTGAGAAATAGATGGCTGAAAAATTTGATTACATGAAAAACCTGGATTTTGAGAGTTTTAAGACGAAAACAAGATCAGATCTTTGTGGGGAACTGAATATAAAAGATATTAATAAAAATGTAAAAATATCGGGCTGGGTAAATAAACGGCGTGATCATGGCAAACTTATTTTTATTGATGTCAGGGATTTTTCAGGCATAATCCAGATAGTCTTTGATCCAGGATACAATAACGATACATATGAGATTGCTAAATCATTAAGAAATGAATATGTCATATCAATAGAAGGAAAAATAACTGCAAGGACTCCAGAAACAATAAATAAGGAAATACCTACAGGAAATGTTGAGATTCTTGCTGACAGCATAAAAGTATTGAGTGCTTCTAAAACACCTCCCTATACACTGGAAGACAGGGGTAAAGTAGATGAGATGACCAGGCTTAAGTACAGGTACTATGATCTCAGGACAGAAGAAATGCAGAGCAACCTGAGACTAAGGCATCTTATCAATCGTCTTACAAGGGACTATCTTAATAAACATGGTTTTATTGAGGTGGAGACTCCTATACTTGCAAAAAGCACCCCTGAAGGTGCAAGGGATTTTCTTGTCCCCTCAAGATTAAATCCAGAGCAAATTCTATGCTCTGCCTCAATCCCCACAGCTGTTTAAGCAGATACTTATGTTTTCTGGTTTTGACAGGATATACCAAATAGCAAGATGCTTCAGGGACGAAGATCTCAGGGCAGACAGACAACCTGAATTTACACAGATCGACCTTGAGATGTCTTTTATAGAGGTAGAGGATGTGCTCACTCTTATAGAAGGACTGATTGCAAATATTTTTAAGGATACAATAAATGAGGATATTAAACTGCCGATGAAACGTTTGACATGGCAAAAGAGTATGGAATTGTATGGAAGTGATAAACCAGACCTTCGTTTTGGTATGGAGCTTAAGGATATTACAGATATATTCACTAAAAGCCAGTTTAATATTTTTATGAATGTTATAAATAAAAATGGTTGCATAAAATGTCTTGTAATAGATGACGGGCTTAAATTTTCAAGAAAAGATCTTGATGAATTTACCGACCTGGCAAAACAATATGGTGCAGGTGGATTAATATGGATAAAGGTAGAAGAAAATGGAGTATTCAATTCTCCAGTCGCTAAATTTATATCTGATACTGAAAAAGAGATAATATTTGAAAGACTGGAACTTAAAAAAGATAATCTTGTACTTGCTGTAGCCGATGATTTTATCAGGTCTTGCGAGGTTCTTGGTGCCATAAGAAACTTCTTGGGTAACAAGCTTAAAATGATCGATATTGAACAATACAATTTTTGCTGGATCATTGATTTTCCACTTTTTGAGTGGGACAACAGGGAAAAAAGGATATCACCCACCCATCATCCATTTACAAGACCGGCAGATGATTCAATTGATTACCTTGAGATCGAGCCACTCAAAGTAAAATCTTATGCTTATGACATAGTACTTAATGGAAATGAACTTGGTGGAGGTTCCATCAGGATAAATGATATAGGTCTGCAAAAAAAGATCTTCAGGATACTTGGTTTTGATGATAAGAGGATAGAAGAGAATTTTGGTTTTCTTCTTAGATCTTTGGATTATGGGGCACCACCTCATGGTGGTATAGCTCTTGGGATGGACAGACTTGTAATGTTGATCGGCAGACTGGAAAGTATAAGGGAAGTAATCGCCTTTCCAAAAAACCAATCGGCAACATGTATAATGTCAGACTCTCCTTCGGAAGTAACAGAGCAGCAATTAAAGGAAGTCAATATAAGATTATCTGGCCTAAAAGATAATAAAAAAAATATATAAAAATCCCGCTAGAAAATCAGCACATTCAATTTAGTCTTCTACAAAAAAAGAGAAGAATATCCAATTTTGACCAAATTTTGACAAATTGTTAAAAGAAATGAAGTGTGCTAATATTTATTTGATACTCTGTTTTTATCGTAATCAAAGTTAATTTTTGTGCCAACAAAATAACTTTAGAAGCTCAAACTTAGTCTGTGGCATAAATGCCTGAATGTAGAGCAGGACTTATAAAACAGACAGGAGAGTTGTCCATTATTTTAGGATCGGGCATACAAAAAACTTCTAATAGATTACGTAAAAATGGGGTATCATTTTATTAATTGTGAAATTAATCTATAATCCTATAAATAATTATAAATGCTTTAAGCCTTTGAAAATATATTAAAAGCCAAGAATTAAAATATACTTAATGAAGGCAATAAAACAAAATGGATGTAAGAAAGACATTTTTAGAATATTTTAAAAAAAATGAACATATGGTCATGCCGTCTTCCAGTCTTGTACCGCAGGATGATCCAAGTGTACTACTGACGACTGCAGGGATGCAGCAATTCAAGCCCTATTACCTGGGACAAAAAAACCTCCAAGCAAAAAAATAACGACACTGTCCAAAAATGTTTCAGGACAAGCGATATTGAAAATATTGGTAATTCTGACCAGCATCTGACATTTTTTGAGATGCTTGGTAATTTTGCATTTGCAGATTACTTCAAAAAAGAAGCAATAGACTTTGCAATGGATTTTATGTTGAATATCCTGAATCTTGATCTGAATAAGTTATCGATAGGTGTATTTGCCGGAGATGATGAAATCCCTGCAGATCATGGAATCAATCGCGCATATGGGAAAAATTGGGGCATACCAGCATGAAAAGATATATAAATATGATAAAAATGAAAATTTCTGGGGCCCTGCAGGTGAGACCGGACCCTGCGGTCCATGTACAGAAATATATTATGACTTTGGTGAAAAATATGGATGCGGTAAAAAAGACTGCTCGCCGAATGCAGCTGTGATAGGTTTCTGGAGATATGGAACCTTGTTTTTACGCAGTATAATTATAACGGTAAAAGTTATGAAGAACTTCCAAACAAGAACATCGATACCGGACTTGGCCTTGAAAGGATAGTGGCTCGTACTTGGAGGAAATCCTTCTGTGTTCAGGACCGAACTTTTCACAAATATCATAAAAAGGATCGAAGAACTTTCAGGAGAAGGATTTTTATGACAGCACAGATAAAAGGATCTGACAGGGATAACAAATAAAAAGATAAAATAATAGCCGACCATTCCAGGGCACTTACATTTCTTATCGCCGACGGTGTCGTTCCTTCAAATGAAGGAAGAGGATATATATTAAGAAGGATCATCAGAAGGGCGATAAGATATGGAAGACTGGTTGGTATAGAAGACAGCTTTCTGACTAATATCGCTGAACTGTGATATCTGATTATCTGCAATCATTATCCGGAACTCTCAACAAAAAAGAAACCATATTTAAGAGTGATAGGTGATAGAGGAGTACCCGCTTTTCCCGTACGCTCAGGGAGGGTACAAAGGTACTTGAACAAAGAATAAAGGAACTAAAAAAAGATGGGAAAAGGACAGCTTGATCCAGAAAGCTGCTTTCAGGCTATATGAGACATTTGGTTTTCCGGTAGAACTTACAGTAGAAATACTAAAGGAGGATGGATTTAGTCTCGATATCGAAGGGTTTAAAGAATTCATGGTCAAACACTCTGAGATATCAAGGGCAAAGACGAAATTTAATAAAAAAATCGATAAAAATATCGGAATATATAAAGATATTGCAAAAGAAATCAGCATTCAGAGTTTACGGGTTATGTTAATCTGAAGGGCACATGCAAAGGTCAAATATATTTTAAAAAATCAAACAGACAACTGATCTGGTTATATCACCAGATCTGAAAGAAGGGGAAGAAGGGGAGATAATCCTCGATAGGACATCGTTTTATGGAGAAAAGGGAGGCCAGGTCGGTGATTCATGGAATGTTGACTGCCTCTACTTTTGATGGAAACCGGTTAAAAATCAATTCACAGACCGCTTGCGGAATATTTGAAAGTCTCTGATACCAAGATCCCGGTCGATGGGATAATCGTACATAAAGGTAGACTTTTCAATGGCACTATAAAAAAGGGACGATAGCGTCATCGCAGAAGTAGATCAAAAACAGAGGCAGGAGCATAAGCAAGAACCACACTGCTACGCATATTATGCACTGGGCACTTAAAACAATGATAAATAAAGATATAAGACAGGCAGGCTCATGGGTAGGAAGCGGAAGATTCAGGTTTGATTACAATTCAAGCAGATGCCCTTACCGAGGAAGATATTGACAGGGTCGAAAGAGATAATAAATGAGAAGATCCAGAAAGATGATATTGTAAGATGTTTTGAGACCTCCAGGGAATATGCAGACGAGATAGGGGCGGTATCGCTTTTCAATGAAAAATATGGAAAATTTGTAAGGATTGTAGAAATAGATGATTACAGCCGGGAATTATGTGGCGGTATACATGTAAAGAGAACAGGAGAAATAGGAGTCCTGAAAGTGATCTCTGATTCTAGCATCGGTTCTAATATCAGGAGGAGTAGAAGCGGCTACAGGAATGGCAGCTTTTGAACTTTTAGACTCAGCTTATAAAAGATTGAACCAGGCGACTCTTCTACTTGAATCTGATGAAGCTGGAATAATTAAGAAAATCGAAGATCTGAAAGAAATACCAAAAAAATTACTTGATGAGCTCACAGCACTTAAAGTACGTTCAATTAAAAAAGAAGTCCTGTCAAAAAATACGAGCCATGACAGTACCGGTGGATTGAATCTTATCTTTTATGATTTTACTTCCTCTGATGCTTCCATGACATTTGACACTAAGACTATGGGGCTTATTGGAGACGAGATAATAAATGAGTTTGGCGGTAAAAATATTTTTATTGTTTTTGGCAATGTAATAAACGATAAACCTGTCATACTTCTGCAAGCCACAAAGGATATCACGGAAAGAGGGATCGACTGCGGAAAAATGGCAAAGGATATAGGTAGAATTCTTAATGGTGGAGGTGGAGGTAAACCAGAATTTGCACAGATCGGGGGTTCTGATAATTCTGCCTTAAAGAAAGCGTTGGACTTTGCGAAAAATATAATAATCGAAAAAAACACGTTAGAATCATAGATGAGATTACTTGGAATAGATGCAGGAGAAAAAAGAATAGGCATTGCACTTTCTGACCTGTCAAATAAGATAGCACTTCCTCTAACCGTACTTTCAAACGACAAAACATTGGAAGATAATCTTTTAAAAATCATTGAAAGCAATAATGTCTCAACAATTGTACATCGGGATGCCATTTAACCTGAAAGGGGAAAAAGGGTTTGCTGCTGATGCAGTGGATAAATTAATCAAAGAAAACCTGCAGGATATCAGTAATCAAAAAAAATATAAAAATAGTAAAAATGGATGAAAGGTTTACGACAAAGATCTCGAGGAATACTTCTTGGTTTTCTAAGAAGAGATCTAGGCAGAAAAAAATTGAAGGGCAGTTTCGACATGATGTCTGCCGTCATTGTCTTAAATGATTATCTTGAAAGGGAAAAAATAGATGACTAAGACAAAGTTTTTATTTTTTATTGTAATGCAGTAATAATTTCTATTATTATCGTATCTTTTTATTTCTGCATCCTGTACTGCTATCTTCCGGAAACCACTGAAACAACTATTAAAAAAGGGGTAGAAGTTGAAGTAGGAGATAAGGGAAGGTATGAACCTGACACAGATCTCACAGCTTCTAGAGGAAAACGGAGTAGTAGAAGATGCTTTTATATTCAGGTTGTATGTCCAGCAGAAAGAAAAGGAAAAGAATCTTCTTCCTGGGAAAATATATTCTGGTGACTGGAACAGAATATGAAGAAATACTGAATATTATTACAAGTCCTGCCAAACAGGTGATATATAAACTACAAATACCTGAAGGTTTTACAGATAGCTCAGGTAAAAGAAAGAATACTCTCGGATATTCCATTTATTGAGACATATTGATCTGGAAAATTCATTAAATGTGGAAAATTATAATCATTACGAGTTTTTACGATGGACAAACAGAGTCTTGAAGGATTTTTATTTCCTAAGACTTATGATGTAACAGTCGATTATTCTGCGCAGAATATTGTAGAAATGCTTATAGCCCAATACCAGATAGAGACCCAGCCCCTGGATCATAAATTTGCGATAGATAATGGGTTTTCAGATTATGATATTCTGATTATTGCATCCCTTATAGAAAGGGAAGCATATATACCGGAAGAAAGGGAGCTTATATCTGCAGTAATTTACAACAGGTTAAAAGCAGGTATGCTTTTACAGATTGATGCAACAGTAAGATATGCACTTGATAAATGGGATGGAATAGTCACCTACGATGATCTTGAAGTAGACTCACCTTTTAATACTTATAAATATACGGGTCTTCCACCTACTCCAATCTGCAATCCCGGCATTGCCTCTATTCAGGCAGCTCTATCACCAGCGGATGCTGACTATCTTTATTACGTCGTTATAGATGAAAATACCCATGAGCATAAGTTTTCGAAACCTTTGAGGAACATGAAAACGCAAAAAACAATTAAATTCCCCTGCTTTTAAAGGAATTTTCAGAAGAAAAAGATTCTTTAGTAGAGATCAAGAGCTGAAGCTGTCAAAAGAAAGATACCTGTATTAGATGATACGACTGGCAGCTTTCTTGCTGCAGTGTCTCTTATTGTCCAGCCAAGAACTATCCTTGAGATAGGATGCGGGACAGGCTATTCGACTTTTTATTTATTAAAAAATATAAAGAAACTTTGCTGCTATACTGGGATCGATCTTAATAGGGAAAGATTAGTGGAAGCAGAAGAAACGATAACTGAAGCTTTTAAGAATAAAAAACATATTTTAAAATATTTAAATTTTATTGCCGGCAATGCTCTCGATATATTACCAGGGATATCTAAAAAATTCGATCTTGTATTTATTGATGCTGCTAAATTTGAATATTTTAAATACCTGATGAAATTTAAAGGAAAATTAATGCCAGGTGCAGTAGTAATTGCTGATAATATTTTTTGTGGGGGTAGGATCTTTCAGGAAAAAATAGAAAAACATCATTTTAACAGTATCATGGGACTTAGAGAATACATAGATTATATATCAATTTCAGGGATGTTTGAAAATTTTTTGCTTGATATTGGTGATGGAATATCAATATCCTTTTATAGAGAATAAAAAATGAAAAAATCCAAAAAAATTCCAGAACTTTGTGTACCTGCCGGTAGCCTTAAAATCCTGAAGTATGCGGTTGAATTTGGAGCGGATGCGGTGTATATCGGGGGGAAAGATTTTAATCTTAGGAACCTCGGGAACAATTTTGATATTGATGAGATGACTGAAGCTGTAGAGTACGCACATTCGAGAGGTGTCAAAATATATCTGACTCTAAATTCCCTGATTGATGAAAACGAAATAGGTAGACTTACAAAATTTATAAAAAGTTTAAAAAGCATTGCTTTTGATGCAGTTATAATCTCAGACCTTGCTGTAGTGAGATTAATAAAAAATATACTTCCAGACATGAGGATACACATAAGCACACAGACAAGCACATCGAACCATTTGGCTGTGAACTCATGGGCATCTTTAGGTGTAAAAAGAGTTAATATTGCAAGGGAGGTAAGTTACGGTGATCTGTTAAAGATAGTCCGTGATTCAGAAATAGAAATAGAAGTATTTGTCCATGGAGCACTCTGCATATCTTATTCAGGTAGATGCATGTTGAGTAAATATCTTTCAGGAAGGGATGCTAATAAGGGGAGCTGCTCTCATACATGCAGGTGGAAATACTATCTTATGGAAGAAAAAAGGCAGAATATGTTTCTGCAGGTAGAACAGGATAAGCGGGGGACTTATATATATAACTCAAGGGATCTCTGCCTTCTGTCAGAGCTTGACTTGATCTTGGATGCAGAAGTGGCGTCTCTAAAAATAGAAGGAAGGATGAAAACAGAAAGCTACGTTGGACTTGTAACATGGGTATATAGAAATGCTCTTGATCTTATTGCTGATGGTAAATTCACCCCGCAAAAAAAGAAATATTTATTAAACGAGATCGATAAAACAACACACAGGAGTTTTACAAAAGGATTTATGTTCCTGCCTGAACCCGAGAGAAACCTGGAACTTATTGAGAATGATAATGTAGGGTATATTAGGAAATACAGATTTATTGGCACTGTAGAAGGGTATAATTCAGAGTATGATTCACCAATCGTAAGGGCAAGAAATCAGTTTCACACTGGTGACATCCTGGATATCCTTGAACCAAAAAAGACTCCTGCAAAAAGAAAATTGAAAGATCTGCTTGATTACAATACCAGGTCTCCCATTGATATTGCAAATACCAACGATCTGGTACTGATGCCAGGGTTGGGAAATCTTGATTTGTACAGTCTTATAAGGGTCAAGTTATAAAAATATCAGGAATATTCTCATAGACCTTATGCCTTAAGGATGATTATCTGATATAATTTTATCCGGACTTTATTTTAGTAATTAAACCGTTTATTTTGAGCTTTATGGCATTTTAACATTTTTAAAATATATATTATAAATTTAATGGATGAAGCCATAAAAACTTACAGGGTGTTCCTTTCTGGAAGAGTCCAGGGAGTAGGTTTTCGATATTTTGCAGTTGACAGGGCTATAGTGAATAATCTAAAAGGTTACGTAAAAAATACTTCTGATAATAGAGTCGAAGTAACCTGCCAGGGCAATAAAAGCGACATAGAAAGGTTTATAATGGAGCTAAAAAAAGGCCCTTCTTTTGCAAATGTCACAGATTTCAGGATCGAGACAATAGACAGTTCGCCTGATTATTCATCTTTTGAAATAAATTATTGATTATGAATTATATTGATTCTAAAACTGGTCTTCTTGGATTATTTGGAAACCCTTCAAGTCACAGCCTTTCTCCGATTATCCAGAACCATATTTTAAAGCATTATGGACTAAATTATGTATATCTTTCCTTCGAGCCAGAACCAGAAAAACTTGAAGAAGCTTTTAAAGGGGCTGTTGAGCTGGGTATATACGGGTTGAATGTGACGATGCCTTTTAAGGAAAAAATAATAGACCTGCTTGACAAGACTTCTGGTAATGCCTCCATTATAGGCGCAGTAAATACTGTTAAAATCTTTCATGATGGCTTGAGCCTGAGATCTGAAGGTTTCAATACGGATGGGGAGGGAGTGATAAGCTCAATTGAGAGAGAAGGCTTCGATATATGGGACGATCTGGAATGTCTTGTACTGGGAGCAGGCGGTGCTGCAAGAAGTGCTATTTTTTCTATACTGTCTAAACCGGTAAAAAAAATTTTTATTTTTGATATTTTAAAAGAAAAAGCTAAAAATCTAATATCTGATTTCAAATCTAATATAAAAAAGGAAATTAAAAACAATAATGCGCCTGAAAAATACCGTGTTCTCTCTGATGACATTGATAAAAAAATAATGGTTTTATCAAACCTGGATGAAATAGAAGCAAAACTGCGATCATTAGGATTAATAATAAATTGTACTCCTGCAGGAATGGATATTCCAGGATTCAAGAATATGTTGCCGATACCTGAGTCCTGGGACCTTAAGGAAAAGTATATTTTTGACATGGTCTATAAGCCAGTAGAGACAAGGTTTATAACCAAAGCAAAAAGAGAAAAAGCAGCAGGTATAATAACCGGTATAGACCAGCTTGTTAATCAAGGGGTACATTCTTTTAATATCTGGTTTAATATCATGCCTGAAGATAAAGTAATTAAAGAAGTAAAAAATTCGGTAGAGAAACTTCTCTAAAATAAAATTAGAACATTTACTATAAAGGACCTAAAAAATGACAATAACAAATATTTTATTTCTGATCCTTTTTTTTATAGTCGGTCTTATAACTGGAAGCTTTTTGAATGTTTTGATCTATAAGGTACCCAGAAAGCTAAGTTTATTTAAACCTTATGTAATATGTAATTATTGCCAAAAAAAACTTCCCTTTACTTATAGTCTTCCGATAATATCCTATATATCGGGAAGGACGCGATGTAATGAATGCTCCGTACGGATCCCGCTCCAAAATATTTTAGTGAGTGTACTTAATGCAATATTTTACACTGCGATGTATTTAGCTTTTGGAGCAAGCCTCTATACAGCGATGGGTATAATATTATGCAGCGTTCTATTGGTTATTTCATTTATAGACTGGGAATTCATGATAATCCCAAATGTCATAGTGCTGCCTGTAACATTAGTAGGGCTTTTTTTTACAATACCGATGGCTGTATTGGGCAACCCATCAAAATGGTGGATGCCGATAGCTTTTTCTGCCGGGTCATTTGTTTTTATGCTTATCATCCATTTGATATACCCGAAAGGTATGGGCATGGGAGATGTCAAGCTCGCTCTCATGCTGGGAGCATTTCTGGTAAAAAATGTTGTAGTCGGCTTGTTTCTCGGTTTTTTAATAGGTTCTGTCGCAGGTATAATCTTTATCATTTTCAGAAAAAAAACTTTAAAGCAATACATACCTTTTGGTCCATTTATTTCTGCAGGTGGCTTCATAGCTTTATTCCTCGGTGATGCGATCTCAAGATGGTACACAGGCTTCTTCTAAACCTCTTTATTTAAAAATAAAATAATTTTACAATTGTATTAAGATTTTAATCATGATTAAGTCTCATATAAAAAAGTTGTAATAAAAAAAGGTAAAATATAATGAAATTTTTAACAGCAGGTGAATCTCACGGAAGGTCTTTAAATCGTATAATCTCAAATTACCCTTCAGGTATGAACGATAGATAGCGATTATATTGATGGGGAACTTAAAAGACGTCAGTCAGGATATGGCAGGGGCGCCAGGATGAGTATAGAAAAAGACAGGGTAATGATATTATCCGGTGTAAATAAGAATAGATCTACAGGCTCTCCAGTATCTTTTTTAATAGAGAACAAAGATTATGAAAACTGGAAGGGAAGATCAAATCTGGAAGAGCGATCTACTTGATCCAAGACCGGGCCATGCAGACCTGCCGGGATTTATAAAATACAGGCTAAGTTCAATAAGAGAGGTAATAGAAAGAAGCAGCGCAAGAGAGACTGCTGCAAGGGTTTGTATTGGTGCTTTTGCAAAACTGATGCTCAGGGAATTAGGCATCTTTATAATAAGCTTTGTAGAACAGATCGGTGAAGAAAGTATTGATTACAAAACTTTTGACCCAGCAGCGACCGGATCATTTAACCCTGAAAAAAATAAAAAAGACAAGGCGCTTATAGAGACAATTGAAAAATCAGCTTTAAGGTGTCCGGATAAAACGGCAACATCCAGGATGATGGATCTTATTAAAAGGACTGAAGCAGAAGGCGATACGCTTGGAGGAGCTTTCAGGGTTTTTGCCACAGGATTGCCACCAGGCATAGGTTCTTTTATCCAGTGGGACGAGAGGATCGATGGATTGCTTGCTGCATCTATCATGAGTATACCATCAATTAAGGCTGTAAGTTTTGGAAACGGTATCCTTTCCTCCGTTCTTAAAGGTTCTAAATTCCATGACGAAATATTTTATGATAAAAAAAGAGGTTATTTTAGAAGATCAAATAATGCAGGTGGTGTTGAGGGTGGTATGACAAATGGTGAAGTGGTCGATATCAGGGCAACAGTAAAACCTATTCCTACCACATCAAAAGGTCTGAGTACCGTCAATATTAAAAACAAGAAAGAAGCAACAAGCCTTAAAGAAAGATCTGATATCTGTGCTGTACCGAGCGCGGCTGTTGTTGCTGAAGCAATGGCTTCGATAACAATAGCAAATGAGATACAAAAAAAGTTTGGTATAGATAACATAGAAGAGATCAAGACTAATTTTAATAATTATTTAAAATATATTAAAAATATCTGATGCAAAAAAATATTTCCCTAATAGGTTTTATGGGTTCCGGTAAAAGTACTGTTGGAAAAATACTGGCAGAGCAATTAGATTTTTTATTTATTGACACTGATAGAGTGATCGAATTGGCAGAAAACAGAAGTATCCCTGAAATATTCAGATCTAATGGTGAAGGTTATTTCAGGGACATTGAAAGTGATGTGATATCAAAACTTTATAAAAACAAGAAATGTGTCTTTGCCTGCGGGGGAGGAGTGATCATAAGGGATGCAAATATGCAGATAATTTCGGATAACAGCACTGTTGTATATCTTTGTATCTCTCCTGAAAAAGCTTATGAACGTTTGAAGGATTCTGAAGACAGGCCCATGCTTGACGCAGGAGACAGACTTGACAGGATAAATAAACTTATAGAATCAAGACAGGAACTGTATTTAAAGTATGCTGATATTGTGTTAGAACCCGGGGAAAAGGATCCTGTAGAAATAGGCAAAGAGATACTTCTATTATTAAAAAAGATTGATAACGATAATTAAAATTGCTGGATTGGTTTATAACACATGAAAAAGATAAAGATAAATACCAAGCTGAGGAATATATGAAATTCTCATACAACGTGATTTTTTTTCAGGGGCAGGATCATCTGCACTGATAAAAAAGCAATTTCCTGAAATTGATAAAATAGTCCTGATAACAAATGATAAAGTCTTGTCAATATATAAAGCCAAGATGAATCAGATCCTTTCTTCTTTTTCACTTGATAATACTATGATCATAATCCCGGACGGGGAAGACCAGAAAAATCTTAGAAACACAGAGAAAATCTATAACAAGATGCTTGATTTCAATGTTCACAGAAACGACCTTGTTATTGCTTTTGGAGGCGGAGTTATCGGGGACCTTGCAGGATTTGCAGCAGCTACTTATCACAGGGGATTAAAGCTTCTTCACATTCCGACTACAATCATATCCCAGGTCGACAGCAGCATCGGAGGAAAAGTAGTTGTAAACCTTAGAGATTATAAGAATATAATAGGCAGTTTTTACCAGCCTCATTCCGTAATAATAGACCCTTCCTTCCTTTCTACATTGGATAAAAAACAGGTGATCAATGGATTAGGCGAGATCGTAAAGTACGGGATAATTTTTGATAAGAAAATACTTGACCTTCTCCAAAAGATATTTGAAAAAAAAGATATTCAAGAGAAGGGATTGCCAGGTCTGGTCGAAGATAGGGATTTTGATGAAATCATATATAGTTGCTGCAATATCAAGTCCTCTGTTATACAGGCCGATGAGTTCGATAATGATTATAGAAATTTGCTTAATTTTGGGCATACATTTGGACATGCTATCGAAAAATCAACAGGTTTGAAAAAAATAAATCACGGTATGGCTGTTGCAATCGGTATGATACTGGCTATGGATATATCAACAAGAATAGGTTTTCTGGAAAAAGATATAAAAAACAATATTATTAAACTTTATAAGATCCTTGGCCTCCCATTTTCAATACCGAAAATAGATGCAGATATTATTTTATCTGCAATGAAGTCCGATAAAAAATTTACATCCTCAAGAAATAAATTTATATTATTAAAAGGTATCAATAAACCTGTTTTCCATTATGACCTGGACTATGGGCTCATCAGGGATTCTATAATGGAAAATATGTCAGGAGATTAATATGAAAAAAGTTCTGATCATAAACGGACCAAACTTAAATCTGCTTGGAAAAAGGGAAACGGAGATCTATGATGTCAAAAGTTTTGAACAGATCTATAAGGAACTGAAAAGTTTTTCTGAAGAAAACGATATCGCACTTTCATATTACCAGTCCAATTTAGAAGGAGACATCATCAATAAAATGCATGAGTGTATGGGAACGATCGACTATATCGTCCTTAATGCTGGTGCACTCACGCACTACAGCTACAGCCTATTTGACGCAATCAAGGCCATTAAAATCCCTACAATAGAGGTCCATATCACTAATATATTCGCAAGGGAACAATGGAGGGAAAAGTCAGTGATATCTCCTGCAGTACTGGGAGTTATAAGTGGACTTGGCCCTGCAGTATATAAGCTGGCACTTATTTATATCAGCGAAAATAAATAAAATACTGGATAGATAAAAATATGATCAACAGGTTATATTTTATGGAAACTGATGGACATGATAAGAAAAACCGATATTATTGATAAAAAACCAGAATATTTTAAAAAAAGACTTTCTGGACTTAGAAAAATAATGGAAAAAAAAGCCGTTGATGGCTATATCATTTGCAAAGCTGAAAACATTTACTATCTTACAGGGTTTTATGCGAAGGATTCTGGTGCCGTACTTTTAATATTTGCTGACAGCATTTATCTTATCGCTCACTTTATTTTTTTCGAACAGGCTAAAAATAGCGTCTGCCTGGACGATCTTGAGATCATCAAATTTATTTCAGACAGGAAAGAAAAAATCGCTGAAATCATAAGTAGCATACCTTCAAAAACCATAGCTATCGAAGGCAGCAATACCACTTATGATAATTATAAAAATTTTTCTAATATATTAAAAAAAAATGATAAAAAAATAAAAAATATTTCCGGGGTCATTGAAGAATTACGGTCCATAAAAGACAAGATGGAAATAGAAAATATCGAGAAGTCCTGTGTGATCATGGACCGGGTGTTAAAGTTTTTATTAGAAAGCAGTTTTGCTGACCTTTCATCGTTAAGTGAGATAGGTCTTGCAATGAAGATTGAGAATAAAATGATAGAACTTGGATCATCAGGTAAAGCCTTTGAATTAATAGTGGCAGGAAATAAAGTATCTTCCATTCCCCATCATCAATCTGGCCAGGATCTATTAAAAGAAGGAATATTACTGATGGACCTCGGTTGCGTTCTTGACCACTACTGTTCTGATATAACCAGGACAGTATTTCTTGATAGAGATCGATCAGGAGGACCCGTATCTTTAAATAGAAAAGAAGTTTCAAAATTAAAAGAGATTTATGATATAGTATTGCAGGCTCAAATGACTGCGCTTGATTTTTGCAGGTCGGGAGTGGAATGCTGGGAAGTGGACAATGTAGCCAGAAAAATCATCTCTGACTCAGGTTATGAAGATAATTTTGGTCATGGACTGGGCCATGGTGTAGGACTTGAGGTCCATGAGATGCCCACAGTATCTTTAAAGGAAAAAAAACTGCTTCAAGATAATATGGTAGTGACAATTGAACCAGGCATATATATCGAGGGGTTAGGCGGAGTAAGAATAGAGGATATGGTAATAGTACAGAAGAACGGTTGCCGAAATCTTTATAAAACTCCAAAGACCCTTACGATAATAAGATAATATTAATATATTTTTTTAAAATACTATTATCTATAAATATGAAGTTTTAAGGGGTAATTCTATGATAACGACTAATGATCTAAAAAATGGCATGACAATAAATTATGAAGACACACTTTTTGAAGTTTTATATTTTCAGCATGTAAAACCAGGAAAAGGCGGGGCTTTCGTCAGGACAAAACTTAAAAACCTTGATTCAGGAGCTATAATAGAGAAGACCTTTCGTGCTGGAGAAAAAGTGGAAAAAGCAGTACTCGAAACTAAAAAAATGCAATTTTTATACAAAGATGAACACTATAATTTTATGGATATAGATACTTATGAACAGATCATACTTGATAGCGAGCATATTGGAGAAAATCAAAAATTTTTGCTTGAGAACTTGGAGATCAACATGACTTTTTATAAAGGCAATGCCATATCCATTGATCTACCACTTTCAATCGAAGCAGAGGTAATTGAAACTGAACCCGGTGTAAAAGGTGACACAGTCAGTAGCACTTTTAAACCCGCAAAGATCGCTACAGGTGCAAGCTTACAGGTTCCTCTTTTTATCAATGTAGGAGATACCGTCAAAATAGATACAAGAACCGGGGAATATATTACTAGAATAAGTAAATAAAACTCTAAAATATTACTAAATATGCACAATTATATATTTGTGCAATAAAAAAATAGGTATATAATGTATACTAAGATCACTCGAAGAAAAGCCAGGGAAGATGCTGTAATAATACTGTATCAAAGCGATTTGCTTTCTAAAGATGTCCAGGAGATCATAGAGACAGACCTCCTCTTTGAAAAAAAAATCGAAGACTTCACTGAAAGGATCGTAATTGGTGTTTCTAATAATTCTGCACTTATAGATGAAAAAATAAAAAATGTAGTTGAAAATTGGAAACTTGAAAGAATAGCTATTGTTGACAGAAATATTATTAGGGTTGCTATATATGAAATGCTTTTTGAAGATGAAATACCTCTTAAAGTATCAGTAGATGAAGCAATAGAAATAGCGAAGACATTAGGAGAAAAAAATGATACTCCTAAATTTGTTAATGGTGTGCTCGGAAAAATTTTAACTCAAATAGATGACGAAAATAAAAGAAACAAATAAAGAGAATGATGAAAATTATTATCCGGGATTTCTTGTCGATATTGTCAATAAAAGACTCAGGACCTATCTGGAAAAATATGATACTTCCCCAAAGATCCTGAGAGATTCAATAGAGTACAGCATAAAAAACAGTGGGAAACGTTTCAGGCCTGTTCTTTGTATGATAACAGCAAAAAGCCTCGGGAAAGATTATGAACTGGTCCTTCCAACAGCATGTGCAATAGAATTTATACATACATATTCCCTCATACATGATGATCTTCCTGCAATCGACAATGACGATTTCAGACGCGGTAATCCTACATGCCATAAAGTATTTGGTGAGGACATTGCTATACTTACAGGTGATGCATTATTTGCAGAAGCATTTAATATCATTTTGGATCATCAGGTTTGCAGTCCTCTGATAAAAATAAAGGTCCTGAAAGAAATAGGAGAAGCTTCTGGAGCTCTTGGGATGGTTGCCGGGCAAACTGTGGATGTGTTTTATACTGGTAAAAAGATCACAAAACCTGTGCTTGAATATATGCATACAAATAAGACTGCAAAACTGATAGCATCGTCTATAAGGTGTGGAGCGATACTTTCAAATGCTGATCAAACATTGTTAGAGGGGCTCACTTCATATGCATATAATATAGGTCTTGCTTTTCAAATCACCGATGATCTCCTGGATATCGAAGCAACTGCTGAAGAAACAGGAAAAACTTCAGGTAAGGATTATGCCCAGAATAAAAATACATTTCCAAGTCTCTATGGTATCCGAAAATCAAAAATAATAGCCCATGATAAAATAGAAGAGGCTATCGAAGCTTTAGATAAAATGGAAATAGATAAGGAATGGCTGATTAAAATTGCAAGATTCCTTCTCAAGAGAAAAAAATAACATTACTAAAATAAATCCAGACCTTAATACTTATGTCTCCAGGGGAGGATATAAGATAGAAGGCGCCTTTAAGGACTTTCAAATGGAGGCGTCCGGAAAAAAAATAATAGACATAGGCGCGTCTACAGGCGGTTTTACTGACTTCTTGCTGAGAGCGGGTGCCGATAAAGTAATAACTATAGATGTAGGGTATGGGATACTGGATTGGAAACTCAGGAATAATCCTAGTGTTTTTGTACATGAAAGGACCAATGTAAGATATCTGGAAAGAGATAAGCTGGAATTTCTGGCAGATCTTACAGTGGTAGATGTCTCATTCATTTCAGTTAAGACCATATTCAGCAAGATCCTTGAATTTACAAAAGAAAAAGGGGAGATACTCATATTGCTAAAACCACAGTTTGAGGTCTCAAAACATGAAGTCGAAAAAGGCGGGGTCATACGAAACAAAAGACTACATACCAATGTTGTCAGTGATACTGTTGATTTTATTTTAAATAATGGACTGCTTTTAAATGATCTATCGTTTTCTAAAATAAGGGGTGCAAAAGGAAATATTGAATTCTGGTTATATCTAAAAAAAGAATTTTATAGCACAGATTTAAATATTAAAAAAACAGTTACAGATTATGATAAAATTATAAATAGTATTGTAGAGAAGTCGCATAAGTATTTTCAAATTCTATAAAATTTTCTATGGCACAGGTTATAATTATTGAGGCGGGAAAGAAGATATATGTTAAGAATCGGGTTAATATCCAATAATAATAAAAAAAAAGCACAGGAGATCGCAGAAGGTATCCATAAATATCTGAGAAAAAAGGGTTCAGAAGTACTCCTGCTTAAGGGCGATTCAATGCCAGAGAAATATGGATTTGAAGGGGTCCTGCCGAAAGAATTATCTGAAGCTTCTGACTACATTATTTCTGTGGGTGGAGATGGGACCTTCTTAAGGGCTGCTGGCTATTCATTCAAAAAACAGGTCCCGATAATGGGTGTAAATGTCGGGAAACTTGGATTTCTTGCAGAGGTCAGTATCGATAAAAAGTTTGAAGCAATCGACAGACTTGTTGCAAAAGATTTTAATATAGAAGAAAGAATGTTGCTGGAAATGGATATGATAAGAAAAGGCGTACCTTATACTATCAATAAAGAAAAAGTAATAGCTTTAAACGAGTTTACCATAACAAGAAATATGATGGGAAAGATAATAGATATTGAAATATTGATAAATGATTTACCCTTTTTAAATTACAGGGCGGATGGAGTTATCATTGCTACACCTACAGGATCGACAGCTTATTCTCTTTCTGCTGGAGGTCCTATAGTAGAACCGAAAAGCGAGGTAGTAATAATAACGCCGCTTTGTGCACATAACCTGTTTTCAAGAAGTATTGTCATATCTCCTGAAAATGATATTAAAATAAAATTAAAGACAAAAAATAAAAAAGATAGCTTCAACGTTGATGGGGTAACAAAGGATATCGAAATCAGAGCAGGTGATATATTGCGAATAAAAAAATCTGCAAAGAAACTGAAACTGATAACTTTCGAAGACAATGTTTTTTTCCGTGTATTTAAAGAGAAGCTCCTTAAGTAATGTTAAAAGAACTACAAATAAAAAATTTTGCTATCATTGATGATATAACCGTCAGGTTCGGTAGCGGGCTCAATATTCTCTCTGGAGAAACAGGTGCTGGTAAGACCCTAATAATTGAAGCCATCAACCTTCTTCTTGGTGAAAGAGCAGATAATGAATTTATAAGGGAAAAAGAAGAAAAGCTTGTAGTCCAGGGATATTTTGACCTTAGCAGGAGTAGAAAATCTATAGATTTTCTAAAAAATGAAAACCTTTTTGATGATGATGACTCACTTTCAGATATTGTCATCACCAGAGAGGTAAACCGCCAGGGTAAAAACAGGGCTTTTATCAACGGCATATACACACAGGTAAGTACTTTAAAAACACTGGGAAAATGTTTTTTAGACCTACACGGACAGCATGATCACCAGTATTTACTTGAACCTGAGAGCCATATCGATATTATTGATAATTTTGTTAACGGACAGTTAAAAAATAAAAAAATAGAATACGGTCAGATATACGGTAGTTTTATTAAATTGAAAAAGCAATATTCTGATCTTTTAAAAATGCAGGAGGATAAAGATTTCAGGCTTTCTGAATTAAAGTTCAGGTTGGATGAGATAGAAAATGCCGATTTTAAAAAAGGGGAAGAGGACGAACTCGAGAATGAGAAAAATGTCCTGAAGAATTATGAGAAAATATTCAATATATGCAGTCAGACAATATCGCTGTTAAACGGAACGGACAATGATTCTCCATTATTGGAAAAACTCTCAATCATAGTAAAGAATATAACTGACCTTTCAGACCTTGATAAGAACTACAATAAGTTTGTAAATGACTTTTCAGGAATACTTCCTCTAATAGAAGAAGTAAATGCCTTCCTCAGGGACTATATGGATAACCTGGAATACAACACTGACAGGCTTGATAAGATCCAGGAGAGGCTTTTTTCAATATCAGAGCTGAAGAGAAAATATAAGATGGATCTTGAAGAAATACAAAAATATGGGCAAAGTCTAAAAGATGAAATAGAAAATTATGAATCTCTTGATTTTGAGATCGATGCTATAAAAAAGAAGTTCGATCAATCAAAGACCCATCTCTCAGAAATTGCAGTTACGCTTTCAGACTTAAGAAAATCTGCAGCGAAATCACTTTCAGCAAGGGTTCTAAAAGAATTATCAGAACTTGCTTTTAAATCTGTGGAGTTTAATGTAAGGTTTGAATATCAAACCGCTGATACCAGCAGCCAATCCTTCGTGACCATTGATGATGCTAATATAAAGGTAACAAATAAAGGAATTGATGAAATAGAGTTTTTGATTTCCTTGAATCCAGGGGAAAGCGTAAAACCTTTGATCAAAGTAGTATCTGGAGGAGAGATATCAAGAATAATGCTTGCATTAAAATCGATTTTTAGCGGTATAGATGATATAGTCACAATGATATTTGATGAAATAGATACAGGAATCGGTGGAGCAACAGGGATCATAGTCGGTAAGAAGCTGAATAACATATCAAAGAACTGCCAGGTCATATGTATAACACATCTGCCCCAGATAGCAGCGTTTGCAGATGACCATTATTATATTGATAAAGTAATAGATAACAATAGGACAAAAATAAAAATATATAAGCTTGACAATAATAAAAAGATTGAAGAAATTTCCAGGATGCTCGGTGGTATGGCAGAAAGTGAGATATCAATAAAGCATGCAATTGAATTACTTGAAAAGACAAATAAAATAAAAATAGAGGCAAAGGAGGAATTAATCAGATTTGGAAACTAAATTTATTTTTGTAACAGGAGGAGTACTTTCATCACTGGGAAAAGGAATATGTGCAGCATCACTGGGAAGACTTTTAAAATCCAGGGGTTTTTCAGTTACCATCCAGAAACTTGACCCTTATATAAATATCGATCCAGGCACGATGAACCCATTTCAGCATGGTGAAGTCTTTGTTACCGATGATGGAGGAGAAACAGATCTTGACCTGGGCCATTATGAACGTTTTATTGATGAAAATCTCTCAAAATATAATAATTTTACGAGCGGAATAGTATATAAAAATGTAATAGACAAGGAGAGGAAAGGAGATTTTCTTGGGTATACAGTACAGGTCATCCCTCATGTTACAGATGAGATAAAGAGTTCCATTAAAAAGACCCTGGATAAAAAGAGAGTAAACATCCTGATAACTGAGATAGGCGGTACTGTAGGTGATATAGAAAGCCTTCCTTTTCTTGAGGCAATAAGGCAGTTTAAAAAAGATGTTGGAAAAGAGAATGTCCTTTATATCCATGTTACATATGTGCCATATCTTAAGACGACTGAAGAGCTAAAAACAAAACCTACACAGCACAGTGTAAAGGAATTAAGGAGCATTGGTATACAACCGGATATAATAATATGCAGGAGTGAAGTCGCATTAAATGATGACCTTAAAGGCAAAAATAAGCCTTTTCTGTGATATAGATAAAGAAGCTATAGTAGACGCTGTGGATGTCAAGCATCTTTATGAAGTACCCTTAAATCTTCAACAAGAAGGCCTCGATTCAATGGTGATGTATAAACTTGGGTTAAAATACAGGGCCTCAGATATAGATAGTTGGGAAAAGCTGGTCAAGATGATAAAAAATCTTGATAAAAAAGTGAGCATAGGGATTGTCGGCAAATACACCAATCTTAAAGATGCCTATATTAGTATTGTCGAGTCCTTAAATCATGGAGGTTACTATCATAAAAGAAATGTCGAACTGTCCTGGATAAATTCAGAGGACCTCATAGACCAGGGAAATTGTAAAGAAAAATTAAATAATATAGACGGAATGCTTGTTCCCGGAGGGTTTGGGATAAGAGGCATTGACGGTAAAGTAAATGCAATAAAATTTGCAAGAGAAAAAGGAATACCTTTTTTTGGGATCTGTCTTGGCATGCAGTGTGCAGTTATTGAGTTTTCCAGGAATATACTTGAAATTAAAGGTGCAAATAGTTCAGAATTTGACCCTGAAACAAAAGATCCCGTAATAGACCTTATGATCGAACAAAAAAAGGTTGATAACATTGGTGGTACGATGCGCCTGGGTAAATATCCATGTTTGTTAAAATCTGGTACTTTGGCATCTAAAGCATACGGTGAAGAACTCATAAGTGAACGGCACAGGCACAGGTATGAACTTAATAATGATTATATTCAGAGATTGGAAGAAAATGGAATGATGATCTCAGGAATATATCCTGATAAAAACCTTGCAGAAATAATCGAGTTAAAAGATCATCCCTGGTTTATAGGTGTCCAGTTTCATCCGGAGTTTAAATCAAGACCTGATAAGCCACATCCGCTATTCAGGGATTTTATTGGTGCTGCAATAAAAAATTCTAAAAATAACAACAAGTAAGAAAATTTCCGGAATATGATTTATTATAATATCCTTGAGAGTCTCTTGGAGGGATCAGATAAATAAAAAAGTTAAGAATTTAATACTGGTTTTTAGTGCCCTGATATTATTTATAATCATACTTTTTGCTCCGTTAAGATATTATATTTATGACTATAAGTTTTACGAAAAGCTTTACGAAAGTAATGGAGTATATGATGTCCTTGATAAAGATGATGTCTCAATTCTTACATATAATACTTTTGATTTTTTTAGACATCAGAGGGATTATGAGCCTTTTGGACTTAAAGGAAATATAAGTTACTTTGACAGCGGCCAGATAAGCCATATGGAGGACGTGAGAAAAGTCCTCGATGGGACATTAATCACTCTTTACATCAGTATTTTTTTGTTTTCCTGCCTTTTACTCACACTTATTTTTGGGAAAAACCTGGTAAAATATTTTAAGAACCTGTCAATAATCTTTTTAGCTGCTTCTGCGCTTATGCTTGGACTGGTAGTGGTACTATATTTCTTTGGCAATGACTTCTTTACTCTTTTTGAGAATTTTCATCATATATTTTTCCCTCAGGGTAACTGGCAATTCATAGAAGGTTCCCTGATAATAACAATATTCCCATTTGGATTTTTTTATGATTTTTTCTTTAATCTTTTAAGGAGTTCATTTATTATAGCAATAATTTTATTTGTATCAGGATTGACCGGTTTATTGGTACTAAGAAAAATTTCTCAGGAAAGAAAAAAGCCATGAAAAAAAATAGCAAGTACATCTCGATGATAAATAATAAAAGACTGCTTGATACTTTTATTGGGTTGCTTTCAATAAAAAGCCCGTCACGTAATGAAAAAGAAATAGTGGGATTTGTTTCAAAAAGATTAAAAAAATTGGGGTTGAAAGTCGAAATCGATAAGACCGGTAATAAAACAGGAAGCAACTCCGGTAACATAATCGCTTATATACCTGCAACCGATAAAAGCAAGAGAACGCCTATTTTTCTTGGTGCCCATCTTGATACTGTGAGTGTAGATGGAGATATTATCCCTGTAACAAAAAAAGGTAAGGTCATCAATAAAAACAGGGCCTCAATTCTTGGGGGTGATGATAAAGTAGCAATCGCGTCCATACTTGAAGCACTGGAGGTAATAGTAGAAAAAGATATCCCTGTAGGGGACATCTATATTATTTTTACTGTTGCAGAAGAAATTGCAATACTGGGTGCAAAATATGTAGATCTAAAAAAAATAAAAGCTGATTATGGGTTTGTATTTGATGGAGAAGGAGATATAGGTGTGATCAATAACGAAGCACCCTACCAAAATACAATGCAAATCACTGTCCATGGGATAGCTGCGCATGCCGGCATAGAACCTGAAAAAGGATTAAATTCCATAAAAATCGCTTCAGAAGCTATCTCCAGAATAAAGACGGGTAGGATCGATAAAGAGACCACATGCAATATAGGCGTTATAGAAGGGGGAGTTGCAATAAATATTGTACCTCAAAAAACTATGATCAAAGCTGAAGCTAGGAGTTTGAAACCAAAAAAATTGGAGGCTGTGACAAAAAAAATGACCGATCACTTTAGAAGAGCAGCAGATCTATCAGGCGCGAAAATCGATATAAAAATAGAAAGAGAATATGATGGCTTTAAGATAGGTGAAGATGAGCTACCAATAATAATCGGAAGTAAAGCAATAGAAAATCTTGGCAGGACTCCCAAAATTGAATCCACCGGGGGTGGCAGCGATATAAATATATTTAATGCAAAAGGGAAAATAGCAATAAATTTTTCATCTGCAATGGAAAACGTACATACAAAAAATGAGTTTGTAAAAATAAAGGAACTACAGATTTTACCGGCACTTGTGCTGGAGATTGCTACCTCGGAATTTCTTAAAAACAGATAAAATATTTAGTATTTATTAGTCGGGCAGACAGGATAATAAGATGGATGAGCAGAGTATTTCTGACGAACTTCAAAAAAAATTATTTGAGTCAAAGATAAGATCAAAAAAAATCTTTAAAGGCAAGATATTAAACCTTTATTTCGATGAAGTCAGGTTGCCAAATAATAAGATATCTACAAGGGAGAAAGTCGAGCATCCTGGTGCAGTTGCAATCGTGCCCGTAACGGAAAAAATGGAAATAATACTTGTAAAACAGTACAGGTATCCTGTTGAAAAAATACTCATAGAAATACCAGCGGGCAAGCTTGACAGGGATGAACCCCCTCTGGAATGTGCCAAGAGGGAACTTCATGAAGAAGCTGGGGTAGTCGATGGAAAAGTTTTTAAACTTGCCACCATTTATACCTCACCAGGTTTCTCGAATGAAAAAATGGAGATCTATATAGCGCTCGAATTTAAAGAGAGAAAAAATAATCCTGACCAGGATGAATTTTTACATATTTTTAAAGTAAAGCTTGAAAGCTGTATTGAGATGATCGAAGACGGAAGGATAACAGACGCCAAAACTATAATAGGTATTCTTTTAGCAAGGGAATTTCTTCAAAAAAGAAAATGATTTAAATGGTAGAAGATTTCATTGAAATTTTTATTGATCATCTGAGATTTGAAAAATTATTGTCTGCAAATACTGTAGAATCTTATAACAGGGACCTCGAAAAATATAAGAATTATATAATCGAAAATAAAATTTCAGATATTTCGGCTGTTACCCATGAACAGATCCTGGCTTTTCTTGAACAGTTATATGAAATAAATTCAGACACTTCAGATTTCCAGGTTGCTATCCACCCTGAGAAGTTTTCATAAGTTTTTGTTGCGTTCAGATAAGATCAAAAAAAATCCATTCAGTAAGATTAAAAATCCAAAAACCGCAAGGAAAGAGATAAAGATCTTAAACCAGAAGGAAATAGAGAATTTTCTGGAAAGCATCCCGACTTCAACACCTTTAGACCTACGCAACAGGGCTATGCTGGAGCTACTTTATTCTTGCGGATTGAGAGTTAGCGAGGTAGCAGCTCTTAAGTTTTCCGATATTGACCTCGAAGAAAACCTTATAAGGTTTATTGGTAAGGGCAGCAAAGAAAGGCTCACACCTTTCGGAAAGACTGCAAAAGTGTATTTATTAAAATATCTCGATTCGGCAAGATTTAAGATAGAAAGAGAAAAAAAATCCGATTATATCTTTTTAAATAAAAATGGTGGTAAGATAACAAGACAGGGTTTATGGAAAGTAATAAAAAAATATACTAACATGAACCGGTCAAATAAAAATCTTTATCCTCATTTATTGCGCCACAGCTTTGCCACACATATGTTGGAAGAGGGTGCGGACCTGAGGACAGTCCAGGAACTTCTTGGACACAGCAGTATCTCTACAACAGAAATATATACAAATCTTGATAAAAAACATATTAAAGATACTTACTTCAAGCATCATCCGGGAGAAAAAAAGGACAAAAAAACAACCGCTAAATAATTGCATTTTTAGCATTTTCTGATATGGTATAAATTCATAGATATAAGGCTTCGGTTCTGGATGTTTTTTACTAATAAAACTCCTTAATTTTTTAAAACAGTCAAAGGATTTAATATATGTTTAGTAATCTTGGTACCCAGATAGTTGAATTTTTAAGGCAGATAATAGTAGTGCTGCCCGGATTATACCTCGGTGTTGTTCTTCATGAGGTTGCACATGGATATATTGCTTATCGTAGTGGTGACCCTACTGCAAAAAATCTTGGCAGATTGACTTTGAACCCGATAGCACATATAGATATTTTTGGAAGCATAGTCCTGCCGTTACTTTTAATACTTTTAAGAAGTGGCTTTATTTTTGGTTATGCAAAACCTGTCCCTATAAATCCAGGGTATTTCAGGAATTATAGAAAGGGTATCAGGTATTCATCCCTTGCAGGTCCAGTAACAAATCTTTTGATAGCTTTTATAATCGGGTGCCTGTATGGTCTTTTTATTTATATTATAAATGCGGCAAATTTCTCATTAAATGCATCTGCTTCGTCCGGAGTGGGTTACCAGGTGGTCCTTATTCTAAATGATATTTTTCAATCAGCAATATATATAAATATTTTTCTTGCAATATTTAACTTCCTCCCCATACCTCCATTGGATGGATCAAATATCCTGGCCTCCTTTTTACCTGGTAATGCAATGTATAAATATTTAAGCCTGGGTAGATTTGGATTCATCTTTATATTTATACTTCTGTTTCTTGGTGGAAGGATATTCTGGGGAGTATTTTCTCCAGTGGTTGCTTTTCTATTTAAAATATTTACCTGGTGGCAATTTTTAATGTAGAATTGTATAAACCTGTATTTAATAATGGGTTATAATCATTAAAAAAATCTTTTAAAAAAGGTATTAGCTGATGAAAAAAATAATGTTAACAGGGTTCAGGCCGACTGGAAAGCTCCATCTGGGCCATCTTTATGGAAATATCCAGAATATGATAAAAAATCAGTCTGAATACGATAATTATTTTTTCATGGTCGACTGGCATGCGCTATCAACAGAATACCAGGACCCTAAAAACATAAAGTCCAATGTTGTAGAATGTGTCCTTGACCTCATAGCTCTTGGATTGGATCCCAAGCAGACGAATCTTTACAGACAATCAGATATTTTTGAGATATCAGAACTATACCTTTATCTCGCAATGATAACACCTATCTCATGGCTTGAAAGATGCCCGACCTATAAGGAGCAGATTAAAGAGATAAAATCAAAGGATCTTTCTACGCTTGGATTTTTATCCTATCCTGTGTTGATGGCTGCTGACATACTTATAATAAATGCAGATATTGTTCCAGTAGGAGAGGATCAGTTACCGCACCTCGAAATGACCAGAGAGATCGCAAGAAGATTTAACTTCTTATATGGAAATTATTTTAAGGAACCCATTGAGCTGCTCTCGTCTGCCACAAGAGTACCTGGTACAGATGGCAGAAAAATGTCCAAAAGTTATAACAATGCAATATTTTTAACTGATGATGAAAAGACCATTAAAAAAAAGATAAGGCAGACCATAACTGATCCCGCAAGGATCCATCTGACGGACCCGGGTAACCCTGATATATGTAATGTCTATGCATTTTATAAATTATACAGGAACAAGGATATCAGGGAAGTAGAAGAAAGGTGCAGGAAGGGCCAGACAGGTTGTACAGCATGTAAGGATGAGATCGCAGCTAATATCTATAGATCCCTTGAGGGTTTCCAGGAAAAAAGACGGAAACTTGAAAAAAATATGGAGACGGTATACCAGGTACTGGAGGAGGGCAAAAAAAATGTCAGGAATATTGCATCCAAAGCGATTTCAGTTGTAAGAAATAAAATGGGAATAGACTAAAGAAATCGGTATCAGTTTTGGAAGAAGTAAAATTTTTAATTGAATACGACGATTTTAAAGGTCCTGCAAATGTTCTTCTTGAGCTCATCAGAAAAAGAAAAGTTGATATCTATAAGATCAGAATAAGTGTGATAATCACTGATTTTTTAGAATTTATTGATAGATCTTCTAAAAATATTATTCTTGATACACTTTCCAGCTTTTTATATATTGCGTCTATAATGCTTGAATTAAAATCACGCTCAATAATCCCCTCCCAGCAGAAAGATGAAATAGATGATGAAGAGGCACCATCAGACATGTCATTGCTTGCAGAGAGGGAAAGACAGTTAAGGGTGTTTCAGAAAGTATCTTCATATATAGAACATCTAAAAGAGATCGAAGAGCTATATTTTGTCAGAGATACTCCCATAGAGAGTGAATTCATAGATATATATCCTGATATTTTTAATAATCTTAATATAGGATACCTTAGCTCTATTGCTATGGAATTGCTTAAAAAAACTGATTTTGACATAGACCTGTCTAAAATTCATCTGGATGGAGCTTCGATAACAATAATCGATGAGATGAATCGGATAAGTGATATTGTTATAGAGCGAAAAGAAATAAATTTTAAAGAATTATCTGGTAAATACGCTCTTCTAATAGACAAGATAATTTGTTTTTTATCGATACTTGAACTTTATAAAAATGAGATCATAGATATAATACAGTTTGAAAATTTTGGAGATATCTTAATTAAAAATAAATAACCACAGGTAAAAACAATATGAATCAAAATAGTCAAAAGGACTCCGCTGATGAATCTAGATGGCTCAGGTCCTGTATCGAGGGTATCCTGTTTATTTCTGAAACATCTATAAAATCAAGAGAACTCGCCCAATTTTTAGAGGTCCCGGAAAAAATAATTGAAGAAATAATTAAAGAGATAGAATCTGAATATATGGATAAAAATGGCGGGTTCCTTCTCAGGAAAGTGGCAGGTGGCTACAGATTTTATTCAAATCCATTAATAAACGAAGTCCTTAAGAATTTTGTAAAATCAAATTTTAAAACTTATCTTTCACAAGCAGCCCTTGAGACACTGGCAATAATGTGTTACATGCAGCCGGTGACAAGAACACAGATAGCGGAGATCAGGGGAGTAAGGACAGATAGTGTTTTCCAGACTTTAGTCGACAAAGGGCTAATTAAAGAAGCGGGAAGATTAAAAGAACCAGGTAATCCGAAAATATATAAGACTTCAGACAGATTTCTTGAAATAATAGGGATCAACAAACTTGAAGAGATGCCATCAATTGCTGATTTTGAAGATCAAAAAGATGAAGAAGAATAATAAAAAGATAGACGAATCAGGGGAAATAAGGATCTCAAAATATCTAGCATACTGTGGTTTAGATTCAAGAAGAAAATGTGAGGCTCTTGTTACTTCTGGAAAGATAAAAGTAAATGGAATTATTATAGAAGACCTCTCATTTAAAGTCGGACCAGACGACATGGTCGAGTATGAAGGTAAGAGACTAGCACATATCAAAAATATAACACTGGCATTAAACAAACCACCTGGATATCTTTCTACTGTAAAAGATGGCTACAGGAGAGATACAGTTATTGACCTTATAAAAGATATAAATGAACGCTTATACCCGGTTGGAAGACTTGATTATATGTCAAGGGGATTAATAATACTTACCAACGACGGTGAACTTTCATTTAGGATAACTCACCCAAGTTTTCAGGTTCCTAAGACTTATGTGGTCAAAATAAATAGAATAATGGAAAAAAATGATTTTAGTTCCCTCAAAAATGGTATAAAAATAGAGGGGAAAATGCTTATACCGTTAGATCTGGAATTATTGTTGGATGAAGGAAACTCTTCCCTTATCAGGATTAAAATAATCGAAGGACGAAAAAGGATAATAAGAGAGGTCTTTAAAAAACTTGGATATAAAGTACTTGACCTTAAGAGGACTTCTATTGGAAAATTGACTGTAGAGGGAATCGATGAAGGAAAATACAGGATTTTAACTCAAAAAGAGATAGAAGAATTATGTGACATAGACTGATATGGCAAAATTCATCTACTATGCGGTAATAAGATGGAATTTATAGACCTGAGAAGCGACACTGTTACAGAACCGACAGAAGAGATGCTTGACTCTATGCGTTATGCTAGAACAGGTGATGATGTGTACGGCGATGACCCCACTGTAAATGAACTTGAAGAAAAATCTGCTGCATTACTTGGGAAGGAGGCTTCTGTATTTGTACCGTCCGGGACTTTCGGCAATCAACTTGCGATTCTCACCCACACAAACAGGGGAGAGGAAGTGATAATCCCGGGAGATAACCACATTGTCCTTTATGAAGTCGGTGCATCGGCTGTTATAGCTGGTGTACAGCTTCGTCTTCTTAAAAACAGTAATGGCTTTATCGATATTGCAGAATTAGAAGAACTTTACCGGATACCCGATATCCACTATCCTGAAACTGGACTTATATGCTTAGAAAACGCCCATACCCAGGGAACTGCGGTGCCTGTAGAAAATATTGAAAAGGCAAACAGGTTCGCAAGGTCAAAAGAAATTCCAATGCATCTCGATGGTGCAAGGATCTTTAATGCTGCAATTTCATTAAAAGTAAAACCTTCTGATATTGCAGTTTTTTTTGACTCCGTGATGTTTTGTTTTTCTAAAGGACTTTGCGCACCTGCAGGTTCAATACTTGCAGGCAGTAAAGAATTTATAAGAAGGGCACGAAAGAACCGCAAATTAATGGGCGGTGGAATGAGGCAGGCAGGTTATTTAGCTGCACCCTGTATCATATCAATTGAGAAAATGATACAAAGGTTAGAAAACGATAATAATAATGCAAAGTATCTTGCAAAAAGATTAGAAAACCTGAAAATATTTGAAATATTTTACGACCGTCTTGATATAAATATGGTCTTTTTCCGCCTCGAAAACGATATTTTCAAAAAACCAAAATTTAGTGAAGATAAATTCATCAAATATCTTTACAATAAAAAAATCAAGATAAATGCTTCCCACAACAATGAATTTAGATTTGTAACACATTATTATATAGGAAAAGCAGAAATAGATTTCGTGATTGGAATGATAAGCGACTACCTTGAAAGGAATTGATCAAATGGGGCTCACTTTACTCGATTTTTCTTTTATAGCAGCTTTCGTTATAGAGATAGTAGTCCCTATTATACTTGCTATTATAATCTGGAAGAAGTTTAAAATATCCTGGTCCATATTTTTTCTTGGAATGCTTTTTTTTATTGTTTCTCTTGTAAGGATCCCGCTAAATAATCTTTTTTCACAGTTTATAAATAATACGGGCCAGCCGTACTCTTTATATCTTACTTTTGGCTTCGCTTCTATGACAGCTGCTTTATTTGAAGAAGGGGTAAGAGTATTAGGATTGGGTCTAACAATCAAAAATAAGAATTACTATAAAGGATTGATGTATGGAATAGGACATGGTGGCGGTGGGGAATCAATGATATTTGTCGGTTTTTCAACAATGGCTAATTTTATCATAATAAAATTCTTCCCTGGTATAATACCAGGACTATCTGTTGAGCAGATATATAACATGGCCTGGTTTATGCCTCTGGTTGGTGCACTTGAAAGAATTTTTGCAATAACTATTCAGATAGCTTTATCTGTTCTTGTGATGCATGCTTTTTTAAATAAAAAATATTATTTCATTACAATAGCTATATTTTATCATTTTTTAATTGATTTCGTTGTTGTTTACCTTAATTATTATTATGGCTATATAATTGCAGAGAGTGCTGGGTTGCTGTTTGCAGGAATTGCGATATTTATAATATTTTTCTTCCGGCCAAGATACATTGCCGTACATGCATCTAAATAACAACCGGAAAAAAACAAAAAAACACCCCGAGTGATCTTTCGCCATAGCTAGCACTTTAGGCTACAAAACCTCTCGGGGTTTACATCAGAACTTTTCTCAGGATCTTTGCAATACTATAACTTACTCTTTACATCCTTTCGTCCGTAAATTTCACCTAAGACTGCAAGTTGCCTCCTTTTCTGAAGTTTGGTAAATATATCAAAAAAATCAGTGGATGTCAATATGATTTATTATACTTTTTTTAATATTAATAAAAAAATGTCTTGCAGATAAGGATCTCCAGAATATATTTTACTTTTTATTTAAACAGTATTAATAAAATTAATGATAAAAAAAGAAACATTTATATAGTAAAATATGAAAGATAATAAACGAGTTAGAAAGACTGGATAAATATTAGAATATGAAAAAGCTTAAAAATATTACAGTGATCGGATTGGGCCTCATCGGAGGCTCACTTGCCCTTTCTATAAAAAGCGTAAGCAAGGATATCTTTGTAACAGGATATGATATTGTGGGAGATGCTATGAGCATCGCAAAGTATAGAAATATAATCGATAAGATAGCTCTTGACTATAAGGATGCTGTATCTGACGCTGACCTTATCATCATTGCTACTCCTATTTCAGATATCATAGAGGTTACAAGATCAATAAAAGGCTATCTTAAAAAAGGGGCTATTATAACAGATGTCGGTAGTGCAAAAGAAAACATAGTAAATGATGTAAAAAAGCTTTTGCCAAGAGATGTAGTATTTATAGGCGGCCATCCAATGGCTGGATCAGAAAACGAAGGAGTACTATCAGCAAGACCGGATTTATTTAAAAATGCTTTTTATGTTTTAACCCCGACAGACGAAACAGGGACAGAAGCACTTGCAGCACTTCATTCACTATTTACAAAAATAGGTGCAAAGGTCATTTCTATAAAACCTGTTGAACATGATGAAATAGTCTCAATGATAAGCCACCTTCCACATATTCTTTCTACTAATCTTGTCAAATTAGTTGATGAAGAACAATTAGAGCTTAAAAATCTATTTAAACTTTGTGCAGGCGGGTTCAGGGATATGACAAGAATAGCAGCTTCAAACCCAAAAATGTGGTTAGATATAACATTTGAAAATAAAAAAGAAATAATAAAAGCTATTAATAAATACATAGAACATCTCAGGACGTTTAAGGAAAGCCTTATAAATGATGACCGCGAGTATGTATCAGATCACTATAACGATGCAAGGGAGGCACGATCGAATCTTCCAAAATATGTGGAAAAAGATATATCAAATCTTTATGAGCTCATGATAGCTATTAAAGATAAAAAAGGTGTTTTATCTGAGATCACACTGGCGATCAGTTCAAGTGGGATAAATATAGAAGATATTTCTATATTTCATTCTACTGAATACTTGGGAGGCGGTATATTGAAGATCCTGGTTGAAGGTGAAAATGCCGGAGAGATAGCAAAGAATGCTATAGAGAAAATTGGTTATGATGTCAGGATAAAAAAAGTCCTTGGTGAATGATCGAAAGTTAATAAGATGGAAATTAAAGGTCCAGCTTCAATAAATGGTGAAATCAACATTCCTGGAGACAAATCTATCTCTCATAGAAGCGCTATCATATCTGCTCTAATAAAAGCTCCTGTTATAATAAAGAATTTTCTTTTTAGCAGGGATTGTATAAATACCCTGGAAATCATAGAAAAAATAGGAGTCAGGGTCGAGAAGATCGATGATGTGATCATTATTCATGGAAAAGGTATCGATGCATTTGAAGAACCATCCGATATATTATATGTTGGTAATTCAGGCACGACAATAAGATTGATGAGCGGTGTTTTAGCTTCAACAGATTTTATGTCTATTCTTTCGGGCGATGTTTCTATCAATAGCAGGCCGATGGAAAGAATAATATCACCTTTAAATCAAATGGGAGCAAAAATATATGGGAGTCATAATAACACCAGGGCACCACTGGTTATTTTTGGAAATAATCTTAAAGGAAATAGATTTGAACTTAAGATATCAAGTGCCCAGGTCAAATCAGCCCTACTGTTGGCAGGACTTTCAGCAGAAGGTCCTACAGAGATCATTCAGCCCGGGATTTCAAGGGATCACACAGAAAGAATGCTTGAGTACTTTGGCGCAGATATCAAGTATGATGGCAGATACACAAAAATAATACCGGGTCAAAAATTAGATTGTAAAAATATTTTTATTCCAGGAGACATCTCTTCTGCAGCATATTTTATTGTTGCGGCACTTATACTGAAAAAATCGGAAATTATTATAAAAGATGTCGGTATAAACCCTACAAGGACATATTTTCTTGAGGTCCTAAAAGAAATGGGTGGAGAAATAGACATTTCAAATAAGAGGACAGTTAATAATGAACCGATAGCAGATCTAAAAGTCTCCAGCAGTAAAATGCAAAATGTTGAAATAGATAAAACAAAAATACCTAATTTAATTGATGAAATACCAATTCTTTCAGTGGCAGCAGCTTTTTCAAAAGGTAAGTTCAAAATATCAGGTGCAGGAGGAGTTAAGGTTTAAGGAAAGCGACAGGATCAAGGCAATGTGCAGCCAATTCCAGAAATTGGGTATAGATATAAGTGAAAAGAAGGATGGGATAGAATTAACGGGGGATTTAGATAATAAAATATATCCAGGGACTGTCAGCAGCCTCAATGACCACAGGATCGCCATGTCTCTTGCGGTACTTGCACTGCGCGGTACAGGAAAAGTAAAAATATTGGACTCCGAATGCATCGAGACTTCCTTTCCAGGTTTTAAGTATGAATTAAAAAAATCCTTAGGCTGATTAGGATAAATGAAAAAATAAAGACAATATTATTGCAATTGATGGTCCAGCAGGCAGCGGAAAAAGTACAATTGCAAAACTTCTTTCAAAAAGACTTGGGTTAAAATATATAGATACAGGTGCGATGTATCGCACAGTCACTCTTTTGGCGCTTGAAAATGACCTGGAACCGGATGATGAAGATGCTATACTGGAAGTATTGAAAAGATCAAAAATTGAACTTGAAAGCAGCCCAAAAGATTCAGATGGATATACAAGGGTGATTTTAAATGGAGAAGAGGTAACTGATAAAATACGCTCCAGACAGGTCGGTTCAGCAGTATCTATTGTATCCAGGCTTTCAGGTATAAGAAAATATCTAGTAAAAATGCAGAGGGCACTTGCTACAGAAGGAAAAGCCGTACTTGAAGGAAGAGACACAGGAAGCGTTGTCTGCCCGGATGCAATATTGAAAATATACCTGACTGCAGATCTTGAAGAAAGAGTAAAAAGAAGGGAAAAACAGAATATTGGAAAAAGCGATCATATAACAGATCAAAAATCAATAAAAAATGAGATACAGAATAGAGACAGGATAGACAGCACAAGAAAAGATAGCCCGCTTATAATTTCAGAAGATGCTATCAAAATAGATAGTTCAAACACTTCAATAGAAGAGACTTATAAAAAAATAGAGGATCTATATCTTGAAAGAATATGCAATAAAAACTGAACACTCAAATTCTTATAAAATAGTATTTAGATTTATCCAGTTGATACTACGTATAATATTTAAAACATTTTATCGTGTCCAGATATTAGGAAAAGAAAAAATTCCTAAAAAAGGTGCAGCGATATTATGTTCGAATCATATAAGCTATGTTGACCCTGTAATAATAGCTTCTATTTTCCCAAGATACCTTTATTATATGGCCAAAGTTGAATTATTTAAAAATAGTTTTTTGGCTTCCATCGTAACGTTTCTAAACACTTTTCCAGTAAAAAGGGAGTCTTTTGACAGAAAAGCATTAAGATGTACTTTGGATATACTGGAGCATAATCAGGTTGTAGGAATATTTCCTGAAGGTACCAGGTCACCAGATGGTATAATAAAAAAAGCTCAGGGTGGAGTAGGGATGATTGCTGTTATGAGTAAGAGTCCCATAATACCTGTTGGCATTTCAGGTACAAATAAAATAATACAGAAACCACGGAGGAGGATATTTTTCCCAAAAGTCCGAGTCATTTTTGGAGACGTAATTGAAACTGGTAAAATCATAGAAAAGTTTGGAAGTAAGCTGGCATCTCAAAAAATAATCGAAAAAACAATGGATGAGATAAAAAGACTTTATAATATTATAAACTGATAATTCTTTTTAAGGTCGCTGTGAAGGTAGAGATAGCAAAATACTCCGGGTACTGTTTTGGCGTTAAACGTGCGCTTAGGATTACTGAAACTGTGCTTGAAAAATATAAAAATAAAAAAATCAATGTTTATTCAATAGGCCAGATAATACATAATGAAGGTGTTATTGATGATCTGAAGAAAAAGGGCCTTATAATAGTTAAGAATGAATCACAGATAGAACCGGGCAGCGTCTTTATCGTAAGGTCCCACGGAATGTCCCCGGAGTTTATTAAAAGAATAAAATCCAAGGGTGTAAAAATAGTGGACACAGCGTGTCCTTTTGTCAAGGGCGCGCAATCAAAAGCAAAGATGCTGTCAAAAAGGGGTTACCATCTCGTCATAATCGGGAATAAGAATCATCCGGAAGTAATGAGTGTGATGGAGCATGCAAACATGGAAAACCTTACAGTAATAGAATCTCCGGATGAAATAAAAACTCTAAAAAATTATGAAAAAATCGGTGTGATAATGCAGACAACGCAGATAAAAGAAAATGCTAAATCTATAATTTCTGGACTCCTCGATAAAGCAAAAGAATTACTTGTTGAAAACACTATATGTAATATCACAGAAAACAAACAGAATATAACAAAGGAACTTGCCAAAAAAGTGGATATTATGCTGATAATCGGTGGCAAAAACAGCGCCAATACGACTCACCTAACTGAAATAGCAAGAAACCATAATCCAAGAACCTACCACGTCACAAATTATACAGAAATAGATAAAAAGTGGTTTACAGGGGCCAGACTGGCAGGAATCAGTGGAGGAGCATCCACACCGGAAAAAGATGTAAAAGAGGCTAAAAGTTTTATTGAAAATCTTTCCGGGTAAAAAAATGACCAGATTAAAAACCTGTAAAAACAAATGCATATTCTGCTTTATATCCCAGTTGCCAAAAGGCTTGAGACCGTCATTATACATAAAAGATGATGATTTTGTAGAATCCTATAGCCATGGAAATTTCATAACACTTACAAATATTTCAGTAGACGATTTAAAAAAAATCATAAGATTTAATATACAACCACTAAACATATCACTGCACAGTTTTAATGGTGAAGTCAGGGAACTCTTATTTGGGAACAGAAACAATATGATCGCATTAAAATATTTTAAGGAACTTGATATCAATCATATTGCAACTAATATACAAATAGTGCTTTGTCCTGGTATAAATGACGGGAAGGATCTTGAAAACACACTTAATATTTTAATAAATAAGTATTCTGCCATAAAGTCAATAGGTATAGTGCCTGTCGGTATAACAAAATATAATAGATTTGACATATTAAAATCATTCGATCGCGATTCTTCTTTAGAACTGCTTCTTTTTATAAAAAGCTATAAGGAAAAAAATAAAAATAATCCTGGTTCGTCAAAGATATATATATCTGATGAATTTTACCTTATGGCCGGTAGCGAACTACCTGGTTATGACCAATATGGTAAATTTTTTCAGATCCAGAATGGTATTGGCAAAAGTATAGATTTTATTAGAGATGCTAAAAGATATATGAAGATCTACCAAAAAAAGGAGATCAAAAGAAAAGATAGAATAAATAATAAAAAAATATTAATCATATCATCTGAATATGGAGAAATTGTTATCAAGAAAATATCCAAAATAATGGAAAATACCTGTAGGGACCAATCGAAAATTGAATTATTGACGATAAAGAATAATTTTTTTGGCGGTAATGTAAAAGTAACAGGACTACTTACAGGGATCGATATTATTTCTTCACTAAAGAATAAAAATATTCAACTATATGATAATGTCTTAATACCAAAAATCATTTTTAATATTGACGGTCTGACACTTGATGGCTATAGAATTGAAGATATTAAAAGAATAAGTGATAATATCAATATCATTGAAGATAATGGAGTTTCTTTTGTAAAAGCTATTATAAATTTTAGAGCTGAATTATAATATTTTTATAACTTCTGAGGTATAAGAATTTGAACAGTAGATTAAAAAAAATACCGCGAGTTGCAATAATAGGCAGGCCCAATGTCGGCAAATCCACACTTATCAACAGACTTTGCGGTCATACTGAAGCTATCGTACACAGCGAATCCATGATAACAAGAGACAGGAAATATTATGGTACAGAATGGGACGGTATTGAATTTTATGTACTTGATACAGGCGGGGTGGACCTTAGATCAGACCAGAGACTTGGCAACCAGATACTTAATCAGACTTTAAAGGCAATTGAAGAGTCCGATATTATAGTATTTCTTGTAGATATAAGGACCCATATAACAGCGCTTGATGAAGAAATAGCGGACATCTTGAGAAAATCCAAAAAACCAATAATATTCACCGGCAATAAATGGGATGATATAAAAGGTGACTATTTTACAGAAGATTACTTAGAATTTGGATTTGGTTATCCTATTAAGATATCATCTATCCACGGGATCAATATCAATGAATTGCTGGATGGAATAATAGACCAGGTAAATGTCTTAAACCAGAAGAAAAATACAGTTAAAAATACTCATGTAGAAGAGCAGCCTGCAATCCCAAGCATATCAATACTTGGCAGGCCAAATGTCGGCAAATCCACCCTGTTCAATACTTTGATCAAAGAAGAAAGGGTAATCGTCGATGACATAGAGGGTACTACAAGAGACAGTATCGACAGTATTATAAAAACAGGAAATAAGGTTTACAGATTTATTGATACAGCAGGACTAAAAAAGAATAAGCTGAGAGAAGAAGATCTTGAGTTTTACAGCAGACTAAGAACCCTTAGGACTATTGAAAAATCTGATATCTGTCTGGTCCTTATTGATTCCACAAAAGAAATAACCAGCCAGGACCAGAAAATAGTTGAGACCTGTTTTGAAAAAGGAGTCAGTGTTTGTATAGTTTTTACCAAGATAGACCTATTGGATAAAGAAGAGATAGCCCACATTGTAGATACATTTGACCATAAGCTTGAATATCTTGATTTTGTACCATTCCTGAAAATAAGTGCAATAAGAAAAAAGGGGATAGGCGAGATCTTTAAAATGATAGAACATCTTCTGTCTGAAAGGGAAAAGAAGATACAGGACAGAGTTTTGATCGAGTACTTCAAGGACCTGGAAAATTCAAGCGCAGTATACTGGAAAGGTAAAAAATTCAAGATTAAATTTATTAAACAAGTCAGGACATCACCTCCAACATTTTTTGTTTTCTCGAATATGGACATCAAAAAGAAAACAAATATAAAAAATTATATTGAAAATAATATACGAAGCCAGCATGGGTTTACGGGAGCTCCTATAATCTTTAAATTTAAATCTTGAAGGAAGGAATATTTGGAAATATGACAAGAGTCGCAATTATCGGAGCAGGTACCTGGGGTACTACTCTTGCAATAATGCTTGCAGAAAAAACCTGTGACATCAATCTCTGGGCAAGAAGTAGAGAAGTATATAATGATATAAAGGAAAACAGGACTAATAAAAAATATACATCTGGGCATAAGATCCCTGACAATTTAACTGTTTTTTTAGGGGATGATATTGCTGAAATACTTAAAGATATTGATGTTGTCCTCTTTGCGGTACCGTCACATGTATTAAGAGGAATTGTAACTTTTTTTTACCAGAGTCTTTCAGAAAATTCAGGCAGTATCAGAGCAGTTGTAAACGCTGCTAAGGGACTTGAGATCGGATCAAATTTGAGGCTCTCTGAAGTGCTTAAAGAAACTTTACCTGAAAAACTTCAAGATAAAATCGCTGTACTTTCTGGCCCTAATATTGCAAACGAAATATTAAATAGATTACCAGGTGTTTCAGTGGTGTCTTCCTCTAATGAAGATATACTTGATTATCTTCAGCCTATTTTTTCAACACAATATTTCCGGATATATACAAATACTGATACTGCAGGCGTGGAAGTGGGCGCAGCTGTAAAAAATGTTATTGCAATTGCAGCGGGCATTTCAGATGGGCTCGGGTATGGTTCAAATACTAAAGCATCACTTATAACCAGGGGGCTATTCGAGCTTTCCAAGGTAGGAAAGATCTATGGTGCAAATCCAAATACTTTTGCAGGTGTTGCTGGAATGGGCGATATGATAACAACCTGTATAAGCAGTCACAGCAGAAACAGGTTTGTAGGGCAACAGCTTGCGGTTGGAGAAAATATAGATACAATAAAAAGAAATCTGCAGATGGTAGCCGAAGGGATCAATACTGTAAAAGCATTATATGATATCGCAAAAAATACTAAACTGGACCTTCCTATAACTGAAGCTGTCTATAAGATAATTTACTGTAATGCAGATCCTAAGGAATCTGTACGAGGTCTGATGTCAAGAAAGTTTAAATCAGAGGTTTAATGTCTTGTCTTTACTAAAATCTTATATTATTTTAAAATTAAAAAATATCGGGATGTGGCGCAGTCCGGTTTAGCGCACCAGTATGGGGTACTGGGGGTCGGAGGTTCGAATCCTCTCATCCCGACCATTTTGATTATTTTATTAGATCCATGATCTCAAATACTTTTTTAATAAGTTTAATATTTTTAGATATATAACTTTTAATGAGAGGCTAGTTTGGGAAAAATAAAATTTGGTACTGATGGATGGCGGGCTGTTATAGCAGAAGATTTTACTTTTGCTAACCTGGGTATTGTCGTTGAAGCAGTAACTAAGTATCTTAAAAATGAAGATCTTTCAAAAAAAGGAATTTTTATAGGTTATGATAATAGATTCCTGTCTGAAGATTTTGCTGCTTTTTCTGCAAAAATAATCGCAAAAAACAGCATGAATGCTTTTATTCCAGAAATGTCAGTCCCTACACCTGTTACAGCATTTATGGTAATAAATATGAAACTTGATGGAGCTATCATGATAACGGCAAGTCATAATCCTGCAAGATATAATGGAATCAAGTTTATTCCTTCTTACGGGGGGCCGGCTGAAGATTTTATTACAAAAGCTATTGAAAAGATAATAAAAGACAATAAAACCAATACAGATCTATCTGTAAGTTTACTTGATAAAATACTACTACCAGATAAAAAAACCAATATAAAGACCATATCTGATTTTTCAGAATATAGAAGAAAAATTATAAATATTATAGATGAAAAAATAATTAAAAAAATAAGACCAACAGTAGCTATAGATACAATGTTCGGAGCAGGAAGCAGCTTATTTCCTGATATATTGAACGGATATTTCAAACTGGGTGGCAGGGTATTCAATGATTCAAGGGATTGCCTTTTTGGTGGCATGCTCCCGGACCCTTCACTTAAAAATCTTAAAATTCTTAAAGAAGAAGTATTGAAGAACGATCTTGATATGGGCTTGGCACTTGATGGAGATGCAGACAGATTTGGTATTATAGATGGAAGAGGGGAGTATATAAACCCTAATAATGCGATCTCTATAATTTTATTTTATATGCTTGAAACTAAAGACTTCGACTCTGAAGATATAGCTGTAAGGACAGTAGCTACTACTCATCTTATAGATGACATATGTGAAGATAAAAATATTGGATTACCTGGAGACTCCTGTTGGATTTAAATTTATTTCAAAAGCTATGAGAAAAGGTAACGTACTTATTGGCGGTGAAGAAAGTGGGGGTTTGAGCCTAAAGGGACATATCCCTGAAAAAGATGGTCTGTTGGCATGCCTGAAAATGCTTGAAATACAATCCTATCTTAAAATGAAATATGGAAAAACTTTCTATTTATCTGATTATCTTAAAAATATAATCTTTAAAAAATATGGGAATTTCTACAATACAAGGCTTGATATTGAAGTCCCTCTAGGAAAAAAAATCTAAAATAATCGATTTTTTTCTTTCACAGAAAGGCAAAGAACTGGAAGGGAGTAAAAATAAATAAAATAATTGATATTGATGGTGCAAAACTCATCTTTGAAAATAAAAGCTGGTTATTAGTAAGACCCTCTGGCACAGAACCTCTGATAAGATGTTATATAGAATCAAGAGATGAAAAATATTTTCAAATAATTAAAAAATTTATCATTGAAAATATTAAATAGACTCCTATATTTTTTGATATATAATTATAATAATAAGGTCTTTAAAAAACAGATGATCAAATAAAAATGAATACAGAAAATCAGGATCAACAAAACAGATTCTATACAGGAACAGCAGGTCGAACTTATAAGGGAACTGCCTCCTGAAATAATTGAAAAATTAAAACTTATCCCAAAAAATAAAGTAGGACTTATAGTCATCAAGGGCCCTATAATCGGTGAAAAATTTTTTATTAATAAAACCTGTTTTTTCAATTGGCAGGACACCTGATTCAGATATATTTCTTGATGATATCACAGTATCAAGGCAACATGCAGTTATAGAGATCAGCGGAAGAACAATTTCTCATTAAAGATATGGAAAGCTTAAACGGCACATATTTAAACGGAAAGATAATAGAATTTTCAAAACTCACTAACAATGACAGGATACAGATAGGAAAATACTTGTTTTTATTTTTTTCATCCTATTAAATTTTTATATTATGGTTGATAACAAAAAATCCTTTCTGACAATCGGCGAACTCGTAAAGAAATTTAAAAAATATTATCCGGACCTTACCAGTAGTAAATTAAGGTTTCTCGAATCAAAAGGACTTATATCACCAAGAAGAGCTGATAATAAATACAGGGTATTTTTTAAAAATGATGTAAGAAAAATAAATCTTATTCTCAGGATGCAAAAAGACTATTTTTTACCTCTTGAAGTCATTAAAGAAAAACTCGACATCATAAACGTTGAAAATGTAAAAATCAATAATGATAAGGGAGTACTTAAAGAATTGCAAACAAATCTTGATAATACGGATAAAAACCTGAAAATCAAAAAGATCACATTGAGTGAAGCATCTTCTAAATATCATTTACCCATGGATTACTTAAATGAGCTTAAAGAAGAGAATATCATAGATTTTATTGAAGAAGACGGGAAACAATTTGTTGAAGGCCCTGATCTAGAAATATTAAGGATAATCAGTGACCTTACTAAATATGGTATACAGCCAAAACATTTAAAGATCTTTGAAAATACAAGTTACAGGCTTTCTTCATTTCTGCAGCAGATAGTGTATCCACTGGTCATGTCTAAAAACAAAGACTCATATAAAAGAGCTGCAAGAATATTATATAAGCTTGAAGATGATTTTCTTGAGCTTCTCAAAACATTATTCAAGAAAGAAAATAAAAAATTTCTGGATAGCCATAAATGATAATAAAAAGAACTTCTCCTTTAAAGCTCTTTAGGCTTACCAACAATAATTTTAAAACACCTCTTGTTTTTTTTATCTTTTTAGTGAATATTAATTTTATCAATAATCCTTACAGTATGTATTTTTCCCACCGGACAACCTTTCTGCTGATGAAGGCACTGACTCTGGTGAATCTTTTAATAAAGACCTCTCTTTACCAGAGATATCAGCAGAATCAGCTATATTGATTGATTATGAGACAGGAGAGGTCCTGGGATCTAAAAATCCTTCTGAAAGATTATATCCTGCAAGTACTACAAAAATGCTTACTGCTATACTGGCAATAGAAAAAATAGATGATTTAAACGAAATAATCAAAATATCAAATAATGCTGCAGGGAGGAATAATTCATTTTTTACCTTTAACAGGGGAGATGAGATCAGTCTTCTTGACCTTTTAAAATCTGCACTTATCTGTTCGCATAATAATGCGACGATAGCTCTTGCTGAATATATTGCAGGAACAGAATCAAAGTTTGTCGATATGATGAACCAGAAAGCTATAAGTATAGGAGCATATAATACGTCCTTTCAAAATACCAATGGACTTGATTCTAACTATCCTGAACATAAAAGTACTGCAGAAGATCTGGCATAATAGCTAAATATTGTCATGGAAAATGATCTTTTCAGAGAAATCGTCTCCAAAAAGGAAGACTATATAACAATAAATGGTGAGAGGCAGGTAATCTATAATACAAATATACTTTTATTTTTTGATTATATAAAAGGAATAAAAACAGGTTTTACTGATAATGCAGGATATTGCCAGGTTTTATATTCAGAAAGGGAAGGTTTAAGTCTTATAACAGTAGTATTAAAAAGCCAGAATAATAAAAGAGAGGAAGATCTCTTAAGACTAATAGACTGGGCAAATGATACCTATAAAAATACTATCATAATAGATCCTGAAAAAATGTATAAAAAACTCACAGTTGATCATACAAAAGATTCTGATGCCTTTAAATATACCGGCAGGTTGTTTTTAAACAGTTATCCTGCTGAAAGATTTGAAGCACTTTTAAGCATCAGTGATGATGTAAAAATAAATGACAGTTTTCTTTTAATGGAAGATGGCAATTATATTGCAGATCTGCCTGTTGAATTTCCTTTAATAAGTAATAAAAAACTCGGGTTTTTAAGCATTAATATAAATGGTAGAGATGAAGAGGAAATCGATATTTTATCAGGTGACTCAGTCTCTGGTCCTTATATCCAGCAAAATCTTGATTTAACGAAAAACAACAATTTCAGGAACCTTTTAATTTTTCTTATTTCATTTTACTTTTTAGTTTTTATCTTTATAATTATTAAGAATTTACTTTTAAGAAGAAATCGTGAATAAATCGATAAAAATATTCTTAAAAATAAATGTAACTTGTTTTTTCATTTTATAATTTATTAAGTATTTGTGGAGGTTTAGTAGACTTGGAAAGAAGAGTAAATAGAACAGTAAAATCATTATTATTAATCACAGTCATCTCATTACTAATAGTTGTGCTGAGTTTTTCTGGATGCAAAGCAGGGGCCACTGCTGAAACAACGGCTGCGGAGACAACTGCAGCGCAGGAGACAATGCAACCGGAAGAAACATCTGCTGAAACAACGGGTGCAGAGACAACTGCAGCGGAGGTACTGGATGAAATAACTGGAAATATAAATATGCTTACGGGGATGGAACTCTCTGATGAAGTATCGGGCAACAGACCAATGGCTGTTATGGTGGAAAATACTCCTGATGCAAGACCACAATCAGGGCTTGTACATGCAGATGTAGTTGTCGAGGTAGAAGATGAATATGGAATAACCAGGTTTGTAACAGTATTTTCATCTTATGATGGAGATCTTATAGTGGGGCCTGTAAGAAGTGCCAGGCCATATTATGCTGAGATAGCAGCAAGTTTTGACCCCTATTATGTTTTCTGGGGCACACATCCATCCTTCTATATAATCGTTCAGAATCTTGGGTTGGATTATCTTTCTCCACTTGGTGACACCTCAGGCGCTTCATCTATAACCGGGAACTTTTCTGATCCCGGAAGTGGCGAGGGTAAAGATGCCATAAGGGACAGCTCGAGGGTAGCGCCACATAATGCATATGTCCGTATCCCAAGGATGAGAGAGATCGCACAAGCAGTAGGATATTCACTTGAAGGTGGGCAATCTCCATTTCACTTTAAAGAAGATGCTATAGAAGCTGATAGGGGTAATATTGAAAGCATCGGAATAGATTTTTCCAGTGCCAGCTATAAAGTAGAATTTCAATATGATAGTGCAAGTAATACATATTTTAGATTTGTAGCAGGAGTACCAAACACTGACAGGGAAACGGGTGAACAGATCGAAGTAAATAACGTAGTTGTTATGCTTACCGATATTAGAAATTCAGGAGATGCTGAAGGCCATATGATAGTCAGGACCACCCAGGGTGGAGATGCATATTATTTTATCGATGGAAAAGCCATAGAAGGTACATGGAGCAGGACCAGTGCGCTGGAGCCTTTTGTATTTAAAGATCTTGATGGTAATACAATATTATTCAACAGGGGCCAGACCTGGATGGCAATGACAAGAGGTGTAGGTAACCTGGAATATTGATATGATTGTTGAAGCGGATCAACCTAATCTGACAAAAAGTGAAATACTGGGAAAAATATTATTCCCATATAATGTCATCCAGGAAAAAGTCAGTGAATTGGGTATAAGGATCACCGAAGACTATAAAGATAAAAATCTAATCCTTATAAGTGTTTTACGTGGAGGAATAATTTTTCTTACAGATCTTGCCAGAAAAATAGATCTTGAGACAGACATAGATTTCATCGGAATATCGACATACCAGTTTTCAGATTCAGCAGTCACTGGTGTAGTAAAAATAACAAAAGACCTCGAAGAACCAATTGAGAATAAGGATGTAATTATTGTAGAAGATATTATAGATACGGGCCTTACTATAAATTACCTTCTCAGGAACTTAAGATCAAGATATCCTAAAACTATAGAAATATGCAGTCTTCTTGACAGAAATGTAAAACGAATTGCAGACATCAGCATAAAATACTCCGGTTTTACTATTGGAGATAAATATGTTGTTGGATACGGACTGGATTATAAACAAAAATATAGAAATCTTAATTCTATTTATGAGCTGAATGTCGAAATGATAAAAAAGGATATCGAAGAAATTAAGACTCATTCAAGCGACAGCAGATAAAAAATGGTATAATAAAGCATAGATCATTTTTTAAAAATTAAAGTCATTTTAACGGCTTGGATAATAAAAAAATAATTGAAATGACGCTTGAAGGCGTAAGAATAGAGTTTCCATCCCAGAGACCTATAGTACTTTTGAAAGAAAAGGATGGGAACAGATATCTTCCAATATGGGTAGGAGCATTTGAAGCTTCAGCTATAGCACTGGAGATTTCAAATGTAAAAACACCAAGGCCTATGACCCATGATCTTATAATGAATTTATTCAGAGATCTCAAAATAAAACTCGAGACTATAGAAGTTTGTGATATTAAGGATAATACTTTTTATGCTTTTTTAAATTTAAAAAAAGATAAAAAAAAGATGATCAGGATAGACTCCAGACCGTCAGATGCTATAGCACTTGCAGTACGTGAAAAATGCAGTATTTATTCTGCTGAACATGTGCTTGATAAAGCAGGTATTATGATACAGTCGATTGATGAAGAAATCACTAAATTCAAAGATTTTCTGGAACATGTAACCCCTGAAGATTTTGATAAGTAATATTTTCAGCTTTTTTAGACTTCAACGATCATCATCTCTTGCTATAGTAATTGGTATTTAATAAAAAGAAAAAGGTGTAATGAAAAACCCTGAAACTATATCAAAATTTGTTTATAAAGATATCAATTTTGCTCATGACAGTGAAAGAGAATTTGCTAAAATACTCGATTTCTATGGAATAGTGTGGCTATATGAACCGGATACTTTTCCTGTCGAATGGGATAAAGAAGGAAATGCTTCGAGCAGTTTTACACCGGATTTTTACCTGCCATATTACGATTTATATATAGAATTGACAACTTTAAACCAGAAACTTGTAACTAAAAAAAACAGGAAACTTAAAAGACTCAGGGAACATTACCCCCATATAAACATAAAACTTTTCTACAAAAAAGACTTCCAGAGCTTGCTATTTAATAAGCAGATAAATAAATAATAAAAAATAATAAGCAGAGCATCGTACCATTTTTTAAAGGAATTATAGAAGGGTTAATAAAAAATTAATAAAAAAGTTTGTCTTATTACAACTATTTATTTTTACATCTCTTTTTGTGATCAACCTTTTAGTATTCTGCATCTCATATTTAAGCGAAAGCCCTTTTTCTTTGGATTCTTCCACAACAAAAGATCCTACTGATAGCGGTTTATAGAAATAACCAAAACAGATGAGTCTCTGCTTGATTCTATCTATGATATCTACATGAAGGAAATAATTAGAAAAAATGATAACAACCTTAAAATCCTTATACCGGATATAATAATAGAGGGGAGGGAAGAGGTATTAACATTCAATGAAATTGAGTTAAAACCTCATAATCTAAGGAATGATATTTTTAAAGAAGAAGTTATTACTGCAATAGATCTAATATTAACTCTAGGTGATATATGTTTAATAGATAAAGCTATTATATTGACAGGATAAATGAAGATAGCACTTTTGACAGATGTGGATTTGTCTATGAAGAAGCTGACTATTTATTTGAGTGGTTCGCAGGTAATCATATCCATATTCCTTCTGATTCCAGGGTATTAAATAGTCCAGAATATATTAAATATTTCTGGATATGCATATAGAAAAAACCTTGCTAACAACTAAATAGGGGGCATGCGCTCTCTAAAGCCGTTCTTATTAGGATAAGCCACTTAAGATATAATTTAAATAAATCTTTGATCAATTATTTTTAAAGTTAACATAATATATATTATCGGAAGTTGTATAAAAATACAATTTAAATCCTCACAGCATAAAATAAACGATTTTTTAATGGCATAGAGACGTTATTATATACCTGTGCTACCAAATCCCTCAGAACCTCTGTCTGATCCTTCAAGTTCTTCCACTTCAACTAGTTCAGCATGTTCCACTTTTTTTATTACCATCTGGCATATTTTATCGCCTTTATTGATACAAAAATCTTTTTCCCTATCAAGATTTATTAAAATAATACATATTTCTCCACGGTAACCAGAATCGATTAATCCAGGTGTATTTACCATTGAAATACCATTTTTAATAGCGAGGCCCGATCTGGGCTGGACAAATCCTGCATATCCTTCAGGAATTGCGATTTTTATACCAGACGGTATGAGTTTTCTCTCAAATGGTTTTAATATGCAATCAATCGCACTATAAAGATCAATTCCTGCATCAGTACTGTGTGCATATTTCGGAACTGGTAAAGACTTGTCAAGGATTTTTATTTTAACTTTTATCACAATATGATTTGATTCAAATTTAAAGTAATTAAAGATAAAAATATTTGTAATATTTTATTAAATAAAATATAAATAATTATATAAAATATTCTTAAAAATTTCTATTTAATAAATGTAAAACCTGTCAGATTTACCTATTTTATTAGATTTATCAGATAATTTAAAGATGGTCAATAAGATACTAATTACTTATAACCGGGATATATATGGTCTTACCGTAAATAGAATCGTCAGAAAGAGTTGAGATATTATTGACTTTTTTAAGCTCGCTAATAAAAACTGTCCTTGTACCACTATCAGAATATTTTTCAACAACATCATTTAAATTAAATCTTTCATCAACTGTGACCTGTGAATATTTTATTATTTCTGTGCCACTACTATAGAATCTATGCCGATTCGAATAGATTGCTATGACCGTAAGTATACTCACAACTATAACAAGAAAAATTGTAATACTTTTTTTAATTGTTACTACGTATGATTGCATCTTACTCTCCTGCTTTTATTGCTATATTTTCTTTTCTTAAAACTGCTATTTTATTTATTATAGAACATATGTTCGTAGTTATAATATAACGAACATATGTTTGTGTCAAGTATTTTTCAATAATTAATATAAATTTTTTTTCATATTTGTTAAAATAACCTGATAGTCTATTTATAGATATAAAAACTACTTATTTTGAGGCTTCTTCCTCTGATAACAGTTTTTATTAATAAAAAATTAATTCTAGCAGGAGGAAAAATGGCAGAGATCAATTATGACAAAGACATAAACATGGACATACTTAAGGGTAAAAAAATTGCTATCATAGGATACGGTAGCCAGGGACATGCCCATGCACAAAACTTAAGGGAAAGTGGTATGGAAGTAATAGTAGGAGAGCTTGAAGGAAGTGAACCTTGGGATACCGCTAAAAAAACTGGTTTTGAAGTCTACAGTGCTGATAAAGCTGCTTTGATGGGAGACATAATCATGATACTTCTTCCAGATCAACTTCAAAAAGAAATATATTATAAATATATCGAACCCAATATAAAAACTGGAAATGTTTTATGTTTTGCACATGGATTTAATATTCATTATAGTCAGATCGTCCCACAAAAAGATATTGACGTTATAATGATCGCACCAAAAGGACCGGGACATATAGTAAGAAGGATGTATGCTGAAGGAAGCGGTGTGCCTTCTATAATAGCCGTATACCAGGATTACTCTGGAAAAGCAAAAGAGACTGCACTTGCCTACGCCAAAGCTCTTGGTGCAGGTCGAGTAGGTATAATTACTACTACCTTTGAAGAAGAGACTGAAACAGATCTTTTTGGTGAACAGGCTGTTCTGTGTGGAGGTACAACTGAGCTTATAAGGGCTGGATTTGATACTTTGATAGAGGCGGGTTATCAGCCTGAAATAGCATATTTTGAAGTACTGAGTGAATTAAAACTTATAGTAGACCTTATCTATGAAGGTGGCATATCTGGCATGAGGTATTCCATAAGTGACACTGCTGAGTACGGTGATATGGTAATCGGTAAGAAAATAATCACTGAAGAGACCAGGAAGAACATGAAAAAAGTCCTTAAGGATGTCCAGTCCGGAGAATTTGCCAGGGAATGGATACTTGAAAATCAGGCAGGAAGGCCTGTCTATAACGCAATAAAGAGACAGGAAGCAGAACACCCGATTGAGATCGTCGGGAAAAAACTTCGTAATATGATGACCTGGATCAAGAAGGATCAGAAATAATCTAAATATTTTTATCTTCGGATGATGTCCAAGCTTTTTTAATTTTAAAAAGCGAACTTATGTTTGTAATAAGTTAGCTTTTATGTTATTATACAATTGTGTAGAAAAAAATATTACCAATGTATAAAGGTACTATATGAAAAAAGATAATAATATAAGTGTAAGACAAAATGAAATACTGCAGTTTATTATGAAGATCGTCAAAGAGCATGGTTATCCCCCAACAGTACGAGAAATAGCTTCTGCCGTAAATCTAAACTCCTCTGCAACGATACATGCACACTTAAAAAAACTTGAAGAACTCGGCTACATTAAAAGAGGTGCTTCGAAATCCCGGGCTATTGAAATAAATCCAGAACTTTTAAATGAATCAGCTAAACAGGAGTTTCGGGAAAACAATGTAATATTTGCGCCTGTTCTTGGCAATATAGCAGCCGGTTCACCAATACTTGCCGAAGAAAACATAGAGGAATATTTCCCGCTTTCACCTGACTTTATTAAAAATGAAAAAGATATATTTATGTTAAGGGTAAAAGGCGATAGCATGATAAATGCTGGTATAATGGATAAAGATTATATTATCCTGAGAAAGCAGGAAACTGCTATGAATGGAGAAATAGTCGCTGCCCTTCTTGAAGATGAAGCTACCGTAAAAAGATTTTTTAAAAAAGCTAAAAGTATAAAACTGATGCCGGAAAATGATTTTATGGAACCGATAGAAGTCAAGGATGTTAAAATCCTGGGTAAGGTCATTGGTGTAATAAGAAAATACTTTTAGACATTTTAACTTGCAGCCCTCCCCTTCCCCCTCTTCCCGTCACTTATTTCTTTATAAACATATTTTGATAATTTGGTGTACAATAGATTATCTGCATTTACCGAAAGTACAATAAAGCCATCAAGGTATTTTTTGCTTAGGATCTTATATTTTTCAAAGACAAAAGCTATTGTACTGTTGTCAGTAAAAGGGATCTTTAACTGGATCTTTATCATTGATCTGTCCATTATATTCCTGATCCTTTCATATAATTTATCCAGCCCCTGTTTTTTTATGGCAGAAATGAAAATGTAATTTCGATATTTTGCCTTAAGGATCTTAAGTTCAGCATCATCAAGCTTGTCGATTTTATTAAAAACGACTATTGCAGGTTTATTTGTGACCTCTATTTCTTTTAACACACCAGTAACGCTTTTAATATGCTGTTCAAACTCTATATTGCTTGAATCTATAATAATAAGAAGGAGGTCAGATATCTGGACCTCTTCAAGAGTGGATTTAAAGGCCATAATAAGCTGATGCGGTAATTTTTCAATAAATCCTACAGTATCTGTAAGAAGTATCTCATCCATTTCAGGGATCCTAAGCCTTCTGGTGGTTGAATCAAGAGTAGAAAAAAGCATATCTTTGACGAATACATCAGATTTTGTCATTGTATTTAGAAGAGTAGATTTACCGCTGTTTGTATATCCGACCAGTGAGACCATGAAGATATTTCTTGTCTGCCTGTTTTTTCTCTGAGTTTTTCTTTGAACTGATATCTGTTCTATTTTTGATTCCAGCTGGGATATTCTTTTCCTGATCTTTCTTCTGTCTACTTCAAGTTTCTGCTCACCTGGGCCTCTTGTCCCGATTCCACCACCAAGCCTTGAAAGTTGTATCCCCATCCCCCTTAAACGAGGTAAGAGATAATTTAATTGAGCGAGTTCTACCTGCAGTTTACCTTCTCTGCTCTGGGCTCTCTGGGCAAATATATCGAGGATCAGTGCGGTCCTGTCGATGACTTTAATTTTTAATCTGTCTTCAAGGTTACCCTGCTGTGTCGCTGTAAGTTCGTTATCAAAGATCAGTATATTTAATTCCTTGGCATCTATAACAGATTTTAATTCCTCCAGTTTACCTGAACTGATGAAGTATTTTAGATTTATTTCATTCTGGTTATGTGAAAGGATTTCTATTACATCTGCTCCAGCACTTATCGCAAGGTCTCTTAATTCTTCAACATCTTCTCTAAAATTGTTTCCGGATTCTTTATGATAATAATTATTTTTAGGTTGGATTTTTTTGGATCTTCTTTTTTTCAGTCTTACAAGTACCAGTAATGCTTTTTCAATCTTTATATCAGTGTCATTGATTATTGTTAAATTTTCTTTTGTATTTTTCATGTAACTATTAATTGATTATAAGACTTTCCCTATCCTTTCCAAAGCTTCTGCCAGCCTCTGGTCTGGAAGTGTAAGAGATATCCTGAAAAACCCTTCACCCATTTTACCAAAAGCGCTGCCTGGTGTTACTACGACATCCGCATTATTCAGTAATAATTCAGCAAAAGACCCGGAAGTATATCCTTCAGGGACTTTTGCCCATATATAAATGGTTGCATCAGATTTGAAATATTCTAAACCTATGTTATCAAGTGTTTTAAAGATTATCTCTCTTCTTTTTTTGTATATAGAAATATTTCGCGGAACTAGTTTTTCATAATTGTTCAAACCTTCAGCAGCGGCACACTGAATAGCATTAAATACCCCGGAGTCTACATTTGTCTTATATTTACCAAGACTTGCAATGATATCCCGGTTGCCTACTGCAAAGGCTATCCTCCATCCTGTCATATTAAAAGTTTTTGAAAGTGAATTAAACTCTATTCCCACTTCCAGTGAATTTTTTGAATTTAAAAGACTTACCGGTCTCTTTAACTCATTAAAAAATACATCACAATAAGCATTATCGTGACAGATAATTATTTCATTATTGGTCGCAAAATCAACTGCTTTGTTAAAAAAATCTATTTCACAGGTCGCTGAGGTGGGATTATTAGGATAGTTTAAATGCATTATTTTAGCTTCCTGGGCATCTTTTTTATTTATAGCATTAAAATCTACCTTGAACCCATTCTCTTCTCTCAGGGGCATTGTGACACTGTTTCCACCAGCAAACATTGTCCCTATGCTGTATACCAGATACCCTGGGTCCGGGACCAATACCAGGTCTCCAGGATTTATAAAAGTATAAGCTATATTTGCGATACCTTCTTTAGAACCCCAAAGTGTTATTACTTCACTTTCCGGATCTACGTCAACATTAAACCTTCTTTTATAATATGAGGAAACAGCTTTTTTAAAGTACATTAAACCATAAGTTGAAGGATACCTATGGTTTTCTGGATTAGCAGCTTGTTCAGAAAGTTTCTTTATTATAATTTCAGGTGTAGGTATGTCAGGATCACCTATCCCCAGACTTATGACATCAATACCCCTGCTCTTTTTTTCCTGTATTATCCTGTCGATTTCTGAGAAAAGATATGGTGGTACAGCCTCAAGTCTTTTAGACTCTTGAAAAATCATAGAAATACCCTTTCATCTTAATAATGACCAATAAGAAACATGAAAATAATCAAAAATCCTACTAATCTATAAAATATTTACCATTAAAAGAGTGCTGCACTGAACCCTTTAGAAAAACACCTGCAGATTTATCAGTCCATGAAATGCTGAGCACACCACCTGGCAAATTTACTTTCAATTCCGGACCGGTCACTTTTCCGAGCACCATAGATATAACTGAAGAAGCACACGCACCTGTCCCGCATGCAAGAGTCTCTCCTACACCTCTTTCCCATACCCTCATATCTATCTCTGAATCATTTTTTATCTTCACAAATTCTACATTTGTTTTATTTGGAAAGAAGTTATGATTTTCTATCTCAGGACCTATTTCGTTTACCGGGTATTTTTTAAGATCTTCTCTTTCACCCAGGAATATAACACAATGGGGATTACCCATCGATACACAATTTATTTTAAAAATGCAGTCTTTTACTGAAAGATCAAATTCCAGTATCCTCTTATCCTTATAAGTGCTGTTTTCTTCAAGTTTTACAGGGATCTTCAAAGGCTCGAACACGGGTAAACCCATATTAACGCTTGCATTCTGAACAGATCCATCCTTGCCTAGACTTACTTTTATTATTTTTATACCAGCTCGAGTATCGATATCAAATTCTTTTTTGTCTATCATCCCTTTGTCGTAAATGAATTTAGCCATACATCTGATCCCATTGCCACACATCTCAGCAAACGAACCGTCCATATTATAATAGTCCATAAAAAAATCTGCATTCTTTGACTTCCTGACAATAATAAGGCCGTCTGCTCCAATACCGAAGTGCCTATCGCAGATAAATGCTATTTGTTTTTCAGTAAGCTTTATGTCTCTACTGAAAGAATCGATAAAAACAAAATCATTGCCCTGACCATTAAGTTTAGAAAAATTTATTGATTTCATATTTAACTGTCACTCCAAATGATCTTAAATGCACTAATTATTAGGTTTAAAATACTATCATAATTACCAGTTCTTATCCAATTTATCCTCTGGTCTGCCCTGAACCATGTCAATTGTTTTTTTACAAGTTTATTAGTATTTTTAAATATTTTTTCACTCAACTCTGATTCATCTATTTTTCCATTTATATATTCTATCACTTCCTTATAACCTATACCCTGTTTTACACTGTCGTATACGTCGTACCCCTCTCGAGCCAGTTTTTTTACCTCGTCAATTAGACCTTTTTGGAACATAATGTCTATTCTTTTTGCTATACATCCAGCGGTCTTGTCTCTATCACTGAAAACACCTATTCTTGTACAATTATATAAAGACTCCCATGTTTTCCATTTTTTTTGGAAATCGGAAAAGGGTACCCCTGTAGTCCTAAATACCTCAAGAGCCCTGATTATCCTTTTTTTATCATTTATACTTATTTTATCTGCATAAACCGGGTCTATTTTTTTTAATTCTTCAAATACCTTTACGATACCCTTTTTTTCAATCTCTTTGACTATGCTGGACCTTACTGTATTTTTTCTATCAATATCTTCTTTTCCAGAAACAAAATCAAGGTTATCCAGAACGGCCCTGATATACAGACCCGAGCCGCCGGCCATGACAGGAATTCTTGCCTTGTCAAAAAATTCAGTTTTTATTATCTTTCTGCACATATTCCGGAATTCAACTACTGTCACTCTATGGTCAGGAAAAAAAATATCAGTCATAAATTGTTTTATTCCATATTTTCCGGTATTGACTTTATCTGTTCCTATATCCATCCCTTTATATATCTGCATTGAGTCAAGCGAGATGATGTCTGTATTTAAAATATTTGCCATATTTAACGCAAGCTTACTTTTTCCGGTGCATGTGGGACCGCATATTAAAATGATCTTTTGGGTATCTTCCAATCTTCTCTTGAGTTCTTCAAAATCTACCCCATTATCAGCAAGAGTCTTAAAAAAAAATCCTCTCTCCTCTTTTGATAGTAACATATCAGGTCATTTCCCCATTTAAATAGAATTCTTTAGCTTCAGTGATCTTCAATTTTATAAAATTTCCAACAATATTTTGCCTGGAACTGAAATTTATGATATTGTTGTTTTCAAGTCTTCCTTCATACTGATCCTTTTGCTTCTTACTGACTTTTTCAACAAGCGCTTTAAATTCTTTACCTATCAGTTTTTTATTTTCCTCAAGTGATATCCTGTTCTGAAGTCCTACAAGTTCCTTAAACCATATTTTTTTTTCTTCCATACTTATAAAATCATTCAGATTTTCAGCACTTGTCCCGGGCCTTTTTGAATACAAGAATGTAAAAGCTCTGTTAAACCTTAATTTTTCAACAAGGTCCAGGCTTTGTTCAAAATCCTCTCTGTTCTCTCCAGGAAACCCGACCATGATATCTGTCGTTATGGAACAGTCAGGGATAACTTCCTTTATTGAGTTAAAAATACTTATATAATCATCTCTTGTATATTTTCTGTTCATAAGGCCTAATATTTTATCAGAACCGGCCTGTACTGGTAGATGAATGTGGTTCATGATATTTTTATATTTACTTATTACAGTCAGCAGTGTGCTTTTTAAATCTTTGGGGTGTGACGTCATAAACCTTATCCTCTTTAATCCCTTTATAACTGCAACACGCTCGAGGAGTGATGAAAAATCATATTTTATTCCAATGTCTTCCAGGTCAAAACCATAAGAATTTACATTTTGGCCCAGGAGTGTGACTTCCAGCAATCCTTCTTCAACAAGTTCAATCAATTTATTGATTATTATATCAGGATGGATCGACCTCTCTTTTCCTCTCACGAATGGTACAATACAATATGAGCAATAATTGTCACAACCGACCATTACCGGAAGAAATGCCTTAAAACTGAAACTTCTATTAAAATGATATATTCTGTCGGAAGTCAGATCGATATTTTCATCTGTCCTGCATATTCTGTTCTTAGATGTGTTCTCCTCCTTTTTTTGTATCATATCCGGTAATCCGTCTATATTACCGGTTCCAAAGACAATATCTACATATGGAAAATCCTTTATTATTTTTTCCTTTAAATTTTGTGCGGTACAGCCTCCGATACATATGACAAGTCCGGGGTTTTTATCTTTTATTTCTTTAAGGTTCCCGATGTGTCCATAGAGCCTGTTTTCAGATTTTTTCCTTACTGAACATGTATTTATTATTATTATATCTGAATCTGTTATTTCATCAGTTCTTATAAATCCTTCTTTTTTAAGTAGGAAATCTATACGTTCTGAATCAAATTCATTCATCTGACAGCCAAATGTCTCTATATAGAATTTTTTCTTAATTTTTTTCTCCTCCATAGATAAAGTGGAATTCAGTTTAATGGGGATATCATGGTCTTAAAAAAATCACCTGATCTCAACATTTAATACTATTGCAGTTTTCGTTTCACCGTTTATTTCCAGATCTTTAAAAAAGGGTATGCAGACAATTTCCTGGCCAGTAGGGGCTATATATCCCCTTGCGATAGCGATTCCTTTTATGGTCTGGTTCAAGGCACCTGCTCCTATCGTCTGGATCTGTACCTTACCGTCACTTCTTATTATACCTGCAATTGCACCAGCAACAGAGTTTGGTTTTGAAGTTGAGGAAACTTTCAAAAGCTTCATTTTTTTATTATTTCAGTTTTCTTGCTTTATATTGATTTTTATTTCTATTGTATTGCCCGACTTCTTGAATGCTACGTCTTTATCGATCGTTAATAAATATTTTTTTGCTATCTTATCAAACTCTTTTTTAATAATACCTATTATATAATTTATTTCATCATCTTTAAATCTATTAGATAGTTTTATTTCATCGTATAGCTTAAGCTCTTTATCATGTCTGCCAGATGGTATGATAGAAATGGTTTTTTTTACTGCTCTGTCAATATCATCATCATTCATATCAGTTGCATTTTTATATTTATTTTCTTTATAAAAATCTTGAAATTCAAACAATGAGTTTAAAGGATTAAGAGGTTTTATCTCTCCATAAATCGTCCGCTGTAATCCCCTCTGTGAAATATCCATACCAAAGTAATCCTGCACTATTTTTTCCATCAATAGATAATTATCTGTAAGAGAGGGTAGTTGTGAAATGTTCAGACTACTTTTTAAGAATAATTCATCTATCTGATCATAATCGTTGATTGTCCCCTTTATGGTTTCCTTTTCACTATGAAATAATTGCCTCATGGTTGAAATTATCTGTGTTGGGCTGCCGGTATAAAAATTTATACCGGTGTTTTCGGCCATGAAGTCTATTATGGTCTTTAATATATTATTTACACCTCCGGAAATTATCAGCTCCCCATTTTTTTTTGTTATCTGCGGTAATATAGACTGGTCTTTCTTTTCAGGTATTTTTTCAAGATCCAGTTCAATAAATATACATGTACCCTTGTCTATTTCTGAAAAAATTATCTTCACTTCCTCAACATTAAGCTTCACTGAAAATAATGCCATCCCCCTTCCATGGAAACCGTAAGGATCCTTATGGCCATCTTCCAGTTTGGATGTGACTCTTGATTGGAATATCAGATCATGAAAGGGAGCGGGAATCCCTTTTCCGTCATCAATACAATAAATATACCTTTTTTTATCTGCGATTTTTTTTGTTGCCAGAAATATGTTTTTACTGCCAGCGTCCCTGCTGTTTCTAAGAAGCTCTATTATTATATCTTCTACACTATTTATATCCTGGAGGGCCTGTCTTCTTTCGGCTTCTGAAATTTTTAACTTTACATAACCGCTTCCCAGGTCTTCTTCGACTTTTAATTCATCTTTCAGGTTCAGGTCCTGAGGAATTTATCAAGATCTAATTTCTTTTGCATGTTGTATTATTTTGCATACTCTATTGCTCTGCTTTCCCTGATAACAGTGACTTTTATCTGTCCAGGATATTCCATTTCGCTTTCTATCTTTTTTGCGATATCCCTTGCAATCACTGCAGCCAGATCATCATCTATCTCTTCAGGTTTTACCATTACCCTGATCTCTCTGCCTGCCTGTATTGCAAAAGCTTTTTCTATTCCAGTAAATTCAGTTGCTATTTTCTCAAGCGTTTCAAGACTCTTTATATAGCTTTCAAGAGTCTCTCTTCTTGCTCCAGGCCTTGAACCGGAAATCGTGTCAGCAGCCTGTACTATGACATCCAGAAAAGAAGAAGTTTCTATTTCATTATGGTGTGATTCTATTGCATGACATATTTCTTCATCTTCATGAAGTCTTCTAGCCAGCTCAGCTCCTATTATTGCATGAGATCCTTCAATGTCATGGGTCAGTGCTTTGCCTATATCATGAAGCAGTCCTGCTCTTTTTGCCTTTTTAACATTAAGATTAAGTTCAGCTGCAATGATCCCTGCTACATATGATACTTCTTTTGAATGAAGCAGGACGTTCTGGCCATAACTTGTCCTGTATTTCAGTCTGCCCAGTACTTTTATTATTCCTGGATTTAGATCGGATATACCTATGTCAAATACGGCCTGTTCGCCTTCCAGTTTTATCTCATTATTTATCAGTTTACTGGCTTTTTCATACATCTCTTCTATTCTGGTAGGATGGATCCTGCCGTCCATGATCAGATTTTCAAGAGTGACTCTTGCAATTTCCCTCCTTACCGGATCAAACGAAGATAGTATTACTGCTTCGGGAGTATCGTCAACTATTATGTTTATGCCAGTAAGATTCTCAAATACCCTTATATTTCTTCCCTCTCTACCGATTATCCTTCCTTTCATCTCATCATTGGGAAGATTTACAACTGAAACTGTGGTTTCACTCGTATGATCTATGGCACATCTCTGTATTGCCTGTGCTATTATCTTTTTTGCTGTTTTGTCTGCTTCTTCTTTTGCTCTTGCTTCTATCTTCTTTATTTCTTTTGAAGCTTCAAATTTCGCTTCATCTTCCAACTTTTTAACCAGTATGGCTCTTGCTTCATCTCTGGTGAGTTCTGCTATGGCTTCAAGCCTTAAGATTTCTTTATTTAGTGTTTCATCAAGCCTTGATCTGATTTCTTCGATCTCTTTTTCCCGGGAAACAACGCCCTGTTCTTTCTTTTCAAGATAAAATGCCTTTTTATCCATGGATTCTTCTTTTGATAGTAGTCTGTTCTCTAATTTTTGAAGCTCGTAACGCTGGCGTTTTATCTCATCTTCACCAGATAATTTTAAATTAGCTATTTCTTCCTTTCCTGAAATGACAGCTTCTTTTTTTATAGTCTCTGCTTCTTTTTTTGCATCATCTACTATTCTTTTTGCAATATTCTCAGCAGAATTTAGTTTATTATCTACGATTATTTTCCTGTAGAAAAAACCGATAATAAAACCGGCAATGACAATAAAAGCACCGATTCCAACATATTTCAGAACTGTGATCAACATTTTCCTAATCCTCCTTAAAAATAAAAAATCGAGCAAACAAGCTCGATTTATAATCTTCTTCGTACTTTTTTGGAAATATTATCCAACAGGATCTTTACTGTTTAATGTATAAATAATATCTTATGTTTTTAAAACAATTCCTTTATATTTACAATTCTCTTTTTTAAGGTTATGTTTAAACATTTGCTTCAACTATTTTGGCCCTGGTCAATTCGACCAGAAAATCATAATGCCAATATCAGCATAAAAAATTAAAAAAAGTACAAATATTAAATAAATCAAGCAATACTAATATTTAGGAAATATTTTATATTTTGTAGTATCTTTAGTCAACAACATTTTGATTTTATACTGACCCGTGGGAGATGGAAGCAATTAAAAATTCAATCCGGCGCAACAAGTAATTCTCTCAGACCCGTATATCTGTTTTCAACAGAATTCCTGTTAACTGCAATTCCTATTGCTTTTTTACTACCAATCAGGATAGCTACTTCCCTTGCTCTTGTGATCGCAGTGTAAAGAAGGTTTTTCTGTAGAAGCATGTAATGTGATGTCAGTATCGGAATTATTACACATTTAAATTCGGAACCCTGGGATTTATGTATAGAAATAGCATATGAAAGGCTTATCTCATCCAGTTCATAAAAATCATATGATACCTTCCTGCCTTCAAAGTCTATTACGACTTCTTGTACCTCAAAATCTATTAAATCTATAAAACCTATATCCCCGTTAAAGACTTCCTTTTCATAATTATTTCTTAATTGTATGACTTTATCGTTCAGCCTGTATTCGATTGACCCCCTTATTATCTTTTTTTTATTTTTGTTCAGTTTTTCCTGGATCCTTGAATTTAAATTTATTACACCTACAGCTCCCCTGTTTGTAGGTACAATTACCTGCACATCATTTCGAACATCATACTGGAAAGATCTGGGTATTTTTTCAATTAAAAGATCTAAGATGATATCTATTACTGCTTCAGGTTCAGTTTTCTCTAGAAAATAAAAATCTTTATATTTAGAATTGGATAAAACAGGAAAAATGCCATCCCTTATCCTGTGGGCGTTATATAATATCTGACTTTTTCCTCCCTGTCTATAAATATAATTTAATCTTACTACATTGAAGACTTCAGAATTAATAATATCTGCAAGTACATTCCCTGGACCGACCGCAGGAAGCTGGTCGATATCACCGACAAGTATCAGATTAGAACTGTCTTTTACTGCGTTTAGGAGGGCTTTGAATAGCCTTATATCCATCATTGAAGCCTCATCTATTATTATAAGATCTGCTTCGAGCTGGTCTGTCTCATTTTTTAGAAATTTATTTAATTTAGGCTGATATTTTAAAAGCCTGTGAATAGTTTTTGCTTCGACTCCGGTGGCTTCAGTCAATCTTTTTGAAGCTCTGCCTGTCGGAGCTGCAATAAGTACTTTTTTTTCATTTCTCCTGTAGTATTCTATTATGATATTTAAGATTGTACTTTTTCCGGTACCTGGGCTTCCTGTGATTATCAATAACTTTTCAGTCACTGCTTTTTTAACTGCATCTGTTTGAGTTTCGTCTAGCTCTATTTCCTTTATACCTGCTATAATATCGACTTCAGCGCCAATAGTGTTATTATCGTTTAATAGGCTAGCCTCTAAAGATTTTTTGTCATTTCCATTTTCCTTATAATCTCTGATCTTAATAAGCTTCATTGCAGTTGTTACTTCATCATCATAAATATTTTTAAGATAGATCCTGTCGCTGTCGCACCTTTTTGTGATCTTACCATCATCCACAAGTCCTGAAATAGCGGACCTTATTGATGCATCACCAACATCCATCAATTCGATGGCAGATGTTACCAGTTCTTCTTCCGGATAATAGCAATTTCCGGAATCTGTTATCTGGTTCAATAAATAAATGACACCTGATTTTATCCGGAAAACAGAATCTTTATCTATTCCGATATTTTCAGCTATTCTGTCTGCAGTCTTAAAACCTATTCCCCTCACATCCTCTATCATCTTATACGGATTGGATTTAAGGACCGAAATAGAATTATCACCATAGAATGAGAATATTTTTGCCGCATAATTATTACTGACACCATAAGATTGCATAAAGATTATTATTTCTCTTATATCTTTTTGTTTTTTCCACTCATTTTTAATAAGAATTATCCTTTTTTTAGCAAGACCTTCAATTTCATTTAATTTATCAGGTTCTTCATCCAGTATCTTCAGAGTACTTGTTTTAAATTTTTTAACGATCCTTTTCGCTATTACTGGACCTATCCCTTTTATCATTCCTGAACCAAGATACTTTTCAATTCCTTCTTCAGTCACAGGAACAAGTACCTGAAAACTATCTATTTCGAATTGTCTACCATATTTTTTATTTATTGTCCATTTCCCCTTAACAGATAATCTCTCGCCTGGTTGAAGTTCTATTGCATATCCAACAGCAGTGATAAGATCGCTGCTGTCTTCACAACGGATTTTGCATATCAAATAATCGTTATCGGGGTTGCGGTAAAGAATCCTCTCGATATTCCCTATTATATTTTCAAGGCTGGTTTTATCCATTTTTTAGAAAATGTTTTTTTTAGGGTATTCTTTAATAAAATCTATTGCTTCTTCGGTTTTCATTTTTAGTTTTGTACCATCTTTTCTTAATTCCAATTCCAGTTCTTTATCTTCTATATAGTTTTTACCCAGTATGATCTTTACAGGTATACCGATAAGATCAGAATCCTTAAATTTAACCCCGGCCCTTACCGGTCTGTCGTCAAATATCACTTCTATATCCTCCTCCTGCAGTCTTCTGTATACTTCTTCTGCTGATTCGGCGATCTTTTCGTCCTCTATATTTATTGCTATTAAGTTGACAATAAAAGGAGCTACTGAGATCGGCCAGATAATTCCTTTTTCATCAAATAATTGTTCAATAGATGCAGCTATTATCCTGCTTATCCCGAAACCATAACAACCCATTATTATTGGTTTTAGTGCCCCCTTGGCATCGAGAAACAACGCATTCATCTTTTCACTGTATTTAGTTCCCAGCTTAAAAATATGGCCTACTTCTATACCTTTGTCATACTTGAGTATACTCCCGCATTTTATACAGAGGTCGCCTTCAGAAGGAAAACTAAAATCTCCCCAATAGTCCACCTTAAAATCCCTGGGCTGATTTACATTTTTTATATGATGATCTTTTTTATTTGCTCCTGCTATAAAGACCTTATTTTCTATAATAGAATTATCTGCATAAACTTTGATCTCTGGAGGTAGGCCCACTGGTCCCAGATATCCGATAACAAGCCCTCTATTTTCTTCATCCTTATCGATAAAATAAAACTTGTTTCCTGCATATTTTTCAATCTTTGCCAAATTCAGTTCTCTGTCACCTCTTATTAATACCGCTATGAGATTATTTTTATGATCCTTTAAGACCATTGTCTTTAAAATATCCTCGGGAGATACTTTTAACATCCCTGTAAGAGATCTAATTGTTGTCACATTGGGAGTATATATCTCCTCGACTTCTTTTATACCGCTTGTCATTTTATTTTTTTTATCATTACCTGTAGTGTTTTTTCTGTGATATTCGAAATCTGCCATCTCAAAGTTTGCAGCATAACCACATTCCGGGCAATATACCAGCTCGTCTTCACCGTTAGCAGCAAGTATTATGAACTCATGGGAAAATTTACCTCCTATTATTCCGGAATCCGCCTCAACAGTAAAATACTTCAGGTTTAACCTTTCTAGGATATTTGAATAGCACTTATACATCTTTTTATAAATATCATCCAGTTCATTTTCTGTTCCGGAAAAACTGTAGGCATCTTTCATAATAAATTCTCTAGCTCTCAGGATACCGTACCTCGGCCTTATCTCATCCCTGAATTTGACCTGTATCTGGTACAGGTTTTTTGGCATATCTTTATAAGATTTTATATCGAGATGTGAAAGATAAGTGATCAATTCCTCATGGGTAGGCCCAAGGCAAAATTCCCTATCATTTCTATCTTTTAACCTGAACAGTTCCGCACCATATTTATACCACCTTTCAGACTGCATCCAGAGATCCGCAGGCTGTATTACCGGCATCAAGAGTTCAATGGCACCTGCTCTGTCCATCTCTTCCCTGACTATTTTTTCTATCTTTTTTAAGACCCTGTTCCCGAGAGGTAGAAAAGAATATATACCTGAAGCTATCTTTCTTATCAGGCTTGCCCTGAGACACAACGAATAACTTGGTATCTCTGAGCTGCTGGAATCTTCCTTTGCAGTATTAATATAATATTCTGAAAATCTTACCACCTGTGACCCTCCTGGTTATTTTTATACTTTTAAAACAACAATTTCATTATTTTAATAATTTAGCAAGTTCTCCTTCAAAATCTTTTAAAACATCTGATAGGTCAGATCTCTTTATAATATTGCCTTTTACAAATATTGCCGCTTTTTTTTTGCCAAATGCTATACCTATATCTGCATCTTTTGCTTCGCCTGGTCCATTTACAATACATCCCATCACTGCTATTTTTAAATGTTTTTTGACAGAAAATATTTTTTCTTCTACATCCTTGACCAGGCTCTTTAGATCTACTTCTGTCCTCCCGCAGGTCGGACAGCTTATAAGTTCGGGGCGCTCATGCCTGATATCAAGACTTGACAATATATCAAAACCTGCAATTACTTCAGACAGGGAACTTTCTGTAAGCGAGACCCTTATTGTGTCCCCGATTCCCTCAAAAAGAAGGATCCCTATCCCCACTGCTGATTTGATGGAACCCTTTAAAAGTGGCCCTGCTTCAGTAATCCCCAGATGTAAAGGATAATCAAATTTTTCTGAAAGTCTTTTATAAATATGAACAGTGTCCATAACTGACGATGCTTTTGCGGAGATCTTAAAATTATGAAATCCAAGATTTTCCAGTATTGAGACTGAATCAGCAACACTTTCCAATAAAGAATCAGTGATGGCCCCCCTGTTTTTTTTAAGAATATTTTTTTCTATGGAACCTGAATTGACTCCAATACGAATAGCAGATTTTTTTTCCTTTGCTTTTTCGACTACCTTCACAAGTCTTTCTTTGCTACCGATATTGCCAGGGTTTATTCTTACACATTCAACACCAGCTTCAAGAGCCTCAATCGCAAGATTATGGTCAAAATGTATATCGCCAACAACCGGTACCTTAAATATTTTTTCACGAATCAATATTTTTAGATCATTTATGGCAGATTTATCAGGTACTGCTATCCTTATTATCTCACAACCGTAATCTTGAAGAATTTCTACTTCTGATCTGACAGCTTTGTGATCATTTATTTTGTTCTTTAACATCGATTGAACAGGGATAGGGTTTGATCCGCCTATTTTTAATTTTCCCAGTTTTATCTCTACAGTCTTCTTTCTTTCTATCATCTTCGATTTTATACCTTCCTGGGTTTTTTGGTTTTTAAAATCATACAGATGAGGCATCCCCGGTAAAATTACAAATCTATAACTCTTTTATCTTCACATACTTGGAAGCCTGAAAGGTGTTATAATATCGAAAATAAGTCCTATCAGTAGCAAAGATACTATAAAAACAATACCTATAGTATTGTACACCTCTACGAACTTTCTGGGGACCGGTCTTCTTATTATAGCTTCGATGATTATTATTAAAATATGTCCCCCGTCAACCGGTAAGATAGGTAAAAAATTTCCAAATGCTATTAGTAGTGAGACTAACCCGACAAATAAAATAAAATTCTGGTAACCCATTGCTACCGACTGCTGGAAAATACTGACTACTCCTATTGGGGAAGCAGGGCGTGCTTCAGAAAATGGGATCTGTCCCGAAAAGAGCATGCCGAATAGTTTTACATAAGAGACCGTAATATCCCATGTCATTGTGAAACTTTGTTTTATTATCTGTAAAATACCAAGTTTTACTTTTTCAGCCTGGGGGCTTACCCCGAGAAAACCTTCGTTATTGACACTATTTAATTTAGCCAGGATATCTATTTTTACTTCATCCCTCAATAAGGTATAGGTCACGATTTCACCAGGATGTTCTTTAGTCAATCTTGAAAAATCTTCCCAGGTTTCTATCGGCTCACCGTTCAGGGCGATCACCTCATCGTTTATCTTGAACCCGGATATCTCTGCCGGTGAATCAGGCTGGATGTAATCAATAGTATTATTGGCAACATATACTCCCATTGAAAGAAAGATCATTATAAGGATGATGGTCAATATTATATTAAATATTCCTCCACCGCTTATAACCAGAAATTTTTTCCAGAAAGGTTTTACATAAAATGCTCTATCCTTCATTCCCTCAGGTATCTTTTCACTCCTATCCATCCCGAGGATCTTATTATAACCTCCAAGAGGAATAGCACTTATACCATACTGGGTCCCGCTTTTTTTTGATTTGAATTTCAGTATCTTTGGTCCAAATCCAATAAAAAACTCAAGTACGTGCATCCTGGTTATTAATGCAAAGACAAAATGACCTAATTCATGTACAAGTACAATAATCGAAAAGCCGATTATTGCAATGATGTACTGTAAGACGATATTAAAAGTATCCATTTTTATTTAAACTCTTAGAACTCTTAGCGACGGACTATTTGTCTTATGCTTTTTAAAATTATTACTTCCCAAATCTCCTGGTTCTTTTTTGAAAATCACTGATAGCTTTATAAAAATCAGCTCTTTTAAAATCGGGCCATAGCGTTTTTGTAAAATATAATTCTGTATAGGCTATCTGCCAAAGTAAAAAATTACTTACCCGGTACTCCCCGCTTGTGCGTATTAGAAGATCCGGATCAGGGATTCCGGCAGTATACAGATGATCAGAAAAAATGGCGTCATCGAGTTTTATTAAGTTTGATCTCTTTTCTTCATCAGGCAATGAGGCTATTCTTTTTACTGCATCTAATATTTCCTGTCTTGCTCCGTAACTGAAAGCTATATTAAAAAAGACACCTGTATTGTTTTTTGTTTTTATTTCAGAGTCCTCAAAGACTTTTAAAATCTTTTCAGGTATTGCCTCCCGCTGGCCTATTAGACTCAACCTGACATTATTTTTTATCATTCCATCCAGTTCCAGTTTAAGTACCTCAACAAAAAGAATCATCAGCTCTTTTACTTCTTTTTCCGGCCTCTGCCAGTTTTCACTTGAAAAAGAAAAAGCTGTCAGGTATTTAATACCGAGGTCCTTGCATGCCATAACGATTTTTCTTAAGACTTCAGCACCTTTTCTGTGCCCAAAAATCTTGGGGATCTGATGTTTTACCGCCCATCTTCCATTTCCATCCATTATTATTGCGACATGTTTAGGAATGATTCCCTTTTTTAATGTTTCTAGTGCGAGATTCTTAGAAGAAGCGTTTGAATATACAGAAGCGTTCAAAACTATGACCCTACACTTCCATGATTTCCTTTTCTTTTAATTCCAGTGCTTCATTTATCTTTTCTATAAAACCATCAGTGATATCCTGGACCTTCTTATGGTACTCTTTAGAATCATCTTCAGTGATCTCTTTATCATTTTCGAGTTTCTTTAGCTCATCATTTATTTCTCTTCTTATGTTTCTTATAGAGACCCTGCCATCTTCTGCAAGTTTTTTTATAAGTTTTACAAGTTCATGTCTTCTTTCTTCATTAAGTTGAGGGATACTAAGCCTCACCACTGTACCATCATTTGAAGGATTTAAACCAAGGTCAGATCCAAGGATCTGTTTTTCTATCTCTTTAATGAATTTTGCCTCATACGGTGCAATAACAAGTGTCCTTGCTTCAGGTACACTTATATTGGCGATAAATTTCAGTTGTGTTTTGGATCCATAGTAATCAATAAAGATCCTATCAAGAATAGCTGCTGAAGCTCTTCCTGTCCTTATTGTATTGAACTCGTGCTGTGTACCTTCAATGGCACTTTTCATTTTCTTTTCACATTCTAATAGAAGTTGGTCTTTGATATCAATCACCCCTTGTAACTAATGTCCCTATTTTTTCACCCATAACGACCTTTTTTATATTACCAGATTTTTTTATATCAAAAACAACGATCGGCAGATTGTTTTCCATACATAAAGAGGTAGCCGTTGAATCGAGTATCCTGAGATCTTTTTCAAGGACCTCTAAATAAGTCATTTCCTGAAATTTTTTCGCATCTTGAAATTTTGTGGGGTCCTTATCATATACGCCATCTACCTTTGTTGCCTTAAAAAGAATTTCAGCATTTATCTCAAGTGCTCTTAGGGCAGCGGCAGTGTCAGTAGAAAAATATGGATTTCCGGTACCGCCTGCAAAAATGACAACTCTTTTTTTCTCAAGATGCCTTACAGCCCTCCTTCTAATGAAGGGTTCTGCGATCTCCTGCATGCTTATAGAAGAAAGGACTCTTGTCAATATTCCCTTTTTTTCCATTGCATCCTGAAGCCCGAGAGCATTCATCACTGTTGCAAGCATCCCTATATAATCTGCTGTCGTTCTATCCATACCTTTTTCACTTGCCTCTATCCCTCGCCAGAAATTACCGCCTCCGATGACTATGGCTATCTCCACACCTAGTTCAAGGACATCTTTTAATTCTTCTGCAATATCATTTATTACTTTTGGATTCATTCCAAAAGAGGACCCCGACATCAAGGCTTCGCCGCTTATTTTTAAAAGTATCCTTTTATATTTAGAACTGTTTTTATCGTTCATATTTACAGATCATCAAACATCAATCAATTGCTTCTGTCTCACCAAGGACCCATCTGACAAATCTTTTTACGACGATGTTCTCCCCAATGAGTGCTATCTTTTCATTAATAAAATCTTTTACAGTTACATCATTATTCTTGACGAACGGTTGTTCAAGAAGACAATTCTCCTGATAATATTTGGCAATTTTACCTTCTGCTATTTTATCAATGACATTTTCAGGTTTACCTTCATTCAGGGCCTGTTTTTTATAGATCTCTTTTTCCTGTTCGATCACATTTTTTGGTATTTCCTGGCTGGATACATATATTGGTGAAGCGGCAGCTATGTGCAAAGCAATATTATGAGAAAGGTCTTTAAAGACTTCATTTTTGGCTACAAAATCTGTTTCACAATTGATCTCGAGCATAACCCCTATCTTCGAGCCAAGATGGATATATGTATCAATGATACCCTCCCTGGTAGGTCTGGTAGCTTTTTTCGCTGCTTTATCAAGGCCTTTTTCCCTTAAATAATCCTGTGCTTTTTCATAATTTCCCTTACATTCTAAAAGAGCTTTTTTACAGTCCATCATACCTACACCGCTTTTAGCCCTTAATTTTTTTACCATTTCAGCATTTATTTCCATTTTTCCTCCAAAAATTTAATATTTTAAAAATCTTATGATAAGCAGAAAATCATTAGGCTGTGTTGTCTTCTCCTGCAAGAGTGTCTTCTCCAGGCGGAATATCTTTACCAACCTTATCAGTTTCTTCAATGACTTCTTCCTGCTTTAATTCTTTTTCCTTTTTACTTTTTTGCTCTTTTGCTTGAGGATCAGTTTTTAAATACTCTTCCCTACCTTTTTTTACTGCCTCACTTATTACATTAGTTATCAGACCGCATGACCTTATGGCATCATCATTACCAGGAATAAGATAATCGATATCATCAGGATCACAATTAGTATCAACAATCGCAACAATAGGTATGCCTAATTTTTTAGCCTCTTCTACTGCAATTACTTCTTTATGGGGATCGATTATATACAGAAGGTCCGGAAGTCTTTTCATGTTTCTAATGCCACCCATATTATTTATCAATTTATCATATTCTTTTCTTATTCTTAGCACTTCCGTCTTGGTAAGCATTTCAAATGTACCAGATTCTTCCATATTTTCTATTTCAGAGATCCTCTTGACCCTTGAACTTATGGTCTTGAAATTTGTGAGTGCCCCTCCCAACCATCTGTTTTGTACATAAGGCATATCACAATCTTTTGCATTTTCTTCGATTATATCCTGGATCTGTTTTTTAGTACCTACAAATAGGACAACACCACCGTTTGCAACTACATCTTTTACATGATTATATGCTTCAATCAATAGCTGAAGTGTCTGTTGAAGATCGATAATATATATGCCGTTTTTTTCAGCAAATATATATCTTTTCATCTTGGGGTTCCATCTTCTTGTCTGATGGCCGAAGTGAACTCCTACTTCAAGGAGTTGCTTCATAGTAACAATATTATCCATTCTATTGCCTCCTGTTGGCTTATGGTTTTTCCTCTATCACTTTAACTTTTATGTGGTCACCACAGTGCTACAAGTGATATGTGTAATTTAACGCTAAATTTTAGCATAATCTATTTTTTAGAGCAAATAATAAGAATATAAAATTACTTCTATTTTTTAACTGAGGATTTTTTTATTTTGCTCTGGGATGGTATTTTTTATAATCTTCTTTTAACTTTTTTATATTGAGATGAGTGTATATTTGAGTAGTCGATATATTTTCATGACCTAATAATTCCTGTATTTCTCTTATTCCTGCACCATCCTGGATGAGATGGGTCGCAAAACTGTGCCGAAGCCCGTGGGGACTTATTTTTTTACTTATCTGGGTCCTTTTGACACAATCTTTCAATATATTTCTAATACTCCGTACTGACAGTCTTTTTCCATATTTATTGAGAAATAAATAATCTTCTTCTAAAAAAATATTTTCTGGAGCAAATTCTTTTTTCCTTTTATTGTAGTACCCCTTTTTTTTGTTAAACAAAAAAGTATTTCTGACCTCTATATATTTTTCCAGCCATTTTTTTGCAGAAGAATTTATGTATACAGTTCTATATTTTCTGCCCTTTCCAAATACTACTGCTTCATTGATACCGATGTCCAGGTCCTTAACTTTCATACCTTCTGCTTCACTTACCCTCGCGCCAGAGGAGTAGATAAATTCAAGCATTGCCCTGTTTCTTATACCTATTGCATTTGAGGTATCAATACTTTCAAATAGTCTTTCGATCTCTGGCCGGGTTAAAAAGTTATACAGTCGATGATGTTTCCTGGGGGGATTTATAAATCCGCTGATTTGCTTTTTTAAATAATCGTTTTCTTCCATAAACTTAAAAAAATTGATATAGGAAGAATATTTCCTGATTATCGTCCTGTTCGCATAATGAAATATATCAAGATATTTTAAATAACTTCTGAACATCTCAAGGTTAAGATTATCAGTATTTTCAATTTCTTTTTTTTTTAAGAAATTAATCAGTTGCTCAATATCTGTTTTATAGGAATTTATTGAATTTGTGGAAAGATTCTTCTCAAACTTCAAATATTTTATGTATAGCTCCACGCATGACACTAACTTCATAATAATTATGATTTTATCACAGTCTGATAAATTCGTTTAAGTTTTTTTCTTTAATTAGGTCCATGACCTTAAGTTCAGATAAAACCTGAAGTAACCTGGATATTGTTAACGGCTGAATCGATAGCATTTCTTCAATAGTGACTCCTTTAAAGCCTATTATTTCATATATCTGTTTTTGTTCTTTGCTAAGAGAAGCAGTCAGGCCATCTTTTTTATTTAAAATCATCCCATCCTGTGTTTTAATGGCACTTGTTGTCAAGCTTTTTAAATATTCTTTATTTAATTTATAAAGGTCTAGGAAATTATTAATCTCTATAAGGATATCATCTATACCATCTACCAATTTTGCACCATTTTTTATAAGTTTGTGGGTTCCCTTGCTTTCATTGCTGAAAATACTGCCAGGAGTACAAAAAACTTCCCTGTTTTGTTCAAGGGCAAAGTCCGCAGTTATCAGAGCACCGCTTTTTTCTCCTGCTTCTATGACCAATACGCCCATACTGGTGCCGCTTATTATCCTGTTCCTGCTTGGAAAGTTCTGTTTAAGAGGTGGTGTCCCAGGAAAATATTCTGTTATCAATTGCCCATTTTGAATTATTTCCTCAAATAGATCTTTGTTTTCGGGGGGATAGATTATGTCTATTCCACAACCAAGTACACCTATACTTCCGCCTGTATGCATGATTGCAGTTTTTTGCGCATAGTAATCGATACCATGTGCCATACCGCTTACAACAGTAATACCGATCTTAGAAAGTTGTTCAGATATATAAACTGCTACATCCCTTCCATATTTACTACTTTTTCTGGTGCCGACAATTGCCATGCAAGGACCTGAATTGATCTCCCTCTTACCTTTCATAAAAAGTAAAGGTGGAGGAAAATAAATTTTTTTTAATAGTTCAGGATATGATGCTTCAGAGATATTTGCGACTTCTATTTCATTTGAATCTAAGAAATCCAACAAAAGTCTGTACCCATACTCTTCTTTTTTTCCTTCTGATGCCGGTAATTTTTCCAGGTGGCAATTATATTTTAAAAAAGATGATACTGATTTTTTTATATCCGACCCTGATGCTTTATATGTTTTTATAAAAACCGATGGATTTATTTTTAATTCATATAAAATATAAATTATTTTTTTATTTAAAATATTCATGGTTGAAACTTACCCGATAGTTAATTGCTTCCATAAGTGCTGCCTCGGTTATCTTTTCACTGCCTGTCATATCAGAAATCGTTCTCGATACTTTTATTAAACTTGATATACCTCTTCCCGTAAGATCGTATTTTTCTCCCAGTCCTGAAATATTATCCTTTACCTCTTTATTCTCATTTATCCATTTTTGAATAATTGAAAAATCTACTTCAGAATTATAATTTGCTAAAATATGATTAAATCTTTTTCTCTGCACTTCTATGCAATCACTAACTCTTTTTTTTATAGTCAGCGAACTTTCAATTGAGGCATCAGAAGTGTAATCTTTGTTTTCAGGTCTGGGTACATCGACCCTTATGTCTATTCTATCTAATATTGGTCCTGATATGCTTTCCCAGTATCTTTTTATTTCTCTTATTGAACAGTTGCATCTTTTTTTTCGATCTCCGAGATAACCGCAGTAGCATGGATTCATGGCGACAACAAGCATAAAATTGCAGGGAAATCTATAGAAATGATTATTTCTTGCTATTATAATATTCCTGTTTTCAACTGGTTGCCTGAGATCCTCGATAAGTTCCCTCCTGAAAAGCGGAAATTCATCAAGAAACAGAACACCCCTATGGGCAAGACTTATTTCTCCTGGCCTGGGTGTGATCCCCCCGCCTATAAAACTCATCCTGGAAATCGTATGATGAGGGTTTCTAAAAGGTCTGTTATAATTCAATGCATCTTCATTGGTCTTGATAAGGCTATAGATCTTTGTGACTTCAATACTTTCGCTTTGGTTAAGATCAGCCATTATACCTGTTATCCTTTGAGCGATCATTGTCTTACCTGATCCTGGAGGCCCAATAAGCATAATATTATGCATGCCTGAAACTGCGACCTCTACAGCTCTTTTTGCTCTCAATTGTCCCCTTATATCCTTAAAATCTAGAGTTTTTTTATTTTGTACACAAGATCGTATATTACCTGCACTATTGTTTTCTAAAACTTTCTTTTTAAGAAGGGCTTCATCTGAAATAATTTTTATTGCTTCATTTAAGTCTTTACAACTGATAATACTTATTTTTTTTATGACTTTTGCCTGTTTTTCATTATTACATGGTATAAAAAAATAATTCTTTCCTGTATCGGCTGCAGTCTCAACCATAGAAATTATTCCTCTCACAGGGTTGAGTCTTCCATCAAGTGATAGTTCACCAATAAAACTTGACGACTTTATGAATGTTGGCGATATAAAACTGATCTGTTCACTTGCGGCAAGTATGGCAATAGCAATAGGCATGTCATAAAAAGCTCCGACTTTTCTTATATCGGCAGGAGAAAGATTGATGATTATTCTCTTAGTTGGAAACTTATAACCGCTGGAAAGAATTGCTGCCCTTACTCTCTGCTTGGATTCGTTTATAGATTTATCAGGTAATCCGACTATAGTAAACGAAGGGATCCCATTTGAGATATGCACTTCAATGGTGACATTTATTGCCTGTATTCCTAAAAGCGCAAAACTATTTAATTTAAAGACCATTACACGGTAATTATAATAAATTATATATATTTATGCAATTACACAATTATATAAATATATTAAATTATCTAGTTGATATCAATAATATAACATGACCTAATTTATGCTAAGTTGGATCGATAAATCTACTTGAAATACCATATGGCCATTGATATGATGTTAAGATTTATTTTTTATTCTGGTGGGATTTTATTAAAAGGCATCTTTTATGTGGTTTATGGTCATACTGTCTCCAAGCAACCTTAGAGAGATGACATCAAATCTTGTTTCGATATTCTCAAAGTCATTTATTAGAAGATAGTAAGCAGCAGTCTTTTTTATCTTATTTACTTTCCAGTTATCTATTGATTCTTCTGGCTCTCCAAATTGTGATCCGGACCTGGTCTTTACTTCAACAAATACAATGGTCTCACCCTCCAGTGCAATAATATCCAATTCTCCTGTCTTGTATCTAAAATTTTTCTTCATTATCTTGTATCCTGAGTTTTTAAGAAAAATACTTGCGTAATCTTCTCCCCTTTCGCCAAGTGATTTGTTATGACCATCGATCAAAGAATAACACCCTTAAAAGAAATCCTGTGTATTTTAGAAGGGCCATATTTTTGAAGCATAGCCTGATGCTTTCTTGTACCATATCCCTTATTTACTGCAAAACCATATTCTGGATATATTTCGGAATATTTTGCCATAATCCTGTCTCTAAAGACTTTTGCAATAATAGAAGCAGCAGCTATTGAAGCGCTTTTTTCATCGCCCTTTATAATCGGGAAGACATCTATCCCTGTTTTCCCGGTATTGAAACCGAAAGCATCTGTAATGACTATGTCGGGTTTGATTTTTAAAGCTAATACTGCTTTTTTCATTACAAGTATATTTGCCTTTGACAAAGATATTTTGTCTATGATCTTTGATGATAATGATGCTATGGACCAGCTTTGGCACTTATGTATTATCTCCAAGTAAAGCTTTGCCCTAATATTTGCAGATAGTTTTTTTGAATCGTTTAGCTTGGTAATAAAAAGTCTATCACGCTTAAGTATGACTGCTGCTGCTACTATTGGACCTGCGAGCGACCCTCTGCCGACTTCATCTACTCCAGCTATATTTTCAAACCCGCAACAGTAAAGGTCATCTTCATACATACAAAGATCTTGTAGTCTTTTGACTTCTAAAAGGCGCAATGAAACCACCTTTATCTTGGTATACCCATCCTGGAAACAGGTCTGTATATGAATATCACTTTACCAAAAATCTCATCTGGTGTTACTGGCCCGAATACACGGCTATCAGCACTGTTGTTCCTGTTGTCACCCATTACAAAAAACTGGTTATCTGCCACTAAATACTCACTGTCATCATATCCTGCCAGAAAATCCGATGGTAAATAATCCTCCTGAAGTAATTTTCCGTCTATATATATTCTACCATCTTCAGATAATGTCACTTCTTCTCCGGGAAGAGCGACCACTCTTTTAACGAGATTCTTGTTTTCGATGGGTGAAATTATTGCCACAATATCCCCTCTTTCGATATCATAAAACTTGTATTCCAATTTGTTTACTATGACCCTGTCGCCAATAAGCAAAGTCGGAGACATCGAGGGAGTGGGCACAATATATGGTTCAATTATAAAAATCCTGAGAAGAATACTGAATACCGCTGCTATAACTGCAACGATCAGATAACCTAATAGCTCTTTAAAAATGTTCTTTTTATTTTTCAAACTCAACTTTGGCTTTTTTACCTACTTTATCTCGCAGGTAATATAATTTAGATCTTCTTACTATACCAGAGTTGACCTTTACAATAGATTGTATTACCGGTGAATTAATAAGAAAAGTTCTTTCAACACCTATATTGAATGATATTTTTCTCACAGTAAAAGTCTTGTTCACACCACTTCCCTGTTTTTTGATAACTATTCCTTCAAAAGTCTGGATCCTCTCTTTATTTTCTTCTCTTATCCTGATATTGACCTTGACTTTATCTCCAGCCTTAAATTCTGGTATGTCAGTCTTGAGGTATTTACTTTCAATTTTTGCCATTAAATCCATTTCTTTTCTCCGATTCAGTTTTACTTCTGTTAATCTAACCTGTCTTATATGTTTGCATGACCATTATTTGCATGATCACAAAGATTTGATCATGAATATATAAAAACAAACTAAAAGAATATAAATAATTTAATTTTTTTTGTCAAATAAATCCGGTCTTTTTATTTTAGTTATTTCTTCGGATTTTCTTCTGCGCCATTCCTTTATCTCTTTATGGTTCCCGCTTAAAAGTATTTCCGGGATTTTTTGTCCTTTATAATCCTCGGGTCTCGTATATTGTGGAAAATCCAGAAGATTATTTTCAAATGATTCAAATTCAAGTGATTCACTTTTTCCGACTACTCCATCCAGCAGTCTTATCACACCATCTATAATAACCATAGCAGGGACCTCTCCGCCGGTCAGTATATAATCACCTATTGACACCTCGGTGTCCACAATATTTTCCTTCACTCTTTCATCAACACCTTCATATCTCCCGCAGATAAGTATTAGATTATCCAACCTGCTGAAATCTCTAAGAAGTTTTTGAGAAAGTTTCTGCCCGGATGGTGTAAGGAGGATTACTTTTTGTAATTTTTTTTTCGATATTGTTTTTATCTTTAATATATTTTACAGCGTCATCTATTGGCTGTACTTGCAATACCATTCCCGGTCCTCCGCCATAGGGCCTGTCGTCTACCTTATTATGCTTATCTTTAGTAAAATCCCTAAGATCATATATGGTCACTTTACAGATTCCCTTTAAGCTGCCTTCCTTTATCACACCAAAATTTGTAAAATTATCAAATATCTGTGGGAATATTGTGATCACATCTATACTTAGCATAATGTTTCTAACTATAATATTTTATTGCTTTTTTTCTCTGCTCATATAAATTTATTCGAAAAGGATATTAGAAGTTATTAAAGATATTCTGGTATTTTTTTTAATACTATTTTTTTATTTTTAATGTCAATACTCTCTATGTAATCATCGATAAAAGGGACTATTGTAAGTATGCCATTATCAGAACGGATTGTGATATTATCATTAAAAGCATAATTTTCTATATCCGTCACAATACCTTTGTAAATATCATATTTTAAATAAACTTTACAACCTTTAAGATCGTCTATCCAGTAATTATTGTTTTTTAATTCCGGGGATTCAATAGAAAGTCTGTAAATATATTTTCCTATTATTCCCTGTGCGGTCTCAGGATTTTTAAAACCTGCAAATTTAAAAATTATCCTCTTTTTGCCTTTTAGTGTAATTTTTTTAATATCTTCGACTGTTATGCTGTTTTTACAGCTGGTATCTGTGAAAAGAATGCTACCCTTAGTAATAGTATCGGGATAATCTGTAAGCATGGTCACATATACATAACCATTTATTCCATGCAGCTTACCTATTACCCCGACAATCCTTGATTGATTTTTTTTTGACATAATTTTCTTATTATGTCCCTGTATTTACCCGTTTTTATCAGCAAAAGATATTAATAAAAAAAAGATTTAATATGATGATTATCAGTCAATTATTTTAACAATTGAAGATTTACCTCTTTTTGCTGAAGCAGCTCTCATGATTACCCTTAAAGCATTGGCTGTTCTACCTTTTTTCCCTATCACTTTTCCCAGGTCGCTCTCTGCAACATGAAGCTTAAAAATAACTGTTTTTTCACTTTCTTCCTCTTCAGTTATTTCTACTTCTTCCGGGTTGTCTACAAGCTCTTTCACCATATACTCTAGCAGCTCTTTCACATTAACCTCCGTCTTCATTTGTAATGACTACTGTTTTAAATTGACTATTTCGAATATCTTTTGAACAGTACCTGTGGGTTTTGCACCTTTTTGTAACCAATCCAGAGCTTTTTCTTTGTCTATCTTTATGGTAGAAGGCTCTGTCTTAGGGTCATAAGTACCAATATTTTCAATGAACCTGCCGTCTCTTGGCGCTCTACTGTCAGCAATAATGATCCTGTAAAACGGTTTTTTCTTAGAACCTACTCTAGTTAATCTGATCTTAACACTCAATCCTGTAACCTCCTGAGACTAGTAAATTATCTGTTTTTGCTGTAATAATTATGTAAATTATATATTTTTATAAAAAACTTGCAAAATATTTTTTAAATATATTCATTTAAGATTAAAAAGGCAAGTTTAATCCTTTACCTGTTTTCGAAAATTGTTTCATAGCCTGCTGCGCCATACTAAATTGCTTCAGGAGTCTGTTTATGTCTCCTACTGATGTTCCGCTTCCTGCTGCAATACGTTTTTTCCTGCTGCCATTTATGATATATGGCTTTACTTTTTCTTCAACAGTCATAGAATTAATAATAGCCTCTATCTTATCCAGCTGTGTTTCACTCAGATTGATATCCGGAAGCATCTTACTTTTATTTTTTATTGGAAGCATTGAAAAGATCTTGTCCATCGAGCCCATTTTCCTTATGCTTTTCATCTGCTCTAAAAAATCAACAAAGTTTAATTCATTCTTAATTATTCTCTGTTCCAGCTCAACTGCTTTTTTTTCGTCCATGAATTTTTCAGCTTTTTCTATAAGAGTAAGAACATCCCCCATACCAAGTATCCTGGAAGCGATCCTGTCGGGATGAAAGATTTCAAAGTCTTCAGCTCTTTCACCAGTGGATATAAATTTTATCGGTTTTTTTATTACATGATTTATGGAAAGAGCAGCGCCACCCCTGGTATCACTATCGAGTTTAGAGAGAATGATCCCATCAAATTCGAGAGTTTCATTGAATTGTCGTGCTATATTAACAGCTTCCTGGCCTGTCATAGCATCAAGTACCAACAGTATCTGGTGGGGATTTATGTTTTTCTTTATTGACCTTAATTCCTCCATCATAACTTCATCTATTTGAAGTCTGCCTGCTGTATCGATTATTATAACGTCACTCGAGCCTTTTTTCAGAAATTCAACACCTTTTTTAGCTATTTCGACAGGATGCTCATCCTGCAGGGTAAAGACTTCAATGTTATATTGTTTGGCCATATCTGTTAACTGGATAGATGCCGCCGGGCGATAAATATCTGCTGCAACTATTGAAACGGTTCGTTGGTACTTATTTTTTATAAAGTTAGCAAGTTTGATGGTAGCTGTGGTCTTACCGGTTCCCTGAAGACCGACTAAGACAAATATTGTGGGAGGTTTTCCTGAAAAACTTATATCGCTTCCACTTTTACCCAGGATATTTGTGATTTCTTCATTTACAATTTTAACTACCTGCTGGGAAGGAGTAAGACTTTCAAGTACCTTCTGACCTATAGCTTTTTGTTTTATGTTTTCCAGTAATTCTTTTACTACTTTAAAATTGACATCTGCTTCCAAAAAAGCCAGTCTTATCTCTCTTAGTGCAGAGTCAAGGTCCTGAGGACTTAATTTACCTTTGTTCCGTATTTTATAGAATAATTCTTCAAATTTTGAAGTCAAGAAATCAAACATTCCAACCTGCCTTTTAAATTTATTTAAAGTCCCTAATCAAACAATAATCCCGCATATTTTATCGGATCAAAGACTTCAATGTTTTCAAGCTTTTCACCATTTGTTAAAAATTTAACAGGGATATTTAATTCTTTTTTTATTGTTAACACAATCCCTCCTTTAGCGCTCCCGTCAGTTTTAGTCAATATCAGTCCGCTAAGGTTGACTGCCTCATTAAAGACTTCTACCTGCATTCTGGCGTTCTGGCCTGTAGTAGAGTCTATTACCATGAGTATTTCATCAGGGTCTCTTTTTATTTTCTTATTGATGACTTTTTTAATTTTTTTTAGTTCTTCCATAAGGTTATAAGAAGTATGCATTCTTCCTGCAGTATCTATTAACACCATTTCGATGTCCTTTGCAACAGCTTTTTCCAGGCTGTCATAGACCACGGCTCCAGGATCAGAAAATCTCTGGTGATGGACTATCGGAAGATCCAGGATCTGGGCAAAATGATTTATTTGTTCAAATGCTGCAGCCCTGAAAGTATCAGCTGCGGTCAATAAAACATCCCTACCAGCATTTTTAAAATAATTTGCAAGCTTTGCTATTGAAGAAGTCTTGCCTACACCATTGACCCCTACCATCATCCAGACTGTCGGGGTTTCAGAGGAGATCCTGTAAATGCTGCCATTATATCCGTCTTTCAGTATTTTAACTGCTTCATCCTTTAGTAATCTTTTTATGATCTCAATATCATTAATATTTTCTTTTTGTGAATATTCCCTGATATTTTTTATTATACTGGATGCAGTATCATAACTGACATCGCTTAAAATAAGCTGCTCCTCTATTTCATCCCAGAACTCTTCATTTGTTTTTTTAAATTTATTCCACAAAAAATTAAGATTTTTTATTAACTTCTGCATCTATCTTTACCACTTTCTCAGATATTACTTTTGAAATTCCGCTTGACTGCATGGTGACCCCATATATTGTATCAGCTATTTCCATTGTCTTTTTCTGGTGAGTTATTATAATGACCTGCCTTGTTTCAGCAAACTTTTTTACAAGTGAAATGTATCTGTTTAGGTTCATGTCATCCAGTGCGGCATCTATTTCGTCAAAAATATAAAAAGGTGAATAATTTACTGAAAATATCGAGAAGAGAAAAGCAATGGACACAAGAGCCTTCTCGCCACCGGATAATAATGAAAGCGGGACTTTTTTATTGTTTCCGATATCTACTTTAAGATCTATGCCCTGTTGATCATCAGTACCTTTTTCCAAAGGGTTACCTGTGATTATCATATCACCATTTCCATATGGGAAAAGAGCCTTAAAATAATAATTAAAGTTTTTATTGATTTCTTCAAATTTAGAACTGAAGATCTCCTGAATTCTTAAGTTGATCTCCTTTATCAGTTCTTCAAGTTTTATTTTGCTCTCACTTAGATCATCCTTTTGGGATGATAAAAAATCATATCTTTCTTTTATCCTTTTAAATTCTATAGTGGCATTGGGATTAATATTACCATAATTTTTTATTTCGTTTCTTAACCTCCTGACAACCTGTCTTGATCTTATTACATCATCAGTTTGCTTATAATTCTTAGAGACATACTCTACTGAAAGATTATAGTTATCCACTATATCGGTTGTAATGTCTTTTACCTTTTCCCTTATCTGTCCCATGTTCAGGTCAGCCCTGAATATCTCATTCTCATAATTATTCTTTAAGAAATTAAGGTCAGTTATTTTCTTCATATAGTTGTTTAAAACTGAATTAAAATCACTTATATCTACTATTAATTTGGAGTATCTTTCCGAAAAAATATTATTTAGTTTTTTTACAGATTTCCTAAATCCTTCAAGCAGTGTTTTTAGTCTTTTAACAGCGTCTATATTTTGGCTGGCATTTTCTATCAGTAGTTTAATTGTTTTCAATCTTTCTTCGATCTTTTTGCGGGACAGTTCCACTTCTTTTGTATTATTAATGCTGTCATTTACGCTTTCTCCAAAGTCATTATTTGCCGCAGAGCCGTTTTCCACTACCTTTATAAGATCGTTTATGTCTTCGGAAGTCCGTTCAATATTTTTTTTAAGATCTCTTATGGTCCTACTATCATTGATAAAATTAACTGTATCTAAAAACATTTTTTCTATTGATTCTTTTATTTCTTCAAGTTTTTTTATGATTATCTTATTCTCCACAGGTTTTTCTTTTAAGGTAGGCCCGCTCAATAAAAGTAATACTGAATTATTTAAACTTCTATACTCTCCTTCAAACATATTATTAAAAGTCCTGAAAACACTATCCTTGCTTTCAACCAGGTCTATTATGGTATCCAGCCGGTTTTCAAGTTCCTTAAAACTTTCTATTTTTGACTTTATTTCTTCAAAAATTTTCTGTTTTTCTTGAAAATCTACCTCAAAACTTTTTCTATCCTGCTCTTCTTTTATGATTTCATTTTTTATATCATCAAGCTTTTTATTAAAACTTATAAATTTATTATTTTCCTTCTCCCATTTATCGTTCATTTCATCAAGTTCAGAAATAAAAAGAGAGATTTCTTCATTTTTTAGATTATTTAAAATCTCAAAATATTTCTGTGCTTTCTTGGATTCAATTTCAAGTGGATCCATTGTCCTTCTTACTTCAGACAATAGGTCATCTATTCTGTTTATATCACTTTTTACTTTGGAAAGATTACCTATAGATTTATCTCTTCTGGTCTTATGCTTTGAAATTCCTATTAATTCGTCTATTAATTTCTTTCTTTCCAGTGGTTTTATCAATGCGATCTCATCTATCTGGCCCTGATTTATTATCGTATACAACCCTTTACCAATTCCTCTTTCGGAGGTGATGTCGAGTATATCCAATAACCTGCATGGAGTAGAGTTAATAAAATATTCGCTTCCACCTTTTTGGTAGACCCTTCTTGTAAATTTGATATCGTTGAATGTAAGCGGTAAAAATTTATCAGAATTATCAAAAAGCAGGGAAACTTCAGCAATTGCCAGTTCCTCCTGCTTATTCCTGAAAATGACGTCTTCCATGGTACTTCCTCGAAGAGTTTTGGGACTCTGTTCCCCAAGAACCCATGAAATAGCATCAACAATATTGCTTTTGCCGCTGCCATTGGGGCCGACAATTACACAAATACCCCTATTGAATAATAGCTGACTTTTTTTTGCGAAGGATTTGAAGCCTCTGAGTGTGATATTTTTTAAATACAACTTCTTTATACAACCTTAAGATAATGAGATTATACTTTTAAATCATAAAGGGACTTTAAAGCATCTTTTGCAGCTTCCTGTTCAGACTCTTTTTTACTTTTTCCTGTACCTCTGCCTATGGTCTTCTTTTCCAGTATGACCACTGAATGAAATAATTTATCATGGTCAGGACCTTCAGATTTTTCAACTTTATATTTTACAAGCTTGGAATGATCTGCCTGTACCGCTTCCTGCAAATATGTTTTATAATCAGTGATCTTATGGCTCTTTACCATATCTTCAATAAAGTCTTCAAATTTATCAAGAAACCACTGTCCGGTAAAATTTATTCCTTTATCATAATAAAGTGCACCTAAAAAAGCTTCAAAAGCATCCGCAATTATTGACTCCTTATTTCTTCCACTGGAAAACTCCTCGTTCTCACTTAATAGCACTTGCTTCTCTATTTTTATTTGTCGGGCAAGAACAGCAAGATTTTTCCTGGAGATAAGATTTGATCTGATCTTTGCAAGATTACCTTCACTGAAATAACCGTAGTTCCTATATAGGTAACTCGTCACGATGAATGAAAGCACGCTGTCTCCCAAAAATTCAAGCTGCTCATTGCCCCTTGATTCTACATTTATTTCGCGTGCAAAAGACCTGTGGGTCAAGCTTTCTATATAAATCTTAAGGTCCGAACCATCGATCCCCAGACCTATTAACCAGTTTCTGGTCCTATTTCTTAATAAACCTTCTTCCATTAAAAAATTTCTGTACCTACAAATATGTTTTAATTTTATTTAGTGGTGTGAGCATCTATATAATCAAGTGCATTCTTAACTGTAACTATTTTTTCTGCGTCTTCGTCACTGATCTCGATACTGAATTTATCTTCAAAAGACATTATTAGTTCGACCAGGTCCAAGGAATCTGCACCAAGATCATCAACAAATTTACTTTCAGCTTTTATATCTTCTTCCTTCACGCCTAAAACGTCTACAAGTATCTCTTTGAGTTTGTCAAAATTTTCCAATCTTCCTCCTTAAGTCTTAGTGTTTTACTTCTTCTTTTATTTTTCCTATTATATCGCCTTTTAAACCAGCATAAGCTACACTGACAGCATTACTTATAGCCTTAGCTTTTGAACTCCCGTGTGAAATTATTGATACTCCATTAATGCCGATCAGCAATGCCCCGCCATATTCCTCATAATCAAATTTTTTCTTCATCTTCTTTAGGTATTTACTCACCATTAATGCAGAAATTTTTGTAATAACATTTGTCGTAAATATATTTTTAACTTCTTTAAAAAAAAGTCCTGCCATACCTTCTATTGCTTTCAGTATTATATTCCCCGTAAAGCCGTCACACACAACTACATCTGCAGCTCCTTCAAATATATCTCTCCCTTCAACGTTACCTATAAAATTTACATCAGTGTTCTTTAAAAGTCCATAACCTTCTGTGACAACTGAGTTTCCTTTTTTTTCCTCTGAACCTACATTAAGAAGACCGACTTTCGGGTTAGGTATATTTAGAAGTTCTGTGCAATATATTTTTCCCATCTGGGCAAATTGTTTAAGATAAACAGCTTTTATATCAACATTTGCTCCTGCATCAATAAGAACGAATTTTTTATCTGCCAAAGGAATTACAACAGCAATTGCAGGTCTCATGACCCCCTCGATTTTTTTGATATTGAAAAGTGAACAGGCCATTGCTGCACCGGTGTTTCCTGCAGAAAGAAAAGCGCTGGATCTGATATTGTGATGCAAGCTGTGTGGCAAGATAAATGGAAGAATTTTTTTTGTGCTTTAAAACATCAGAAGGAGAATCGTCCATTTCTACTGGATCGTTAGCATTAATTATTTTAACATTATTCAAATCGATACTGGCTTTATCTGCTGTTGATTTAATAATATACTCGTCTCCAACAAGATAAAGATCCAGATCATTTGTTTTGCAAGCAGGAATTGCACCTTTTATTATCTCCAGTGGAGCATAATCGCCGCCCATTGCATCTACTATTATTTTAAATCCACCAGAAACGTTATCCAAGCTTTATCTCCCAGTATTTTTGGACTAACTTTTAGCAAGTGAGACTATTTTATTTAAATCAATAGACTCTTTTATGATTTGTACTGTTTTTTCAAGCTTTTTAGGCTCGTGTAATCCTGATCGTCCCATTATTTCATTAAGCTTTCCAACTGTGGTCAGGGTATCATGTTTGACAAGTATCATAGGTATCCCCAGTTCTTCGGCCCTTCCTGTAACAACAGTACTCGGTTGGAAATTCCCTGTAAGTATAATACATTTTGTGTTAGTCTCAAGTGCCGCAAATTGAATATCTGCTCTATCTCCACCAGTTATTACCACTTTATCAGATTTTGTCCTGAAAAATCTTAATGCGAGTTCATGTCCCATAGCTCCGACCATAAAGGATTCTACAAGTTCATCGGTTTTATCATTAGCGCATAATATCTTTCCATCCAGATGCCTGGCCATTTCTTTAATGCTGACTGAAGACAGGATCTTATCTGAAGGTATCACTCCAAATACTTCTACTTTATTTTTTTTGAGGTAAGGAATTATTACTTCCTGGACTTTTTCTATAGCTTCACTGGGTACAAAATTAATTATTACTCCGCCAAAACAACCTCCGAAAAACTCTTTGTAATACATGATATAATCAACGATATCTTCGTAGTATTTCATGATTATTATAGCACTCCCATTTATTGCATGGCATATCTCTTTTGAGGAAACTCCTGCAAAAAGACCGTATTCGATTTTTTTTGCACATTCTACAAACATTACGTCTTTATTTTTTGAGACTCTATTATATGAATCGATGATTAATTTTAGATAATCTTTTTCTGAATTATTTAATCTTGCTTTCAGTGCTTCAAAATAAGCATGATTTGTGAACATTAGAGGGGAAAGATCCTTAAGGTCGTCTTTGAGGTCAAGTATTTTAGAAATATAGTGCACATCTTCGTCAATATAGTCACTGCCGACTTTTTCCGGAAGGGTGATCATAGTCTTCATGTATCCAATATTCTGTCCCTGTTCACTGATTTGTTTACCCAGGCCAATACAAATAGAACTTTTTCCTGAGTATTGTTGGCTAGAAGTAAATAATATAGGTTTCATTTTTATATCATCCTTCCACTATTGTATTCTTATTCTTACATCACCGGCAATAGAACCTTCACCATCTTGCTTGACAAACAATGGATTTATATCCATTTCTATTATATCAGGAAAATCAATTACTAGTTGAGAAATTTTTAAAAGCACTTCAATTATGCTATTGATATCAGATGGTTTTTCTCCCCTTACTCCCTTTAAAAGACCTACAGATTGTATTTCATTTATCATCTCTCTTGCATCGGAAAAAGTAATCGGGGCTATCCTGAAAGAAACATCTTTCAGGACCTCGACATAGATGCCGCCGAGTCCGAACATGATCATATGGCCGAACTGTGGATCTTTATTTACGCCGATAATGACTTCCTTTTTTTCAGTGATCATCTCCTGTATAGATATGCCTTTGATCCTGGCCTTTGGCATATATCTTGCAACATTCATCATAATGGATTCAAATGCTTCTTCAAGTTCAGAATCATCCTGGATCCCTACTTTTATTCCACCAACATCTGACTTGTGTAAAATATCAGGTGAATCTATTTTAAGTACAATCGGATAACCGATCTCCTTTGTGATCTTTTTTGCTGAATCAATTGTCTTTGCGACTTCAGCAACTGGTACCCTTATTTTATATGCTTCCAGAATTTTTCTTGCTTCCATCTCGCCGATTTCAAATTTTTCTTTATTTCTGAAATCATCAAAGATCTCACCAACAGTTTTTTTATCAACATCAAAGTTACTATAATCTTCCTGTTTTTTATCCATCCAATATTTCTGGTCGATCATAGCTTTAAGAGCTTGTACGGCCTCCTCTGGAATTGCAAAATTTGGTATCCCGCTCTTATTAAGATATTCAATACCTTCCTTAACTTCATTTCCGCCCATAAAGCATGTCACAACAGGGATTTTCCTGCCTGAGTTCCTGATAGCGTTTACAAGAGCCTGGGCAGTTTCTAACCCATTAGTCATTGCCTGAGGGGTTAAGATAACCAATATCGAATGCACTTCCTTATCCATAAGCACGACTTCAAAGGTCCGGCCATATCTATCTGCAAGTGCATCACCAAGCACATCTATAGGATTGTATAGATTTGCAGCAGGTGGAAGAAAAGTCTTTAAGGTTTCATAAGTCTCGGTTTTTATTCCAGCAAGCCAAATATCGTTTTCTTCACATGCATCACTTGCCATGATCCCGGGCCCACCGGCATTAGTGATTATAACAACATTGTTTCCAGCAGGAAGTGGCTGGTTGGCGAATGCAATTGCAAGATTAAACAAGTCTTTAATAGTCTTGGCCCTAAGTATTCCAGATTGTTTGAAAGCTGCATCATAAGCCTTGGAAGAGCCGGCAAGCGTACCGGTATGAGACGAAACCGCTTTGGCACCTGCATTAGTATTTCCAGCTTTTACAACTACGACAGGTTTATGTTTAGTGACTTTTGAACAAACTTTAATGAATTTCTCGCCATTTGTGACACCTTCCAGATAAGCAGTTATTACATTGGTGCTGTCATCCTTACTCCAATCTTCAAACAGATCTATTTCATTTATATCAGCTTTATTACCCATTGAAACAAATTTAGAAAGCCCTATACCATTGGAATTTGCCCAGTCAAGCATAGCCGTCCCAAGTGCACCTGATTGAGTGACAAAACTTATAGAACCCTTTGGTGGCATATTTGGAGAAAAAGAGGCATTTAATGGACAATTAAAATCTATCATGCCAAGACAGTTGGGGCCTAATATCCTGATATTGTGTTGCCTTGCTTTTTCAATAAGTTGTCTTTCAAGTATCGCACCTTCACTACCAGTTTCCTTAAATCCTGCAGAAATGATGATTGCAAATTTTGTCTTTTTTTCGGCACATTCATCAAGTACTGCAGTTATAAGCTTATTTGGAATTACTATTATTACGAGGTCTATGTCATCATTTATTTCTAAAACTGATCCATAGCACTTAATGCCATGCACCTCATTAGCTTTTGGGTTAACAAGGTATAATTTCCCGGTGTAACCTGAATTCAATATATTATCGACTATAGTATGGCCAACTTTGGTCTCTTCCCTGGCTGCTCCGATGACAGCAACACTTTTTGGACAAAAAAAATCAGAGAATTTCAATACTTCCTCCTATATCAAAAATAATCATACTGGCCAAAATATTATTTCGTTATTACTGGTTCTTTATTGTTCTCAATATCTTTTTCAGATTTATTATTCTGCTTTGTATCTTTTACGCCTTTAGTTTTTTTTGCTTCTTTTTCGCTGCCTTTTGTTTTGCTCTTTTCTTCAAACTTTATGATCTCAACATTATTATAATAACCACAGGAAAGGCATACTCGATGTGCCACTTTCTTTGCGTGACACCTTGGACATTCTGTTATACTCATAGCATTGAGTTTGAAGTTATTTCGCTTCATATCTCTTTTTGATTTTGATCTCTTATTTTTAGGAACCGCTGCCAATTAAAACCTCCTGGTTAAAATTTATTGTTACAATCTTGTTATAATTCAAGTAAAACAATATACCATATTAAAAAAATTAATCAAATTAAAAAACAAATAAAATTCTCAATATAAATCCTTAAGCATATATGATTTTGTTCTAGGACCGGCTGCTATTTTGAAGATTTTAATGATGCTTTAAATTGATCCCTGCTTTTCTCAATAGATGAAAGTATTTTATATAAAACCGCTTCAAGGCTGGCCAGTTTTTCATCCGCATAGTCCTCTGCTTCAAGTCTTATCGTTCTTGCTTTAGCTTCAGAAATCGAGACTAGTTCGTCTGCTTTCTTTACAGCGTTGCGCATGATATCACTTTCACTTAGTATTTTTTCAGCTCTCTCTTCTGCATCTCTTATAATATTTATAGATTGCCTCTTCGCTTCTTCAAGCATGTTCTCTCTTTCTTTGACTATCCATCTTGCCTGTTTGAATTCTTCGGGTAAAATATTTTTTAATTCGTCCAGGATCTCAAATATCTCATTCTCGTTTACAATAAAGCTTGAAGAGAAAGGTATTTTTTTACTTTTATTTAAAACTTCTTCAAATTTGTCTATTAATTCCAACGCATCCATTTAACACCTCTGTTATTTTTTAAAACTTTCAATAATATCTTTTTCAACTTCAACCGGGACCAGCCCCTTTATGCACCCGCCAAAACTTGCTACTTCCTTTACTGCACTTGAACTTAAATAAGCATATTTTGGATTGGTGACAAGAAACAATGTCTCGATCTCAGGATTTAGCTTTTTATTTATTTGAGCCATTTGAAACTCATTTTCAAAATCTGATATCGCTCTTAAACCTTTAATAATTATATTTACTTTTTCCTTCTCCGCTATATCTATCAAAAGACCGTCAAATTCTATCACCTTAATGCTGTTATAATCTTTAAAAACCCTTTTAATGAATTCTACTCTTTTTGATAGCGAAAACTGAGGCTTTTTTTTTGTACTTTTAGACACTGCTACAATTACTCTATCAAAAACTTTTGTACATCTCTTTATTACATCTCTATGACCTTCTGTTATCGGGTCATAGGTGCCTGGGCATATTGCAATCTTCTCCATCAGCTTTTCCTTAGATTTTTATATAGGATACTATTTTATCACCAAAATGAGATTTTTTAATAACATTTAGGGTATCTAATCTCATAAGTTATGTCTTTTTTAAAAAAATATTCATAGATCATCAGGCTATCATGGTCCAGGATTTTCCGTTGCGGATCAGTCAACAGGCAAAATATTTGTCTCATGGTATCCTGTTCTATTTTATATGGTGGATCTAAAAAAACCAAATCAAAAGACTGTTCTTTTAATTCTCCAAGAAATTTAATTATATCATTATGGATGATGGGGTGAACATCATTGATCTCGTTAATATTCTTAAGGTTTTCCCGTATTAATTTTATTGAATTTATGCTCTGGTCTAAAAAATAGACTTTTTTAGCACCTCTACTTATCGCTTCTATCCCAAGTGAACCTGACCCTGCAAACAGATCAAGGACCAAGCTTCCTTCTGTAATGTTACTTATGACATTAAAGATACTCTCCTTGACCCTATCCTGGGTCGGCCTAATACTAAGATCGTCAGGAATTTTTAATTTTTTGCCTTTATATTTTCCGGATATTATTCTGATTTATACCACCAGCTTATAATCTAAAATATTATTATTTTAAATATTTCGAAGCAGTCAATAGTTATCAGCACAATTTTTGATGTGCTTTATTCTATTGAAAAGATATATGGATAAAGGGGTTGGCCGCCATTATGAAATTCTATTTCAATACCAGGATTATTATCCTTTATTTCTTTCTCTATTACCTTATTATTGTCACTGCTTACATCTTTTCCTAAATAAAAGGTTATTACTTCTTCATCTCCAGATATCATATCCCTTGCAAGATCGATTACGGCATCTAAGAGATTTTCAGAGATCACTTTTACTTTACCGTCAAATAGACCGATGTATGCACCTTTTTTTATCTCTCCTACAAGGAGGTTTGCATCTCTTACAGCTGTGGTTATCTCACCAGTTTTAACTGACTTAAACATCTTTTCCATGTTTTCCATGTTTTCTTCAATATCTGAATCAGGATTGAACCCAAGCATAGCCGAAATACCCTGTGGAATTGTAGTTGTGGGAAGTACTTCAATATTTCTTTTAGAGATCTTTTTTGCCTGGTTTGCAGTAAGTATTATATTCTTATTATTTGGTAGTAAGATAATTATCTCACTATTTATTTTATTTATTGCTTTTACGATTTCATAAGTCGAAGGGTTCATGCTCTGTCCACCTTTGATGACATAATCGACTCCCAGACTTTTATATATCTCTTCAAAACCGTCACCATTGCAAATAGCTATTAATCCATATATCTTTTTATTTATTTCGACATCTTCAAGCATCTCACTTGAGGCAGATCTTTTTGTCTGGTCTATCATATTGTTGATCTGTATATCGTGAAGAGTACCTTCCCTTAATGAGCGTTGCAGGACTTTATTCGGAAAATTTGTATGAACATGTATTTTTACTACCTTATCATTTCCCACTATCAGAGCGCTATCTCCCATTGCCTCTATGTCTTCCCTTAATCTGATAATATTTACATTATTACCTTTTATGATCATTTCAGTACAATAGATATTTTTAATATCAGATAAGAGGTCTAATTTTTTTAGTCTTATTGCTTCTAAGTCCTTTTTATCCTTATCTTCTGGAACATCAATGCTTTTTGAGTCTCTCTTATCTTTAATGCTTGTATTATTGGTGTTCCCATTTTTTATACTTTTTCCTGAAAATTCGGGATTATTTGAATTTTTTAACGCGTTTTTTAACCCTACAAGTATCTCAAGTATACCCTGTGCTCCGGCATCGACAACATTGGCCTGTTTTAATACTGGTAGTAGGAACGTCGTCCTTAAAACTGATTTTTCGGTTTCTGCAATCATTTTCTCAAGAAGGTCTACATATGAAAAAGAAGTTCCATCAAGTCGGTCTATCCATTGGGAGATGTCTTTTATTGTCGTGAGCATTGTACCTTCAGTTGGATTCTGTACTGAGCTATAAGCAAGCTCCACTGCAGACCTGATAGCCTGTTTCAGGTTTTCCATATCTGATCTCATCAAAGAGGCTTATCTTATCTAAAAAACCTTTTAGTATTTGGGATAATATTACTCCGGAATTTCCCCTTGCACCCATCAGTGCCCCGTAGGATATCTTTTCAGCAATACTTTTAAGGGTAAAATCGTTTGATTTTTGCAGTTCCTCCTGAATAGATTTTAAAGTCAAAAGCATATTTGTTCCGGTATCTCCATCAGGTACGGGAAAAACATTTAGGTTGTTTATTTTGACTTCATTTTGTTTAAAATCAGAGATTATCACGGCAGCAACCTTATTGATTTCTTTTTCATCAAACTTATTGTTCATACTATACCCCTGCTTGATTATTAGCCGTATTAAAGATCAATCATAAATTTTAAAACATTTTTTTAAAAATTACATCAATAGCATTGCATAATATTCTAATCGGAAACAAACCAGTTTTTTTCCAAATAATCATTTATGGTCTCTGCTATTAATCTCTGGCCCTTGACAGAAGGATGAATGCCGTCTGCCTGTATAAAGGTGACCATTTTTATCCATGTCCTCAAAAACCGACCATAGATCTATATAAGGAGTGCCGGTATTTTCTGATATTGATTTTATTCTTTCATTATAGACTTTAAATATCTCTTTTTGTTTCTTTCTGAATTCTTTACTTTCACTTTCAGGAAATTCCTCATGCACTGAATTTATACCTAATATTATGACTTTAATATTATCCCCATTAAGGTTGCTTATGATTTCTCTATAATTCTTTTCAAATTCTGTAATGCTTAAATATGGGACCATATATCTTCCTTCTTTTTCAAAATATAATCCTCCCCAACCTGATCGGTCATCTACAAATCTACTCAGCATTGCATCATTGAGACCAAAGTTTACGATTGTAAGATCAGGTGAGAACCTTGTTACATCTCTTTCAACCCTTTTTAGTCCACCATATGTTGTATCACCACCTATACCTGAATTTATGATAACCACATCCTTCAGTTCAGTCTGAAGCAGGTCTCCAAGAATATAAGGATAAGACTCAGTTGTTTTTAAATTCCAGCCGAAGGTCACAGAGTCACCAAAACATAATACTATTTGTCCGGCTTCTTTTAATGACGAGATTTTTATAGATCTGGTCTCCAATCTTAAACCCGGGTAGTTAAAGGAGATAACTGATGAAAGTCGCTCTACTTTTTTGGAAAAACAGGTACATGAAAAAATACCTGCAACAAAAATACAGGATATAATAATTAAGAAGCTCCTGGTCATATATACCAAATATCTTTTTAGCATCTTAATAATGAGGCTCCAATAATAAATAAATAAAGCTTTCCTTACAATATCAATAGAATACAGGAAAGCTTTATTTATTTTAAGTCAAACTATTTTTCTTTTTTATATTTCTGAGACCTGCGGAATCCTCTCAATACCAAAATTAGAAGGAAAGACGCCTGTCGGACAAATATCCATACACTCCATGCAATCTACACATTTTTTAAAATAGGACGAATCCGGGATAAAGGTGACTTTTTTATTTGTACCCCTGCCTACAAACCCTATTGCATTTTCTTTTTTTACTTCTGCGCAGTATCTCACGCACAAACCACAAAGTATGCAATAATCATTTTCTTTATGGTAGCGGGTCTCCACAAGGCCATATTTCTTTGCAAGAATTTTTATTTCTTCATTATATGGAAAAAGTGCTAGATATAATTCCACAAGGTGCTTTCTTACTTCAGCGACCTTAGGACTATCTGTAGACACCTGGAGTCCTTCTTCTACAGGATATGCGCATGATGCGACAAGCCTGCTTTTGCCCCTTTTTATTATCTCGACAAGACATAACCTGCATGCACCATGAGGTTTTATTTTTTCGTGATAGCATAAAGTAGGAATATGTATACCGGCTTTTTGCGCTGCCTGCAACAAAGTACTGCCCTTCTCAATACTGACTGACTGGTTATCAATAAAAACAGTGACGGTCCTGTTTTCATTTTTTTTAGATTCGTCTTTTTTTTCTTTAGAAACAGTATCCATTATAAAGTTCTCCCTTATTTAAAATATTATTTATTTTATATTTTCAGTGATTTCCACTTTTTCCTGTTTTTCTTCCATAAGTCCTGTATTTCTCGTTATTGCACTGAACTTGGTTGGACATTCCTCTATACATGCTCCACACTTTATGCATAATTCTTGATTGATTTTATGTACTTCTTTTGGCTTGCCTGAAATAGCATTTACAGGACAGACTTTTACGCATCTTGTACATCCGGTACATTTATTTTCAATGATCTCATATTTTATTAGCGGTTTACATACCATTGCCGGACAGGCCTTATAGTAAATATGGGCACCGTATTCCTGCCTGAAATATTTTAATGTAGTAACGACAATATTCTGTGCCGTATTGCCAAGAGCGCACAATGAAGTATTTTCAAGTATGCTTGAGAGGTCTTCAAGCAATTTTAAATCCTCTACCTTACCTTCACCATTTATGATCCTCTCATAGATATAAGTCATCTGTCTAAGGCCCTCCCTGCATGGGACACACTTACCACAGGACTCATCAGCGAGAAATTTTATGAAATAATATGCTACATTTACCATACAGTCAGATTCATCCATTACTATCATTCCGCCGGAACCCATCATAGAACCTGCCTTGTATAACTCGTCAAAATCAACAGGTAGATCGAGTAAGGATTCAGGTATAACTCCCCCTGAAGGTCCACCGGTCTGAACTGCCTTAAATTTTTTACCGTCCTTTATCCCACCACCGATCTTATAGATTATATCCCTCAGCGTGATTCCCATCGGGACCTCTACAAGGCCGGTATTGTTTACTTTACCTACAAGTGAGAATATCTTTGTGCCACTGCTGTTGCTCGTCCCAATATTTTTAAACCATTCGGGGCCTTTATTTATAATGTGAGGAATATTAGCATAGGTCTCTACATTATTTAGATTTGTTGGTTTTCCCCACAGACCACTAATGGCGGTATGTATATATTTTAACCTTGGTTCTCCTACATTGCCTTCTATGGCGCTCATAAGCGCACTTGATTCTCCTGAAACAAAAGCTCCAGCCCCTCTGTGTACCTTTACATCAAAATCGAAACCCGAACCCATGATATCATTACCTATCAATCCAATTTTTCTTGCCTGTTCTATTGCAAACTCTATATTTTTTACAGTCTGTGGATACTCCTGTCGTACATAGATAAAACCCTGGTTTGAGCCTATGGTATACGCTGAAATTATAAGACCTTCAAGTACACTATGGGGGTTGCCTTCAAGAATACTTCTATCCATATACGCCCCAGGGTCACCTTCGTCAGCATTTACAATTACATACTTAGGGCTATCCTTAGAATTTTTTGTTGTTTCCCACTTTGTGCCTGCTGGAAAACCTCCGCCGCCTCTTCCTCTAAGATTTGATAGTTTTATTTCTTCTAAAACTTCTTCCGGAGTCATTTTATTTAATATCCTTGCAAGTGCCTGATAGCCACCAATCATTATATAATCATCTATATTTGAAGGATCTATTTTTGAGTTATTGTCAAGGATGATCCTTTCCTGGAATTTATAGAAGGGTATGTCTGTTTCTTTTAAAGTACTGTTTACCTTCTTCATCTTTATAAAGCAATCTTTCTACAATTTCGCCTTTTACTGTTTTTTCTACTATTTCAGCAGCATCTTCGGGTTTGACTCCAAGATAACAGGTCTCCTGCGGATAAATGACCATTATCGGTCCTCTCTCACAGTAACCATGACAGCCTGTTTTTTTTATGATGATGTTTACTGATTTTTCAGGATGTGCTTTTATCTCTTTTAACAGTTCTTCTTCGATCTTACTGTGCACCTCATCAGATGAATATGCCTTGCATCCTGTTCCAGAGCAAATCGATATTACAGTCTTTCCGACCATAGCATAATGAAGTTTTTTTGCTCTTTCTACCAACTCTTCAAGGCCTGATATTTTCTTATTATTTTCCTGGGTCATTTTTACCTCTTTTAAAAATTGTTTTATATATTTTCATTGTTGTTCTAAACAGAATCGAACAGATTCTCTAATTCCTTACGGGAAGGATTGCTGTAATATTTATTATTAAACATCATTACGGGTCCAAGTGCACAGCAGCCAAGGCAATTAACCGTATCAAGGGTGAACTTAAGATCACTTGTAGTATCGCCCGGTTCTATTTTTATTACATTGACTATTCTTTGCAGTAGATTTATGGAACCTCTCACATGGCATGCAGTACCGGCACATACCAGGATCTGGTATTTACCCCTCGGTTCGAGATTAAAAAACTTATAAAATGATGCTATTCCATATATCTGAGTAAGTGGTATGTTCATCTTATTGCTCACATATAGAAGGACGTGCTTCGGCAACCAGTTATAATCATCCTGAAAATCTATCAGCATCTGAATAAGATTTCCGTTTTCATATTTATGTTTTTCAAGTACAGCGTCTACCTTACTGAAATCATTTATTATTTCTTCCAACTTGAACTCCTTTTCTCTACTTATCTTATTTAATTCTGACATCCATTCATTTAACTGGGTTTGGATCTTATCGATTTTAGCTATATCGTAATAATCATTATTATTTGACCTGCCATTTTGTAACGTTTTGACTACTGTCAATAATCCTGAAGCAGGGTTATTGAATTGCTGAACTACTTTTGTATTTACTTTAGAAGTATTTTTATCAGAGTTAACATCATCACTTAATATATAACTGGTCTTATTTTTTTCTGCTGATATCTTTTTGATAAAACCGTGTTCTGTAAGCATATTTATATTTCTGTAAATAGTGGCTATTCCGATTCCTGGATCCTTTTTTCTTGCAAATATAAAGATCTCTTCTGCTGATAATGTTTTTTTTATTTCTGTAAGTGTATCCAGGATGGTCTTACGAGTGCCGGTTAACCTAAAACCTATATCTTTTATTCCTTTTGCGATGTTTCCACTTTTAAGGTTTTTAATATTTTTCACAAATCGATTATATTGATATTGATATTGATTATCATTAAGATATTATAGATTCGGTTTCTATTTTGTCAAGTCATTAATGATAATTAAAAAAAATATAAAAATATTTCAACATTTTGATATAATAAGATAATAATAATTGTGACTAAAAAAAGCATATAAATAAAATTTATGGGCAAGCTTTTAGATTATATTAAATGCCAGAAATTTATAATAAGAAGCGAACTTGACTATCAATGGTCCAATATGAGATTAAATACAGCCCAGAGTGAATTTCTGGACAAGACTATTGATTGTTTATTTGATTCACTTGAAAAAATTGCTGAAAGTATAGACAAAGATAAATTAAACACCTGATCAAAAAACTCCCGAATTCTCCTTACTGATAATCAATACTATTTAATGTTTGGTTGACAAAAAGTCTGATTTATGTAAAAATAATATTTGTAACAATTATTACTATCAATTAAAATTGAGGTAATATTATGGCTAAGATTATAAAAGATGGTCATAAATACAACTATCTTCTTGAACAACAGGAAAAAAAACTTGTTCAGTTAGGTTATAAATTCACTGGGCAAAGAAAGATCATTTTCGAGACTCTTTTAAGTGAACACAGGCTTTTTGATGCAGAAAGTGTTTTTATCAAAGCAAAAGAAAAAGATCCCAGTGTAGGAATTGCTACCGTATACAGGACGCTTGAACTTCTCTCCAGATTAAAACTTATTTGTAAGATCGATATTGGAACAGAAAAATCAATGTATATGTTGGATGTGGATTGTAACAAGGAAACTTCTGTTTATATGATCTGCACAAACTGTAAGAAGGTAATAACTAATAATGACTGTCTTAAGAGTGCTGTAAAGATCAGACTACGTGAGGACGCAGAGAAGAATATTTTAGAGAACTGTAATCTGAAAATCGATAATTTTCAGGTAGTGTTTAAAGGCCTATGTGATGATTGCAACTAATGTTATTTCTTGATAATTCCGATTATTTTTTCAGCAATTGATTCTATGGCATCTTTAAAAGTTTCATCATATGTACATGGGGAATAGTTTTGAAGATCTGACTCCCTTACCTTATCGCTATATGGAAGCTCCCCTATTATCTTAAAGTCTTTAAGATTTTGTTTTATGTTTTTTTCTTCTTCTTCTGATCTTACTTTATTCACTACTATATAAAGAGCTTTGATACCCAGTTCCATAGACATCTTCCTTACTGCATACGCTGTCTGTATACTCCTCATCCCCGGCTCTATTACAACTACAAGCAGGTCCATATTTTCAGTTGTACCTCTGCCAAGATGCTCTATCCCTGCTTCCATATCAAGGATTATTATTTCTTTTCTATCAACTACCAGATGCCTGAACAACCTTTTTAAAAGAACATTCTCAGGGCAGTAACAGCCCGAACCCCCTGCTTTAATAGTACCTGCTACAAGTAACCTGACTCCTTCAATATCAACACCAAATTTTTGTGGGATATCGTCAACTTTTGGGTTCAACTTAAAATAAGAACCGTATTCTCCAGATTTTGCACCAGTTCTTTCCTCTATAAGATCTTTCAAGTCAACAAGAGGGACTATTTTTGAAGCGCTTTCATAGTCAAGTCCAAGAGCTGAAGCAAGATTGGCATCTGGGTCTGCGTCTACTGCCAGAACCTTATAACCTTTTTTTGCATAATATTTTGCAAGACATGCAGAAAGAGTAGTTTTACCTACTCCCCCTTTACCTGAAATAGCAATTTTCATTTATTTTCAATGCCTCTTTTTATTTATCAAGATAAGAATGAGCATAAAGGATCCTGTTTGTAAGGATATCAAATGTCCTGACAGCGTTCATCAGGTCAGCATCTAATGGATCGAGAATAGCACTGTCAAGCCCATGGCTCAATAATATCAAAAGATAAGTCCTGTTTAGAAGACTTTTTAATTCTGGAGGGGAAGATTGTGATACATTTGAAAGCCCTACTATTGTTTTTGGTTCTTCCGGCAAACCCATAAGTTCCTTTAATTGTTTAAAAGCTTTAAGGCCTTCAATACAGTTTAAAACCTGTTGCTGCAGTACTGCTACTGGAAGCACGATAGGATCAAGATAAACATCCGACAACGAGACTCCATTCTCCATTGCAGAATTTACAATATTCATTATGACCTCGATCCTGCTGTCTACATCAGGTGGTACACCTTTTTCACTCAATGCAATGCCCACTATCTTTGCATTATATTTTTTTGCCATCGGCATAAGAATATCAAGCTTATCCTGATCTCCAGTTACAGAGTTTATCATGGCAGGTCCCTTATGGACCTGAAGACCTGCTTCTATGGCGCTAGTATTTTTTGTATCGAGTGCAAGCAATACATCATATTTATCCTGGATAGTCTTAACGATCCACTGCATAAGATCCTCGCCATTTTTTGTTGCAGGACCTATATTTATATCTATATAATTTGCGCCAGCATCTTTCTGGGCTTTTACCATCTTCAGTATTGGGCCTGCATCCCTGTTTCTTATTGATTCTCCTACTATCTTGGAAGTAACACTTATATTTTCACCTACTACCAGCATCTTCTATCCCTCCCTTAATATTTAAGCTTATCACTTTAAAAGTTTATCAAAGTATACAAAAGAGAAGCCTGTTACCGTAAATTTTGTCATTTTGCAATATAATTCTTTAAAAATTTTGGCACCTCTCCAGACTCCCTTGGACCGACGATCACTTTCCAGCCCTCTCCCAATTCGTCCTCAAGCTCTCCCTGCAGCTGGGCGACATAACCTGGGATGACAATTTCCTTTTTACCTGCTTTGTCAGATATGCCACTCTTTTTTATATAATTAGCTATCAATTCCGGTACGAATTTTCCTGCTGCCCAGGCTGTCAAAACTGATTGCCCTTCTACATCCATTACTAGAAGCCATGTAGGGACCTTGCTGCTTTCTATCTCACCGGAAATAATGAAATAGGTAAGAGAAAAATTAGTGGTTATCAGGACCGGTGAATCAGAAGTAGGATTATTTATTTCATATATCTTTTGTTCGACTGCCATAGGTTTTCTTGGATCTGTGTAAATATTCTGCCTGTAGACAAGCAGTGGAAAGATATTCTGAGGTTCTATGTTTGAAAGTACTATTATTGAAGCATATTTTGTGACAAAAAGTGCAGTTATGAGTACTTCCTTAAGAGGATCATCAGTCATTTCAGAAGGGAAGACAATAGTAGGATAGCCAAATAGCCTGTCCTTCTTTACTACTGCTGCTCTTCTTAATGTTATCTGGTTAAAGAAATCTTCCTTCAGATCCCTTTTTCCTAAATCCAATACTATCGCCTTTATGCCTGCGTTTCTTAATTTTTCAGTCAATGAAGAAACTTCATCAAAAGTCTCGCCTTTTACTGAAACCGGGCATCCTGTCTCCTTTACTGTATCCAGGAGTGTGTCTATATTTGAATTATCCAATGCATGGATCAAAGGTTTTAAATCCTTGAATTGGATCATTACAGTTTTTAAAATATCAGCATCATTAGAAGAAAGTATCATGGGCTTTTTAGTCACGGAACTGACTTTTTCAATCGTTTTAATAAAAGTATCCTTGTCCTTTGAAGTATTTCTGATACATATTGCGCTGACCTCAAGGATCTGCCCTACTCTGTCATATTTCAAGATCATTTGCTGCTTTCACTTTTTTTTCTATGAAGCCTTCATCTTCATTATCATCTATTGCTGTTGCAAAAGCACATGGATTCACAAATGTCCTGTCATGCCTGAACATGACTGTTTCTTCGCCGATCTTATATGCATTTTCTCCCGCACCTATTTCAACTTTTAAAATAGGCGGCTGAGATGCTTCTGAAAGGGCTTCTTTTGCTTCTTCAGATACATGCGGACATTTCTCCAGTTCTATTTTTCCTGCAGCTAGCTGCATTGCAAAAGCAAGACATGTGGGAAAACCGCAGTCTTTGCAGTTAGTCTTGGGAAGTAACTTAAAAATATCAAGACCGCTTAAAGGCATCTACTTCCTCCTCTTTTGTTTTTTAAATAAAAATATTTTACGACTAAAAAATCTACATTATTGGATCCATTTTAAGGACAGGATGGTTCACGTCATTGATCCACTGAAGTACTTCTTCTTCTGATTTCGCATTTTCTTCAGTTGCAATTTTATCCAGAAAATCAGGCATTCCCATCTCTTCTGCTCTTTCCTTTAAGCAGGTCGCCTATTTCTTCTTTAAGCATCTTAGGCATCCATACCAGCCTTTCAAGACCTCCATCTGCACGGATAAATTTCTTTGAACCAATAAAAAATTTACTTATTCCGATAAATCCAGGAGTCTGTATGCCTCCTCCTACCATCCCTGCTATTGTAGAAAACTTCATACCAGAGGGTGTCATATCTGAAAACTCACGGTTTACTGCCATAATCCCATTAGTAGTCGGCAGAATTGTAATGATGACCTCAAAACACCCACATGAAGTCATAGGGTCTACCATCATAGAATAAGCAGAAAATGATTCCAGCTTTTGATGCGATGACTTATAGACAAACTCATTGATGCCTTTCCATATCCCAAGTCTTTCATCTATGGTCTCACCTTTTTTGATGGGCTGATTTGGACCTGTAGGTGTTATCTCAAAGGCAGCTTTGCAGTCAAGCCAGTTATATGCTCCGCATAAACCCGGCCTTTCAGGAGAAATAGCACAGACATGGTCAGGAGCAAAAGACTGGCACAAGTGTGCATGAATAAAAAGTATCTACAGTTTCATCAGTAAGTGTACTTAGCCTTTCGTCCCTTATCTTAAAAGCTTCTTTTGCTTTTTGCTTAAGATCAGCGACATCTTCAGGATTTGTATATATCTTGATCTGTATTTTATCCATGATATTGCCAAATGTGGAATGCATTTTTGCATGAAGTATTGTCCCTATATGCTCTTATTTTAAATCCAGATTTTACTGCGTCCTTACTGAATCTTACCCATGATATGTCCCTTTGGCCCATATGGAATATCCCGGTCGCATAATTTATAAAGTAATGTATCTGTCTTTCCATAACGGGTTCGAAATCAGACTGCATTTTTCTACCGTAGACAAGTATCTCAATGCCAAGCGGAAGCGCGCTGCCTTCTTTTACATCATCGACTTCAGGTCCAAAGACCTCTATTTTTCCATCTTCTACTTCTGATGATTCAGCAATATGAAGGAATTCTACAGCTTCAGTCACATTACCACCAAATTCAAGATATGTATTTTCTTTTCTTACTCTTTCACCTTCAAATGCTGCACCAAAAGCAACAGGAATATCTACTTTATCGATGGTTACTTTTAAGCCTCTGACCTCTATTGCTTTTGAAACGATCTCTTCGTCTTTTATATTTGACACTACATGCTCATATGTGCATACCCCTCTTGGGAGGATCTCAGGTATAGGAGTATTTGCAATTGTGGGAAATCCATAATTGATTGCACCTGCAGCATTTGCATATTTTTCTTCATCTACTTCACCGAGAGCAAGTACGAAAGCAAAGACTCTGTCCTTGTTATAAAGTAGCATTCTCTTAAAGTCTCCGGCCTGAACACCTCCAAAACTGAGCGCTGCCCTCGCTGCAAAACCAAGTGCATATATGGTAGCTGTAATATCTTTTCCAAAAGGTACAAGCCTGGTATCCCACCCAAGCTCAACACCTTCTTCTAGGAGCTGCTCTGACATTGTCTTTCCATCACTTGAGCCGGTCATAAAGACATATATGTTTTTTTCCTGGAGTTCACGGGCAATTTTTACTGCAGTCTTACTATCTTTGCATGCACCCACACAAGCTGCAAAACCAGGAGCCGTTCCATCAACAAATTCTATTCCTCTTTCTCTTATGATCACGTCGGTTGCAGCACCGAGCCATATGCCCTCTACCGGTGAAGGCCCGTCAATATACTTGATAGCTTCTATTACCTCTTCAGCCCATAAAGTGGCAATACCTGCATCAAGAGTACCACCTAAATACGGCAGCCATAATTTTTCGGAAGGTATGACTGGAAGTAATTTCCTTACTTCCTCAAGTACTTTCTGAGCATCAGATAACTTTTCGACTGCAATACCGGTCATACTGTAAATAATAGGAAGATAATATCCGGTATCCGGAAACTCTATCTTCTGGTCAGGACCATTTTTCTCTATTGACTTCTTTAAAGATTCTTCTGCCTGTTCTACTATGCTGTAGGCACCCTTTATTGCACTTGTAGCTATTAATTTAGACATCCTGCATTGTCCTCCTTGCTTCCATGTCCATAAGAACCCTTTCTTTTTTAATATCAATTTTTAAAGCTTTACGCTTCTGTTGAATAACATCTATTATTTTTTCAAGTAGCTGGTCTATATCTGCAATATATTCGAGTTCGCCTCCAAACTTATTCCGCCACCCTTCTGTCATTATCTTTTTTACTTCCTCACTTGATTCGACAGGAATTGGCTCGCCGCTAAACGCTACATAAACTCCTGAAGCAGCAAAATAAGTACCTATCGACAGTGCTTTTTCACTCATCCATTCAGGTGCTATACCTGCTGCAGGAAGATCGCTTATATCTTCTCCCAGGCCGCCTTCTTTCACTATTTCTGAGGCAATTGTCAGTATTCTGGAGTTATCGACACAAGAACCGAGATGCAAAATCGGTGGTATACCTACTGCTTCACAGATCGACCTCAGTCCCTCACCTGCTTCTTCCATGGCTTCCGGAACCATTATTCCACATTTAGCAGTTGATAATGCACCACATCCTGTTTGGACAACAAGATAATCTCTTTTAATAAATTCTTTTGCCAGATAGTTGTGGTATTTATCATGGGTCAACCTTGCATTATTACAACCGACTATAGCTACAATTCCCTGGATCCTACCATCTATAATACCATCATTTAAGGGCCTGAAAGATTCCCTGAATCTTCCTCCGAGCATATATCTGATGTACTCATGGGAAAACCCTGCTACAAGATCAGTTTTTACCTGTGGTATACATATTTTATGGCTCCTGTTTTCAAAATTATCTATAGCCGTCTTTATGATCTCCCTGGCAAGAGTCAGTCCATTTGTTTCCTGGAATTCCATATGTATCGCACCTGCGATCTTTGCTTTAGGAGAGGAAGTTACCAGTTTTGTGTGATACTTCTTTGTCAATTCACCAAGGGACTGCATTATGCACTGTATGTCTACGACCATCAATTCTACTGCACCGGTCATGATCGCCATTTCCTGGGATAGGAAATTACCGATAGGTGCTACACCCTGCCTCATCAGAACTTCATTTGCAGTACAGCAAATACCAGTTACATTTATTCCTTCAGCACCCTTGCTTTTTGCATAATCCACAAGCTCTTTATCATCAGATATCTCTGCGATTATTTCTGATAAATGTAGGTTCGTGTCCATGGATGACTATGTTTACTTCATTTTCTTTTAACATGCCAAGATTTGTCTTGGCTGCTACCGGGACAGGTGTATTAAAAAGTATATCTGTTATATCAGTACCGATCATGGAACCGCCCCAGCCGTCAGACAATGCGGTCCTGACAGCCTGGTCAAGTATATGCTCGGCATCCTGGTCCACACCCATATTGGTCCTGTGCATCGTCTCAACGACTTCTCTGTCTATGCTTCTGGGAACAACATTATATTTATGCCATATATCCTGCCTTTTTCTTGGTGCTCTTTTTATCAGGTCTACTTCGCCTTTTTGCTGACCAAAAAGTGATAAAGCTTTTTCGGCAGTAAGTATTGCTACTTCTTCGACACTTTTGTCATCAGTATCGATCCCGAGGTCATTTGCAAGCCTGAATAGTTTTAATTCATCCTTTATCTTTAACCCTTCAGCTTTGCCTTCGCTGTAAGTTCCAGCATATGGACCATATCACGGCCATGGTCAGAATGTGCAGCAGCTCCAGCAGCAATATGCCTTGCAAGGTTCCTTGCAGCTATTGTAGCCAACAGTCGCCCCACATAAACCCGTCTTATCATCCTTGATCCTGCAGGGTCCCATTGAACAGTTCTTACAGCATATTCCTGATACAGCACTGCCGATCGGACACGGTTTTAGTGATTGTGAACGTGTAAACACTGTGGACATTTCTTCATCTATATTTTCAAGCAAATGACAGACTGCTTCGTCTTCACTTATATCAGAAATCTCTCTTTTCTCCTTTGTCATAAAACCATCCTCTTTCTAAAAGTATCATGATAATTCATTGATTATCTCTTTGACAATTTTTACAGCTTTTGGATGCATCATTGTTACTATATTTGAACCTGAAAGAAGCATGCACATCGCTGAGATAGATTCCCAGTTGATGCCCCTTTCCTCGACTTTACCCCATTCTGGATAATCTTCTTCACTTTCCCTGACTTCCTTGACTTTCCATATTTCTGTTGCAATATTATTTATTATTGGCATCTGCGTCATTTTATCGTCCTGGAGAAGTGCTGCTATCTTGAGTCTTTCCATTGCAGAAAAACAATATTCTATTCCATACCCAAGGCCTGAACTTGAAGGATCCATAGCGATCCTGTCCGGCGGTAATCCAAGCTGTGTAAGTAGAATATTTAATTGTTTTGCTATATTTACATCAAGCGGATTCAATGCGATCAGGTTATTTTTGTAACCAATAGCAGATGCTGCAAGAGTCTTGTAATTATCTTCTTCCACCCAGCCAAGAAGGATATCTGTCTCTGCATTTATTTCTGATACTTTCTTCATTACTTCAGCAACTGATTCGAGTGGAGCATCGGCGTATATTATAAGAGGTTTGTCTATTTCCTGACGTAATTTGCTTACCAGTTCAGCTGCTTCTTCAGGAGTCATCTCACCAACATCCGGATTGACTTTTGTGATGTGAAGGCATATTGCATCTGCTCCAAATTCATCTATGCATTTCTTTGCAAATTTTACAGGATCATCAGCGACATCCTTATAATATTCCTTCAAATAAACAGGAAGATTTTCAGGCATTTTGTCGTAAACATCCATAGCGATTATCGGTTTGTTGGGGATCTCTCCTTCGAAGTTATAAAAAGGTAAAGCTGCTTCACCCCCGACATGTATTTCTGAATTCCCTGTACCGATTTTTAAAGAGTTGATCTTCCCGTTATACTCGTCTTTAGGAACTTGAAAACCCATTAACCACCACCCCTTTTTGAAGAATGTAGCTTATTATTAATTGTAACAAGTTTGTAACACCAATAACATTTTTTATATTTTATCACTTTTAAAAAAAAACTTCATACTATTTTTTTAAAAATAAAATAAATTATTATTACTATGACGTAATAATAATTATCAATTGATTTTATTATTTTGATTTTAATAAATTTCTTTTAAACGGCTATTGGCCAGTAGTTTTTTATAAATCCAGTTTTTTTAATAACTCTTTTACCTGGTTCAAAGCTATATTTTTGGAGGAGAGCTCAAAGACAGACCTAGCATCGAGCTCCATATCTGTTATCTCATCATCAGTACTTATCATTCCGAGCATTTTTAGATTGTTTTGGCCAATATAATCCATCAATCTGGGATCTGCTTCTTTATTAAGCCTGCTTAATACAAGAAAGATCTCTTTTGCATTTATATTTAAATCTATTGAAAGGTCCCTTAGCCTTGCTGCAGTCAATATTCCCCTTATGGAAGGGTCGGATATTATTAATAAATATTCAATATCATGGGTAGTCTTACGGCTCAGGTGCTCCATTCCTGCTTCATTATCCATAACGACATATTTGTAATTATCCTGTAGTACATCTATATATTTTTTGAAAAGATTATTTGCTGCACAATAGCAACCTGGCCCTTCACCCCTACCCATAGCAATCAGGTCAAAATCTTGCCCCTCTATTACTGCTTTATGGATATTCATTTCTACCATCTGGTCCTTATAGAGACCGGAAGAAAGTGAAGCACCGTTTTTTTTAAAATCTTCCATAAGCTGTCCGACAGTCTTATTGATTTTAACTCCCAGCAATTCATTCAGGTTTGAGTTTGGATCTGCGTCAAGTGCAAGTATGGAACCCTTTTTTTGTTCTGCAAGACTTCTTATGATCAATGCGCTTATAGTAGTCTTCCCTGTCCCACCCTTACCTGCAACTGCAATATTTGTTCCCATATTTTCTCCCGGCTTCGATTATTTTGAATAAAAAAGTTTTTCTACAGTGGGGAAATCTTTCAAATCTGTATATGGCAAAAAAAGTCCAGCTACATATCTGTCCATAAATCCCATATTCATAGATAATTCAAGATAAGTTATCTTATTAGCTATCTCAGATGACTCTCTATACTTCTCCATTGAAAGGATGCTTAAATATGCACCTGTCACAGAAGTATTACCCAGAAAAAAATACTTTTCCCGGGCTATGTCAGGAAGCATACCGATTATTATTGCGTTCTGGATATTTATATTTTTACCCAGCCCACCTGCGATATATACTTTTTCAATATCATTAATTTTTAGGTCTATTTCTTCCAGAAGAGTTTTTATACCTGAATAGACTGCAGCTTTTGCGCGTAATAGATTATTAATATCAGCTTCACTTATATATATATCTTCTCCTGTGGCACTATTTTCCTTACTTGCAATAATGTACAGACAGTCTTTTTCAAGACATTTCAAATATGCATTTCCTATGTCTTTATTAAACCTGCCTTTACGGTCTATGACCCCTTTTAAATACAGCTCACCAATTAAGTCTATAAGTCCTGAACCGCATATGCCTGATGGTTTTACGCCTCCGATGACTTCATAAAAACATTTATATGTATCCTGTTCTATCATCACTTTTTCAATAGCTCCATCTACCGCCCTGATACCGCATTTTACACCGCCGCCTTCAAAGGCAGGACCTGCTGAACATGAGCATCCCATCAACCAATCGTTATTACCTGCGACTATCTCGCCGTTAGTGCCGAGATCAATAAATAGTGTCAGGGTGTTCTTTTTTTGCCATATTCGTAGCAATTACACCTGAAGTTATATCTCCGCCAAGATAACTTGCCACACCTTCGATATTATAAACTATTGCATTTTCGACATATTTTAAACCCAGTTCGCCGGCACTGACTTCTGGAAACTTACTTGCGACTGTGATATAGGGTTCTTCCCTAATGGATTTTGGGGGTACGCCGTAAAAAATATGCATCATGGTAGAGTTACCTGCGACCATCACCGATACGACATCTTCTTCGTCTATATCTGCTTTGTCTATCAGCCTGAGCATCATCTCATTGATCGAATCCATTACCACTTCCTGAAGCCTGTTTAATCCACCTTTTTTTAAAGAGTATACTATCCTGTTAATTATATCCTCTCCAAATTTTATCTGAGGATTATATTCAGCTGCTGAACACTTTATATTCCCATTACTAATATCCACAAGATATACCACCAGTGACGTGGTGCCAATATCGATAGCAAAACCAAAAACATCTTTCTTTTTCTCTGGTGGTTGGATATTCAATACTGTGTTTGTATTCTTATCAATAGTTATACAAACTTCCCAGTTATTTTTTCTTAAAATATTGGGACACTTCTTTACTACTCTTAAGGGGATATTTATATTTTCAATAAGAAGCTCATTTTTTATGCTCTTTTTAAATCTGAAGATGTCATTCGTATTATAGTCAAGAGTGGGATTCTCGACTTTTATATTTTCCTTGATTATCCAGGGTTTTATTTCAGGCTCAGATAATTCATCCTTATTTATACCGGAATAGGTCTTCCCAGCCAGAATATCATATGTACCCTGGTCTATCTTTGCCGATCTCTTTTTCTTTTCAGGTATGGTTACAGTAATATCACCAATGACTTTTGTCATACATGCAAGTACATACCTCTGCTTTTTTTTATTGTCTTTTATGGATATGCTTTTTTTTGATCGAACCCGTCCATCGTTTATGATCACTTTACAGCGTCCGCATGTACCTACACCTCCACAGGATGAATCTACATCCAACCCTGCATCAAGTATCGCCTGTCTCAGGTTATATTCTTCAGGCACTATTATCTGTCTATCTTGAGGTAATATCCTGATTCTATACTTTTTTCTTTGTGGCATTGTTCCTTCTTGAAAATAAATGAATTAAATGTTACTATACCTTCCGTTTTTTAAAGAACAATTATTTTACAATAGAATTTAATACATAGGAGAAATAAATGTCAAATGTTTGTGCAGTATGCGGCAAACACCCGGTTGCAGGAAATAATGTAAGTCACTCCAATAGAAGGACTAAAAGGGTATTTAAACCAAATATAGTTAAGACTAAAGTCGAGATAGACGGAAAAGTAAAAAATTTGAATATTTGCACAAGATGTCTTAAGGCAGGCAAGGTTACAAAAGTAATATAAAAATCTTAATATTATTTTTTATGTTTATATTAAGCCATCTTAAAGCTTTTTTTCAATTATGGCCACAGATCCTCCTTCGCTATTGAAGTAATATGGAAGGATTTCAAAAAGCCTGGTATTTTCATATATAACTGGTTTTATATTTTCCCTGTTAATATATCTTAATAATATCTGTGGGATACTTATTTCAACAATAAACATATCAGGATTTTTTTTAATATAATCTTCTATTACTTCATAGTTTTCTTTTTTGGACAGTGTGCAAGTATAAACTACCATTCTGCCCTTCTCCCTAAGGTATTTCTTGCAATTATTTAATATTGTCCGGGATTGTGCAGAAAGCCTGTTTATATCTTCAGGACTTTTGTTATATTTTACGTCAGGGTTTTTTGATATGGTTCCAAGAGAACTGCATGGAAGATCTACAAATATTTTATCGTAGATTTCTTCTTTTTTTAAAAAATTTTCACAAGTCACATCAGTTTTTAATATTCTGATGCTTTTTAGCCCCAATCTTGCAATATTATCATTAAAATACCCTATTTTGTTTTCGTTGATATCTACTGAGTCAATTTTACAGTCATCTCCAGTCAGTTCTGCAATGAAAGTCGCTTTCCCTCCAGGAGCTCCGCAGATATCAAGTATCTTTTCTCCAGGTAAAGGCTCAAGAAAATATTTTACTGCTAATTGAGATGAAAAATCCTGAATGCTGAAATATCCACTATTAAAACCGGGGAACCTTTCAAGGTCCTGTGAACTTTTTAATAAAATAACATCATCAAAGATTTCTTGCCTTGACTTTTTAAAATCCATGATCGGGTCAAAATCTACACCCTGGATAAGTCCGTTTTGTTTAAAAAGACCGATCAGCGTATTTTTATCTGATTTTATTTTATTGACTCTTACAAAAGTCCTGGGATTTTTATTTAATTGTTTAAGAATAGATTCAGTTTTTTCAAAACCATAACTTTTCATCCAGTATTCGATTATCCACATTGGAAAAGAATACTCTATTTTAAGTTTTTCCTTATTATCATGAATTTTTTCTTCAATAGAATTTTCAAGGTATGAAGCCAGGTCCGTTATGGCGCTTATTTTTCTTAGAATCGCATTGATGAATCCTGAAGAATAGCTTCCAGAGTATTTTTTTGCGATTCTTACACCCTGGTCCACAATAGAATAGGCAGGAACCCTTGTCATAAACAGGAGCTGGTATACTGATAACCTTAAGATATTTAATAATTTTATATCTATTTTTTTTAAAGGCCTGTTTGAAAACAAAGATATGAGGTAATCGATCTTTATATAGAATCTGACAGTTCCTTTTACAATTTCAAAAACAAACCTCCTGTTTATTGGAGACAGGGCCTTATCAGCCAGTCTGTTTTCTATAATTGCATTCAGAGCGCCTTTTTCAGAAAAATAATCATCTAAGATTAGAAATGAGACTTCTCTTGCGTTCGGAGCTTCGGGTCTCTTACTCAAAGAGATCTCCAGGTTTTATTTGATAACCGTTGATAAAATCAATATGCGACATAATATTGCTGTTTTGTGGTTTCAGGGACAGGACCGCAATCATTTTTTTGTTTTCTTCTACACCTTCATCAGAGGACCCGCATTTTATAAAAATACCTGAATTATCTGCTTTTATCACTGTGCCATTATTTTCTTTAGTGAATAATGTATTGTCAGTTAAAAGAACCGGGTCAGTTTGCAGTATCTTAAGGCTCTTATCTTTCCATGTCGTGGTGCAACCAGGGGTAGTCGAAAAGGCCCTTACATGGTTATGAATACTGAGAGGCTCATTATTCCAGTTTATCTTCAGGTCACTTTTTGAAAATATCTTCGTGTAGCTGGCACCATTGCTTTTTTGTGGATAAGTCCTTGGCCCTTTTTTACCGATTTCATCTATAAGTCCAGGGAGCATAACTGTACCAAGCCCTATTAATTTTTTTTCCAGAGTATCTTTATTATCGTATGGTGATATTTTCATTCTTCTCTGGCTATAGATATCTCCTTCATCAATTTCATGGCTTATTTTTATAAGGCTGATGCCTGTTTCCGTGTCTCCATTGAGAAGTGGAGTTATTATAGGAGAAGGCCCTCTATATTTTGGCAGAAGTGATGGATGTACATTTATGGTCCTGCCATCTGTTTTATTAAGAAATTCTGAAGGTAGTATTTTCCCGAAAGAAACAAGTATTAAATATTCGAAATTCACTTTTAATATAGCATCAATAGCAGAACTATCCAGTTTATCTGCTTCAAAAGTGTCGATTCCCAATTGACCTGCAACTTTTTTCACAGGATCTGGCTTTATTTTACTTCCCCTGCCCCGCATTTTGTCTTTGCCCGTGACGCAAAGAGTTATTTTATGGCCTGAATCATAGATCGATTTAAGAAATGGGACAGAAAAATCAGAAGCACCAAAAAAAATTACTTTCAAAGGATCATGTCCTTATTGATCTTGGATAAAAAATTTTTTCTGTTTTCAGGTTCCAGATGATCTATAAACAGTACTCCATCAAGGTGGTCCACTTCATGCAGAAAGATCCTTGCCATTATATCATCAGCTTCCATCTCTATCTGTTCACCTTTTATAGTCAATGCTTTTATCAGGATTTTCTTTGGTCTTGGAACAGGGGTTTTTATAGAATAGATAGAAAGACATCCCTCTTCCTCTACAATGCTTTCATTGTCCAATATTTCTACTTCCGGGTTGATAAACGCATTAAATTTATTATCCATAAATACTACTATCACTCTTTTCAGTATACCTATTTGCGGTGCGGCTAAACCCACACCCGCGACTTCGTCACCTGATATAGTATCAAGCATCTCATTAACGAGTTTTAATATAGAATTATCGATCCTTTCCACTTCTTTACTCTTTGATCTAAGGACAGGATCTCCGATTTTTCTTATTTGTTTTTTTGTCATTTAAAAGATTCTCTTTAAAGATAACATTTAGATAGTCTCACTTAAAATAATTAAGATATATTTTATATCTTAAAAATAAATTTTACAAAATCCAAACAGGGTCTACGTCTATTATTATTTTATTGTCCTCATCTTTTTTCAATTCTTTGAGTATCATGTTTAAGGAATTGTTAAATCTGAGGACGGAACCTGTCTTTATCATAATATGCCATCTGTAAAAATGATTGATCATTGTAATAGGGGCCGGCGCGGGGCCGAGCATGGAGAGTTTTATTTTTTTTATCTTTTCGATTTCATGAGCTAACTTAGAGATGTCTTTTTTTACTTTGAACTCATTTTTTCCCGTTACGATTATATTGATAAGTTTTAAGAAAGGTGGATAAGAAAGTTCTTTTCTGATCTCAAGCTCTTCCTTATAAAACTGGTAATAGTCACCCTTAATAAAGTCATTTAGTATCCTGTCGTCAGTATTGTAAGCCTGTATAAACATTATGGAATCTTTTTTATTCTCAATTACTGTAAGTATGTCTACAAGCATTTGGAAAACTCTTTCATTTATATGGAAATCCGGAAATTGAAATAAACCGTCATATTCGATCACGCATGCTGCGGTGAGATTGTTTATGGTCATATCTTTTAATATTTTCTCTGTCCCGAGTATTAATAATGTTTCGCTACTGGAATAACTTCTTAATATTTCCCTATAAGCTTCAATGTTCTTTACTGTATCCGAATCTACCCTTAATATTGGCAGGCCTTCAAATCTTTGTTTTAGCTTCTTTTCAATTTTTTCGATTCCGGTGCCCCTTAACGATCTTTCTTTACTGCCACAAACAGGGCATCCTTCTTGATAAGTTTCCTGGTTAGAGCAGTGGGAACAGATCATTTTATTTGTGTCACTATGAAAACTGTAGGTAGTATTGCATGATGGACACTTTGGGATGTTACCGCATTTCCGGCATATAATAAAGCTGCTGAAACCTCTTTTGTTTAAAAATAAAAGAACTTTTTCTTTTTTTTCTTTTCTGGACTTTATGATCCTGTATGTGTCATTGGTAATATGGATGTCTTCCTTAAACCGGTCTATTTTTTTAATATCCAGGACTTCCTTTTTTATGATATTACTATTCCAGAAACCTTTCTCAGGTCTTAAAATACAGGATTTATCATTATTTTCAGATAAAAACATAAACTCCAGAGAAGGGGTGCAGCTTGAAAATAAAACTGGTATTTTTAATATTTTACCTAACCTTAAAGCGACATCACGGACATTATATCTTACAAGGGTACTTTCTTTATAGGAAGGATCATGTTCGTCTTCGATGATTATTATTCCCAGTTTCCTGAAAGGAAGAAAAATGGCGGATCTGTTACCTATAAGTACATCTACCTCACCAGAGTAAACCTTAAACCAGGCTGCGAATCTTTTAGATTGGCTTTTACCTGAATGATAAATACTATTGTTTTTTCCCTGCCCTGTTTCTATAAGATCATTAAAAAGTTTTTCTGCGCTGAGGATTTCCGGAGTTATAAGAAGTGCTGATTTCTTGTTAAAATTTGATGTTCTTATTACTTCTTTGTATATGCTTAACCTGTCTTTATATTTAAAATCAAACAGCAAAAAACTATTAAAAGTATTTTTTACGATATGGCTTGAGATACTGAGATTGTAGTCTCTAAATTCTTTACTTATGGTTTTTGGTAGCTCCCCAGTTGTTTCCCGCAGGATTTCCGAGAGATTATTGCCTCTATTATTTTTTTCAATTACTTCATATTCAAGATATTTATCAGGATCCCTGAATGCTTTTAGTATCTTATCTTTTCTTCCAGGAGGCAAAAAAAACTCAATTATCTTTCCAAATGGTTGCAGATAATACCGGCTCATCCAGTGTATAAGTTTCAATTTGTCACGATCGAAGACTTTTATTTGCCCGTTGACATCATCGATCGACCTCAGTTCATTTTTACCCAATCTGGTGGATCTTTTAATGTGGGTTACATAACCGGTTTTTTGTATTCTTCCAAAAGGGATGTTTACTATACTGCCAACACCGACCTTTCCATCCAGTTCTGCCGGCAGTATATAATCGAAATGTCGATTTATTGCATGAGTCTTAATATCGAGATAAACTTCAGCATATTGCATTTAATACATAGATTTATTTTAAGCCAAAGTAATTCTTAATCTCATCCACCTTATCAAGTCTTTCCCAGGTGAAATCTCTATCATTTCTCCCAAAATGGCCATAAGAGGCTGTTTTTCTATAAATAGGTCTTATAAGATCCAGGTCCCTTACTATGGCTCCTGGCCTCAGGTCAAATATTTCCCTGACAGCTTTATCTATTTTGGTCTTATCGACTTTCTCAGTTTCAAATGTATCAACAGTTATCGAAACTGGGTGTGAGACGCCTATTGCATAAGCCACTTCCACTTCAAGCTTATCAGCGACACCTGCAGCAACCATATTTTTTGCAACATATCTTACTGCATAGCTTGCAGATCTATCGACTTTTGATGGATCTTTCCCAGAAAAAGCTCCTCCACCGTGCCTTGCGTAACCACCATATGTATCAACTATTATTTTTCTTCCGGTGAGTCCTGTGTCTCCCATAGGACCGCCAATAGTAAATTCACCAGTAGGGTTTACAAATAATTTTAAGTCTTTAGATAGAAATTCTTCAGGAATTATTGGTTTTATTACAAATTCTCTGATATCGGGTGCGATCTGAGCATCGATATCTATCATTGGTGCATGCTGGCACGCCACTACTATGGTCCCTACGTGCACCGGTTTGCCATTTTCATACTCCACTGTTACCTGTGTCTTACCGTCGGGTCTTAAATAAGGAAGAATACCTGCTTTTCTTACTTCAGCTAACCTGTGAGCAAGTTTGTGAGCCATCATTATAGGCACAGGCATATATTCCGGGGTCTCATTGCAGGCAAACCCAAACATCATGCCCTGATCACCTGCACCTATCTGATCAACCTCATCTTCATAATCACTGCCAACCCGGGCCTCTATGGATTTATTTACACCCATGGCAATATTTGGTGACTGCTTCCCTAAAGCTACCATTACACCACAAGTCTCATAATCAAAGCCAAATTTTGCCCTTGTGTAACCTATATTTTTTATGACTTCCCTTACCAGGTCGGGTATTTCTACATATGTATCAGTAGTTATTTCCCCTGCTACTAAGACAATTCCAGTCTTCAGCAATGTCTCTACAGCTACCCTGCAGTTAGGGTCCTCACTTATTATTGCATCCAGAACCGCATCAGAGATCTGGTCAGCCATTTTATCTGGGTGGCCTTCGGTAACAGATTCTGATGTGAAAACATAATTACCTTTCCTAATCATCAATTCCTCCCATTATTTTTTTCGTCTTTTATTATACTGTCCCATATTTTTTTGGAAACAAATCTTTTTGTATTCTTCTCTACTTTCTCTACATTTCCTGTCCGGTCAATAATAGTGACTTCATTAAAATCACTTTCAAACCCGATATCATCTCTTGAAATGTCATTAAGCACTATCTTATCTATATTTCTTCCAGTTAATTTCTTTTTTGCATTTAAAATGCTTTCACTGCTTTCCGCAGAAAATCCAACTAAATATTGGTTTTCTTTTTTGTTCTCAGCAAGATACTGCAGAATATTTATATTCTCTTTAAATTGTAATTTGGATATTATATCATCATTTTTCTTTAACTTATAAGCATATTTATGTAATGGTATCACATCGCTTACAGCTGCAGCCATTACAATAATATCAGTTTCGATTAATTCTTTTTTTAATTCTTCTATCATTTCCAGCGTAGTGACAACAGGAATATACTTTATACCATTTGGTATCCCTAGATTTGTATTGGCAGAGATTAGGACTATTTCCCTTGCTCCCCTGAAATGAGCTTCTTCAGCAATTGCAAACCCCATCTTTCCACTTGACCTATTTGAAATAAAGCGGACACTATCTATAAATTCTCTTGTACCCCCAGCCGTGACTATGACCTTTTTTCCGTCCAGTTCATTTGAATCACAGAGTATTTTTTCAAGCGAGCTTATTATCTGGTTTCCTTCGGCAAGCCTGCCATTCCCCTTTTTCGCCACATGCCAGCATTCCGGTTTCCGGCCCAACAAAATAATATTTTCCAATATTTTTAAGTTTATTGATGCTTTCGGTAACGGCGAAATGATAAAACATTGATTCATTCATTGCAGGTGCGATCAGAACAGGACAATTAGATGAGATGACTGATGTAGTAAGGAAATTATCGCATATTCCTGATGAAAGTTTTGCGATCGTATTTGCTGTGGCAGGTGCTATTAAAATAGCATCAACACTATGAGAAAGTGATATATGATATATTTTTTCACTATTATGGTATTGCTCCACAATAGTCTTGTTGCCACTTAATGTGCTGAAAGTAATGGGGTTTATAAAATTTACTGCATTTGGTGTCATTACCGGAAAAACAGTTGCGCCTTTTTTTAACAGATCACTGCAAATCCCAGCTGATTTATATGCCGCAATGGAACCAGTTATACCCAGCATTATTTTTTTATTTTGTAATACCGAAGAAATATGAGAGTCCATTTTATAGTATTATTATTGTTATATACTGCTCTACTTTATTATGTCCTTAATTCTCTCAAAAGACACTGCGGATTCTTTGAGCTCCTGCATTGCGATAGCAATCGGGTCTTCAATTTCATAATCAACCAGAGGAGGTACTATATTGACTCTTTCCATATTCTTTTTAGCAGTCAGGTAAAGGCCTATTTCCCTAGCTCTTCGGGCAAGAGCTATACATAATGAGTATTTACTATCAACGATATTTACAAGTTCATCAATATTATAAGCTTCCATATTATAATTAAAGCTCCTTTTGAGTGTTTAAAACATATTTTAAATTAAGCAAAGCCTCATTATAATCATTATTCACAATAATGCAATCATAGTACTTCTGGTATTTTAATTCCTCGACTGCTGTTTTAAGTCGCTTATCTATTTCTTCCTGTGACTCTGTGTTCCTTTTCTTTAACCTTTCCTCCAGGATTACAGTCTTAGGGGGTAATACAAAAATCATATATGAACCTCGTATTTTTTCCCTGACCTGCATGGCACCCTGTACCTCTATTTCCAAAATAACGTTTTTGCCGGATTTTAACATTTCTTCGACAAAAGATTTTGGGGTGCCATAATAATAATTACAATATGTTGCATACTCCAGCAGTTCTCCTAGGGATATCATCTCCTCAAATCTTTTCTCAGAAACAAAATAATATTTATCCTGGTCTTTTTCTTCATTTCTTTTTGGCCTGGTAGTTACTGAAACCGATTTTACAAACCCTTCAAGGTCTTCAAGGGCATGGTTAATCAGGGTACTCTTCCCAGCACCGGAAGGACCGGATATTATAAATAACCTTCCCCTTTTACTTGAAGCTTCTTGTTTATCATTTATCATTTATCAACCATGTCTTGAATATTGAAATATCTAAATAATCTTTCTTTCTGTTTTTTACCAAGACCGCCCATTCTTTTACAGATGTTTATATGTAGTTCCATCAGGGCTTTTTCTGCTCGGACATCTCCAAATCCTGGCATAGAGCAGATCAATTCCAGTACTTTTAAATTAATAATATATTTTTCATATTTTTCTTTATTGGATATTAATTCTTTAAGTGTGAGTCTACCTGATTTTAGTTCTGCTTTTATTTCTGATCTTTTTTTTCTGACAAATCTGGCAAATTCGATATCAGGTTTAAAATCCGTATTAAAGGTCTTATTTTTCATTTCCGGCTTCCGGGATAATCGATTTCCTCATTTTTTTTGCAAAATGGGCAATTCCCAGGCTCATATTTTTCTATTTCCATTTTTATAAGATGATAATAAGGATAATCCAAGATCATATTTTCTGACCTGTCCACTATGCTTATGACTCCTTTAATATCAGCTTTATTTTCTCTACATATATCCATAACTTCAAAAACCGAACCGCCAGTAGTTATGACATCTTCTGCGATCAGGACCTTCTCTCCAGGCATGATCTTAAAACCTCTTCTAAGCTCCATAATTTTTTCTTTTCTCTCAGTAAAGATCATTTTAACATCGAGTTCGTATGCAAGCATATAACCAAAAAAGATTCCGCCCATTGCTGGAGATATTACAGTATCTATATGGGAGCTGTTTAAAAAGCCAGGATACTCTTTTATGGATGCCCTTACAAGTCCTGCAGTTTTTGATGGAAATTGCAATAGCCTGGCGCATTGTACATAATTACCACTATGCAGACCGGATGATAGTTTAAAATGCCCGTCCAGCAATGCTCCAGTCTCTCTTAATAATTCCAGGACATTAAATCCATTGATCTGATCTATAATTTTCATTCCAGAGCCCTTTCTATATCATTAAGTATGATCTCAATCTTATCTGTGACATTTTCTCCTGATGTAATGCTCCGTCCGACTATTAAGATATCTGAACCTTTTCTAATTGCATTATAAGGAGTATTTATCCTTTTCTGATCCCCGACTTTATCTTCAGGCATCCTGATACCCGGTGTTGCTATATAAGCATCGAAATCAGTCCTATCTCTGACTACTTCTACTTCATTTGGGGAACATACCAGGCCATCTATATTACAATCTCCTGCTATTTTTGCCAGTTGCAACACCTCATTAATATGGTCATATTTATACCCCAGCGCAATCAGGTCAGAATCATCAAGGCTGGTCAATACTGTGACACCAAAGATCAACGGTGGTAAAACACACATTTCTTGAGATTGCTCTTCGATTGCTTTTTTTGCAGATTCAAGCATGCAGGTCCCTCCTGTAACATGTACGGTCAGCATATCTGCACCAAGTCTCGTGATAGCAGAAGCAGCTTTGTTCACGGTATTGGGGATGTCATGCAGTTTTGTATCAAGCATCACTCTATAACCAAAACTTTTCACTACTTTTACTATTTCCAGTCCACAACTGTAAATAAGTTCAAGACCAAGCTTTAATGTGGAGACCTTATTGGCGATATCTGTGCACAGCTTTATTAGCTCCTGTTTAGAACTAACATCAATACTTACTATCAACCTGTCTTTGGTTTTTAGGCTATTTATTCTATCTCTTTTTTGTGTTTCTTCATTTATCATCATATTTATAGTTTTTTTATTTTTTATAAATCATTATTTATCTGCGCAGCTCCTATCAGGCCCCTGATACTTGCTATGTTTTTTTCGACCATGTAACCTCTTATGCCTTCAATTATTTTTATACCGGCATCCGGCTCTACAAAATTTATTGTACCGATACCTACAGCGCTTGCCCCTGCTATTAAAAATTCAACAGCATCCTGCCAGCAGCTGATGCCACCCATACCGATTATTGGAAGTATCTTCATCTTTGAGAGTTCATACACGTTTGCAAGTGCAACCGGCTTGATAGCAGGTCCTGAAAGCCCTCCGGTAATGTTGCCAAGCCTTGGTTTAAAAGTCTCGATATCAAAGGCTGTGCCCACCATAGTATTTATAATTGAAACAGCTTCAGCCCCACCTTCACATGCTGCAATAGTTGATTCCGATATAGTGTTATGGTTGGGGCTTAACTTCGCTATAAGAGGGACATCTGTCAAGTCTTTTATTGCCAGCACTACCTGTTTTATCTGGGAAGGAACAGCGCAGAAAGCCATACCTCCGTTTTTTACATTAGGGCAGGAAAAATTTATTTCAATAGCTACAAGCTCATCAGCAACTTTCTTAATTTTTTTTGCTATTTTAACAAACTCTTCGATGTCATCACCAAAAATGCTCAGTATTACAGTGGCTCCAAGTTTTTTTATCTCGTACAACTGTTCCTTAATAAAATAATCTATTCCATCATTCTGCAGTCCTATCGAATTCAGCATTCCTGAAGCAGTCTCCCATATCCGCGGTGGTATATTCCCATCTCTTTTATTGAGAGAAAAACTTTTTGTCGTTATCGCTCCAAGTTCTGAAATATTATAAAAAGCATTATACTCGATGCCACTGCTGAATGTACCAGAACATGAAAATACCGGATTTTTAAGATGTATCTGTCCGATATTAACAGTTAGATCAGGGAATGTAGGTGATATCTCAGTCAAACACTACCTCCAAAAGGTCAAATACCGGACCGTCGCTACACGCTTTTAAATAATAGAATCCTCCCATGTTATCACTGATCTTTATTGCACAACCCATACAGGCTCCTATTCCACAGGCCATCTTTTCTTCCATAATCGCATATGCCCGTATTTTTCTACCGGACAGAATCGCCTGGATATTCTTTAACATATCCACTGGTCCGCACGTATAAATAAAATGATTTTTAAAATCACTTAACCTCAACCTGATATAGTCAGATGGGACCCCTTTTTCACCTATTGAACCGTCCTCTGTAAATAGCGTGTAATTTCGCAGTATCTTTATCAGGTCCTTTTCCCAAAAATAAAAAGTATTATCCCTAAAACCTGCTATAAAAAAAACATTTTTTCCATTCTCAATCAGTTCCTTTGCAAGAAAACAAAGTGGTGCGACTCCTATCCCACCACCTATAAGAAGAAAATCTTTATGATCCTTATAGTCCTTTATACCATTGCCAAGAGGCCCGACAACGTCTATTTCTTCACCTTTTTGCAGTGAAGATAAAAAAAACGTCCCTTTACCCTTGATCAGATAAAGTAGCGAAAAGACATTGAATCTTTTATCCACCTCATAAATACTAAATGGCCTTCTTAGAAGGGGGTCGTATGATCCCGGGCTCGAACATCTCACATTTACAAATTGTCCAGGAATAGCATTCTTGCAGATATATGGTGAAAATACTTCTATCTTAAAGATCTTGTCACCATATTTCTTATTTGCGACTATCTCACATTTTAATGTTTTCATTGATCTTTCCGGCTCAATACTCCTGTATGCTTTTAACACCGACGTTAGAGTTTTTCTTCAGTTCTACTATCCCCTGTACCAGGGCTGACGCCGCAGAAATAGTGGTTATTGAAGGGATGTTCTGCATTACAGCTGCAGTCCTTAAATAATATCCGTCATTTCTGGCATTACGGCCTTCGGGAGTATTTATTATAAGATTAATTTCACCATTTTTCATCATATCGAGCACATTGGGCCTGCCTTCGCTTATCTTTAATACTGAATCACATCTTATTTTATTTTTTTCAAGAATATCTGCAGTGCCCTTTGTGGATATTATTTTAAATCCATTATTTTGCAACATTTCCGCAATAGGTATCATTGTTTGTTTATCTTTATCGTTAACACTTATAAAAACAGTCCCGCTTGTCGGGATCTTAAGGTTTGTAGCTATCTGAGATTTTGCAAATGCTATCCCGAATATCTTGTCTATTCCCATCACTTCGCCAGTAGATTTCATTTCAGGTCCAAGTATTGTATCAAAACCCGGGAACCTGTTAAAAGGCAGGACAGCTTCCTTTATGCTGTAATAATCAAGTTTCATGCTATCGACTCTTTTAAAATCCAGGTCTTTTAACTTATATCCAGCCATTACCCTGGATGCAATCTTTGCAAGAGGGATTTTTATGGATTTACTGACAAAAGGCACCGTCCTTGAAGCCCTTGGATTTGCTTCCAGTACATAGACAATTGAATTTTTAACAGCAAACTGAATATTTATAAGACCTTTTACTTTAAGCTTTTTAGCGATTTTATAAGTATATTCCTTTATATATTTTATTGTCTCTGTAGAAAGTGAAAAAGGTGGTATTACGCAAGCACTGTCTCCTGAGTGTATCCCTGCTTCTTCTATATGCTCCATAATACCTCCAATAAAGATCTCCTCACCATCAAAGATAGCATCTACATCTACCTCTATTGCGTCTTCAAGAAATTTATCGACAAGTATTGGTTTGTCAGGTGATACAAGTGCAGCGCTTTTGATGTAATTCATAAGGCTGTCCTGCGTGTAAACAATATTCATTGCCCTTCCACCAAGAACATAAGAAGGTCTTACCAGTACTGGATAACCTATTTTCTTTGCTATTTTTAATGCTTCTTCAGCATCCATGGCAGTGCTGTTTTCAGGTTGAGGTATTCCAAGCTTTTTAAGCATGCTGCCAAATCTTTTTCTATCTTCTGCAAGATCGATCCTGTCAGGGGAAGTACCGAGTATCCTGACACCTGCCTTATGAAGTCTCATGGCAAGTTTTAAAGGTGTCTGGCCACCAAACTGTACCACTACGCCATAAGGTTTTTCAGATTCGATAATATTCATTATATCTTCAAAAGTAAGAGGTTCAAAATAAAGTCTGTCAGAAGTGTCATAATCGGTACTGACCGTTTCAGGATTACAATTGACCATTATCGATTCAAAGCCTTCTTCGTGAAAAGCAAAGGAGGCATGAACACAGCAATAATCAAATTCTATCCCCTGCCCGATGCGATTTGGTCCACTTCCCAGTATTACTATTTTTTTCTTATTTGAGGGCTTGCTTTCATTTTCTGTCTCATATGTAGAATAAAAATAGGGAGTATAAGCTTCAAATTCTGCCGCACAGGTATCTACCGGTTTAAAAGTAGCAGAAATATTTAAATCTTTTCTCAGGCTCCTTATATTTTCTTCATCGCATTTACATAGATGGGCTATCTGGATATCTGAATATCCTAATCTTTTTGCTTCATATAATCTTTCACGCCCAATATCCTTAAAGGTGCAATTATGAAATCCTGTCTCAAAATCTACAAGTTGTTTTATATTATTTAAAAACCATGGGTCTATTTTTGTACTATTATATATGTCTTCTATGCTCTGCCCCAATTCAAAAGCATATTTTATATAAAAGACCCTATCCTGGTTGGGAATACTTAGCTTATTTGAAAGAAGCTCTCTGTTTGGATAGTCATTTCCATCCGCACCCAACCCGTATCTGTCAATTTCAAGAGATCTTATTGCTTTCTGTAATGCTTCCTTAAAAGTCCTCCCGATTGCCATTGCTTCACCTACAGACTTCATCCTTGTAGTCAAAGATATGTCTGTTCCCGGGAACTTCTCGAAAGCCCATCTTGGAAATTTTACCACAACATAATCTATAACAGGTTCAAAACATGCCGGAGTTTTTTTAGTTATATCATTGGGTATTTCATCAAGTGTGTAACCGACTGCAAGTTTAGTAGCGATCTTTGCGATTGGAAAACCTGTAGCCTTAGATGCAAGGGCACTGCTCCTGGAAACCCTTGGATTCATTTCTATGACAACCATTTTACCGTTATCAGGATTTATCGCAAACTGGATATTTGAGCCACCGGTCTCTACTCCTATCTCCCTTATAATGGCAATAGCAGCTTGCCGCATATCCTGATATTCTCTGTCAGTCAGCGTTTGTGCGGGGGCAACAGTTATGCTGTCTCCTGTGTGGACACCCATAGGATCAAAGTTTTCAATCGAACAGACTATTACTACATTGTCATTTTTATCCCGCATCACTTCAAGTTCGTATTCTTTCCACCCGGCAACAGATTTTTCGATCAGGACTTCGGTTACCGGAGAGAAGTCGAGCCCTATGCTGACGATATCGGTAAACTCTTCCTTGTTGAAAGCTACTCCTCCACCGATCCCCCCCAGTGTAAAGCTTGGCCTGACGACTAATGGAAACTTCAATCTATTGCTTATTTCCAATGCCTCTGAAAGACTTTTTGCATAACCGCTTGGAGGTACTTCAAGATCAATATTGGACATAGCTTTTTTGAAAAGCTCCCTGTCCTCTGCTTTATTTATAGCATCGACATCTGCTCCTATCAGTTCGACTCCGTTACTTTTCAGCACACCCATTTTTGCTACTGCTACAGCAATATTTAGACCTGTTTGCCCTCCCAGTGTAGGGAGAAGTGCATCCGGTTTTTCTTTTTCGATTATTTTAGCCACAAATTCAGGAGTAAGTGGCTCTATATAGGTCCTGTCAGCAAATTCCGGGTCAGTCATTATAGTGGCAGGGTTGGAATTGACCAGAACCACTTCATAACCTTCTTCTTTAAGTACCTTACATGCCTGCGTCCCTGAGTAGTCAAACTCGCAAGCCTGTCCGATGACTATAGGTCCGGAACCGATTATCATTATCTTCTTAAGGTCTTTTCTTCTGGGCATTTATTTTTGCACAAATCCCTTTATATAGTCTTTAAAATTATTGAAAATATATCTTGAGTCATATGGACCCGGTCCTGCCTCGGGGTGGTGCTGTACGCTATATGCCGAGATCTCCGGATATTCTATGCCCTCGATAGTATTATCATTTAGATTTAAATGGGTAATCCTGTATTTTATATTTTTGACTTTTTTAAGTGATTCTATATCAACTGAAAAACCATGGTTCTGCGTAGTTATTTCTACTTCACCTGATTTTAGGTTTTTTACCGGATGATTCCCTCCATGATGTCCAAACTTAAGCTTATAAGTCATAGCGCCCAGTGCAAGCGCCAAAAGTTGATGGCCAAGGCAAATACCAAAAATAGGTTTTTTCCCGATCAACAAAGAGATATTTCTTATGGCATACTTAACAGCAGACGGATCACCAGGTCCGTTTGATAGAAATATGCCATCAGGTTTTAAAGACAGCACTTCTTCTACTGTTGTATCTGCCGGCACTACGGTGACCTTATAACCAGCCTTATCAAGACACCTGAGAATATTTGATTTTATCCCGAAATCAATTGCTGTTATATTATAATCAATTTCTTTATTTTTATTTTTATAGTCATATTTTTTGCTGCAGGTCACATATCTGACAAGATCACTACCGGCCATATCTGGATAACTTTTTATTTTTTCCATTAATTTTGAAGTATCATCAGAAGCAGTAGAAATGATTCCCTTCATGGCACCACTGAGTCTGATGTGCCTGGTAAGCATCCTTGTATCTATTTCAGATATACCGACGATATTATTCTCATGGAGGTATGTGACAATATCTTTTGAGGCTCGCCAGTTACTGTAATAATCAAAATATTCCCTTACTATAAAACCGCTTACTTGGACTTTTGATGATTCGACATCTTCTTTGTTGACCCCATAATTTCCTATTTGGGGATAGGTCATGGTCACGATCTGGCCATGATATGATGGATCAGTCAAGATCTCCTGGTATCCTGTCATCGAAGTATTAAAAACTACTTCACCTATTATTTCACCTTCCGCACCAAAACTTTTACCACGGAAAAGGGTGCCATCTTCCAGTAACAGTACTGCTTTCAATCTACTCCTCTTCTAAAAACGCTAAAATCCCATTATTTATAGTACATATAACTGATCCCTTCAGTTCTTGTCCCTTAAAAGCATTATTCTTACTCATCGAAACAAGGCTGTCTTCAGTTATGGTCCTGGACCTTTCAGTTTCAAGTATCGTAATATCAGCTTTGCTCCCTGTTTGAAACCCAGGATGTTTTATATTAAAAATACTAAGCGGTGCTTCAGTTATAAACCGGAGCATTTTAAGACTATCAAAATTTTCCCTTTCACAAAGTCTGTCAAAAACAGAACTAAACAGGGTCTCCATACCTGTGACTCCATTTGCAGCTCCTGCAAAGGTAGTGTTTTTTTCTGCCTTCAGATGAGGTGCATGGTCACTTGCGATTGCATCGATTATCCCATTTTTTAACCCTGATACCAGAGCCTCGCGGTCTTCTGCACTTCTCAGGGGTGGGTTTACCTTAAAGTCTGTATTATAACCTTCAACAAAACTATCATCGAAACAGATATGGTGTGGGGTCACATCACAGGTTATCTTAATACCGTCTTCTTTTGCTTTTTTTATTATTTCTACAGAGCCTTTAGAACTTAAATGAGTAATGTGTATCCTTGCGCCGGTTTTTTTTGCGATCAGTAAGTCCCTTGCTATGATTGTCTCTTCGGTAAGAGAAGAAATTCCTTCAAGACCAAGTTTTGAAGAATACAGACCTTCATGCATCTGACCATTCCTTGAAAAAGAATAATCCTCTTCATGTAATATAAGCAACTTATCATACTGGCTCGAGTAGCGCATTATCTCATACATGAGTCTTGCGTCCTGTATGCATTTTCCATCATCAGAAAAAGCAGCAGCACCAGCTTCTGAGAGTGATCCAAGATCCACGATTTCCTTTCCCTCAAGCCCAACGGTCATTGCGGCAACTGGCAGGATTTTAAAATCAAGTTTATCAGAATTTAACAGTATATATTTTAAAAGATATTCATTATCCAGGACTGGAGAAGTGTTCGGCATGCAGGCTAATGTCGTTATGCCTCCTTTTAACGCAGCTTTTATGCCGCTTTCTAGTGTTTCTTCATCTCCATCTCCAGGATCCCTGAGATGTACATGCATATCAAAAAAACCTGGCGATATTAAATATCCTGTGGCATCTATTAATAAAAGGTCGTCTGAGTATCTCAATCTTCTGTTTGTATCAGACAATTTTATTTCTTTTGACTCAGGAATATCTATTTTTTTATTTATCGTGCTTATTAAACCGTTTTCTATAAATATATCTGAGTGAGACTCTCGACCCGAAAAAGTGTCCACCAATAATCCATTCCTTATCAGAATATTTTTTGCTTCCTTAGCTTTTAGTAGGCTGTCCATTTCCTTTTTCCTAGAATTTTTTCTTATATATTTGCCATGACCAAGTAAATAAGTGCCATTCTGACAGCAAGTCCATTTTTTACCTGTTCAGTTATTTTTATTATATTCTTCAGGTCATCCTGCTTTTCCATCACATCTTCACTTATCTCAACTCCCCTGTTTACGGGTCCTGGATGCATTATTATTGCACTACTTTTCATCCTTTTAAGCCTGCTGAGATCCATGGTGAGATACCTGTTGTATTCTTTTATGGAGGGGTAGAACCTCCTGCCCTGCCTCTCAAACTGCATCCGAAGTGTATATATTACATCAGAGTCCTTTAGGACTTCATCAATATCATAATGGACTTTTACACCAAAATTATCTATTTTTTCAGGAAGGAGCATCGAAGCAGAAACTATCGAAACGTCCATACCCATTCTTTTAAAAAGACTGATATTTGATCTTGCGACTCTGCTATTGATAATATCACCGACAATAGCGACCCTGATATTCTTAAAAGATGAAAATGCTTTTTTTATAGTATAAAGATCCAGAAGTGCCTGTGTGGGATGCTGATGCTTGCCATCTCCTGCATTTATAAGCGGAATATCAATATTTTTTGTTATGAAATTCATCACTCCACTATCTGAATGTCTTACTATCAGTAGGTCGACTATCATGGAACGCAATGTCTTTATAGTATCAAGAACAGATTCTCCTTTTTGAAGGCTGCTTGTGGAGGAAGAGAAATTAATAATGTCTGCACTTAATCTTTTTGCAGCCAGCTCAAATGAATTCCTTGTCCTTGTACTTGGTTCAAAAAACAGATTTAATACTGTTTTGCTTCTCAGGACAGGCACCTTCTTCTGGTCCCGATCAAGCACTTCGCTGAAAGAATCCGCTTTCTCCAGGATGAGACCAATATCATCGATATTTAAATCGTCAATATCTATTATATTTTTTACACTTAACATCTGTTCCTGTTCACCATCTCTATATTTCACAAATAGTGACCCTATCTTTTCCATCTGTTTCATGCAACTGGACAATTATGGTCTCGTTTACCGAAGTGGGAATATTTTTTCCCACAAAATCAGCCCTTATCGGTAATTGCCTGTGTCCCCTGTCGATGAGAACGACTAACTGTATGGAATCAGGACGCCCAAAGTCGATTATCGCATCAAGGGCCGCTCTTACTGTCCTCCCGGTAAAAAGGACATCATCTACCAATATTACATCTTTTTTTTCAATGCTGAATGAAATGTCTGTCGCTTCAACTTCAGGATTTATCTTTCTTGCTACATCATCCCTGTAAAAAGTTATGTCAAGTTTCCCGACTTTTATATTCCCCTCTTCCAGTTCACTTATGCTTTTAGCCAACCTCTCGGCCAGAGGGACTCCCCTTTTACGGATCCCTATAAACACGAGGTTTTGTGAACCTTTATTTCTTTCAAGTATTTCATGTGATATCCGTTTTATTACTCTTTCAATATCAATATCATTTAAAATAATAGCTTTTTCGTTCATATTCTTTTTGATCCATACTTTTCAGGAATAAAAAAAACCTCCTTACAGATAACGCAAGAAGGTCGAATATCACAATTTGTGCTTGTACTAAATATATAAGTATATTTTCTCATTTTTCCTTTTTAGTCTCTCTGGACTATTTTAAAGGTATTTTATTTTTTATCCGTTATTGCCTGTTCACAATAATATTGCCTTTGATAATATATGGGATTTTGAAGAAAAATTCAAGGATATTGACATAATTTCTTAAAGTATTAAAATTTGAAAATTGCTTTTTTAATAAAAAAAGGAAATAATCCTTAAAAAAATCTTTAATTATACGAATATTTATATCTGATTAAATGAATTAATAATAAAAAAAGTATAAATTTTTTAGAAAGGAATAACAGAAGTGGGTAAATTGAACAAGAAAATAAAAGCAGTATTGCTTGCAACCATCACAATTATAATGCTTTCCTTTATGTTTTCATTTCCCGGTGTCTTGATCGGCCAGGATGAAACTACTGGGGAGACGACCCTGGATACTATCGATATTCCAGAGGAACTCATTTTTGACGTAACATATCCAAAACTTAACGCAAAGGCAGGACTCAATTTTGAGTTTAGTGTTGACCTTACTTACCAGGGGGATGAGGAAGCGACGATAGACCTTACAACTGAAGGACCGGAAGGCTGGTATATAGCGCTCAAACCATCTTACCAGGAGAGCGAGATAACTGCAGTCAAGCTGGAACCCGGTAAAAAAGAGACTTTGAAAATATCTGCTTATACACCGGTAAATAAAGACCAGCAGAAGCCGGGAGATTATGAAATAAAATTAATAGCTTCAAATGAAGATCTTAATTTATCAGAAGAAACGATTTTGTCTGCTACAATTACAACAGTTTATGATCTAAGCCTGACGGCTAAATATGGAGTCTTAAATACTAAAGCCACTGCCGGTAAAAATAACCCGTTTATACTTGTCCTTAAAAATACAGGTTCTGATGACATGGAAAATATTGCTTTTACTTCAGACGCCCCTCAAAAATGGATAGTAAAATTTGATCCAGAAAAGATAGAAAAACTTGCACCTGATGAATCAAAGGATATTGAGATCACTATCACTCCTCCCGACCAGACTATAGCTGGAGATTATTTACTTAACTTTTCAGCAAAAAATGATGACGTGACTAAAGATGTAGATGTGAGGGTCACTGTCGAGACTCCTTCTATCTGGGGTTGGGTCGGTATCGGAGTCATAGTTATAGTCGTAATAGGAGTTGCAATAGTATTTGCAAGATTAGGAAGAAGATAATATGAATAACATCATCGAGAAACCTATTATTTTTGCAGAAAACCTGTCAAAACAATACAACGGTAAGACTGTTGTGGATAATCTTAATCTTTCAATTGAAAAGGGAGAGATATTTGGACTTCTTGGGCCAAATGGAGCCGGTAAATCAACTATAATATTAATGTTGCTCGGGTTGACCGAACCGACAACAGGTACCATAAGTGTTGCAGGTTTTAATGCTACCAAGGAACCTATAAAGGTCAAGAGGGTCACGGGGTATCTTCCTGAAAGATTAGGGTTTTATGAAAATCTTACTGCAAAACAGAATCTAAAATATACTGCAGACTTAAACAGTATACCCTTTAAGGAAATAGATAAAAAAGTTGATGAGGTTCTTGAGATAGTCGGTCTGGAAAAGAATAAAAATCATCTGGTCAACACGTTCTCAAGAGGCATGAAACAAAGGTTGGGTATTGCAGATGTACTTATCAAAAACCCAGTACTCGCAATACTTGATGAGCCGACTGAAGGTTTGGATGTCAAGATCGCAAATCAGATTCTGGAAAATATTAAGATTTTAAATAGTGAAAAAAATCTTACTTTCCTTATATGTTCGCACCAGTTAAATCTTGTCCAGAAGATATGTACAAGTATTGGAGTGATGTCCAATGGTAAACTCATCGGAGAAGGCAAGATCGATCATCTCGGGAGAAGCCTCTTTGCAGAAGGAAAATTCAGGATCGAAATAGAACTTTCCGAAGTCGTTCCTGAAATAATTGAAAAAATAAAAGGTCTTCCGGGAGTCTCTTCTGTTTTACAAAAAGACAACTCCATTGATATTGTCAGTGATGAAGACATCAGGTCTACTGTATCCAAACTTGTGGTAGACAACAATCTTTTGCTTATAAGGATGAATATTAAAGATTCTTCATTAGAAGAAATTTATTTGAAATATTTTAAAGAGGAGTAAGATGAAAGGCGCATTAACTGTATTTAGAAAAGAAATCGCAGATTATTTTAGCAGCAAGATCTTTTTAATACTCCTGGCACTGATTTATGTTGCAGGTTTAGGTTTTGCATATTTATCAATCCAGGCTATTAAAGCAGCACCTATGAGCACTGATCAGAATCTACTGATAAAAGTCTTTATAGATGAATTATTTTTCCTCAAGCTTTTTACGGTTGGCGAATTAAACGCTATCATGACTTTTAATTTTGTAAGGTTTTTTGGAGCTTTTATACCTTTGATCGGCATACTATTTGGTTTTAATGCCATCAATAGTGAAAGAAATTCAGGAAATATTTCAAGACTACTTGCTCAACCCATTTACAGGGACAGCCTTATCAATGGCAAATTTCTTGCTGGTGTAACGACTCTGGGTATAATGATATCCAGCATTGTATTTATTGTCATGGGTATAGGACTCAGAAGTATAGGTGTTCCCCCAAACGCAGAAGAGATATTAAGAATATTCATTTTTATATTTATTTGTGTAATATACGGTGCATTCTGGATGAGTTTTTCGATGCTTTTCTCGGTGATCATGAGAAATATGGTAGCATCTATACTGACTGCGATCCCGATATGGCTTTTCCTTACTTTCTTCTGGCCGTTTATTGCACCACAGCTCGCAAATGCAATAATTCCAGTTGGTGATGGTGCTACTCTGGCAACACAGATAAGCAATCTTACATGGTCCGTAAATCTATTAAGGATATCTCCCTTTATATTGTTTTATGAGGCCACAGCAGCGATCATAGACCCTACCCTTGGCCATCTGGCACTTAGGGTCTCTGATAGTGACCTGAGCTCATTGATAGCAAGGCCACTTTCTATAAACCAGAGCTTCATACAGATATGGCCCCAACTTATAGTAATCATAATGCTGGCCATAATCTGTTTTGCAATATCATATATTGTGTTTATGAAACAGGAGATAAGGTCGACTTAAGTATAAGCATCAGGAAAAGATAATAAACCTGCTTTTATGGATCTACCTGTTGGGGTTAGACAGATATAGTGTTTAATCCTGGGAAGTCGTCACTTCTTCAATAATACTTGCTCCAGCAGAGACTTTATCCAGGCTGTGAATCGTTGCACCATTCTGGATAACTACTCTTTCTACCTCTTCAAAATTAATATTTTCACCCTCACAGGTTATTTTTACATTTTCTACCTTCTGATCCATTTCCATGAGTGAAATATCCACACCTGCAACACCGCCAAGATCTGCTAATTGTACTGCGAGTGCTACTAGGTTTGGAGAATGAGGTTTTAAGACATCCAATACTATTCTTCTTATATTTGCCAATTTATTTATTCCTTTCTGAAAAGAAATTATATTTTAAAAGCCTCTAAAAATGCAAGAGCTTTAGATAGATCATCAGGAAGCCCGTCGTCTACAGTTATTGGAGTGTTAAAGACAGGATGTATAAAGGACAGGCTGGAGGCATGGAGAAATTGCCTGTTGATCCCTATCTGGTCCGCAATATCTCTGGTCATGGTATTGCCATATTTGCTATCTCCTATCACAGGATGCCCTATATAATTTAAATGTACCCTGATCTGATGAGTCCGTCCTGTCCTTGGATAAACATCAATTAGACTACAATTATTAGAAAAAGACTGATTGACTTTAAAAGCTGTTGTTGACTCTCTTCCCTTATCTATGGATACAGCCATTTTTTTTCTGTCTATTCTTGATCTTGCGATCGGTAATATAATTTCTCCTTCTGTTTCTTTAAAATGACCGAGGACAAGAGTAATGTATCTTTTTTTTATCATTCTCTTTTTAAACAACTCTGACAATTTTCTCTGTATGTTGTCATCCTTTGCGATTACCAATACCCCGGAAGTGTCTTTATCAAGTCTATGGACTATGCCTGGACGTACAGTATCAGATAACTCTATATTGTTTTCCGTGAAATAATAGATCAAAGCGTTCGCAAGTGTACGGTCCTTATTTCCAGCAGCAGGATGGACAGTCAGGCCCGGTGGTTTAGAGATGAAAAATAGATAATCGTCCTCATAGAGAATATTTAATTTACTTCTGAAAGGTTTAATATCATTTATCTCTCCGTTCCCTTCAAGGGCTTCGACTTCAATAGTCTCGTCCCCATGTATCCTGTAGTTTTTATTTACAGGTCGATTTTTTATGATAATAAGACCACGTTCTATTAACTTCTGTATATAGCTTCTTGATTTATCCGGGATCTTTTCAGTAAGATATACATCTATCCTGATACCGTTCTCATGAGGACTTGCATTGAAAAACTTTTTCTTTTCAGTTCTATCACTCAATTTTTTGAGGTTTATTCTTTACAAAAAAACATCTTATTATGGTAAGGATTATTATGCCAAAACCAATAACTATGAAACTGTCAGCGACATTGAAAACGGAAAAGTATTCAACATGAATAAAATCTATTACTTCACCAGCGGTGATCCTGTCTATAAGATTTCCTACTGCTCCGCCAAGGATCATACCAAGAGCTATGTGGTAAAGTAAGGACCGTATATTTAACTTTATCTTAAGGACGATTATAAGGATTATTGCGATTATAGATATTATTATTAGAATATTTGTGCGACTCTGGAATATTCCAAACGCAGCACCACTATTTAAAACTCTTGAAATATAAATGAATCCCTGGATTATCTTTATAGGAAAGGATTCAGCCGGTGTTGTCCTTACTATGTATTTTGTGACCTGGTCAAAAACTAACACAAGCACTGTCACTAATGCAAAAAATAGATTCAATAATTTATAGGAAAGTCTGCTTTCCCTGACATTTATCACGATCTTTTCATTCATTATAAAAACTTACTGCCTTTTTATTAAATTTTTAATGATAATAGTATTGTTCTCAAAAACTATAGGATACTGCCTTTGACAAGTATGCCGATAATGACTTTTTTTCCGTTTATGGTCAATTCCTTTGTAAACATATCATCTAAAAAAACATCATTCAGGGTGACTGCAAGGGTCTCCTTTTTTATATAATCTGAATATTTTTTAATTGTATTTTCATCTTTACTGTCACATTTATAAGATATTTGAATGGTGTTTTCAATTAAAAAGCCTGCATCTTTACGCATATTTTGGATCTGGTGTACGAGTTCCCTGCAAAAACCTTCTTCCTGCAATTCTTCAGTAATATTTAATGTCAGGCCTAAAGTGAATTCTCCATCGCTCTCAATGCCATATTCCTCCCTGCTTTGAATGTCTATTATTATCTCTTCAGGTTCCAGCTCGATCTGTTTACTTTCTACTATCAATATGATCGGTTTTCCATTTCTTACCCTTGATGCGACCAGCGCAGGATCCTGTGCTGCCAGTAGATTTTTTATAATGGGAAGAGACTGCCCATATTTAGGTCCAAGTATTTTTAGATTGGGTTTTATATCGTATGATACCAGCTCATCAAGCTCACTGACTATTTCAAGTTCCTTAATATTGAGTTCTTCCAGGATTATATCTTGAAAGTGGCCAATTGCACCTGATTTTGCAGGATCCTTTGTAAAAAATACTTTAGCAGACTGAAGTGGCTGCCTGGTCTTAATAGCAAGCTTGCTTCTTACTGCCCTGCCGAGCCCGATGACCTTTCTCGCAACACCCATTTTAAAGCTTAACTCTTCATCGATAAGATCACATACAGGTTCCGGAAACTTTTCAAGATGCACGCTCTCAAGACCGTATTTCCCGCTACCTGTAAGGTTAATATATATCTCCTCAGACATAAATGGAATATAGGGCGCTGCAAGTTTTACTACAGTAAGAAGACATTCATATAGGGTCTTATATGCACTTAGTTTTTCATTATCATTTTCACTTTTCCAGAACCTTCGCCTGCTCCGTCTTACATACCAGTTTGAAAGATCATCAACAAAGCCTTCTATTTGCCTACCACTGTCAGTTACATTAAAATCATCCATGAGAAGATTGACTTTTTTTACAGTTTTATTAAGCTCAGATATTATCCACCTGTCTATCTCGGTCCGGTCCTTTATTTCAAGCTCGTAATTTAAAGGATCAAAGTCATCAATATTTGCATAGATCACAAAAAATGAATAAGTATTCCAGAGAGTCAACAAGAATTTTCTTATGACCTCGTCAATTGATTTTACGGAGAAATTCTTTGCGTTCCATGGTGAGACCACTGTGAAAAAATACCATCTTAAAGCATCTGCACCCTGTCTGTTTAATATTTCCCATGGCTTTACAACATTTCCCTTGGACTTACTCATCTTTTGTCCGGATTCATCATTAATAAGTCCCAGGCACAATACGTTTTTATAAGAAGATTTATTGAACAGAAGCGTGGAAATCGTCAGCATCGTATAGAACCATCCTCTTGTCTGATCGATTGCCTCGCATATAAAATCTGCAGGGTAGTTCTGATGAAAAATATCAGCATTTTCGAAGGGATAATGAAATTGAGCAAAAGGCATCGCTCCTGAATCAAACCAGACATCTATTACCTCTGGAGTCCTTTTCATTGTCTCGCCGCACTCTGGACATTTTATAGTGATACTGTCAACGAAGGGTTTGTGAAGATCAAGTTTCTCAGGGACTGAATCTGCTTTTTCCCGCAATTCCTTCACACTGCCTATACAGATCTTGTGATTATTTTTATCTGTCCAGATTGGAAGAGGCGTACCCCAATATCTTTCCCGTGTAAGAGCCCAGTCTACATTGTTTTCAAGCCATTTACCAAATCTTCCGTGTTTTATATGTGCCGGATACCAGTTGACTTTTTCATTGGACCTGAGAAGGTCATCTTTGATCCTTGATGTCCTTATATACCAGCTCTTTTTTGCATAATATATAAGCCTGCTGTCACATCTCCAGCAAAAAGGATAAGAATGTTTGAATCTTTCCAATTTGAATAAAAGGTTTCTTTCTTTCAGATCCTTTATTATCAGCTTATTTGAATCTTCAATAGCAAGTCCTGATAAACTTTTTACCTCAGGTTTAAACTTTCCCTCTTCATCCACCATCTGTACAACAGGAAGGCCCTTTTCCCTGCCGACCTGCATATCGTCTTCACCAAAAGCAGGGGCAATATGGACTATTCCAGTTCCTTCTTCTGTCGAGACAAAATCACCATCGATCACCTTGAAGGCATTATCATCATCTGTGTAACGGTAGATCGGCTCATATTTTTGCTCCAGTAATTTTTTGCCTTTAAATTCTTCCAGGATAATGCACTTATCTTCTTCACTAAAAACACTACCGATAAGATCTTTTGCAATTATATATTCTGCATCACCAGTTTTTAATCTTACGTATAGTGCTCGTGGATTGACGGCACATGCTACATTAGAGATAAGGGTCCACGGTGTAGTGGTCCAGACAAGGAAAAAGACATTTTCTTTTCCTTTGACCTGGAATTTGACTATAGCAGAATAGTCCTCGACTTCAGAATAACCCTGAGCTACTTCATGGGACGATAAAGCGGTCCCGCACCTTGGGCAGTAGGGTACTATTTTATAGTCTTCATAAAGCAGGTCTTTGTCCCATATGGATTTTAATATCCACCATAATGTCTCTATATATTCGTTTTTAAAAGTAAAATATGCATCATCCATATCTATCCAGAACCCTATTCTCTCGGTAAGCTTTTTCCAGTTCTCTTCATACTTCATCACGCTTTCCCTGCAGAGTCTGTTAAATTTTTCGACGCCTATACTTTCTATCTCCTTTTTAGAATTTATATTCAGTTTTTTCTCTATCTCGAGCTCAACCGGTAAGCCGTGAGTGTCCCAGCCAGCTTTTCTTTGGACAAAAAAACCTTTCATTGTTTTAAATCTTGGAAAAACATCTTTAAATACTCTGGAAAGGACATGATGTACCCCCGGCTCTCCATTTGCAGTCGGAGGTCCTTCATAAAAGATAAATCTTTCACCGTTTTTTGTCTGTTCAAGAGTTTTTGTAAAAATACTATTATCTTTCCAGTATTCAAGTATTTTTTCTTCAAGCGCTACTAGATCTACGTTACTTTCTACCTTTTTAAACATATGCGATATCTTACCTTACTTAAAGGGTTAAAAACCATTCATAGATTTTATATAATAAGATTAGTTTTGTGAAGTATAAATGTTGTGGTCTTTAAGCAACTCTAAAAAAAGCAACGCTGACTTTGCAGCTTTGCCCTTATAATGGTTGTTAAAATAAATATAAGTCCTTGTCGTATTCTCTACTATTTTTTTTGTTTTTGGCAGCCAACCAGCAAGCTCTTCCTGTTTATACATATAATCATATCTTTGATACGCCGCTTCATTTTTCCACCAGTACTGGCTATTGCGGCCATGGAATCTTATATAACCATTTTCTGTCGTATTAATATCGGTAGCGGGCAATAATCCCTGTAGTTCCGGCTCGTCTACGTTGCAAAAGCCTATATCCATCTTATTTAATTTTTCCAAAGTTGTATTATTTAACCAGCCTATGTTCCTGAATTCAAAACATATTTCATATCCATTAAAATCTTCCCGTATTTTTGAAAATAATTCCAGATTGACCTTACTGTATTTGAAGCTGTAGGGAAATTGAAACAATATGCTTCCAAGCATGCCCGCATCTTTTACAGGGTCAAGACATGCCAAAAAATTTTTAGAGTCCTCAGAGGAAAAAACCCTTTCATGGGTGAACTTACTGTTTGCTTTTACTGAAAACACAAAATCTTCATTTTCTTGTACTTTCTTGCATAGACTTATCAAGTTATGAGGATCTGGAAAACAATAGTAGGTAAAATTAAGCTCAACTGTATTAAAAACCCTGCTGTAGTAACAAAGGAAATCCCTGTTTTCTATTTTTGAAGGATAGAAATACTCCTTCCAATCCTGATAGCTATAGCCAGATGTCCCTATTAAGATTTTGTTCACGAAAGGATTTCAGTTTTTAAAAATTTATTAAATAAAGCTTTCTATTTCTGAAAGTATCTTTTCTTTAGACATGGCCCCTATTAGTTTTTTTGCAATCTGACCGTTTTTAAACAGCAATAAAGTCGGTATGCTTGTTATCCCAAACCTTATTGCAATATCCCTGTTTTCATCAACGTTTAATTTACCAATTCGCAAGACACCTTTTTTTTCATCATTTATTTTTTCAAGTTCCGGAGCAATCATTTTACATGGCCCACACCAAACAGCCCAAAAATCAACAAGTATTGGCGTTTCTGTCTTTTCTATCTCATTATCAAAGTTCGCATCTGTTAATTGCACGATACCCTCAGACATTATTATCTCCTGTTCCTTCTTATCCTATTATAATACCCTTTAAATCAACTTTATTTTAATCAGATATTATCAAAGCTGTATTTTTTAGTCAATTAAAAATATGCTTGAAAAACTTGATTATTTTATTGTTAATTTACGATAATATGCTATAATTTACAATACTAATGATATTATAATATAATTATTAAATATTATATAATCGGAGTAAACATGTATAGATGTGAAGATTGTGGAAACACTGAAAAATTTATCGGTTTTGTCTCAGAAGAGGGTGATGCTTATATTTATCAGGATAACGAGTCTGGTGGATACCTGTGTGAATATACCTGGGCATATTTTTCACTGGATAAGGATTGGAAAAGCAATCTCAATGTTAAAAGCTGTTATTTCTGTAATTCTGAAAATATTACTAAGATCTAACAAGGCACTCTCCTGATAGCACCTTGCTCCCCAAATAACAAAAATCTTTTAAAATTTAAAATCTTCTTTTGAAGCAACAAGGTTACTTGCTTTTAGAAGAGATTCAAAAGTACCGGCATCAGTCCACCAGCCCTTGATTTTAGAATAAGTCATACTACCCTGTTTTATATAAGCATTATTCACATCTGTTATTTCTAATTCTCCCCTGCCTGATGGTCTTAAAGTCTTGATTATGTCAAAGACTTTATTGTCATAAAGGTAGAGACCACAAACTGCAAGATTACTTTTTGGATTTTTAGGTTTTTCTTCTATCTTAATTACCCTGTTATCCTTAATTTCAGCGACTCCAAATCTTTCAGGATCTTCAACTTCTTTTAAAAATATTCTTGCTCCTTCAGTCTGTTCTTTAAAGATATTAATATCTTCCGAGATATTATCTTCAATGATATTGTCACCAAGCATCACAAAAATTTTGTCACCTTCTGCAAAGTTTTCACAGAGTTTTAGAGCATCTGCTATTCCACCCTCGCCTTCCTGATAAGTGTAGCTAATATCCTTTAATCCAAAATCCTTTCCATTTCCCAGGATCCTTAGAAAATCTCCTGCATAATTACCGCCCGTCACTATCATAATATCCTTAAGACCTGCCCTTACCATAGTAATAAGAGGATAATATATCATGGGTTTGTTGTATACCGGCAAGAGATGCTTGTTTGTAACTTTTGTACAGGGAAACATCCTTGTGCCCAATCCCCCTGCAAGAATCACACCTTTCATTGTAAAAGCACTCTCCTTTCAAATCAGTTATTTTTTTAACTTTTAGATCTTTCTTATCCCCAAGAGTATGAGAACAATAATTGCGATCACTATACAATATATGGCAAAAAAATTTAAATTTCTGTGTTTAGATATCTTCACTAAAAACCTGATAGAAAAATATCCCGATATGTAAGCAAAAATAAATCCTGCAAACATATTGAGGATGGTTACAGGTGATTGACTAAGGATCACATCTGAAGATTTAATCATCTCAAAAACAAATGCTCCAGATATTACCGGTATTGAAAGCAGCAGTGAAAACCTTACAGCTTCTTCTCTTTTTATACCAAACGCCCTTGTAAAAGATATTGTCGAACCAGACCTTGATATACCGGGGATAATCGCTATTGCCTGCCCTAAGCCTGTTATAAATGAGCTCATATATCCTATTTTTTTAGGATATTGCTTTTTTTGACCAGATGTAAAGTCATCTGTATTTCTGTCTTCAAATTTCCTGCCCAGTTTTTCCCCAAATATGAGGATAGATGCAGTAATAAGCAGGAAAATACCTACTAAAAGAGGATTGCTGAAAAGATCATTTACATATCCTTCTAGGAAAATCCCTGCAAATACCGCCGGGATAGTTGCGATTATTATAAATAAGGAAGTCCTGAAATAAGGTTTATTTCTTTCATCTTTTTTAAATAACCCCAAAAAAAATGACCTTATTATCCTCCATGCTTCCCTGTAAAAGACTGTTATCAATGCAAGCAGGGTTGCAAAATGAAGCATAACTGTATAATAAACTGGAATATAATCCCATTTAAATAAAAAAGGTATAAGTACAAGATGTCCAGAACTGCTAACAGGAAAAAACTCTGTAGTACCCTGCACTATTCCTAAGATTATTGCTTTTAAAGTTTCCAATCAATCTCCGCTGACAGATATTTCTTTTATTAAAATAGAGGGACTGCCGATATAACCTCCTGCAGGTAAAAATTTTAGATCTTTACCGATCTTATCAAGGTTTTTACAGAAACTTAAGATATCAGTAGCAATAGTGACTTCTTTTACTGGTGCTTCTAAAGAACCATTTTTAATAAGGAAACCCTTAGCTCCGACACTCATCTGTCCCGAAATAGGATTAGTCCCTGAGTGAAGTCCTATTATATCGGTTACAAAAAATCCTCTATTCACATTTTCAAATATATTTTCCGTTTCCTGTCCAGATGGTTTGATATAGAAATTTGAAACACCTATCTGGGGTGAAGACCTATATGATGCACGTACAGCATTGCCGGTTGTAAGCTTTTTATCCTTTCTTGCTGAACTTACATCATATAAGTAAGTCAACAAGATACCCTCGTCAAAAACAAGTGTTTTGCCTTTTGGGACCCCTTCCCCATCAAATGGCCTTGATGCAAGTCCATCAATAAGAGTACCGTCATCCATTATTGTAACGTCCCTTGTAAACAATTTTGTGCCTATTTTATCCTTAAAGAGGGATTTGCCCTTTTGCACCTCATCAGCAGCAAGTACACCTGCGATAACCCCTAAAAACTGGTCAGCCACAAAAGGATCAAGTACAAGGTCCAGGACCTGAGATTTGATCTTTTTTGCTCCGAGAAGCCCTACTGATCTCTTAACTGCATTTTTTGCAATATCCTCTATTTCCAGGCTCCCCGGTTCTCTCGTGTAGCCAAAGTAATCTCCAGTTGATACATCCCCTTTCTCCCGGGCGATAACACTCAAATAGATAAAAGAGGACGTATAGCTGTAGCTGTCAATAAATCCAAGAGAATTTACCAACGCTACCTCAGATATACTGTCTTCATAAATCAGGTTATTGACACTTTTTATTCTTTTATCACTTTTTAGCGCAATTGATTCAAGGTTTTTAGCGAGAGAAATTTTATCTTCAGTATTATAGGAACTTATCTTATCAGAAAATAATCTTTTTCTGTCGATTGTATTTATCGGATATAAAAATTCATTGTTTTTTGGCAATGCATTATATTCATCTTCTGCAGTAAAGCTGCTATTTTCAATAGCCTTTTTTATGCAATCATCAATTGCTTCTTCAGTCAGGTTTGAGCTATATGAATAACCCATTCTATTATTCTTAAAAACCCTTATCCCTATACCCATCGTATCCGAAAAGGACAGGTTTTCGACATTTCCATTAAATATTTCTATTTCATTGTTTAGTGATGAATCTCCATACACTTCGAATTCATCAATGGATTCTGATGATAGTTTCAAGGAGATCTTTTTGCATAAAGATAATATATTATTCATCTGATTTTAAGTACCCCCAACAGTGATATCGCTGACAAGTACGGTCGGCTGGCCGACTTCATTAGCAATAGACTGGCCCGATTTACCGCAAAAACCCGGAGCAAACTTGAGATCATTTCCGACCATTTCAATCTTTTTTAAAATCTCGGGACCATTACCTATAAGCGTGGCGTTTTTTATTGGTTCTGAGATTATGCCTTTGTTTATAATATATCCCTCACTTATCCCAAAAACGAAATCCCCCGTTGCTGGATCGACCTGCCCTCCTGCAAACTCCTTGGCATAAACACCTTTTTCAACTGAAGCTATAATGGCTTCCGGTTCAGTAGTACCTTTTTCTATATAAGTATTTGACATCCTGGGTATTGGTATATCTCTGTACGACTGTCTTCTTCCATTTCCGGTCTGTTCAGTTTTCAACTGCTTTGCTGACCTGTGATCGACAATATATTTCTGCAGAATACCATCAGATATTAAAACATTTTTTTGAGACGGAAATCCTTCTCCGTCAAAAATATATGAACCCCAGTGAGTCCGCATGGTCGGGTCATCTATTGCAGTGACATTTTTTGAAGCTATGCTCTTACCGATCTTGCCCTTAAATACAGAGGCGTCTTTGACTATTGCATCACCTTCCAGCCCATGCCCGCAGGCTTCATGAAATATAACTCCGCCAAAAGCTGGTCCGATCACTACCGGAAGTTTCCCGACAGGAGCATCTATAGCATCAAGCATCGTCACTGCTATTCTTGCAGCTTCAGTCGCTGTGTTTGAGAGGTCCTTTCCCTGCAATATTTCATATCCTGTTGTCCTGGCAATTGATTTATACCCGGTCCTCCTGACTTCTCCTCTGGCAGCGACAACATTTACAGCTAAAAACACTTTTGTAATTATTTCATGGCTAAAAAAACCTTCAGAATTTGCGATATAGACCTCTTCTTCAATATCAGAAAGGCTTGCGGTGACCTGTATGATTGAAGTATCATACTCTCTTGCGGTCTTATCTATGGACGTGATGTATTCTTTCTTCTTTCCCTGTGAAATACTGGAAGGCAAAATGACCACTTTATAACAGGAACTACCTTTTTTTTCTTCAAGGTCAATTATTTTTACTATTTTGGTATCACTTATTGCAGCACTTAATATTTTTGCTGCATTAAGTATCTTCTCCTTCTCTATGGAATCTACAAAGGCAAAAAAAGTACTATCGTTTTTTATAAGGCGTAGGCCGCACCCAAGTTCAAATCCGCTATTTATTTTCTCTATTTTTCTATCTTCAAGCCTGAGGTTGTTCAGATTTCTCTTCTGAATAAAGATCTCTGAAAAATCTCCACCAGTTTTCAGGATAATATCAAGTATTTTACTTATAATTTTTTTATCTATCATATGCAGAATAAAAAATAAATAATAGGCACAACATTATAGCATCTACCTATTAAAAATAATTCCAGATTTTTTATTAACTTTTATTTTGAGTAAATTTTTATTTTATCGGCTTAAATATGTAAATATCTATCATGAAAGGTAATCTTCTGTCTTTTTGGCAGCTGATTTACTTTCTTTAACTATGTCTTTGACTTTGCCTGCAGTTTTTTCGATCTTTTTCTTTCCCTTCTGGGCTATTTCTTCACCCATCATCCTTAATTCTTCAAATCTCTGTTTACTTGCTTCTGTAAAATCTCTTGTCTTCTCCATAAGGTCAGCTATATTTTCTTTTCCTGTTTCAAGCAGCATTTCGCCCTTTTCAAGCAGTTCCTGCCTTATTTCCTTCCCTGGCTTTGGAGCAAATAAAATACCGATTACCGCACCTATTGCCATACCGGCTAATAGCGCAAAAGCCACTCCTCCTGCATTACTTTTACCTGATTCAGAACCCATACAAACCTCCTGTTTCTAATTCTAATATTTATTTATTCTTGTCTTCTGTTTCTTTGTCTCTATTTTTCTCTTTGTTTGCAGATTTTTTTACACCATCAGCGATCCCAACACCTGCGCTTATAAGTTTTATAATAGGATTTGTAATAATGATCCTTGCGAGCCGTACTATTTTTTCAAGCTGTTCCACGATCGAGCTTACACTTTGAGTAAGATCACTTATAGATCCTATCTCACTATTCAGGTGAGATACTGTACTGTTCAATTTTTCTACCATAGGCACAAGACTCTCATTTAATTTTTCCAAAAGATTTCTTGCCCTGTTCACAAGCCTGAAAAGTGGAACGGAAACGATAATCGCCACTATTGCAAATGCAGAGATCAGGATGATCGCTACAAGCCCTACGATTTCTATTGATGTCATGTTCACCTCAGATCTTTATAAAAAGAATTCAATTTTTACATTTATAACATTATATTAATTATGTTACTATTATTCAAAAAATAATAAAACTAAACTATAATATCCTGTATAGAGTATAAACTAAAGCAAGGGAGTGAAATTGAAAAAGTCTGTGCAGTCTCAAAGAATAAAAAATTCTTATTTTTTCTTTATCGTGACAATTATAATATCATTATTATTTTCAATTGTTGTTTCGGTTTCTTGTTCTGCTATTCTTTCCCAACCAGGTACCTCTGCCAGTGGTGAAGGTAATAATAATGATCCAGGAGCTATCACCGAAGACCCTTCACAGGATACAATGGGACTTGAAGAAGAGACCATTCCTTCAGTTGATTACCAGAATGCAACAATAGGGGCGGAAATGATCGGTGCTATCCCCTCATTTTTATGCACGAACGAGGATAATTATATTAAAATAGAGATAACAAATACTTCTGATTTTGCCTGGAGAAATGAAAGACCTGGTGAAGTAAGGCTTGGTTACCATTATTATGGCCAGGATGTGGAATATGTTGATTATGATGGTACCCAGAGGACCCTCTTGCCAAAAGTAGTAAATCCGGGAGAGACCATCAATGTCATCATGCTTATAAATGATATCGTAAATCCAGGGACCTATGTTTTACAAATTGACCCCGTTCTTGAGGGTAACGAAGTCCCTGAGGATAATTTTTGGTTTTCTTCAAAAGGCATTGAGATGATCCAGGGACATGTATATTTTGGTGAATGCGGAGTACCGGAATAATATTAATAACTTACCGAAGTTAAGCGCAGCTCTTTATTATATAGATAAAATCCTTTTGTTTTATTTTTACGTCTTCAACCTTTTTTAAATCAGGTGGTATTTTTTTTAAAGTTGATTTTTCAAGTTTAGGGACCACTTTATACCGGTTAATGTGGCTTAAAAACTCAATATCGTTGCCATTGGTCACTTTTCTTAATGAGCGGGCAGAACACGATTTTTCGAGTGCGCTATTTATATCAAATTCACACAGTGCTGCACTCAATACCAGCTTAGCAGTGTCTGAGAATTCATAGCTGTATGGCCTTGTAAGCATGAACTTTATTGCAAGACCAGCAGTATAAGCATCATCATATGCGACCTTCCCTTTTTCACCTGAACAGAGAAGTAAGATGTCCTTGAACCCGGAACTTGCTGATTCTATTAAATACTGCATTACGGTGTTAAGGTTTAAGATCGATAATGCATATACCTCGCTGAAATCTTTTGCAGCAAAAAAGGATCGTGTGCCATTGGTTGTCATTAGAATAAAACTTTTATTTTTTAGAGGAATCTCTGATATTTCCAAAGGTGAATTGCCGTAATCAAAACCTTCAGGAGCAATACCACCTTCTTCACCGCAGAGTAAGTGATCTGGAAAAAGACTTTTTAAACCAAGTGCTTCTGGTTTATTGCTGGCAATGATCACCTTTTTACCGCCACAGGCCAGCATTGTCGCTATCGTGGAGGTCGCCCTGATGGTATCTATAACTGCACATATGCAATTAGATGTGTCTACTTCAGCTAAAGCTCTTTCTTCAAAGTAGTTGGTAAGTATCACATGAACTTTTATTTTTTTGATTTTGCTGTAATCGAAGACCACTTTAGTCCAGCTCGAATTTCTTTCCTATTAATTTTTCATATGCAGTTATATACCGGTCGGATGTCTTTGCCACTACCTCAGGCGGTAATTCAGGTGGAATGGAATTCCTGTCCCAATCAGTACCTAGTAGATAATCCCTTACAAACTGCTTGTCATAACTATTCTGCTGCCTGCCTGGTTCATAATCTTCAAGAGGCCAGAACCTGGAGGAATCGGGTGTAAGCACCTCATCGACAAGGATCAGGTCGTCATCTACAGAACCAAATTCAAATTTTGTATCAGCTATTATTATATCCCTGCCTAAAGCATATTTTGCTGCTTTCTTATATAATTCCAGGCTCATCGTACTTAACAGACCTATTGTGTCAGAGCCAAACTTGTTTTTAGCTTCCTTGATCGTCAGCAACATATCATGCCCGACCTCCGCTTTAGTCGTTGGAGTGAAAACAGGCTCTGGAAGTATTTCACATTGCTTCATACCTGGAGGTAGGATAGTATCACCAATAGAACCTGTTTTTTTATACTCTTCCCATCCAGAACCGGCTAAATATCCCCTGACAACACATTCAATCGGATATATATCAGCTTTTTTTACCAGAACAGATCTGTCTTTTAAAATGTCATCATAATTTTCAAATACAACTGGAAATTTTTTCACTTCAGTCTCTATTATATGGTTTGGGATTATATCTTTTAAAAATTCAAACCAGAAATTTGATATCTTATTTAGAACCGCTCCTTTAAATGGAATCAGTGATGGCAAAATATAATCAAAGGCAGATATCCTGTCGGTGGTGACAATAAGAATCTTATCTTCAAATGAAAACATCTCCCTGACTTTGCCGCTCTTTATTTTTTCAATGCTTCCAAGATTTACTTCACCCACTAATCTCATTGCTTATCTCCTTTTGAACAAATATTATAATAAAAAATCAAACTCTCCTGTCACCTTTCTTTTCGAATCTTTTAACAGTAGCTAAGTAAAACTTTATTATTTCCCTGGCTGTTGTAAAGAGGCATTCCCCTCCATGGCTTATAGCTTCATCCAGAGTCATTATCTTATTAATTGTATCAAAATTACCGGAAAATAATCCAAGCTTATTTTTTGGGAGCTTATTATAATCGACATCAACTGAACCATTAATAGTTATTACCGGTACTCCGTACTTTTTTGCTGTTTTTGCAACTCCATAACCGCTTTTACCTGAATATGTCTGTTCATCCATGGCACCTTCTCCAGTAATGACAAGATCGGCATTTTTTATCTTTTCTGTAAGTCCCGTTAGATCTATTATAAGGTCAGCACCCGGTAATAGTTTTGCATCTAAAAAAGCTACAAGTCCCGCACCCAATCCTCCTGCGGCGCCACCGCCTTTTATTTCACTTATATCTTTTCCAAGATCTTTTTTTACAATATCTGCAAAATTGACAAGTCCGCGATCAAGCAAGGCAACAGTACTTCTATCTGCTCCTTTCTGCGGTCCGTATACAAAAGCAGCACCATTTTTACCATATAGCGGATTGTCAACATCACATGCAACCGAAATATCAACACTTTTTATTGAAGGGTCCATACCGGAAACATCAATACGTCTTATAAATTCCAGCTGTTTTCCACCCATTCCTAAGATCTTTCCGGATTCATCATAGAACCTTGCACCGAGCGCCTGAGCCATGCCCATACCTGCATCATTAGTGGCACTACCCCCGATCCCTATGATTATTTTTTTACAACCGATTTCAAACGCTTTTTTTATAAGTTGGCCTGTGCCAAAAGTCGTGGTATTCATGGGGTCCCTCTTTTCTTCAGGCAACAGCCACAGACCTGAAGCTGCCGACATCTCTATAATAACAGTGCTGGTTTTATCTAATACTCCAAACTTTGCTTTTACTGTATCATTTACGGGGCCGTTTACTTCAAGATATATATATCTTCCGCCATAACTTTCAACAATAGTATCTACTGTCCCCTCTCCACCGTCAGCCATCGGACTTACCAGTACTTCTATTCTCTTATCAATATCATAGATCGCATCCCTGATTATTTTACATACTTTTTGAGCAGATATATTTCCTTTGTATTTATCACATGCGACAACGATCTTTACAGGCATATTCACTCTCCTTCACAAAACTGCACCTTTAAGTGCGTTAGAACATATGCATTTTCTGGTTTCCGGAACTTTTGGTATTGCTTTAAATAAAAGATCTTTTAACTTCTCATTGTTTTCATTAAAAATCCTTACAACTTCCTGATTGGTCACAGGTTTTATATCATTGTTTCCTTCAAGACCAGCATCATAATCAGTTATAAGCGAGATATTTACATAACATATCTCAAGTTCTCTGGCTAAGGCGACTTCTGGATACTGGGTCATATTAATTACTTCCCATCCATGGCTGCCAAACCACCTGCTTTCTGCTCTGGTAGAAAACCTTGGCCCCTGTATTATTACTACGGTCCCGGTGGGGTGATGGTTTATTCTCAAATGTTTCGCTGAATCTATCACGATCCTTCTCAGGTCAGGACAGTACGGTTCGGCAGTTGAGATATGAGTGGTGATAGGACCGTCATAAAAAGTATCCTTCCTGCACCTGGTCCTGTCTATAAACTGGTCGCATATTACAAAATCTCCAGGTTTGATTTCAGGTTGCAGGCTTCCGGCAGCACATGGCCCGAATATCTGCTTTACGCCAAGCTCCTTCATAGCATAAAGATTGGCCCTATAATTTATCATATGGGGCGGGATAGTATGCTTTCTTCCATGCCTTGGCAGAAATGCGATTTTTAGTCCTTCGAGCTCACCGACGATTATACTGTCAGATGGGTCCCCGTATTTAGTCTTTATATTGATCTCTTTTTTAGCTTTTAAAAAATTATAAAACCCAGAACCACCAAAAACCCCTATATCAGCACTTTCATTTTTTTGCATTTTTAACCCTTCTTAAAAATATTAAATAATATCTAAAAACTGTATTGTGAAAGTAGTTCCAGAAGCGGCATTTCCGGCCTTGCTCCAAAATGCGTAAGTATTTCTGAAGCAATAATGCTGCCCATCATACCGCAGGCATAAAGATCCCTGCCGTTTAAAAAGCCATTTAGAAAGCCTGCAGCGTACATATCACCCGCTCCGGTGCTGTCAAGGACAATTGTACTTACAGAAGGTACCCTGATGATATCATTACCTGATATGATTGCTGATCCTTTCTCTGACAGCGTGACACCAGAAGTGAGTTTTTTTATTTTACTTAACCTTTTTAAGGCAATATCAATATCATCAATCTCAAAAAGGGCCATGGCTTCTTTCTCGTTGGCAAAAAGTAGATCGACTTGGTTTAAAGTTTTTTTAAATTCTTTCAGGTGTCTTTTAACGCAGAGATAATCGGAAAGATTTATCGCTGACTTAATATTTTTTTCTCTTGCAATATTAAAAACTTTATCTATAGAGTCCCTGGCAGTTTCCTGGTCCCAGAGATAGCCTTCGATATAAACCATCTCTGATTCTTCCATCAATTTCTCGTCAATATCCTCCGGTCCTAACATTCCTGCTACTCCAAGACAGGTATTCATGGTCCTCTGGGAATCCGGGGTCGTCAGTACTATACAGCTTCCCGTTGAGAGATCTGTGACTTTTGCTTTTTCTGTATTATAAAGGACACCAATTTTTTTTAATTCCTTTTCAAACTCGTTACCCAGATCATCATCATTGACCTTACCGATAAATGCGACCTTATTTTTGAGGAGCGCTAAAGCAGCAATAGTATTGGCTACAGAACCGCCAGATAATATTTTTTTCACCTTGATCCGTGAATTTAGGTCTGCAGACTCTTCCTCGCAGACAAGTCGCATGGATCCTTTTTCAATATTACATGAGAGCAGGAATTCCTCACCCACATCGGCAATAATATCTACAATGGCATTACCTATGCCCACTACTTTGATTTTCTTTTCAGGCATTTTTAAAAATGACAGTTAATGAATTTTTATAAAAAGATATTTTAAGGTTTTTATTCTATTTTTTCAAACAACAAATACTGTTAAAATAAATAAAAGTCATTTTTATTTTGAGAGGGAGATAATGGTAACTACCATAAGCATCGAAAGCAGTGAAAGAACTGAGTTAATAGATATAACTGCAAAAATAGAAAAGATCATTAAAAAAAACAATATAAATGAAGGTATGTGTTATTTGCATGTCCCCCACACTACGGCAGGCATCACAATAAATGAAAATGCCGACCCGGATGTTTCCTATGACATAAAAAATAAAATGGACACCATCATTGCAAGGGATGACAATTACACCCACCTCGAAGGCAATTCTGATGGTCATATTAAATCAAGTCTCTTTGGACCGACTTTAAATCTTATTATAGAGAACGGAAATATATTGCTCGGACGTTGGCAATGTATCTATTTTTGTGAATTTGATGGTCCAAGAAACAGAAACATATGGGTGAAGATAATCAGCTGTTAAAGAATATATCTTATCAATAAAGATAGGTCTTGGATAATATGACTTTATTTGAAAATAATATTAATAATTCAGTTAAAGACCCTGATAGTGTTCCACTTGCTGACAGGATGAGGCCCGATACTATTGAGGGTTTTGTGGGACAAGCACATCTTGTCGGTCCTGGAAAGATCCTAAGACAGATGATAGAAGAAGACAGGATATTTTCTATGATATTCTGGGGACCCCCGGGTTGTGGGAAAACAACTCTTGCAAAGATAATAGCAAAGAGGACAAGAAGCAGGTTTGTATCATATTCTGCTGTCGTGGCAGGAATAAAGCAGATAAAGGAAGTCATGGAAATAGCTCAATATGAAAAAAAGACCCATGGCAAGCAAACAGTATTGTTCATAGACGAAATACACAGGTTTAATAAGGCTCAGCAGGATGCATTTCTTCCTTATGTGGAAGACGGCACAATAATACTCATAGGAGCGACAACAGAAAACCCATCTTTTGAGATCATTTCAGCGCTTCTCTCCAGGTGTAAGGTTTTTATTTTAAATAAATTATCAAATGAAGAAATAGCATCTCTTCTGTCCAGGGCTTTATCGGACGATATAAATGGTTTTGGGGGCAAAAATATAAAAATCAATAAGAAGACTACGGATCTTATAGCAGAATTTTCCGACGGTGACACAAGAATAGCCTATAACATCCTTGAGATGGCAGTAAATAGCTTGGGTGGTAATGCTGGCGAAAAAGAGAAAGTCCTATTGACAATAGATACTCCTGTCATTGAAAACATCATACAGAAAAAAATGCTATTATACGATAAAAATGGAGAAGAACATTTTAATCTTATTTCAGCATTACATAAAAGTCTGAGGGGAAGCGATCCTGATGCTGCAGCCTACTGGATCATAAGAATGATCGAAGGAGGTGAGGACCCACTTTATATCCTCAGGAGGATGGTCCGTTTTGCCTCTGAAGATATAGGGCTCGCGGATCCCAGCGCCCTGAATATAACAGTATCAGCAAAAAATGCCTTTGAATTTATTGGTCCCCCGGAAGGTTACCTTGCCATTCTTGAAGCTGCTGTATATCTTGCGCTTGCTCCAAAAAGCAATTCATTATATAAAGCATATAAAAATATCGAATACGACATCGACCATCACCAGGCGCTGCCTGTCCCTCTTCACATCAGGAATGCACCTACTAGATTGATGAAAGAAGCAGGTTATTCAAAGGGATACAAATATCCACATGACTATGAAGATGCGATAGTATCCCAGTCATACCTGCCCGATAATCTTAAAAACAGGAAATATTACGATCCAGTGGAAAGAGGCTTTGAAAAGGAATTAAAAGAAAGGCTTAAAAAGATATCGGAATACAAAAAACGTCTTGAGGGACCTGAAAAGAGTAAATAAGATCATACAAAGAATATGTCCATGTCATTATTTACTTATGTATCAGCAGCTCCGCTATCTGGATTGCATTTAAAGCAGCACCTTTTCTCAGCTGGTCACCGACTGCCCAGAGGCAAATACCATTATTTATCGTATAATCTTCCCTTATCCTGCCGACAAATACATCGTCTTTTCCGGATGAATCAAGTGGTGTCGGGTAGATCGCCTTCCTGAAATCATCTTTTACTGTGACCCCTTTTGCTTTCTTAAATGAGGCAAATATCTCATCGATATTTACTTTTTCCAACGTTTCAAGGCTTATGGATTCCGCATGTGATGTAAAGACAGGGACCCTTACTGTTGTCGCAGAGACTCTTATTTCATCATCCCCAAAGATCTTCCTGGTCTCATCGTGCATTTTCATTTCCTCTTTTGTATAACCATTATCAAGAAAAACATCTATATGGGGTATGACATTAAAAGCTATCTGCAGTGGAAAGATATTGCATTCCACAGTACTCTCTCTGTCACATATAATTTTTTTGCTCTGTCTTTCCAGTTCTACTATAGCTTTTGCACCAGCACCGGAAACTGCCTGGTAAGTCGATACGACAACTCTTTTGATCTTTGAAACATCATATATGGGTTTGATCGCAACAGACATTATAATGGTGGAACAATTTGGATTTGCAATTATTCCCTTATGCATCAATGCATCTTCCGGATTGACTTCAGGTACCACAAGAGGTATGCCTTCATCCATCCTGAAGGCACTGCTGTTATCTATTACCACTGCACCAGCATCGACTGCATATCCTGCAAATTCTCTTGACCTTGATGCGCCCGCTGAAAAAAGTGCTATATCAATATCCTTAAAAGAATCTTTTCCAAGTTCCTTGACTTCAAATTCTTCACTTTTAAATAATATTTTTTTTCCTTTTGATCTCAGGGATGCAAGTGGAACAAGGTCTTTTACCGGAAAACCCCTTTCTTCCAGTATTGAGAGGAATACCTGTCCAACAGCCCCCGTAACACCTGCTATCGCTATTTTATATTCTTTCAAAATAGTCACTCCCCACTTAATTTTCCTCAGCTATTTATTCTTTTCATAATCACTGAGATTTTTAGAATTTAAAATGATTTTTAAAGGGTTATATCTCTATCCAGGTCAAATCCCTGGTGAAGGGATCTGACAGCAAGTTTTATTTTCTCTCTTCTTATTACACACGAGATCCTGATAGGAGATGTACTTATCATTTCAATATTTATACCCTCATCAGACAATATAGAAAACATTTTTGCTGCAACACCTGAATGGGTCTGCATCCCAGCACCGACTATTGAGACTTTTCCCACTTCTTCGTCAATGTCGATCTCTTTATATTCCATCTCTTCCCTTAGACCATTAAGCACTTCTTTTGCACCTTCCAGATCTTCATTTTTAACAGTGAAAGAAATAGTTGCAATATCTTTTTCACTTACATTCTGCACTATAAGATCCACATTTACATTTTTACTTGAAAATGCACTGAAAAGTTTTGCTGCTATTCCTGGTTTATCTGCAAGACCAAAAATCGATACCTTTACCTGGTTTGTATCATAAGTGACTCCAGTTACTACAGGTCTTTCCATGTTCTCACCTTTCTTTGAAAAATCCATTACCCATGTCCCCTCATTATTATTAAAACTTGACCTGACATGTATGATCACATCATTCTTTTTTGCAAATTCCACTGCTCTCAGATGCAGCACTTTTGCTCCTGAAGAAGCAAGCTCAAGCATTTCATCATAAGAAAGTGAATCAATTTTTTTTGCTTCTGGGACAATATTCGGATCAGTAGTAAAAACACCGTCTACATCAGTATATATCTCACAATATCTGGCATTAAGGGCTGCAGCAAGAGCAACTGCAGTAGTATCTGAACCACCTCTTCCAAGTGTTGTTATATCACCTTCAGAGGTAAATCCCTGAAAACCTGCAACAATTACGATATTGTCTTTGGCTATCTCTTTTAAAACTCTTGAACTCTTAACATTGAGTATTTTAGCATTTGAATACACATCATCAGTTAATATTCCTGCCTGTATTCCGGTCAGCGATACACAGTTATAGCCTTTTGCCTTAAGCGCAATTGCAAGAAGAGATATGGAAACCTGTTCTCCAGTAGAAAGAAGCATATCCATTTCTCTTCTGTCAGGATTCTTTGTAATACCAATAGCAAGATCGATAAGTTCATCAGTAGTGTGTCCCATTGCTGAGACTACTACTACTACATCTTTGCCAGAATTCTTTATCTTTGCTATGGTGCTGGCAACCTTCTTTATTTTTTCAGTATTTCCAACCGAAGTCCCGCCAAATTTCATTACTATAATTTCTTTTTTTATTTTTATTGTCATCGCTTTAAAAACAGCTGTTGTCTTCAGACATCCTTTTATACCTGTTATATTTTTCTTTTGCTTCTTCCTCTGCTTCTTTGAATAATTTCTCCGCTATTTCCGGGAATGTCTTTGTCAGTGAAGAATATCTGACCTCGCCCATCAGGAAATCCCTAAATGGTTCTTTTGGTTCTTTAGAATCAAGGATAAATGGATTTTTTCCTTCCTTTTTCAGATCAGGGTTATACCTGTAAAGATGCCAGTATCCTGAATCAACAGCCTGCTTTTCCCTTAACTGTGTATTTCCCATACCAGTTTTTATTCCATGATTTATACATGGTGCATAGGCTATTACAAGCGAAGGTCCCTTATAGGCTTCGGCTTCAGAGATAGCTTTTAATGTCTGGTTCATATTCGCACCCATTGCTATCTGAGCTACATAAATATATCCGTATGTCATCGCAATAAGTCCAAGGTCTTTTTTCTTGACCTTCTTTCCGGAAGCGGCAAACTTTGCTACTGAACCCTTAGGAGTAGCCTTTGAAGACTGTCCACCAGTATTTGAATAGACTTCTGTATCCATTACAAATATATTGATATCCAGATTTGCTGCCAGTACATGGTCAAGTCCACCATAACCGATATCATATGCCCATCCGTCTCCACCAATGGACCATATTGATTTCTTTACCAGATAATCCTTTAATTTAAGTATTTACCCTGAGTCCTCAGCTTTGTAGATCTTTTAGCTTCAAGGATAATATTTCAAGTACTTTACCAGACGCTATCTTGCTTGCTTCACTATCATTCTTTGAAGCTATCCATTCACTAAGTGCTTCTTTTACCGGTTGCTCTATACCAGTGCTCTGTAACTGCTAGCATAAGACTCTCAATCCTGTTCCTTATCTGCTTTACTGCCAAGTACCATTCCGAATCCGTATTCAGCATTATCTTCAAACAGTGAGTTTGCCCATGCAGGTCCCCTGCCCTTGCTGTTGACCGTATATGGAGTCGATGGTGCAGAACCACCCCATATCGATGAACATCCTGTTGCATTTGCAATTATCATCCTGTCACCAAAAAGCTGGGTTACAAGCTTTACATAAGGTGTTTCACCGCATCCTGCGCATGCACCTGAAAATTCAAATAAAGGTTTCTTAAACTGGCTTCCTTTAACAGTGTTCGGCGGTACATAGATCTTCTTTATGGCTGATAGTCATTGCAAAATCCCACAGTTTCTTTCTGTTTTTCCTGGGAACTAAACGGTTTCATTATCAAGTGCTTTTTCTTTTGCAGGACAGATATCTGCGCAATTACCACAGCCTGTACAGTCAAGATAGCTTATCTGTATCCTGTATTTTAAACCTTCAAGACCCTTTCCCTTTGGCATCCAGCGTCTCAAAATCTGTCGGCGCCTTTTTTGCTTCTTTTTCAACCAGTAAAAACGGCCTTATAACTGCATGCGGACATACATATGAACACTGATTACACTGTATACAGTTATCTTTCTGCCATTCAGGCACATTTATTGCGATCCCCCTCTTTTCATATGCTGCAGTACCCTGCGGAAAAGAACCGTCTTCTGATCCTAAAAAAGCACTTACAGGAATACTGTCGCCTTCATGCCTGTTTACGACCCTGAGGATATTCTTGATAAAGTCAGGTTCCTGTGCTTCTGTTATATCAGCTATTTCTACTGCATCTTTCCAGGAATCAGGTATTTCTACTTTTAAAATGCTCTTCTATCCCCCTGTCTATGGCCTGCTTAGTTCATCCTTACTATCTCCTCGCCTTTTGTACCATAAGTCTTTTCGATGGCTTTTTTCATGTATTTAACAGCATCATCCAGGGGTATCACTTTTGAAAGTTTAAAGAATGCTGCCTGCATTATCATATTTATCCTGTTTCCAAGACCTATCTCCTCGGCTATCTCTGTGGCATCTATGATATATAACTCTATATTATTTTCTGCAAATATTTCTTCATGGATGCAGGAAGCTTCTCATCAAGTTCTTCTGGCTTCCACTGACAGTTAAACAGGAATGTGCCGCCATCTTTTAAGTCCCTTAAGCATATCATACTGGTAGACATATGACTGTTTGTGGCATGCTGTAAAATCAGCGTTTATACAAGGTAGGTGGATTTTATAGGGTTTTTCCCAAACCTCAGATGCGAGATGGTGACCCCGCCTGATTTCTTGGAATCATATGCAAAATAGCCCTGTGCATACATATCGGTATTATCACCGATTATCTTGATCGCATTTTTATTGGCTCCGACGGTACCATCTGAGCCAAGACCCCAGAACTTACATCTTATGGTACCTTCAGGAGCGGTCTCTATCTCGTCCTTTATTTCCAGTGAAAGATGTGTCACATCATCATTTATACCGATTGTAAAACCGTCTTTTGGATCATTCTTTTTTAAGATTATCAAATACAGCCTTTATCTGGCTAGGAGTCGTATCCTTTGAGCTGAGTCCATACCTTCCGCCGACTATTAAAGGTTTTTTATCCTGTATTATAGAATAGGGTTCTTAATATCCTCAATAATGGTTCCCCGATTGAGCCCAGGTTCTTTTGTCCTGTCAAGCACTGCTATTCTTTTTACTGATTCAGGCAGAGCTTCCATAAAATATCTTGCAGAGAACGGCCTGTAGAGTCTGACTTTTATAGCCCGACTTTTTCACCCTTCTTGATTAAGGTATTCTACGGTCTCTTCTATGGTCTCAGTGACTGAACCCATAGCGATTATTATATTTTCGGCATCAGGTGCACCTAATAATCAAACGGTTGTAATGCCTTCCTGTAAGCTTACTTATCTTGTCCATATAATCTGAGACTATACTGAGGGTACTGCATCATAAAATCTGTTCGGATGCTTCTCTTGCCTGGAAAAATATATCAGGGTTCTGGGCAGTACCTTTTGTTACGGATGTTCCGGATTGAGCGACCTCATCCTGAACTCTTAAGGGCTTCCATATCAGCAAGTCTTTTAAGATCTTCATATTCTATGACTTCTACCTTCTGTATCTCAGTGAGAGCTCCTGAAACCGTCAAAGAAGTGTACAAATGGCACACTTGATTTTATTGCAGACAGATGGGCGATACCTGCCAGGTCCATTATCTCCTGGATGGAACCTGATGCCAGAAGTCCGAATCCTGTCTGCCTGACAGCCATCACATCAGAATGGTCCCCGAATATTGAAAGTGCATGTGTTGCTACCGACCTTGCGCTTACATGGAAGACACCGGGCAGTAGTTCTCCTGCGATCTTATACATATTCGGTACCATAAGAAGAAGTCCCTGTGATGCTGTAAAAGTGGAGGTAAGCGCCCCTGCTTAAGAGAGCCGTGTACCGCACCAGTCGCACCTCCTTCAGACTGGAGCTCGCTACGAGTACTATCTGACCAAACATATTTTTTCTTCCATGAGCCGCCCATTCATCCAGATATTCTCCCATGGTCGAGGATGGTGTTATCGGATAGATCGCTGCTACTTCTGTAAATGCATAAGCAATATGAGCAGCTGCCATATTGCCATCCATTGTCTTATTTTTCTTTTCATTCACTGATTTCCCCTTTAGTGATCAGAATCCAAATATTTTTAAAACCTGAAATCCCTAAAGACAATATCTATGAATTGCACTAAAAATAAACCAATAAATTATATCACAATCATTTAATATTTTAAATAATATAAATTGCATTTGTGTTTAGGGAGAGACAAGTATTTCAGAATTCTTTTCGGTCAGAAATAGCCCTTCCGATAGTTATCTCATCGGCATATTCTAGATTCCCGCCTACAGGAAGACCACTGGCAAGCATGGTGGCTTTTACTCCAGGAGGGTTAAGCATTTTTTTTATATAGATAGCAGTACTTTCACCTTCTACAGTGGGGTTAAGCGCGATGATCACTTCTCTATACTCCCTTCTCTTGACCCTTCCGATAAGTCCGGGTATCCTTAGCTCTTCAGGGCCTATATTGTCAATTGGAGAAAGAAGTCCGCCAAGGACATGATAAAGCCCCTGATAACGGCCGGTCCTTTCGATTATTATAAGGTCGCCTACTTCTTCGACAATACATATCTTTTTCTTGTCCCTTGAGGCATCCCTGCATATATGGCATATCTCCTCCTCTGCAAGGTTCCTGCAGATGCTGCAGAACCTTACTTTTCCTTCATCTCTATAAGGGCACGGGCGAATTCCTCAATATCCCTGGTCGTCTGTTTCAAAAGGTGATAGACTATCCTCCTGGCAGACTTTGGACCTATGGCAGGAAGTCTCCTGAACTCATTTATTAAGTTTTCTACGCTTTTTATGTATAGAGGCATATATCAAGAATCATTTCTTGTCCGATTAAAACATACCCGGTATACTCATCCCACCGGTAAGACCCGACATCTTGTTTTTGGCTTCTTCCTTAGACTGCTTTAGGGCATCATTTACGGCAACCAATACCATATCCTCAACCATCTCAGGTCGTCTGCATCTATCATCCCGGAATCAAGTTTTATCTCCAGGATCTCCTGTTCTCCATTTACCCTGGCCTTTACTGCCCCACCTCCTGCTGAAGCCTCGAATTCCATATTCTTGAGTTCTTCCTGGACTTCAAGCATTTTTTTCTGCATCATCTTGGCCTGCTTCATCATCTGCTGCATGTTAAAACCCAATTTTTACTCCTTTATATCAAATTTTTTTTCAAAATAATTCATCACATCTTCATTTCCGGACCATCTTCATCCGGTATTTTCACATTATTTGTTCCGATGCTATTCCTGTTTATCAACACTCTCAGTTTTCCCTGTTGCATGACTGCTTTTTGGAGTCTTTGTCTGGTCCTTTCTGCAATCTGGATTTCTATCATCTTCAGCTACTGACACTCTGCCCCTCCATCCGTTGACTTCTCCCGTCTCAAATTTTATTTTGAATTTTTTTCCGGTGACTCATCTATTACTGAAGAGATCACACAGAATTTATATTATTTATTAAGGTGGTCTTTATGCCAATTTCTTATTCTCCTCCAAGAAAAAAATTAAAGCTGTTCCGTCCTCTATCCTCCCGGACCTGTTTCGACAAACATGGCATGTATCGGATATTTTTCTTTTTTAAGGCTGGATAGGATATTGCTCCAATTTTTAATCTCAATCCGGCATGTCTATATCTCTTCCGGAGCTTTTCTTATCCCTCTGAGGTCTTGTTCCGATCTTTTCCTTCTCTGGATCACCTTTATCTCCCTGGCCGCATCCTCATCCTTACTTATGACCTATGTCAGCTTTATCTTGATCCAGGGCCTTCCATGCTTTCCCTGGTTATCATATCCATTCGCTATTCGGGTCTTCTTCTTTTCTCCTTATCCGCTTTCAGTTCTTTTATGACTTCTGCATCTTTTATATCCTCACCTTTTTGATTTAGCTTTTCTTCAAGTAGCTTAACTGATGCATCAGGTCTATTGATCTTCTTAACCAGCTGGCCTGTCATCAAGGACTATAAAGTTTAATGGCTTGGATCACTGAGGATTTAAAGAAAGTCCTGGAGCTTTCCCCCCATTTTATCTGCTTAAGGAGTCCGGTAAAATGCTCCATATAATAATCAGCTCTTCATTCTGCAGATGTCGCATCCCGGCCTGACTGGTATTTATCAGGAAATCCTGGCTGAGGTCAGATATCCGAAGGTTTGTCATAGTTTTTAATACATACAGGTTATAAAGATGATCTATAAGCTCTGCTGTAAAATTCTTAAGGTCCTGGTTTCCCTTTATTATCCTTCCGGGTAAAAAGAGGCCTTTTTTATATCCCTGGCTGCAAGGATATCTACAAATTCAAATAATATCTCAAGGTCGACTACCCCAAGAAGGTCGAACTACTTCAGACAGTTATTTTGTACCTTCGCTATAGGCGGCAAGCTGCTCGAGGATCCCGTCAGCATCCCTCAGGCTCCCGTCGGCATATTTTGCCACCAGGGCAAGTGCATGATCAGGATATGGATATTTTCAGCTGCGGCTATTTCTGTTAGCCTTTTTTTTATAAGGTCAAGTGATATGGGATAAAAATCAAACCTCTGGCACCTGGACATGATAGTGGGTATGACCTTGTTTGGCTCTGTGGTGGCCATTATGAATATCACATGTTCAGGCGGCTCCTCAAGGACTTTTAGCAGGGCATTGAAGGCCTCTGTGGTGAGCATATGTGACTTCATCTATTATATATATCTTTTTCCTCAGGTCATTGGGAAGGTATTTTACCTTTTCCCTTAGCTCCCTTATCTCATTTATCCCCCTGTTGGAAGCTGCATCTATCTCTATGACATCTATATTGCTTCCATCAGATATGCTATTGCAGTTCCTGCATTTATTACATGGTGCTGGATGTGATGCCTTCAATGCAGTTTATAGCTTTAGCCAGTATTCTTGCAGTGGAAGTCTTGCCTGTACCCGCGGGGTCCGCAGAAAATATATGAATGGGAGAGCCTTTTGCCGTCAAGGACATTTTTAAGAGTCTGAACATTATGTTTCTGGCCTACTATCTCATCGAAAAATCCTGAGGCCGCCATTTCCGGTAAAACGAAATATACTCATATTATTTAAAGCTTTCATCTGGACTTATAAGATTATTAATCAGACCGTGCCCCAGGATCGACATAAAATAACAGGTGCTTCCTGTGCAGTTAGCTCCAGCCAGGTTTCCTTGTGGCGCCCGGAGAATGTCACTTACCGCTGCTTCCTCTCGGACCTGACGGGGTTCGTAACCCTCCGCCGCACAAGACCCGGCTTTCATCACCACTTTCACAGGAGCAAAACCCTACTACTTCAGGCCTCAGCCTGTTGATCGGTCTCACTGGAGCGGATTGTGAGTTACAGGGCACCGCTAGCTCCCCACCTAGCACGATTTAAAGTGATTATAACTTATTTACCATACTTATTGAATACTATTATGCCGAAAAAGGCATCGAAAAAACATTTGTTTATTTGAATTTGAAGAATATCTAAGAATATAATCTTTTAATCCTATTTAAGTCACTGACTATGAGTTTTTTAACTAAAAAATCATCATTTCTACGATATTATTGTTGCTAATTAAATTATAAATAGTAATATTTTAATATTTGCTTACGATATAAGAAGTCATATGGAAAAAAGGGAAATAATCACAGGGAAAAAACAAGATAGGATGCAAGTCTCTCTTGCAATGAGCAGCCATGCTGTAACTGACCTTTATTCCAGTTTCATTATAGGACTTATTCCCATTTTTGCATTAAAATTTGGATTGTCCATTTTTTTAGTCAGCCTCCTGACTTCAATTACCCATATTTCAAATAGCCTTACACAGCCAGTTTTTGGTTATCTTTCTGATAGATATAATGCCAGATATTTTTTAATAGCAGGACCTTTTTTCAGCGCAGTAATGATCAGCCTTATTCCCATTATACCAAATTATTACGCGGTACTTACAATGCTTTTCCTTGGAAACCTGAGCATTTCAGCGATGCATCCTGGTACAGCTGCTATGGGAGGCAGGTTTGGAGGCAGGTTTAAAGGTCTAAGTAATTCGCTTATATCTTTTTCAGGTACAGTAGGATATGCTTTTGGTTCTATTTTTATAATCTTTGTTATAGAAAAAATCGGTGTTTCCTTTACTCCGCTGACGATGATACCAGGTATAATGATGGCGATCATCCTTTTAAGGTTTGTTAAGAATTCTCAAACAGTCAATCGCAAAGAGACCACTGCTAACTTTTTTTTGAGGCTAAAAAAAATAAAAAAGATCAAGCTACTGCAGCTTTTTATAATATTCTCAGCATCTTTTGCAAGAGATATATTGTGGCTTGCACTTATAACATTTATGCCGTTATATTTCACCGAAAAAGGAATAACACTATTAAATATTGGTATGATTCTTACAGCATATACACTAATAGGAGGCGTGGGAGGCATTTTTGCCGGACTTATTTCAGACAGGATGAAGAATAAATACATTTTGATATTGATCGGTTTGCTTGCTTCTACACCATTTATTTACTTTATTTTTAGGTCAGGTGGAGTATTGCCGATAATCTTTTTCATAATAACCGGTTTCTTTTCTATTTCTACACTTCCTGTCTGTATAAGGTTGTCACAGGATATCTTTCCTTCCAATATAAGCCTTGCATCATCACTAGTAATGGGACTGAGTGTCGGTATGGCTTCAATTTTATTACTATTTTTAGGCAGACTTGCAGACATTATCGGTATTCCAAGGACTGTAAGCATTGTCGTTGTAATATTGTTTGCAGCATCAGCCCTATTGATATCTTATCCTTTTATTGCTAAAAAAGCAGTTCGTCCCAAAATAGATGCTTAGCAAAAAAATCATTCGCTCTTTCAGCTTGTGGGTTTGAATTTTAATGGAAGGACTTTTTGATTTTTATAGTTATAAAGATCCTGATTTCAAAGAAGACAGTGAAACTTTCTGGCGGAGAGAGAGGGATTTGAACCCCCGAGACAGATATTATCCGTCTACTCGATTTCGAATCGAGCGCTTTCAACCAGCTCAGCCATCTCTCCTCTAAACTTATTATTTTTGGCTTTTAATACTGTCAAGCAATTTTCTATTATCAGGTGCTATTTTAAAGAAGTTTTCCAGCTTCTCACAAGTATATTCCTCACAATAAGCACAATTTATAACACCTTTTTCTACCCCACACTTACGTATTTCACAGACATTGCAGTAACTGAAGACAGTTTTTCCTGTTGATGTACAGCCAAAACAATTTATATCCCCAGGTTTAATATCAGTCTTAAAATTTTCTGCCCAGAGTCTGGCTACTTCTTTTCTTTTTTTATCATCGTCATTTTTAGTAGCTATATAGGCACCGCATTCACTGCATTTTAGACCACAATGGGAAATTAATTCTTTCACTTGATCTCCTTTGAAATGAATATAAATTTACCTGGCGGAGAGAGAGGGATTTGAACCCTCGAGGCAGCTTACGCCACCCACACGCTTTCCAGGCGTGCGCCTTAAACCACTCAGCCATCTCTCCGTATATTTAAAATGATAAAAAATCTTTAAGATTATATCACAAGCCTAAATAAAAATTTATAAACTCAAAACAAAGTTTTTATGCTAATACGATTATATAAGATATCTATCTATATCTGGTCGTGCTTAAAGGCCCAGGGGGTCAATTCCTTTATCATCACCCTTTCACTCTGTTCCAGAAGGAATATAACGCAATTGGAGATATCTTCGGGTTGCATCCATTTTTCTGGCGGAACAGGTATTTTTGCTGCACGGATCATCTCAGTATCAGTCATCCCTGGATAGATCACGCTGACCTTGACCCCGTGTTCTTTTGCTTCTTTATAAAGTGCCTGCGAAACACCCACAACACCTGCTTTCGAAACTCCATAGGCCATTATCCCTGAAGGTACCTCAAACGCAGCCGTTGAAGAAATATTTATTATGTATCCGGTTTTTTTCTCCTTCATTAATGCAAGTGTTTTTTTACTTAAAAAGAAAAGCGCTTTTAGATTTATGTCCATCGTATCATCCCAGATGTTCTCATCTGTCTCAAAAATCCCTGCCTGATAAAGGATCGCCGCATTATTGATAAGTATATCTATGGTCCCATATTTATCTATCGTCTTGTCTACCAATTCATCTATATTTTTCAGTTCTGAAAGATCAGCCGATATCGCAATTATTTTAGAATCTGCATTTACCTCTTCAGCCAACCTTTTTGTCTCTTCAAGCTGTTCTTTTGTCCTCGAGACTAGAACGACACTACAGCCCTTATAAGCAAGATCTATTGCGATTTTTTTTCCTATACCCCTACCTGCACCTGTTACAATTGCTACTTTTCCATCAATGTCCATACTGCACTCCTTCTTTAAAAAATAGAAATTATATTTTAAAAAAATCTTTCTTTAAAAGCATTATTTATATTGCACCGTTTAAATATTTTTTTCTTAAATCCTCCGGGAACCTTTCAATTGCATATCTGAGCATCATCCTGGGCATTATTTTATAATACTTCTTCAGGAAATCAGTCAGGGTCTCCATCGAGCATTTTTTCCCGATCTCCCTGAGCATCCAGCCGGAAGCCTTATGTATCAGGTCATGCTTGTCTTCTAAAAGCATTACTGAGAGCTTTATTGTATCTTCAGGCTGTCCATTCTTTATAAAATTAAAAGTTGCCATAACTGCGATCCGCCTCTCCCACAGACTTGGAGAGGCCGCCAGCCCATAAAGGATATCCCTTGGTTTATCAAGAAGAAATGAACCTACTATCTTATCTGCAGTCAGGTCCACAAGATCCCAGTTGTTTATATAAGCTGTATTACTTAAATAAAGATCGTATATCCTTTTCTTTTTCTGCGGGTCGCCCTTTTCAAACCAGGAAGTAAGAATGAAAAGTGCTATCATACGCTCCTCATGGATCTTGGACCTGAGAAGCTTTATTATTTCCTCTTCATCCAGAGTTAAATACTTTTTTGCAAGTTTTCGAAGCTCCGGGACAGTAACACCTGCAAAAACGTCTCCTTCCCCATACTGGCCTTTTCCTGTTTTAAAAAATCTCTGAAGTATTTCAGCTTTTTCCGGTGAAGCTATCTTTTTGATGTCGGTCTTTAAGTCTTCTATTGGAGCCCTTTCCATAATCGATTTTATCCTTTCACATGATCAATTAGTTATAAATTTTTTACAAAAAGGTTTCATTATTACATTTTAACAGGCAATATTAACAGGATAAAGAGATTTAATCTTTTTACAGGATTCAAATTTTCTAACAAAAATAATACCTTTAAAAAAATGGCTTACAATGTTAAAAAGTGTTTTAATATTGATACAGGAGGTGCCAAGATGACAATGAAAGAATTAAACGATTTCAAGGGCTTTTTTAAAGAAACACTATATTTTTTTAATGGACTAAAAGAAAACAACAATAAACCCTGGTTCGACCAGAATAGGGAAGTTTATGAAGACTTTGTTCTGGGTCCTGCAAAAAGTTTCGTTTTAGGAATGGGAGAGAGGCTTAAAGAACTTTCATCTACGATAAATGCCGACCCAAGGACCAACAAATCACTTTTCAGGATTAACAGGGATATCCGTTTCAGCAAGGATAAATCGCCCTACAAGACTCATATGGGTTTAGTATTCTGGGATGGGGGTCTCCCCCGCATGGAATGTTCAGTCTTTTATTTCCATCTTGAAGCTGACTACATAATGCTGGGTGCAGGTATTTATAAGTTTACTAAGCCACAACTGGTAGAATACAGGAATTCCTTAGTCCATGCTTTATATGGTAAAGAATTAAAAAAGATTTATGCTGATTTAACAACAAGGGGATATGTTTTTGGAGGCAAAAATTACAAAGTGCTACCTAAAGGATTTGATACTGAACACGAGAATGCTGATTTTTTACTTTATGATGGTATGCATGCAGGGAAAGATTTTAAAATACCTGAAGAGTTTTATTCCAGTGATTTTATAGATTTCTGCTATGAATCTTTCAAAAAGATGTATCCCCTCCAAAAATGGTTGTTTGAAATGACAAAAAGAGCCTAGCTATAGTCCTGATCCTTCGAATCCCAATAAATATGCCAGTGGCATATTTATTATTCAGCTCTACTATAAGAATTTGGCTTTTTGGCGGAGAGGGAGGGATTCGAACCCTCGAGACAGGTTTGATCCCATCTAACCGCTTAGCAGGCGGCCCTTTTCGACCACTCAAGCACCTCTCCGGTAAAGATTTTGCGGAAATTAAGCAAGCATTATGATATCAGCATTTATTAAAAAATAAAAACAATATAATAAGTCAAATAAATATGAAAAAATAAATACAGATTTTATAGAAATCAAAAAATTTTAATAAAAATATCAATAAGCTATTCAACTATTTAAAATACTTTATTATAATTATCAAAGATCATTTTTTCAATTGGAACAAGGTTAATAAATCTTGGCCTATTTTCTTATAATTATTCAGGTACTTGGTGGGCTTGCTTTATTTATTTATGGAATGAGCAGGCTCAGCAATAGTCTTCAAAAAATTACTTCCAACAGATTTAAGACAATAATAAATACTGTTTCTAAAAGATCATGGTCCGGAGTACTTATCGGACTATTTACTACTATGGTCATACAGAGCAGCAGCGCTACATCAGTAATGACTATCGGTTTTGTAAATGCAGGACTTCTGACTTTAAGACAGGCTATCGGTATTATTATGGGTGCCAATATAGGCACTACAATAACTGCACAACTTATATCATTGAAATTTGAAGCAATTGTTTTTCCGCTGATAATAATAGGGTTTTTAATTAATTTCCTCGGCAGGCGCAGAAAAATAAAAATCATAGGAATGACAGTGCTGAGTCTGGGTATATTATTTCTTGGTATGATACTGATGAAACAGGCTCTCGGACCCCTAAAGGACAACGAGGGTTTTAAAAATTTTCTTTTGATCTTCAGTAAAAATCCATTTCTTGGAATAATGGCAGGCCTCCTGCTCACCGCACTCCTCCAGAGTAGTTCTGCAACTATAGGTCTTTTGATAGCACTTGCCTCCCAGGGTCTTATTCCCATTGAAGCAGCTATTCCTATTTTAATAGGAGATAACATCGGGACATGTGCCACTGCACTTCTCGCAAGCATTGGAACGACTATTACTGCAAAAAGGACTGCCTTTTCGCACCTTATGTTTAATATTTTTGGTGCTATTATTTTTGCAATTCTTTTATATGGATTTAAAGTTGAAAGTTTTATTATTGCATGGACAGGTTCCAGCATTGAAAGACAGATTGCAAATATTCATACTTCTTTTAATGTTATAACAACCATTATTTTATTCCCGATGATAGGATTATTTGAAAAAGTCGTCATAAGAATATTTCCAGGTAAAGATGTAGTAATCAATAAAAATGCAATTTTCCTAGATAACAGACTTCTCCAAAATCCTGCGATATCACTTGAACAAACAAAAAAAGAACTTCAGAGAGTTACCAAAATAACTCAGGAAATGTTTAATCTTTCACTTGAGAGATTAAATGATAAAAACACAGCAATAGAACAGAAGTTGCTAGACAGGGAATCAGCAGTAGATAGTTTGACTGAAGATATAATCAGATACCTGACAAAGATATCCCAGAGATCCCTTGGTTTCAGACAGTCAAATGAGCTAACAAATCTCCTTCACGTTGCATATGATGCTGAGCGTACAGGAGACCATTCTGAAAGTATAATGTACCTGATACAGGTAAAAGAAGAAAATAACATGAAATTCAGTATTGTTGAAAATAAAGAACTTTCACAGATCAGTGAAAAAGTAAATAATATGTATTCAATCCTTTTAAGTAATATTGAAAAAAATACTATAGAAAAACATGCAGAATGTGAAAAAATAGAAGCAGACATTGATAAGATGGTTATGAATATTAGGACCAATCACCTGATAAGGCTCCGGGAAGGAAAATGTATGCCGACCTCAGGTGTCATTTTCGCGGATATAATATTACATATTGAAAGAATCAGCGATCTGCTGTTGAGGATCTCTAAAAATACTTCCAGTACGAATCTTTAAGCTGATACTATTTTTGATACAGTTTAATGATAAAATTTAAATAGAACCCTTGAAAAATTCAGATTAAATTAATCGAAAATCCCTGTAGATAAATACCGCTCCCCGGTATCTGGCAAGATTACTGTGATCAGTTTACCGTAGTTTTCTTCTCTCTCTGCGGCTTTTATTGAAGCCCAGACAGCCGCACCTGATGAAATTCCTGCAAGTATTCCTTCCTGGCCAGCTAATCTTTTTGCCATGGATGCTGCATCATCGTCTTTGACCTTGATGACCTCATCTATAAGTTCAGTCTTTAAAATATCAGGAATGAAACCTGCACCTATTCCCTGTATTCTGTGAGCGCCGCGTTCTTCACCTGAAAGAACTGCAGAATTAAATGGCTCTACAGCAATGACCTTCAAGTCCGGTTTCTTCTCCTTTATGGCTTCTGCGATTCCGGTAACAGTCCCACCCGTACCTACTCCACATACTAAAATATCTATCTTTCCATCTGTATCTTTCCAGATCTCTTCAGCTGTTGTAATGCGATGGATTTCAGGATTAGCAGGATTTTTAAATTGTTGTGGAATAAACGAATCTGCAGTATTTTTTGAGATTTCTTCAGCTTTGCTTACTGCCCCAAGCATTCCTTCATTCCCAGGTGTCAGGACAAGTTCTGCGCCAAGTACTTTAAGCAGTTTTCGCCTCTCAACAGACATTGTATCAGGCATAGTGAGTATTAATCTGTATCCCTTTACAGCACATACAAAAGCTAAAGCTATTCCTGTGTTGCCGCTTGTCGGTTCGACTATGATAGTGCCTTTTTTTATCGTTCCCTTTTTTTCACCATCTTCTATCATGGCTAAACCTATCCTGTCTTTTACGCTGGATAATGGATTAAAGGACTCAAGTTTTGCCACTATTTCTGCATGAAGTCCCATTCCAATTTTATTAAGTCGGACCATCGGGGTATTACCGACCAATTGTGTTATATCATCTTTTATATTCATATTATGTTGTACTCCTTATTCTTTATCTTAAACCTGTCTTAAAAATAATTGTGAAATCAATATATAGTATCTAACCTATAAAACTTATTGCTTTACTAAGAATTATATTATTAAAAATTACTCTGTCAATGTAATATTAGTGCAGAAATCTGTTTGAGTGATACATACTCTTCTATTATTTTCACCTTTATAGTAAATTAAACAGATATTTTTTAATTCTATAAAAACTTTAGTCAAACAATTACAGGAGGACTAATATGCTTGTTTATGCGACCATTTTTATTACTCTGGCTCTTGTATTTTATACTGTAGGTGTATGGGCCGAAAAGATACAAAAAAGATTAAAATTTTGGCATATGTACCTATTCTGGGTCGGGGTTATTTTTGATACCACAGGAACAACCCTCATGACAAGACTTAGTGATCGTGGATTCAAATTTGACTTTCATGATATTACAGGCTTACTGGCAATACTACTGATGCTATTCCATGCTATCTGGGCAACTGTAGTATTGGTTAAAAAGAATGAAAAAATGATTTTAAACTTCCATAGATTTAGTATTTTTGTATGGATAATCTGGTTAATACCATACTTAACAGGTTTGATTTTCGGTGTTTCAACGTAATATATTTATATGAGATTAAATTTAAAATTTAGCTTCCTTGTATTATCTTAATTGGAGGCGGCACCCCGTTCTGTTAAGAAGGGATAGTAAGATTCAAAGAAGAAAAAATACTAAATAAGACTATTGAATATTTTCTCTCCTGTCCATGAAATTCCAATTCAACCACATAAATAAATTACCTTAATCAATAATTTATCTATTTTTATGAATTTTCAATTAGTTACCTATACCATTTTATAAAATAAGTCTTTATTATATTATAACAATATGCATCTTGTTGAAAATGTTAAAAAATTCTTTGAAAAAAGATACAAATTAATAGTATTAATCTTTTTTATATTGTTTTTAATTATTAGTTTTTTTTCCGTAAATGATTATGGATACTCTACAGACGAGACGGATCAAAAGAATCTTGGCAATGACGCTGCTAAACTTGTTTTAGAAAATGATGGGACTATATATAAAAATATTAATAAATATCATGGTACAACATTTACCTATCTTCTAACTATAATACAGAGAATTTTTAATATAGAAAGTATAAGAACAACTCTTTTGCTCAGGCATTACGCTACTTTTTTATTGTTCTATATCTCAGTTATCTTCTTCTATTTTCTTTGCAGAAATATTTTTAAAAGCTGGAAACTGGGTCTGCTTGGAAGTGTTTTTCTGGTCCTTTCCCCGAGGATATTCGCCGAATCATTTTATAATCCAAAAGACATTCCTTTTTTATCTTTTTTTATTATTTCTATCTTTACACTTCACAAACTTCTTGAAACCAGGGATGTAAGGTTTGTATTTCTACACGGAATATCCAGTGGTTTTGCTGTTGGAATAAGAATAATAGGTATAATTATTCCGTTCTTTACCATTATGTTTCTTATTTTTTATCTTTTATTACAGAAAAAACAAAAAAAAGGTTTAAAAAACACAAAAATTTTTAAAATATTACAATACTCTCTGATTTATTTATTTGTAACTATAGTTGTATTTCTTGTATTGATGCCATCGATGCTACTCGATCCTGCAAATAACTTCATTGAAGCAATAAAAACTATGTCTGATTATCCTCTTAATGCCAAATTTCTATATATGGGTCAGAATATATCCAGTATGGAAAATCTTCCCTGGCACTATCTTCCGGTAAATATAGCAATAATGACGCCGGTAATTTACACCATATTATTTTTTATAGGTCTTGCGTATTTTGTTAGCCGTTTTAGAAAAAATCTGGTTACTTTTTATACTGCAAACAAATATATAATATTAGCTATATTATGGTTTTTTATTCCGATGCTTTCCCAGATCTTATTAAGTTCCAATCTTTATAATGGATGGCGGCAGATGTATTTTATCTATCCAGCATTCCTTATCATTGCTCTTAGCGGTGTAAAGTTTTTATATGATTTCTGCAGACAAAAGATGAATATTAAGAAATATAATATAGTAGCTCTAGCCATTACTGCAATTCTAATCATTAATTTGACTTTTACGACACAGCTTATGATAAGACAGCATCCATACCAGTATGTATATCATAATATTCTTGCAGGAAAAAATCTGGGAGTGGTAAAGAGTAGGTTTATACTTGATTACTGGGGGCTATCTTTTAAGGATGGACTTGAATACATTTTAAAGACTGATAAGCGTAAAAGAATAACTTATGCATTAAGATGCGGCTCAAGAGATAGAAGTGAAAACTTGTTTTCGGAATCAGATAAGCAAAGGCTAGTATTTGTTTCAGATATTAATGAAGCAGATTATTTTTTAAATAATTATAAATGCTCAGAAATAGATTTGGAATCAAGGGGCATAAAACAAGCATATTTATTAAATAAAGTATACAGCTTAGTCATAAATGAAGCAGAAATACAAAGTGTTTATAAACTAAGATAGTATCTAACAACCCACCATTAATATCTAAAAATATATGTCCAAAATCTTTATTTTTTTATTTCGGAATATTCTTTGACACACGGTTATCCGTCAGCATTCATGGTATAGATTTCAGAGTTGCCGTCACGACGTGATACAAAAACAATCTTTTTACCATCAGGTGACCAGAAAGGGCAAAAATCATATCCTGGATTCTTTGTCAGGTTAGTCACTCCTGAACCATCAGCATTCATGGTATAGATTTCATAGTTGCCGTCACGAAAAGATTGGAAAACAATCTTTTTACCGTCAGGTGACCAAAAAGAAGCACCGTCTTCTGATGCGTTGTTTGTCAGGTTAGTCACTCCTGAACCATCAGCATTCATGGTATAGATTTCATAGTTGCCGTCACGAAAAGATTGGAAAACAATCTTTTTACCGTCAGGTGACCAGGAAGGAACTGCATCAACTTCTCGATTCTTTGTCAGGTTAGTCACTCCTGATCCGTCAGCATTCATGGTATAGATTTCATAGTTGCCGTCACGAAGAGACTGGAAAACAATCTTTTTACCGTCAGGTGACCAGGAAGGGTACAAATCATATCCTGGATTCTTTGTCAGGTTAGTCACTCCTGATCCGTCAGCATTCATGGTATAGATTTCATAGTTGCCGTCACGAAGAGATTGGAAAACAATCTTTTTACCGTCAGGTGACCAGGAAGGGTACAAATCATATCCTGGATTCTTTGTCAGGTTAGTCACTCCTGATCCGTCAGCATTCATGGTATAGATTTCATAGTTGCCGTCACGAAGAGATTGGAAAACAATCTTTTTACCGTCAGGTGACCAGGGTACAGATTCAGAATCACTTTCTGGATTCTTTGTCAGGTTAGTCACTCCTGATCCGTCAGCATTCATGGTATAGATTTCAGAGTTGCCGTCACGATATGATACAAAAACAATCTTTTTACCGTCTGGTGACCAATAAGGTACACCATCATCTGATGGGTTATTTGTCAGGTTTATATTAGCCTCAAAAAGTCTTTTATCCGTACAGCTAACTCCCACAGAAAATATAAAAACAAAAAATGCTACTATTAGTCTTAAAATTAATTTTTTATTCATTACTTCTCAAATTTAATCATAATTGTAACAAATAACGTGGTACAAATTTACGTTAAAAATTAAATCTTTGGATAAAAAATGGAGGCGGCACCCGGATTTGAACCGGGGATAAAGGTTTTGCAGACCTCTGCCTTACCACTTGGCTATGCCGCCACCCGATGTGCCAATCTATTATAAGACAAAATATTACAAAATAAAATATTAATGTGAGTACTCAGTTTTATATTATTTCTTCAAGCATCTTTGCGACACGCTTAGCTATTGCAAGAGAAGATGTAAGGCCTGGCGAATCTATCCCGACAAGATTTATGCAATTCTGATATTTTTTATCCTTTTCTATGATGAAATCATAGTGGTCCTTAAGTTTTGCTCTTATGCCGACCTGGTGCAGGCTGATATCTTCTACTTTTAAGTTGGGGAAAAATGAATGGACCATCTGATGATAATATTCTTCTGGCCTTGAACTTTTATAATCTTCCTTATTTGCAGGTTTGGAATATGCAGGTCCTATAGTAGCTGTTTTTCCAATTGAATACCTGCCAGTATCAATATCAAAAGTCGAAGTAATATGCACACCTACAGATTTATTAAGTCTACCTTCCTTAAAAAGTGAGTTAAATTCCTGAAAAGGAATATTCGCCCTTTCGCCATCAGGATAATATCCAAATGGTACAGGATAAATATTCATGCCGTTTAAAAGCAGTTCACCTCTCCTGGAAGAATAAAATTTTGCTGACTCCCCTTTGACCGGATCCATAGTAAAATTAAAACCCGGGTTTATCATCTTTGCTATCTCGTCTGAAAAAAGTCCGGCTGCATTTATTAATATTTTAGTCCTGAATGTCTCAGTGTTGGAACGGGACTGAATTTTTATTAAGAAACTATCTTCTGATGGTTCTATATCTTTGACCTCATTGTCAACAAGATAAATGACACCATTCGATTCAGAAGACCTATAAATATTCTCAAGAAACTTTGTAGATTCGATTATGCCTGAAGAAGGCACCATTACAGCTTTTTTACCCTCTACATTGGGCTCGAATCTTTTTATATTTTTACCTTCCAGGATCTGAAGGTCCGGGACACCATTATCCCTGCCAGTATCCAGCACATCGTACAGGTACTCTTCTTCAAGTTTATCGGTAGAAATAATCAGCTTTCCTGTTTTAATGCAGGGAATACTGTTTTCTTTGCAGAAATCATAGATAAGTCTATTGCCTTCTACGCAAAGCTTAGCTTTTAAAGGTCCTATATCTTTTGGATAATAAATCCCTGCATGTACAACACCAGAATTCCTTGAAGACTGGTTCTCTCCATTTATCTGTGGATTCTTCTCTATTACGACAATATCGCTTCTTACGTGCTTTGAGATCTCAAGTGCCACGGCACACCCAATAACGCCTCCACCTATGATTGAAATCAATACATCATCAGACAATTTTAAAATATCCCGTCTATCTTAGAACTGCAATTGCCACAGAGTCCATTTTGTAAATATTTGCTATTTATATTAAATCCTGATCTTCTTATGACTTGAGTTCCGCAGTTGTGACACTCCGTATCCTCATAACCTGCCACAGCAATATTTCCACCATATACATACTTTAATCCTGCTTTTTTGCCGGAGTCTATTGCCCTTTTGATACTATCGATCCGGGTGCCAGGTATCTCTGACTTGTATTGGGGATAGTAAGCGCTTACATGCCATGGTATAGACCTGCTGATGCCTGAAATATACCCTGAAATTGCGTCAAGCTCTTCTGTATTGTCATTTAAGCCGGGTATTAAAAGAGTAGTCACCTCGACCCATATTTTTGACTCATACATGGTTTTTATATTCTCCAGAACAGGTTTTAATCTGCCCCCACATCTGCTCTTATAAAAATCATCAGAAAAACTTTTCAAATCAACATTTGCCGCGTCGAGATAGGGCCCTATCATCTCTATGCATTCTGGAGTCATAAAGCCGTTTGTCACGAAAATATTTTTCAACCCACTTTTATTTGCAATGCATGCTGTATCATAAGCAAGCTCAAAAAAAACTGTGGGTTCTGTATAGGTATAAGAGACACTCTCGCATCTGGATGCCAGGGCATCTTTAACTATTTTTTCAGGAGATATTTCTTCTCCTTCTATCCGGTCATGATCGCATGGCATTTGTGATATCTGCCAGTTCTGACAAAAAAAACATTTAAAATTACATCCCATCGTTGCAATGGATAAAGACATCGTTCCCGGTAGAAAGTGAAATAACGGTTTTTTTTCTATAGGATCTACATTCTCTGAAATGATCTTGTCATAAACAAGACTGTATAATTTCCCTTCAACATTTTTTCTTACACCACACTTTCCCTTTTCCTGTCCAGGAATAACACATCTATGAGAACAAAGATTGCACCTTAGTTTTAAATCATCAAGTCTTTTATAAAGATATGCTTCTTTCATCATCTTATTTCACCCTGGACACTCCATTTTTCTATAACTCTGAAAACCTTAACGACTTTAAATATTTAAAAAAAATAATTTATGGAGTACTTTTAATTATACTCGATTATTCACAAGCTAAAAACTGTTTTTCTTTGTTAAAACAGTAAATAATCATTAAAAAATATAAAGGATAAGTACAAAAAAAATAAATATAATAAAATTTATTATGCCAAGAATAGCACCAACAAGATATATTGTTTTTCTTTCTAAAATATATGATCCCCTGAAAATACCCCTGAAGTCTTTTATGCCAAAAATTATTGCTACTATTGATAGGCCTATACTTAGAATGATCAATAATAGAATAAAGAACAGAAAAAAAGTGAACTTTGTAAATTCTTCCATTGCACTGATCGGCTGCAGAATATTAAAGCCAAAAGGTTTTCCAGGCACAAGAAGAAAAAAAGCTATGTTTGATAATAGGGCAAGGATACCCGTGACAAGGGATTCATAAGATATTTTTTTCATACTTACCTTTCAGATCATTAGTCTTATTCTACCATTTCAAAGATAGAAAAAAGAATCCTGAAAATAAAAAATTTTGACTCTAATTGCTATTCTCAATATAAGTAATATAATTAATTTACTATTGAGCTTTTACGTAACCGGCTAGGTAAAGTCAGTTTTTTATTTGAAGATATTTTTATAAGGAGTTATTAATGGAGCAGAAAAGATCAAATAAAATAATCTATTTTGGAGTTATTCTAGGCATATGCCTTATTATCAGCGCATTGATCGCCTCATACACATTTTATATTGTCAGATTACCAGAAGACACACTGGCAGTTACAGGCTCTGTCAGGAAACAGGTTACTTCTGATATGGTAAAATGGACCACTAATTTTTCAAGGACCATCCCTGCAGAAGAATTGAAATCAGGGTTATGACCAGATGAAAAACGACGAGACAATAGTAATAGCATTTTTTAAAGAAAATGGTTTCAGTGAACAGGATGTGAATATTTCTCCTGTATTTATGGAACAATTGTACCTGTATGATCCCCTTGCACCAAAGGAAAACATCTTAAGACAAACTGTTATAATTCAGTCACAGGATGTTGACAAAATAACTTCTATGGCAAAGAACACCCAGAAATTAATAGATGAAGGAGTTATATTCTCTACACAATCCCTGGAATATTTTTACACCGGTCTTCCTAGAACTAAGGATAGAACTTATACCTGATGCAATAAATGATGCAAAGCTAAGAGCTCAGAAGATCGCAGAGGGCAGTGGCAAGGAAATAGGTGCGATTAAATCTGCAAATCTTGGAGTTGTCCAGGTACTGCCTGTAAATTCTACTGAAGTATCTGACTGGGGTGCCTATGATACCTCTACAATCGATAAAGAGGTCATGATACCTGTAACAGTTATCTTTACATTGAAGTAACCCTACAAATTATTTTTTACATTTTTTACAGATACCTTCAAGTACGACTTTTGATCTCAAGACCTGGAATCTTGAGAATATTTCTTCGGGTATTTCCAGGTTATCAAAGTGATCTCTCTTAATATCAGTTATACTGCTGCATTGTAAACACCTGAAATGATGATGGCTGTCTGTATTAGTATCAAACCTTTTAGGTTCACCATAGCCTTCCACAACATCCAATAAGCCGATCCGTGAATAGGTCAACAAGGTCCTGTAAACAGTGTCATAGGAAATATTAGGAAAAGTTTTTTTGACTTTATTGAAGAGAATATCTGCGGATGGATGGTCCAAACCTATCAGCTCTGCATATATCAAAGCACGTTGTGGAGTTATCTTTATGTTATTTTCTTTTAAGAGCTGATTAAATTCTTTCATTTTTCTTAAATAATAGTTTTACTTATTTAAGAATTATAATTGATTATTATACTTATGGCAATAGAATTATGTATAGAAATGCCTATAAGGCTTTATAAAATATTTCTCAAAAAGTGAATTTTTTTTATATAAAAACTGATTAAAAAACAAATAGGTATTCCCACCAGAGAGACTATTAAAAATTTAATAAGCGGATGGAACGGAAAATCTTTTAATGAGTAGGCTAAAAGAACTATTATTACTGCATGTATTATAAATACAGTGTATGCACTCCTTGATAATTTCTGAAGAAATTTTGTCTGTTTACCGAATTTCTTTTTAAAGACATATATAACACAGATAGATAAGCTGATGCTTAATATTGATTCCCAGAAAGAGTAGATAAAAGCCTGCCAGCTTAATCCCCCGGAAAATACTTCCATGTTTAAGCCACTATTTATTTGCATATTAGTAGCATTGATACTTCCAGGAATTATAAAAAAAGGCCAGGAGATTATTGCTGCCATGGAAATATAAGTCCAGTATTTAGCTTTTTCCCTTGTGATCTTTTCAAACCAGCCGTTTTTAAATGCAATAATGCCAAGAGCAAACAGGAAAATATATTGCGGTGCAAGGCCAAAATTTAGATGTTTAGTAGTAGCGCTGATCGGGAATCTAAGCCTTAATAAAAAAGTCAGGGATGCAAGAATAAAAATAACAATAAAGATACTTATATTTGATGGAAATCTTATGAATAACTGTTTTTTGTTTTCTGTTACTCTTTTGATTATTTCATTGAAGATAGCATATGAAATACTGAAAAGCAGTAAAACATATAAAAACCATAGGGGCCCGACATCTATTATCCCCTTTTTTAATACATGCTGGAAATAAAAAATAAAATAATTTACTTTTTCCCCTTTAATAATAAAATTGTCCAGGTACATGATCGAAGGAGTCATTATAAAAATATAAAAAACAAGCGGGATCCCTAATCTTTTAGCCCTGTCTAATAAAAATCTTTTTGGACCTTTGTTGTCCAATGCCATCGGAATAAAAAACCCTGATATCAGGAAAAAGAGCCCTATTAAAAAACCCTGCATTAAAGAAATAAAAAATGCAAGAATATAAGTGGATGGAAACCCGGTTCTCTCATAATAATACCAGAACCCTATTGGTCCATAAGTTATCGCAATATGTGCCAGCACCACCAAAATTATCAGGGCCAGTCTTAGATTATCAAAATACAATAATCTTTTAGGATTATTTTCCATGAATATTTTTTGGATTGAATATAAATTTATATCAGAATACTATCGGATTTTTTAATTAATTAAAAATAAATAAGAAAGTTAATCTCTTCCCGGTTGGTATTAGCTGGTACCTTCAGTATTTTTATTGGATCTAAATTGCTATAATTTTATTTTAGTGTCCTATTGTTTAGACATATAACCATATTTTTTAATTTTTATACCTTAATTGTTCTTTCGGTTTCCCTTTTGATATTATAATACTCATTCAATTTTAGGATTTCAGGAGCTATAAACCCAACAGCTATATAATTTGATTTAACTACTCTAAAACCAAAAGTCTCGGAGGCAAATTCGCTGGCAATATCTGTAATCTCTTTGGTTTTTTCAGCTACATTTACACCTTTTATAAGTTTAGATGAACAATTTATTATTATTCCTTTACGCATTGGAATTATACTGACCTTTGGGTCTATTAAACCTTTTATACCTGTAAGCTTCTCTGTTATCTTTCGCGATGCATTTCTTACAGAAATCATAGTTTTTCCTGATTGATCTGATGCGACATTTCCAACTTTAATTCTTACGATGTAAAACTCAAAGATAAGTAATATAAGAGCTATAATTAAAATCAAAAAAAGAATAACTGCTAAAATATATGGATTTAAGTTTGTGGTATATTTTATAATTCTATCTACTACTTTTGATGACTCAAACAAGCCTATTATAGCTATCATTGAAAATGCTATCAGGCAAACCATAAGTACTATTATTATGATTCTATTGAATATGTTTACTTTTATTGTCATCATTTCCGAGAAATTAATACTTTTTCATTTATCAGTATCGCTAATATTTTTACCCCTAAACAATCCACTTTTTTCAATGCCTAAAATTAAATGTTCCAACAATTTTTACACCCTCTGATATTAATGAAACATTTTCAGTTTTCATTTTAATCTTCACAAATCAATTATTATAAATACAACTTAAAGACACATAGATACTAATGTTCCAAGTATAAAATAATATAATAAATTTATCAATACTAACTTTTATAATAAATTAAACTAATATTTTATAATTATATAAAAACTTTGGCCAAACAATACAGGAGGACTGACATGCTTATTTACGCGGCCATTTTTATTACTTTGGCTCTTGTATTTTATACTGTAGATGTATGGGCTGAAAAACTACAAAAAAGATTAAAATTTTGGCATATGTACTTATTCTGGGTCGGGGTTATTTTTAACACTGCTGGAACAACCTTGATGACAAGGCTTAGTGATCGTGGATTCAAATTTGACTTTCATGACATAACAAGCTTATTGTTAAAACTGCTGATACTCTCAATCTGTAATATTCCCTTTAGTAATTACCTTTGATTTTTTTGCCTCTAAATATTCCCTTAGGGTCCTGGGTCGTGCTGTTGTCTCTGGTTGGGTTGTCTGGGTATTTGCAGTCAAGCCCTGTCGTGCTGTTGTCTCTGGTTGGGTTGTCTGGGTATTTGCAGTCAAGCCCTTTACTGAAATAATAATTGGCGGCTCTAAATAACATGCGCTTGCCAATATTTCTATAATTGTTGCATCTTCAGGTACTTCAATTGTTACCCAACCCCTTACTGTCTCACCAGATTCAATATCACCCGACTTCATAATAGGTTTTTTTATAAATTTTACTCCATCATACCTAGATGATTTATCATCTCCTACAATAAAATTCAAGGCATTGTAATTTTGGATCTCACTACTTAAATTCTTGATTTCAACATCCATTGTTATAAATCTCATGTTAAAAGAAGGGGCAGAATACTTATCATATTCAGTTAAATTATCGATTGAGTGGATAACAAATGAACAGGTAGGTTTCCCAGAATTTACATTATTTAATGTAATAATTTCACCAATCTTATGTTTTTGAAGTTCTATAACCTCTGAAAGACTTGTGGCCTCTGTACCAGTTATATCAATTTTGTTTTTCGATTTGTCCATCAATGAATTTAATTGCTTTGAAACCAAGGTAAGCTCATTCTCTAGTTCTGCTATATAAAAAATGAAAAATATTATTAACAAATTTAATTTCTTTTTAATTTGCCTAACACCACCTTAAAAATGCATATTATAAATATATAATAATTTTACTTGTTGAGTACTCTTTTATTTTAACAAAAGTTTTAAAATTTTCCCTCTTTTTGATATTCATAAATTTATCATCTAATATTGCTTTAACTTTTTTAATGAAGATGTCCTTTAATATGTTTTTAATAGCTTAAAATAATAAATATAATTTGCAATAATTTGTGATCAATATCACATACTATTTTATTACGTTAAATAAAAGCTTTTTTTCTTATTAGTAAAAATATAACATAATTTCTATTTCTTTATAAAGAAAAATTAAAAATTTTTTGATAATATAAAAATTTAATGATTTTAGTTGCCATTAGAGTAAGTAAACATATAAAAATGTTATATAAACTTACAAAAAATATTATACAGTTATCAATAAATATTTGAAATATCTTGACATTAATATGATAAAACTATAATATAACAAAACTATATAATTTAATTCTTACAAAAATTTAATATTATCTATTATAAATTTAGGAGCTTTGAAGCTTTTCCCAAAAGTATGGACGCTTGGGGTTGCTGAGCTAGTAGCGTAACCGACTAAACGTAGTCGGTTTTTTTAATTTGTCACTAATAATTAGTTTATTAAAAATATAAATATCATGGAAATTTTTAAAAAATTGGATAATTTACTTAAAGCGAGCATAAGTGACCTGGAGGAACAGCTAAAGTATTCTATCCAGGGTATGAGTTCTGTGATGGAAAGTGAACGACAGATACGTAAAAAACTTGAGGGTGCTCGAGCAGAGTCAAAACTATGGGAGGATCACGCAAAGAATGCAATTACTTCATCAAATGAGGAACTTGCAAAAAAAGCTGTAGATTGTAAGTTTAAAGCTGACCAGAGAATAAAAGATTATCGTAAAATACACGATGATGTTTCTACCCAGTTAAGCATATTGAGGGGTCATATTGATATCCTGAAAGATAATCTTAATAGAGTAAGAGTATGCCAGACTTTGATTAATACAAGTGAAAATAAAAATAATATTTTTAAAAATGGATATCCAACTACCGAAACTAAAAAAGATAGGCAAAAAATGAATGATAGGTCAGAACACAAGAATTCTATTTTATCAAAAACGTCACCAATTAGAGATTCGGAGGGAAGAATAATAGGAGCAGTTGAAATTTTCAATAATAGCTCTAAAAATGATGAGTACCTTGAAATGATCAAAAAACTAAAAGAAGATTCGTTAGTTGATATACTCACTGGTGTTGTAAACAGAAAATTTCTAGATAATAAAATATCTGGAGACTTGAATGAATTTAATAGATATGGTACGAAATTAGGGTTGCTTTTTATTGACATAGATCATTTCAAAGAAATTAATGATAATTTCGGTCATAATATCGGCGATGAGATATTAAAAATGGTTGCAGGGACGTTATCTAAAAATATCAGATCTTTTGATACTGCTGGTAGGTGGGGCGGTGAAGAATTTGTAGTTCTGATTCATAATGCAGATTCAAAAATGCTTGAAAAAACTGCAAACAAGCTCAAGTTTTTAGTAAATACTTCAAGCTATTATCATAAAGAATCTAATAAACATATCACAGTAACAATATCAATTGGTGCAACAATTTCAAGACCTGGGGATAAATCAAAAGATATTATAAGCAGAGCTGATTCTCTTATGTATCAAAGTAAGAAAACAGGTAGAAACAAAGTCACAACAGATCTGTATATTGATTAATCCTGTTATCATAAATATGGAACTACTTTCGACAGAGAATCTGCATATGAGATATTGCAAAAAAAGCTAACACCCATAGAAGAAGATAATAAAAGATAGTACCCTCAGAATGGTCAATATGATTATGGCAAAAAAATACCAAAAAAGCCCAAATCTGATTCTGTTATCACTAAAATGGCTAAATCTACTGCAAGCTCCATAGACAGGCAGATCGGTCGTGAATTGGTCCGGGGATTGTTTGGAATACTGCTAAAAAGATAAAGAGTTAAAAGTCTTTGCCAATTTTCTTATTTCTTTTATTGCCATCGTTTAAAATTAAATCCAGACAAGATTTTAATCCTTTATAGGCTAATAGTTTTTGGGTTTCGCTTGAAGGTTCTTAAGACCTCATAGAAATTAAGTTGTACTAGTATTATGAGAAGGCAAGTCATTATTGGCTGGGTAGAACATATTTATCAGGCAAGAAATATTAATAAATTCAAGCTCCGACTTTTATAGATTGTAAACCTTTAAGATATTTTCCATCATTCAGTACTTTATTTATAAAAATATCCACAAGCTCCGGATCAAATTGTAACCCTTTATATTTTTTAAGCTCCAATATTGCTACGTCATTACTCATAGGCTTCTTATATGGCCTTCCATTTAGCATCACATCATATGCATCAACTATAGCCAGTATTCTAGAAGTTACCGGTATTTGTTTTCCTCTAAGACCCTGTGGATATCCTGAGCCGTTCCACCATTCATGATGGTAAAGTATTCCCTCTGCAATATGGGATAATTGAGATGATGATTCAGCAATATTATATCCAATAACTGGGTGACTTTTTATTGACTTCCAATCACTTTCTGAAAGCTTTTCCTTTTTTAATAAAACCTCTTCTGAAATCGCCACTTTTCCTATATCATGAAGGGACGCTAAGAGGATCAATTCATCTAGCTTGTTTTCTGGTAAATTAATAGCTGCTCCCAATGCTGTTGCAAGTTCGCTCAAACGTTTTGTATGTTTTTCAGTTTCAAAGCTCTTCTCTGAAAGAGTCTTTTCAAGTGAAGATATAATTGAGCTAGAAATGCTTTTCTTCTCAATTAATTTTCTTTTATACATATTGTCTTCAGCTTCTCTGATTACAGTTTTTACTGGTACATTGACATCATATCTAACGGAAGTTCCAAGAGACATACTAAGGGGTACCCTGTATGTGTTTTCCTCTTTACACTTATTTCTAATCCTAAGGATTAGGGCACTAGCATCTTCTTCATTTGTATTGGGTAGCAATATTGCAAATTCATCCCCACCCCATCTTGTAATTAAGTCTTCCTTTCTGCAGCAATTCTTGAGTACTCTGGCAAATGCACAAAGAAGCAAGTCTCCTTCTTGATGTCCAAATGCGTCATTTACAAGCTTTAACCCATTTACATCTCCGATAATTATACTTAGCGGAAGTTGTCTTTCCGTGTCTAATCTCTTTAGCTCTTCCTCAAAATATGCTCTATTATACAGTCCGGTCAAAGCATCATGGAATCCAAGATATTTTATCTCCTCTTCGGACCTGACTCTCTGGGTTATGTCTCTTATTACTATTGCCTTACCCATAGAATAGTTTTGGATATCAGTTATGTTAGATATTGAAAGATCATAGTAGTGGTTTGATTCCCCTTCTGTTCTTATAATCTCTTTTCTGCTTTTAAAGAGGCTTTCTTTTAGCATCTGATCAAAGTCAAGATCAGGAAATAGTATTTCAGCACCTTTTCCTATAATATTTTTACCATCTATTTTAAATATCTTTTCACCAGAACTATTAATATCGATTATTTTGTTATTGATACCAAGTATAATCACTCCATCTTCAATACTTTCTAACACTTTATCTGTGGCTATGGGCATGATTATACCTTTTCTGGTCTTATCTAAAGCAAAAACAGAAGCTATTATTCCTACGGTAAGACTTAAAGGAGTTATATCAATATAATCGAAAGGTTTGACATCAAAGATATCCAGTTGACTTAAAATAAGTGGAATCATTACAACAAAAATTACCAGGACTCCCTGCCACTGGTAAAAATATTTCTTTTTAAAAATGTTCCTAGCTATTAGGACTGTTCCAGTAATTGAAAAAATGGCTATGTATAATAATAATACCCAGAAAATAATCCCATAGTTTTCAACCATTATAAATGGTTCTAAAGGATTTACATATATTCTTTGCCAGAATAAATTATGATACTCGTTAGTAAAAGCCAAAACAAGTGCCGAGAATGGTAAAACAGACAATATCAATATATTTCTAAAAGATATATATTTTTCCCTGTTTGTGTATGAAAGAGCAAATAAAAACCATAGGACTGGAATAGAGGTTATTCCAATATACGATGACTTTAGAAACCAGACTTTCAAAGAATAGACTGTTGAACTAAATCGAAGGTAATCAGAGACCATCCATTCTAAAAGAAAGAATAGCAGTATTACTCCAAACTTATTATAGGACTTTCTCTTATGCCTAAAAACATATAGGGAAGCACCGAAAGCAGTTATTATAAAACCAAGTAAAATATTTAAATATAGATTATTCTGCCATAGCATGAACTTTCTCCTTATTGACTATATCTATAAACATTTTTGCTAATTTGGGATCAAATTGTGTCCCAGAACATTTCCTTATCTCCTCAATAGCCTCTTCTTTTGACAGGGCATTTCTATATGGCCTGTCATTAGTCATGGCATCATAAGAGTCTACAATAGTTATAATCCTTGAAATAAGTGGTATATCTTTACCTTTAAGTCCTTTTGGATATCCTTTACCGTCCCATCTTTCATGATGATAAAGTATTCCTTTGGCTATTGGAGCAAGCTCAGCTGATGACTCGGCAATACGGTAGCCCACCTGCGGGTGCTTTTTAACGGCTTTCCACTCCTCTGCATTTAAGCTTCTTGGCTTAAGTATTATTGAATCTGCAATAGAGATTTTTCCAATATCATGTAGTGCTGCAAGAAGGGTGAGCTCATCAATTTTCTCTTCGGGAAGCTCCATTTTCCTTCCCAGACCAGCTGCCATATCTTTCATTCTTCTTACATGTTCTTCAGTTTCATAATCTCTTTCCTCTAAGGCTTTTTCAAGTGAAGATATTATGGCGCTGTGTGTACTTTGCCCCTCAATTAACTTGTGCCTGTACATCTTGTCTTCAGCTTCTTTTAATATATCTGCAATCTTCTGCGCTTTATCATTTTTAGTAGCTACTCCAAAGGCGATACTTAATGGCAGGGTTTGGGTGCTTTCTCTTCTGAGATTGACTTTTACCCTGTCCAGTATTTTTAGAGCTTTTTTAAGGTTGGTATTAGGCAGAATAATACTATATTCATCCCCACCCCATCTTGCAACAATATCATCTTTTCTAAAGGATTTATTTAATATGCATGCTATCTTATCCAGGATCTTCAATAAGCCATTGCTTTCCAATTTTTCTAGCATTAAGCAAGCCTGATTTACACCATCTTCTTATAGTGATCCTTTCTACTCTTAAAATTTTTGCAGCTTCCGCTACATTGTAATAATTAGTAATCATTTTCACCTTATAATAACTAAGAAGCCTATAAAGTATCATAGTATGAGGCATATATTAATACTATAATTGAAAATTGTCAATATAAATTAATTAATATTAATATTAATATTTATTAATTAATTTAATGATATATATATTATTATATTGAAGTTAAAAATAATTTAATTTTCCTTCTTTTTAATTATTAAAAAACCTATATCTTTGAAGGTATTTATTACAGGCAGCTTGATTTATATTAATAATATGATTATTGATAAAATTTCAACATTTAAAAGAAAATAATGAGGAAAAAATACAATAAGAAATACACAAGCTTTACTGACAGATTTCCTTTTATAATCGTTGCTTTAATTGTAGTTTTTGCAATAATTTTAGTTTTCCAGTTTAAGGCCAAATTCCTATTGCCATTTTTTTCAGAAAATGTACCCGTGTCACAAGATACGGCGAGTACTTCATATCCAATACTTGTTGCTTCTCCAACTGCTGAGGAGGTTTTTAATCTTATAAGTGAAAACGAGTATGCCCCAATAGAAATTCAATCAAGGCAAATTGAAGAGCTTAATTATAACCTAAAACTGGTGATCAATGATAAAGATATAGTAAAAACTTTTAGATCGCCCCCCCCCTACAGGCATGACTGGCATCTTGCCAATCCCGGACATTTGAGACCCCTTTTTTAAGTTCTCTATTTAATGCCTGGGGGTCCATTCCAGTTGATCGAGGTACCGCTGATTTTCAAGCTTTAAACAAAGCAGTCGACGTTCTCAACCAGGGATATTTTTTTGCTATTGCACCTGAGGGAACACGCACAAAGGATGGGCTGTTGGTCCAGGCACATGCCGGAGTGGTGGTCATTGCCTTGAAAAGTAAAGCTATGATTATGCCTATTGTTCAATATGGTGGGGAAAAGTTTTCTGAGAACATCAAAAAACTGCGCAGAACAAAGATCACAATGGAGGTTGGCGCGCCATTCATGATTTGCCCAAGTAGCACCTATCCAGATAAAAAAGAACGCCAGTTGATTGCAGATGAGATAATGTATCAAATGGCAGAGCTCTTACCAGCAGAGTACCGAGGATATTATTCAGATTTGAGTAAAACTACGACAAATTATTTAAATTTCGATGTATACAATACCAACGAATAAGGATAAGAAGCTTGATAAAGAGGTTCTTGTAATTAACAAGACTGGCTGGCCCAAGTTACGAAATTCCGAACCGCTTTATAAGGAAATAAATAAATTTAAAGATTATTTTGAGGATGTAAAAATAGTCTTGCATAGCTGTTTTTCCACTATACACATATTAGAACTGCAGATTCTCTATATGTACTGAGATTCAATCAAATCAAGAAAAGCTATGATACTTCCTTTTTTTCACGTTCAGCTTCTTCCACCATCTTCTTTGCAATTCTTAATTCAGTTTTTCTTATGATTTCTTCTGTATAAACCCTTATTTCTCCTACAAGTTTATTGTATTTTGTGATTTAAATAGTATCACCTAAATTTTTTTTCAGATGGTCAGTGAGATTTACCCTGAGGTCATTGGTATCTATTCTCTTGTTTGCATCATCCATGTTATTTCTCCCTGGCTACAACTCCCTAGTCTTTTATTTTCCTATTTGTCTCTTTTTAACTTATTTAAAAAGGAATCTATAAGGTCTACTGGAACAGGAAATATTATTGTCGAATTATGTTCTGCAGCGATCTCTTTTAATGTTTGCAGGAACCTGAGCTGGATAGATACTGAATATTTAGAAAGTATCCCTGCAGCCTGGGATAATTTTTCTGATGCCTGAAGTTCGCCTTCAGCATTTATTATTTTTGCCCTTCTTTCCCTTTCAGCTTCAGCCTGTCTAGCAAAAGCCCTCTGTATTGACTCTGGCAGCTCCACATCCTTTACCTCTACCATACTGACCTTTATTCCCCAGGGATCTGTCTGTTCATCAATAACTAGCTGTAGCTCCTTGTTTATTTTGTCCCTTCTGGAAAGTAGGTCGTCAAGTTCTGCCTGACCCAGTATACTTCTTAATGTCGTCTGGGAGATTTGGGAAGTGGCAAGCCTATAGTTTTCAATTGCTACGATAGCTTTTTCGGGATCCATTACCCGGAAATAAACAACAGCATTTACTTTTACGGGGACATTGTCCTTTGTAATAATATCCTGAGGGGGTACATCCAAGGTCACTGTCCTTAGATCAACATTTATCATCTTATCAACAAAGGGAATAATAAGGAAAATTCCCGGGCCCTTTGCACCCCTGAGTCTTCCAAACCTGAATATTACACCTCTTACATATTCCCTTAGAACTCTTACTGCAGACCTCAGTATTATAATTACGAATATTACTGCAATGACTGTTCCTATAATTGCACCTATTGACATTTTTGCCTCCTTATAAGCTACCTTGTTTAATTATTGTTTATCAATATAAATTTATGTTTTTGTCCCGTATTTTTTATTTCAAATATTTTATAATTATATTATATTGGCTCGTTTATTGGAAACATTGAGGAATGAGACATATTACCGGATAGCCAAGGTAGTGAAATTTCGAACCGCTTGATACAAGAATTAATAAAATTCATCAATATAAAACCGTATCAATATAAAGAAATTAAAGGGTCACAGAAGTTTAAAGTCTACACAGATATATTTGCATAGCACAGAAAAAGAATTGGAAGAGTCGATAAGTATGCTTTAAGAGCTATTAATTAAAAAACCCTAAGTTACCTTTCACCATAGTCTCACGACCTTAGGTTAATAGACAACTCAGGATCACTTAATAAACCCCGTCAGCTCCATCTAGACTTAACTTACTCTCCTGCATTCTTTCGTCTGCAATTTTCAATTATTTCTTGATGTCGCCTTCAATCTACTAAGTTATTTTATATTATCAAAAATTATTAAAATTGTCAAATAATATTTTAATAAATGTATCTATAATTATTTTAAAATAAATTATTATTATTTTTTTAAATTTATTAATTTAAACATTGCTAATAACTACATCAGGTGGTTGCCCCAAGTTACGAAATTTCGAACCATTTTTTAAGTGAGTTAATAAGGATAAAAGAAATTATTATATCTGGTTTATTATTTCTGCCCTGGTAGTGAGATTATACCTAATTGTTGCATCCGACCAAGAGCATCACTTTGTGCCCAGCTTTCTATAATCCTGCTATTGGCTATTTTAAATATTAAGATGCCCGTTACTTTTATTGACTTACCTGTAGGAGCAACACCTTTAAACTCACCTTTGTGGGTAGCAGTAAAGAAATATCGCATCACTACTTTGTCCCCTTCTGCAATTATGTCCTCAACAGCGATCTTGATATCAGGAAATGCATTTGTATTCATTAAAATATATTCTTTTATAACCTTGAGACTTTCCATCTCTACTCCCCAGTGGGCAACAATATTTTTATCCATAATCTCATCTAATACATCAAGCCTTCCCTGGTTATAAACCTCTTCGGGATATCGACGTGAAATAGCTTTATTTTCTTCAATAGACAAAGTAATCCTCCTTCTAAAATTATTAATATTAGAAAAATCATATAAATATATTGTAGTGTAAAATAATAATTATTACTAAAATGGTTATTTGAGATATTAATGAAAAAGATGTCTTATGTGGCTGCCCACGCTTGTCGATAGTAAGAACTTTTAAAATAAAAGTAAAAATAAAATATTAGACTTGTTATCACCCCAAGTTAGGAGATTTCTAATCATTTTTTGAAGATATTGATTAGAACTTAAAATACTACCTGATGTCTATTTAAAAACACTGCAATACTTTAGTATTAGATGGTGAGGATTTAAGATAGTTTAATAATGTTGAGTTGTAAAAATACTTAAAATATTTGTTTAAGGTTGTAATGGTTGTAATAAGTTAGATATTACAATTATAATTATTGTTATTATTTTATTTTTTTATTTTTTGCTCTTAGTTTTTCCATCAATTCACTAGCTTTTTTTAATGCTTCTTCTTCTTTTTTATCGGTAGGTTGTGCCCAAGGCATTGAAACACGCCAAGTTATTTTCCCAGTTAATGGTTCTTCTGGATATGCTCCAATATCGTAAAGTTTATAACCCCTAAACTCGACAGGGTTTTCCTGATAACAGGACCATACAGCTTTTCTTATGACATCTGGGTTACCTTCAAATTGAAGATCAATTAATGATACTTGTTTTCTAAATCTATCTATTAGTTCCATAGGTATATTAAATAAATATGGATGTGGAGATTGTGTATTAATAATTCTTTTTTCAGAATCAACTCCTTCTGTAAATAACGCTTTTAATGCCTGACCCGTTAAATGACCTTCCGATTCAGGGCCTCCCAAAATCAAATACCTGATATTAGGATTTGAAACAATATTACAGATTATCTTTTCAAATCCGATATTTTCAGTCTGAACTGTTCCAGATAGTGCAGCACCACTTTCTGCTCCTGCTCTTACAAGGTTTTCAAGTTCTGCCGGGATTTTATCAGCATCACAATTTAAAACAATAGCGACAGCAACAGGGGAAGCATCATTGCCCCTTATATACCTTCCTTCCTCGGGAGGATAATCAGGATGTGGTTTAACTTTTAACATTATTTATTTTGATATTGTAATTGAGATATTTTTAGGCAAGGCAACTACTGCCGCAACCTGCATTGACTTAAAAAAACCAACTGGGACTGCACAACCAGCACAACAGCCTTTAAGCTCTGCTCTTATTACTTTAAAAAGTTCTCCGTCAAAACCTTCTTTTATTTCATTATATGCATCATAAATTCCAAGTTTTTTTGATAGTTTATCTATCGTTTCGCAATTAGTATTAACCTTAAAAGAAACATGTTGTGAGTCTTCAGAGTTAGCCTCTATTTCTGTTAGGAATCCACAAATACCTGCTTCAATTCTTGTTTTTGTCATTATTTTTTCTCCATTTATAATTTTTTTTAAACAGTATACTTTATTTCATTACTTTCTTTATAATATTTATAATATCCTGGGTTTTTAAGTATTTTCCAAAAGATACTACCTTATCATCAATAACTAAAGCTGGTGTGCTCATAACACCATATTTGGCGATCTCTGAAAAATCCCCAATATTTTCCACATCCACATTCAACCCAAGTTCTTTAACGGCAGCTTTGGTATTTTCAAATGTTTCAACACTTCTTCCACAGCATGCACCCAATACTATAATTTTCGTTATCTTTGTCCTCTCTAAAATCCCAAATAAAACATATAAAAAGCAAGTAGTAAAATCAAGGATCCTAAAAAAATTTTTATAATTTTACTTGCCCTGCCATATCTTTCATTTGATGTAAGTTTTTTTATAAACCCCATAGATGTTCCTGCAATAATCACAAGTATGCTATGCCCTACAGAATAAAGTAACAGTAGAAGAACTCCCCATAAAATCTTTCCCTGCGAAGCGACTAAAGCCAGTAGTGCAATAAGAACAGGTGTTGCACAGGGTGAGGAAAAAATACCTCCAAGAATACCTGCAATAAGTGCTCCAATGTAACCTCTTCTTCTATTTTTGTTTATTAAAAAAGTTGAAGGGATAAAATTAAAAACTTCCCAGATCTGAAGAGCCATAAGTACCATTAAAACTCCAAGAACAATATACCACCATGACGCAGCCCTTCCGATTAACTTTCCTGCAAGCGATGCTACTACACCAAGTACAGTAAAGGTAACAGTCATTCCAAGGGCAAATACCAATGAAAGACGAAAAGATTTTTTTGTATCATTATCAGCAGTTCCACCAACATATGCTACAACAAGAGGAATGGTTGAAAGAGAGCATGGGGTAAACGCTGTTAAAGCTCCTGCAAGAATTGCAAGTATTGGAGCAAGCCATAGATTTGCCTTAATCAGGGCTGATAAAGTTTCTAACCATTCGTTTATCATTCTATGCCCATCTCTTTAAATACTGCTCTTATCTGTTCTTCAGTCATGCCTCCTACGTGACCTGTATATACATGTTCTCCTGTTTCTTTCATTACATACATTTGCATTTGCATACCTTCAGAATCTGAGGGAACAAAGGGATTTCCCTGTGCATCAAAGAAGAATTGTGTTGGAATCATTTGCACAGGAAAATCAGCCGCTGCATTAGGGTATTTCCAGACATCAACAAATTTTACAATTACTTTGCCCTGCCATTCCTGGTTCAGCTTTTTAAGTACCGGAGCCATCTCTTTACATGGAATGCAGGAATCTGCGCCGAAATCTATGATGATAGACAGGTCATATGATTTAAGTTTTTCCAAGTCTATTTCACTTGCTGCCAGTAAAAAGTCTGTATTAACATTTTCTTCTGTTTCAGCAGTAGTAGTTTCAGAAGAGCTTAAACCAGTTGTTTCTTTTGACTCTTCTATTGTAGTTACAAAAGACCTAGGATCAACCGTTTCTTGCGATACATCAGTTGCGGTAGCAACTGTATTAATATCAGCAACTTCTTGTTTTTCTTCATTTGTTTTAAAAAACCATATTCCAGCAATTATAGCGACCACTATAACGGGTATGATAATCTTTAAGACAAGATTTCTTTTCATTCATTATAATCAATAACAGGATACCAAGTTTTAGACATGATTATTCTCCTTTTTATACATTCAAATTATTTTTATTTCAGGCTCTATTGTAATTCCTGCCTTAATTGATTCTGCAATAAGACTATACTTTCTTGCTGATTTTATAATGGCATTTATTTTTTCAGGCGTTGTATCTCTTGCAACAATTTCTAATTTTAAAATTATTTCTTTAAATATGGAGGTTTTATCTATAAACTCAGTTACTTTTCCCGATGCTTCGCATTCAAAAGAAACAAGTTCCATTTTATATCTTTCTGCAGCCCAGACAAACATCATAAAATAGCATGTATTTATAGCTGCCATGAAAGCATCTTCCGGAGTTAGAACATCAGGATGGCCATGAAGTGCGGGTGGTGCTGAAAAATCAAGTTCAACTCCATTTTCCATTTTAATGTGACCCTTATGACCGCCAATCCACTTTGAATGATTCTTGTAAATAAATGTTGCCATCTAATCCTTTCCTTCCCTTAAAATCTTATCAACATTTTCTTCAATTTCATCAGCAACCCTATTTGCTATTTCTTTTTCTTTAGCGTTTAAATTACGCCTGTTAATTATTTTTTCGCCTTCTTTTATAAAATCCTTAACATTTATTGAGTGCGATACTTTACCCGAAAATTTTTCTGTTGCTTTTTTAGCACACAGTTTTTCACAGCCATCAACAGTAATTGTGGGATAATTTTTTGCAAACATTCTGTCTCCTTCTCCACCGGCAATATATAAAGGCAGGCATATGGTTGTGGTATCTAAAGGTTTACGTTTTAAGAGCACTTCAAGTGTTGCCAGCCTGGAAATAGATCCTTCAAGTAAATCCTCTCCACTGCAAGAAACGATACCTACTTTTTTGCTTTTATTTTCAATTTCAGTCTTATCTGTTATTTTATTATCCATAATTTTAAAAACTCCATTTAATTGTTATTTTTATCCTCTTTACCATTTTTATTTTCAATTAAATCTTCTACATCTTTTACAATCGTGTCTGAAATTGTATTAACTAATGCTTTACCGCTATCCCCGATATCGATTATTCCCTGGGGTTTCTTATCAGGATTGGCAGCAGCAAATTTTAATATCATATAGCTTTTATCAGGAACTTTACCATATTGGTCTACATTTTTTTTGGCACAATGCCGAGCACAGCCATCCAGTGTTATGACATAATTATTTTTAACCTTCTCAATCGTTTCCTTATCCTGGGATGTAAGCAGAGCAAGACACACAGTTTCAACTTTATCTTTTGACAAATTTTCAATGACTTTATATGCAGTCTCCCTTGATACAGTTCCAATGGGTTTACCTATACCACTGCATGGTATAACTATAACTTTTTTATCATGACTCACTTTTTAACTTTTCTCCTTCTTCGGCTACTTTTAATTTCATAAAATCAAAATAATCTTTACTATCCATTAAATTAACCTTATCTTTTTCAAAATCATCAAGTCTTACTTTAAGCAGCCAACCCTCACCATAAGGATCTAAATTTACAAGCTCCGGGGAGCTGTCCAATTGTTTGTTAAGCTCTATTATTTCTCCGCTTACAGGAGAAGTAAGTTCGAAAGAAACTTTCATTGTTTCTATATCCCCAAATGGATCGCTTTGTTTTATTTTTATGCCAACAGCAAATAAACTGACAGAAGCGATATCACCATTTAATGTCTGGAAAAAATCTGTAACACCTATAATCGCTACACTGTCAGTCTTTTCGACCCAGCACCCATCCCGGAGATAATAGATTTCACTTTTAACCTTAAAAATAAATTTGTCATATGCATATTCCTCAAAACTCATAGCATGTCTCCTTTCAGTATTTTTTTAAGATTTATTAATCGAATTATCCTTTAAAAAAATAATTTACTTACAATAAAAAATTTAATATACTATTATATCTAAATATTTGAATTTATCAATGGTAAATTCAATAAGAAAATTTAAAAAATTATAATTAACGAAACGGAGTAGATATGAGTGAACAAGTACCTGCATCATGTGGCCCTCGTCTTTCGTTTGTCGACCGGTTTCTATCTCTATGGATAATTCTGGCGATGCTTGTTGGTGTTGGGCTGGGATATTTTTTTCCTCAGGTGGGCCAGACTGTCAATAAGTTATCTGTCGGTACTACATCTATTCCAATTGCCATCGGCCTTATCCTGATGATGTGGCCGCCTCTTGCCAAGGTCAAGTACGAAGAACTTCCCAAGTTTTTCCGTAACTGGCGCGTTCTGACGCTATCACTTGTCCAGAACTGGTTTATAGGACCGATTTTGATGTTCTTTCTTGCAATTCTCTTTCTGGGTAACTACCCCGATTATATGGTCGGGCTTATCATGATCGGGCTTGCACGCTGTATCGCTATGGTCATTGTATGGTGTGAACTTGCCAGGGGAAATAATGAGTACTCCGCAGGTCTTGTTGCTTTTAACGCCATCTTCCAGATGGTTTTTTACTCGATTTTTGCCTATTTATTCATTACCGTCTTGCCTCCCTTGTTCGGTCTTAAAGGGATGGAGGTGCATATTTCGATATGGCAAATTGCACAGAGTGTCCTGATATACTTGGGTATTCCTTTTTTTGGGGGCATGATTACCAGATTTTTACTTGTAAAAGTAAAAGGCAAAGATTGGTACGAAACCAAGTTCGTCCCAAAAATCAGCCCCATTACGCTAATTGCACTGCTTTTTACCATTGTTGTAATGTTTTCACTTAAAGGTGAAATTATTGTCCAATTACCGTTGGACGTAGTACGGATAGCTATTCCCCTGATTATCTATTTTGTAATCATGTGGTTCGTATCATTCTTTATGGGCAGAAAGCTTAGCGGTGACTATGGTAAAACTGTAACTATTGCCTTCCATGCCTCAGGGAATAACTTTGAACTGGCAATAGCAGTGGCTATAGCAGTGTTCGGTATTAACTCGGGGCAGGCATTTACAGCTGTCATCGGTCCGCTGGTCGAGGTGCCAGTTCTCCTTTTACTCGTAAACGTTGGGCTTTATTTCCAACGAAGGTTATCCTGGAAAAGTGTATTATAAGAAAGAGTATAAATAGAAAATATTAAATAAATTTTTATAAAAGGACTTTAACATGAAAAAGGTAAGATTATCTACCGACACTTAAAGACCTTTAATGAAATAAAGTCTACAAAACCTAATTAATTGGAGGAATTATTTTGAAAAAGAATAAAATAAAAGAAATTGTCAGAGAAAATTATGTAAAAGTAGCTATAAAAGGTGCATAAAAATGAAAGAACAGAAATTAAAACAAACAACAAAGATAATAAAAGCGCTGGCTGATGAAAACAGGATAAGAATATTATGTCTGTTAAAAAATAAAAGAGACCTTTGCGTATGCGAGATAACAGAAATTATAGGACTTGCTCAGCCTACCATATCAAGTCATTTGAAATTACTTGAAAACGCAGGCCTTATAGAATCATATAAGGATGGATTGTGGGTAAATTATAATATTGCAGGCAACCTTGATTCTTTCAGTGCTGAATTTGTAGAAATGCTATTTAAAAATTTAAAAAATGACAGACAGATAATATCAGATTTTGAGAAAATAAAAAAAGTTGGCAGAGATATTATATGCAGAAAAAAAGCTTGTTAAAAATACTGTTTATTTGTACCGGCAATTCTGCCAGAAGTCAGATGGCCGAAGGTTTTTTAAAATATTATAAAAAAGAATGGGCAGTTTACAGCGCCGGCATTGAACCAAAAGGTCTGAATCCTCTGGCAGTTGAGGCAATGTTAGAAAAAGGAATAGATATTTCAGATTATAAGTCAAAACATATTGATCTTTTCCTAAACCAACAATTTGATTATTTGATCACTGTATATGATAACGCAAAGGAGTCCTGTCCAGTCTTTTCAGGTAGTGCCAAATATCTTCACTGGAGAAATGTTCGAACCGGCTAAAACCACCGATTTTACGCACAAAAATGAGATTTAGCACCTATTCGTACGGCTTGGCTGGGGAGAGAGGATTCGAACCACAAAATTAAATAATTAATATAAGTATTAATGGTTCTCCATCAAATAAGGGGGCAAAACGTTCTATAATAGTTATTGACTAACAAACTATTAAAGGAGAACGAGATGCCCTTAAGTACAAGTATACTAGATATTTATGGTTATGAAATAGAAAATGTAACAGGAAGAAACCCTGTAATAATTGAGGCAAAGTATACACTGGATATAACTTGTCCATTCTGCAATTCTAAAAATCTTAGAAAGAAAGATAAATATTTAAGACGACTCAATCATGAAAGTATCGGAGCACGTAAGACCAAGCTTTATTTAACAGGATATAAATACCGCTGCAAATCCTGCAGCCGCTACTTTAACCAGAGATTTCCCGGAGTGCTAAAATACAAAAGATCGACTGAAGGCTTTAGGCTTGAAGTATTTGAAAAGCACAATAACGGACATACCCAGAGCTATTTATCTAAAAGTCTATTTATCGGTACAGCTACAGTAGAGCGCTGGTATCATGACTTGCTTAAAAAGAAGATATCAAACTTTAAAGGTAGACCATGTCCAAGAGTAATTGGAATTGATGAACATTTCTTCAGCAGAAAGAAAGGTTATGCAACTACTATATGTGACCTGGGTAGAAACAAGGTATTTGATCTTACCCTTGGAAGATCTGAGAAGGCCCTGGATGGCTATTTTAAGCATCTGGGAGGCAAAGATAACGTGCGTGTGGTGGTAATGGATCTATCAGATACATATAAAAATATAATAAGAAAGTATTTTCCAGATGCTTTAATTGTTACAGACCGTTTTCATGTAATAAGGCTTGTAAACTATCACTTCCTAAAGACCTGGAGCACACTTGACCCTGTAGGACGAAAAAACAGAGGACTGCTCTCCCTTATGAGAAGAAATGCTGAAAACTTAAGGTCTGGACAGGTTATCAGACTAAGTACCTATTTTAAAGACCGTCCAGAGATAAAAGTTATTTATGACTTTAAGCAAGAACTGGCGTCTCTTCTGAAGGTAAAGAAGAAAACAGCGCATGAGCTAAAGAAAATACTACCTGTATTTTTGGACTATATAGAACAATTAAAGAACTCAATGTTTGAACCCTTAATAACATTAGGAAAAACCTTAGATTCCTGGAGAGAGGAGGTGGCAAGGATGTTTCGCTTTACAAAAAACAATGGTATTACAGAAGGTTTTCATAATAAAATGGAGATGATATCAAGAAGAGCATATGGATTTAGAAACTTTGAAAACTACAGATTACGTGTGAAAGCCTTGTGTTGTTAGAGCGGGTTGCCCCGGTTTTTGGTGAAGAGCCATATAAGTCTTGGTGTCGGAAGGGGGACTTGAACCCCCACGAACTAATTCGTTCACAAGGCCCTCAACCTTGCGCGTCTACCAATTCCGCCATTCCGACAAGAAGGTTAAATTACACTAATGGATTGCAGTAATATTCTAAAAACAATATTTGCTTATGTCAATTGATTATTTCCCTCATTTCCCTACTGTTCCTGTATAGGTTTGAGAGAGATTGCAAGATGCTCCCAGAGATATCCCTGTTCAACTATAAGTCCGAGATCTTTATCTTCTTCAACACTATTCATAAGATCCAGGTCAGAAGGTATGCTAAGTATATCGATGTTACCTTCCTTTAACATACTGATAAGATAATTTATATCAGAATTGAAAATGAATTTTATTGCATCGATCTCAGGCTTCTCTCCAGAAAAGCATTCGTTTTCTTCAAGTATTATATGATTTCCTTTGATCCACTCCTTCAACTTATAGGGACCGCAGCCAAAAATATCTTCAAAAAAAAGTTCAGAGATCGACTTTTCCTGGAGGATAGTCGATGGAAATATAAAAGTAAAAAGGTCTTTCCAGTTATTATCGTACTTATTTAAAGTCACTATGAATTCCCTATCATCAATAGGTTCCACAGATTTTATGACATCATAGTCTTTATCTGTGAAATTAAGGCTGGTGTCAGATTTTATTGCATTTATTGTGGCTTCTATATCGTATGAAGTAATTGGGGTACAGTCCTGCCAGAAAATATTGTCTTCAAGTGTGATTTTTGCTTTAAGAGATAGTTTAATATCATCACTACCATTAAAATCATCATTGCCTGATGATACATTTTCAACAAGAAAGGGTTCGTATTCTCCGTTTTCATTTTTTGTCCATAAGCCCCTTAATATCAGGTTTAAAATATAATCTCTGTAAACATTGTCTGCAATAAGTGGATTAAGTAGATAGGGTTCCTCCTGATAACCGGTGACAAGGCTTTTAAATTCTGTATCTGTAGAACTGTCTGTGCTTGAAATCTCTGTATTACTATTAGTCTTCTTCCGGGTTTAAAATAGGTGTAGATTCGCCGGTAATATCCATTTTCCCGATGTTTTTAAAGAAGCTTCCATCCAGCCTGTTTATTTCTATATTATTTACCTTATTATTGTAAGCGACCGAAAATACCCTGTTGTACAATGGAAGTATTACAGCGTCTTCAGCAAGCTTCGACTGGATCTCTTCTGAGAGCTTTATCTTCTCATCTTTTGAAGAAGTATTGATTATTTTATCGATTATCACATCGACATCATTGTTTGAATACCAGTAGAAATTATTACAATTTTTATTTTCAACAGTCTCAAGTGAAGGGATTTTTTCTGAACTGAAATAATTTTTAAGTATTTCGCAATAAGGTGTATAGATCGCCCAGACACCAAGCTCGTACTTTCCATTTTTTAAATAATCAAGATACCATTCTTTTGATTCTCTGTTTGATATCCATATTTTTATGCCGATCTTTTCAAGGTCTTCCTTGACCATTTCTTCTATTACCTGCCTTGAATTACTTTCCATACCAGCACTTACTGTAAGGTATAATGGATTCTCAGTATCATATCCCGCAATTTTTAAATATTCCTTAGCTTTTACAATATCATAGACATATTCCTGCCATGCTGGAAAATAATAATCAGATCCACTATAAAAAAGGCTGTTTGAGACTACTCCATATTTGCCCAGCAGTTCTTTGACTATTTTTTCCCTGTCTATCCCGTATAATATTGCCTTCCTTATATTGATATCATCCAGTGCGTTCTTGTTTAATTGCTTATTTTTTTGTTCGTAGAAGTATTCCTCACTTAAAGCGCCGAGAACTGTAGATGTTATTTCAGAGTTAACGGTTTCAGTAGTTGTCTCTTCAGTATATATTCCAAGTTTTTGAAAACTGCAGGACACAGTAAAAATGATAGAGATAAAAAAAATAAGGATTATAGTTAATAATAAATAAAAAAGGTCCTTATGCTGAGGAAAAAAATACTTCATTGATTTCATGGTAAAAATAAGGCAGGAAAATCAGTTTTAAATAGGTTTTCCTGCAAAAAAACATGCTGCTGTATGGTCCTCTCCCTCCCCAGTATAATTTTTTAACTCAGGTTCCTTCTGGCTGCATATTTCCTGTGCATTTGGACACCTTGGATGGAACCTGCAACCGCTTGGAGGGTTGATAGGACTTGGGACATCTCCCTCAAGGATTATCCTTTTTCTTTTTCTCTCGAGATCAGGGTCTGGTATCGGTACTGCAGACAGAAGCCCCATTGTATACGGGTGAAGAGGTTTCTTATAGAGATCCTCACTTTTTGCGACTTCAACAATTTTTCCAAGATACATTACTGCAACTCTATTGCTGACATGCTTGACAACAGAAAGATCATGGGCAATAAAGAGATAGGTCAGGTCAAATTCCTTTTGCAGACCTGTCATCAGGTTCAGTATCTGGGCCTGTACTGACACATCAAGTGCCGACACCGGTTCATCACACAATATCAGGTTTGGCCTGAGCGCAAGAGCCCTTGCTATGCCGATCCTCTGCCTCTGTCCACCGCTGAACTCATGCGGATACCTGTTAATGTGCTCAGGATTCAGACCTACGACTTCAAGCAATTCTTTTACTTTTTTGATTCTAGATTTTTTATTACCGATCTTATGTATTTCAAGAGGTTCACTTATTATGTCACCGACAGTCATCCTTGGTGACAATGAGGCATAAGGATCCTGGAATATTATCTGTATGTCTCTTCTTACCTTAAACATTTCCTTATGTTTAAGATCAAAGATATTCTGATCTTTATAGATCACTTTACCCTGCAGTCGGTTCAACAAGCCTTAAAATGACTCTCGCAGTAGTAGACTTGCCGCATCCGCTTTCCCCTACAAGGCCAAAAGTCTCACCTTTTTTTATGTAAAAACTTATATCATCTATTGCCTGTACAGAGCCGGCGGTTCTACGGGAAATAAATCCACCTCTGAGTTTAAAATATTTTTTCAAGTTTTTTACTTCAATTAATTTTTCATTCATAACTAAAAGTTCCTGGATAATTCTCCACTTAGAAATTCACTTGCTCTAAAACAGGCAGAAAAGTGTCCATCTTCTATTTCTTTATAATCAGGATATTTTTCACTGCATTTTTTTATGGAAAACTCACACCTTTTCCTGAATATGCACCCTTTCGGAAGATCAATAAGGCTAGGAGGAGTTCCCTCAATAGGCTTAAGTGATTCTTTTCTTTCTTCATCAAGCCTTGTGATTGATTTCATCAGTCCAATGGTATAGGGATGGCAGGGTTTGTAAAATATTGAATTTACTGTAGGAGAACTCTACCGGTTTACCTGCATACATCACCATGACTCTTTCAGCATATTTAGCTACAACTCCAAGATCATGTGTAATGATTATTATTGATGATCTGGTTTTCCCTTTCAATTCATCCATAAGCTCAAGTATCTGTGCCTGAATAGTTACATCAAGCGCAGTAGTGGGTTCATCAGCAATCAGTATGCTGGGGCTATTAGCGATCGCCATAGCTATCATAGCTCTCTGTCGCATGCCTCCGCTGAATTCATGAGGATAGCTGTTAAAGCGTCTTGCTACGTCAGAAATACCTACCATCTCAAGCAGTTTAAGACTCTCGTTCTTTGCTTCCTTTTTTTCGACTTTTCGGTGAGTGATGATCGCTTCCATAATCTGGTTTCCGATAGTAAATACTGGATTAAGGCTAGTCATCGGGTCCTGGAATATCATTGATATTCTGTTTCCCCTGTATCCCTGGAGCTCTTTTATATTCAGTTTTAAAAGGTCTTTTCCGTCAAATAGGATCTCACCGTCTATTATCTTTCCCGGTGGTTGGGGAATAAGCCTTAATATGGATAGAGCTGTAACACTTTTACCGGATCCGGTCTCACCGACTATGCCAAGCGTCTCATTTACTTTAAGGTCAAAGGAAACACCGTCTACAGCTTTGACTACGCCATCATCAGTATAAAAATACGTTTTAAGATTCTTTATTTCTAATATTTTGTTATTTTCAGAAAATTTCATATTCTATTTAAACTCTTTACCCGAACTAATCTTTTCAAATACAAATTTTTTAAACCGTTAAAGGGATTATCAGCCTTTTGTTATTACTGTTTCATTTTTGGATCAAATGCATCCCTCAGACCATCTCCAAGAAGTACAAACCCAAGTACTGTCAATACAATAGCCAGTCCTGGAAATATCATCATCCAGGGTGCGACATCAATATAGTCCAGAGCCTCAGAGAGCATCTTACCCCATGCAGGTGTTGGGGGCTGGACTCCTATGCCTAGGAAACTCAGTGCAGCCTCAACGATTATCGCGGTTCCTACATTCATAGTCGCATATACTATTATTGGTGCAAATGCATTTGGGAATATATGTTTTGTTATTATCCTGTAATTGCTTGCACCTAGGGCTCTTGCAGCTTCTATATATTCCTTGTTTTTGATTGAAAGTATAGAACCCCTGAATATCCTTGCAAAAGATGCCCATCCAAGAAGCCCTATCGCAATGAAAATATTTATTATTCCTGGACCAAGTACTGTCATTATGGCAATGGCACCCAATATATATGGGAAAGCAAAGAATATATCTGCTATCCTCATTATTACAGTATCAGACATATTCCAAAATATCCTGAAATCGCACCAAGAGTAAGCCCTATGGCAACAGATATTCCTACTGCAACTATACCGACCATTATGGATATCCTGCTTCCATAGATGACTCTGCTGAATATATCTCTTCCAAGGATATCAGTACCAAACCAGTACTGGCTACTGGGTGCCTGCAGTGAATCTTCCTTTACCCTTTCAATTGGATCATATGGTGCAAGCAGAGGCGCAAAAATAGCTATCAGTATCAATAATAATCACTATAGAAAGTCCAATAAGGGCAAGCTTATTTCTTTTTAACCTTTTCCATGCATCCTTATAGAGTGAGGTCCTTGAATATTTTTTTTGCATCAAGAAATCTTCAGCTAAGCTCTACAGTCACTTCCCCTTCTTCGGTATGGCTGTCTATTTCAATATTTTTATCTCTGTCTTCCATCTATATCAATGTGTTTCTATTAAATAATCTATTTAAAAAAATTACCTGATTTTAAACGTTTACTTCCTTTTTTTCATACCTTATCCTTGGATCAAGCCAAGCATAGATAATGTCTACTATAAGGTTCATTATTATAAATATCCCAACAAGTATTATGGTGCCTCCTATTACGACGGGAGCATCCCTCTGTAGTATTGCAAGATATATGGTCCTTCCTACTCCAGGCCAGTTAAAAACTGTTTCAGTAAGTATGGCTCCACCCATCAGTGCTCCAAGATCAAGACCAATAAGAGTTACGACTGGTATTAAAGCATTTTTCATGGCATGTTTTCCTATTACCCTAAATTGGGAAAGACCCTTTGCATAGGCTGTAACTATATAATCATTGCTGAGAGCTTCAAGCATTGTACTCCTCATCATCCTGGCAACATAAGCAGTTGAAACAGAAGCAAGGGTTATTGCAGGAAAAATATAATATTTTAAACTTCCATCTCCATATCCCGACATAGGCAGCCAACCAAGCTTAAGGCCAAATGAGACCTGTAGAATCATTCCAAGCCAGAACACAGGCACACATACAGCAAGTGTTGTGGAAACAGTCACAAGTATATCCCAGAAACTATATTTTTTAACAGCGGATATAATACCCGCAAGTATACCGATGATTATTTCAATTATTATAGCAACTCCAGCAAGTTTTATGGAGTATGGATAGTGCTCCGCCAGAATGGTGTTCACGGAGCGCTGGTAGCGATATGATGTTCCAAGATCCCCACTGAATAGATCCTTCATATAACGCCAGTACTGAACATAAATCGGCTGGTCTATTCCCATCTTTGCACGCAGGTTTGCAAGGGCCTCTGGTGTTGCACCTTTTTGAAGTATAAGCTGGGCGGGATCTTCTGGTATCATGTAAAGTAATATAAAAAGAAGAAGAGTCACACCGATTATCACCGGCAATATCTGTAATATTCTTCTTAAAATATAATAAAACATAATCTATCAGGCTAAAACCATATAAAATATCTAATAATTTTAATTTTAGGAAATGCGTAATTCTATAATATATTTTATTTAAAAACAATACACAAGAATTAAAAATATTCTTGTTGAATTTAGCACTTCTAAAAAATATTATACAGCCTGCGTTTTAATAACGCAGGCTGTATTTACTGTTACTCTATTTTTTATTTAAGTATTATTGCTCATTTACAATAGAGACTTTGCTCAGATCATAAGTTCTCCATTGCTGAAAGTACAAATCCATTGACATAAGGCTTAACTACTCTTCTTTGTCCATAGAAATAAAGAATAAGGAATGCCTGGTCATTAAGAATAGTCTTTTCAATTTCTCTGTACTTAGCTATCCTTTCATCATCATCTTTTATCTGCCTTGCTTCTACTAACATCTTGTCTACTTCAGGATTGTTGTATCCACCATAGTTATCAGATGATTCAGAATGGAAGAGCGGGTACAGGAAATTATCCATAGTAGGATAATCTGCTACCCAGCCAAGTCTGTAGAACTGAAGTTCACCAGCTTTAGCTTTTTCAAGCATTGTACCCCATTCATATCCAGCGATTTCGATATTTACACCGATCTCTTTAAGGTCAGCCTGAAGTGCCTCTGCAAGAGCTTCATGTCCTGCACCAGTATTGAAACCAAACTGGAGAGTATCGAGGCCTTCACCGTTTGGATATCCAGCTTCAGCAAGAATGCTTTTGCTTTTGCAACATCATATGTATAAGGAGCCTGGTTTTCTGCAAAACCTAGAATACCTCTTGGTACAAGTCCTGTTGCAGGTGTTGGTACGCCTTCAGATACAACATTACATATGTTCTGCCTGTCAATAGCATAATTCATTGCTTCACGCAGCTTTGGGTTATCCTTGAAAGGTGCGACATCAAGGTTCATTCCATAGTAATAAAGGCCTAGCATCGGAAGAAGTAATGTCTGATCCTTCATTGCAGGATCTTCTTTTGTTGCATTGACCTTGCCTACTGGAATATCTGTAAAATCGATGTTTCCTGCCTTGTACTCAAGAAATGCAGTGTTTTCGTCTGAAATGATCTTATACTCTACTGAATCAAGAAGTGCATTGTCTCCATAGTAATCATCATTTCTTACCAGGTTTATATACTGGTCATCTACCCATTCAACAAATTTGAATGGACCTGTACCATTTACATGTTTTGTATATTCTTCTCCCCACTGTTCGATATCTGCCTGTTTCACAGGATAGAATACAACATGTCCCAGGGTCTGTACAAAGTCTGCATATGGATACTCAAGGGTTACTTGAAGTGTATAATCATCAAGTGCTTTTACACCTTCAAGTGTCGTAGCAGTACCATCCTGGCATGCCTCATATCCCATTATGGCTGCAAGATGATAAGCAAGATATGATGCTGTCTCGGCAAGCACTGCTCTTGTCCATGAATATACAAAATCCTGTGCAGTAACTGGCGAACCATCGTGGAATTTCGCATTCTTTACAAGATTGAAAGTATAGACCAGACCATCATCGCTTACTTCCCATTTGTCACAGAGTTCATTTTTTATCTCAAGTGTTTCCGGGTCATAGTCAAAAAGACCGTCCCATATCTGCCTTGCTACCTGGATGCCTTCGCTTTCATAGCAGTTTGGTGGGTCAAGCGAAACAGGCTGGTCTATACGGAGCCTCATCACTCCACCAGCTGCTTCTGCTTTTTTACAACCAATTGATAATGATGCGACCATTGCTACTATCATCATTACTGCTATGATTGCTATGAGTTTTGACCTATGTTTCATTTTTCCTCCTTTTTTGTTTTGGTCACTTTAAACAATCTATTTCCTTTTATTGATAATAAAAAATCATAAAATATTATGAATACTGTTTGATCATAATCTTATGTTCCGGCAATAATCCTATAAAAACCTATAAAAGAATAAATAGTAATATTGTTGTTACTGCAAACACAACACCAAGTATTATTGTTATCCTGTCAAGGTTTTTTTCAACTATACCTGCACCATCAAAAGTCTCGACCATTCCGGAAAAGAGACCAGATACTCCTCCACCTCTTCCTGCATGAAGAAGTATAAACAATATTATGCCTAAGCACGCAACCACATGTACACCAAAAATAATATTTAACCAGATAGAACCCATTTTTCTTTTTTCCTCTTGCTCTAATATTATTACAAAAAAATTTTAAAACTTTTACTAATTAATTTATTATATTTATTTTTATTTAATCAATAATTTTACCAAAAAAATCAATTTTTTCAAAATATATACGGATTTATTTTTTTTAGCACAAAAACATGTTTTTAGCCATTATACCTATTATTCGTTTATAAGTGATTCTCCTGTCATCTCTGCAGGTTTTTTAATACTTAAAAGATCAAGTATTGTCGGTGCAATATCGCTTAAGCCTCCGAACTGGTCTGTATTGCAGACCTTTTTATCAGAACCTTGGTGACTTTCACATCTTAACTCTTTAATGTCATTAGAACATACTATAAAAGGCACCCGGAATGTAGAATGCGCAGTCATCGGGCAAGCCATTTTATTGTTTACCATCTCCTCAGCATTACCATGATCAGCAGTTATTATCCCGATACCTCCTGCAGCATTTATTGCTTCTATTATCCTGCCGACACATTCGTCAACTGTTTCAATAGCTTTTATAGCAGCTTCAATAAAACCAGTATGCCCGACCATATCAGGATTTGCAAAATTAATTATTATGACGTCATATTTTCTTTCATCGATCTTCTCAATTACTTTCTCCGTGACCCCATAGGCACTCATCTCAGGTTTTTTATTATAAGTTGTTACATTCGGTGAGGGTATCAGTATTCTGTCTTCACCGGGATTGGGTTTTTCTATACCCCCGTTAAAAAAGAATGTCACATGTGCATACTTTTCTGTTTCTGCTATCCTGAGCTGCTTTAACCCATTTTTTGCCAGTACCTGCCCCAAGGTGTTTTTCAGTACAGCAGGTGGAAAAGCGACTTCAGCAGGAAAATCTTTTTCATATTGCGTCATGCATACAAAATAGACAACTGGCGGGGTTTTTCCCCTGTCAAACTCATCAAACTCCTTATAAATAAAAGCCTTTGTAAGCTGTCTTGTCCTGTCAGGCCTGAAATTAAAAAATATGACAGAATCACCAGTCTTTATTTTTGCTTTATGTTCATCTTTGACATTGACCAGGCTAGGGATGACAAATTCATCATCAATACCCTCAGAATAAGAACTTTCTATAAGGTCCTTACAGGAATTGAATGTCTTGCATTCCTGTACACGAGGGCATCATAAGCTTTTTCAGTCCTGTCCCATCTGTTGTCCCTGTCCATTGCGTAATACCTGCCGCTTACTGTAGCTATCTCTCCTATATTTTTTTCTTTTAAAAAGGCCTGCAGCTCCTCCAAAAAAGGAAGTGCGCTTTGAGGAGGGACATCTCTACCATCAAGAAAAGCATGTATATATAGATTACTTACACCATTTATTTTTGCTAATTCTATCAATGCCTTGAGGTGGTCCATATGACTGTGGACTCCACCATCAGACACGAGTCCCATAAGATGAAGGCTTTTATTATTTTTTTTGACTTTCTGAATTGCTTTTAGTAATACTTTATTGGTGAAGAAATCGCCATCTTTTATAGATTTAGTTATCCTTGTAAAATCCTGGTAGACAATTCTTCCTGCCCCGATATTTAAGTGGCCGACTTCAGAATTTCCCATCTGTCCTTCTGGCAAACCGACTGCTTCACCGGAAGAATTAAGCTGTGTGTTAGGATATTCTTTATAAAAACTATCCATATTGGGGGTCCTGGCAAGCGCAATCGCATTGCCTTCTTTTTCTGGATTTATTCCCCAGCCATCAAGTATTATCAGACAGACTGGTTTTTTGATTTTAAGGTTTTTCATAGTTTGAATTAATAATTAATAATGGCAGCAAAATCCTTGACGTTTAAGCTGGCACCACCAACGAGTGCACCGTCAATGTCCGACATACTCATCAATTCTGTAATATTTGATGGTTTAACGCTGCCTCCATACTGGATCCTGACCATATCTGCTAATTGCTGATTATAAAGAGTTTTTATCTGGTCTCTTATCGCGGAGCACATATTGTTTGCATCCTCTGAAGTAGCAGTCTTGCCCGTACCGATTGCCCAGATCGGCTCATATGCTATAGTCAGATCCGTTATATTCTTTGGCTCTACATCTTTTAAACATTCTGTCAGCTGTGAAAGCACAAATTCCTGTGCCTTTCCGGATTCTCTTATCTCAAGTATTTCCCCTATACACATTATAGGTTTTAACCCGTTCTTAAATGCAGAGATGACTTTTTTATTGACAGTATCATTTGTATCCGCAAAGTATTCCCTCCGTTCGCTGTGCCCTGTTATTACATAATCAACCCCCAGGGTTACGAGCATTTGAGGAGATATCTCACCAGTATACGCTCCACTTTCTTCCCAGTGCATATTTTGTGCACCCATAAGAAAATCAAGTTTATCTGAGTCAATAATATTCTTAATACTTCTGAGAGCAGTAAAGGGTGGGCAAATAGAAATCTCACAATCGTTCTTCCTGTTTCCGCCGCCTAATTCATACCCAAGGTCCTGAACAAATTGAATAGCCTCAATATGTGTCATATTCATTTTCCAGTTTCCTGCGATAAAAGGTCTTCTCATTTTAAATCTCCCGGTACATAAAAATATTATTTTATAAATTATTATTTATCTAAAAGGGCTGCAAGACCAGGTAGCATCTTGCCTTCCAGAAATTCCATTGAAGCTCCACCACCGCTGGAAACATGTGAAAATTTATCATTCAACCCGTATTTCTTAATGGCCGCCAGTGTATCACCGCCACCTGCTACAGTAACTGCACTGCTGTTTGCTATTGCCTCTGCAATTTTTTTTGTTCCTTCTGAAAATCTTTCAAATTCAAAAACTCCCATCGGTCCATTCCAGAATATTGTTTTTGCTTTTGATATTTCATCAGAATATATCTTTGCAGTCTCGGTGCCGATACCCATCCCTTCCCACCCCGTGGGTATTTCTTTTATAGATACATTTTTGCGCTCTGCATCTTCAGAAAATTCCGGAGCTATTGTAATATCTACAGGAAGCAGCAATCTGACACCATTCTTTTTTGCAAGTTCTATCATTTCAAGTGCATATTGAAGCTGGTCGTCTTCACAGATTGAATTTCCTATCTCAAGACCCTGGGCTTTTAAAAAAGTGTATGTCATCCCTCCACCCAGTATCAAGGAATCAACAATGTTTAATAAATTTTTTATCACAAGTATCTTATCCGATATCTTACTGCCACCAAGAACAGCAATAAATGGTCTCTCTGGCTCCTCAAGAAGTGAGCCCATAGCTTCTATTTCCCTTTTCATTAAAAAACCAGCAACAGCTGGTAAATACTTTGTTATCCCGTCTATGGAGGCATGTGCCCGGTGAGCAGCACCAAATGCATCGTCTACATAAATATCTGCAAGTGAAGCAAGATCCCTTGCAAATCCCATGTCATTCTTTTTTTCGCCTGGGTTGAACCTCAAGTTTTCAAGCATTACAATATCGCCCGGTTTCATTTCTTTATTTATATAATCAACTATTTCAGGAGAGAAAATATCATTAAATTTCTTTACAGGTTTATTTATTAATTTCTCTAGCTCGTTGGCAGCTGGAGTGAGCCTGTATTTTTCTTCTACCTCTCCTTTTGGCCTGCCGAGGTGGGACATCAGTATAATTTTTGCATTTTTTTTAATAAGAAACTCTATGGTTGGAAGAGACAGCTTTATCCTTGTATTATCCGTGACATTTCCCTCAGTATCCAGTGGTACATTGTAGTCTACCCGGACTATTACTTTTTTATCAATTACATCGATATCCTCGATTGTCTTTTTAGCAAACATTTTAAGACCTCCATGTTTGTATTGATCTTGCATATTTATTAAGAAGTGAAAAGATTAAAAACAATACAAAATAAGCTTTATTTATTAACCGGGGCACTTCCACCCCGGTTAATATAATAGTAAAACTTTTATACTTAAAAATAAAAAAAGTATTTAAAAATTTATTTCATTATGAATCTGATAAGATCAACAAGTCTTGTTGAATATCCCCACTCATTATCATACCATGAGAATACTTTTATAAGTTTTTCCAATTTCATTGTAAGAAGGGAATCGAATATCGAAGAGTGGTTATTGCCTATTATATCTGCCGATACTATAGGGTCTTCACAATACTGCAATATTCCTTTTAGTCCTGATGATGCTGAAGCAGTTTTAAAAGTTGCATTTATCTCTTCAACAGATACATCCTTTGCAAGATTTACAACAAGATCGACTATGGAGCCCACAGGAGTCGGTACTCTTAAAGCAACACCGTCAAGTTTGCCCTTGAGCTCTGGTATGACCAGACCGATAGCGGATGCCGCTCCTGTAGAAGTGGGTATAATGGAAAGCGCAGCTGCCCTTGCCCTCCTGAGGTCTTTATGGGGATAATCCAATATTCTCTGGTCGTTTGTATAGGAATGGATAGTGGTCATAAAACCATCGATTATACCAAAATTATCCTGCAGTACCTTACACACCGGTGCAAGTGCATTAGTGGTACAGGAAGCATTAGACAATATATTATGGGTATTCTTATCATATATATCATCATTTACACCCATGACTATTGTAGCATCAGCACCACCGGATTTCATGGGAGCAGAAACAATTACTTTTTTTGCTCCTGCGTCAAGATGTTTTTGGACATCTTCTCTTTTTGTAAAAATACCGGTTGATTCAATGACCACATCTACCCCAAGTTCTTTCCACGGTAATGCTGCAGGATCTGCGATTTTTGTCATTTTGATCTTTTTTCCGTCAATGCTCATAGAGCTTTCCTCAACCTTTATATCTGCTTCAAGTGTCCTGTAAGAAGAATCATATTTGAGAAGATACGCCATCGTTTTAGAATCAGTAATATCATTAATAGCTGCTATTTCGATATCATTATCCTTATCATATTTAAGCTTGGCACGCGTAAAAACCCTGCCGATCCTTCCAAAACCATTGATACCTACCTTAATTGACATTTTATTCCTCCTCCTATTTAATCTTAAAAAAATTTGTCCTATATTTTAATAAATCGAAGCATTTTAACAAAATTATATCAAATAATAAAGTACATAAAAAAAAGATTGTTTATTTTTTTATAGCAGATCGGTGGTCTTTTTTATGTCTTTGTGAAATATCTTGACGGAGTAACCCTTTAACTTTAAATAATCGTAGATCTTTTCTGCAAGAACTACTGAACGATGCCTTCCACCGGTACAACCAATGCCAAGACCAAGGTAACTTTTACCTTCTTCGATATAATTCGGGATCAAGAAATCAAGCATTCTTTCAAACATCCTCAAAAATTTTTTTGATTCTTCCCTACCCATCACATAATCTTTAACACTTTTATTTAAGCCGTCCAGTTCTTTAAGCTCTTCTATATAATATGGATTTGGAAGGAACCTGACATCCATGACTATATCTAGGCTTTCCTGAGGTATCCCGTATTTGTATCCAAAAGAAATAACTGTGATCTGGAAAAGGCTGCTTTTTTCAACACTGGTCATAAGATTTTCAGCTATCTCTATTTTAAGTTCTTTGGGAGTAAGAGCAGTAGTATCAATGATAAAATCAGCTTTTTCTCTAAGAGAATAAAGTTTCTCGATCTCTTTTTCTATCCCTGAAGCAATATCACCATTCTCTACAAGGGGATGTTTTCGCCTGGTCAAAGAAAACCTTTTCATAAGGGCTCCCTTTGATGATTCAAGAAACAGGACCTTATAATTGATACTCTGTTTTTCCATGTTTTCCAGAGTCTTGAATATCTCATCAAATAGAAACCCGCTTCTGAGGTCTATGGCTACTGCCACTTTACTGATTTTATTGTGTTGTTTTTTAAAAAAATCTATCAGGTTTATAAGCAGGCTTGCAGGAAGGTTATCCACACAATAATATCCTGCATCTTCAAAATATTTGAGAGCTGCGGTTTTTCCGGCACCTGATAATCCAGTGACGATTATTAATTTTATTTTATTGATTTCAGACATTTAAAGTTTTTATATTATTTTTCTCAAAGTTATTTCCTGCTATGACTTTAATAAAAACTGCAATTTTAATCAATATCTGTTTAGATTATTAAAAATATTTTTAGCATCTTTGTAACTTATCCCTTTTATACCTGAAAGATCTTCAAGTCGGCAAGCTTTTAAGTCTTCCAGAGTAGGAAATCTGTCAAGAATATATTCTTTTTTTTTCTCTCCAATACCCCTGATGCCATCCAGTATTGACCCCGTCATACCTTTGCTCCTGAGTTTTCTATGATAAGTCACTGCAAATCTGTGGGCTTCATCCCTGATCCTTAATATTATTTTTGAATGATTTTCAGATATATCAAGTTTAAGGCCCTCCGGAAATCTATCGCTGTATACTTTCTCCTCCTTTTTGGCAATGCTTATCAGATCTATATTTTCATTCATCCCGGTCTTTTTCAGCAGTCTTTTTGCTGCATTGAGCTGGGCTTTTCCACCATCTATTATAATCATGTCGGGTCTTATATAGAAACTGTTTTCTATGTCTAAAGTATTTTTTTCAAGATACCTTAATCTTCTATTTAATACTTCTGAGAGCATTGAAATATCATCCTGGCCCGAAACAGTCTTTATCTTAAATTGCCTGTAATTACTTGTAAGAGGAGCGCCGTCTACAAAAACTACCATAGAGCCTACTGCAAAACTGGAACCAATATTAGAAATATCATAGCACTCCATCCTGTTAGGAATATTTTTTAATATCAGCATATCTTTTAGATTTAAAAGATCCTTAAAGACCCTGGAATACCCAGAACTTTTTTCAAATTTTTTCTTTTCAAGATAAAGCCTGGCATTGCTGGTAGCCATTTTAATGATCTCTTTTTTTTCACCCTTCTTTGGTATTCGTATATTTATCTTTTTTTCTTTCAGGTTTGAAAGCCATAAAGATATTGCTTCAAGATCATCTATTACATCAGGGACATAGACTGTTGACGGCATATTATCGATCTCAGAATAATAATTTTTTATAAAACCTGATATTATCTCCTGCTCACTCAGGATCTGTACATTGACTATTATAAAATTACTTATAGCTGCCAGTTCACTGTCTTTATAGCTATAAACACTTACCGAAGCCATCTGTGCCTTTTCATCCTTAAACGACAGATAATATATCCCACGATCTTTCGCCCTTTTAAAAATATCTTTTGATCTGAAAAAATGCTTTTTACTGCATCGATACGTTCTCTGATTTTTGCAGCTTCCTCAAATTCTTTTTTTTCTGAATGCAGGAGCATCTCCTTTTTTAATCCGGCAATGATCGAATTATCCCTACCTTTTAAAAAAAGAGTTATGTAATCTATATTTTTTTTATACTCCTGTTCCATTATCTTTCCAGTACATGGAGCCGAGCATAATCCTATGTGAAAATTTAAGCACTCAGTATTTCTTACCTTGCCTGGTTTCGCTTTTTTACAGTCCCTTATTTGAAATGCTTTTTGGAGTGTATCAAGCATATCCCTTATTGCTTTTACATTTGTATAGGGGCCAAAATACTTTACGTCTTTGAAATTCCTGTTCCTTGTCATAAATACTCTCGGAAACTGCTCCTCAGTTACGGCGACGTATGGATAGGATTTATCGTCCTTTAAGAAAACGTTGTACTTTGGACGGTTTTGTTTGATGAGGTTACTTTCAAGTATGAGCGCCTCTATTTCATTATCTGTCTGGATAAAATCTATTGACGTTATCCTGTTTTTAAAAAAAGAAATGGGATGATTTACATAGCCGATGGACTCAGCCGGGATAAAATAACTTTTTACCCTGTCAAGGAGGCTTTTAGCTTTTCCAACATATATGATCCTGCCCTTTGAGTCTTTAAATATATATACTCCAGGTTTTTTTGGGAGTATATTAAGTGTACTTTCAATATTATTATTCATATTGATTTAGGTCTGTGGACCTGCATTTTGAGAAAGAAGACTGCCTGAAAAGGCTTTTTTTAAAAAGATGCCCGTAAAAGAAGTGCTGTCTTCAGATATACTTTCAGGTGTCCCGGTTGCGACTATCCTGCCTCCCCTCTCACCTCCTTCTGGTCCAAGATCAATTATATGATCGGCAGACTTGATCATCTCTAGATTGTGTTCTATTACCAGGACCGTGTTCCCTGCATCGACTAACCTGTTCAGTATTTTTAAAAGTTTTTTTATATCATCGAAATGCAGACCTGTGGTCGGCTCATCAAGAAGATAGAGTGTATTTCCTGTACTTCTTTTGGACAGTTCTGATGAAAGTTTTACCCTCTGTGCTTCTCCCCCGGACAGCGTAGTTGAAGATTGCCCCAATTTTATATATCCAAGTCCGACTTCATTTAACAGGGCCATTTTATTTCTTATCCTTGGTATATTCTTAAAAAATTCCAGTCCTTCTTCTACAGTCATGTCAAGGACTTCAGCAATATTCCTATCCTTGTACTTTATTTCAAGAGTCTCACGGTTATACCTTTTTCCTTTGCAGACCTCGCATGGTACATAAATATCTGGCAAAAAATGCATTTCTATTTTTATCTCTCCGTCACCTGAGCAAGCTTCGCATCGGCCACCTTTTACATTAAATGAAAACCTCCCCGGTTTATAACCTCTCATCTTTGCTTCCAGAGTCTGTGAAAATAATTCTCTTATATACGTAAAAACTCCTGTATAAGTCGCAGGATTTGACCTTGGAGTCCGCCCTATAGGAGACTGGTCGATGACAATGACTTTATCAAGATTTTCATGGCCCAGTATATCATCATGCTTTCCAGCTTTTTCATTTGACCTCATCAGTTTGCTTGATAGTGCGGGAAAAATTATCTCATTTACTAAAGTGCTCTTTCCTGACCCAGAAACACCGGTCACCGAGACAAACTCTCCAAGGGGTATTTCCACATCAATATTCTTGAGATTATGCTGCTTTGCTCCCTTTATAGTTAAAATTTTACCGTTTCCCTTCCTCCGGATTAAAGGCACAGGAATTGAATCCTTTCCTGAGAGATATCTTCCTGTTATAGATTCTTCACAATTTGCTATATCTTTTATTTTTCCACTGAATACTATCTCCCCGCCATGGATACCTGCTCCGGGCCCTATATCTACTATCCAGTCAGCTGATCTCATGGTCTCCTCATCATGTTCTATTACTACTATTGTATTGCCAAGGTCCCTAAGTCTTTTTAATGCATTTATCAGCTTATTATTATCACGCTGATGCAGTCCTATGCTTGGTTCATCAAGTATGTACAGGACACCTACCAGCCCTGAACCTATCTGAGTAGCGAGCCTTATCCTCTGTGATTCACCACCCGAAAGGGTCCCTGATTTCCTGTCCAGGGTGAGGTAATTCAAACCAACATCTTTTAGAAAGTTCAGTCTTTCAATTATTTCTTTTATCAGCCTTTCTCCTATCATCATCTCTCTGTCACTTAATCTTACCGATTCAAGCCACCCTATAGATTCTTCTATGGTCTTCTCACAAAAATCAGATATTGATATGTCATTGATCTTTACAGCCAGGCTTTCAGGTCTTAATCTTTTACCTCCACAGCTTCTGCAGGGTATTTCACTGACCATTCTTTCAATTTTTGTCCTTTGTTCTTCAGATTCTGTTTCAAGATATCTTCTGCTTAGATTATTGGCAAGTCCTTCAAATTTAAGATAGTAGAACCGGAGTTCCCCTTTATGGTTTCTGTATTTTACTCTTATCCTTTCACCATCGGTTCCATAAAGGATAAGTTTCTTTGCACCTCTTCAAGCTCGTTATAGGGTATATCAAGATCAAAACTATACTGCTCGGCAAGGCTTCTTACAAGCTGGGAATAATAATTGGAATAAGACATATTAAAAAAAGGAATGGCTCCTTCGTTTATTGAAAGTTCAGGGTATTCGACTATCAGGGACGGATCTACTTCCCTTTTTACACCAAGCCCGCCGCAGGTGCGGCAGGCCCCGAAAGGGACTGTTAAAAGAAAACATCCTTGGTGATATCTCTTCAAAACTTATGCCGCAATCAACACAGGTAAAATTTTCTGAAAAAGTCAGTATCTCTTTACTGTCCAGAAGTTCGATATGGACTATGCCATTGCTTTCCGTAAGCGATATCTCTATATCTTCGGATAGTCTTTTTTTTATATCCGGTTTTAATTTTAATCTGTCTATGACTATTTCTATATCATGCTTTTTATTTTTATCAAGGTTTAGATCAACAGTTTCAGAAATATCATGTATCTGTCCGTCCACTTTTATTCGCATATAACCATCTTTTTTTATTGATTCGATGATTTTATGGTATTCACCCTTTCTCCCCCTTATTACCGGTGAAAGTACCTGGAACGTTGTACCCTCCGGCATTTCCATTATCTTGTCGACTATCTGGTCTACAGTCTGTCTTGTTATCTTTTTTCCGCAAATATAGCAATATGGTGTTCCTATCCTTGCAAAGAGGACCCTTAGATAATCATATATCTCGGTTATCGTGCCCACGGTGGACCTCGGATTCTTTGAGACACCTTTCTGGTTTATAGAAACTGCCGGTGACAGATCCTTCTATAAGGTCGACATCAGGCTTGTCCATCTGTCCAAGAAACTGTCTTGCATAAGATGAGAGGGATTCTACATATCGCCTCTGCCCTTCGGCATATATCGTATCAAAAGCAAGGGAAGACTTGCCTGAACCGCTTACACCTGTAAAAACAATAAATCTGTCCCGGGGTATCGTCAGGTTGATGTTCTTAAGATTATGCTCTCTTGCGCCTTTTATTATTATTTCTGTTTTCATGTTCTGGAGTTTATTTTAAATGTTTACCAATTTTTTTATCTTTTTTATTTCATCCCTTATGACAGCAGCTTTTTCAAAATTCAATTCTTTTGCTGCAAGGTTCATCTCCTCTTCAAGACCGCTTATTATGCCGTTGATTCCGGATAGATCCATATCCAGTAGTTTTCTCTCAGAAAAGACATCCCTTTTTTCACTTACAACATGTTCCTTTCTTAATTCCTTCTTTGATTTTATTCCGGTGCATAAAGTATATCACTTATACTTTTGTTTATGGTCCTGGGTATTATATTATTTTTCTCATTATATTCCACCTGGAGTTTTCTTCTCCTGTCAGTTTCATCCACTGCATTCCTCATGGATTTTGTTATATTATCGGCATACATTATTACCATACCATTTATATTTCTTGAGGCTCTTCCTATTGTCTGGATAAGTGAGATCTCTGATCTCAGGAAACCTTCCTTGTCAGCATCCAAAATAGCGACCAGCGATACTTCCGGAAGATCAAGCCCTTCACGCAGAAGATTTATGCCCACAAGGACATCAAATTCTCCTGACCTCAGGTCCCTGAGTATCTCAATACGCTCTATGGTGTCAATAGTTGAATGAAGGTATCTTACCCTTATATTTTTTCCAGCAAAATAATCCGCAAGGTCTTCTGCCATCTTTTTTGTCAGCGTGGTGATCAAAACCCTTTCATTTTTTGCAACTCTCTTCTTTATTTCTGACATAAGGTCTTCTATCTGGCCTTTTGTGGGCCTGATACTTACTTCTGGATCTACAAGACCTGTCGGCCTTATTATCTGTTCGACTACCTGCATGCTTATCTTTCTTTCAAATGGCCCAGGTGTAGCAGATGTAAAAATGATTTTTTTTACTTTCTGCAGAAATTCATCAAAACGAAGTGGCCTGTTGTCAAGCGCAGAGGGCAGCCTGAATCCATAATCCACAAGTGTCTGTTTTCTTGACTTGTCTCCTTCGTACATACCCCTTATCTGGGGTACCGATATATGTGATTCATCGATTATTGTGAGAAAATCTTCCGGGAAAAAATCTATGAGTGTATTAGGTGTCTCACCCGGCTTTTTTCCAAGAATATGCCGGGAATAATTTTCAATACCGCCACAAAATCCGAGTTCTGCTATCATCTCCATATCATATCTTGTCCTTGATTCCAGCCTCTGTGCCTCAAGAAGTTTGCCACTCTTGTTGAAGAAGGTCATCCTTTCTTTTAATTCATCTTCTATTGTCTCCAGTGCCCTGTCGACCCATTCTTCAGTGGCAAGAAAATGAGTCGCAGGTGATATTATGACCATTTCCAGATCAGCAAAGATCTCACCCGAAACAGGATTAAACTCTATTATTCTTTCTACTTCATCTCCAAAAAACTGTATTCTTAATGCTCTGTCCTGGTAGGCCGGATATATTTCAAAATTATCTCCCCTTACCCTGAAATTTCCCTGCCTGAACTCGTAATCATTTCTTTCATATTTAATATTGACCAGATTCTTAATAAGCTGTTCTCTTTGATATTCCTCATTTTTTTTTATGAATATCCTTTGTCTTTCATACTCTACAGGAGAACCAAGATTGTATATACAGGAGACACTTGCAACTACAATAATGTCATTTCGCATGAAAAGTGAATTCGTGGTCGATAACCTTAATTTTTCTATCTCTTCATTGATGGATGTATCTTTTTCGATATACATGTCTTTGCTTGGAATATATGCTTCAGGCTGGTAATAATCATAATAGCTTACAAAATATTCTACAGCGTTCTCGGGGAAAAACTCCTTGAACTCATTACATAGCTGTGCAGCCAAAGTCTTATTGGGTGCCAGCACAAGAGTAGGCAACTGGATACTCTCCAGGACATTTGCCATGGTATAGGTTTTCCCGGAGCCAGTGACACCAAGCAATGTTTGAAACTTGATATCTTTTTTTACACCTTCTACAAGCCCTCTGATCGCATCGCCCTGATCACCCTGTGGTCTGTAATTTGAGACTATTTTAAATTCATTATTATAAACCGGACTCATTTGTCTTTATCTTTTCCACTATTCTTTTTACCTTGTTCTCCAGATCTTTTATTTCTTTATTATTATTGATAATAAAATCTACCCTATTTCTTTTTATCTCTATAAATTGGCCGTCAATTCTTGTCTTTATCTCACTTAAATCAAGTTCACATCTTGCTCTAAATAGATCGACCCTCATCTTTCTGTCTGCCCTTACCCAAATAATAAAATCACATAGTTTATAGATCCCGGAGCCAAAAAGAACAGCTGCATCTATTATTATATTCTTATCTTTTTTGTGCTTACTGATAAGAGTGCTTGCCTTTTTATTTATTAATGGAAACATAAGCTGATTGATTTTTTCCAGGTCCTTTTTTGAGGAAAAGACTTTTAGCGCCAGTGCGCTGAAGTCTAAAGTGCCGTCTGCCCTGCATACCGGGGCACCAAATAAAGAAATCAGATCTTTGATTATATCTGGATTTTCTTTGTATATGTCTTTCGCAACTCTGTCAACATCAATGATAATAGAATCATTTACCGACTCTTTGATGAAATGGCATACGGTTGTTTTTCCAGATGATATTTTACCGACTACTCCTATCACCATTTAGTACCGCCAATCAACAAGTGTTTAATGCTTTGAAGTACCTTAGTAATATTGATATAAAGAAGAATAATACCAAAATATTTGATATAGAAAGGATTATTTATAAGCACTGAAGACTTCTTGAAACTAAAGATCAATCGAGGTTTGCTTCGTGCTTCATCTCTTCAAGTAGTTTCTTTATTGTTTCTTTTTTTTCGTCAGGAGCTATTTCAGCTGGTTCTTCATCTGGCCCGGAAGCTTTTTCAATATCCTCTTTCTTGGCAGAAGTCTCTGTTTTTTCTTCATCCTTTTCCTCTGAAGAAACTACTGATTTTTCCTGTTCCTTTACATCTCCGGTTTCAGTTTTCTCCATTTCAGTTGAAGCTTCAGTGTCTGCTTTTTCTTGTGATTTTTCTTCCTCTTGAGGTTTCTCTTCTTCTCCTGATTTATCTGCTTTAGAGACCTTCTCTCCGCTCTCATCCTTTGTTGGCTTTGAAGTCTTCTGATCTGCAGGTTTTTCTTTATCTTCTTCACTAAGTTCAGGATTTTCTACCAGCCTTACGCTGAAAGCCATCCTTCTTTTATCAAAATCTATATCGATGATCCTGACATCAAGTTCGTCACCGATCTTACCGATATCGCTTGGCCGCTTCACCGGGTCTATTGAAAGTTCGGATATGTGTACGAGACCTTCCATTTCAGGTTCGATCTGGACAAAAAGGCCAAATTTAACGATCCTTGTGACCTTTCCGGTTACTACATCATTTGCTTTGTATTTTTTGATCTTTTCCAACCAGGGATCTTTCTGGGTTTGTTTTAATCCCAGTGAAAGTCTTTGCTTCTCAGGATCAATATCGAGTACTTCAACACTAACTTCATCATTTACTTTAACTACTTCTGAAGGATGCTTTACATGATTCCATGATAGTTCTGAAATATGAATAAGCCCATCAATACCTTCTATATCAACAAAAGCACCGAAATCAGCAATACTGGTTATCACACCTTTTTTGATCTGGCCTATTTCAATATTATCCAGTGCAGCTTTTCTCTGTTCTTTTCGTTCGGTTTCAATTATGGCTTTCCTGGAAAGCACTACATTATTTCTGTTTCTATCAACTTCTATCACCTTGCAAAGGCACTTTTCACCTATGTATGATTCAAGTTCCCTGGTCTTTCTGACGTCTATTAAAGATGCAGGCAGGAAGCCCCTCAGGCCTATATCGAGTATCAGACCACCTTTAACACATTCTATTACTTCACCCTCAACCGTTTCATTGTTTCTGTATATTTCTTCGACCCGGTCGAAACTTCTTTCAACTTCTGCTCTTTTTTTTGATAAAATCAGTCTGCCATCCTGATCCTCTTTCTGAAGGACCATTATATCTATCTCATCTTCTATCGATAGCATCTCATTGGGTTTCACATTATTCCTAATAGAAAGTTCTGCCATCGGGATGACCCCTTCTGATTTGTAACCGATATCTATCAGGACTTCGTCTTTGTCTATTTTTACTACTTTTCCCTTTAGGATATCACCTTCATTGAAACTTATTATAGTCACATCATAATTTGGTACAAGGTCACCATTATCATTCTCTATCATGTAGTTTTCGTCAGTTAGTTTGTTAAAATTACTATTTTTTGCCATTATTTAATAAATCACCCTCCATTTTTTAGCATCAAAACGCAGAAAAGAATAACATGTAATTTTCTTTTTATCAATATTTCAAATAATTTTATAAATATTTTTTTTGAAAGATTTAATTATAAATATTTTTAAAAAAACCAGTCTTTTGATAATTTGATATCTACTTTAAGCCCGGCTTTAATATCAACACAATTTTCCATCGAATCTATTACTATTATTTTAAGTGGTTCTGAATCATCTTTCTTTATTTCAAGTACAATCTCATCATGGACATGCAGGATTATGTTAGAATCTATTCCTGCGGTTTTAATATTATCATAAAGCCTGACAGTGGCAATCTTCATAATATCTGCAGCACTTCCCTGAATGGGTGTATTGACCGCAAGCCTTTCCCCAAAACTCCTGATATTGGCATTTGGGCTTGAAAGCTCTTTGATATATCTTTTCCTGCCAAACATCGTTGTGGCATAGCCTGTCCCATAAGCTTGTTTGATAAGTCTGTTCAAATATATTTTTATCCCTGGATATCTGGCAAAATATAATTTAATATATTCCCTGGCTTCCTCCTCAGATATTGCCAGTCTGTTTTTGAGGCCAAATTCTGTCATTCCATAAAGTATGCCAAAATTAATTGCTTTTGCCCTCCTTCGTAAATTATCGTCAACCGAATCATAAGAAACATTAAAGATTTCTGAAGCCGTCCTTGTGTGTATGTCCTGCCCGGAATTAAATGTTTCTATAAGGTCCGGATCTTCAGAAAGATGGGCCAGAACCCTCAACTCGATCTGGGAGTAATCAGCAGACAGTAAAAGATCATAACTGGTTCCAGGAATAAAGGCTCTCCTTATCTGCCTTCCCAGCTCTGATCTCACTGGTATGTTCTGCAGATTGGGATTATTCGAGCTTATCCTGCCGGTTGTAGTGCCAAGTTGATTATAAGTAGTGTGTACCCTCTTATCCCTTTCTGATATCAGGTTTGGAAGGACGTCTATATAAGTATTTTTTAATTTCACCTTTTCTCTATATTCAAGGATCTTTTCGATCACAGGGTGTTTATCACGAATAGTATAAAGAGAACCGGCATCCGTTGAAAAACCTGTTTTTGTTTTTTTGGTAATTGGCAGATTAAGTTTTTCATAAAGTATTATTGCAAGTTGCTGTGTAGAATTTATATTAAACTCTGATCCACAGAGTTTATATATCTGGTGGGTCAGTCCTTCTATGCTTTTGTCATACTGCCCTATTAATTCACTCAGGTAACCTCTGTCAATATTTACGCCGTTGTGCTCCATTTCTGCAAGAACACTGATCAAAGGTTCTTCAACTTCCAGGTATAGTTTTTCCATTTTTTCATCAAGCAATTGTTTCATAAGAAAAATATCAGCCTGTGCATACTGGAGCATTTCCAGAATATGTGGCCTTATCACTTCAAGTAAAGCATCAGAGTCCATTGATGAAGGGGTTTCATTGGCAGATCGGGATATTTCAGGCTCAGGCTGGCCGCTGATTACTTTTCCGCTTCTGGCCGATCGTAAAGAGTTTCTCTTTTCTTCAAAATCAAACCGCATCTGGTCCTTTAAAAGCTTTTCTGTTTCTATCTGGCCAGTATCTTTTCCAAAACTTCCTTCTATTTCAAGTTCGACATCTGTAGCCACTACACCTGTATCGATTCTGTTACGGACATATTCCAGCAATGCAGGAGTTGAAATATCAGATTTTACGGGGTCACTTATAAGATACAGTAGCTTGTAATCTATGAGACTCCCGGATATGAATATACCATCATTTCTTAGGGCCTTATAAATGTATTTAAAATCAAAACCGGACTTGATAATATTTTTATCCTGCAACAATCCGGTTATCCCGGCACTGGTTTTCCCGTCACTTAAGAATAAAGTATCATAAATAAAAAAAACCTCTTCCTGGTCCATGATTAGAAGGAGTGTTTTACCGGACTTTTCAAGTGATTTCTTATCACTGCCGGTTTCGATAACCGATAAAAAGAGTTTATCATTATCCCTGCCTACCAGTTTTGGTGAACTTACAGTATTTATATATAATTTCTTTTTTACTGTGCGTTTTCCTTCTTTAGACCCATTAGAGTTCTCTGGCATATTTATAGTGTTTGCGGTATTCTTCAGTCCGGAATATTTTGTTTCAAGGTTTTTCAATCTTTTCTTAAAAGTACTGAATTCCAGTGTTTCAAAAACATGCTCTATCTTACCAATATCGATCTCATTTCTTAGTTCTGATGAAAGAAGATCACTTTTTATTTCAAGATTGTCATCCAATCTGGTAAGTATTCTGCTCTTCTCAACAATATTTTTGTTCCTGATCAAAAGGTCCCTTAATTTTTCGCTTTTTATTTTATCTATATTTTCATATATCTTATCGATACTCCCGTAACTTGTTAAAAGTTCCCTCGCAGTTTTTGGCCCTATACCAGGAACCCCCGGAATATTATCTGAAGTGTCCCCTGTAAGCGCCAGATAGTCCCTTATCATAGTCTCGGGAATCCCGAACTTCTCTGAAACATTGTCCCTGTCAAATAAGACAGTATCTGTGATTCCTTTTTTATTGGCCATGACCTTGACTTTTTCTGATATCAGCTGGAGGATATCTTTATCCCCGGAAACGATGATTACCTCGTCAAAATCTTTTTCTATTTTTTTGACCAGCGTTGCTATGATATCATCCGCTTCATACTTTTCTATTTCTACAAATGGTATCCCAAATGCATAAAGTACTTCCTTTATCAAGGGCATTTGTGCGATAAGCTCTTCCGGCATCTTTTTTCTGGTCAGTTTATAATCCTTAAAAATCTCATGCCTAAATGTGGGGCCCCTGCTGTCAAATGCACATATCATCATATCCGGGGCCTGGTCCTCAAGGAGCTTCAGCAGCATACTTGTGAAACCATAAACAGCATTAGTGATTATTCCAGTAGAAGCAGCTATGGTAGCAGGCAGGGCATAAAAAGCTCTGTATGCCAGATTGTTTGAATCTATTAATATTGCTTTTCTCTTTGACATTTGTTTCTGTTCTGAAATATTGATAATAGAAAAGATTAATTGTATTATTTCAAATGTGCCGGAGTGGCGGAATTGGCAGACGCGCTGGACTCAAAATCCAGTGGGCCGAAAGGTCCGTGTCGGTTCGACCCCGACCTTCGGCACCAAATTTATTTTGAAAGTATATGTGCAAGCTCATACAGTTCTTTATTTATTCCCTTCTTATGACTGATGGCATATTCAATAGAAGTAGAATTGATTTTTTTCCCTGTTATTGAAGCCATACAGTCGCTTTTTTCGTTTATCAAAAGATCGACTGCTTTCTTCCCAAATTCAGCAGCCAGAAGCCTGTCCAGCGCTGAAGGTGCACCTCCTCTTTGAATGTGCCCCAGCACTGATACTCGGACCTCGTGTCCGACAAGTAGTTTGATCGAAGAAGCTACGTCACTTGCTTTTGCTGCACCTTCCGCAACGATGATCAATGTGTGCCTTTTCCCTTCTCTGTGGTTTCTGATATTATTTGCGACTTTAGCGAGATCAATCTTTACCTCAGGTATCAAAATGTAATCAGCGGCGCATGCGAGTCCTGCATTTATTGCTATAATCCCTGAATCCCTTCCCATCACTTCAATGACAAAAAGCCTGTCGTGTGACGATGCAGTGTCTCTTATCTTAGAAACCAGGTCTATAATAACGTTCAATGCAGTGTCGAACCCTATGCTGAAATCTGTACCGGCAATATCATTATCTATGGTCGCAGGTATGCCGACCACAGATACTCCTCTTTCATGTAGATCGTGTGCCCCTCTGAAAGAACCATCTCCTCCTATGACTATCAATCCATCGATCGTGTGTCCTTTTAAATTTGTTATCGCTTTCTGCATGCCTGCTTCTGTCTTAAACTCTTCGGACCTAGCAGAATAAAGAAATGTACCTCCCCTGTCTATTATTCCGCTGACTTTATTCAGGTCCAGATTTATAAAATCATTCTGTATCAGGCCTTTAAAACCCTCATAAAACCCTACAACTTCCAGGGATTTATAAGTAGCATATCTTGTAACTGCCCTTATTGCTGCATTCATACCGCTGGCATCCCCACCACTGGTTATAACAGCTATTTTTTTAATTTTTTTATTCATGCCAATTCCTTTTATGCTACTTCTCATTTCCTTCTTGATCTTAGTTCTTCATAGATATCTTCCAGTTTTATCTTCTCCTCGACCATCAGTACCAGAAGATGGTAAAGGAGGTCAGCTATCTCATATATGACCCTTTGCCTGGATTCATTTTTGGAAGCAAGAAGGACTTCAATACTTTCTTCTCCAACCTTTTTTAATATCTCCCCGATGCCTTTTTTGTGCAGGGAATAAGTATATGATTCTTCATTCTTTTCTTTTATTCTTTCTTTGATGACTGAGTAGAGATCATCAAGGATATCTTGGGGGAGTATCATGCCTCTTTTAAATTGAAGGTTACCAATTTCTTTTCCCCCTTTTTTTACATCCAAAGGGATCTCACTAAAAAAACAGCTTTTTTTACCAGTATGGCAGGCATTTCCGATCTGCTGTACTTTTATAAGGAGTGTATCGCTGTCACAATCATATCTTATCTCTTTGACCTCCTGTACATTCCCGGAAGTCTCGCCCTTGTTCCAAAGTCTTTGCCTGCTTCTGCTCCAGAACCATGTAGTTTTTGTCTCCATAGTTTTTTGGAGTGATTCACTGCTCATATAAGCCAGCATCAGTACCTCATTTGTTGCAAAATCCTGTATTATGGCTGGAATAAGACCGCTTTTATTTAGATCGACAATTTTCTTTTTTTCTTCCATAAATAACCTCACTAACAAGAAAACAACCTTTATATTATAGCCTAATTTCTATGGATTGCGCATGTAAATATTCTTTAGCCTGCCTTATACTGTAAGTCCCGTAGTGGAAAATAGATGCGACCAGCGCCGCATCTGCATCAGCCTCAACAAAAACATCCCTCAAATGCTCTAGAGTCCCTGCTCCGCCTGATGCAATGACTGGAATATTTACCACATCCACAACTGCTTTTGTAAGGCCTATGTCGTAACCGTCTTTTGTCCCATCTCTGTCCATGCTTGTCAGCAATATTTCACCCGCACCAAGTTTTTCAACTTTCGAGGCCCATTTTACAGCGTCTATACCAGTAGGGATCCTGCCTCCATGGGTATAGACCTCCCAGTGGTTCTGCCTTTTATATTTTGCGTCTATAGCGACCACTATACACTGGCTTCCAAAAACTTTAGAAGAGGTCCTTACCAGGTCACTGTTTTCTACTGCTGCAGTATTTATCGATATTTTATCTGCTCCTTTTCTGAGTACTTCCCTGATCCCATCAATAGTGTTTATGCCACCGCCTATAGTATAAGGAATGAATACTTTCTCTGAGGTCCTGCTTGCCAGCTCTATGACCGTCTTTCGCCGCTCGTGCGAAGCAGTTATGTCCAGAAACACTATTTCATCTGCACCTTCCCTGTCATAAAAGGATGCAAGCTCCACAGGGTCCCCAGCATCTTTAAGGTCCAAAAAACTTATACCCTTTACCACCCTGCCCCTATTGACATCAAGACAAGGTATTATTCTTTTTGAGATCATCTATTTTACTCCTGCTATCCGGATAGCTTCTTGAAGTTCTATGGTGCCCTCATAAAGAGCCTTCCCTATTATGACCCCCGCAACTCCTTTTGCTTCCATTCCTTTTAGCTTGAAGATATCCTCGATCCTTGAGACTCCTCCTGCTACGATAAGCCGGAAGGGAGAGATATCCAGCACTTTATCCAGAAGTCCTATATCCACTCCTTCAAGTGTACCATCCCTTGAAATATTAGTTATGATTACCTCATCCATAGTAAAATCCTTTAAGTCAGGAAGAAAATCAAACACATTTAATCCAGTATCTGTTTGCCATCCGTCTTTGAAGATAGCTCCATTTGAATCAAAGTCAATACTTAAAAGACATCTTTTCTTAAAATCATCCAGTGCTGAAAATAAAAACTCTTTATTTTCAAAAGCACTGGTGCCTATTATGACCCTGTCGATACCGGTATCCAGGACCTTTTTTATATCAGCAGATTTTCTTACACCTCCGCCAAACTGTATTTTTAAACCTGTCTGTCGTTTTATTTCCGAAGCTATTTTCAGGTTCTCAGGTCTGCCTGCACGTGCCCCATCAAGGTCTATTATGTGGAGCATTTCTGCACCCTCTTTTTGCCATGTTTTAGCTATAGCGACAGGATCGCTCGAGTATTCCTTTTTTTTATTAAAGCTACCCCTGGTCAATCTTACACATGCTCCTTCAACCAGGTCAATTGCAGGGATCACAAACATAACTTTGAAAAATTCTTTATAATTTTTAATCCTTTATTGCTGCTCTTTTCAGGATGAAACTGCAGCCCAAAAATATTTTTACACTCTATGCTTGACACAATATCCACTCCATATTCCGTTGTGCTGCTGATTATTTCTTTGTCCTGGGGAACTACATGGTATGAATGCACAAAATAAAAACTTTCTTTATCGTCGATAGATTCAAAAATCCTACTTTTTTTATTTAAGATATCTATTCTGTTCCAACCCATATGTGGTATTTTTACACCAGGCGGGATCTTCTCTACAGTACCCTTAAATATACCAAGTCCACTGTTTTTTCCACCTTCCATACCGTATTCAAAAAGGACCTGTAACCCTATACAGATCCCCAAAAATGGTATTCCCTTTGCAATTACTTCGGAAATCTTATTATACAGGTGCAATTCTTTCAGATTCTTTATTGCATCCCTGAATGCACCAACCCCCGGAAGCACAACTGCACTGGCTCCATCAAGCATTTTAGGGTCACCAGTTACCACGATTTTGGAACCGATATTTTTAAAAGCATTTTCAACGCTTTTTATATTACCCATATTATAATTGACTATTGCAATATACATCAGTATTTCCTTAATTTGGATCTTTCAGTATATATTTAGCTGGGAAAAACTGGTCAGATGACACCTTTTGTAGACGGTATCGTCCCATTATTTCCTATTCTTGTAGCATTTTTTAATGCGATCCCGAAAGCCTTAAAAACAGCTTCAAGGATGTGGTGTGAGTTCAAGCCTGCATTTTTGTTTATATGAAGATTTATCGATCCGTTGTTTACAACAGCTGTAAAAAAATCCTCTACAAGACCTGTGTCAAATCTCTCTATTTTTTCACTTAAAATATCTACATTGTATCTAAGATAAGGCCTGCCGCCTATATCAATCGAAACAGTGACCTCAGCTTCATCCATAGGGATGATAACAGATCCAAACCTGCTTATCCCCGATTTATCTAGAGTACAGCTATTTATCGCCATGCCAAGGCATATCCCAATGTCCTCCAGAAGATGATGCGGGTCTACATCTGTATCACCTGAAGCCCTTACTTTCAGGTCAAAATTCCCGTGTCTTGCAAAACTCGAAAGTAAATGATCCAGAAAAGGAATGGTGGTTTCAATATTATATTTGCCGGTCCCGTCAAGACCAAGTTCAAGTTCTATATCTGTTTCACTGGTTTTTCTATTAATTTTTTTTACCCTGGACATATCATATCCTCATTCTTATTAAGACGTCTTTTATTAATTTCATTAAAATATTATTTTTATTATTGTATTGCCGGTTTTAACCGCGACACAAACCTGCTTATTCTATCATATTTGGTCCTGTAGCATACAGTATTGGCTATCAACCGGGTAGTTGAATCATAAACACTTTCCATTTCAACAAGATCATTTTCCCTTAGCGTTTTTCCAGTTGCAGTTATATCAAGTATCTCCTGTGCAATACCGAGCAACGGAGCCAGCTCCACTGAACCATACAGCTTTATTATTTCTACCTGCATGCCCTTGGTCTCAAAATAATTTTTAGCAATATTTGGATATTTTGTAGCGACTTTTATCGAACCAAAATGTTCATATTCTTCTTTTACTTTTTCAGTATTGCCTTTGAGTGTAGCGATAATTATCCTGCATTTACCTTTTTTTAGGTCCAACAGCTCTATTACATCATTTTCAAGCTCAAGCAGGACATCTTTTCCTGCAAAACCAATATCGCAGGCTCCTTGTTCTACATAGACAGGGACGTCCATTGGCCTGGATATCACATATCTAATCCTGTCTTTTTTTGAAAGGACCATTAATTTTCTGGATTCCTCATATAGTGTACCGGTCTCAAATCCAGCAACATCCAGTATCTCCCTGCATTCTTCAAACAAATATCCTTTTGGAATAGCTATGCTGAGATCAAAATCTTTATTGTTGTTAATATAATCTTTATCCATTTTATTTTCTAAATCACTATTATAGTTCTAATTTGACTGCTTCGCCTGTATGCACCTCTAACCTGATAGCCTTATTTTTTTCAAAACCGATCTTATATAAATAATCAGCTTTTCTGTTTTCCAATAGCTCTTCTATTTTTGCATCTGCTTCAGATAAAAGTTCTATCCGATTTCCATCTTTCCTTAATTTTTCTGCATACTTCAGTACCTCAGAAAAATCAGCAGAATCGTTATAGACTATAATACTATTTTTTTTTCTGAACATTGAAAGTCCATCACGCCCTATAGCTTTGTGCAAAAGATCGACGTCAAGCGCAAAGCCTGTTGCAGGCGCATCAAAACCAAATTTTTTAACAAGTCCATCATACCTGCCTCCACTACCCAATTTTTCTACTATCTCCGGACAATATACCTCAAAAATAAGCCCGGAATAGTATCCAAATTCCCTAATTATTCCTGGATCTATTATAATATGATCAGAAAGACTGCTTTTTTGTAAAAATCCATAGATATTATTTATATAATCATAAGCTTCTGTGACATCCCTATGGCCTATTTTTTTTATCTTTTTTTCAAGCAGCTTTATATCATTTACAGGACATAGGATATCCATAAATACAGGAGTTTTATTTTTATCCCTGCTTCTTAAAAAATCATCTATAGAGACTATGTCATTGAAGATGAGGTCTTTCTTGATCTTCTTTTCATCTTCATCTTTTAAACCGAACCAATTGCATAGCCCGTTTATAAGGCCTATATGACCGATCCCTATTTTAAAATCCCTGATATGCAGTTTATTTAGGATTTCTGCCAGTAAGATAAGAATTTCAGTATCAGCCCGAAGTCCACCCATACCTATTAACTCAAGCCCTGCTTGATTCAGGACCCTTTTTTGTCCCTTCTGGAGACCTGTCTGCCTGAAAGAATTTGCAAAATAAAAAAACCTGACCGGCAGCTGCCTGGATTTTATCCTCATCGCTGTCAATCGTGCGATCGGGATGGTCATGTCCGCACGGAATGAGACAAGATCGCCGTCATTATCAAAAAAACTGATAAGTTTATCTTTCCAGTCTTTTCCAACACCAGCTGAAATATTTTTTGTATATTCGATGACAGGAGTCTTGACTTCACCATAACCCCAGGAAATAAAAACTTCCCTTATAATATCTTCAACTGCATTTCTCTCCTGTGCTTCTAATGGAAAGAAATCCCTGAAACCCGGTGGGAGCTTTAGTATTAATTTTTCCTCTTTATCTTTAAACATAAGAAAGTATTATATAAGCTTTTTAAACTTTTTGCGAAAAGATCCCGATATTACTCTTCGATATTATCTCATAAAATAATTCCAGAAAAGGGCCTAATTTATATCAGAATACATCTCCCATGTTATGGAATCACTTACCCTTGAGCGGAGTTCTCTAAAAAAATCTTCTTTTATGTTTACCATATAGCTGCTGCCAAAGTTATAAGTCCTTTCAGGACCGCTCCCTGGAGTGGTTATGTGCAACTCCACCGTGACATCACCAGGGTTATTCTTCATGATATCGTACAATCCATTAATAATATCTTTATTAAGCAGATCCTTGCCTATCCTTAGTATTATTTTATTGCTTTTCATAACTGTCCCGCCATTTCCAGAATTATCTTTCTCCTGGGAACTATTTAAGGTGCCATATTTTTTCCGGGATTCAGAAATGACATCGACCGGTCCCACGCTGGATTCATTTTGTAATGCAAACTCGGTATCATTGGAAAGATTTACAGGATTATTGACAGTATTAGATTTTTTAAGTTCCTCAATCTCGATGGCAATCATCTTTATCTGGTCTTCTTTTTTGTCCAGTTTACCCTTTATTTTAATAACCCTGTCTTCCTCAAGTAATGATCTGTATTTTTCAAGCAAATTGGGAAATATTATGACTTCAATATTATCTGAGAAGTCTTCAAGAGTTAAAAAGTACATAGGTTGATTGCTTTTAGTTATTATCTGCTTTATTCCAGAGATGACACCCGCAATGACCTGTGTCGATTTATCCTGCTGGTCTGCCAGGTCCTCAATAGTAGAAAAACCAGAAAGAGCCGCATCAAAGTCAGCAAGAGGGTGGCCGGAAATATAAAGCCCCAGTATCTCTTTTTCAAAATTCAGTAATTTCCTGGAAGAATATTCATTATTTATTTCTTCCATATTTATTGGATCATGCAACTGGAAATCAGATCCAGTATTTTCAGAGCCATTATCAGCAGTGCCGTCAAAAAGGGAGAACTGCCCGTTTTCGATGCTTTTTTTTATTTTAGTCGCTTTTTCCACAAAATTTTCATAATTTTCCAGCAGGTATTTTCTGCTGTAGCCAAGGGTATCAAAGGCTCCCGCCTTTACCAGGCTTTCTATTGTCTTTTTATTTAGCACATTATTGCTTACCCTGCCGCAAAAATCCTGAAAATCTAAAAATCTTCCCGATTCTTTTCTGTTATCTATTATAAGGTCAAGTACATTTGACCCGACATTTTTTATAGCAGAAAGTCCAAACCTTATAGAACTGCCCACTACTGTGAAATCAGTGAAGCTTTCATTTATGTCCGGGGGAAAGACCTTTATGCCCATTCTACGTGATTCATTGATATACTGAGCGACCTTCTCCTGGCTGCCCATTCTAATACTTAATAATGCTGCCAGGAATTCAACAGGATAATTTGCTTTTAAGTAGGCTGTCTGGTAAGAGATCATTGCATAAGCCGTGCTGTGAGACTTATTAAAACCATATTCTGCAAAATGAGTGATCAGTTCAAATAACTTTGAAGCGGTATTTTGGTCGACGATGTCCATTCTTTTCGCACCATCTAGAAATTTAGACTTTTGCTTTGACATCAGTTCTCTTTTTTTCTTGCTTATTGCGTCTCTTAATATATCTGCTTCTGACATTGAAAAACCAGCAAGCTTTGAAACTATTAGCATTATCTGCTCCTGGTAGAGGATTATACCGTATGTATCTTTCAGTATGGGTTCCAGGCTGGGATGGAAATACTTTATTTTCTTATTTTTATTCTTTGCATCTATGAAATCATTTACCATTCCGCTCTGTAAGGGGCCGGGCCTGAACAGGGCAAGTGTAGCGATAATGTCTTCGAACCTCTCCGGTTTAAGATTAACGACAAGTTCCCTCATGCCGGAACTTTCAAGCTGAAAAACTCCCATACAGTCTCCATTACAGAGCATTTCAAATGTTTTTTTATCATCGAGGTTTATGATATTTATATCTAAATCCAGATTTTTAGTTTTCTTGATCAAAAAAAGTGTCTTATCTATGAGTGAAAGGGTCTTAAGTCCAAGGAAATCCATCTTTAACAAACCGATATCCTGGATATCTTCCATTTTATATTGTGTTTTAATATCTCCACTCTTTTCATCCCTCTGTATTGGAGTGTAGTGAAAGAGTTCTTTAGACGATATCACCACCCCGGCAGCATGTATTGAGTGTTGTCTTGCTTTTCCTTCAAGTGATTTTGCTGTATCAATAATATCACGGACCTTCTTATCTGTTGTGTAAAGGTCCTTTAGCTCAGGCACCATCTCAAGAGAGGAATCTATTTTTATATTTAATTCCGAAGGTACCAGTTTAGCTATCCTGTCTACTTCCGAATATGGTACCTCAAGTACCCTTCCTGCATCCCTTATTGCCTGCCTGGCGGCCATTGTCCCGAAAGTTATGAGCTGGGCTACCCTGTTTTCACCATATTTTTCCGTCACATAATCTATAACCTGGTCTCTTTTCTCATCACAGAAATCGATGTCTATATCAGGCATCTTTTTTCGCTCTTCATTAAGAAACCTCTCAAAAAGTAGGTCGTATTTAAGAGGCTCTATATCTGTGATATCCAGAAGATAAGATACTATACTTCCTGCTGCAGAGCCCCTTCCTGGACCGACCCTGATATCATTGTTCTTAGCAAATTTTACAAAGTCCCATACAATAAGAAAATACTCTGCAAATCCCATCTTTCTTATGACTTCAAGTTCTTTATCAAGTCTCGATGTTATTTCATCATTGACAACTGTGTATTTTTTAGATAGACCCTCTGAGCAAAGAGATCTGAGGTATTCATCAGGAGTATTATTGTCTGGTACCTTAAAGGGTGGAATAAGTCCCAGATCGAAATCAAGTTCTATGTTACATCTTTCAGCAATCTTTATGGTGTTTTCAACTGCTCCAGGGAATTCTTTAAATATTTCAGTCATCTCATCAGAATTTTTAAAGTAGTATTCCATTGTCCTGGGGAAAAATCCTGTCTTTTCAGATTTCTCTGAGTTGATACCTCCCGGTAAAGCTTCTTGCTCGGCAAGCTTAAGGATTATATTTTTAATAGTATCTCCAAGATCTGAATCTGCACTTATGTCCAAACCCAGTTTCTGGAAATCTCCGATTGTAGCCCCTGCCTGAACACATAAAAGGATAAAATGATATTTATAATCTTCGCTGTTAAGGTAATGTACATCATTTGTAGCCACAACCCCGATATTATATTTTTTTGACAATTCAAAAAGGGTTTCATTGACCTCCCTCTGCTTTGCCATACCAAAATCAGTTAATTCGAGAAAAAAATTATTATTTCCAAAAATATCAATATATTCCTGAATAGCCTGCTCCGCTTTGTCTATCCTTCCCTGTTCGACAAACCTCGGTACTTTCCCACTCATGCATCCGCTCAATGCAATCAGGCCCTTACTATATTTCCTCAATACCTCCCCATCGATTCGCGGCTTATAATAGAATCCTTCAAGAAAACCAAGGCTGACAAGTTGCATCAGGTTCTGATATCCCTCATTGTTCTCCACAAGAAGTGTGAGATGATTATAGAGACCTTCTTTAGTGTCCCTGGAAAATTTTTTTTCAAACCTGTTCTTTGGTGCCTGATAGACTTCGCATCCTATTATAGGTTTTATGCCTGCCCTGATCGCAGCTTTATAAAAGTCTATTACACCATACATATTACCGTGATCAGTAAGGGCAACTGCGGGCATCTCAGATTCAATAGCTTTTTTGATCAGGTCATCAGTTTTTAGCAGTCCGTCCAGAAGAGAATATTCGCTATGGACATGTAAATGCACAAATTTCTTTTTCATGACAAGACCCAGTATCCGGATAAAAATAACAATTATTTGTATTTTATATTATAACTTAAATGAGTATGTTCTTGTATGAAAAAAGAGTAAAATCATAAGTTTTTATTGATAAGGCCAGCGGAGTATCCTGCTCCAAACCCGTTATCGATGTTTACTACGACTATTCCGGGGCTGCATGAATTTAACATTGTGAGAAGCTGGGAAAGGCCTCCAAAGCTTGCGCCATATCCTACACTTGTAGGCACCCCGACTACAATACAATCAACCATCGAGCTTATTATGCTTGGCAGAGCACCCTCCATCCCCGCGACTGCGATGATGACTTTGGATGCCAGAAGATCGTCTTTTTGGCTGATCAAACGATGCATACCGGCGATGCCGGCATCATATATTTTCTTTACTTCATTGCCCATCAAATATGCAGTTGTAGCTGCTTCCTCAGCGATCGGTATATCTGCTGTACCTGCACAAACAACGGTTATGCCAGGTTTGAGGTCTTTTTCTTCTTTAAATGACGGGATATAAACAATACCTGCCTTTTCATTAAATAAAACATCCGGGATCTCCTTTTTTATAAGATCATGAACCTCAAGGTTTGTCCGTGTTATCATCAGCATCCCGGAATGCTTTAATATGCTCTTTGCTATTTCAAGTATCTGTAGAGGTGTTTTGTTCTGTCCATATATTACTTCCGGAAAATCCCGCCTTAATGACCTGTGGTGATCGATTTTTGCAAAACCAATATCCTCAAAGTAAAAATCCTTTAACTCTTTTAAGGCTTCTTTTTCTGAGATCTTATCAGTTTTGTAGTTACTTAAAAGCTTTTCAATGAAACTATTTATATCTTTATTCATAAATTAGACTGGCTATCTTTTTAATAACAGTTCTTTTTATATATTCTGGAAGTTCTTCAATCTCAACAAGTAATATTATAGATGAAATAGTTTTCCTGAAAGATCCGTGACAAGCACTGCTGTCTCTATGGCTACGACACTTATAAGTTTTATCAGTATATTCATAGACGGACCTGCTGTATCCTTCAGGGGATCTCCGACTGTATCGCCTACGATAGATGCCAGATGCTCTGAAGTCCCTTTTCCTCCGGATTCTTCTATTTTCTTTTTGGCATTATCAAGGGCACCACCCGCATTTGCCATAAATATTGCCTGTGCAAAACCTGAAAGAAGTGTACCTATAATGAGAGCGACAACTCCGCCAGGTCCCAGTAGTATTCCTACGACTACAGGTATGACAAATATCAGTATTCCGGGTAAGATAATACCCCTCTGTGCAGCCATTGTGACAGTCCGTATAAATTCCTTAGGATCTCCCTTGGATTCTCCCTTCATTATCTCCTTGATCTGTTTTCTTGCTTCTATAACGACTTTATTTGCGGCACGTCCGACAGCGCCTATAAGCAGTGACGTAAAGAGGAATGGTAATATAACACCTGTAAATAATCCTGCAAGGATCTTGGGATCCCTCATAAAATCCAACACAACATTGACGTTTAAAAGTTCTATCTTTGAAAAATATGCCTGCCCCAGAGCAAGTGCCGTTATTGCTGCACTTCCTATAAGTATTCCTTTTCCGATTGCAGCAGTGGTGTTTCCGACTGCATCCAGTTTGTCTGTGGTCTTCCTTACCGAACTTGGAAGCTCTGTCATCACTGCTATTCCACCGGCATTATCAGCAATCGGGCCATACACATCTATTGTGATAACAAAAGGTGAAATGGAAAGCATGGATACTGCTGCAAGTGATACACCATATAGACCCATCTTAAAATCTGTCGTTCCTCCTGAAATATAGAAACTGAAAAGCATGACCCCTATTACCGTAAGAGCAGGAAGTATTGTACTTTCCATACCATATGCAAGGCCGTTTACCACTACTGTTGCAGCTCCAGATTTTGCGCTTTCAGCAATATTACGTGTGGGCCTATATTTTGAATCCGTATAAAGAAGTGTAAAGAGCCCTATCAGAAATCCTGAAACTACCCCGCCAAGTGAGGCATAAAAAAGAAAATTATATTCAGGTCCCAAAATATACCTGACAGAAAAAAACGACATCGCAATGATGCCGACAACTGTTATAAGCAACCCGACAAGTGTGCTTGAAGTAAGCTTGCTTACAGTTGCGTTTTCCTTATACCTGCCGACAACTCCCTTGATTATAAATATAGCCATTATCGAAGCTAGAGCACCTGAAGTCGATATTATCATCGGAAGTATTATGCTGTTCACAAGTAGATTCGAAGCTTTAAAAGCCAGGAATCCAAGAAATTCAGTTGCTATTATTGCGCCTACCCAGGATTCCAGGGAATCTGCCTTCATCCCGCCTACATCACCTACATTATCTCCAATATTATCAGCAATTGTAGCCGGATTCCTGTAGTCATCTTCTTCAAGCCCTGATTCAAGTTTTCCTACATAGTCGGCACCCATATCAGCAGCTTTTGTATATATGCCTCCGCCTGTCCTCATAAAGAAAGCTGCAAAACTTGCACCTATTGTAAATGTTATAAGAATATTGACTGCGCTTTCCATGCTTGTCACAATATCAGGAGAAATGTTCCATAACACCAGTACAGAATATTAAACCATAATGCAGTATCAAAAAGTGCTACTGTACCCAGTAGAAGCCCGGATGCTGCTGCAGCTGTAAATGCAATATTCATCGCTTCCCCAAGACCTTTTTCTTTGCTGCAAAAGTGACCCTTGAATTTGCAGTGGTGGATATCCACATCCCTATATATCCTATAAGCAGGCTAAATCCCATACCTGTGGCAAAAGCGGGTAGGGATGCACACTCAAGATAGCCAAAATATACCATTACACCCAGCAGGACCTTATCACAGCAAAAAATATCAGCATTATCTTTGCCTGCTGGTTTAGATATGCCCTGCTTCCGGCAAAGATGGCATTTGATATCTCTATCATCCTCTTCGTACCCCTGCTTTTTTTCGATACCAAGAAGCAAAAATTATGGCCAAGATCAGGCAGATGGCTGAACCTATGAACGGAATTATCCTGAGCACAAGTAGATTTGGCATATTCCTCCCCCCAGTATTATTATTAAAGACAGGTCCTGAAAACAGACCTTTTTAAATACTCCAGTGAATTTTAATAGAAGTGAATAAAATATTCAACAGATGAACTTTGAATTTCCGGCAATTTTTATTTATTTTTTTCCAGATGCATAAGACCATAGACTATGCAGTCTTCAAGTGCCTGCCAGCTTGCATCTATGATATTTTCCGACACACCTATAGTTCCCCAGCTTTTAATCCCGTCCGAAGACTCTATAAGGACCCTTACCACTGCACCTGTTCCCTGCTTTTCGTTCAGGACCCTTACCTTAAAATCTGACAATTTGATCTGTGCAAGATCAGGGTAGAAATTTTTAAGTGACTTTCTTATTGCACAGTCAAGGGCATGAACAGGACCGTTACCTTCTGCAGTTTCTATGATCCTGCGTCTTCTACCATTATTTTTACAGTAGCTTCTGAGAGCATGCTGCCATCCGTTGTCTTTTCATTCAAGACCCTGAAACTTTCAAGGGTAAAGAATTTTTTTGTTGCTCCGGTCACTTTTCGCACCATGAGCTCAAAACTTCCGTCTGCAGCTTCAAACTGATAACCTTTATGTTCCAGGTTCTGTATAGGATTCAGTATCTTGTCTACATTCTTTGCATCACTTTCCAGGTCTAACCCAAGTTCCTTTGCTTTAATGATGATTGATTTCTTACCGGAAAGTTCTGATACAAGTATCTTCCTTGTATTACCTACCGACTCCGGTTTTATATGTTCGAAAGCTTCCGGGACCTTACTCACTCCATGGACATGCATGCCTGCCTTATGGGTAAATGCATTATTTCCTACAAATGGTTGATTGTGGACTGTGCCTGGTTTGCGATCTCACTGATAAATCTTGAAAGATTGGTTATATGTTTTAGATTTCCTGCAGGAAGGCACTGTTTTTTCAATTTGATCTCAAGACTCGGTATTATCTGGCATAGGTCTGCATTGCCGCATCTTTCACCATAACCGTTTATAGTACCCTGCACCATTTTAACTTCGGGATTTCTTTCTACTGAAATAATGGAATTAGCAACTGCACACCCACTGTCATTATGAAAATGGACCCCAAGCGGTACCTTGATCCTTGGTGCAACATCCGAAAATATATCTATCACTTCACCGGGAAGACATCCTCCGTTTGTATCGCAAAGGACAATAAAATCTGCTCCGGCTTCCTGTGCAGCAATAAGTGTCTTTATCGCATATTCAGGATTTAGTTTAAATCCATCAAAGAAATGTTCCGCATCATAGATAACTTCAGAAATGTTTGCCTTGAGAAATTCAATAGATTCAAATATCATCTCAAGATTGTTTTCCAGAGTGGTCTCGATGACTTTTTTTACCTGCAGGGATGAGGATTTTCCAAAAATACATATTCCATCTGCTCCAGCATCTACCAATGAAGTAAGATTGTGATCCTCTTTTACAGGATTATTTTTATATTTTGTCATTCCAAAAGCCACTATCTTTGAAAATCTGTATTTATTTTTTTTCAAAAGGCCAAAGAGTTCATCATCCTTGGGGTTTGAAGCAGGAAAACCGACTTCAATATAATCTATTCCTATATCGTCAAACCTGGTGATCATATGCAGCTTATCACTCACAGAAAAAGAAATATTGGCACTCTGTACACCATCCCTTAGGGTCGTGTCATAAACATATATCTTATTCTTGTTTTTTAAAGTATTTGTCCATTTTCTTTCCTAATTATTAAAAAATATTGTTACTTTCTTCAGATGTTTCTTTTGTATAATTTATATATCCTCCACTGGATATTATTTCCTGGATAAAATCAGGAACCGGTTTTATATCGAACTTTTTACCGTTAGTCAGGTCCTTTATCTCGCCTTTATCAAGATCGACTTCAAGTTCATCTCCATCATCTATGTTTTCAGCAGCCTCCATGCTTGTCAGGACCGGAAGACCGATATTTATCGAATTCCTGAAGAATATCCTGGCAAAAGTCCTGGCAATACCAGTTTTATCCCGCTTGCCTTTATTGAAAGAGGAGCATGTTCCCTTGAAGAACCGCATCCAAAATTATCTCCTCCAACTATTATCTTCCTGTCTACGCTTTTGCTTAAAATCACTGTCCAGGTCTTCAAAACAGTGTGAAGCAAGCTCTTTCTCACCTGTGGTATTTAAATACCTTGCAGGTATTATTACATCAGTATCAACATTATCTCCATATTTTATTACTTTTTCTTTTATTATCATTATATTACCTCCTCAGGTATTGCTATCCTTCCTGTAATAGCAGATGCTGCAGCAACTGCAGGACCGCTTAAATATACTTCACTCTTAGGATGCCCCATCCTTCCCACAAAATTCCTGTTTGTAGTGGAAACCGCTCTTTCACCTTCTGCAAGTATTCCCATATGCCCTCCCAGGCATGGTCCGCATGTAGGCGTACTTACAACACATCCTGATTCTATAAATATCTTTATATACCCCTTTTCCATAGCTTCAAGATAGATCTTCTGTGTTGCCGGAATTATTATGGTTCTAATTCCATTTTTTACTTTTTTACCGTGCAGTATCTCAGCTGCCATCTGCAGGTCTTCCATCCTTCCGTTTGTGCAGGATCCTATTACGACCTGGTCCACCGAGATGCCAGAAAGGTCTTTTGCGCTCCTGGCATTTGAGGGAAGATGCGGCATTGCGACCTGAGTCTCTATTTCGGAACAGTCTATTTCATAAGTCTCGTAATATTCAGCATCCATGTCAGGTTTAAAAATCCTGTAATCTCGTTTTGCTTTAGGCCTGACATATTCTTCTGTTATCCATCAACTTCAATTATTCCGAATTTTCCACCGGCTTCAATAGCCATATTACCCATCGTAAATCTTGAATCCATTGAAAGTCTCTCTATCACCGGGCCGGCAAACTCCATTGACATATATAGTGCACCATCGACCCCTATCATTCCTATGGTATAAAGTATGAGGTCTTTTCCTGTCACCCATGGCTTCAGGTTTCCATTATAGATAAACCTTATAGTGTCCGGTACCATAAACCATGACATCCCTGTTGCCATAGCAACTGCTACATCAGTGCTGCCTACCCCTGTTGAAGCAGCTCCCAGCGCCCCATAAGTACAGGTATGTGAATCTGCCCCTATTATCAGGTCACCCGGAAGCACCAGCCCCTCTTCTGGAAGAAGGCATGCTCTATTCCCATCTTTCCTACCTCAAAATAATTTTTAATACCAATTCTTTTACAAAATCCCTGATGAATTTACATTGCTGGGCAGATTTAATATCCTTATTTGGTGTAAAATGATCTGGAACGATGACTATTTTATTTCTTATCAAATACCCTTTCCACGCCTATTTTTTTAAACTCTTCTATTGCAAGAGGCATGGTTATATCATTTCCCAGGACCAGGTCCAGCTTTGCATTTACCAGTTCTCCGACCTCCATGTATTCACGGCCACAATGAGCAGCCAGTATTTTTTGAGCCATTGTCTGGGGTGTTTTCATATCTCCCACTTTAGATCTCTCCTTTTTTTAAACTTTTTATACTCCAATTCTTAGGGCTTTATTCATTTCCGATCTTGATCCTATTATAGGCATCGATATAGGCTTTTATGCTGGCTTCTATTACATCAGTCCTTATGCCGCTTCCCATGACTTCTGTATCATCGTACTGCACTATTATCTTAACGGCACCAATGGCATCTTTTCCTTCAGAGACAGCCTCTATGACGTAATCTATTAGTCTTACTTTCATGCCTGTTATGCTGTCGATGGCTTTAAATGATGCATCTACCGGACCATCGCCATATGATGCACTTTCCTTAAGTTCCCCTTTTATTTCAATACCTATGGTCGCAGTCGATTTTATGCTTGAACCATTGACTACCTGGTAATACTTGAGTTTAAAATATTCTTCTATCTCTCTTATCTCACTGCTCACTATAACTTTGAGGTCATTATCATTTATCTCACCTTTTTTTTCTGCAAGGTCTTTAAACCTTTCAAATGCTTTTTCGATCTCCTCCGTACTCAGGGAAAATCCCATTTCTTCGACCCTTTTTACAAAAGCATGCCGTCCGGAATGTTTTCCAAGCAGAAGTCTTGAAGATTGTGAGCCTATATCTTCAGGCTGCATTATTTCATAAGTCGTCCTGTTTTTTAACATCCCGTCCTGATGTATGCCAGCTTCGTGTGTAAAAGCATTTCTACCGACAATAGACTTATTGGGCGCCACAGTATATCCGGTCAGGTGCCTGACCAGTGAACTTGTCTTCATTATCTCCTTGAGATCTATATCAGTATAGAGACCGAGATCTTTTTTTCTTGTATCTATTATCATCGCTATCTCTTCCAGGGCAGCATTTCCTGCACGCTCCCCAATGCCGTTTACAGCTACCTCTATCTGTCCGGCGCCATGCTGGACAGCAAGTAGGGAATTTGCCACTGCGAGTCCCAGGTCATTATGGCAGTGCACACTTAGTATTACATTCTCTATTCCTTCAATATTCTCTAATAGATGGTCTATAAGCCCTGAGAATTCTTCAGGCAGTGCATAACCCACAGTATCCGGGACATTTAACACTCTGGCTCCACTTTTTATGACTTCGCTATACATCCTGCATAAGAAATCCCTGTCGCTTCTTGTAGCATCCATTGCAGAGAATTCGACCATGTCTGTGTACTTCCGGGCCCTTTTTACAGCATCTTTTGCCAGCTCTATCGCTTCCTCTCTTGTCTTTTTAAACTGGTATTTTAGATGAATATCAGAAGAAGATATAAAAGTATGTATTACAGGATTTTTTGCAAGTTTAAGTGCCTCACCAGCTGTATCTATATCTTTTTGTACAGCTCTCGCAAGAACAGCAATGCTCCTGTCCCTTACCTTTTTTGATATCTCGACTACAGAATTAAAATCACTTTTTGAAGAAATCGGGAATCCTGCTTCTATGATATCGACATTTAACCTGTCAAGCTGTTCAGCTATCTCGACTTTTTCCCTTACATTTAGGTGTATACCGGGAGCCTGTTCACCATCCCTTAATGTTGTATCAAAAATATATATTTTTCTAGACATAATCTTATTTTATCCCCTGACAATTTTTATTTTAGCTTCATTATTTTCCATTATCGGAACAGCCTGATTAAAAAAACCCGGACCATTCACTACATATTTACTGTTTTTATATTTTTAAAACCTGAGATCTTCTTAAACTTAGTCACCATCTCAGGTGTTAGTTCGCTGTCAGTATTAATACCCATTACAGCTTCCCCGCCTATTTTTTTCCTTCCCACATGCATCGCAGCGATGTTGATATTAAGCTCCCCGAACGACATACCTATTCTTCCGATCTGGCCAGGCACATCATCATACCTGATAAAGGCCATAAACCTGGAAGGTACCATGTCAATAGCATATTTATCTATTGAGACAAATCTTGGCTGGTTACGTATACCTGTCACTGTACCCGATACTGAAAGCCCCGCGTCCTTGCCGTTTCCGGTTAGAGTTATAAGATTTATATAGTCTTTGGAGTGGCTGCTTTTACTCTCCTTGACCACAAGACCTTTTTCTTCTGCGATGAGTGGGGCATTGACCTGGTTGACACTTTCTGCACTGTATTTCTCAAGGATCTTTATCAGTATCATATTTGTAAGTATGCGGGTATCCTGGTCCGCGATCTTACCGAAATACCCCACTTCAATACTTTCCAGGTTACCTTCAAACAATCCATTGAAAAGTGCGCCCATGTATCCGCATAGCTCAAAAAATGGGGTTACTGCTTCCATGTTTTCCGGACTTACAGAAGTCATATTTACTGAAAATGAAGCCGGTCTGCCCTGAAGTACTGAATCGACCTGCTCAGCTATCATAATACCGGCCCTGTCCTGTGCTTCATCTGTAGATGCCCCGAGGTGAGGTGTACAGACTATTTCATCCAGTTCAAAAAGAGGAGAGTTCTGGCAGGGTTCTGTTTCAAAAACATCCAGAGCAGCTCCCCCTATCTGCCCTGCTTTTATGGCTTCAGCGAGTTCTTTTTCAACGATTATTCCTCCTCTTGCCGCATTTATAAGTACAACACCTTTTTTCATCTTCATGAATTCCTTGCTGTTGAAAAGACCTGTAGTATCCTTGTTTTTAGGCAGATGGATAGAGATAAAATCTGCTAAATTATAAAGGTCTTCAAGCCTGTTTGCACGCTCGATCCCAATTGATTTGAATCTTTCTTCAGTGGTAAATGGATCATAAGCCACTACTTTCATTCCAAGTCCCTGGGCTTTTTTAGCTACGAGATATCCTATCTTACCGAAGCCTACTACTCCCATGGTCTTGCCTTCGACTTCCATTCCCTTGAATCGGGATTTCTCCCACTTGCCATTTTTTGTAGATTGATGAGCTTCAGGGATCTTTCGTGCCAGTGACAGCATCAGACCTATTGTGTGTTCTGCTACTGAAACACTATTGCTTCCAGGGGCATTTACCACGACTATCCCTTTTTTTGTTGCTGCAGGTATAGATACATTATCTACACCTACACCGGCCCTTCCAATGACTTCGAGTTTATCTGCGGCTTCAATTATTTCATCGGTCATTTTTGTGGCACTTCTTATTATTATGGCACTATAATCTTTAATATCTTTTTTCAACTGTTTTGGCTGAAGTCCCTTTTTAAGATCCACAACATATTTTTCTTCCAGCATTTTCCTGGCATTATCAGAAATACCATCAGTGACCAGTATCTTCTTTTTCATCTCTACCGCCCATCATCATTTAAATTTATTACTGTTTATTCATGTAGTTATTTTCAAGAAAAACCTTTTCGACTTCCAAAACTCCAGCACCAAGCTCGAACTTCCAGTTCTGTTCTTTGAGTGCAAATTCAAGTGCAGAGACGGCTATAAGAATATCAAAAATACCAACATAACCAAGATGGCCGATCCTGAAAATCAGCCCTGTAAGCTTACCCTGCCCACCGGCAATCGTTACCCCATACTTAACCCGCATAGTCTTTGTCATCTGTTTCCCATCGATACCTTCCGGGACTTTGATCGATGTGACTGAAACACCCCTGTTTGCGGGATCTTTTACCAGCATCTCAAGGTTTAGCCTTTCACATGCTTTCTGCACTGCAAGTGCATTCACCCTGTGCCTTTCAAAGACATTTTCACGACCCTCTTCAAAAAACATATCAAGCGCCTTATTCATAGCTACTATTATGGATATCCCAGGTGTCCATGGAGTCTGGGGTGGATTTTTATCCAGGTATTTTTTTGCAGCTAAAAGACTGAAATAAAACTTAGGAAGGTTTGATTTCTCTATCATATTCCATGCTTTATTGCTCACACCCACAAATGAAATGCCTGTAGGGGCGCTTATAGCCTTCTGGGAGCCTCCGCAGACTATATCAAGGCCCCACTCATCTACTTTTAATTCAGAGGCTCCTATACCGCTTATAGCATCTACAATAAGTATTGCGGAATGTTCCTTCACAATTTTACCTACTGTTGCGACATCATTTAAAACACCTGTGGAGGTCTCACTGAATTGGATCATAACCCCTTTTATTCTGGTGTCCTCTTTCAATTTTTTTTCAATATCTTCAGGATCCGCTGATACGCCCCATTCGTAATCCAAAGACACAATATCAAGCCCATAGGTCTCACTTATCTTTTTGAACCTTTCCCCAAAATTTCCGACATTTACGACCAGGACCCTGTCTCCGGCAGAAAAAGCATTTGTAACCGCAGCTTCCATTGCACCTGTACCTGAGGATGTAAGGATAAAAACGTCATTTTCTGTCTGCATAAATCTTTGTAATTTTTTCGTCACTTCTGAAAAGATCCCTGAAAACTCAGGTGACCTGTGATGCATAAGAGGCCTTCCATGCTCGATCAGGACCTCTTCAGAAATAGGTACGGACCCGGAGTCATGATATAATTCTTTTTCATTTTTCCCTTTCAAAAAAAGATAATAAAAAATTCAAGAACAAAAAATTTTTATTAAAAATATATGGTCTACCGCCTTGATTATGACCTTCTTCGATTATTTTTTATTTCCTCTGGATAAGGCTATCTTTCCTGTCCGCACAAGCTCTAGAATTCCATATGGTTGTAGGAGCTCTTCAAGCGCCTGTGTCTTTCTGCTGGTGCCGGTTATTTCTATGACCAGGGATTTCTTTGCGACATCTACGATATTGGCTCTAAAAATATTTGCGATTTCCAGGATCTCGGCCCTTGTGCTGTTTTCAGTGTTTACTTTTATAATCACCAGTTCCCTCTCAACAATATTTAATGGGTCAAGCTCCTGTATTTTTATCACATTTATCAATTTGTAAAGCTGTTTTGTTATTTGTTCTATGCTATGAGTTTCAGCATTTACTACTAGGGTTATCCTGGATATGACTGTTCTCCTCTGTAGGCCCTACAGCAAGGCTTTCAATATTGAATCCTCGCCTGCTGAATAGTCCAGCTATCTTTGCCAGTACTCCTGACCTGTTTTCAACCAGTACTGATATTATATGGTTACTCCATCTGAACCACCTTCTTATAATAGTTTTTTACATTTCATAATAGTTTTAGTCACAATCTAGCATCTGGTCTAGTGGAGAGCCTGAGAGCACCATCGGATAGACGTTTTCTTCCCTGTCTATCCAGAAATCGACCAGGACAAGGTTGTTTATCTTCGATCGCTTTCTTTATGGCATCTTCTACTTCTTCCTTTTTCTTTACCCTTATGCCAACACCACCATAAGCTTCTACAAGCTTTGACAAAGTCGACACTATTATGTATACTTGTCTGCGAATATCTTCTGTCCCAGAAAAGTTCCTGCCATTGCCTTACCATTCCAAGATAGCCATTATTTAAAAGCATTATCTTGACAGGCAGTTTATTTACTGCTGCAGTAGCACATCTCCTGTGATACCATCTGTATGCTCCCGTCACCGGCTATATCGATGACTGTCTTATCCGGTACTCCGATCTTTGGCTCCGATAGCTGCAGGAAGACCAAACCCCATTGTCCCAAGACCTCCTGAAGTAATAAGTTCCTTGGGCTTTGTAAACCTGTAATACTGGGATGTCCACATCTGGTTCTGGCCTACTTCTGTGCATATGATAGCTATCATCCTTCGTGATATCTATATTGTCTCTATTACAAAACCCGGCTTTATCTTTTCTGAATCTTTATCATATGTCAAAGGACACTGCTTTTTTATTTCAGGCATCCTTTCTAGCCATTCACTCCTGTCAGCGCTCTTCTTTTTAGCCTTCATATCTCTGCATACCTGTTTTTCAAGCTCAGTCAAGACATTTTTGGCATCGCCCACAATCGGTATATCTGCACTTTAACATTTTTCCCTATCTCTGCCGGGTCTATATCTATATGGATGACATCCGCATCTTTGGCAAATTCTGATAATTTACCTGTGACCCTGTCATCAAACCTTACACCGACTGAGATTATAAGGTCAGCTCTCAGTAAATGCAAGATTTGCATATTTGGTACCATGCATCCCTGCCATTCCCAGTGAAAGTGCGTCAGTCTCAGGGAAAACTCCCTTTCCTGTAAGGGAAGTTATTACCGGGACCTTCATAGTCTTCACAAATTCTCTAAGACTCATCACTTCCGCCGGATGATATGATTCCGCCTCCTGCAAAGATGACAGGCCTTTTGCTGTCATAGATCTTTGTAACAGCCTCTTTTACCTGTTTTGGGTTACCCTTATACGTAGGTTTGTATCCTGCAAGCTTAAGTACTGCCTTTTTATTCTCATCTATCATGACCTCTTGATATATCCACAGGTATGTCTATCAAGAACCGGACCCGGCCTTCCAGTTGAAGCAATATGAAATGCTTCCTTTATGATCTTAGGAAGTTCCTTCATATCTTTTATAAGGTAATTATGCTTTGTTATAGGTGCCGTTATACCGGTTATATCAGCTTCCTGGAATCCATCTGTTCCTATGACAGGGGTCTTGCTACCTGTCCTGTTATGGCAACAATGGGTATTGAGTCCATATAAGCATTGGCGATACCCGTTATCAGGTTTGTCGCTCCAGGACCGGAAGTGGCAAGGCAGACACCTGTCTTTCCTGTAGCTCTGGCATAACCATCAGCAGCATGTGCCGCACCCTGTTCATGCCTTACCAGTATGTGCCTTATATCACTATCAAATAGAGCATCATATATGGGTATTACCACACCTCCGGGAAAACCGAAAATCACTTCGACTCCTTCTTTTTTTAAGCATTTGATGAACATCTGTGCGCCTGTTATTTTTCCCATATCATCTCCCCTTATATTTATTGTAACAACTTTATAACAAGTCGTTTTGATTATAACATATAAAAATATTTTTGATATTTTTATTTTAAATACAGATTATTTTTTATAAATAAAATGTATTTTTAAAGTCAATTCATTTATTCAAGTACTGCACCCCTTGCTGCAGAAGTCACCATCCTTGAGTACCTGTAAAGATATCCCTCTTTTATTTTTATTGCTGGAGCCACCCATTTCTGCTTCCTTGCCGCAACTCTTCTTCATCCAGTTTTACATTTATGCAGTTATCCGGGATATTTATTTCAATCATATCTCCATCTTCTATCAATGCTATCGGACCACCGGCCTGAGCTTCCGGAGAGATATGACCTATAGAAGCTCCTCTGGTCGCACCGGAAAACCTTCCGTCTGTGATAAGCGCTACATCTTTATCAAGCCCTACTCCTGCAATAGAAGAAGTGGGCGCAAGCATTTCACGCATCCCCGGACCGCCCCTAGGCCCTTCATACCTGATGACGACAACGTCACCTTTCTCTATTTTTCCATTCAATATGGCTTCCATTGTTTCCTCTTCACTATCAAATACTTTTGCTTTTCCCCTATGTATAAGCATCGAGGGATCCACTGCTGATTTTTTTACGACACAGCCTTCCGGTGCCAGGTTACCCCACAATACTGCAAGCCCTCCATCAATCGTATACGGGTCTGATACGGGTCTGATGACATCGTTATCTAATATTTCAGCACCAGATATGTTCTCTTTGACAGTTTTTGTTGTAACGGTCATAAGATCTCCGTTAAAAAGCCCATTCTTTAGAAGTTCATTTGCAACAGCCTCTATCCCGCCAGCAAAATAAAGGTCCTCAATATGGCTGGGTCCTGCTGGACTCAGCCTGCAGAGATTAGGGATCTTTTTGCTTATCTCATTTACAAGTTCTAGTGAAAAGTGCACTTTTGCCTCACTTGCTATCGCTGTAAGATGCAAAATAGTATTTGTAGAGCACCCTATTGCCATATCCATAGCCAGTGCATTTTTTATTGAATCAATATTTATTATATCCCTGGGCTTTAGATTATTTTTTACAAGATCCATTATTTTCATTCCTGCAGTCTTTGCCAGCCTGAGCCTTTTTGAATAAACTGCAGGAATTGTGCCGTTTCCAGGTAGTGCCATACCGATAGCTTCAGAAAGGCAGTTCATAGAATTTGCTGTAAACATACCGGCACAGCTTCCGCAGGTCGGGCATGCTTCTTCTTCAAGTATTTCAAGATCATTGCACTATATTTTCCTGCTTTGTATTCCGCAACTGCTTCAAAACAGGTGCTCAGGTCTATAGCTCGGTCTTTTATTCTTCCTGCAAGCATCGGGCCTCCGCTTATGACAATAGAAGGTATATTTAACCGTAGGGCCGCCATTATCATGCCGGGAACTATCTTGTCACAGTTTGGCACGAAAACAAGTCCGTCAAAACCATGTGCCATTACAACTGCTTCAATACTATCAGCGATTATTTCCCTGCTTGCAAGTGAATATTTCATCCCTGTATGGTTCATCGCTACTCCATCACAGATCCCTATGGTTGAAAACTGCTGCACCATGCCTCCACTCATAAGGACACCTTCTTTTGCAGCCTCAACGATACTGTTCAGATTCATATGCCCCGGGATCAGGGTGTTTGCAGAATTGACAATACCTATAAGCGGCTTTTTAAGTTCCACATCTGTATAACCCAGAGCTTTAAAAAGGGACCTGTGCGGTAATCTTGATACACCTTTTTTCACATTTTCACTTCTCAATTTTCCTCCCTAAAAATAATAATATTTTAATTAAACTCGCCCTTAGTATAATAATTTCAAATAATAGCAACAACAAATACAACATAGCATCTTTATTATAAAGATAGAATGATTTTATTATAGAAAAAGGTGATTAAATCATCCTACTTTATGAGAGTAAAATACCCACTAGTAGAATGACTGATAGAATGACAGGAAGAAATATGATCACAAGATCCGTGATCATGGAACTTGAAACATGTCCCTGATATTTGTTATCAATTATTCCTGTCATCTTTTTAAGATCAAAATTTTTTATTGGAAAAGTATGTTAGCACAAATATGCTATTTAAACAATATTAAAATATCCTTTTTATTGTAAATAAGACGGGAAACCTTCTGTTGCAGGCTCCCCGTCTTATCGTTCCGATATTAAATTCTAACAATAATCCGATTTTAATTACTTTATCTGCTTTCTAATTACTTACACCTGACTGGGCTTTTGACCTGTACTCCTGTGCAAGAAGGTGTTTCTGGTTAAGGTTCAATACAGCATTAAAGTTATTTATGGCCTCCTGATAATTCCCCATCCTGTAATTTATCAATCCTTTTTTGAACTCTTCATCAAGCATTCCGAGCTTATTTTCAACACCATTTCTGTTCAGCATCTCTTTGATATCATTTACAGGTCTTAAATAATTATTGGTCTCGTCTGTCCCCATGGTCAGCATCCCTACGACCATACCGTTTATATCCAGTACCGGCCCTCCACTGTTACCTGGTCTTGCATCTCCCTGGACCTGGAGCACTTCTGTACCTCCCAGCATTACCTTACCGCTAATGCGTCCAGTGGTGACTGTAGGATTCATAATATTGTCCTGTCCTATATCAGAGGTCCATGGAAATCCTATTATTGAAAGGTCATCCTGTATCTCTATCATGGAAGAATCCCCGACTATACAGATGAAAGCGCGCCTCCTGTCAATGACTGTATCCTGAGTATTGCAATATCCCTCTGTTCCCATGGGCTGAAATCAACTATCTCTGCCCGCAGGTAGTTTGCATTTGCACTGTCTGCAAGTCCTGATGTGGCGGTATTGAACTGCACCCAGACCTCATGGTCAAGCTTGGTGTCGCTTGTCTCACCGACTACCTTATAGTTTTCATATATCCAGTTCCATTCTGCATCAGTGAGGTTAAAATAATCATCAGGATAAGCATCATATATATACTGATCCAGTATGTCCCATTTAAGTTCTACTTCAGGAATATCTACCACATGTGCAGCTGTCACTATGTGGCCAGTCGTGGCATTTACACAGAAACCGGTCCCTGCATATATATAGGAATAATAAGGTCCAAAATAATCCAACTGATTCGGATCATATACATAAGCAGAGTAATATGATGTTATAAAACATACTGCCGGCTGGGTAAGTATGACCCAGTCCTTGCCGGTCAATTCATACATTGGAGCAGCTTCTGTCGTCTCGGTCACAGATTCAGGTGCTGTATCTGTTGCAACAGGGCCACCCTGGGTTCCAGTATTTTCTGCAGCCATTGATTCAGCTACAATAGACTCTGCTGCCTTTTCTATTGCTTTAGAAAGACAGCCTGTAAAGCTAAACGAAGTAGCCAGTATCAGCACCAGTATCATCATCAGGATCAATAGATTCTTTCTTTTCATAGATACACCTCATCAGTCTTTTTAATAAAAGTATTATTTCTATTATTTCAAAATTCCTCTGTTTATGTAAATTATATTTTAAATATCGGCATAGTCAATAAAAAAATTTAACCATTATTCAATACTTCATTATAGTATTCGAGATATTGGGGGACGATTTTTTTACTGCTGAATAGAAGTGCCCTCTTCCTGGCTTCTATACTCATCTTCTGCAGTTTTTTTTCATCGGCCAGTATCTTCAATGCATACTCAGCTATCTCATCGCTGTCTTCCGGATCGATAAGATAACCACACTGGCCATCTACCAGAACTTCGGCAAGACCGCCTATTTTTGTCCCGATAACTGGTACGGAGCAGCTTAAAGCTTCAAGTGCTGAAAGACCAAAACTCTCGCTTGTTGAAGGCAGCATGTATATATCACTTAGATTGAGCAGAGGAACAATATTTTCCTGTATTCCTGTAAAATAGACCTTGTCGGCAAGTCCAAGTTTTTCTGCAAGTATTTTGCACCAGGTCTTTTCCGGACCATCTCCCACAAGTAGCAGCTTGGCATCTATTTCCTGACTTATCCTGCAGAATGCTTTTATAATATTCTGGATCTTTTTAACCGGCCTGAAGTTTGAAATATGGGTTATTACCCTGTCATCCTTTTTTATAAAACTTTGATCAAATGTATCATTTTCAAGCGGTCTTTTTTTTACATCATCATCCAGTATCCTTTTATATTTTTCTGTATCAACAAAATTATAGATGACTTTCATTTCCTTTTTGATATCAAAGGTATCTATGGTCGCTTCTTTAAGGTACTCAGAAACACAGGTTATTCCATCACTGTTTTCTATACTAAATTTTGTTATTTTAAAGAAAGAATGGTGATTGCCTACAAGAGTTATGTCTGTTCCGTGAAGTGTCGTCACAAATTTTATTTTATCTTCGCCTATTATCTTTTGTGCAAGATAGGCAGAAGTAGCATGAGGCATCGCATAATGTACGTGAAGTATATCGAGTTTTTCCTGTTCTATGACTTCTGACATCTTAACACTGAGTGAAAGGGTATAGGGAGGGTACTTAAAGAGAGGGTAGGACATCACTTCCACTTCGTGGAAAACAATGTTCCTATAGTACCTGTTCAACCTGAAAGGAAGGCCGTAACTTATAAGATGGACTTTATGGCCAAGTTTTGAAAGTTCTATACCAAGCTCAGTAGCAACTGCTCCGCTGCCGCCAAATGTTGGATAACATGTAATACCTATGTTCATAATCCTAAAAATCCACGAAAGTATGGAGACAAAAACTAAATAAAATAATTAAAAAAAGTCACCGGGTCCTCAATGCAGATATCACCATCCACAAAGTACGGTTCTCCGTACTTAACTTTTATTCTGAGACCATAACATTTATCCCTGTTTTCAACAAAATCCTGGAAATAACCTGAATTTATAAAAGTTTTTTTCTTTTCTTTTGCATCCCTGTTGAATTGTGAATTGTAAGCCTTACAAGCTTTCATCTTTAATCGATAAAAATCAGAGATATCCACTATAAAGCTGGGCCTAAAATGGTGATTCAGCATGTAACAGATCGACACCTTTGGCCTGTGCGGTTCTGTGCCAGTTATGAATTTTCCCAGGCCTGATGTAAAAACTGAATCTTTTATCAATTTATGTGAATTTTCATGATCAGGGTGCCTGTCTTTTAGGTATGGAAAAACGATCATGGAAGGTTTTAGCCTTCTTACGACTTCTATTATTTTAAGCCTGCTCTCAGGGTCATTTTTTATGTTACAATCCTGGAGCCCAAGATTTTCCCTTATATCAAGCCCCAGCAGTTCGGATGCCTTCCCGGTCTCAATCCTCCTGGTCCTTATATCACCATTTGTGGAGAGCTCGGCTTCAGTCAGATCGACTATCCCTGTAGAGTATCCCTTATTTTTTGACTTTAAAAGTAATCCTCCGCACCCCATCTCAGCGTCATCAGGATGTGGGCTGAAAGCAAGTATATCTATCCTCATGTTTTTTACCATATTTTATATTACTGATTGTTTACAGCTTACAATATTTTAGTATCACTTCCTAATCAAAAATTAAAAACTTATGAGAATTATCTAAGATATCTATTTTATCGCATAAGAAATCAATAAAATAGAATCCATGATTATTTACATAATTAAATACGCTTATTGTCCTTTCCTGCAATTTTCCATTTGGAAAGACATTTAAATATATTTTGTCTAAATCAGAACTAAAAAGCAGATTCTTTTTTTTATATTCGGACAATATTTTTTTTCTAAGGACGGATACCTCTTTTTCAAAGTTTTTCTCGATCCTGCTGAATACACTTATCAGGTCTCTGTCTTTTGAGATCACCTCGTTTTTAAGGTCATGGATCTTTTTTAACACATCAGATGAGAAATTATCAATAAGAATCTCCGCATTATTTTCGACACTTACTGAAATCGCCCTTCTAAGCATCGATTCCCGGTCCAGACCCAGGTCTTCAAAATGCACATCTGCCCTTTTCATGGATCTTTTTATACTGTTTTCTATTATTGTGGCTGTAAATCTTGGGTATATTATTGCAGTTTTTTTTCCGACTATATTATAAGCACTCTTAAGCTGTGCAAAATAGCTTACTTCACCAGGTCCGCATAATGTTGCCAAAACAGGCAGAAGGTTGTCCTGGATCAGGGGCCTCAAAGATACACCGGGGGCAAATCTTAAATAGTCTGAAGAAATAAGATCTTTAATATCCTTTTCTGAATATTTTTTTCTGGCAAAGGAAAAATAACCTTTTTCGGCTTTCATCACTTTGTGTCTTATACCTTTTTCTGTTATAAAAAAATTTAACTGGTCCAAAACTTTTTGTATCTGGGCATGGTATCCGTCTTTTATAAGTCTCTCTCCGGAAGAATTGATCTCCCTGTTAAATAATCCGGAGTTTTCAAGGTCAATTGCCATAAATCCTGACGCAAGCTTTCTAAATTCTGCAGAAGAAGGGTCCAGGATCACCAGACCATATTTTGAAAACATTTTTAGGATGATAGTTGAGAATAGTTGTGCCGGATTGATAACTTTTTCTGAACAGGTATTAGCTATCTTAGAGATATCCAGACATTCTTTTATAAAATGGCTGATCCCTGCACTAAATTCTGTTGGTCTCAAGTTCTCTATCAATTCTTTTAATTTTTCCTGGTAAAAGATTTCCGGAAAGAAAATATCTGAAAATCTTTTTTTATCTATGTCCGGGCCCGCCCCTTCTTGATCCAGTCTCACTTCTTTCAGGTCCCTATTAAAAACTCCAAAGCTGTTTATAGAATCAAAATTACTATCATCTGAAGCGTTCCAGAATACAGGGATCGTTTTTATTCCAAAATTATTTGTGATTTCAGAACTCAGCCTGATTATAGATAGGATCTTATAGATAATAAAAATTGGCCCGGAAAAAAACCCGGGTTGCTGCCCCCCGATCACGACATAGGTATCTTTACCACTTAGTTTTTTTATATTTTCCAGTGTTTCAGTGCTACAGCCTGCTTTCTTATTTGTGTCTTCAAGTATTTTTAAGATATCCTTTCTTAAACTATTTTGATAAGAAAGTTCAATATCGCTTACCCTTTTCAAGTAGTCTTCTTCCTTATGGAAATCATAAAAATAATGATCTTCTAACTTTTTATAGTTAAAAATGAAGTCATAGAAAAGCTTATTATAATAAAATTTTTCGTTTCTTGTTTCTTTAAATGTAAACATCAGTTATATAATATAAAAAAGAAATGAATTTACAATCAAAATCAAATAAAAAAACTAAAGTGGCTGTAGCACTAAGTGGTGGTGTCGATAGTGCCACAGCAGCTTTTTTTCTAAAATCAGAAGGCTATGATGTATTCGGTATAACAATCAGATCCCCGGATCCTTTAAATATTGAAAACCAGGCCAGTGATATCAGGACCATAACGGAGGGTCTGGGTATAAAATCATTGGTCCTAGACCTGTCTAAAGAATTTAATGCTTTCGTGATAGAACCATTCTGTCAGGAATACCTGTCAGGCAGGACTCCAAATCCATGCGTAGAGTGCAACAGGTATATTAAATTTGGGATCCTCCTTCAAAAAGCAGAGGAATATGGTGCAGAATATCTTGCAACCGGCCACTACGCAAAGCTTTTACAGAATAAGGGCAATGGTCTTTTTGAAATAAGAAAAGGTGATGATCCTGGTAAGGACCAGAGCTATTTTCTCTGGAGACTCCAGCAGGAACAACTCAAAAAAATAATTTTACCCCTGGGTGGATACTCAAAAAAAGAAATAAAAAAGATAATCTCAGATATACTTCCATTTCTACCTGGCAGGCCTGAGAGCCAGGAGATATGTTTTATCCCGGATAAGGATTACGGCACCTTTATCTCAGGCAAAATAAGCCAGAAAAATATTCCTGGACGGGGGCCTGCAATAGATGAAAACGGAGATATTCTGGGGACTCATAGGGGATATATATATTATACCATAGGCCAGCGCAGAGGCATTGGAATAAGTCATCCAACTCCGCTATTTGTAAAAAGGATCATTCCAGAGACAAATGCTTTGGTATTAGCGGAAGAGCATTCGATTTACAAAGATTCATTTTATATAAAAGAAATCAGTTTTGTTTCAGGTAAAGCACCTTCTGAGAAATTTAAATCATCCGTCAAAATAAGGTATAACTCCGCTGAACGTCCTGCAGAGGTCAGGATAATAGAGGATAGATCCGCTCTTATCAAACTTGAACAAAAGGTTAAAGCTGTTACACCTGGCCAATCAGCTGTTTTTTTTGATGGTGATCTTCTGCTGGGAGGGGGGATAATAAGTGATTGATTTTACCATTTAAAATATTTTTAAAAATATTTGTTAATAATTTCTTTATTTTATATTAAAATGATTATTTAATATAAGTAATTTATGAATTGATTTGCAGATTATCAAAAAACCTAAGGAGGAATAGATGGATGCATATTGTGTAAAATGCAAAGCGAAGACCGAAATAAAAGACCCTAAAGAAGTCCAGATGAAAAATGGAAGACCTGCTGTCACTGGTACATGTTCCAAATGCGGTACAAAGGTCTTTAAGATCAAATCTAAATCATCATAAGAGTATTCATAATCTATTTGAGAATCAATTCTTAGAGATCTTATAGGTGAAGTGAACAGTTTTGTGATCCTATAGTTCCATATAAAAATTGGAGCAATATATTTATTTATTTTTGCTCCATTTTTGTTTTCTTAAATAAAATTGAAAAATGAAATAAAAAAAGTAAAATATAAAAAATTATTATTATCTAAAAGGACCCTAAATGGAAAAAATAGAACACCCCGGTTTTGCTTTTTTTCATGGGAAGATAGTACCCATATCTGAAGCAAAGATAGACATCAGGACAAACGCGCTGCAATACGGAACAGCGATATTTGAGGGAATAAGAAGTTATTGGAATGAAGGAGAAAACTGTAATTATGTTTTCAGGCTTTCTGATCATTTTAAGAGACTGTTGAAAAACTCAAACATAGTTTTTATGAATATCAAATATACCCTTGAAGAATTGTGTGATTTCACCTTAGAGCTTCTAAAAAGAGAGGATTATAAAGAAGATGCCTACATAAGGCCATTTGCCTATAACAGCGGTTTAAAAATTGGTCCAAAGTTCCATGATGTGGAACAGGATCTCTTTATTTACACCATCCCTCTGGGAGAGTATCTCGATATAAACAAACCCATAAACGTATGTATCTCTTCATGGGCAAGAATACCGGATAATTGTATACCACCCAGAGCAAAAATATCTGGATCTTATGTCAATTCTGCGCTGCAGAAGACAGAGGCGCTATTAAACGGTTTTGATGAATCAATAGTCCTCTCTTCCGACGGAAGCCATGTAAGCGAGGGCAGTGCGATGAATCTTTTTATGGTCCGTGCCGGTAAGCTTATAACACCACCCGTGACAAATGATATACTGGAAGGTATTACAAGGGACACAGTCATAGAAATAGCTAGGAGCCAGCTAGGTATTGATACTGTTGAGAGACTTATAGACAGGACTGAGCTTTATACTGCAGAAGAATTGTTTTTCTGTGGAACAGGGGCGCAGATCTCCCCAATAGGCAGCGTTGATAAAAGAAAAGTCGGAGACGGAAAGATGGGTAGACTCACAAAAAAGATCCAGGAGCTTTACTTCAGTGTAGTCAAAAACGAAGTCGCCTCATATAAACACTGGTGCACAAAAGTATAGGGTTCCTCATTCCTCACACATATAGTAATAAACGCATTTTTTACTATTGCAGTGAACTTCTGATTCAGAGAACTGGTCGCTGTTTATACTGTTTATAATATTATTTATTTTCTTCCTGAAATCATTTATTTCCGTTCTACTGAACGCAGAACAATATGTTTTATTATTTCCAAGAAAAAATAAAAAACATGAGATCAGGTCTGTGTCTATATTATATATTTCAGAAATAGCTGAAGCATATGCTTTTAACTGATTTATATAACTCTCAGAAGGCCCTTTTTCTTTTAGGTCTGAGATCTTGTAATCTATTATCCTCATATCACCATTATATTTTCTATCAAACCTGTCAGATTTGCAGCTTATCAAGAAACCATTTAAATTCCAGTAAAAGAGTTTTTCCAAAAATATTTCTCTGATCTTACTATCGCTGGCAAACTCACTGGCATTATAATTTTTTAAATATTTTAAGATCTCATGATCTTCAAGCACTGTAGCTTTTAAAGAACTTTTTTGCTGTTCATTTCTTACTTCCAGGAAATTATCCTCTACCTTGTGACCATATTCGAGCATAGTCAGGATCTGGATACTGCTATGTGTCCTTTCGCCTTTTTTTATACTGGCAGAAACCATATCAGGTATGCCATACCTGTATTTCCATAAATAATATTTTGGACATTTCATATAATCGAGCAATTCAGTCAAAGAAAAAATATTTTTTATGGATTGATCCGGAGTCATATCATTTTTATACGAAGCAGTCTTTTCTGATCTTTCAGGGGCATTTTCTTTACCTATCTTATTTACAAGTACTGCCAGCTTGTTCTCAGCTACATAGAAATCATTCTTATCAATTGATTTTTTCCTGTCACTATTTTTTATCTGCAGGGTTGGCAACACATGCTTACCGGCAGGGATTATTTCATTGATTCCTCTTATAATAACTTTACAGCCTTCCTTAAACGTATCTTTCAAAAAATCAAAACTTTTTTTATCAGGAACAGTTATCTGGGTTTCAGTAAATATTTCTACTGCAAAGGGCAGGAACTCTTTAGCTTTTTTTTCAGGTATTTTAGCATCCATCCTGTTTTCATATTTACTGTATGAAAAAAAGAGGTATTTTTCTGCCCTGCTGCAGGCTACATAAAATATCCTTCTCTCTTCTTCGATACTTAATTTTTTTATTGCATCTTCAAAGCTTTTTTTGCTTTTATAACTGTTTTTCTTTTTGTATATTTCTATATCTTTCCTTAAAAGCGAAGGTACGTTGAGCCTGTTGGCTGACGATCTGGTATAATAATCATTTTTCCAGAGCATCGGTAAGAAAACTGCCTTGAATTCCAACCCTTTTGCAGCATGGATGCTCATTATTTTGATGGAATTGCTCTCTGAAAACTCAATCGACTCAGGATTCTCTTCTTCTGTGCTTGCTACGTCTTTTAGATATAAAATAAAACTCTCAAGACCGCTCCCGGTCTGTTCAGATTCAAAATCAGAACTTATCTTTATCATTGTCTCGACATTTTTTATACCGGACTTTGATGACGGGTCCAGGTCTGATTTCAGTTCATCAAAAAGTCCAGAATACCTGAATATCAGGGATACTATCTCATTCAGCTTCATAAAAGAAGAATTGTTGATATAAAAATTAAGTTCTTCTAAAAATTCTGATACCCTTTTCTTTGCAGAAGCGCTCAGGTACTTATTTTCCCGATAATTCAATACTCCATCAATAAGACTGGTTTCGTGCCCTCTTTTTGAATCATTTTTTAATTCTGTTGTTTCCCCGGTTTCATGCTTTAAGAAGAAAATATCCCTGTCACAGATCCTGTATTTTTCTGACTGCAGCAGATAAAGAAGATAGGTCTCATCATTTATATCATGTATGAGCATTAGCCACGAGATAATAAAAAGTATTTCCCTTTCAAAAAAGAATCCCCTGTTACTGGTCACTTCGTATTTCAGGTATTTTTCATCTAATTTTTTGCAGATCATGTTAAATCTTTTTCTTCTTGAAAGTATAGCTATGTCTTTCAACTTCAGGCCGCTTGCAAGTAGCGCCTCTATTTTTAATGCTATTTCATCACACTCGTCTTCATGATCCTCACAGGAAAAAAAGATGACTTCTGAATGTTTTTTATCATCGTCAGAAGCAAGTTCTTTTACAAAACGGTTTTCATTACAATCGATAACCTTGCTTATTGTGTCCAATATATTTTTACCGGACCTGAAATTTGTAGTAAGAAAAAAATTTTTGACCTCATAAGAAGAAAAAGCACTCCAATTATGAAAATTTAGAATATTTTCTACACATGCACCACGGAAAGAATAGATACCCTGGTCATCATCACCCACTATCATCAACTTGTTCCAGCCTGGTTTATAAAGCATTGATACAAGATATCCCTGGGCTACATCCGTATCCTGAAACTCATCAATAAAGATAAACTTATATTTTTTTCTGTATTCTTCCAGCAGCTTGTGGTCAGATGAAAAAAGCCTGTATGGTAAAAAAACATGATCATGGTAATCTACCAGATTGTTCTTTATCTTTATTTCTTCATATTCTCTATATATACGCGTCAGGTCAGGAAGATACCTGCAGACTTCTTCTTCATCATCTTTCAGGGCCCTGCTTTGAAAAGACAAAAGGATTTCTTTCCTGTTTTTATAATATTTCCTGAGTTCTTCTGTAGAGATAAGGTTGCTTTTTAGATTATAGATATAATAGAGCAGTTGTTCTATAAATCTGGCAGGATCTTTGCCTATGGCTATGTCATTAAGTTCAACGTTCTTTATTATTTCATAAAGTATTTGCCAGGACTTGGAAATGTTTATAAGTTTGAAACCTTTACCGAGCCCGAATTCAAAGCTGTTTTCGCTGATTATCTGGTTTCCAAAAGAATTAAAGGTATTTATATTGATCATCTCTGCTGCAGTTCTGTTCTGTAGAGAATCAATTACCCTGCTTCTCATGTTTTCTGCAGCATTTCGTGTAAAAGTTATGGCAAGTATTTCATCGGGTCTGCAGGTCCCTTCTTTCAGAATATTTATAATGCTTTGTGTAAGGACAAATGTCTTTCCTGAACCGGCGCAAGCAATCACCCTCTTAAGTTCAGCGTCGCTTTCAATGGCTTCTTTCTGTTGAAAAGTGACAATGTCTCCTGTAGCGTTTTCCATATTTATTTCTTTATATTTTATTTTTTTTTGGACATATCAATTTGAAATCACAAGACCTGCATGAATAATAATCACTGGTAAAGTAATCAAATTTTTCAGACTTGATATCCTCTATGATAGATTGCAAAAATGATGAAAACTGTTTATATTCATATTCTCCTTCGGGTAAGACAAGGACTGGGTCACTGCTTTTTTCGTCCCCAATAAAAATATACTTGAGCATGATCTTCTTGTTTTTAAGAAATTCCAGCTGACAGCTCCCATCGACTGCCATCCTGTAAAGCTTCAATTGTATCTCTCCCTCAGTACCGCTGGAAGAGGGTTTCTTTGCACCTGATTTGAAATCTATAAGTTCAGCTTCAAATTCATTTTTTATATTTATATGGTCTATCCTACCTTTTATTTCTTCGTCCCCAAACTGGAAACAAAAATCTTTTTCAACAATGACATTAAAAACATTATCCTTGATATAGTATTCATAAAACCTGGTGAAATCCCTTAAAGCCTTTGCCTGTAATTCCTCTTTAAGATATTTTATTCCAAAGATCTGTGAGTTTTTTTCAAAGATCTCCTTAACCAGCTCTATCAGCCTCTCAATACTCATGTCAGCGGAATCGTTAAAAAAAACTTTTAAGACCTCATGGTAGATACTTCCGATCAGAATATTTAGATTATATTCTTCTTTAATCCTGAAATAATATTTAAGCTTAAACCTGTAGGGGCAGTCATTATAAGTATTCAAGGAACTGTAGGAATGTACAGGTTTAAAGATCCTAAAAGGATTATTTCTGTTTACAGTCGGTTTTCTTGTCCTCCACCAGATATGGCTGTTATAGAATTCATAGAGATATCCGAGATCATCAGAGAATTTATCTTTTTTAATATTAAAACCTGCATCAATCTTATAAGTCTTAATGACTGCATTTTTACGCACGGACCATTTTTTCTTTTTTCCCCTTAAAAAAGATAGCTCGCTGGTACCATTCGGGGGTCCTTTTGATCTTTCAGAATTTAAAGTATTTTTCTTTTCTGCTTTTTTAAGCCCTTTATTTCTGTTCTGCTCATCATTGATGTTTTCCAGTTCATCAAAAAAAAGAGACTTCTCCTCTGCGTTGTTCGAGGTCACAAAAAGAAATGATTTAGCTCTTGTCATCCCATTATAAAAAAGTTTCCTTTCGTCTTCGAAATGTTTTTGCATCAATACATCTGTATTGAATCTTTTGCCGGTAGAAAAATAATTAAAGACCTGCATATCATAAAGCTGTGTTTTGCTGGACGGTGAAGGAAGATAGCCTTTATTTATAAATGGTAGAAAAACAGCATCAAATTCAAGTCCCTTACATTGGTGATAGCTCATCAGGTTTATGAATCCGGCTTTTTTAACCTCTTTGGTGCTGTCCTCGACTTCCTCAAGGAAACTACTGCTGATAATATCCTCTAAAAATAATATATAATCATTTATAGAACATTTTTCGGGGTTTTCCTCAGAAAAACCTTTAACTGTAGTTATGAAATCACCAACTGTATTTAATATCATTTCCTTTTTATACTGCTTTATATCTTGCTGCCCGGAAAGCCATTTTATTATTCCGATCCTGCTATCGCTTAAAAACCTCAACATGAATTCTTGGGCTGAAATATCCCTATAATTTTTAAAAATATTTATTGTTTCTTTAAGTTTCCCGGATGCATTTATTTTTTTAGTGACACTTTCCTCCCTTGAACTGATCCTCTTTACCAGTGCAGCATTGTTATTTACAAAAACTGAACCCAGGATTGAATCAATGGATTTTTTTAATATTGAAACTTCTGCTGTACTTAAGCCAGAACTTTCTGACTTTCTTAAAAGAATAATGATCTTTGAAAAATTCAGAAGATATTTGATATAAACATTATCAAGTATTGTCCTGGAATTACGCTGGAGAAAAAGGATACCACTTTTCTCCAGAATGCTTTCAAGCATGCTGGCTTTATGTCCCCTTCCTTTTAAAAGAACAGCAATATTTTCAGGACTGATTTTTCTTCTTGTTATTAGATCTCTTATCTCTTCTATTAAAAAATTAATTTCGTCTATGCTGTATTTAAATCTTCTTATCAAAACTGAGCCATCATCGGCTATTAATGACTTTGGCCCCTTTTTGATCCTGTTTTTATTCTGGTTTATAAATGCCTCGCTCAAAGCATTTATAGACGGGCTGTTTCTTTTATTTTCTGAAAGCATCAATATATTTTTATCATATTTTTTCTGTTTGCTGAGCAACCTGTACAGTACTTCAAAATTGTTTGTCATCGACCCTCTAAAAGCATAGGTGCACTGGTCGTCATTGCCAAAAAAAATACAATTGTCTTGTGAAAGGCTTTTAACTATTTCAAACTGGGCCCTATTTATTTCCTGAAGCTCGTCGACTATTATAAATCTAGCGGTTGAAGCTGATTTTTTTTTAAAATCTTCATGTTTCCTGAAAATGTTTACTGTGTCCTCCAACAGCCTTCCATAATTATACAGATTACCCTTTAGAAGTCTTTGTCTGTAATGTGAGTAGATGCCTGTAATTTCAGAAAAAAGAGGGTTAGAATATGGAGTAAAGCTGCTGGAAAGGTCTTTTGGTGAGAGAAGGTTTTCCTGCGCCCTTAAAATAAAATCAAAGACTTCCTGAATAAAGCTGTTCACAAAATTTTTATTATCATTTAGAAGAAAACGAAAAGTAAGGGGATAATTTTTCTTTTCAATGTCATTTTTTATCGTTTCTCTAAGTAGATGCCACTGCTCCACAGCATTGAGTATTTTAGGTCCACTCATACAGTGTACCCCATTAGACACCAGGCTGCTTATATTTTTCGGGTCCAAAAGACCTATAGTGCTGGCTTTATTTATTATTTCAGAGCAGTATGCAAAAAAAGTTGTGATCTGTATTTCAAAAACGCTGCGGCCCAACATTGAAGCGCTCTTATCCCTTAATATTTTTGCCCACCTTCGATTAAAACAGAAGACAAGCAGTTGCCATGGCTCGACCTTTTTTTGTGAAATAAGATACTTTATTGTCTCTAAAAGCTGGAAAGTCTTACCTGTTCCCGGGGAACCCACAACCAGAAATGAGCCATTTTTTTCCTCTATAAATCCTTTTATTTTTGAATCCAACATATTTTAATCTGGATGAGAACAGTTTATTTTTATGGAGCGGGGTACGGGAGTCGAACCCGCCTCTTAAGCTTGGGAAGCTTATGTACTACCGATGTACTAACCCCGCAAAGTTTAAATAGAAAAGCTAATTTTTTCTAAAAATTATTATATCCAAATTACTCTGGCAAGTGAAATAATAAATATAAAATTGTTTTTTTTTCTTGTAAAAACTAATAAAATATCATAGTAATAATGAAAAGTTTAATCATTTTAAATCCTGCATCATATCAGGGAAAGGCACTTCTCTATAGAGAGGAACTTGAGGCAGCACTAAAGGAACTGGCCCTTTCTCATGATATCGTGCTCAGTAAAAGTTCAGCAGACATTACAGATACTGTAAGAAAGAATATAGACAATTACACTAACTTTATATCTGTTGGTGGTGATGGTACACTGCATCATATGGCCAATACATTGGCGGGAACTGATAAAAACCTCGGCTGTATCCCTTTTGGATCGGGTAATGACATTGCAACCAGCCTGGGAATAACTGCTGATATCAAAAAATGTTGCCTGTCTATCAAGCAATGCAGGACAAAAAAGATAGATCTTGGACTTATAAATAAAAAGTACTATTATCTTGGAGTTTCAGGAGCAGGATTTGATTCAGTTGTGACCGACCTGGCAAACAATACAAGGTTTCCTTTTAAAGGTCCGTCAAAATATAAATATGCTATATATAAGACTATAATAACCTTTACCTCAAAGAAATTTTATATTAAATATAACGGTATCGTGAAAACAGTCGATTCGATGTTTATGGTTGTCGGGAACACTGATAGGTATGGTGGAGGGATGAGGATAGTCCCGGATGCAGACCCTTTTGATAGCATATTGGACGTCTGTATTATCAAAAGAATGAACAAAATACATTTCATCAAAACATTTCCACTTGTTTTCGAAGGTCTTCACACAACAGATCCGTTCGTCGAGTACTTTAAAGTTAAAAATATTGAAATAGACAGTGAATATAAATTTAGTGTATTTGCTGATGGTGAATATATCTGCAAATTGCCAGCCAGTTATGAATTAGCCCCAGAAGCTCTTAATTTCATAATGCCGGGAGATTGATCTTTTCTATCAATACCTGACCCAGTCTCCATTTTTCATAAGAAAAACAGTTGAAGGTGGGTCCATCCTGTCGCCGTTAGAATTGAACTCTATATGCCCTACAATACCATCATAAGAGGTAGTTTTTAACACCTCAAGAAAATCCTCTGGTAGAACAGAATTTGTTTTTTTCATCGAATCTATGATTATGTTAAGAGCATCATAGGTATATGGAGCGAATGGTCCCGGACCCTGATCAATAAGTTCATTTTCACCGGTTTTCTCTATGAAGTCATTGTATTTTCTCCAGAACTCTATGGCTTTCTTATCTTCACTATATTTGGCAAGTGACGGAGGTTCCGAAACAATTGCCAGCAGCCCTTCCAGATATGTTTTATCCGTGAGCTTGCTTATACCTTCATCCATTCCCAGTTCTTCTGTCACAAAGGTGCTGCCTAGACCCAGGACCCTAACTTTTTCAATCAGGTCAGCAACCTCATTGTATTTTCCACAAAAGAATATAATATCAGGCTCATCGATGATAAGATTTTCAGCAAGGATATTGTACTGCTCCTCATCGAATTCAACAGAATACCTTTTATTATAATCTAAATTTCTTGAGTCAAAGATCTCCAGCAGAAAATCAACAAGCTGGACAGAGTAATCTTCACCATCATCTATCAATATCAGTTTTGATGGATTTAAGCCTTCAGAAATAAATCCAGCGATATTTTCTATTTTCTGGCTATTGTTAATTATCATCCTGAAAAAATTAGGAAATCCCCTGGAAATGTCTACACCCTGTGCAGAAGGGGTTATCATTGGGATGTTATACTCTGAAAATACAGGTATTGAAGCCTTGGTAGTGCCGTTAAAAATAGGACCGATAACTGCAGAGACATTTTCTTCTACAAATTCCTGGGATATAAGAAATGCTTTTTCAGCATTGCCCTCATCATCTTTTGAGACTATATCTATCTTGTAATCATATCCGCCTATTTTTACTGGAGATAATTCTGAGACAGCAAGCCTTATGCTCGCAAGCTGATCCAACCCAAAAAAGTTATCGTCGCCTGACAGGGACGCCAGGTTCCCGATCTTAATGATCTTTTCCTTACTTTCACATCCGGTAAAACTAAAAACAAGTATGAGGATAGAAAGCAAAACGACCATAGTGAATGTAACAGTTTTAAAAAACTTAAAAGACCTGTAACCTTGCATTTTGACTTTAACTCCTTAAATGCTATTGAAAAACAATTAATATAAAAATAAAATCACAGAAATTTAAAAGTGATTATATCAGAAAAAAGGCAATTATTAATTATTTTTTAAATATAAGTGTGATAAAATCAAAAAAGTATAAAATATTGATTCTATTTTCCAGTAGACCTTTTTATGGCATATTTAATATATTATATCATCTGTTATATTCAACCTGTTGATTTCTAAAATATTATAATAAAAAAAAGGAGAAAAATTATGGGAAATATTGCAATTGTAACAGACAGCACCGCTGACATTTCAGAAGAAATATTAAAAAAATATAATATAAAAACAGTCCCTCTTTATGTAAATTTTGAAGATAAAAGCTACCTGGATGATGGTGTAGATATAACTTTCAGGCAATTCTATGACAGGCTTTCAGAAGTAAAAACACTTCCAAAATCTGCCCAACCTTCTCCTGCAGATTTTAAGGAAGCATATAGTAGTGCATTAAAAGATAATGAAAGTGTGATCTCAATACACATCTCAAAAAAGATGTCAGGTACTATTGATTCTGCAGAAATAGCAAAAAAAGAGCTCGGAGGAGACATTACAATAATAGACTCTGGGCTTGTGCATATCCCTCTTGGTATACTTGTAATTAGAGCTGCTGAACTTGTTTTACAGGGAAAGTCAAAAGAAGAGATCATTAAAGATATCGGGATCCTGAAAGAAAAGATAACTGTCCTTTTTATTCCTAGAAGCCTGAAATACCTCATCATGGGAGGCCGGATCGGAAGGGCAAAAGGGCTTATTGCATCCCTTCTTGAGATAAATCCAATACTGACCTTAAATTCAGGTGAAGTCTCCCAATACAAGACTACCAGAAGATGGAACCAGGCTAAAAATGAGCTAATAGAATCATTGAAAAGCATGATAACAGACAGTAGCAGGCTACACATGTTCGTATCAGATTCAAATGCCAAGGAAGAAGGTGACCAGATGATGGAAAGGATCAAAAAAGAAATAAACCCTGCTGAGATTTCAAGATCCTACATAGGAGCGGTAGTCGGAATCCACCTGGGTCCTGATGCAATAGCAGTGACATTCTATGAACAGTGATGACCCGTATTTTTAATCCTTTTCAGGATTCTTTATAATAAAGAGAAAAATATATTCAATAAAAAGAAAGTGAGGAGTAAAAATGCAAAAGGTAGCAATAGTAACTGACAGCACAGCAGATCTATCGGATGAATTTTATAAAAAGTATAATATAACAGTAGTCCCTCTTTCAGTTATTTTTGGAGAAGATATTTATACTGATGACGGGATTTCAATAACAAAATCGCAGTTCTATGACAAACTGAAAACTGAAAAAAAATTACCGACTACTACCCAGCCTTCTCCTGCAGATTTTAAGAAAGCATACAGTAAAATACTGGAGGACCATGAAAGTATTATATCGATCCATATATCCAAAAAGATGTCTGGTACTTTTGACTCAGCGGAAATGGCCAGAAAGGAAATGCCTGATAGTGACATCACTATAATAGATTCAGAAGTGACTACAATGGCACTTGGCCTTATAGTCTATAAAGCTGGCGAACTTGCTTTTAACAATGAATCCAAAGAACAGATAATCAAAAGAGTAAATGAGATCAAGTCTAAAATAAACACGCTTTTTATTCCTCATACTCTTGAATATCTTCAAAAGGGAGGGAGGATCGGCAGGGCAAGGGGACTTATTGCATCTCTGCTTGAGATAAAACCACTGCTTACGCTTCAATCTGGAGAGGTCTGTCAATTTAAGACAACCAGAAGATGGAACCAGGCTAAGAGCGAGCTTCTTTCATCCATGCAGGGTATGATCAAAGACGGAAGTCTTGTAAATGTTTCGGTAGCTGATGCAGATATGCCTGAAGAAGGCGACGAGATGGCTGAAAAAATAAAGAGCATGCTCGATCCTAAATTCATCTTCAGGACAAAGATAGGTGTCATAGTCGGCACACATCTAGGACCTGGTATTGCTGTGGCATTTTACGAAGAATAGGTATAAAAAGACTTGGAAGATAAAAAAATTCTCAGAAAGAGATTGCAGCAGCAAAGGGACGCGCTTCCACTAAAAGCAAGGATACAAAAAAGCAAGATAATCGCTAAAAAGTTTATCCAGAGTCCCGAATATAAAGATTCTAAGAATATACTGATATATTATCCGTTCAGGAGTGAAATAGATACTACATTCATCATGAAGAAAGCACTCAGGGATGGAAAAAAAATAATCCTTCCAAAAGTATCTGGAAATGATCTGAAATTATTTTTTATACATGATCTAAAAAAACAGCTTACACTGGGTACTTTTGACATTATGGAACCGTCTGGGGATGGATGTATAAGAGCAGATATCAGAGACATCGATCTTGCTGTTATTCCCGGGGTCTGTTTTGATGTAAGTTTTAATCGATTGGGTTATGGAGGAGGGTTTTATGACAGGGTGATCCCTCTTCTATCCGAAAAAATAAAGAAAATCGCTATTTGCTTTGATCTCCAGCTTATACTCTCAATACCTGTAGAAGAACATGACCAAAAAATCGATAAAATAATCACAGAAAAACGAACACTGTCCAGGGAAAGGGACCTGAATGCTAACCCGGAATCAGATACTGCTATTCTTATACCGGCATTTAATGAAGCAAAGTATATAGAAGATGTGATCACAAGTTGTTCCAGATATGGACTTGATATAATAATTGTAGATGATGGTTCAAAAGATAAAACTGTTGAGATCATCGAAGATTTAATTCAAGAAAAGGACCTGAAAATATCTTTAATAAAACATGAAAAAAACAGAGGCAAGGGAGAAGCTCTAAAAACAGGCTTCAAATACGCTCTTGCTAAACATTATAATGGCGTTATAACTCTGGATGCAGATGGCCAGCATAATGTAAATGAAATTTCCACTTTTCTCGAAACACTGCAAAAAGAAAGTCCTGACCTCATAGTGGGAAGCAGATTTAAAAATGTAAGAAGCATGCCCTTTATAAGGCTTGCAACAAACTTTTTTACTTCCTGGCTTATCTCACTCATTGCGGGTAGAAAAATAGATGATGTCCAATCCGGCTTTAGGTTTATAGGTTTCAGGGCACTAAAAAATATAAAACTTGAGACAAAAAACTTTGATACAGAACCAGAAATACTTCTAAAAGCAAGCTGGCTGGGTTATAAGATAATAAATGTCCCCATAACTACTATATATCACCAGGATTTTGTAAGCCATGTAAACCCATTTATTGATACTCTGAAATTTTTCAGGCTTGTCTTCAGGAGTGTTGCCCAAAAAAGAAGTTTTAAGCGCTATCATACCATGCTTTAAAGACATCAAGATACTCTTTGATCTGTTTGTTGAAGACAAGCATAAGAATGACGATGACAAGGATCACTATGATGAATATCGCGCTTTTTTCAAGTACTGTCAGCGTGCGTCTTCTGTCTTGTTTTTCTTCAAGCATTTGCCCTGCTCCTGCTTTCAATATATTCTGCCAGGTTCTGCGCAGTGATCCTCCAGGAACTCCGGCCCTCTCTTATTTTAAAACCCTTTAACTTTTTTGATTTTAATAGAAGCAGCACATTATCTGTTGAAAGTTGCAATATTTTAGAGACCTGTTCAACTGTATATAAAACCGGATATTTTCCTGTGGTTTCTTTTAAATCAATATCAGTATTTTTAGTTTCTGCGATAAAGTCTTTTATAAAACTTTCGAAATCACTTTCGGTTACCCTCAAAGCCTTGCCAATCCTTACTGCGTGCAGTCTTTTTAAAATGATCAGTCGCATTATCAGGTCTTCAGTTATTCCTGACAACTCTGAGATTTCTTTTATAGTATAGAGTTTTTTATTTTCTACCATTTAACTTAATAATACCTGAAAGATTACAAATACAGTAATATTTTAAGATGATATTATATTATTGAACATATCAGATAGGTCTGACCCAATATCTAAAATTCCAGTTTTTTTACTGGATTTGCTTAGAGATATCCATTCTTTATTCTCTAAAAAAGGGATCACCCCTAATACAGGCAGTCCGGAGATCTCATTTATATTTTTTAGATCTCTGTCAAATATTTTATTTATACAATTAATGATAAGACCTTTTTTCTTCTCTGGAGTTATAAATTTTAGTAGATTCACAGGTCTCATTGCCTGGATGAATTCATGGCTGCAAATAAAAAAAACAAAAGTTGAAAGATTCAATGTCTCAAGGAATATATTATCATATCTAACCGGAAGATCTATTATTATGTAGTTATAAATACTTCTTGCATTAAATATCAGGTTGGTCAGCATATCAACATCAAACTTATCGCTCTGGTATAATGATAATGGCGGATTTAAAAAATCAATGTTTGTACCCCTGTATCTTATTATGGAATTATTTAAGGAATCTGAATCTTTAAGGTCACTTTCAATAAAACAGTTAAGGTTCGGTATTTGTGGTATTTTAAGCTTAAGAACAAGATCTGAAGGACCTTCGCAAAAATTGAAGTCTATATATAGTATTTTCAGGTTTTTTAAGTCCTTAAGATACCATGCTGTATTAAATGCTATGGTAGTCTTTCCGACACCACCCTGCATTGAAAAAAAAGAGATCACCTGCTGATTTAGAAACCTTAATTTCTCAATTGCTTCGGAGGCTTCCTTAATAAAAAAACTGTCTTTTTTGCCTGCTTCATAAGACCTGTCAATGACTTTAAGTATTTTTAGATAATCATTTACTATGACAACATTTTTTAAACAAATACTCCTGGATTTTATTAAATCTTTAGGAGCATAATAAGATTCATCCCTGTCTGGGCAACCTGTAATAATAAGTTTTATTTCAGTATTATGCACAATATGGGATGCGATCTCATCCATGTTTTTAACAGGTCGGGATATTATAAAATAATCAGGCAGATGCTCTTCTATATAATGCATGAAGAAATTTACATTATCGATTACAACCAACCTGATATTCTTAAATCTTATGGTGCTTAAAGGATCAGTTATGCTCTTATCTCTATTTAGAAGGAGTACTATTGGCATCAGTCTTTAATAATTTAGAGTAAATATTTTCATCTATTTTTTTTATTATTTTGATGTCTTTTAGAGATGTGTTCAAACCCGATAATATTTTTATATTTTTTTTTGGTATTCCAGTCTTTTCTGACAGAAATTTAATAAGTTCTTTATTTGCTCTGCCTCTCTCGGGAGGAGATTTTATTTTTATCTTTATCCTATCCTGATAAGCTCCTTCGATCGAGTTTGAATTGGAACCTGGCCTAACCAGTAGCTTTATTATTTCCTCCATATATATTCCAAATGTATGATTACATATCAATCATCGCTGGGCTTGAAGAAGCTTTCAATAATATCGGGATTAGCAATATCTATTTTTTTTCTTTCTTTCAAGGTTTCTATTTTTTCTCCCTCTTCTCCACTGATTTCTTCGGTCTGCTCTATGCTGGACTTTTCTTCAATATTATATTCTTTTTCAGTTTCTTGTGCTTTTTCTGTGAATTCAGGAGCAGCAGTTTCTCCTTGTATTGATGAAGTGTCTGCCACTTCTGTTAAATCTGTGGAATCGACCTCAGCCTGCTCCTGGATATTCTCAGAAGTCATACTGGTATCGGGTTCTTTTTTCTTATCAAAATAAAAGCCATCCTGCCTTTTGTTCCTTATAACATTACCTTCAAAATCATCGACTTCCTTTTCTTCTTCAATATTTTCTGGCTGAGTTACTTCCTCTTCAGCCTCATCTTCTTCAGGATGCATTGCTTCTTCCTCAGAGTCCTCAGATATTTCCTCCTGTTCCTGTTCCAGCGGTTCTTCATGCACCACAAATCCAACCTCGGCCTCCTCTGTAAGCTCATTTAACTGTTCTGACATCTGTCTTATTTTTTCTTTAAACTCGCTATACTTGTTTTGCAGTATGAGGATGGACTTTTCCATTTCAACTTTTCTTGTTTCCATGGATTTAATGATATCCTGCTCTTCTTCTTTTCTTTTTTCCAGCAATTCCTCCGCTTCCCTATTTGCCTGGCTTTTTATATCTTCCGCTACTTTATGCGCAGATATCAATGCATCCTGTATGATCTTTTTTATATCCGAGTCTTCTTCCTGTTCTTTATTGTTTTCATATTTAAGCCTGTCAAGATTATCCTGAAGTTCCCTGTTCTTTTTTATCAATCTGTCAAATTCCACCGACACAATATCAAGAAATTTATCTACATCGTCAGTTTTATATCCCTTAAAAACAATGTGGAATTCTTTCGTCCTGATGAACTCTGCATTTTTTTCCATTAAAACCTCCATTTCCTTCTGATTATCTATTATTATTTGCTGAATCAATATCTTTTTCAAGGTCTTTTTGTATTTCTCCGGCTCTTTTTTCAGCACTTTTTACAGCTTCTAATACTATTTTCTCCAATCCGGCCCCCTTAAAACTTTCAATTGCTTTTTCAGTCGTCCCTCCTGGTGAGGCGACCATTTTGACGAGAAACTCTGTATCACTACTCACATCTTCAAACATCCTTGATGCTCCAGTGATGGTCCTGAGGACCAATTTTTCAGCGACCTGCTGGTCAATTCCGATTTCAGTTGCAGCCTTAATAAGATATCTGGCAAAAAGGAAGAAATATGCCGGACCGCTGCCGCTTATGGCAGTTATCTTGTTTTGTAGTTCTTCCGGTACAATGACATAATCACCAAGGGATCTGATAACTGACACCGTAAATTCAAAATCAGTATCACTAATAAATTTTCCCCTGCTTATTGCTGATATCCCACTGTTTACTAATGCTGGTGTGTTTGGCATGACCCTTGTCACCGATGGTTCCCCACTCAGGGTTTTTTCATAAAATCCTGAGTTTACTCCAGCAGCAATACTTATAATTACATTATTTTTATAATCAAATACAGATTTTATCCCATTTAGAAGATCCGGGATATCCTGGGGCTTTACTCCAACAACTAAAAATTTTGATTCTTTTATAAGATCATTTAAATGGCCGGAAAAAAATATCTTATATTCCTTCTGAATATATTTTTTTCTTTCAGGATTTTTATCATAAAAAGTAATATGTCCTGGTTTTAAAAAACCGGTCCTTAGGATGCCTTTCAATATTGCTTCACCCATATTTCCGCAACCTATTACCCCTAAATTGAATCTATTCGCAATCACCGGTCCGTTCCTCTTTACAATTAAAGCTGGTTATAAAAGCCTCTTTCTCCAAGTATCTCTTTTTCGCTTGAAGAGACAATTGTATTTTCAGGCGTGATCAGAAAGACTTTATCTGCAACTTTTTTAATACTGCCTTCAATTGCATATGATACTCCACTGCAAAAATCAATGATCCTCTTAGCTAGATCGTTATTCGAAGTCTGTAGATTGACAATTACTGGTGTACCGCTCTTCAGGTCATCCGCAACCATCTGAACATCTTCAAAAGAATTAGGTTGTAAGACAGTGACCCTTATCTTTTTATTATCTTTTCCACCATCGATTGAAAGTAATTTTCCGGAGCGGGAAATATTTGAAGGTGCGCTCCCAGGTCTTCTTTTACTTTCAGGCCTCCAGGCATTATCATTGTTAATACCGGTGTCAAAGGCCGTTTCGCGATCCTCTTCATTGAATTGCTGCTCATCTTCGATTTGTGCTTCTTCCGCCAATCCAAGAAAAGAAAGGGTTTTACTGAAGAATGTACTCATCATTCCTCCTTTATAACGTTTTTGCTTTGTTTATTGCTACATTATTAAAATGTTTAGTATTAAAAATTATATTAAAAAATATAATAAAAATCTATTTAAACTTATAAAAAAATAGATGACCCTATTCTCAGCATTGTTGACCCCTCTTCGATCGCTATACCATAGTCATTACTCATCCCCATTGATAGCTCTCTCAAATCAATACCATTAAAAGTTTTATTTATATCTGCCATTAAATCACGAAGCCCTTTGAATACCTGTCTTATAATAGATTCATCATCCGTAAGTGGAGCCATGGTCATCAATCCAATAATCTTTATATGTTTAAATTCCCTGGAATTTTTTATAAATGCAATAAGCTCCTCTTTCTTCATCCCATATTTGGATTGCTCGTTCGAGATATTTAATTCAATCAAGATTTTCTGTATTTTATTATTTTGAAATGCTATTTCATTTATTTTTTCAAGTGTGTTTATTTTATCGACCGAATGTATTATTTCTACAATAGGAACAACCAATCTGACCTTCCTGCCCTGAAGGTGCCCGATAAAATGCCATATCACACTGTTTCCTATTATCTCGAACTTTTTGATTAATTCTTCTGCCCTGTTTTCCCCGAAATCAAATATTCCTGCATCAGATGCTTTCTTTATTTGCAGGGAATCTGCATATTTTGATGCAGCAATGATTTTGATGTCTTTGGGGTTCCTTCCTGACCTATTACAAGTTGAAACTATCTCTCTTTTAAGGGATCCTATATTATTTTGTATGAGATCGGTAGACACTGTTTAGTCATTCCTTATTTTTTCTTAAAAAAGTAGGTATATCCAGATAGTCTTCTTCTTCCATCGATTTGAAATCATCATTCAGTATTTTTTGAATATTGTCTTTTTTTACAATCTTTTCCCGTTCCTGGGTTTCTTTTTCGGAAAATACTGAAGTTATTTTTTTATCCGGCACTAATGTTTCCTTTTCATCGGTATACTCTGACAATTTGTCCTGTATCTTATTTCTTTCCCTGAAACCTGCTGCAATTATTGTGACTTTTAATTGCTCATCCATACTCTCATCTATCACGGCACCAAAGATAATGTTTGCATCCGGGCTTGCAGCATTCCTTATGACTTCTGCAGCAGCATTGACCTCATGAAGTTTAAGGTCAGGACCACCAGCTATATTTAGAAGTATACCCTGGGCGCCATCAATAGAATTATCAAGAAGCGGATTTTTTATTGCAAGCTGCGCAGCTTTGATGGCCCTGCTTTCACCTGAAGCAATACCATCTCCAAGTATAGCTGTTCCTGCATCCTTGATGATCATCTTTATATCGGCAAAATCAAGATTTATAAGGCCAGGAAGAGTTATCAGGTCTGTCACTCCCCTGACACCTGATTTCAAGACATTATCCGCCAGTCTAAATGCATTTAATAATGTGGTGTTTTCATCAGCGATTTCAAGCAATTTATCATTTGGAATTACTATCAAAGTATCAACCTTGCCTTTAAGGTTTTTAATTCCTTCCTCAGCCTGTGCCATCCTTTTCCTGCCCTCAAAAGAAAAAGGTTTCGTTACAACTGCTACTGTAAGGCAGCCGTTTTCTTTTGCAACTGAAGCAATTATGGGAGCAGCCCCTGTTCCCGTGCCACCGCCTTCACCACAGGTGATAAATACCATATCTGAATCTTTGACTATATCCTTTATTACATCAATAGATTTTTCAGCAGAGACCCTGCCAGTTTCAGGATTAGAACCGGCTCCGAGCCCGGATTCTCCGATAAGTATTTTTTTATCTGCATTGGACATCATCAAAGCCTGGGCATCTGTGTTTATAGCAACAAAATCACAACCAGTAATATTGTCTTCCATCATCCTGTTGACTGCATTACTTCCACCGCCACCTATTCCAATGACGCTAATAACAGCATAGTAACTCTTACCAAAATCATCCTTCAAAGTAAACCTCCTACTCCATTTTTTCACTTCTTATAACACGGGTAACAAAGTCTCTGAATCTTGCGATGATCCCTCTTTGTTTTGACCTGTCCTCTAACTGTCCGAGATCCATAAAATTTTTAAGCTGGTTGGCATATTTGAGAATCCCGATAGCAGTCGAATTAATAGGATTATTTATTGCAGAAGACGGTCCTTCCACATCTATCGGTGTACCGATTCTCACAGGCATTGAAAAGACAGATTTTGCCAGAGAATCTATACCCTTAAGATTTGAAGAACCACCTGTTAAAACTATTCCACAGGGAACATTATGGATAAAACCGTAAGCTTCAATTTTTTCCTTAATAAGGTTCAGCATCTCTTTTACCCTGTCGTTTACAATACTATACAACCTGATATTTAATGCGGTCTTATTCCTGTCAAGCTTGATGTCCCCAATATTTATCTTATTTAGGCTTTCGTAAAAGTTATGGTCAACATTTGCAAATTTCTTTTTTATATCTTCTGCTTTTACAAAAGGGATATTTAAACCTATTGAAATATCGTTTGTTATCAGGTCACCACCTACTGGCAGGCAATAAGTAAAGATCATTTTTTTATTTTTATATATTGCAACATCGGTTGTACCGCCGCCTATATCAAGCATGATGACACCGCTTTCTTTCTCTTCCTGCGTTAGTACAGCTTCACTGGATGCAAGAGCCTCAAGTATTATATCCTCGATCTCAACATTTGCAGCTTTCATACTGTTTATAACATTTTTAATTGGTATAGTGGAACCATATATTACGAGTAGCTCAACCGCGAGTTTATCTGTAGAGAGGCCAAGGGGATCTACTATATCCTTTTCATCATCTATTGCAAATTGTTTAATAAGAGTATGTATAACATATTGTTCCGAAGAAAGATTTACCCTGTTTGCAAGATTTATTAGTTTGTCGACATCGACCTTCCGAACGACTTTTCCAGGTGATGTCATATTTATCTCGGTCCAATTATTAATAAAAGAAATATGTTTTCCAGTCACTCCGATATATGCACTGTCAATAAACGTATTAGTATTTTTTTCAGCTATACCGATAGAGTTTAATATTGACTTGGTTGCTTCATTTATATCAACCACAAGACCCTTCTTTATACCCTTGCAGTCTGTGGTCCCAAAGCCTTTTACTTCTATAATATTATTCTTTTTCACTACACCAATAAAAGTACTGACTTTTGTAGTGCCAATATCAATTGCAGCAATGAACTCTTCTCTACCAGTCAAACCTTTCCTCCCAGATCAATAAGTTTTTACTAGTTATCAATTTATTATAGGATCATTAACATCCCGTAAATCTATAATGGAATAAGGCGTATTATTCTCTTCCATCTGATCAATTATTTCTCTAAGTATTAGATTTTTATCTAATATTTTATCACTATTTCCAAATATTATCTTTTTATCATCAATAGTAATAAAAATAATATCCTTAGAGAAATTATTATCTATTACTGCTTCTTTTATCTTTCTTTTTATCTCTAGGTCAAGAGTTCCAAAGATCTGTCCACATGCCAGAATATTTTTTTTGCTCATTTTTTCCCCGATTTCCGGATTGAAATCAAGAGCATTATTGACAAGCAGTAATCCCGGATCATCATAAATCTCTTCCTGGCCGACAATACCAAGGACGACACCTTCTCTATCTATTAAATACTGGTTTTTCGAGTAAGCAGCTTTTATAAAAGGTATTCTTTCAGAGACCGAAATTTCAATTTTATCAGGAAAGACTTTTTTAAGGTTGACTTCTTTTAGCCAGACCAGCTGATCTTTAAGCCTGTCTTCTATTTCTTTCTTGTCGATTTCAAATATATTTACATTCATGTCTATCCCAGCATTTTGCTGTATTATCTCCTTATCATAATGTAAGTTCCCGGATATACTTATTTCGGATATTTTAAAATAATTGCTGTTATAAAGATAGTTTAGTCCCCATAGTGGTCAGTCCAAAAAAACATAATGATCCCTAAAATCCTTAAAAACAAAAGAAATTTTCTTTTTGCGCTTCTCCTTTTTCTTTTTGTTATGATCTTAGTATAGTTTTTATCTGAGATCGTCATATATATTAAGCTATGATTTCAAGCATGCAGAATTTAAAATTATTTCCACAAGCATTTCAAAACTTATTCCTGCGGATAAAGCCGCTTTGGGCACAAGACTGGTCGGGGTCATGCCAGGTATAGTATTCACCTCAAGGACATTGATGGTCTAATCATCTGCAAGAATAATATCTACTCTAGATACCCCGCCGCAATCTAAAGATTTGTGGCATTTTAGGGCCGCCTTACATATTGCATCTGAGATATCCTTATCAATAGGAGCAGGTACAATATAATCTGTCATCCCCTGTGTGTATTTTGACTCATAATCATAAAAACCACTCTTGGGCCTTATTTCAATCACGGGCAGGGCAACTGGATCTGAACCTATAATACTTACTGTCAGCAGTTTACCCTTAATATATTTTTCTATCAGAAGACTGCTGTCGTATTTAAACGCAAGCTCTATTGCTAAAGGAAGATCCCTGGAGTCTTCAATTATTGTGACTCCGATTGTGGAACCACCCCTGTTTGGTTTGACTATGACCGGATATTTGACTTCATTTATTATTTCCCTGTCAAGATCCTTAAGATCTATTTTATCTTTTGAGTAAAGAGATACTGCAGGAGGGGTAGGTATGCATTCAAGCTCAAATATCTTTTTGGAAAATATCTTATCCATAGCAATCGCACTTGATAAGACACCTGAACCTGTATATGGTATTTTTAAAAGTTCAAGCAGGCCCTGCACTGTACCATCTTCTCCATACTTACCATGCAATGCTATAAAAGCAATATCTATATTTTTGATGTCATCTATAAGATCAGGATGAAAATCTATATACCTGGAATCATATCCGGTACTTAACAGGGCGTTATGGATACCTTTTCCTGTCGATAGTGACACTTCCCTTTCTGGAGAGATCCCTCCTGCAAGAACACCTACCTTCAATTTACCTATCTTTTCTCTTAAGGGAAAATCCATAAATATTTCTTTTGCCTTATTACACATTAAACCCCACCAGTCTGACTTCGTATTCCAATTTTATATTAAATTTAGTAAATACCCTGTCCCTGACCATCTTTGACAACGTCATAATATCTTTTGAACAGGCACCATCATAGTTTTCAATAAAATTTGCATGTTTTTTAGAAACCATAGCTCCTCCGTACCTGAAACCTTTCAGCAAACACTGGTCGATCAAGCTGCCAGCTGTCTTTGAATGATTTTCTGGATTTTTAAAAAAACACCCGGCATTCTTTGTATTTAAAGGCTGTCCTTTTTTTTTGATCTTTATTTTTTCTCTGATGTCTTTGATCAGCTCTTTTCTGTCTTTTCCAACTTTTTTTTCCGAGGATAGAAAAATTTCAGTAAGTACATCGATATCAAGGATATTAAGTTTTCTATATCCTGAAGTTGAACTTTTTACTATTGCTTCTTTCTCTAATATATATTTTCCTTTAGATGAAATATATTTTATTTTTTTAACAAAATCATTGATCGTCATACCGTAAGCACCACTGTTTCCCATCACAGCTCCGCCTATGGTGCCAGGGATACCTGCAAGATAAGAAAAGTCTAATCCCCTTTTTGCAGCTTCTACTATAAATTTCTGAAGATTGTAAGCAGGACCGACCTGGATCGTGTTACCTTCCAAAAACTCCAGATGATCAAAATCTCCTTCAAGTCTGATAACAGACATCTCAATCAGGCCGTCATTGAATAATATATTGGAACCATTCCCTATCATCACAAACGACAATCCATTTTTTTTAAAAGCTTCTATGATTTTTTCGAGATCAGACTTTTTAGAGATTTTCAGCAGACTGTAGCATTTTCCCCCGCTCCTCAATGTTGTCAATTCGGACAGTTCCTTAAAAAAGACTGTTTCTCCTAAAAACCCTGCATCATTAATACAGCTTTTAATTTTATTCAATATATTGGGATCAATTGTCATCAGCTTTTTAAAAGCTCCTCCGTTACTCTTGTTATGTCTCCGGCGCCCATTATTAGCACTATATCATCCTTTTCGATTATTTCATCAAGATAATCTTTTATATCAGATAGCCTTGGGATATATATGATCCTGTTTTTAAATCCGCTATCGATTAGGCTGTCTATGAGCAACTTACCTGTGACCCCGGGTACCGGCTTCTCTCCAGATGCAAATACATCAGTTATAATAAGTACATCAGCTTCATCAAAGCTTGTGCTGAATCTTTGATGAAGACTGGCAAGCCTCGTATATCTATGAGGCTGGAACACCGTTATGATCTTTTTCCGCTTTTCAATTGCAGCAGTTTCAAGAGTCGTCATTACTTCCGTCGGGTGATGTGCGTAATCATCAAAGATCAATGCCCCTTTTTTCTCACCACGCTTTTCAAACCTGCGTTTTGCTCCTGTAAAATATTGAAGTGCATCTCTACACATGGGAAGGTCGAGACCTATACCGTAACATACTGCAAGAGCAGCAAGGCTGTTTTTTACATTATGTACTCCTGGAACATTCAACCTGACATTCTTTATAATGACTTTATTTTTTTTAACAGAGTCTTTTTTATTTTTATTTATAACAAGATCGTATGATACACAATAGTTGGAAAGTACTATATTTTCAGCAAAGATATCATTGCTATTATTAATACCAAATGTTATTACTTTCTGTGCTGTGGAATCTTCTGCAAAACTCCTCTCAATTTCATCACCATTTATTACAGCAAAGCCTCCTTCCTTGGTGTTGGAAATGAACTTCTTAAAGCTGTTGTTCAGTCTGGAAAAATCCCCCCAGTAATCCATATGGTCCTCTTCTATATTGGTGATTATGCTTATTAGGGGTCTGTAAAGCAAAAAAGTCCCGTCACTTTCACAGGCTTCAGCTATTATATAATCTCCCTCTCCGTATCTTGCGTTTGTACCCAGTTCATTAAGTTCCCCACCCACTATTATAGTGGGATCCATTTCAAGGCTTCTGAAAATAAGGGATAGCATGGATGTGGTCGTTGTCTTACCATGGGTGCCTGTCACGGCTATCCCCTTCTTTTCATTTAATATCCATGCAAGTACTTCACCACGGGTAAAAATAGGTATGTTTTTCTCCTTGGCCGCCATAAGTTCGATATTGTCAGGCGAAATAGCTGTTGAAAGGACAATGGCGTCAACATTCTTTAAATTACTGCGTTCATGGCCAATAAAGACATTGATTCCTTCTTTACCAAGCAGGATTGTGTAACGCGATTCCTTCAGGTCAGAGCCTTCGACCAAAAAACCCATTCCATAAAGCACAGTCGCAATTGCGCTCATTCCGGCACCGCCAATGCCAATCAAGTATAATTTTTTATAATTACTTAGATCTTTGTTTTTTTGTGACTTAGCCAATAATTTATTATTCCATTTCTCTCCAGTTGGGAAAACTAACGTATCCGATCAGCCGCCGAACATCTTTTCAACTATTAGTTCTTCACTCAAAATGCTATCGGTTTTTGATAACATTTGTTGCATATGGTAATAATTTTTCATATCATTTTCCAGTATCAAATTTATTTCCTTTAAAAGTCTTTCAGGGCTGAGATCTCTATCATTTATTATAATAGCTTTTCCCTTTCCTGCCAGGTTCTCAGCATTATAATATTGGTGGTTTTCAATTGCCTTGGGGTATGGTATTAGTATTGATGGAATACCTGTCACAGATATCTCTGATACAGTCGTTGCACCTGCCCTGGATATTATCAAGTCTGTTATTCTATAAAGTCCAGCCATATTATTTACATAAGAGACAAGATTAAATACCAGTTGGTCGCCCTCTCTACTGTAAAGATCAATTTTTTCTGACATCACAGTATAGAATCTTTCACCACAAATAAGTATTATCTGTAAATCTTTCCTTACCCTAAAATTTTTATATAATCCCAATACAGCATTATTTAATTTCTCTGCACCAAGACTCCCACCGAAAGCAGTTATCGTAAATCTATTTTTCTTAAGACCGAATTGCTTATAATCAGGGGCAGACTCCCTAAAATCCCTTATACTGCTTCTTACAGGAACCCCGGAAAAATAAATCCTGGGTCCTCTTGAACCAGTTTTTATTTTAAAATACTTTTCAGACCCTTCAAAACCAGTAAAAACCATTTTCACCCTTTTTGCAAAAAACCTGTTTAACCGGCCAGGAAGATAGTTTTGCTCATGGATAGCTATTTCTTTATGGAGTATTCTGGCAGCAACAAATACAGGTCCGCAGACATACCCGCCCATTCCCAGGACCAGGTCAGGTTTAAAACTTTGAATTAATATCATAGATCTTAAGATGCCTGAGGGCAGTATAAAAATAAATCTCAAATATATTTTCAGTTTTTCCAAAAGATTTTTTGCTGTTTTAAAACCTGATGCGCTGATCGCAGCATACCTTATACCGGTCCGTGGGATGAGTGAATTCTCCATGCCCTTTTTTGTTCCTATGAATAGCATTTTTGTATCAGGATTTTTTTTCTTTATATATTCTATAAGAGCAATTGCAGGATATATATGCCCCCCGGTGCCTCCCCCGGTTATTACTAATCTTTTATTTTGGCTGGACATTTAAACTCCTGTCAATCTTCATTAAGTGCTTCTTTTTCAATATTGTCCTTGAAAACTGTAAAATTCTGTCTTGAAATATTCAGCAACACCCCTGTCATAGCCATTGTAATGGCAAGTGAAGAACCTCCAAAACTTATAAAAGGTAGAGTCAAACCTGTTACCGGCATCAGGCCTATCACGACAGCAATATTGATCAGTGCCTGGACCACAATGACCCCTGTGATCGCTCCGGCAAGGATTCTTCCAAAGTAATCCTGGGTCTTAAGGCAGACTCTAATACCAAAAAATGCAAAAGCAATAAATAATAGGATCACCAGTATTGTCCCTACCATTCCAAACTCCTCGCCAAGTATAGCAAAAATAAAATCTGTATGTGCCTCAGGAAGATAGGAATATTTCTGTATACTGTTTCCAAGCCCCAGTCCAATAATGTGCCCTGATCCAAGGGCAATAAGGGATTGATTTACCTGAAAATTTACTGCACTTGATTCTGCTGTCCTATTGAAAAAAGCAAAGATCCTCTCCCGCCTGTACTCTTCCATAAACATATAACCTGTGAGTACCAGTAGACCAAAAGAACCAAGGCTGATAATATGGGGGAATCGCACGTTCCCGATAAAAAAGATTATAAAAACAGTTAACCAGATGATCACGACAGTGCCAAAATCAGGTTCAAGAAAAATTAAAAAAGTAGTGATCAGTAAAACTATAAAAGAGGGCCATAGAATGTTTTTAAACACATTTTTGCTCCTGTACCGTTTTGCCAGAGAATCACAAATAAATAGGATAAGTGCAAATTTTGTTATTTCCGATGGCTGGATATTGAAAAAGTAAAGATCTATCCATCTCCTTGAACCACCTATTATAGAAGAGAGTCCGGGTATTAAAACAATAGCAAGTAGACCTATTGAGATAAGCATTAAAAAAATCGCGATCTTAGAATAAAATTTGTAATTTATTTTAGAAAAAATGATAAAGCCGATAAAGGAAATAACCCACCAGATAGCCTGTCTTCTTATAAACCAGTAGGGATCGTTAAAGTACCTCTCCCCGGATGCAATGGAAGCACTTGATACCATTACTATGCCGATTATTGAGAGAGTAAAGACAATAATAAATAAAAAATAATATTCGGTGTTCATCCTGAATATGCTGTATCTCTGAAATCCATCAGATCCATCACCATATTCGTTTTCATTATGTTCTCTACCGGTCATATCATTCTATTCTCCACCAATTTTTTAAATCTTCTTCCTCTATCCTTATAATCCCTGAACATATCAAAACTGGCACATGCCGGGGATAATAAAATTATCGTTCCCTTCTTAGAAATGTTAAAACTTAATTCAACTGCTTCCTCTAAGGAATCACATGTAAAGACAGTAAATCTGGTTTTCCCCCTGACTTCATTATATTCCTTGATCGTCTCTTTTATTTTTTTCCTTGTCTCTCCGATCAGTATAAGTCCTGATACTTTTTTTATCATATAAGGTATAACTGATGAGAAATCCATATCTTTGTCTTTGCCGCCCATTATCAATGTCACTGGGACATCAAAACTCTCAAGAGCCTTTATTGTGGAATCGGGATTGGTGGATTTTGAATCATTGTATACATCTATTCCCAGGACCTTTCCTATGTATTCAATGCGATGTTCCAGAGGTATTAACGATGCAATTGAATTCTTTATCTTTTCATCTTCTAAGCCAAGTATTTTTGCTGCTGCAACTGCAGCCATCAAATTAAGTATATTATGTTTTCCTATCAGTCTTGCTCCTGAAATATCGATAGCTCCGGTTCTCTTTAAGATCGTATAATGAATGCTGTTATTTTTTAGATATATATCGGCACCCCCATTTTGATGGATGCTGTACCTGATAATATTTGGGCCTGTTTTCTGGAAAAACCCATTATCAAGTCTATTGCCGATGTATTCATCCTCTATATTAAATATCCCCCAGTTTCCTTTATTTGCATTTAAAAATAACCTGAATTTCGTTTCCCCATAACTCTCCATTGAACCGTGCCTGTCAAGATGGTCACTTGTTATATTTAAAAGTATGCCTATTTTTGGATTGAAAGATACTATTCGTTCAAGTTGAAAACTGCTGATCTCTATGACTCTTATTAATCTTTCAGGTTCACTATCATGAATCGTATTGATAAGTGGATTTCCTATGTTTCCACATGATACTGCTTTGAGCCCTGAATCGCTGAGGATTTTTTGCAAAATAGTCACCACTGTTGTCTTACCATTAGTACCCGTTACAGCTATTGTTTTCCCTCTATCATATTCTTCCATTAAAAACCACCCAAGTTCTATTTCGCTCCACACGGGTATCTTTAAAGCATCTGCTTTTCTGATTATGGGATTCTTACTCGAGACACCGGGACTTATTATGACCAGGTCCATGTCATTTAATAAACCGACTCCTGTATTTTCATCATTGCCCAGGATGAGCTTAAATCTATCAGCACTTTTGTTTGCGAATTCTCTTATAGCCGGGTCGATATCTATAAGAGGGTCATTATCCATTGCAGTAAGAGAGCCTGAATATTTAAATATTTTTTTTATTGCCGATGAGCCACTGATCCCTAACCCTAAAACTAGTATATTCTTTTTCTTCAGCTCACTGACACTACTTTTATTCATTTTATGAAATAATTCTCCAATTCCATTTTATTTTCTGTGATGCATTTTGACATCAGGATCAATCTATGAATTTCAGGTAATAGACGAAAAATCCGAGGCCTGAAAAAAGTGCACAGATCACCCAGAAACGGATGATGACTTTGATTTCCTGCCAGCCCATTAATTCAAAATGATGATGAAGGGGAGCCATTTTAAAGATCCTTTTTCTTTTTAATTTAAACCATACTACCTGTATTACTACTGAGAGGGTTTCGATCACAAAAAGACCACCGATTATTATTAGGACTATTTCCTGTCTTAATAGTATGGCAACTGCGGCAATAAGTCCGCCTAGACCAAAAGAACCGGTATCACCCATGAATATCTCTGCTGGTGAGGTATTCCACCATAAGAATCCCGCACATGCTGAAAGGGTAGCGCCACATATCACGGCAATATCTATGCCATAAGAAACATCAAGTACGGACCATTCAAGAAAGGCTATAAAACTAAAAGTACCGAGCACTATTGCAGCAGATCCTGCGGCCAGTCCGTCAAGACCATCCGTCAGGTTAACAGCATTTGTAGTAGATATTATGACTACCACAGGAATAAGAAAATACCAGTTGCCAAGTTCTATCTGTTTTTCTGTAAAAGGGATACTAAGATAGGTTGGGATATGCAGTAAATATTTTGAGACCAGTACAAAATAAAGGCAGACCATTACAAGTAATATTATTTTTATCCAGCCTCTTAATCCAAGGTTCCGTTTATTTTTCAGGGATATATAATCATCGACAAAACCTATTATGCCGCATAGTATAAATACTGATATAAGGAATATCCCTTCCCAGCTGAAGGTACTGTGTCTGTAAAATTTGATAAGATTTACTGCAGTGTAGGAAAGGACAGCTGCAAAAATAAAGACGATTCCTCCAATGGTAGGTGTGCCTGATTTTGCGGCATGCGAACTCGGACCATCTATCCTGATCTTCTGACCGATCTGCTTTTTCCTCTGAAACCTTATAAATAAAGGGGTCAGGACAAGTGAGATCAGTCCACCAAACACTACTGCTGAAAAAATCCAATTCATTATTTTACTCCCTGCTAATTAATTCTGAAAAATAATAAATCCTGAAAATATTACTCACAGATTATCGATCAATTCTTCCATTCTATTTGCCCTGGAACCCTTTAGTAAGATCGTATCACCTGTTTTGATTATGTCATACATTCTATTATAAAAAACATTTTTATCTTCAAAATGATAGGCATTTTTTAACATATCCTTTTTATCTGTCAGATTCTCAGACAAAGATAAATAGCCATCATAGATGCTTTGTGCCTTCTCTCCTATTGTGACAAGTACCTCTACTCCACTCTTGTAAATATATTTCCCAAGGTCCCGGTGAAATTCCGCACTATTGGGACCCAGCTCAAGCATGCTTGAAAGCAGTGCCACACTTCTTGAATCGTTTTTTAAAGAAATACGTCATTAGTGAGTCTATTGCTTTTTTCATGGCCAGAGGACTCGCATTATAACAATCATTGATAACGGTCTTACCATTTTTCGTGATAATCTCCATCCTGTTTTTTCCCAACCGCAGCATTTTCTATTCCTTTTTTTATTTCTTCGGCACTCAATCCCAAGTAAGCAGCTACTGCTGCAGCGGCACAAGCATTATATACGTTGTGCAATCCTGTTACAGGCATCTTCACCATAATAATTTCTTTTTCTTTCTTAAAAAAAGTAAAAGAATATCTTCCAAGCCTATCACTTTGGGTCTCAATAAAATTATAATCAAGCTTATGGTTTCTTCCAAATCTTAATATATCGCAATGTGATATAGATGATATGAATTCAGTCCACTCATCGTCATGGTTCAAAAATAAAACACCTTTTTTTAAACCAAGACCTGTACATATTTCAGTTTTTGCAACTGCTATTTCTTCTACACTTTTAAAAAACTCCAGATGTGAAGGCGCTATTGCTGTGATGACCGCTATGTCTACATCAGCAGTTTCGGCAAGTTTTTTTATCTGTCCTTTTCCACGCATTCCAAGCTCGGCTACAAAGTAATCGGTACTTCTGTTTATTTTAAGTATAGAAAGAGATACTCCAAGCTCTGTATTATAATTAAGCGGTGTAAAAATTACAGTATTTTTTTGTGACAGGATTTTTGATAAAAAATTTTTTGTTGTGGTCTTCCCCACGCTGCCGGTAATACCTATGGTCCTTGAACTGAATTGCCTGATATAACCATGGGAGATACTCAATAAAAAATCAATAGTGTCATCAGTCGCAAATATTATTAGTTTTTTCCAGCGCAGTACCCCTGCAGCTTCCTGCCATTTACTGAGGTATTTAGTGTGGTCTTTTTGAAAAACAAACCCGATGCACCCTCTTAAAATTGCTTCAAGAATAAAATCATGACCATTGAAATTTTCACCTATGACCGGGACAAAGAAGTCACCCATTTGTATTGTCCTCGAGTCAGTTGAAAATCCAGAGATAAAATAATCTTCCACTGTAGGTTCGCTGGATATTTTATCAGCTTTGGTCCATTTGAGCATATCTGCAATTAATATTTTTTCACCTGTTTTCATTGCCTGTCCCACTCCCTGACTATTTCCTGGTCACTGAAATGTATTTTCCTGTCAGCAAACTCCTGATAATTTTCATGGCCCTTGCCCGCGATCAACAAGATGTCTTCATGGCCGGCGATCTCAAGAGCTTTTATAATAGCCTTTTTTCGATCCGGTTCCAAAAAGTAATCATTATTTCCCGTCTCTTTAAAACCCTCCTCGATCATCTTCATTATAAGCAGTGGGTCCTCTGACCTCGGATTATCCGAAGTGATAATTGAGATATCTGCAAGACCGGCTGATATCATGCCCATTATGTTCCTCTTTTTACTGTCCCTGTCGCCTCCACATCCAAATACTGATATAAGCCGTCCTTTACCACCCAGTAAGGACCTTGATGTCCTTAGAACATTTTCAAGTCCATCAGGTGTGTGGGCATAATCGACTATGACATTGATACCTTTTTTAGTCAGGATCTTCTCAAATCTTCCGGTTGCACCATGTATGGATCCGATTGCTTCCAGCATATCTTTTATCTTAAATCCAGCAGCTACCCCTGCTCCAATAGAGGCAAGTATATTATAGACATTAAAAAAACCGCACAGGGATGACCGCATCTTGAATATTTTTTTAGTTTTACCACTGATCAGTCTCCATTTCAATGCCTTCAAAAGAATTTTTTATATTTCTTGCATATATAGATGCCGATGTATTGTTGATCCCAAATGTGACCGTATCGAGATCAGGTGAGCCCTGAGATCCTGTGGCCATATTCGTCATCTATGTTTATGATCGCTGACCTGCCATTGAATAGATTCCTGTATTCCTTCATAAAAAGTCTTGCTTTTACCCCAAAATAGTTTTCCATGTTTTCATGATAATCAAGATGGTCCTGGGTAAGGTTTGTAAAAACAAAAAAATCAAAATCCAGGAGGTCCACCCTGTGCAGGTCAATGGAGTGTGAAGAGATTTCCATTGCAGCAGACTGTACCCCTGCTTCAAGGCACTCTGCAAAAAAATTATTTAACTCCAGGGAATCAGGAGTCGTCCTGTCAAAAGAAAGTGTTTTTTTGTCTATTCTTGCCTGGATGGTCGTTATGTAACCGGTTTTCATTCCCATATTTCTAAAAATAGAGTCTGTTAAAAATACTGTTGTCGTTTTTCCATTTGTACCGGTGACCCCGGTGAGTATGATTTTTTTTGAAGGATCCCCATAAAAATTCTTACTGATCACTGGCAGAACCTTTCTTGTATTGGCAACGATTACCTGTATTACTTCAGGGGGGACCTCCAGCACATGGTCACTGAAGATGACTATCGAACCTGCTCTGGCAGCTTCAGCAGCAAAATCATGGCCATCTTTTTTAAAACCCCTTACTGCAACAAAAGCACACCCTTTTTTTACCTTTCTTGAATCACTCGTAATACCACTGATATCAATATTATAATCAGGATTAATAATATTTATTAAATCAATGTTATCTATTAAAGCTTTTAATCTCATTGGTCTTTTCCTTCTGTGGAGACTCTCAGTTTTTTTAAAGTAAAATTCATGATTTCTTTAAAAACAGGCGCAGCTACGGTACCGCCCCATATTTCATTATCAGGTCCATGTGGTTCATCCACCACGACTATAATTGCAACCTGGGGATCTTCATAGGGAGCAAAACCCAGAAATGAAGTGATTACTCTTCCCTCACTGTAACCTGTACCATTCTGGTTAGCTTTCTGGGCAGTTCCTGTTTTCCCACAGATATTTATACCATCTATTTTTGCTCTTGTACCTGTGCCGTCTTCGACACAGGCAAACATCATGTCACTGACTGCCTGGGCTACTTCCCTGCCGATAATGACTGTGTGCTCTTCTTCAACAGGATACTCAATTTTTTCTTCCTGCAGTTCTATTTCTTTGACAATATTTGTATTAAAAAGATAACCTCCATTCGCGATTACCGAAGCTGCGCGTACCATTTGAACAGGTGTGACAGAGATACTCTGACCGATTGCAAGTGCACCTATTGTCGAAGCAGACCAGTCTTTATAATTATAAAACAATCCAGCTTCTTCTCCAGGCAACTCTATTCCCGTCATCTGACCGAAACCAAATTCTTTTATAGATTCATAAAAAAGTTGCTTCCCCATCGATAATGCTGATACCACTGCTCCAACATTACTGGAATATTTTATTATCTCTCCTGTAGTATAATTAATATTGTAAGTCCTGAATATCTCTTTTATCACTTTATCCCCGACCTGTATGCTGGGAGGCAGGTTGAAAGTCTGGTCGACTCCCATGGTCCCGTTATCCAATGCAGAAGCAATATTTACGATCTTAAAAATTGATCCGGGTTCATAAGTATAGGAAATACCAAGATTCTTATACAGGGAAGTGTCATACTTCTGGTAATTATTCAGATCAAATCCCGGATATTCACCCATGGCATAGATTTCTCCATTTTTCGGATTTATAACTACTGCCACCGCCCGAAGTGCATCATAATCATTTACTACTTGCTCGAGTTTTTTCTGGACTATAAGCTGTATCTGTGAATCTATGGTCAACATTACATTCCCTCCATCTACAGGGGGGATATAATTATTATTGCTCCCTGGGATTATTTGTCCATAAACATCTTTTTCTATAATATATTTTCCATCTACCCCTCTTAATATCTGCTCAAATTCAAGCTCTATCCCGTTAAGGCCATTATTATCAAGCCCTGTAAAACCTATTATTGATGACGCCAGGTCGTTCTGGGGATAATACCTTTTATTTTCATTCTGTATATATATTCCTGGAAGATTAAGCTGGCTTATGAGATCTGCTGTTTCAGAGCTTATCTGTCTCTTGACATAAACAAAACCAAGATCACTATTTTTAAGTTTATTTTTTAAATCTTCATAATCAAGTCCCAGGATCTCTGATAAAGCTTCTGCTTCACGGTCTGGGCTTAATACCAATTTAGGATTTGCATATACTGTTTTCTCAATAAGACTCGTTGCAAGCTCTATCCCATTTCTATCCAGGATCTTGCCACGCTTGGCATTTACAACGAATTCTTCTTTATGCTGATAATCAGCATAAGTCTTATATTTAGAAGCATAAATATACTGTATTGACACAATCTTATATGTCACCAGTATGAATGCGACTACGAATAAAAAAAACAGGAAATATATTCTTTTCCTGTTTATTTTGTTATCAATCTCCCTGACCATCTTAATATATTTAATTATGATTTATGGTATAAAAAAAGTCAGCACTCCTTCTGATACGACCATGATAATATCTTTAATACTGTAAATAGTACCAAGAAAACTGTCATAGTTTTTGATTCCCGAAGAAGGATTTTTAGCTATATAATCATCGACTTTGTCTACATGGATAATACTACCTGTACCTATTTTCATGATCCTGATACCATCTGAGATATTCATCCCCAGTTTATTTTCTGCTGTTTCTGCTATCCTCGAAGGACTTTTTAATTCTGAGATCTGCAAAGACAATCTGTCGGATCTCTCTTTTTCGATGGAGATCATTTCATTTACCTCAATGATCCTGCTTTCGTGATTTATAGCCTGTATTTTTAATCCAATATTTAAAAGAATGCCCATGCTAAAAAAAATGACTATTATTATCATAACATAAAAGACCCCAGACCTGGATTGTATTATTTTACCCGTTCTGTTATCTTCCCTATCTTTTACCAGATACAGCAGAGGATAATTCTTTTTATTAAAAATTCTTTCTTCAGCTAATCTTGTACTCATTTTTTTATTTGATCATAATAAATCATATTTTTTCGAAGACCCTCAATTTGGCACTTGCAGATCTTGGATTTCTATTTAATTCTTTTTCTTCTGGTCTTAATATTTTTTTTGTTATGATCGTTCCTTTTTTTTCATTTTTACAATCACATATAGGAAAGTCTGGAGGGCATATGCACTTTCCTGAATAGAGTTCAAAATTTTTCTTTACTATTCTGTCTTCAAGAGAGTGATAAGATATTATTACCATTCTGCTCCCTCTTTTTAGGACTTCTATCCCATCTTTAATAGCCTGTTCAAGATTATCAAGTTCCCTGTTTACTTCTATTCTTAATGCCTGGAAAAACCTTTTAGCCGGATGCCCCTTTATCTGGTATCTATACTTTACCGGTATAGCCTTCTCTACTATATCCACCAGCTGGCCAGTATATCTGATCGGGTTTTCTTTCCTGTATTCTACGATCCTTTTAGCAACTTTTGCGGACCATCTATCTTCTCCAAATCGGTAAAAAATATCTTTTAATTTTTCCTCAGAATAACTATTTAAAATAAAAGAGGCGTCAATTCCCTCACTGGTCTTAAACCTCATGTCTATCTCTTCATTTCTCATGTAACTGAAACCCCTGCTTGGGTCCTCTATCTGTATGGATGAAAGGCCGAGATCAAGTAAGAAACCGTTTACTTTTTCTATATTTAGATCATCTAAGATTTTTAAGACATTTTTAAAGTTATCGTTGACGATTATTGCATTTTCAAGCAGGCCTTCTTCCTTTAATTTTCTGGTGGCGGTGCTTATGGCCTGGCTATCAAGATCTACTCCGATTAATTTGCCTGTGGGGGCAATGGCTTTGATTATTTCTACAGTATGGCCTGCACCGCCAAGTGTTCCGTCAAAAATGATGTCTCCCTTTTTTAATTTTAAATGCTCTATCACCTCCCTTCTCATTACTGGAATGTGAACATCCTGTAAACTCATTTTTTTAAAGAAAACATCTTTTTATAATAAAGTTACTAAAATCCCAGCTCTTCAAAAGTACTGCTGTCACTCATAAACTTTGATTCTGCCTGATTATAATATTCTTCCCAATTTTCTTTCGACCAGATCTCTATTCTTTCGGAGACTCCGACCAGTACCACATCCTTGACAAGATCCGCATGGTCAGAAAGGCTCTGAGGGATCTTTATCCTCCCCTGGGGATCTATTTCAGCCTCTACTGCTGAAGAAAAAAACCATCTTGAAAATACCTGAGTATTTTTTCTTGCTATAGGTCCGGATAATATTTTTTCCTGCAGTTTTCCCCAGTTTTCTTTAGAGAACAAAAAGAGGCATTTTTCATCAAAACCTTTTGCAATTACAGTACCCCGTATGAGGTCCTCCCTGAAATTTGAAGGTATAAAAACCCTACCTTTATTATCTTTTGTCCTGTAATATTCCCCTAAAAACATGACCACCCGGCAAATAATATTAAATAAAGCAGTGGTTAAAAAAGGATTTTCTCACCATTTCTCCCCACTTTTACCCAAAAGATAACACAATTATTCAATTTTGTAAACATTTTAATAAAAAAAATTAATTATTTTTTAATATATTTTCTTATAAATATATTTAAATAAAAGTGGAATTATTAGATGGAACTATCACAAAGAGATTTTTAAGAAGTTAGAGATGATTTTAAGGTAAAATAATCAAGGTATCATAGATAAATCAATGATTTTCAGGTAGAGACAACGTTTTAAAATAGGTTGCAAGCACTATTCTTCAAGGTTAAGCTTTTTTGTAACAAGATTTCCTTCGCTGTCTCTGGAAAGCTCTTCGATCTTTTTTTCAGCATCATTTAGCTTTGCAAGACAGAAGGAGGACAACTTTACCCCGAGTTCAAATTTTTCAAGAGACTCTTCGAGGGCAATATTTTCATTTTCGAGTTCTTTTACTATGTTCTCAAGTTTTGAGATGGCCTGTTCAAAAGTCATATTTACAATTTCATCAACCATTGTTTATACCTCGATTCCAATTTCTTTTTCTATTATTTTCAGTATTTTTGAAACAAGTACGCCGTCTTTAAGATTAATATCTATATCCTGACCTGTTTTTACGTCATGAATACTACGAATGATCTTTTTTTCTTTGCCTTCTGTGAGTAAAGAATAACCTTTTTTTAATATTGATACCGGGCTATTTGAATGAAGATCCTTCATGAGGTCATTTATCCTGTTTTTCTTTTCTGCGATAAATGTTTTGGTATTCCTGTTTAATTCCTTTGTCAGGGAATCATGGTCCTGCCAAAGATCAAGAAACAGGCTTTCTGGTTTTAAAAAGATCTTCCTTCCGGTCAGGTGTTCGAGCTCTCTCTTTCCATTAAATATTTTAACCTCTGCTGTGTTTTTTATCTTTCCCAACAGAAATCTTATATCATTTTGCATCTCCTGCTTATCCAGGATGACAATACTTGCAGCAACTGAAGGTGTCGCTGCTCGCATATCTGATACAAAATCACTGATCGTGTAATCAGTTTCATGCCCTATTGCTGAAATAACAGGAGTGCCGCAATTAAATATCTTATCAGCGACCTGTTCAGTATTAAAGGCCCAGAGGTCTTCCAGTGATCCCCCACCCCTGGCAATTATTATAACATCGACACCATATTCACAGAGATCGTCTATTGCCGTACATATTTCTTCGGTAGATGAAGGACCCTGCACATTTACATTTCTTATTATCAGGTTAAAATTTTCAAACCTTTTTGAAAGTACTGTAGCAATGTCCCTAATTACTGCTCCACCCCTCGATGTGACCGCACCGATCCTTTCAGGTAGCAATGGTATGGGTTTCTTTCTTGCATCATCAAAATAACCTTTTTTTCCCAGCTTTTCCTTAAGCTGTTCAAATGCCAGTATTAGAGAACCTTTACCTACCGGTCTGGCCTGTGTTGCAATGACCTGATATTCTCCTCTTTTCTCATAAACCGAAATATATCCTGAAATGATAAGATGGAGCCCGTCTTCAATTTCAAATGCCAGCTTCTTTTTCGATTCACTGAACATCACTATCTTTATCTTCGAGTATTCATCCTTTAAATCGAAATATAGATGTTTTTGGTTATGGCAATAATAATTGCTTACTTCACCTTCCACCCAGATATTCATAAAAGCTGTTTCCATGGACATTTTTATTTCATGATTTAATTCGCTAACAGAATATATGTTGATTTTGTTATTATTTTTCATAGAAGCTCAAACAATTTAAATTCGATTATCGCAAGGACAAGAACATAAATACAGAACATGATCTCCAGGGACGTCATTATGAAACTCAGTACATTTTCAATGCCAGTTGTCCTTTCTTTTAGATATTCAGTAGGTTTATTATAGAATTTTTTCATGCTTGGAATAAATCTTATAACGGAATAGATAGTATATCCTGCAAGGACAGAGCTGCCCAGTACTACAATAAAGTTATTAAAAAGGTATACACAGACTAAAAAATACCCTAATTCTATTAGATTTAAAAGTATGATTATTGCCAGCGATACTATTCCCGGACCTGATTTTAAAGAAAACTCTCCTTCACTTTTTGGGACTTCTTCTTCAAATCTGCGTGCTTCTTCTATTATCGTCTGGTCTGTGTTTGACTTTATTATAAACCTTAAACTGGACACATGGAGCCATATTAAGATAATTGAGAGAATTACAATTAGGATCATAGATTAATTATATCAGCAATAAAATAAAAATCTAAATCAGTTTTTGGCGGTTTTATTTTCAGAGCCAGATAATTTTTCTTTTGTTGCTACAGTCTTTTCTGTCTTGGTTTCATTACCGGTATCAGGCTTTTTATTCTCTTTATCTTCCTTTTTAACATCATCTGTTTTTATATTTGCTTTGCTGGAACCAGATTTGTAATCGGTGGTATAAAAACCTGAGCCTTTGAAAATGATACCTGTCGGTGTGAAGACTCGTACAGCTTCAGAATTGCAGTCTTCACAGTACTCACTTCCATTTGCACTCATGGATTTGATTTTTTCAAAAACCTTACCGCAATTATTACATTTATAAGTATAAGTAGGCATATATGTGTCCCTCTTAAAAAAATTATAGAGAAATATATATTAACTAAAAAATTAAGTCAATTAGAAATAGTTTATAAAAATCTTTTTATTAAAAAAGTATGTTGACAATTATACAAGTTATATTATAATATTACAATATTAATATATATCATATAGAATAAGAAATAGAAAGGAAAAAAAATGGAAGATACAGGTATCATCAAATCAAAAATCACATTTCCTTATCTGAGAAGATTCAATAGCGTAATGGCTGTACTTCATTTTGTCCAGGCTGTTATCATGCTCGTGGGAGGGCTGGTAATAGCAAACATAAAAGATTTCAGGTTGCCAGTGGACTACTATTTTCTTTCATTTAATGTAGAGAAGATGAAATTGTTTCTTGATACGGAAACGATAGGTTCCATACCTATAGGAGCTTTTGTGTCTGTCTTCCTCTTTATGTCTGCACTGGCTCATTTTCTGGTGGTGCTTCCCAGGATCAACGATTTCTATAACTCCAGGCTTAAAATGGGTATAAATTATTTCAGGTGGTTTGAATATGCCCTCAGCTCTTCTGTGATGATAGTAATAATATCTATGCTTTTTGGGGCAAGGGATATCGGTACAATAGTAGCGATCGTAGGCCTAAATGCGACAATGAACCTTCTTGGCCTGATGATGGAAATCCACAATCAGAATACACAGAAAACAAATTGGGTCTCATTTATAATAGGTAGTTTCGCGGGAGCGATTCCCTGGGTAGTAATACTACTTTATTTCTTAGGTTCCGCTGTAAAGACACCTGGAGTACTGGAGCAGACACCATGGTTTGTTTTTGCAATATTCGGGACATATTTTGTGCTATTCAATCTCTTCCCTGTAAATATGGTATTGCAGTATAAAAAGATAGGCAGATGGAAAGATTATCTTTATGGTGAAAGGGGATATATATTACTGAGCCTGATAGCAAAATCCCTTCTTGCCTGGCTAGTATTTGCAGGAACACTGCAACCCGCTTAAAAATAAATAATATACTTTCTTTTTCGAAAAAGAGGTGGAGTGAATATGCTCCGCCTCTTTTATTTAACTGATCCTTGAATATATAATGTTATTGTTTTATCTTATCCTATGATGAACAGAAGAATCATAACTTTAATCATCCTTGTCACGGTGATCATTGGACTGGTCGCATTTACAACCCTGGAAAAAGAACCTTCTATCAAACAGGTACTGATAACGGATAATAAAGATATCAGCACGTCTGTAGATATTGTGGAAAATGAAGATGAAATACAGTTTACTGAAGATTCAGAGATATATGCAATAATATTTTTAAAAGACATAGAGATCGGCAATACTATCGATCTGCAATGGAAAAGAGTTGAAACAGGACAGGAAGTGCTTGTCCAGAGAGATAGTTTTACTGAAAAAGAGGAAGGTTCAGGCATCCTGATCGTATCACTGGCAAAAATAAATAATGGACACCTGCCGGGTATATATAAAATATATATTAGGCTTAATGAACTGGATTATCTGGAAAAAAAGTTTGATATAAAAGATAGGGTCTAAGACCTTATCTTGCTGAATTCCTCTTTTACTCTCTGGAACAACAACTCAAGAACAAAATTTACTGTATTATCGAGATTGTAGTTCTCGATAATGGGAACATTCTTCTCTTTTGCAAGTTCTTCAATATATTTCTGGATCATGAGTATTTTATCGATATGCTCAATATACTTTTGCATGGGTCTCGATCCCTGCGTCTCTAATGTCCTCTTTGAAAAGTGTTCCTTATGCACTTCCGTATCAGGTACCGAAACTACTATCTGCTGGATGAGTGCCTCACTCCCAAAAAGTTCCAGGTCAAGATATCCCGGAACGACATGAGCGCCTTCTATTATAATGTCATTTTTCTCTTCTATGCTTCTCTTAATGATAGCTTCAATACCTACAATAACGGTCATGACCTGTTCCCTGAAGCCTAAAACAACCGGATTTACTCCTGTTGGAGGCAGTGTCAGATTCTGATAAGCATTATACGAAGATCCCCTTAGAGGTCTTATCAGTTTCTCAGATACTGTTGCCCGCATCACTTCCCTTATGGCATCAGAAGAAGCTACCCTAGTTATATTTAATCTTGTGGCAAGAATAGTCGCAATCGTAGATTTGCCCACTCCTGTCGCACCACCTATTAATAAAATTATAGGTTTTTTCAATTTGCCGACTGATTGCCACAAAAGGTACTTTTCTGCATATTCAATATTTACTGAATCCTTTATAAACCTGAAAACAAGGGACCTGAGGTCTTCAATCGATATCCTGGAGATCTTATTATTATGGATATATTGCTCTATTTCATAAGCAATATTATGGCTCAACACTATATCAAGACCAGTTACTGAAATAGAAGAAGCTAGTATTCCTTTTGAAAAAGGCAGGCCTCTTTTTTTATCACCGATCACAAAAACATGTTGAGAATTCTTTTCATCAGACATTTTCTATATTCTCCAGTCCGGATATAAGGTTATCAAGATTATCTTTGCCGTCTATTATGACGGGTATGTTATTCAAATAATTTATTTCCTTTCCAGCACTTAATGCAAATTCAGTGACCAGGTCTACTGAAGAAGCTTTCAGTTCTGTCAGCAGTACATCGTACCCGTTAAAATCCGACAATTCTTTTTTCAACAATGTCCTGTTTGCAAGGTTAAAAGACAATTTGACTACTTTACAATTATACTGTTTTTCAAGATAATCTGATATTTTTCTACCTATTATTTTTTTTGCTGTCATTGTCAGGAATACTCTTTTATTATTTATGCTATAAAGGGGTTTGGGCCTGAAAACGGACTTCAATATCTTCGCATCCGGTTTTACTTTAAAGATCTCCTCAATTAATTGGTGCACCTTATTTTTCGACGCAATCGGATCTTCACACATCGTTAAAAATATCAGGTCAGAAATAAGTATCCTGTATATACCCAGATAACCCACAATACTGGCCCACTCCTGGTCCGCACCTAAGACACATATCGTTCTTTCTGCTTTTACAGGAGGTACCGAAGCGCCGCTGCTTTCAACTATCAATATCTCTGGATTAAGTCTTTCAACGATGACCATGCCCTCATCGATGTTTGAAAGAAAAAACTTACCTCCAAAACCTCCTCCACACCTCCTGCAGCCTACAGTTGTCACGCTGCTGAAAAGCGCATCCTCGATATAGTCCGAACTTGCATGCTTACCACTCCTTGATATTTCAAGAAGATATTCCGGGGTTAAATTATTTTCATCATTACATATTATCTCTGGTTCAGGCGGACCTCCTCGCCCCATCGCCAGTGTTACGACTTTATTTTTAAGATTTAAAATATTTGCAATATAGGAACTTACTGCAGTTTTTCCTATCCTCTTTCCAGTACCGATTATCAGCAGGGATGGCATGGTCGGTTTTAGATGCTTTGGTTCATATTCAAAATAGAAATCTGGACCCATATAGGAGCAGGCTTCAGCCAGACAAAAAGAAGCTACTTTCATCCTTATCTCATAATTAACTGAAGGTTCATCGCTGAGGTCATAAACGATTTCCGGTTTTAATTCCTTAAGTGCTTTTGGCAGGTCTGAGTCAAGGTCTCCTATTTTAAATACACGATAACCAAAAAACTTGTCAAGGTCATCTATAATAAGTTTTTCAGTCCCTCCAATAAAAATCAGGCCAGTTATTTTACCGGCGTGATTTTTTTCTATTTTTCTGATAGCATCAAGATTTATCTGGGGATAGTGCTCACCATCAATGATCACCGATAACTTTTTATTTATGTTTTGCGGGGTCCTTAATAAATCTAGCATTTAATTTACTTTTTTCTGATTTTCTTTCAAGTCCCATTATCTTTTCTATTCTATCAAATGGGAATCTCCTGAAAACATCGATAGCATCTTCTCTTATATATAAAATATTATAATTTGGCTCTATTTTACCCCTCAATCTCAGGCTGGATACGGTACCAGCTGTAATGATATAAAGATCTTCTACCCTCCAAATATATGGGACATGTTTATGGCCACAAAGTACGATATCTGCATCCGAATCAACAAGTACCTCGAGGACGTCACCGGCATCATTTACTATGTTTCTCTCCCTGCCTGTCTGGGGTACAGGTATAAGGTGATGGTGCATAGCAAAGATCTTAAAATCATCAGTTCCGGCATCTTTAAATTCATTCCTTATCCACTTGTAGTATTCCCTTCCTATCTGTCCATTATCCAGGTCAGGTTCGCTTGAATCTGCAGCCACTATTACCAGGCCTTCAGTTTTAAAACTGGAATACCTCTGTCCGACCAGTTCCTCAAAATGCATGTAACCTACATTTCTTGAATCGTGGTTCCCAGGTTGTATGATCACATTTTTACACTTTATGGGTGAGAGGTAGTTTTTTACTGTCTCATATTCTCTCCTGTAACCCATACCTGTCAGGTCCCCCGTTATCATTACAATATCGGGTTTTAATTCGTTTATTTCATCTATGCATCTTGTAAGAAGGCTGGGAACAAATTCAGCCTCACCTACATGAAGATCGGATATCTGGACTATGACAGTTTCTTTTTTACCTTCAGGCATTTTCACCACCTTAAATATTTAAAAATATTCTAAATCCTTTTGGACTAAAATGACATACAATCATATTAAATAAATATTAATTATTTTGCTATTTTAAATATGTTGAGCCTGTTTATCACATCTTTATAGGTTTTTTCTCCTCTTAAGACCTTACAACTGGAATTAAAATAATTATCGTTCTTTTTCAGCATATTGTAAAAGATAAAGAGCGAATTAAAATATATTTCTTTTAAAATAAGGGAATATTGTATATCCCTGAAAATATCATTATTAATATTCTGCTCATAATCATCAAAATCAAAACTGGTATGTTTCAAGGCTTTTTCAATGGAATCTGCTGCCAGATACGCACTCCTGAAACAATTATAAAGTCCTTCTCCGGTAAACCCGTCTCCAAGGCAAGCCGCATCTCCTATCGCAAGAAGCCTGTTATTTTTAACAGGCGTATTTTTATATCTTATCGGTATACTTTTAGCAAATATCTTTAGGTTATTTCTGTCATTGCAGTCATACCCATAAAAATTATCTAAAAAAAAGTGAAAATAATTCTTGAGAGCTTTTGCATTTGAATTTTGCGCTCCCGTACCAAGGGAAAATCTTTCTTTTTTAGGAAATACCCAGCAATATCCCTTTTTTACTCCATTGAAGTCCAGTCTTACAGAATCTGACAGATCAAATACATTCCCTTTTTTATCACGTGTTATGTATTTTTTTTGCCTTGGCTGCATTTCTTCTTTGCAGGAGAGACTTTCTCCCTTCTTATAATATAATTCCGCATCATAACATAGGATCTTTCTTATCCTGTTTTTACCGGCAAGTTTCGTATGAACTGCACCGCCAAGCCCATCAGCCCCTACAACTATTTTTGCATTATAATTGTCCATGTCAGTCAGCAACTCTACATTATCGGGCCCTGCATCGATATTTAATGTTTTTTCTCCAAAATTTATGTTACACCCTGCCTTCTGCGCATGGTCTGCAAGGAATTTGTCGAACTTTGCCCTATCAGTAGTATATATGAATGGGGAATCATATCTCCTGTAAAAGATATCCTTATTCTTAAGAGAAAAATATATACCAGAAATACTTTTTTCAATAACAGGATTTATGTTAAAAGGCAGAAGGTTAAGAATCCTGTGCTGTATACCTCCTGCACATACCTTAAACCTCGGGAAGACTTTTTTTTCGACTATAAGGGAGTTTATACCTTTCTTTGCAAGCAGATAACCGAGCAGGCTCCCCGAAGGTCCACTTCCTGAGATTATTACGTCATAGTCTTTTAACATCTGTATATTCTTAAAATTATTTTTTCCTGTAATCCGAAATGTAAATCATACCGTAAGGATCCCTGCCTGAAAGGAAATCAGCTGCCTTTATAGACGGTAACAACCCTTCTATCAAAGGATCTGTGATGGGAGCAGTCAAACCATTTAATATAGCCATTGTAATAAAATTTATATTGAGAAGTTCCCGGTTTGGCATTCCAAAACTTATATTTGATGCACCAAGTGTTGTAGAAACACCAAATTCCTCAACGACTCTTCTCATTGTCTCAAGAGTTATTTTGCCGGAATTTGAATCTGTAGATGCTGTCATCACAAGGCAGTCAAAAACAAGATCATCCCTTTTTATTCCCATAGATTCAGCTCTTCTTATTATTTTTCTTGCCACTTCCAACCTTGACTCGACATCATTTTTTATTCCAGTCTCATCCATGGTAAGGCAGACAACTGCACTTCCGCTCTCTTTTACAAGAGGTAGTATCTCTTCCATTGATTCTTCTTTACCGTTTACTGAATTGATAAGCGCCTTGTAAGGATAAACTTCCAGTGCTGCTTTAATTGCAGTAGGATTAGCTGAATCAATACAAATGGGTCTATCTGTGACTTCCATGACTTTTTTTATAGCCTTCGGGAGCATCTCCACCTCATTGACACTTACTGCACCCACGTTTACATCTATGATCAGTGCACCAGCTTCAGACTGTTTTTTAGCGTCTGATTCTACTGTCGTCAATTTCCCTTCTTTTAGTTCTTCAGCAAGACTTTTCCTGCCGGTCGGATTTATCCTTTCGCCGATTATTACGGTTGGTAATCCCTGGCCGAATTTTACTTCTGTGTTTTTTCCAGTTACTACTGTGCTCATTTCTCGAATTTCCTTTCTTATCTCTTTCTGTTATCTATTAAATTAAAAATTTGTAGTGTGCGCTAAGTCCATCAGACAACTAATCAGAAAAATTTATTTTTACCCAAACCAGAAAAACTATTTCTAACTTATTTTCTGGAAAATACTTATTAAAGTTTCTAAAAATTTCGTATTGATCTCTGGTAATGATATTGTGACCCTTATAAAACCAGGCAATCCAAGATTTTTACCGGGTCTTACAATAAACCCCTTCTTTAGCAATCCTTCGACTATTTCCATTTCAAAATCACCTGTTTTTATGAGTATAAAATTTGCATAAGAAGATATATGGTCGATTCCTGCTGAACCTAGTTTTAAATAAAATTTTTCCTTCTCGCTGATTATTTCATCCCTGACCCTTAATATATATTCATCGTCTCCGATCGCCACTGATGCAGCTTTTTGGGATATTGCGCCGACATTGAACGGCAACCTTATTTTGTTAATACCCGCTATAATAACCGGATCAGCGATACCATACCCTATACGCAGGCCTGCAAGCCCGTATATCTTTGAAAAAGTACGCAATGTGATGAGATTGGTATTTTTTTTCACATACTCAATAGTGTTTATCCTTCTATCGTCAGGCAGATATTCATAATAAGCCTCATCCATTACTATAAGGACATCCTGTCTTGTACTTGAGATAAGATAGTCAAATTCACTTTTATCGATTATTGAACCAGTGGGATTATGAGGGCTTGCAATAAAGATCACCTTTGTCCTATCGTTTACAAGACCACATATTGCTGATATATCCTGTCGTAACTCTTTAAGGGGAGCTTTAATGATCTCTCCACCGCATTTTAATGTGGCTTTTTCGTAAATTAAAAAATTAGGGTCCCCTATTACTATATTGTCTCCACGGTCTATAAGACAGTCGCAGATCATCTCGATCACCTGGTCTGTACCGTTTCCTAAGATTATATGATCCTTTGATATATTATATTTTGATGCTATTTTTTCCCGTATCTCAGAACTATCACTGTCAGGATAATAGTTGATACTTCCTGCAAGATCCTGTATGACTTTTTTTACATCAGAGCTTGGACCCAGTATATTTTCATTGGAAGCAAGCTTATATACCTGCTGAAGCCCATATTTTGTTTTTATTTCTTCCATTGTCCTTCCTGCTATATATTCAGGAAGATCCTTTATCCATGGCTTAAATCTTATAGTCATTTTTCAAACCTTATTCTTATTGAGTTTTTATGAGCCAGCAGATTTTCAAAATCTGCCATTTTTTCAATATAACTTTTTTCCTGTAAGAGTTTGGAATAGTCATAATGAGCGATGCTGCTTTTTTTACAAAAATCATATACGCCAAGAGGTGATGAAAATCTAGCATTTCCCCCGGTCGGTATTACATGGTTGGTACCGCATATATAATCCCCGACTGCTACTGGTGTGTTTTCCCCTACAAATATTGCACCTGCATTTCTGACTTTTGAAAGCACATATTTAAAATCACTGACTAAAATCTCAAGATGCTCGGGAGCTATTCTGTTGATCATTTCTATTAAAAAATCCAGTTCAGGATTATAGATCAAATAGCAGTTTTTTTCCATAGTGCTAATCACCTTTTCTCCATCAAACCTTCCTGGATAATCAGACGCGATCTTATCTATCTGCTGGCACACCTGGCTGCTGACAGCATCCAGGATATTCCTGTTAGTAGAAAGAAGAAGGCATCTTGCTTCCGGATCATGTTCAGCCTGGGAAATAAGGTCTGCAGCTGCAAAAGCGGGGTTTGAACTTCCATCTGTTATTATCAATACTTCACTTGGACCTGCCAGGCTGTCGATCCCGACACTGCCAAAGACCAGCTTTTTAGCTGCAGTAACATAGATATTGCCTGGCCCTACGATTTTATCGACCTTGCCGATTGTCTCTGTTCCAAATGCAAAAGCTGCAATTGCCTGGGCTCCGCCTATTTTATATATCTCATCTATCCCAAGAAATGAAAAGAGGTATAATAATATTTCTGAGATCCTGTTATCCTTACCAGGTGGAGTGGCAACTGCAATGCTATTAACTCCAGCCACCATTGCTGGAACTGCTGCCATCAATACAGATGAAGGATATAAATATCTTCCACCTGGAATATAAATTCCTACTCTGTCTATAGCAGTGACAACCTGCCCCAAGCTTACTTTTTCTCCTTTTTTGATAAACCAGTCTTTAGCTTCATTTTCAAACTGTTTCTCATGATAATTTTTTAAATTCTTATAAGCGACCCCGAATGCCTCTACTAGTTCAGGGTATTTTTTAGGTACTTCTTTTGCAGCAGTTTTTAATTCATCTGATGAAACGATAACTTCATAAATATTATCTGCTGTGCTCTTATCAAATTTCCTGCAGTACTGAAGCAATGAAGAATCCCCGGAATCCTTTATCCTCTCTATGATATCAACTACTGTCTGGATCACAGCAGGATCAAAAGAAACCTTGTTGCCCAAAAATCTGTCCAGATCTTCTATATTTTTAAGAAAAATATTGTTTAAAAATTTGTTTTTCATTTCATTTTTTATAATTCAAGATATTCCTGTTAATATATTAAAAAAAAATTATAAATACAAGGACAACGATAACTGAAAAACTGTGTTACTATGGCTGATAAAGGAACTGAAACAATTAAAAAAAGGCAGCGGCTGCTTCTTCACATATGCTGTGCGGTATGCACCTTACATCCATTAGCACTATTGCTAAAAGAATATGATGTTACACTGTTTTATTATAACCCCAATATCCATCCGGAAACAGAATATAGAAAAAGACTTGAATATATCGTCCAAATATCCCGTTCTTTTGCCATTCCTATTATCAAGGGCGATTATAATACATCAGACTGGTTTGAGATTACAGATGTTTTTAAGGACGAACCTGAAGGGGGAAAAAGGTGTGGCGTTTGTTTTGAGATGAGGCTTGAGGAGACTGCAAAAACTGCTCTTTTGAAAAAGTTTGATATTTTCAGTACAACTCTTACGATAAGTCCTCATAAAAACAGCAAACTGATAAATAAGATCGGCGAAGAAGTATCAAAAAAATATAATATTTTATTTTATGATGCAGATTTCAAGAAAAAAGACGGTTTTAAAAAGACGATCGGATTAAGCAATGATCATAATATATACAGACAGGATTACTGCGGATGTATATATAGTAAAAAACCACAATAAAAAAATATGATTACTTCAAAACCAGTTCACTCGCTAGATTTTTCCCTTTCCTCCAGTATCTTCTTTGTCCTGAATCTCTTCACAAGATAGTTGACCATTATAAGTACGGCAATGATTGTTATTATATCCAGAACATATACAACCTTTATCCTTCCAAGAAACATACTGCTGTCTATCCTGTAAAATTCTATTATGCTTCTATATACCGCATAGATGCCAAGGTAAGCTGAAAGGATTAGCCCGTTTGGAAACCTTTCCGGCCTCTTTTTATATAACCTGTGAAGAAGCAGCAGGAATCCGAACAATGCAAGATTTGCAAGGAATTCGTAGAAAAAAGTCGGGTGGAAATATTCAGCATTTGAATAAGCTGCAGGCCGGAAAGCAGGGTCTATATATAGACCCCAGGGAGGGCTTGTCGGAAGGCCGAATGCCTCCTGGTTAAAAAAGTTCCCCCATCTGCCAAAAGCCTGGCCGAGCACCAGGGCAGGTGCCATAATATCGGCCCATAACCAGAAATCAAGCTTTCTTACTTTACAAAATACAAGAAGTGCAATAATTCCACCAAGCATTACACCCTGTATTGCGAGCCCGCCCCTCCTGAATGCAAAAATATATGAGAGATTCTGGCCATAGTAGGCCCAGTTGACAATAACATGAAGAAGCCTTGCGCCGATTACTCCGAATATTACTGCAAAGGGTGCAAAATTTATTACCTCATCTGCTCTCTGTCCCCTGTACTTTGCAATAAAATATGAGACCAATATACTCACTAAAAGCGCAAGCGCGATTATAACTCCATACCATCTGATCTCAAACCTGCCAAAACTGAAAGCTATGGGATTTACTGTGGGCCAAAATGATTCCAAAACTGCCTCCTTAAAAAAAATAAAATTTAATTTATTTAAAAAACATCAATATGAAATAATAGCACAAAATAATAACATATTATTATAAAAATCAATATGATATAGTTGCTGTTCTATATATTAAGCTCTCCCAGAAAAGGAAACCTTGATATCAGAAAACCCAGAATTTTTGTCATTGCATCAGTTACAAATATAATCCCGAGGATTATTAAAAAAACACCGGAAATGATAGATATTATATTAAGATGCCTGTTCATCCTCTTTAGAAGTCTGGAGAAAAAACCGATAAATATGCTGGTAAGTATAAAAGGCAATCCAAGCCCAGCAGAATATACCACCATTAAAATAATCCCCTGGGAAAGAGTCTCCATACGGCTTGCCAGGAGCAATATAGCCGAAAGTATCATGCCAATACATGGTACCCAACCAAAAGAGAATATTACTCCAAATAAAAAAGACCACAAGTAGCCTGTTTTTAGCCTGTCAGGCATTTTCAATCTTTTTTCGATATTTAAAAAAGGTATCCTGAAGAGCCCAACATAGTGCAATCCAAATATTATAAGTATCACTCCTCCTATCCTGCCGATTATTCCCAAATAATCTCTCAACATCTGTCCGAAAAAGGTAGCAGTTGAACCTATCGCAATAAATATTATTGAAAATCCCAATACAAAAAGAAGACTGTTTAAGAAAGCATAAAGCCTGTCTGATATTTTTATTGTCTCACTTTTATACACAGTATTTCTTGTCATGATACCGAGGTATACGGGGACAAGCGGCAATACGCATGGCGAGATAAAAGATAGTATCCCTGCCAGAAATGCAGAAAATATCCCGACTTCTAACATTTTATAATCCCCTTTTGCTCTTTAATGCCATCATGAGTTCTTTAAGAATTAGCTATGCCGATGATGATGACATTTTTATCCTTATAGTTTTCGTACAATTCTACGAAATCCGGTATCTCTGCTTTGCATGGTGGACACCAGGTCGCCCAGAAATTCAGGACCACTATTTTCCCTAAATAATCTTTTATTGCTACATCTTTTCCTTCAAGATCAGGAAGTGTAAAGTCTACAGTTGCCGAGCTCAGTTCTGTCTTATCTTCTGCAATCGCTGTTTCTATCACAGCTGTCAGTTGCTTCCCGGACATCTGTCCAAGCTGGTCATACATCACCTGTCCCCTGCTATTTAATACAAAAGTATGCGGTATGGCTTCTATGCCAAACATCCTGAAAACATCTCCAGGGCCATCAAATAATACCGGATAGGTGATTCTATAATCAGACGCAAATTTCCTTATGTTCACAGGTATCCCGGATGCTGATAGCTCGCTTTCAGGTGAACTTGAGCAAGAGACAAAAACGACTAATAGAATTGCTACAAGCATGAAAGTTGAAAAAGCACTTAAAAGTAAGGACTTTCTGGATATTAGATTTTTTTTATAATTTATCATTATTTATATTTCCCCTTTTCAAATAATCACCATTTTTGCCAAATTCAAATATCTTATCAAGGTCATATTGCCTTTTTAAAATATCATTTTTAAAATCGACACCATTTAAAAGAAAATCTCTATAGTATTCGATATAAAGTACATCAAAAAAAGACCTCATGACCTTTTTTGTACAATCAAATATATTTTCAGAGTCTGAGCCTGCACATGATAATAAAACCCCTTTTTTGCCTGCGGAAGTTTTAAATTTCCTTCCGAGCTCGTATTTTAATGCCCATAATCTCTGGAACCTGTCAATAAATGCCTTTAGATAACCTGAAACAGTAGTAAAGAATATCGGACTGGCCACAGCAAGAAGGTCGCATCTCATAAGTACAGGATAGACATCCTGCATCTCATCGGCAACTATACATTCACCGTCCCTTGAACAGCTTCTGCATTCTCTGCAAGGTGAAATATTCATTTTTGAAACATATATCCTGTTGACCTTGAGTCTCTTTCCATTTCCGCTTTTAAAATATTCGCACTCTTCAATACCCTCGAGTAGCCTGTCCAGCATAATATCCGTATTTCCAACCCTTCTTGGACTGCCGTAAACAGCTCCTATCTCGTATATTTTATTTTTATCAGAGCTACTCTCATTCATGATCAATTGTTAAAACTCTCTGCTAAAAACTTTTCGTATTGAACTTTTTCACCAGGTTTAAATATCAAAAATTCCTTACCCCAGTTTTTTTCGACCAGATCCTTAAAAAACCCGTCTGACCCAGCTATTTCTTCAAATTGCAGATCGAGCTTATCTGCCTGTTCTCTTGCTATCTCGCGCCACTGTTCAGGAAGATAATTCCCGGTATTTACATAAACAAGCCTCTTATAGTTTTTCAGCATCTCCTTGATTAACCATTCCAGAGTCTCTTCACTGTATTTTTTTTTATACTCTGAATAGTTGGCAAGCATCGGATTTTCATTTTCACCTATGTAACCCTTCGTGAGATAATAAGTGCCGGGTTCTTTTTTTATTTGTTTCCTGTACTCTTCAGCTGAACCTAAAAAAAGAGAAATACAATCGTCGCATTTTGGGATTATAAGATACGTATTTTCTGAGATGAGACCGTCTACTGATTTACCACATAGACCATAACCTAAAATGATTATATCAAAATCCTGCGCCGCATTTATTTCTTTTTGCAGCATCTCTTTTAAATGGTCACTGCGCTCATGCAACCTCTTTTCGAGCTTTAAGGTTTCCCATTCTGATGGGATCCTTTCTTTTATTTCATCATATACGACTTCACAGGTAATAAATTTAATTTTTTTGTTTCCGTTATTTAAATCATCCATCACATCCCCTGATCGTTTAAATTTTCCTAATCCAGCTCATATAAGAACCATTCAGGTTCCAAACTTTCTTGAATCCTTCGTTTATTAAAATCCTATACGCAAGGTAGCTTCTATAGCTTGTCCTGCAATGTACTACTATACTATCACTCTTGTTTAGACTGATAAGATTATCACGTAATTCATCAACTGGGATGTTTATTGCACCCTCTATGTGTCCCATGTTATACTCTCGTCTGGTCCTCACATCGATTATTCTTATATCTTCTTTTTTTTGGATCTTTTCCCTCAGTTCTTCCACATCCATCAACTCAACATCTCCCTTTTTTATATTTTCACCTATCATACCCATGATATTCAGGGAATCTTTGGCAGAACCGTACTCAGGATGATAACAGAGATCTGTATCCAGTAGTTCCCATATTTTCATCCTGGATTTTATCGCTACTGACATTGTATCTGTTTTTTTATCTATACCTGTAAAACCTATAGCTTCAAAACCTATTATAATACCTGAATCCCTGTCATATATGGCCATCATATGCATCATGGTAGCACCGGGATAATATCCTGCGTGATTAAGAAAATGCAGTTCTATTTTGGCTGCATTAATATCCAGTTTTTTTGCATCTTTTAAGCTTATACCAGTTTTTGCAATTGATACATCAAGGATCTTTATTATGGATGTTGGTATTCTTGTACCAAAAAAATCATTGCCTCCGGTCACATTATAACCGGCGACTCTTCCCTGTATATTGGCAATAGATGCAAGATTATAAGATCTCTTTACCCCTGTTATAAAATCCTCACATTCACAGCAGTCTCCTGCAGCATAAATATCAGGCATGTTCGTAAGCATGGAGTCATTGACAGAAATAGCTCCGGAACTTCCGATCTTTATTCCCGCATCCCTGGCAAGCCTGACATCCGGTCTCGTCCCTATAGAAAAAAACAGTACATCCACAGGTATCTCTTCACCGCTTGTAGTCTTTACTAAAGTAAGGTTTCCATCAACATCTTTTTTAAAATCTGTCACCTCGCTATTTTTGATTATATTCACTTTACGTTTGGAAAGGTAATTTTCCAGAAACTCTATCATCTCGTAATCAAAAATGGACAGAAGCTGGTCCATTTTTTCAATTATGGTGACGTTAAACCCTTTTAAAAGAAAAGCATCAAGAAGTTCGAGACCTATGTAACCTCCTCCAATGATAACGGCATTTATTGAGTCTGTTTTAATATTCTCATTCTCAAGGGAATACTCTTTCTTATTTTCCAGAAAACGTATTAATTCCTTGAGTCGCATTGCATCATCAATGGTCCTTAAGCTATAAGCATTTTTAGAATTACAGAGGTCCTCGTTTACTATAACAGGGTAAGAACCTGTTGTGATTATAAGACTGTCATATTTATCCTTAAATTCATCACCAGTCCTGACATCCCTGATGGTCAGTTCTTTTTGTCCCGTATCGATCTTTATGACTTCATTTAAAATATTAACTTTGATATTAAACCGTTTTTCGAATTGCTCTACTGTATTTATTATTAGGTCCTCAATATCATTTATCTTTCCGGATACATAGTAAGGCAATCCGCAAGTACCATAAGAAATATGCTTATATTTCTCGTAGATAGTTATCTCTATATCTTCTGAAGACCGTCTTGCTTTTACTGCTGCTGAAGTTCCAGCTGCAATGCCTCCTATGACTGTCAATTTCTTTCTTTTTCCCTTTTCCATCAACATACCTGCCCTCTAGTTAAATCTTAAATCAAAGGCAATTACCTTTTTTAGATAATTGCCATTTTATTCTTATCAATTTTTTCTATTAAATTACCAATATGTTTTCATTTATTTTTGCATCTACATCCTGCTTGTCCGGACAAAACTCGATTAGTTGCCTGCAATCGCATCACTGATGGTTTTTTGTTTATCTAAAAAAGAGTTCTTCAGGACTTCACTTATCAGGTCATATGCCTGTATTATTTTTAGGTCAGAGATTGAATAAAAAATATTGTTTCCTTCCCTTCTTGTGTTAACAACTCCCTTTGCTCTTAGTATAGCAAGATGCTGGGACAGGTTTGCCTGGGATATTCCGGTCTTATTTACCAGGTCTGTTACACTAAGTTCACTGTCTCTTAATGTATCAAGAATAGCCTGTCTGTTTGGATTTGAAATGGTCTTGCAGATCTCAGCGTGCAGATTGTAAAAATTCTTCTTGTCCATTAGTACCTCGATTTGGTTATTAGTTGATTATATCTACTAATTATATCTATATATTAATATTGTAATATATTTATAATTTATATTTTTATTGCTTCTTTGTCAATAGGGCAATTTTAAAAATAAAGTAATGATTTCAGGTAAGGTGGGAGGAAAGCAGTCAATCTTTCTTGTCAACCATAAAACGCAGGACATCAGCTCTTGCCACAATACCGATCACTTTACGTTCATTGTCTATTACCGGTATCCTGTTTATTCGCTCTTTTACCATTATCGATGCAGCTTCTTCTACAGTAGTGTCTTCTTTAACTGTCCTTACTCTTCTTTTCATGATTTCTTCGACCCGGGTGTCCAGATAATCTTTAAAGTCTTTCTGGTATTTTTCAAAATTTTCTATATAGGCATAGCTTATGATCAGGGGATCAAAATATATTGGAAAAACAGGTTCGTTGTCCCGCAGGATGATGTCTGCGTCAGTTACCATGCCAATAAGCATACCCTCCTCATCCACGACAGGCAGCCCACTGACCTTGTTCTTTAGCATGATACTTGAAAGTTCGCCGATTGTTGTTTCTTTTTCTATAGTGACTACATCCTTTGTCATTATTTCTTTGACATATTTCTGGCTCATCTTTGGCCTCCCTGTCCCTTTTTATGCCATCCGTAACCCATTCTATTTTTACCATGTCCGGAAATACCTGAAGAAAACCTTTCAGCAACATCCTCTACTTCCCCGCTTTCACATTTCGGGCATGCTTCTATTGCCTTCTTTTCTGATTCTTCTTCAGCATTCCAAAAACTACCGCATTTTCTGCATCTGAAACGATTCTTCAAGAAGCGATAATCTCCCCCTCCTATTCTTATAGCTTTTCCATTTACTATTGCATCACTGATCTTAGAATGGGCGCTTTCCAGGAGCCTTGTAAAGGTCGGCCTGGAAATGTTCATCCTTTTTGATGCCTCTTCATGCTTCAAGTTTTCATGGTCGCCTAATCTCACAGCTTCATACTCATCTATTGTCAGGTTAGCAATATCAAGAAACGGTACAGGAATTCCCTGTGGTTTAAAATAAAACGCTCCAGGAGGATAAAGGACATCTCTTTTTTTTCTAGGTTTCATAATATTAACGCGTTATCATTATCAATTATAAAGAGCAGCTTCAAGCTTGTCCCAGAGGTTTTTTATTGCTGTTGAGGAGGGGCATTCCATACAATCTATTATCAACTTTCTCTGAGACAGGAGTTTGGGTACATTTTCATCATATGGTATTTTCCCTATGACCTCAAGTCCATTAGCCAGACAAAATTTTTCTATATCAGCAGTATTATCTTCATTTATATCATATTTGTTTATGCAGACAAATGATCTGATATCAAAAAACCTGGTTACTTCATATATCTTTTTAAAGTCACTTATGGCTGATACTGTGGGTTCTGTTACGATAAGGGCATAGTCGACTCCATTTAATGAAGCGATCACCGGGCAGCCTATACCTGGCGCACCGTCTATTATTATCAGTTCGTTTCCCTTCTGATATGCAATATCCTCTGAAAGATTCCTTATCTTGGTCACAAGCAATCCGGAATTTTCTGCTCCAGGTAGGAGCCTGGCATGTACAAAATCACAATACTTTGTTTCGGAAATAAAAAATTCACCCTGTTTTTCAGGTATCAATTCAATGGCATCTGTTGGACAGATATATTCACAAACCCCACAGCTCTCGCATTTTAATGCATCTATTTTTATATCTGTATTTGAATCCTTTATAGCATCAAACCTGCAAAGCTCTTCACACTTGCCGCAGTTTATGCAATCACCTGTCACTTTCGCCTTTGCACCACCGACAAATTCCTTCTTTGACACGAGAACAGGCTCAAGAAGGATATGAAGGTTTGCAGCATCCACATCACAATCCACGGCGATATGATTTCTTGCAAGTTTAATAAAGCTTGATGCTACAGTAGTCTTTCCTGTGCCGCCTTTACCGCTTATTATTACTAACTTTTTCATGATCTTTTCTCTTTCAAAATATTTTCAATCTCTTTTACCATACTTATCATTTGTTTCCTGATTTCTGGAAAATAGTCTATTATAGAACCACCCCTTGATATTATTCTTGCTATCTCTATGTCGTTTCTGATCCTTGTAAGTATTTTTATTTTATTTTCCTTACAGTAATCTTCTACACAGCTGTCACCTATTCCTTCTCTGTTTATTATGACTCCAAAAGACAGACCCAGATCTTTTACAACCTCGACTGATAACATAAGGTCATTTAAACCAAAAGGTGTAGGTTCTGTTACCAGAATACAGTAATCGCTATTTCTTAACTGAAGTAACCATACTGCACGATGTACCCGGCGGGCAATCGATTATTACAAGCTTTTCTTTTTCAATATATTTTTCAAGTTCAGTCTGGATCGTAGTTGTACGCATGCTCCCTGGTTTTAAATCTCCCATAAAGAATTCAATATTCTTTGCTGCCGAACCTTTATGTATCTCTCCTACGGAGATATCTTCTTCTCTTACTGACCCCTCGGGCCCGACCAGTATGCAGCCTCCACATCCGTGGCAGAGTTCCGGGAAAAAATATTACATCATTGCCAACAGCTGCGATCGCATTGTAATGGCAGAACTTTGCGCACTCTGAAAAAGACACCCCTGTATCCGTCAAAAAAACCGGTTGTTTTATTGTGACTTTTTGTATGTGCCTGATATCCGGCTTAATAAAAAATCCTGCATTTGGTGCCTCGACATCAAAATCAAAAAGCTGGCAATATCCCATGCTTAGGGCGATAGCAGTTGCTACAGTAGTCTTTCCTGTGCCGCCTTTACCGCTTGCTACTGATATTATCAATTTTTTCTCCTATCTTTTTAGAAATCCTTTTTTGTACCATAATGCGATTGTACATCAGCCTGCAATGTAAGGGTAAGCTTGCCATTCTTCAGGTCTTCTATGACATCCTTTATCACTCCGCTTACACCTGAGTAAATATTCATTCCGGCTGAATTCAATACCCTGAACGCATTTGGCCCAATGGCACCGCTTATTACAGTATCAGCACCTTTATCAATGACAAATTGTGCGGCCTGTATACCGGCTCCACCCATAGCATTCCTGCTCTGGTTTTCAAAATATTCAAATGTATCATTTTCCGAATCGTATATCACAAAATAAGTGCATCTGCCAAATCTTGGATCGATGTTTGCATCCAGGTCTGTTCCTGTTGAAGATAGACATATTTTCATAATAATTCCTCCTTTTTTCATTAAATAAGAATACTAAAAACTTTTAAGTAAAACTATTTTTTATAAAATACCATCTTCATGCTTCTATAAAGACAATAGTCTCTTTTAAAAATCACAGGATTTTAATCCTTATGGTCACATTCTGTTTTATCGATCCCATAACCTTTACCTGAGCCATGATCACAATTACTCTCGGAACCCTTTAGTTCACCTTTTAAAAAAGTATTTATGACAGTATTTATTTCGCCTTCGACTCCTAAGATATGATCTATTCCTGCACTTTCAAAAAGATCCCTGGCCCTCTGGCCCATACCGCTTGCTATGATCATATTGACGCCTTTTCCTTTAAGAAATTCTGGTATCAACCCGGGCTCGTGACCAGGGTTATCAATCACTTCCTTACCTGTCACTTCATCGCCATCGATCGCGGCAATTGTAAAAGAAGGGCTTCTTCCAAAGTGAGGCGCTACTTCCGTTCCGTCTGTCGGTATTGCTATTTTCATAATATTCCTTTCTTTCCTTTTTGATTTCAATTATTTAGTAATCAGGCATAATAATGATTTTCTCCATTATAGTGCCTGTACTTTATCTTACCTTTTTCCAGTAATATATTTACTGCTTTAAGCGCTTCATTTGCGCACATATTAAAAGAATCTTTTATCTGGACAATTGTCGAGGGTCTTACCCTTATCATTTCGATTATCGAATTATAGACATCTCCATCTGCAACAGTCTCATTTATAATAGCGTTCTTCTTTATGATGTCTGAATTTTTTCCCAGAAAAGACCCTATCCATGCTATGGTATCAGGGTCCGGTTTTTTTACAAAATCTTCAGCAGGTATTCTTTCCGGTGTATTTATATGGATGGTATCTACCGGTCTTATCTTTTCTATTTTTTTTATGATCTTAAGATACAGATCCAAAGCCTCAGCATTATCGTTTATGCCCTTAATAAACATTATCTCTAAAAATATAGAGTTTTTATAGACTTTTAGAAAATCATATAATCCATTCATTATATCCTTAAAAACAAGCGATTCATGGGGCCGGTTTATCTTCTTAAATATATTGTTGTCAGTTGCATCCAGTGATATCTTTACGGCGTCTGCTCTGAGCAGTTCGTTCTTTACATCATCCATAAAAAGCAGGCTGCCATTAGTCAACACCAGGACTTTTTTATCTGTAGTCTTTTTTACAATATTGATCAGTTTGCCTATAGAATAATGAAGTGTAGGTTCACCTGACCCTGAAAAAGTGATGTATTCAGGCTGATTTGGACCGCTGAGCCTTACGCGGAGCCTCTTTAAAAAAACATCGGTGTCTATTTCTTTATAATTCTTCCTTTTAACTGCCATGGTCCTGGTCCTTCCAAGCTGGCAGTAAATACAGTCATAACTGCATATTTTATAAGGTATGATATTTACACCCAGTGAGCTTCCGAATCTCCTTGAACTGACCGGACCATAAAACATATCACTTCCTGGTTTATTTATTTTTTTTATCTCTTTATTCATTTTTCTAAATATCAAAACAGTATTCTGTACCGACACCTGCGGTAAGGATTTTTTTATTAAAAATATTTTTTAATCTATTTGCAGCATCCAGACCGGTACAATGAGCGGGAGCCATGGATTTAAAATCAGTATTTTTGAGATGATCTACAGTCTTATCAATATATCCATCATTCTTACCGGAAAGATGGAGTCCGCCTATTATAAATTCGAATTTATTATTACCGGTGATACTTCCCGCATACTCCAGAGTATTTATAAATCCACTGTGCGAGCAACCTGTTATCAAGATATTTCCCTTTTTACCGTTAATGATCAGAGACCCATCGTCATGAATATTGTCTTTTATATATTTATCTTCTTCTTTTTTTACAAAGGAATCTTCAACTTCTTCAAAACCTGAAACTCTTGGTATGGTACCCGAAAAATATATGTTTTTTTCTATTTCAACTGCACTGTCATAAAACTTGAATCTTGCACCCATTTCTTCATAAATCGATCTTTTCTCTGGTATTCCTATATAGCGCATCCCAGAATCTGCATTTCTTGAATACTTGTCTTCAAAAATATCAGGGTTTGCAAAGACCTCGATCTCTTTTTTAAGATAACTCAATATACTTAATAGTCCCCCCGTATGGTCGTAATGGCCATGGCTGATCACTATTTTTGAGACCTGATTTAGATCTATTCCAGACTTCAGACTGTTTTCCAGAAGAAGACTGCTTTGCCCTGTATCAAATAATATTAGACCCTGTGGAGTAGATATGAGCAAAGAAAGCCCGTGTTCAGCTTTAAGTCTGGGCCTGAAGACAATATTATCGACGATTACTTTTACACTTATATCCATATCGACCTGTATTTAAACAATGCCTTCCCTTTAACTCATTTAAAAGACGAAATCAATGATATTTGTATATGTCATGCAGGTTATTTAAATAAACCTGCATGACATATTTTCTAAAAACCTCTAATTATTTCAATTATTTTTTAGGCTCTTTTTTGCTGGATTCTCCGATCTCAGAGATCCTTTTCTGGACCTCTTCCATCTGCGACTGAAGCATGTCCATATGATCTTTTAAGAATTCCAGCTCCTGCTCCTCATTGTACGGCGGTACACTGGCGGGTATCCCTGTGGGTATACTGGTGGTGGAGTTACCCTCACCTGTCCCCAGGCAGGCATTCCAGCCTCATACCTTGACCAGCCTGGCTGTCCTGTTGCATGAAACCAGTTCCTGTTGCCTCTTGCCCTGCCGCGTCCTCTTCCAAAAAACCCCCCTGCTCCATACATTCTGGATCTTACGCCTACAGGATTAGCATATCCTGGAACATCATATCCAGCGCAGTATCCAGCTGCTCTTCCGGTCATAGGATCCCATTCCTGCAGGTCCTGTTCCATCTCCAAATGGCATTTTAAACCTCCTTAAAATATAATAATAAATAATTAGTATTGAACTATCGTTCAGTATTATAATAATGAACTATAGTTCATTTGTCAATATTTATTTTATTTATTTTATTTATTTTTTTTGTGTTTTTGCAAAATCATTAAAACGCTTGATCCAGTCAGGGTAACCGGACGGGTCTGATTCAATAAATCTCATAAGCTGTATTATCTTCTCCAGGGTCTCCCGGCTGATGTAATGTTCAATACCACATGCATCCTTTTCTGACACTTCTTTATCCATACCTAAAAACTGGTTTAAAAATTTGTATACTCCCTCATGTTTTCTGTATATCTGTCTGGCTGCTTTTAATCCAGGTTCGGTAAGGTAGAGGTATCCATATTTTTCATGTTTTATCAGTTCTTTTTCCTGAAGTTTTGAGACTGCATCTACGACTGAAGGTGTTTTGACATCCAGCAGTTTCGATACTTCTTTGACCCTGACAGCTCTTTTTTTTAAGCTTATCAGGTATATGGCTTCTATATAGTCTTCAAGACTATGGCTTAAGGGAACCACTTTACTGCCCTCTCTTTCTTTGTATTTTTTTTACTGGAATTCAGCTCTTTTAAAATAGCTTCTTTGCACTCAGAACATTCACTGCATTTTCCTTTTTTTGGAGAAAAGAAAAAATACCATACAAGAAAAGCAACTGCTCCTGCGCCCAAATACTGATATTATTATTATATCTATTATGTGGCTCATATTATTAAATAAATATCCTTCCTATCTGGAAAACAGCAAAAGATACTACCCATGCAAGCACCAGTGTAAAAATCGCCTGAAAGAACATCTCTTTTGTTCCGGCTTCCTTTCTGAAAACAGCAAGAGCTGCAATACATGGGAAATATAGAAGTGAAAAAAGCATAAAATTATATCCCACCAGTGGATGGTAAGAATTTCTTATGTTGGTCTGTAATTCTGACGGGTCCTTTGATGTTTCGGAAAGACTGAACACTGTACCAAGTGTCGATACCACGACTTCTTTGCCTGCGATTCCAGTCAGTGAAGCTAGTGAAAGACGCCAGTCAAAACCAAGGGGAGCAAACACCGGTTCAAGGAAATGGCCTACTCTTCCAGCAGATGAGTACTCAAGCTGGTCCGAAGCCATCTGGGCTTTTATCTTGCCTATGCTGGAAATATAGATATTTTCAGATATAAGATTTTCCTGATACTGCTGCTCGAGATCCAATATCTCCCTGTCATATTCCTGCATGTCCAATTTCGGGAAAGTAAACAGTATCCAGATTATTATGGAAAGTGCAAGAATGACAGTACCTGCTTTCTTGATATATTGAAACGTTCTTTCCCACATATGCACGAGTACACCCTTAAGGGTGGGTGTCCTGTACACTGGCAGTTCCATTACAAAAGGTTCTGATTCACCTTTAAATCTTGTGGCCCTTAATATCTTTGCAAAAGCGACCGCCATCAGTATCCCGATAATATATATCGAAAATATTACATTCCCTGAATTGCCCGGGAAAAAAGTGCCTGCAAAAAGAATATAGATCGGAAGCCTGCCGCCACAGCTCATAAAAGTGTTTATATGCATGGTTATCATCCTGTCATTTTTATTCTCAAGGGTCCTGGCGCACATATAAGCAGGTACAGTGCAGCCAAACCCTATAAGCATCGGTATAAAAGATTTTCCATGCAATCCGATCTTATGCATTATCCTGTCCATAATAAATGCAGCTCTTGCCATATAACCGCTGTCTTCAAGCACTGCAATGCTCATGAATAAAAGCATTATCTTCGGTGTAAATACAAGCACACCTCCGACTCCTGCGATAATACCATCGACAAGTAGCGACCTTACCATGCTTTCGGGCATCACTAAAAGTAAAAATTGCGATAATTTATCAAAACCGATCGTGAGCCAACGTGTAGGATAGTCCCCGACTTTAAATACAAGCTGAAATATGATCCACATTATCAGAGCAAAGATCGGCAGGCCAAAGACTCGGTTTAACAGAATCTGGTCTATCCTATCACTGAAAGAAATCTCGCTTTCTGCTTTGACAAATACAGCTTCCTTGAGGGCACCCTTTATGAAAGCATATCTTGCTTCAGCAATAATGGTCCCTGGAGTTTCCCTGGTAATATTTTTTATATGTTTTGAAGAATTTCCAGTGAAGGTAGCGATCTTTTTATAAAAAGTATTATTGCAAATTTTTCTTAATTCCCCTGTTATTACATCGTCTTCTTCCAGGAGTTTTAATGAGAGCCATCTTATGTCATATTTTGAACTCTATACTGGGGATCTTTTGATAGCAGTATCGATATCCTCCGTATTTCATTTTCGATCTCATCACCATAATTTATTCTGATATCTTTCCTGCTGTTTTTGTTTTCATGGGCCTGGACCACTTTTTCCAGCAGGGCTGTCGTACCGGTATTTTTGTTGCCCACTGTATAAACTATTTCCGCCCCAAAAGCGAAGAAAGCAGTGTCTGCATCAAGTTCTGATTTACTCTTTTTTAAGATATCAGACATATTAAAAGCAATCACCATGTTTATACCAAGCTCTATGAGCTGGGTTGTAAGATAGAGATTTCTTTCCAGATTAGAGGAATCGACTACATTTATTACAACATCAGGTTTTTCACTTAGTATAAAATCCCTGGTAACCACCTCTTCTTCGGAATATGCTGTCAGGCTGTACGTCCCTGGAAGATCGATGATGCTGAGAGCATAACCGGAAAAGATCCTTTCACCCAACTTATGTTCCACAGTTACTCCGGGATAGTTTCCGACATGTTGCCTTGCTCCAGTAAGATTATTAAATATAGTAGTCTTACCGGAATTCGGGCTGCCGACAAGGGCTACCTTTATCTGTTTGCGGTCCATAATATCTCACATCCTATGAAAGGGTTTCATCAGAAAGGGCTTCATCAGGTTCAGTGACTTCTATTTTTTGAGTGATGCCTCTTCCAAGTGCTATCCTGACTCCTTTAACAGCAAGGGTCATCGGGCCTCTTCCCGTGTGATGTATGATCTTTATTATTTCACCTGGTAAAATACCCATTGCATTCAATCTGTTAATAAGGCCATAACCGCCGTATATGGTCTTTACCTGGTATTTCCTGCCAGGTGCTGCTTCAGAAAGTAAGAAGTAATTTTTTTCTACTTGCCTTTTTATTTGAACTTTTACCTCTCTGTCAGTTCCTTTATCTTTTTTATCTTTCAGCATCCTTTTTAAGCCTTTCGACTTAGATATATAAATATATATTAATTAAAGACGTCTAATAATGTTAGACAAGACTAACTTTAATAAAATTTATTACTCCTGTCAAGATTTTCTTTGAATTTTCTTAAAAAAGTATGTGAGGGATTGTTCTTAGAAAGGCTGTTTTAATTTTTATTATTTTTTCCCTTGTTTTTTTCCATACCACCAGAATTTCCCTGTTGGGTTTTGCTGGCATTTCCCTGTTGACCACTGTCTTGACCTTCCTGCTGGTTGCCACCCTGATCCTGCTGCTGCCCATACCGGTAAGAATATCTCTTATGCTGAATATTTTCCGTGATCGTATTAATGTGTGCCTCAAGCATGGTAACTTTCGTTTTCTCCAAAACAATTGTGCTGCCTGCATCTTTCATATGCAAAATCAATATCATTTACAATCTCATCAGCTATGGAGTCTTGTATTATATCTTCATCCTGCAAAAGTATCTCTGCTTCATCAAGTCTTTTTCCAAGGAATTCTTCATATAGTTCCCCTTCTTTATTATATGGGGTAAATGCTACCTGAATATTTTCCGCAGTCCTTTTCACAGGATAAAGGATATCACCAGGAACAGTTTCATCAGATGCGTATACAGTTCCGGCAAATGAAAGCATAAGGACGACAAATACGCCTACAAAGACCAGGGCAGGTTTTAAAAATGAGGGGCCGGATCTGAACATACCACTTCTTCTTATTTTATGCTTACCTGCAAGTGGATTATGAACGGTATCCTTATAAATCGATACATCATCTGCAGAGATCTTTTCAAAAATACCTGTAAATATTCTTTCAGTGGCATCTTTTTCAGGGATATTTTTTTTCAGATCTTTAAGACTGTCTATCGTATTGAAATAATCAATTATCTCATTTCTGTATTCCGGAAATCTTTTAAAACAATACTCGGCATTGTCGTGAGCATCTGAAAGCCTTAATGTATTAACCAGTTTTTTATACTTTAAAATTCTTTTTATTCTATTTATCATAACGATTAAAAATCCTTTTGCTTCTGTGCCAGTTTCACTTTAAGTGCATTAAGCCCTCTATATTTTAATGCCCTCAACGCACCTTCCCTTTTATTTAAAACCTTTGCTATTTCTCCATAATCCATATCCTCTACATACCTGAGTATAAGGACCTGTTTCTGAAGATCGGGAAGTCCGTTTAATCCTTTTATAAGCTCTTCATTTTTCATTTCAGAACTTTCAGGGTCGCTTATATTATTGGCCTGCTCATATTTAAGTTCTTTAAAACTTCTGTTTTCAATATATTCAAAATTATTTTCAAAAGAAATATCATTTTTTCTTTTTTTCTCTTTCCTGTAGTGGTCTATAAGGGTATTTCTTGCGATTTTATACAACAGGGGTTTAATAAAAACAGATTCCATATTGTAATTTTTTAAATATTTATAGGCTTTCAAAAAGACCTCGCCGGCCAGGTCTTCAGCTGTATCATTATTTTTTAATTGCAATGCTAAAAACCTGTATATTCCCGGAATCAAATGCCTGTATATTTTTTCAAAATACCTGTCATCTCCGTTTGATCTAAACTGTTTTAAAAGCGATTCTAACTCTATATCGTCCATCGTTTAAAATACAAAAACTTTCCTAGAAACAATGATATTGCTATTACTGCGTATTTTCACAGCTTTCCTGAGTTTTTGCAATTTTAGCAGACCTGATCATATTCCTGAAATAACATGCAAGGGTATTCCAGTTTAAGATCAGATGGACCAGAATAAGGCCGATAAAGATAATACCAGACCAGTCATGGATTAATCTGTACCAGGCTTTTGCGCTGAGGTCTAAAAGGTTTGCAACCTGTATCCCTCCGGCTCCTGCATACTGCCTGCCTCCACCACTTACAAATCCAAAAAAAATTACAAAGCCTGTAAACATATTTACAAGAAAAGCAACGAGCATTAATATGTCTGTGCCTAATTTTAGCCTTATTTTTAATCTTCTCATCTATAAATCGCCTTATCTTTCTATCTTCTATTATTTATTTAATTATTTTTTCTTGCCATTCTGGTTGTTTTCATTTCCATCGCCGACACCATTACTTCCATTATTTTCACCATAACAGTGCCTGTTGTTATATTGATATGTATTCTGCTCCATAAGGCAACCCTCGTTTTCTATACATTCACCATTCTTTTTTTCATACTGATAACAGTTTTGATTTTTATAAGAAAAATTATTTTCACCTTCATTGTCATAACCATTCTGTTTACCGTTCTGTTGCTTTTCTCCATTGCCATTGTTAACACCGAACCCTTCAGCAGGACAGTCCTCACTGTTAAAGCTTTCCTGGATTTTTGGATCATTTGATAGCCTCGCAGCCACATTATCTGGATTCTTTTGGTATGCATAAATAGCTCCGGTTGCCCCAGTCAAAATAACTGAACCTATGACAATCCCGAGTATAATTTTTTTTAGCATATTATTTCCTTTCAAAAATTTTTATTACAATATTAATAATCTGACATCTTACCTAATAGAACGATTAATATATTTAAAATGTTACGGTCACGGTAAAGTTTTTCTATTTTTTTAAAGAGATCTTAAAATATATATTTCCAGGAAAAACTATTATAATTCTTTTGCATACAACAGTAGTGATCCGATTTTTAGGGAATTGATATTTATTGCTCATTGCCTGCTAAAAAAGATTGGGATTTATAATGATTGACATAAAACAAGAATCCGATAAAGATAAAAAAAAGAATTTAAAGAGAGACAGGTTATTTACTGCGATCAGGTTGATCGTCAGTATTTCACTATTTTCTTTTCTGGTATACCGGAATTATTCTGTAGTACCAGAAATGTTTGTAATAATAAAAAGTCTTAACCCTGTTTTCCTGATACTTTCAGTACTGGCATTTATTTTCGGTATTTTCCTGCAGATGCATAGATGGAACACCCTGTTAAACGCACAGGGAATATTTATTTCAAAGAACTTCCTCATGCAGACTTATTATATAGGTTTTTTTTACAGCAATATCTTCCCCACAAACATAGGAGGAGATATTTATAGGGGGTACAATATTTGTATCCAAAAGAAAATACCGGCCGCGAAGAGTCTTGCAGCTATTATAGTCGAGAGGTTTATTGCGCTTGTTTGCGGGACCATCTATATAATGGCCTCTTTTTTTATGATCTATAAATATCTTGATTACAGGACCCTGCTTTCGATCGCAGTTCTTCCGGCTCTGGGAATACTGCTTATCTTTATCTTTATAAAGCCTGAATTGTTGGGTATAAATAAATTATTTAAAACAAGATTGCTGAAAAAATATGAAGACAGGTTTCATGATTTTCAAAAAAGCTTTAAGCTTTATAGCAGTAAAATAAAATCACTAATAATAAGCTTTGTCTTCGGTTTGTTCTCACAGCTTATCTTCATTTTAAGTTATTATTTTATCGGCCTCTACTTAGAGATGAACATAAGCTTCTCATCTTTTTTCTTCCTTAACCCTATAATAGTCCTATCAGCAAATATACCGATCTCTGTCGGAGGAATAGGAGTAAGGGAAAATGTTGCGGTCCTGCTTCTACAAAAATTTGGTGTTTCCGGAGAAAAGAGTTTTATTTTCTCTATTATAGTCCTCTTTATAATACTTCTAAATACAGCAGCAGGCGGACTGATCTATGTGATGAGAAATATAATATTAAAGGTTAAAGAAAAAAAGCTACCCGGTTAAGCAGATCATTGATTAAACCTTAAAGCCAGAAATTAATGTTTTGACTATTTTATTTTTACTTAGTTTGACTTCCTGATCTTTTCTATGATCGCATCCGCCATCTGGCTTGTGCCGACAGCAGAGGGGTCATCCCTGTCTGGCTTCATATCATAAGTGACTGACCTGGCCTCTTCTATTACATCTGCTATTGCCTTCTCCATCAGGTCAGCACATCTTTTTTCTCCAATATAATTCAACATCATAACTGCAGATAGCATCTGAGCCACCGGGTTTACCTTGTTCATTCCCTTATATTTTGGAGCACTTCCGTGAGTCGGCTCAAAAAGTGCCATGTTTTCACCTATATTGGCACCGGGTGCAACTCCAAGCCCGCCTACAAGGCCTGCTGCAAGATCGGAGATTATATCCCCGTACAGGTTTGGCAGGACAAGGACATCGTATATCTCAGGCTTCTGTATTAGTTGCATGCACATGTTATCAACAATCCTGTCTTCGGATTCAATTTCAGGATAATTCTTGGCTACTTCCCTAAAGATGTCGAGGAATAAACCGTCTGTGTATTTCATTATGTTTGCTTTGTGGACCCCTGTGACTTTTTTCCTTTTATTTTTCCTGGCATATTCAAATGCAAACTTTATGATCCTTTCTGACCCGGTAACAGATATCGGTTTTATAGAAATACCCGAATCTTTTCTGATGATGGACCCGTTTAATTTGCCTAATAAACTTTATAAGTTCCCCTGTCTCTTTCTTCCCCTCTTCAAACTCTACACCTGCGTACAGGTCTTCTGTATTTTCCCTGATGATGACAAGGTCTATATCCTCGTATCTGCTTCTGACTCCCTTATAGCTTTTACAGGGCCTGACGCATGCATAAAGATCAAAGAGCTTTCTCATCGCGACATTTACACTCCTAAAACCTGTGCCTACCGGAGTAGTTATTGGGCCCTTGATGCCGACCCTGTCTTTTTTTAATGATTCGATTACATTTTCTGGAAGGACATTTCCCTCACTCTCATAGACTTCAGCACCTGCATTCACGATGTGCCATTCTATATCTACACCTGTAGCTTCGACGACTCTTTTTGTAGCTTCAGTTATTTCCGGTCCTGTGCCATCCCCGGGAATCAACGTGACTTTATGTTTCATAGATTAAACCCCTTATTTTTTGTAACATGCTCTACCAGTCCACCTTCTGAAAGTATCTTGATCATGACTTCAGGTAGAGGGCTGAATGTTATTTCATTTTTTTTCGTGATATTTCTTATTACACCATTTCTCAGGTCTATTTCCAGCACATCACTTTCATCTATACTGTCAGTATCACAGACAAGAACAGGAAGTCCTATATTGATACTATTACGAAAAAAGATCCGTGCAAAAGATTTTGCTAGGACTGCTCCAACACCTGCGATCTTTATTATGGTAGGAGCATGTTCTCTGCTTGAACCAAGACCGAAATTTTTACCTCCCACAATAATGTCGCCTGGTTGGACTTTTCCTGCAAATTCAGGATCTGCATCCTCAAGCACATGTTTTGCCAGCTCCGGAAGATCTGACCGCAGATGAAAATATCTGCCGGGAGCAATAAGATCAGTAGAAATATTATCACCAAATTTAAAAACCCTTCCACTGAATTTACCTTCAGAATGTTCGGCTTTTTTATTATTTAAACCATTTTTTTCCATTTAAGAAATTACCTCTCTCGGATCTGATATATAACCTTTAACAGCACTCCAGGCAGCAGTTGCCGGAGATGAAAGATAGATAAAACTTGCAGGATTACCCATCCTGCCTTTAAAATTCCTGTTCTGTGTGGAAAGACATACTTCACCATCTGCAAGCGCTCCTTCATGCACCCCTACACATGGGCCACAACCAGGATTTACTATTGTCGCTCCACTTTCAATGAATATCTCTATCAGTCCTTTTCTAATTGCAGCAAGATAAACATTTTTAGATGCTGGTACGATTATGAGCCTGACCCCGCTTGCAACTTTTCGGCCTTTTAATATAGATGCAGCAATTTCAAGGTCACTTAGTCTCCCATTTGTACATGTTCCGATAAGCACCTGGTCGATCTTTATTTTTTCTATTTCGCTAACAGATACTGTATTGTCAACAGTGTGAGGTCGGGCAATAACAGGCTCCAAACTACTGCAATCTATTTTAACAATTGACTCATACTCTGCATCCTCGTCAGGAAAGATCTCCCTATAGCATGACTGCCTTCCCTGCTTTTTAAGATACTCTTTAGTGGTCTCATCTGTGCAGAACATCCCTGTTTTGGCACCGGCTTCAACAGCCATATTGGATATTGTAAATCTTTCGTCCATATTGAGCACAGAGCTAAGTTCACCACCGAATTCCAGGGATTTATACGTCGCCCCATCAGCAGTGATCTTTCCGATCAGATATAATATCATGTCCTTTGCGTATATACCGGGATTAAGTTTGCCATTAAATTCGACTTTTATTGACCTGGGTACCATTAGCCAGGTCTTTGCGAGCGAAAATCCAACAGCAATATCAGTAGAGCCCATTCCTGTAGCAAATGCACCAAGGGCACCTGATGTACAGGTATGTGAATCTGCGCCTATCACTACATTTCCAGGACAGGCATACGATTCTATTAGTATCTGGTGGCAGACTCCCTCATTTATATCGCTTAATTTTGCACCGCTTGTCCCGGCAAATTCCCTCAATATCTTGTGCGAGTCAGATAGTTCCTTCCGGGGACTTGGGGCACCATGATCGATAAAAAAAATAGATCTTTCCGGAGCGGCGACTTTTGTAAAACCCATTTTTTTTATCTGGCTTACCGCAAGGGGGCCTGTGCCGTCCTGGGCCATTACAACATCGACATCGACCACTGCAATGTCATCTGCTTTAAGGTCCTGATGGGCATGTTCACTTAAAATCTTTTCAGCAATTGTCTTGGGCAAAAAAAGCTCCTTTCTAATCAGTATCCTCATCGATTTCTGGTTTGATCTGATTATCCCTGTAATCCCTGTAAATATACATCAGCTCCTTGTCAAAAAGGGGCCTTTTGAGGTCTACAGACATCGATCTTGCCATTGCAAGCAGGTCGTTTGATTCTTTGTCCGTGATATCTATTCCAAACTCCTTAAACTTATGCAGTATTGTATGGGAACCAGAGTGTTTACCTACCACCAGCTGCCTTGTCAATCCGACTTCACCCGGTTCAAATACTTCATAATTTCTCGGATTTTTAAGTACTCCATCAGCATGGATGCCTGACTCATGGGCAAACACATTTGTACCTACAATAGCTTTCCATACCGGTATTGCTCTTGCCGATGCTTTTGCGACATATTCTGACACCTCTCTGAATTTAGCAGTATTTATTCCAAGATCGATTTCCTCGAGGTATTTAAGCGCCATTACTATTTCTTCCAGTGCAGCATTCCCTGTACCTTCTCCAAGACCGTTTATACTTGTCACAATGCTTTTTACTCCGGCCCTCACACCTGCCATAGCATTGGCTGTAGCCATCCCGAAATCATTATGATTATAGATCTCCAGCGGAAAATCAGTCGTGTTCAGTATTGAATTGACCAGCAAAAAAGTCCTGAACGGGTCCAGCCTTGAAACAGTATCGCAGATCCTGAGCCTGTAAGCTCCCCTTTTCTCAACAAGATGAAGGATCCGTAATAAAAATTCAAGATCAGTCCTTGTGGCATCTTCCAAACTGACAATGAAATTCAAATTATTTTGTCTGGCTTCACTGATAGTCTCCCTTAAACGGTTTAGTACCCATGTTCTGTTCTTATTATACTTATATTTCAAGTGCAGATCCGAAGTCGATATATTGATGATCACATTTTTTACACCACACTCTACGGCCAGGCCAATATTTTCCGGGTCTGCTTCACAGTAAGTAAACAGTTTACACTTGGGTTTAGAAACGACTATTTCCTTGATTATTTCTCTTTCAAGAGGCCCGAGAGAAGGAGTGCCTATCTCTATTTCGTGCACACCAAGTTCGTCAAGCATTTTTGCTATTCTTATCTTTTCATGTTTTGAAAAAACAACACCAGCAGCTTGTTCTCCATTACGCAAAGTTGTATCTATTATGTTTATTGTATTGTCATTTTTAAAATCCAAAGACATGTCCGTCTTTCTCCTTTTTTTTGATTAATAAAACTTAATTATTTGCCAGTAAAAGACTTATAGGCATCTGTAATCTCACTATCAAATAAAGCTCTTTTTAGAGCCAGTGCTTTCTCCCTTATAATCTCAGAAAACTCTTTAGCTTCGTTTTCATTTATTTTGAATCCAAGGGTTTTAAGTTTCTGGATCGTTGTGTTTATTCCTGAATTTTTACCGATTATTATCTTTCTTTCAAGGCCAACCTCTTCAGGCCCAAAGAGTTCAAAGGTCTTTGGATTTTTAGTGACAGTAGATGCCCTTATTTCACTTTCATAGACAAAAAGGTTTGCCCCGACTATTGGCTTCCAGGTAGGTATGAACCTGTCTGATGCAGTTGCGACATATTCAGATATCTCCCTGAAAAGATGTGTATCTATCCCAAGATCGACATCCTCCAGATATTTTAAAGCCATTACAAGTTCTTCAAAGGATGCATTGCCAGCACGCTCTCCAAGGCCGTTTATTGTGGTATTCACATAAGTAGCTCCTGCTTTCACCCCTGCTATTGCATTTGCAATGGCCATACCGAAATCATTATGCGTATGCATTTCTACATCCAGGCCAATGATATCTATAATCGTCCTAACCCTCATAAATGTTTCAAAAGGATCCAGTATCCCAAGAGTATCGCAATACCTTAACCTGTCTGCACCGGCTTCTTTAGCAGTTCTTGCAAACTGCAATAAGAACTCCATATCCGACCTCGATGCGTCCTCAGCATTTACCGATACATATAGATTGTACTTTTTTGCATGGTCCACAGCAGTTTTAACACTTTCAAGGACCCATTCCCTGCTTTTTCTGAGCTTATGCTCTATATGGATATCAGAAGAAGATATTGAGATCGCGACAGCATCTACCCCGCACTCGACTGAGTCATCGATATCAGATATTACAGCCCTGTTCCAGCCTAGGATGCTGCAATTAAGGTTCAGGGAAGAAATCGCCTTTATCGCATCTTTTTCGTCACCTCCCATTGTGGGTATTCCTGCTTCTATCTGGTGCACCCCGATCTTGTCAAGAAGTTTGGCAATATGGATCTTCTCATCATTTGCAAAGACTACTCCTGCAGTCTGTTCTCCATCTCTAAGTGTTGTGTCATCTATCTTTATATTCTTCGGCTTCAGTTTTTCACCAGACTTAGTTGAAAATTCTGTTAAAAGTCCCAATCCTTTCATATGATCACCTGTAACTAAACTAATAATTTTTATTAACAACCATGATACTACAAAAAAAATTATAAATTAATAGAAAAAATAAAATAATTTAAAAAAAAAGATAAAATAATAAAATTTTCTTTATTTTTAGTAATATTATAAATAATTTTGCTAAAAAATAGAAAAAATAGAAATTTTTTGAAATATTAGCAGAAATTAATATAAAATAAATAAATTATCCCTTTATAACACCAAGTGGTTCTAATTTTACTGATTTTTTAGATAATCCTGCCTTGTGGGCCACATCAACTACACGACTTACATCTTTATAAGCTGCTGGTGCCTCCTCTGCAAGCCCTGAAATACTCTGGGCAAGTACAATGATACCTTTCTTTTCAAACAGGTCCTTTTTCAGCTTCGCACCATCTATTTCTTTTTTGGCTTTTGACCTGCTCATGAGCCTGCCGGCTCCATGGCATGTAGAACCAAAGCTTTCCTGCATCGCCTTTTCTGTTCCTGTAAGTATAAAAGAATATCTGCCCATATCACCAGGTATGATGACCGGTTGTCCTATCTTTTTATACTTTTTGGGTAATCCAGGGTAATTGGGGCCAAAAGATCTCGTTGCACCCTTTCTGTGTATGCAAACACTGCGCATCTTATCTCCTATTTTGTGTTCTTCAAACCTTGCTATGTTATGAGAGATATCATATATCAGATCCATTCCGAGGTTTTTTGATGATGTCTTGAATATATTTTCAAAAACTGTCCTGACTGAATGTGCCATGCAATGTCTATTGACCATTGCAAAATTTACTGCACAGGACATTGCAGATAAATACTTCTTTCCTTCCAGTGAGTTGATGGGTGAACATGCCAGCTGTCTATCAGGTAGCCTGAGGTCATTCATGAAAGCACTCTTTTGCATCAATTTAATGTAATCGCTGCACACCTGGTGTCCCAGCCCTCGTGAACCGGAGTGTATCATAACAGTTATCATACCTTCATCCAGCCCCATAGCTTCTGCCGATTCTCTGTCAAAGATCTCGGAGACTTTCTGTAATTCTATGAAATGGTTTCCAGAACCAAGAGTGCCTATCTGACCCATTCCCCTCTCAAAAGCCATACTGCTTAAGGCATCCGGATCTGCACCAGCAATGCAACCATTTTCTTCAGTAAAATATATATCTTCTTCCCAGCCAAAGTTATTTGATACCGCCCACCTGACTCCCTTTGTCATAACATCTGACATCTGTTTTTTTGATAATTTGATCCTGCCTTTGCTGCCTACACCCTTTGGAACAGCATAAAAGAGTGAGATACATTATATCTTCAAGTTTATTTCTAATATCGGCGACCTTAAGCCCGGTCCGCAGTAATCTTACACCACAGGATATATCATATCCGACTCCTCCAGGAGATATCACTCCTGTATCTGCATCCATTGCAGCAACACCACCTATTGGAAACCCATAACCGTAGTGGATGTCCGGCATTGCAAAAGAAGCTTTCATTATCCCGGGGAGCCCTGCAACATTAATGACCTGCTGAACAGTATTTTCTTTTAACGCCAGGTCAATAAGTTCCCTGTCGGCAAAAATCACTCCTGGCACATTCATACCGAGTCCAGGATCCTTCTCTATCTCCCATTTGTATTCATTGATCCTTTTTAATTTAAAATCCGGCATAAAATAAATCCTCAGACATCAAATACAACTGTTGCCTTCCATAAACTGCTGCTTTCTTCTTTTATAATACTTAGATTATGGTATGTAGGCGATTTTATAGCAATACAGATCTCATGCTTTAACGTATCGACATGTTCCCCGAACGCAACGGCACTTACTATGGAGGATGAATCAGATTTAATTTTTCCTGTTTTCCTGTTCCCGTGATCACTTGCATAGATCTCTCTTACTTCAAATCTTGAAAAAAGCATTGAATCCACTTCAAAATAGTAAATAAGCTCCTCAAGCCAAAATATGAGCAAATCCTCTATTCCAAACGATTTGTCCTTGACAATGTTTATATCTTTTTCAATGATCGACTTAATCTTTTTTATATCACTCATTATTGAAAACATCCCAAGCGCTGCCACCTCAAATAATTTTTCCGGGGAAACCGCGACTACTTTAAGTCCTGTGTCGGACGGGTGCTCTGTTATATTAAAATAATTCTTCTGGCTCATTTTTCTGATGTATTATTTTTATTGAAAAGATCCCGTAAATATTTTAGACCAATAAATGGCCTTGTACAATTTTAAGTTGCCAAAAGAATATAAAATACTAAAATATACACTTATATAAAAAACAATATTATTTAAAATGAAAGAACTTCCAATTTTTTCCTCAAGGACACAAAGGCAGATAGGTGTCCAGGTAATGGCCGCATTTGCAGGTGCAATTATAGTAGGTACCCTAATCCTCATGCTGCCACAGATGACAGTAGGTGGCCGGTTAAGTTTTATTGATGCTTTTTTTACTTCTACTTCAGCCATATGTGTAACCGGTCTTGTAGTCCAGGATACTGCAAGGAATTTTACTGATCTGGGAAAAACAATAATACTTATCTTAATACAGCTGGGTGGGCTTGGAATAATGACCATTGGGTCCATTTTTGGCTTAATGCTGGGAAGAAAAATACAGATCAGGGACAAGTTTTATATAAATTCCAGTTTTGGACCCAGACAGAGCTTTGTCGCATCAAGATTCTTTGGAACTATCTTTGCAGTTACTGCTGTCATAGAGATAGCAGGTTTTGTCTTACTCTTTCTAATACTTTATTTTAAATATTCCTATCCGTTGAGATCAGCGGCAACATTCAGTTTTTTCCACAGTGTCAGTGCTTTTAACAATGCAGGTTTTTCCCTTTATTCAAACAATCTGGAAGGGTTTATTTCGGACTATTCTGTAAATATAATTATGATGTTGCTGATCATACTTGGTGGAATAGGGTTTCCTGTGATAGCAGAGACCATAAATTTTAGAAAAGGTAAAAAACTGACTTTACATACAAAAATAGTACTGCTTACCACAGGTGGACTCTTATTTCTGGGTGCATTGATGTTCTTTATATTTGAATTCGGTAATCCAGAGACAATAGGAAATGCGCCGTTGGGAACAAAAATAATCTCAAGTTTCTTTACGTCTGTGACTGCAAGGACAGCTGGCTTTAATACTGTAGTGACCGGAAGACTCACGCAGTTTTCACTTTTCTTTATTACTATTTTGATGTTTATAGGCGCATCACCAGGCGGTACGGGCGGTGGTATTAAGACAACTACTTTTGCAGTGGTAACAGCAGGTGCTTTAAATGCATTAAGGGGAAGAACACAGACAATCCTGTTTAAAAAAAGATTACCTGAAGGTCTTTTTCCAAGGGCTTTGACAATTATTTTTACAGCTATGATACTGGTAATATTTTCTACTATTGCAGTGCTTGTATTTGAAAAATGCTCTCTCTCTGAAGCTCTCTTTGAAGTTACCAGCGCATTTGGTACAGTGGGGTTATCTACAGGGATAACCTTCGGGCTGTCAGCACCCAGCAAAGCCATATTGATACTTTGTATGTATATTGGTAGAATTGGCATCAGCACTTTGGCGCTTGCCCTTGCAATGAGGACAAGTGCGGACAGGGTCATCCACCCTGAAGAAAATATAACAATTGGCTAAAAAATGAAGAAACAATTCTTGATAATCGGTCTCGGCAGATTTGGTGCAAGTGTTGCACGGACACTGGCATCTTCAGGCCATTCTGTAATAGGAATAGACCAATCGGAAGACAGAATACAGAGAGTGGCTGCAGAAATAAATGACGCCATAAAATGTGACGCAACTGATGCAGAGATCCTGGAATCTCTCGGAATAAATGATTTTGATGCTACTATTGTAGCAATAGGTGAAAACTATATTCAGAACTCAATACTGGTAACCCTGATATTAAAAGAAAAAGGTGCAAAAAAGATCATAGCAAAAGCAGGAACACAGACTCAGGGAAGAGTCCTGTCAAAAGTAGGCGCAGACATAATAGTTTACCCCGAAAAGGATATGGGTGAAAGAGTCGCAAAAAATCTGACAAGTTCAAATGTACTTGACTTTCTTGAAGTCGCTACAAATGTAAGTATTATTGAAATAGTGGCTCCAAAGTTACTTGTCGGCCACAATCTTGTGGAGCTTAATATGCGCCATAAATATGGTATAACAATAATAGCCGTAAAAACTAATAGTAACGAATTTAAATCACCGCCAGATATAAATTATATATTTCAGCCTGATGATGTCGTTACTCTTATAGGAGAAAACAAACTACTGAAAAAGCTTGGTTTTATGGAATAGGTTAATTTATTTTTAATTATTTTATTATGACTTTTCTGGAGGTAAGATGGCTGACAAACAAAATAACACAGGACACAAACCAAAACTTAAAGAAGCACTCAATAATGGGGATTTTGCTGTAACATGTGAGATAGGTCCGCCTAAAGGTACAGATACCGCAGAGATATATGAGATCGGAGAAAACCTTAAGGGTCTTGTCAATGGCATAAATGTAACGGACCTGCAGAGCGCAGTTATGCGTCTTGGTTCACTCGTAACCTGCCATTTACTTACAGATATGGGACATGACCCTGTATACCAGGTGACGACCAGGGACAGAAACAGGCTGGCACTTCAATCTGATCTGCTGAGCGCTTATGTGATGGGTATCAGGACAGTTTTGTGTTTGACTGGTGATCATGTAACCGTTGGGGATCATCCTCAGGCAAAACCAGTATATGATCTTGACTCGGTATCGCTTCTTTATGCTCTAAGCAGACTCGAAGAAGGATTTGACCTTGTTGGAAATGAGCTTAAAGGAAAGCCTGCATTCTTTAAAGGCGCAGTAGTCAATCCTGGGGCCGATACGGAAATATCTCTTAACCTTCAATTATTGAAAATGCAGAAAAAAATCGATGCCGGTGCTGAATTCTTCCAGACTCAGGCAGTTTTTGATGAAAATGTTATGGAAAAGTTTGCTGAAAAAATATCCAAACTGAATATAAAAACTCCTGTAATGGCAGGAGTGATCCTGCTGAAGTCTGAAAAAATGGCTAACTATATGAATAAAAATGTACCAGGAATATTTGTACCGAAAAAGATAATCGATAAGATGGCAAACACCACAGATAAAGTTGCCATGTGCCTTGAAATATTACACGACCTTATCACTAACCTGAAACCATATTGCCAGGGTGTGCACATACAGGCCCTTGGGTGGGAAAAGCATGTCCCTGCATTGATAAAAGGACTGGAACTCTAGGCCTAAATAGATTTTTCCTGATCTATGTCCTGCTCGATCAATCTTGAGACAAGTGTGATAGGGCTCTCAGCAGCGTCTATTCCCCAGCCTTTATTGAATAACCATTCATTGCGCGGATGATTTATGGTAGACACTACCCTGGGTCTGTTAGGCTGTAATTTTGAAAGCTGTGCCACAACCAGGTTATCCTCATCATCCCCCGTAACTGCAACTACCACATCAGCAGTCTTGATCCTTGCGCTTTCAAGCACGATCGTATCACAGCCGTCACCACATATTACTTCAAGATTTTTTGAAGTTTTTATTTGGCTGCAAACATTCTCATTTTTTTCGACTACTACAACAGAATGGCCCTTGCTGCTCATATCCTCTGCAAGGCTTTTTCCGATTTTTCCTGCACCGACTATTAATATATTCATTAGATCTCCTTATAGACCAAGTATCCTTTTTAACTGTGGCATTGAAGATGAAGAAACCGCAATGTGGATCAAGTCACCTTCATTCATCACCGAACCGACTACAGGAATAAATGCCTTCCCCAACCTGGTTATTGAAAGGACCATTATCTCACCTGGAACATTGATCTTTTCACTGGTCTTTCCTGCAAGACTGTGGGGCAGCTCGACCTCTATTATCTCTACTTCCCCGTTTCCCAGGCTTAACTGTGAATTGATATCCTGATGGCAAATAAGTTCCTTTATCTTACCTGCACCCCAGGTCGTCGGAGAGATAGTAGCAATACCAAGTCTATTATATACTGTTGCCCTGACAGGGTCATATATCCTTGCAACGACTATCGGTACCCTGTACTCTTTTTTTGCGACAAGGGCTCCGATTATATTTCTGTTATCTCCGGGGGTCACCGATGCAAAGGCGTCGGCATCTTTTATACCGGCATTTTCCAGGACTTCCTTATCATAGCCAAAACCGAGAATCTTATTGCCCTTAAAGCTGGCCCCCAGCCTGTCAAAAGATTTCACATCCATATCTATTATGTTGACTTTATGGCCTTCCATAGACAGCATGTTTGCAAGCTGTGAGCCCACTCTTCCACAGCCCATTATTACTACCTGCATTTAGCCCTCTTTTCTCTTTAAAAGACTTAATTTAAAATAAACAAGATATATTCCACCCCGTTTACCGGCTTTTAAAAAACCCTTTTAATTAATAAGTCCATTTAGATTATATTATTATTCTTTTTTAATTACATCAGCCTACGCTATACGGTGTTTTTTATAGTTCCTTATAAGGAATTTTCTTAATTCTTCAAAAATAAATACTGAAGGAATAAATGCGATCGGAATGATCCAGTAATTTAAACCGATAGGTATATGGTTGAAAACACTATTAAGTCCCGGGATGTAAATCAGCATACTTAGTATTGCTAACTCTCCCAGGATGGCCCATAGAAGTAATTTGTTTTTAAAAAACCCTACCTTAAATACAGAGTCATAAGTTGTCCTGTTAGCAAAGGAATTCCCGATCTGTGTTGTGACTATAGCTGCTATAGAGGCAGTTATTGCTGCTCTGTATACCGGATCTGTAATATAATTCTTCGGGTCGACACCGACCTCCTGGATCTCCTTGAAGGTATAACCATTGTGAAAATAAACCCAGAAAAATGCAAGCATAGCTGCAACAGCTTCAATTGGTCCAAGGAAGAAATAAGCTTTCAGCATACCCTTAAGTGTAAGCAGGCGCTCATTTCTTGCTCTGGGGGGTCTGCTCATTATTCCAGGTTCTGGAGCTTCCGTTGCCAGGGCAAGAGCAGGCAGCATATCTGTCCCGAGGTCAATGGCTAAAATCTGCATTATCGTTAGAGGAAGTGGGACCTTAAAAAGGACCATGAATATAAAGGGTACTGCCTCAGGTATGTTGCTCGCAAGGATATAATGTGAAAATTTCCTGAGGTTTTCAAAGACTGCCCTGCCCTCTTCAATAGCATTTACGATGCTTGCAAAGTTGTCATCGGTCAGGATCATGTCTGCTGCTTCCCTTGCGACATCTGTCCCAGAGATCCCCATTGCTATACCGATATCTGCTGTCTTTAATGCAGGCGCATCGTTTACACCGTCACCTGTCATCGCGACAATGTGTCCATTTGTCTTTAAAGCCTGAGCTATTCGCATCTTATGTTCCGGGGAAACCCTTGCAAAAATAATATTATCCTCTTGCATAATATCCTGAAGTGTGGTGTCATCCATTTTTTCAATATCTGTGCCAAGATATATTTTGGATTGTCCTTTTATTATCCCTATTTTTTTTGCTATCGCATCAGCTGTAAGTCCATAGTCACCTGTTATCATTATGACTCTTATGCCAGCTTTATAGCAGAAATCTATAGCTTTCTCCACTTCAGGGCGTGGAGGGTCTATCATGGCTGCAAGTCCAACAAATACCATATCTTTTTCGACATCCTGGTCGGTATATTCTCCTTTAAACCCGCTGAGGTCTTTATATGCAATTGCGAGTACCCTCAGGGCCCTCCTTGCATAAGAATCATTATATCTGTAAATATCTTCCCGGACTTCTGGTGACAGCTCTACCACCTTTCCTTCTATATCTACTTTACTGCAGAGCTCAAGGACTTCTTTTGGAGCACCTTTGATAAATGCAAAGGTACCATTTCTTGTATCATGTATGGAGCTCATCCTTTTTCTATTGGAATCAAAAGGCAGCAGGAAGACTCTGGGTTCTTCTTTTAATTCTTTCTCATAATCAAAACCGGCTTTTTTTGCAGCTACAAGCAATGCACCTTCTGTAGGATCACCTTTGATGATCCATGAACCGGTATCTTGTTCTCTTTGAAGCCTCGAATTATTGCAATAAGACATCGCCCTTGAAATTGTCTTAAATATTTCTGTTGCTTCTGTACTATTGACCTTATTATTTTTAAAGCTAAAATCACCAGCAGGATCATATCCCACTCCATTTACTTCATAACTGTGTTTATTGACCCAGACCTCTTTTACAGTCATCTCATTCTGAGTAAGGGTCCCCGTCTTATCAGTACATATCACTGTAGTGCAGCCCAGTGTCTCTACAGAAGATAGTTTTTTGATTAATGCATTTCTTTTTGCCATCCTCTGCACACCCATAGCCAGGGCAAGAGTCACGGTCGGCAATAGCCCCTCCGGAATGAATGCAACAAGTATTCCTATTGCAAACACGAAGGAGCCTATGAATCCCAATCTCACCACGGATATTGAAAGAGTAAAAAACAGTATACCTATCCCTATCGCGATGTATGCCAGTAGCTGGCTTGCTTTGTTGATCTCCTTTTGAAGAGGGCTTAATTTTTCCTTAGCAGCCTGCGTAAAACCAGCTATCTTACCAAATTCCGTATTCATACCGGTCGCAAAAACAACGGCCTTTCCAGTGCCTGAAGAGATGCTGGTTCCTGCATATACTACATTTGTCAGCCGCATAGGATCAACTTCCCTGCCGATGATTGGGACCGAACTTTTTCTCTGTGGGTCAGATTCTCCTGTGAGCACTGCATTATTGGTCCTGAGTTCAAAGGATTCTATGAGTCTTGCATCTGCAGAGATGTTATCACCCTCACTTAATACCAGGATGTCACCAGGAATAAGTTCCATGGCTGGTACCTCTTTTATTTCTCCTGCCCTTAGGACTTTTGAATATGCCGGCAACATCTTCTTTAGGGCTTCAAGAGCTTTTTCAGCCTTGTATTCTTGCATAAAACTGAAAATCGCATTTATTACAATGACCAGTATGATCGCATATCCCAGTTCCGGCATGTCGACTCTTGGGATGAAGCAGAGTCCTGCTGCAATCCATAAGATTATTGCAAACATGTGAATAAAATTATCAAGGAATCTTACTAAAAGTGAGCGTTTTTTCTTTTCTTTTATCAGGTTAGGACCATAGGTCTCAAGTCTTTTAGCCGCTTCATCATCTGATAGGCCAAAATCGGTTACCTGCAGTTCATTGAAGATCTGCTGTTTATCAAGTTCATAGTATTTAACATCCATAATCAGCGAATTATACTCTTTTTAAGAAAATAGCAAATAAAAAAATTTTAGCATTTTATCAGTTTGGTTTATGCTGTTAATATTATAATTTAAAACCTTTATAATATATATATTATGATTATTTACCTGTTTAAATCACTTATAAACCTCTAAAGAAAAGGAACTACTATGGAAGAAAAAAATCTAAAAAATTCCTGCCAGATATGCAAAAACCCCACCAGTAAAGAAGAGTTGTTTCCTATAGAATTAATAGACAGGCAATTAATAGTATTTATCAGAAAAAAATATCCAGGGTGTGACCTGAAGGGTTTTATCTGCAAATCTGACCTAAGTGCGATAAGGCTTCAATATCTTGAGGAGGTGCTTAAAAAAGATAAAGGTGAACTTTCATCTATCGAAAAAAAATTGATAAAAAACCTTAAAGAACAGGAGACTGTTACAGAAAATATAAATATTGAATTTGATGAACAACTGTCACTCGGACAAAGATTATCAGACAAGATCGCAAGCTTTGGGGGTAGCTGGAAATTTATCTCCATCTTTATGGGGTTTATTTTTATATGGATAATCATAAATTCCATCAGTCTTTTAAGTAAAAATTTTGATCCATACCCATTCATACTTTTAAATCTTCTACTTTCATGTGTTGCAGCAATACAGGCGCCTGTTATTATGATGAGCCAGAACAGGCAGGAATCCAAGGATCGTCTCAGGTCAAGAAATGACTATGTCGTGAACCTGAAAGCAGAACTGGAAATAAGAAATTTAAATGAAAAAATAGACAACCTGCTGATGCACCAGTGGGAAAGACTGATGGAGATACAAAAAATACAGACTGAGATATTAAACGAAATATCAAGTAAAAAATAGCTCGAGATTCGAGATGAATGTTGTAAATGAGATTGCCCCTGATTTTTTTGTTAATTATTATTCATCAGGGGCAACCACCTTCGGAGGGGATGTCCAGATTAAATTATTTTTTAATATCCATCTTAGCCGTTTAAATTTTCAGGTTTTTCTACAAAAACAACATTTGCTTCAATTGTCTCACCGTTTCTGTTTAAAGTGATAGTAACGCTATCACCCACATTATATCTTAGTATCTGTGCGACCAGCTCTAAAGGAGTTTCTATAGTTTTGTCACCAACAGCCGTGATTATATCTCCAGGTTTGATTCCGGCTTTCTGTGCAGGATATCCTTCGATCACTGTTTTAATATAAACACCATTAATATCAGTGGTGTTTTCAGCCATTTCAATCCCTAAATAAGGTGTCTTGATATCTCCTGAATTTATAAGCTTATCTGCTATATCCAGTGCAGTATCACTTGGGATGGCAAAACCTATACCAGAACTTGAACCTGTAGTCGAATATATCATTGTATTGACCCCGAGTACCTGACCTGCGGAGTTAACAAGTGCACCACCACTGTTACCGGGATTAATAGCTGCATCAGTCTGAATCAGATCGATAAGAGGCAGGCTCCCGTATGATATTGCAACGTCTCTTCCTACTGCGCTTATCACGCCGACAGTAACTGATTCCTGAAATCCAAAAGGACTTCCTACTGCTATTGCAAGCTGGCCCACTTTAACATTAGAAACTGCTGTAAATTCCGCTGGTTTCAGTCCGGTGGCCTCTATTTTTATTACTGCAATATCTGTATTAGCATCAGCACCGATAAGTTTAGCAGTGTATTCGCTTCCGTCATTAAGAGTAACAGTCATCGCATTTGCATCTGCTGCAACATGGTTATTGGTAATTATATATCCGTCTGAGCTGTAGATTATTCCGGAGCCCACTCCTTCACCTTCCCTGAGGTTTCCAAATGCATCCTGCTGGGTCAGCTGTACCTTGACATTTACAACAGAGGGCTTAACGCTCTCAGCGACTTTACTGATCGCTTCATCAAAGTTTGCCAGTATTTCCTGCTCGCTGATCTTACCTTCTGCAAGCTGAGGTTTTTCCTGAGCAGTGGCAGATGTATCAGCAGATGGAACAGCAGGAGATGTCTCTGCGGGCACTGTAGTTTCAACTTTTGCCTCAGACTTTAAGTGAATGCTTGGGGGTTCGATTGTGAGTCCCATAAAAGAGCACCCGGCAATCGAAAAAACAAGCAGTAAACCTGCTATCGATGTTATTACTATAGATGTTATTTTCTTTCTATACATACTTCCCTTTCTTACATTTTTTCGTCTTAAATACTGAATTCATTATTTAGCAATTTTATCGTTTTGAATTTTTGTATTTTTAACTGTCAGTATTGATTATATACATGGAGATTAAATAAAAATTAAAAGAATATTAATTTTTTTTAATGTTGGGAAAAATTTATTGGGGGTAATATTATAGCCCTGCCGATTTATAGACCTGCAGGCAGTTTTACAATAAACTTACTTCCATGGTCTTTAGTGCTTTCAACACTTATTGCTCCGTTATGTGCCTCTACTATCCATTTTACTATTGACAGTCCAAGACCGGAACCCTGGTTGCCCCTGGCCTTTTCAGCCTGGTAGAACCTGTCAAATATATGAGGGATATCTTCCTCCGGAATTCCGGGCCCATCGTCTTCAACAATAATAACAGCAAAACCATCTTGTTTTTTTATGGTTAATATTACATGGCCATTTTTGTTATTATATTTTAAAGCATTATCTATCAGGTTTATAAGGAGCCTGGTTATAAGAGTCTGGTCGGCTTTGATCTCTGTACTGCCTCCAGAAAAAAATTTGACCTCAATTCCTTTTTGTTTTGAAATATTTTTATACTCCCTGACTACCTCTTCACCTATTATTCCAAGGTCAAGTATTTCAAAACTTAGCTGGTATTTGCCTTCTTCACTTCTGTAAAGCATGAGCAGCTGTGAGATCATATAGCTCATTTTTTTGCATTCATCAAGAATGTTAGTAACAGCTTTTCTATACTCACTGGTACCAGGCTTGTCAGCCAGTACCTGTTCTGCCTGGGCAGATATGATAGCAAGCGGAGTCCGTAACTCATGTGAAGCATCAGAAGTAAACTGTCTCTCCTTTTTAATAAAAGCTTCAAGCTTGTCTATCATCTCATTAAATGTGACCCCAAGCCTTCCTACTTCATCCTCAGTTTTTGTGACCTTCAACCTCTGGTTTAAGTCTCCTTTGATTATTTTCCTGGCAGTCTTTGTTATACTATCGATCGGCCTTAACGCCCTGTCTGCAAGAAACAGGCCCCCGAGGGATGTAAAGAAAATATAAAGCGGGACTGATATCAATAATATGATCTTTAAGTTTCTCAAAATTATACTTAGATCTTCAAGAGACCGGCTGACTCTTATCCAACCTATGAGCTCACCATTGGAAGAAAGTGGACTGTCGTAAACTGTCCATCTGTTATCATCTATACTTATATATCTTATTTGTTCACTTTCAATAGGAAGCTTTAACAGCTCTGGCAGGACCTGGCTTTCAATATTTGCATTTCCACTGACATCGAAGACAACAAAATAAGTATTGGTAGATAATATCTTGTACGGTTCCTCGATCCTTATCATATTACCCTCAATATGGAGTATGGAAAGTACCTGATCTGCATCAGTCTTTATAATTTCTTTATTGTGCTGGTATAGCAATTGTGAAATGGCGGCATAAAGAAAAATACTGAAAATTGTCAGTAAGATAAGAAGAAAGAGAGCATACCATAATGTTATCTTATATCTTATTTTAAGATTTCGCATTCTTATCCTTGATCACATAGCCTCCGCCCCTGATAGTATGGATAAGCTTGTTTTCAAAACCTTCATCTATTTTCCTGCGGAGATATCTTATATATACTTCAACGATATTAGAATTATATTCAAAATCAAGATCCCAAACGTGTTCAGCTATCTGGGACTTTGTAAGCACCCTGTTGATGTTTTTGAGAAAATATTCAAGCATCGCATATTCTTTAGAAGTCAGTTCGATCATTTTATCTCCCCTGCTTACCTCTCTGGTCACGGTATCCAGTTTAAGGTCATCTATGGAAAGGATGATATCCCTTTTTTCTTTTTGCCTTCTCACAAGCGCCCTTATCCTTGCAAGAAGCTCATCAAAGGAAAAAGGTTTTATAAGGTAATCATCAGCACCTGTATCAAGCCCATTGACCCTGTCTTCTATCGAATCACGTGCAGTCAATATAAGTACCGGGGTATTAATTTTTTTTGAGCGTATCTTCCGCAGTAAGGTCATCCCGTCTATTACAGGGATCATCAGGTCCAGGACTATGCAGTCATAATCTACCGAATATATATATTTTTCTCCCTGGCTTCCATTTTTTGCAGTATCTACATTATAACCTTTTTCCTTTAGCCTTTTTGCAATAAGGCTTAGAAGCGAGGGTTCATCTTCTATTACAAGTATCCTCAAATTTTTTCTCCTTTTACTGTAATATTATTATTTATTATATGAGATGCTGATTAAAATAAAATTAAAATTTTCTAATTTTATTTTAAAAACTGTTATGTTATAAAGAAATATACTTTTAATTTAATACTTTTAAGAAGCTATGGCAAAAATAAAGGGTGGTCTTAACCACAGTGCTACTCATAATTTAAAGACCTGGTACGGCATGAGCCTGAGGCTTATCTTTGAAGGTCAGTCCTTATTAAAATCAACTTTAAAAAAGAGGAAAGAAATGAATTACATATTTGGTGGCTCAAAAAAAACAAAAGTAATGGTGATCTGCTTATTAATTACAGTATTATTTACGGTTGCTGGAATATCTGGTTGTAATTTAGTCTCCAAGCCAATAGAAACTGCGACCCACAACAGGCCAGGCTTCATCTGAATCAACAACAACAGAATTGATAGCAGAAACAACTGTTGAGACTACGATGCAGGAATCAACAACAGAATCAACAGATACAGATAAATCCAAAGAGATAGAAAGTGAATTCAATTCAATTGAAAAATCAACAGCTAATATTATAGAAATATTTAATTTTATTGATGCAAATATTAAAGATTCAATGCCGGAACTTGCCTCAGAAATGGTCTATAGTGTAATGAAGCTGTGCGAGGAATACAAATTTGATTTCACTGATAAATTTAGTGGTCCCGATGTGCAAAATACTATCATAAGCCTTTTACCATCACTGGAACAAATAGACCTTGCTACACTTGTTAAAACTGATAACCAGAAAGTAAAAGGCCTTATCCAGGAAGCTATTGATAAAAAATATAAATTGATGGCAGTTGAAGGATTTATAATGCCGCTGGTGGATTATAAGGCTTATGATATATATAGGTCCTATCTTTCCCAGGAAATGAACGACTATATTGATATAAAGCTTGATGAGTCAGAGCATCCTTCAGTTTTGGACGCAGGTATAGTCATCTCTATGGATGATTTTATAGGCAGGATCATAAAGTCTATGGATTATGTAAAAAATTTCCCTGATTCCCCAAGAGCAGTCGAAGTAAACCAGTTTAATAACGGGAGAATATTTATATATCTTAGTGGTATTGACAATAATCCAGTATTTGACTCAAACCAGAAGATACTGCCTGATAGATTATCTGAATTTGAAAATAATCTGACAAAATACGTTGATACTGAATTTGGAAAGATACTTTCTTCTTATCTTGATTTACTGACACAGGAAAATTATATAAGAACCCAAAAGGTAGATGACTTTCTAAATAATCTTCAATAAGTTTTAATAAAAAAGAAGGTAAATCCATATCAGGATATTCCGATCATAGTATTTACTCTTTCCCAATGGGATTTATTGCAGCAGGATAAATTCCATATAGGCAGTGACTTAGCAACACGCCTAAGAATCGAAATTTAACAAAAAGAAATGGCTCTATTAATCTATAAGAATTATAATGGTTTCCTATGCTATACTTGTTTAGATTCAAAATTTGGTTTTTATGACAATTATTATGGTGAAGGAGGAGAAAAATGGAAAAACAAAAATTAGCCCATAATGTATTCTTTACTTTAAAGGACACATCGGATGCTGCAGTTGAAACTTTGATAAAAGAGTGCTACACATACCTAAAAGACATTGCTGGTGTTGTAAGCTTCTCTGCAGGAAGAATAGTACCTGAAAATAACCGTGATGTTAATATAACAGATTTCCAGGTAGGGCTGCATGTTGTTTTTGCTGACAATTCTTATCATGATCTGTATCAGGATGCCGAAAATCACAATACCTTTGTGGAGAGAAACAAGGATAATTGGACCAAGGTGAGAGTGTTTGATACATATATCAGATAGATTTATAGATAATAAAAAGAACAAAGATAAAAATAGAAAATAATGTCATCAATCGATTTATCATAAAGTTGGATACAGTTAAAAACCAGTTAAGGCTAACTTGATAAATATACTTTTATACATCTATCTTCCTGGTACCGAAGATTTTCTCAACAAAAGTCTTTATCTTGCCCTCATTTTTTCTGAGGATTACCACAGGCACTGTACTCTTATTGGAAATATTTTTTATTTTATTTCCCAAAAAGACTATTTCAAAAACATTTTCCCTTACAGCATTTAATATTAGAAGATCGAAATCTAAAGAGGTCTCCAATATCGTATCTATTATATTATTGGATTCTTTGATGATTATATCTTTTTCCTGAAGTTCAATTTTCCCATTGAAAAGTTCCAGGATTTCTGATTTTGATCTACCATTATTTTGTTTTGTTTGAGGACTTACAACCCTTAGAACTGTGATTTTAGCATCGAATGCTTTTGCAATACTTATAGACAACCCCAAGAAAGCTCTTTCTTTTTTTATATTACCGATCGGTAACAGGATCCTGTTTATACTGTCTGGAGTCTTTTCTTTTATTTTCAGGACCATAATATCACTGTCAGTATTTAAAATGACTGGATCCAGTACACTGCCAAAGATCCTGTTGCTTTTCCCCCTATCACCTCTCCAGCCAAGAATCGTTAAATTTATTTTTTCTTCATGGACCGAACTTAAGATAGCTTTTTCAGTCTTATGCGAAACTTTTATGATAGAATTTTTCGGGATCTCAAACTTTGAAGCTATTTGCAGGGCTTTTTTTGTCAGGGTCTTGGATGAATCTATGTAATTTAGGCCACTCTCCAGAGGTAACAGGGGAGGAACTTCGACAACATTAAGTACAGTTAGCTGGCCATTCTTATATCTTGCAAGCATTGAGGCAAAACTTACCATTTTTACCAGAGAAGCAGGGTTATTTATCGGAAGCAATATCTTATAGTCCTTTGCAATGACCTCTTTTTCCTGACTGATCGTCTTACAGACTTCTGCTTCCTTCTGAAGTTCCCTTTTGCGTGAATAGAGGTAATAAAAAATTATTCCTCCTGCAATCCACCCGATTGTCACATACCATGCTATTCTACTAAAACCAAACATAAATACAGCAAGGAAAAGGCTGCTGAGTATTCCCAAAATCGGTATATATGGAAACCACCTTATTTTAAAACCTCTTTTTGCACCGGGATTTGTTCTCCTGAGATTTATTAATGTTACATTGACCATTAAGAACAATAATAAAAACATTATGTCCGCGGCACTGGCGACATCATGGATTGGAAGAGCGACCGCCATTATGATGATCAATATACTGGATAAAATGGTTGCCATATAAGGAGTTCTTTTCTCGGGGTGTATCCTTGAAAACAATCCAGGGAATGAACCGTCCCTGCCCATTGCAAATGAGACCCTTGATGAAGAATATATGGTTGCATTCAGGGCGCTCATAGTTGAAAGCAGACCACCCAACAGAAGAACAAATTCTCCATATGGAAGAAATTGCTTTGCTGCACCGATCATTGCTACTTCTTTCAACCTGCCCAGATACTGCCATGTAGGTTCATTTGAAGTTATTCCTCCAATACTTACAAAAGCTATTAGCAAATAGATCGGGATTACTATAGCCAGAGAGGAAAATATTGCTTTTGGTATGTTTTTCCTGGGATTTTTTATTTCCTCCCCCGCCTGTACGATGATCTCATAACCTTCGAAAGCAATAAAAGTAAGTCCCATTGCAAAGAGTATTCCCGTAAAACCTTTTGGAGCAAAGGGTTTAAAATGACTTAAAGAATGCTGTGGATTTTTAAAAATAACGACAAGACCGGCAATGATAAAAGCTGCAATAATGACAATCTTAATTATTGTGACAATACTTCCTGCTTTGCCAGTTTCAGAAGCACCCCTGAAATTAATATATGTAAATATAACCACTATAATTACAGCAAGTATCTTATAAATGGACCCCTCGCTAAAAAAAGGGATCTTTATGTTTAACATCCTTATTATTTCATAAGTATAAGCTCCAAAACCCAGGGCATATAAACTGCATGCTATTGCATGGGCAAACCAGCTCATCCATCCACTGATAAAACCGCTGGGTTGAGGAAGTGATTGCTTGACCCAAAGATACCCGCCTCCAGCTTCCGGAAAAGTCGAACCAAGTTCGGCATAAGACATAGCGGTAAAAATTGTGACCAAACCGTTTAGGAAAAATGCAAGAATAAGTGCCGGGCCCGCTGCACCGGCAGCAAGTCCCGTTAAAACAAAGATCCCGGCTCCTATCATGGCGCCAACACCGATCATGGTAACATTAAATAAAGACATCTCTTTACTTAATTCAATTTTGGTATTGGCAGAATTATTGTTATTATTTTTCAAACTTTTTATATTTTTAGTTATATCTACTACAAATTTTTTTTTATTTTTTACTTGCTATTATAAATTCAGAAGGACCGGGCGGATTTAAAATTTCAAATGTCTTAAATCCAATTTCTTTAAGTAATTTCAACACATCTTTTAAAAACCATAAATGTCCTGTGGGCATTGTTGCCAGTATCTCAACACCAAACATTGCACTGAAAAGTGGTGACGTGCCGTCCTCAGCAATAAAGAACGTACTTACGACTAATACCCCGTCATGTTTAAGGGATTTGAAAGCCCTTGAAAATAATTCCTTGACTGTGTCAGGTTGTTCCTGGTGAATGATCGCACACATTAAAATAATATCATTTTCCTTATCGAAGTTATCTTTTCTATAATCTTTTGCAACAGTTTTAATCCTGTCCTCAAGACCAGCTTCTTTGATATACTTTTTTGTTATATTTTCAATCACATAGGAAAGGTCAGATACGATTACATTGTTGATATTTGGATATTTCGTGCAGAAAATAATAGGATAGGCTGCTGTCCCACCGCCCACATCATAAATCTTATTTGCGCTACTTAGTTCTTTCAGATCTGTTGCTAAAATGTTGCCACTTTGAATCGCGCTACGGTGCATTGCGTTAAAATAATCATTTGTCAATTGTTTATTGGCCCCTAAAAAGTCATCGAATACTTTTACGGAAGCATGTCCTTTTTTAATAATATTATGCAGATCTAAATAGTATGGAGAAAGGCTGGTCGTGAATTCAATATAATCTCCAAGGTATGAAGGGTTTTTTTTGACTAAAAATTCTTCTGATGTTTCGGAATTTGAAAATTTATTATTTCTTTTTTTCAATAGTTCATTTGCAACAAGCGCGTTCAAAACTATTTGAATTCCTTCAAATTTTGTTTCGGTTTCCTGGGCAATTTTTTTTCCTGATAATTCCTTACCGGATAAAATATTAAAAATATCATTTTTTAGGGCGACTCGCAGCAAAAAAGCTAAAGTATAACTTGTCTCTATCTGGCTTATAGTTTTAGAGTACCTGGTTGTTTCTTCGCTCATAATTATTATAAAAATAATATAACCACTATTATAATGCTATGCTAAATAGGACTTCCAAAAAAAAGATAATGGCACCGCACTATTTGTTAATATCAAAATATATATAATTATCTTAATATTGTCGATAATTTTTATTTGAAAAGTGAAAATATTGACTTTAATTTAATTTTTTTTGATATTTGAGGCTTTATTATAACACTCTTGTGCTCTATCAAAATGACCTAACCTGTCAAGAGCGACAGTTTTATTTTACCAGGCCATATCATACAATGGTTCTATTTTTGTAGCTTCATCGAAGCATTTCAGGGTTTCATCACGTTTACTAAGGTTATCAAATGCTACACCCTCGTCACATAAAGCATCTTCGAATTGCGAGTTTTTTCTTATCGCTTCTATAAAGCAATCTATTGCTTCATCAAATCTTTTGAGATTATATTGAGAGATTTCTTCACTCAAAAAAACTTGTTCGTTTTTCTCTTGTGGCATAATTTTTTTATAAAATGTTTAATTTAATAAAATTATCAAGAATTTTTAAAAGAGATTAACTCTGATTTAAAAAATAGCAATAGGGTTTATTAGTGAGCCTGTTCCTCCAGGTAAAGGCGAGGGGGCAAGCACGGCCATAAATTCAAATCGTCCTTCTTCCTCACATGCTTTTGCCAGGTCCTCTAATTGCAGGCTATCTGCACACACCATTCCCATTGCCGTTATCTGAAGTGGGTGGATTGGGTATTGTATCCCTTCTACATACGAAGGTATGACTTCTCCATCTCCATCAGGTAGAAAGACTGATAATTTTCGTTCATGCAACAGAGTGAGGCTATAAGGATCAAGACCTGCACGACCTTGGCCTGTATAACCTGGATCCCACGCTCCAATCTCCAGCCTCCTGCGGTGATGGCCCGTGCGTAAGACCATAATGTCTCCTTCCTGCAGTTGTACGCCTTCAGCCTTTTCAACAGCTTCAATTTCTTCACGAGTGACCGATATACCCGGCTCAAGCCACTTGACACCCCGATATCTCGGAACATCAATAAGGACACCCCGTCCAATGATCCCAGGAGCATAGGTAGTTATATCATATTTCTCAGCGCCACGAACAGTCACGGATTTTGCAGGCTTTCCATTATATAAAAGTCCTTTATATGAGATATGGCACAATGCATCAATATGAGTATGGCAATCACCATGGAATTGTATTCCAAGAAAATCCATTGCAAGCCTTAGTTCACCACTACCGATGTCGATATCATGGGTATTGACCATATAATGGAGAGCTGGATTGGGATTATCAGGTCCAGCAGTCTTGTTGATAGGTATAGCCATTGATACAGAACGCCCGCTCTTTATGAGTGCTGCAGCAGCTTTTACTTTTTCGGGAGTGATGTAATTTAATGTCCCTTTTTCATCATCTTTCCCCCATCTGCCCCAATTTTTAAGTGATTCAAAAAGCTTATCGAATTCCTCAATTGATATTTTACTATATGGTGGTTTACCCATTTCAATACCCTTCTTTAATAGTATTAGAACTGTATTATATTTAATAATATTAGCTTCTGTTATGCAAATGTAATCTATAAGAAGATAGTCCGTTGAACAGTAGAAATTTGGTGAAGAGCCTAAAATTGATTTTTAAATTGGTGCCCCTAAGCATTGAGGAATCAAACAAAATTTTGGAAGAATTAGTTAAATTTAAAGAATTTGATAACTACTTTAAGTGATCTATTTTTTAGATAATTGTTAACAAATAATCATTAATTTAATATCATAAAATAAACAAAAATTATTTTTTACTGATCCTCTAAAAAATTATTCAAAATAAATGTATAAATGTTATAATTAATCAATTGATATTTTTTCAACCTCTAATTTAGATTGATAATAATATAGAAAGGAGGTGATAAATGAAAAGGAAATGGTTAATACTTCCCATATTTATCCTTGTCCTTGTCTTCACATTACTCCCTGCAAGCTTTATATCAGCGAGTTCAAACCTTGTTTTAAATGGAGATTTTTCCGATGGTAGTTCAGATTGGTTTTTTACTGATAATTCCAATGGCACTGTAGACTTTCATGACGGTATAGCTGAAGTTATTTCATATGATGAACCTGATGCTAATCTATGGCAAGAGGATATATACACAAGCTGCAAAAGCGTTATGCTGTGTTTTGATGTTCAGAGAACTGAAGAGGGCATTGATGAGGACTCGTACATACAAGCAGGTTTTGAGGTACATGATGGTGGCACATATTTAGGTAATGCTTGGTATGATTATCATACTGCCTCAGAGAATTTTCCTGTGGGTACCTGGTATAGAAACAACTGTCTAAGTCTATCCCAACTCTGGGAAGATACACACGCAGGAAGCCCTTTGCCTGATTTTGATCATTTAGAGATAGGATTTACCGTTGATTATGGCGGGATAGCTGAGTTTGATAATGTCAGATTGTATTGCGCTGGTAAAGGAGGCACTGCAGAAGAGCAAGTCCCAGTATGGATCCGTAACGTAGATATGACCTGCTATCAGGTATGGATGAATACAGATAACGCCTTTGAGTTTGTTTTCTGGTGGGAATATGCAGACAACAACTGGGTCAAGATCTATGACATGAGTGGTAATGAGGTATTCTCTATAGATATGCCTTACGGAGATGCACACTTTGCAGCTGATCTGCCTGATGGTATGTATACAGTAAAGACATTCCATAATGACATGTCCACACCACTACAGGAGTTTGTGATAGGTAAGCCATAATTAGAGTTTCAACTTTATATTGTGTAATTAGACCTCATAGATAATATGGGGTCTAATTATTTTATTATTATAACAATGTAAGTATTAATAAAAGTATTAAGATGGTGCCCGAGGCCGGAATCGAACCGGCACGAGGATAAACCTCAACGGATTTTAAGTCCGTTGCGTCTACCAATTCCGCCACTCGGGCAAGCAACAAATAACCGGATAATTTTATCAGAATTGCATAATGCTGTAAATGATGCCATCCAGAATATCATGTTCACTTACGATGCATTTTTCAATTTCAAGTCTGTTCATTATATTTATAAGTATCGCAGTTCCTCCAATGATAATATCTGCTCTCTTTGGGTCAAGACCTGTGATCTTTTCCCTTTCTGACTTACCTACTGAATAAAAATGCTCATAGATCTTTTTAACTGCTGAGAGCTCAATTAAATGGCCGTGGATCTTTTCCATATCATATTCACCTATCTTGAGATCGATTGCAGCTATAGTTGAAATAGTTCCCGCGAGCCCTACTATAAAAGTAAAATTTTCCTGGGCCAATATCTCCATTATAGGCTCTATCTTTTTTGAAATATATGACTCCAGTTTTCCAAGTTGCTGTAAGGATGGTTCATCAGCGCATATAAATCTTTCAGACATATTTACTGAACCGATCCCTAGACTCCTTAGAAAGCTGATTCTCCCAGACAGGTTGCCCACTATGAACTCTGTGCTTCCTCCACCGATATCCACAACCAGGATTTTATTATCAGTTAAAATGTTTGTTGGGACTTTTGAAAAATATTTTTTTTGAAGCACCTGCCATTCAAGGGATTTTGCTGCACCCACAAAACTTAATCTGGCTTCAGATCCACTGTCAATGATCTCAACGTCGATGCCGGTTGATCTTTTTACATCTGATAAAAACTGGCTGGAATTCTTCGCCTGTCTGAGCGCTCTAGTACCTACTGCCCTGTATCTTGTAACCCCATACTCTTTGATCGCATCCTTATATTTATTTAAAACCCCAATAGTCAAACAAGCTGCCTCTGACGATATATTACAGGTTTTATCCAGATTTTTTCCAAGCCTGGTGATCTCCATCTCTCTAATGATCGTATCGGGGTAGTTTGGTGGTGTTTTAAGAAAATTAACAACTTCAGATATTAGAAGTCTTGTAGAATTAGTACCGATATCTATTGCGGCAAGCCTCATAATGGATTCATTTTAAGTAAAGCGGACGAGTACAGGATTATTATAGCTACAATGGTTATTGTACCTGCCTCATCTCACTATTATAGAAAGTCCTGAAATTTTCCCACAGATCTGCTTCGACATAAACTTTTCCGGAATAATCCTGATCCTGTTCAGTAACAACCTTCTGCCCCGTATTGTCGATCTCTACAAAATAATTAGTCTCTTCTCCAACAGTCATATTGAACTGCCTTCTTGCTTCAAGCTCTATTGCTTCATTATCATAAAGTGTCTTTTCTTCTGCTAAAAGCTTGATGTTTTGCTGTCTTTCCCATTCCAGCCTCTGCTCCAGTTCTACGATTTTTTCCCGGTTCCTTATAATAATGGAAATCTGGTTTATGGAAGTCAATACAGAAATAAGTATGAAGATAAGAAAAACAGCAATAAAAATATTTATTTTTGTCTTCCTTGAAAGACCGCCTATTAATTTTATATCTTTATCCATTTAGAGTTTGCTATTTTATTTTGCTACTTTTATTACAATAATTTTACCACTTTATTTAATAAATTATAAATTTTTTTTTGCGATCTCCCAAAGTTCATCTTTTTCGGCAATAGACGACTTTTTAAAGTCGATCCCTTCTGCTTTTGCATATTTTTCCATATAGTCAAACCTCTCTATAAATTTTCTGCATGTACCTCTCAAACTCTGCTCACTGTCAATCCCCAGATGCCTGCTTAGATTTACTATGCTGAAAAGCAGATCCCCGAGTTCCTCCGAAAGTCTTTTCTTATTATCTGCATGAAGTTCTTCCTGAAGCTCGCCTATCTCTTCGCTAATTTTTTTTAAGACTTCTCTTATATCATCCCAATCAAAACCAAGTCTTGCCGCCCTGCTCTGGATCTCATGCGCATAATGGAGGGAAGGCAAAATAATCGGTATACCGTTAAAAATAGAATCGCTTTTTTTCCCTTTTTCAATACGTTCTTTTTTTTTGATATCTTCCCAGTTTGCAAGTACTTCTCCACTGCTACTGACATCAGTTTCCCCAAATACATGAGGGTGCCTGCGGATCAGTTTTTCTACAATGGATCTGATTACATCAGAAATTTCAAATTCACCCTCATCTTTACTGATCTGGCTATGAAACACTACCTGGAGTAAAATATCTCCAAGCTCTTCCCTGAGTCCCGTAATATCATTTTTCTCTATAGAGTCAAGGGCTTCATAGGCTTCCTCGATCATGTTTTTTTTTATTGATTCATGGGTCTGTTCCCGGTCCCACAGACATCCCCCGGGTGATCTTAGTTTTTCCATTATGCCTATAAGTTCTGAAAACAATTTTTCAGATTCTCTTTTTGGGTCAGTTTTGTCAGTTTTTTTTTGTTTTTCTTTATTCATTTAAACCCTGAATGCCTGAAATAATCCTTTTTTATGTCATGAAGTCTCTGAAACCGGTACAGAAGTATCGACACTTTCAGTCGTTCCGGTTGCTTCATTAAGCTGCCCCTTTAATGCAGTTGTGTATACAACTCCTGACTTTTCTACGAGACCATAGACAAAATCCTGCCAGGCTGCCATTTGTTTGTTATTTAGAAGATATGATTGTATGGATTCCTTGACCTCATCAAAACTCTTGATGTAGGAGTCCTGATGTTCAGTTACTTTGATTATATGAAACCCATAGGAAGTCTCTATAATAGAGCTCACCTGCCCGACATCAAGAGCAAATGCAGCATCCTCGAACTCAGGGACAGTCTGACCTTTGCTTATAAATCCGATGTCACCCCCATTTGCGGCACTTACGGTATCATCGGAGTACTGGTTTGCAAGTTCAGCAAAATCAGCGCCATCCTTAAGTTTTTTCTCGATATCCCCGATCTTTGTCCTTGCTTCATTTTTAATGGCATCATTTAATTCCTGCCCTTCAGGGACATTAAAAGCTACCAGAATATGGCTAACTTTTTTCTGTTCAGGAACAGTAAATTGTATTTCCTTGTTTTCATCATAAAAAGTCTGCATCTCATCATCTGTGACAGTCGTATCCTCAGTGACTTTTGCAAAGATCTTATCTCTTAGTAACTGGTCAGCTATTTGATCCCTTAAAAATGATTGGCTTATCTTTTTATCCTTAAGGTCTTTCTCAAAGTCAGCCTGAGACGGATAATTTGCAGCGATCTTTGCGATCTCGCCATCTATCTCGGAACCAGTTATAACGTAACCATTCTCTTTACCATATTTCTGCAGTAATTTCAAAACTATAATGGAATCCATGATGTTTTGCTGCAGTACAGTATATTGCGGGTCGTCCTCTGCCGGTATGGAATCGGGATTCTGGTTTTTTAAGAAATCTATGTATGTGTCAAGGTCTTTCTGGGTAACTTTCATATTGTCAAATGTTGCATATTTTTTAGTAAGGTCTATGCCTATTCCAAGATAAGCGAATAATAATCCTGCAACAAGTGCAAGAACAGCAACGACGGAACCTGCTATGATCCAGATCTTTCCTTTTTTTGTTATGCGTGACTTCTGCCTTTCCTTTATAATGGCCCGCATTCTCTCTTTTTCTTTGTCTCTTTCTTCACGTTTTCTGACTTTTTTACTGGTTTTCTGTACTTCTTCCGGTTTTTCTTCTACTTGTGTATCGTCATCCCAGCGATATATATTTTTAATTTCTTTTTTCTTATTGTCTTCTTCCAACTCTGTCCTTTCAAAATGATTTTAAAAATTAAATAAAACCTATTATAACATTTAAGACATCCAATACTAAACCAATATTAGGTTGATTTGAAGTATTTTTTATCCTCAACTCTCCCGACTTAATAAAATAATTAAACTCAATATCCTTTTCCCGGAATATATCCAATTTTTTCTCATCCAGGATTATCTTTTTAAAAATAGCTCCTCTTTCTTTTGAATATATTATCTTTTCAATTCCTGCCGTTCTGGCAAGCATCTTGATGACCGCAATCGATACAAGGTTTTTCAGCACCTCGGGGGCAGCTCCAAACCTATCCTCGATCGAGCTTATTATATCGGTTGCACCCTGTCTGCTCTTCAGATCCGCCAGAAGCCTGTATATTTTTATTCTTTCATTTTCCTGCCTGATAAAATTTTTTGGGATATAAGCGTTTACAGGGATCTCGATCTGGATATTTATATCTTCTTCGACCTCTTCACCCTTTAGTCGTCCGACTTCCTCTTTTATTATCTGGCAGTACATATCAAAGCCTACACTATTTATATGGCCGTGTTGCTTTGCTCCCAGCAGTTCACCTGAGCCTCTTATCTCGAGATCCTTCATTGCGATCTTATAACCGGAACCGAGTTCAGTGTACTCTGCAAGAGTCTTTAATCTCTGGAACGCTGTCCAGCTCAAAGATTTTTTATAGGGATAAAAGAAATATGCATATGCCTTTTCTGATGACCTGCCCACCCTGCCTCTTAACTGGTATAGTTGCGAAAGACCGAACTTATGGGAATCTTCGACTATTAAAGTATTGACATTGCTGATATCCATTCCTGATTCAATGATAGAAGTGGTCAAAAGAACGTCAAATTTTTTATCGACAAAATCCTGCATCACCTTTTCTATTTCCCTGCCTTCCATTCTTCCGTGGGTAACGGCGATCCTTATGTCAGGAAGAAGGACCTGTAATTTATATCTTCTCTCGGTTATGCTGTTTATCCTGTTATGGACAAAATATACCTGTCCTCCCCTAACGATTTCCCTTTTTATAGCGTTCCTGATGACAAGATCGTCATTTTCTCCAACAAAAGTCTCAATAGGAAACCTTCCGGAAGGATGTGTCTCTATAAGTACAATATCGCGGACCCCGGAGAGTGACATATAAAGTGTCCTCGGTATAGGAGTAGCGCTTAGCGTCAGGACATCGACTTCTTTTTTTAATAGTTTTATTTTTTCCTTGGCATTTACGCCAAATCTCTGTTCCTCGTCAACGATTATCAGGCCGAGGTCCCTTGGCCTGATATCTTTTGACAGGATCCTGTGTGTACCTATAAGAAGGTCTGTTCTACCCTCAGAAAAATCATCAATGACCTTTTTTTGCTCCTTAGAGGTCCTGAATCTACTTATGACTTCAACCTTGACAGGGAAACTGCCATATCTTTCATTGAAGGTCCTGAAATGCTGGTCGGCCAAAATAGTAGTCGGTACAAGCATCAACACCTGTTTATTATTTTCAATAGCCTTAAAAGCAGCTCTTATTGCGACTTCTGTTTTTCCGAAACCGACATCCCCGCACACAAGAAGATCCATAGGGTTGGGCATCTGCATGCGCTCCTTAACGAATTCTATTGCTTTCTTCTGATCACTTGTTTCGGTGAAAGGAAAAAGATTTTCCATCTCATTCTGCCATATTTCATCTTTAGAAAATGCAAATCCTTCTGCAGTGTTTCTTTCTGCATAGAGCCTGGCAAGATCCACCGCAAGTTTCTGGACCGAGGTCCTTACCTTCTTTTTTAGATTGTCCCACTGCCTTGAATTAAGTGTGGAAATTGCAGGGGTCTTATCACCTACATATCTATGGATCCTGTCAGACTGCCATATCGGGACATACAGTCTGTCATTATTTGCATACTCTATTAAAAAATATTCCTTTTTATTGCCATCTGTTTTTTCAGAGATTATTTCTATATATTTGCCGATACCATGTGTCTTATGTACTACAAAATCCCCTGTGTTAAATAAGCCTGTATCTGATATTCCTTCAAAAATATCTTTTTCCTTCTGCACATGATCGATCTGCTCATAGATATCAAGTTCTCCATAGACAGATACCGAGCCTGAAAGATACCCGCTAAAAAGATCAAAAGACAATATGTTTATTACTCCAGGTTTAAGAGATCCTGCAGGCGGTAGCTTCTTTTCAGAATAATTTTTAAATGAGACATTATGATTTAGTAGTACTTCAGAGATCTTTTTTATTCGCTGACTGCTGCCTGTTGATATTATTATGATCTTTTTATTATTGATATCTTTTTTTATATTATTGATAAATAATTCCGGATTACCATAACTTTTTTTCTGTTTGGTTATTTCTTTTAACCTGGAAATGTTTTTGACAGGGTCGTCATAAAAGAAGGAAAAAAGATCCAGCTTAAGATCAAAAGCTTCAAATATATCATTTGCTTCATCGACTGTTTTTATCAATTCTTTTCTCAAAAATTCCTTATCTTCTGCCGAACCTGCAATAATATCTAAGTCACTTTTCAGTTTAAGCCTTGATTCAAGTGGGTCACATAGTATAAACCCTGCTTCTTTCAGATTGTCATGGAAAAAATCCAGGATAGTCATCATTGAGATCTCCCTTTTATCGCCTGCATCACGAAAGGGGCCCCGGCTTTCAGCCCCATCTGAAGTACTTGTCTCTTGAAGGTCTTTCTCACCTTCGCGGATCAATCTGTTTGGAAATATCACTGTTTCAGGAAGTTCCCTGTCAGGGGAACTCATATTTATATCAAATGTCAAAATCCTGTCTATGGTATTTTGTGAGAGGTCTATTCTGATAGGGTTTGCCGCGGTTGTATCGAAAACGTCTATGATATCGCCTCTTGCACTGAATTCTCCTTTATCATAGATCCTGTTGACCCTTTCATAACCCATTTCTGCAAGATTTTCAATAATGACTTCCCTGTCATATTTCTGTCCGGATACTATTTTCAGGTTATTATTATCAGAGATAATATCTTCAGGTAGCATGTCGATTATTGCATTTATTGTTGAGATGATCATAAATGGCGCCTTTGGTGACATGTTCTTGTATTCCAGTATTTTCCTGAGTATTTCAAACCTTGCAGCAAGGATTTCGTTGTCAGCAGAAAGCTTACCCCTGAATATAGAATTTCCTATTCCAGGATATATAAGTATTGAGGTTTTTTTATTTAGCGGTTTCAGTTCTCTTGAAAGTTCTTCAGCACGATCAGTTGTCGCAGTTAAAATAAATAATGGCTGTTCGAATTCTAAGAAAAAAGAGGAAATAATAAAGGGCCAGATATCTTCTTCAGCTACAATACTGCTGGTATTATTTTTAAACCTATCTTTTTTGATCGCAGGCAGGCCGGTTTTTTTGCAGCTATCTATAAAATCGGTCCAAGATTTTTCTTTTTTGAAATTTTCTATTAAATAATTCATGTCCGGCAAAAAAGTCTGGTGGAGACGATCAGTTTTTACCATTATTGTACTTATTCATGGCAAAATCGATACCAAAATCCAAATAATCTTTCAGGGCGCTGCCAGCTTCTGAAATAAGTACATCAAGATGCTTTAGTTCAAGTTTCCTGAAGTTTGATAAAACAAAATCAGCAGGGTCCTTTTTACCTGGAGGTCTACCCAAGCCAAAACGAAGCCTGTTAAAATCATTGCTTCCAAGGCTTTTTGCGATAGAGTCCAATCCATTGTGTCCGCCGGTCCCACCACCTCTTTTAAGTTTTATCTTGCCGAACTCAATATCAAGGTCATCATGTATCACAATTATTTCAGCCAATTCAATACCGTATTCTCGGGATGTCTGCAAAACAGGATATCCGCTGTTATTCATATAAGTAAGTGGTTTAAGTAGCAGGAGCTCTTTTCCTGAATAACTAGTTTTAATCAGCTCGGAATTGAATTTAATAAATGAAGAATTTTTACCAGTCTCTTCAAGAAACTTATCAACAACTAGAAACCCGATATTGTGACGAGTTTTGATATATTCTGTTCCAGGGTTTCCCAACCCGACTATCAAAGTCATTATCGTTGGTGTTCTTCTTTTTCTTCAGGAGCTTTCTTATCTTCTGCTTCTCCCTTATCCTTTGTAATAAGCTCAGGTTCAGCAGCTTCTTCTCCTTCGATCTCTTCTTCTTCCTCTTCAGGTTCTTCGACAACAAGATGAGTAGGATGGATTATTGAAACTACTATTTCTTCCGGATTACTCAGGACCCTGACATTATCGGGAATACTGACGTCTGACACTTTTACACTTTCACCCATATGTAGGTCTATGACATCATATTCGATCTTGTCAGGAATATCACCTGGAAGGCAGACTATGTGAAGTTCCCTTAAGCTATGCTGTAAAACACCTAATTCTTCTTTTATACCGACTGAATCTTCCTCGTTCAAGATTAAGATCGGTATCGATGTCTCTACTTCTTTCTTCATCTCTATTCTGATGAAATCAACATGCACGAAATCCTTACTGATGGGATGTCTCTGGATATCCTTGATCAGAGTAATCTCTTTTTTATCCTTTCCATCATCTTTTAAATGGATATCAAGAATAAGGCTTGCCACACTTCGACCTTTTAATATATCCTTAAAATTCTTTGCATCGATCTTAACATTTACCGGGTCATTACTAAGGCCATAAATGGTCCCCGGGACAAAACCCGACGCTCTTAATCTTCTTGAAGCATTCTTTTTTAACTCGTCATCATTTCTCTTTGCGACATTTAACACGACATTACTCATCTTTTAATCTCCTCGAAATGTAAACTTTAATCCGATTTTAATTTTTGATCTGCAAATCATCAAACAAGGTTTTCACCCTTAAACAAAGCGCTAACCGACTTGCAATCATAAATCTTTTTTATTGTTTTTGCAAGCAGTGAGGCAATGGAAACCACTTTTATCTTTTCATTGTATTTCTTATATATTGGAAGAGTATCTGCGACTACAACTTCTTCTGCCCTGGATCTTTCCAGCCGGTCAATGGCATCTGCAGAAAATATAGCATGCGTGGCTCCTACATATACTTTATTTGCCCCAAATTTCAAGAGAATATCCACAGCCTCAATAATAGTACCCCCCGTATCTATCATGTCGTCAAATATTATTGCATCTCTTCCCTTTACTTCTCCAACAAGATGGTCTATCTGGGCTTCATTTGGTCCCGGTCTTATCTTGTCAAGGATCGCCAGGGGCATGTGGAGCTGATTTGCAAAAATACTGACTCTTTTTACACCGCCGACATCCGGACTTACTACAACACCATTCTTGATGTTTTTTGTCTTAAAATAGTTTGCGATAATAGGGATTGCTGTAACGTGGTCAACCGGGACATCAAAAAACCCCTGGATGGTAGCAGTATGCAGGTCGACGACTATCATCCTGTCCATTCCAGCAATAGTCAGAAGGTCGGCTACCAGTTTAGCAGTTATTGGTTCTCTTCCTTCAGCCTTTTTATCCTGCCTTGCATATGGATAATGGGGTATCACACAATTTATCATACCTGCTGATGCCCTTTTAGATGCATCTATCATTATCAGAAGCTCCATAAGGTTCTGGTTCACTGGATGCCCGCAGGGTTGTACAAGAAAAACATCAGCGCCACGCACACTCTCTTCAAACCTTACATATATCTCGCCGTTCTTAAAAGTGTTCCTTGTGACTTTTCCAAGTCCGATTCCCAGATGTTCCGCTATTTTTTCTGTTAAAGGCGGATTGGCTGAACCTGAAAATAAAAGCATTCTTCTATTACTCGGATAATCCCTCATGAACTTTTTGCCTCACTTTCTATTTTTTAATTTTTCCCTTAAGTCCCTGTTTTTTCTCCCTGAACCTTTTAGAGCCTTCTTCAATATTTTCCTGCCTGCTTCTTTCAATAGCAAGACTGTCCGGGGGCACATCCTGGCTTATGACTGAACCGGCAGCCGTAATTGCGCCTTTTCCTATCTTTACCGGTGCAACAAGCATGGTATCAGAACCTATGAATACCCCACCCTCGATTATTGTCCTGTTTTTGAAAAAACCGTCATAATTGCATGTTATTGTACCTGCTCCAACATTAACACCTTCATCTATCCTTGCATCACCGATGTAACTGAGGTGTGGGACTTTACTGCCGCTTTTTATAACAGAGTTCTTTATCTCACAGCAGGCCCCGATCTTCACTTTATCGCCTGTTACGGTACCCGGCCTGATATAACTTGTGGGGCCGATATCATTTTGATCCCCAATAATCGCTTCCTGTAATACAGATTTATTTATCTTTGTACCTGCCCCTATTTTACAGGAATCGATCTGGGAAAAGGGCCCGATTATACAGTCCTTACCTATACTGGTACCGCCCTTTATTATGCAGAAAGGTTCAATAACCGTATCTTTGCCTATTTTTACATCCGGGCTTATATAAGAGGTCCCCGGATCCCTGAAAGTCACGCCATCAAGCATAAACTTTTTATTGATATAAGAGACCATCTTTTTTTCAAGCCTTGACAGCTGGCTTCTGTCATTTATTCCTTCAGTTTCGCTGCTGTCTTCTGAAGATACAGATGTGACCTTGTATCCTTCATTGGCAAGATTTTCAATTACGTCAGTAAGGTAGTACTCCTTTTGTGCGTTATCAGAGCCAAGCCGGTTAAGGTGTTTAAACAACAGAGTCGTATCAAAACAATAAACTGAAGTATTGACCTCTTTGATCTTTTTTTCATTTACAGCTGCATCTGTCTCTTCGACTATTCTAACGATCCTGCCATTTTCATCTTTTATTATCCTCCCGTAACCTGAAGGATCCTCGTAGACAGATGAAAGTATGGCTGCATGACTTTTATTTTTTATTTTGTGGCTGAAAAGCTTCTGCAAAGTTTTTGTGCTGATCAATGGAATATCACCTGGAATGATCAGACAATTACCAGAAAACTCTTTTAAAAAAATGCCCGCTGTTTTTGCAGCGTGACCCGTTCCGAGCTGTTCCTTTTGCAGGACAGTCTTTACGTCTTTAAAATTTTGTCCCAGGTACTCCAATAACAGTTCACTTTTGTGGCCGACCACGACAAATATATTTTCAGGTTTTAATCCATGTACAGATTTTAAGATATAATAAATAATCGGTTTAAAGCATATCTCATGGAGTGCTTTCGGAGTTTCGGATTTCATTCTTTTGCCTTTTCCTGCAGCAAGAATAATGACACTTAAATTTTTCATAAGATTTTCCATGACTTAAATATTTTAGCAAATTTATAAAAGTTGTTAAACAACACAATAAAAATTGATCGTTAAAACGTATTTCTTTAACAAATAGGCATTATTAACTATACTTAGGATATATTTTGATTTAACTTTAACTGTTTATACATAAGATCATGAAAATAAAAAAGACATCTTGGACATTAAAAACATTGCTTTTTGCTGCCATTATCTTTTTTTCAATAATAATTTTTCAACTGTTTAGTCTGCCGGCATTTATTTCTGCTGAAACAATCTATGCTGAGACAAAGTTGGAAGACATTAAAAAAGAAAAAGAAGACACCCGTAAAAAAATTGAGCAGGCGGAGGCACAGCAGGAGGAATATGCAGCACAGGTAGAAGAGGTAGAGGGAAGATTGCTGGGCGCTTTTGATAAGCTCACTGAACTCAATGATGATATGGCAAGCGCAAAAAGTGACTTTGATAAAACGACGCTTTTGCTTGTATCAAACGAACAGGAAATAGATCTTATTGAAAGCCAGCTTCAGGAAAAAAGTGAGATGCTTAATAACAGGATAGCGGAGATCTATAAGAACAATAATAGGAGTTTTCTTGATGTGGTTTTTAAAGCGGATGATTTTATAGAATTTATCTCAAGATACAAACTCATGAACCTGCTCCTTAAACAGGATATAGATATAATAAATGAAGTAAAGGATAAAAAATCCAAACTCCTGGAGATCAACAAGAATATCCTTGACCTGCAGGCGACCCAGGATGAAGAAAAAAAGGCCATTGAGGAACTTATTTCTATTTCTGAGGAAAACGCAAGAGAAATAGAGGATATCTATAGTGAAAAAATGGATCTCTTTTCAGAAGCAAAGGCAAATAAGGACGCCCTGATCGCTATGGAAAACCAGCTTGCTGCAAAAGAAATTGAGGTCACAAATATCTTAAAAAACTATAATTATGGGACAGCTCCAAGCGGAAAATTACTCTGGCCGACAAATGGCAGGATATCTTCAGGTTTTGGACCGAGGACAAGCAAAGGCACAGGAACAACAAGGATGCACAATGGCATAGATATCTATGCCCCGCTGGGCACCCCAGTTATAGCAGCTGATTCGGGACAGGTCCTGAAAGCAGAATACAACGGCGGATATGGATTGGCAATACTCGTCTACCATGGCGGGGGTATTGCCACATACTATGCGCATCTCTCAGGAATTAATGCCAGTGTGGGCCAGTATGTACAGAAAGGACAGGTAATCGGGTATGTGGGCAATACTGGCTTTACCACAGGGTATCATCTTCATTTTGAAGTGCGCATAGACGGTAATCCAAATAATCCGATGAGTTTTCTTTGACCCCTATCATTATTAAATTATCCAAAGTTAATTGATGCTTAGAACCGATAAAAGGCAAAATAAGATCAAACAGATTTTCTATTTTTTTTGCTACCTTATAAAAAGCAGGTTAAGTAACCGGCAAAAAAACCCCCTGATATGCAGTTTCAAAATAACAGACAAATGCAACCTTAAATGCAGGCATTGCCCATTCTGGAGGGAAAACAACTCTCTTGGCCGGGGTGACCTTACATTTTCAGAGGTGACCTCAATACTTGACAGTCTATATGAAAACGGTGTCAGGATAGTGATCTTTGAAGGCGGGGAACCCATGCTCTGGAACGATCTCAAAGCTGGCAAGACCCTAATTGATATTTTAGGGTATGCAAAAAAGAAATTTTTTGCAGTGGGCCTGACGACCAATGGCACCTTTGACATAGAAGATATTGAGCCTGATATCGTTTTTATCAGCATTGACGGGTTGCAGCAGACTCATGACAAAATAAGAGGCAAAAGCTTTGACAGGATAATCCAAAACATCAATAAAAACCATATGAATAAAAAAATAATAGCCAATATCTGCATATCTAAATATAACTCTGAAGATATATCGGAACTCATCAAGTATTTAAATGATAAAGTCTTTGGTGTCACAATCCAGTTTTTTTACCCTTATACTGTAACAAAGGATTTACGGCTGACTCCAATAGAAAAAAGGTTATTGCTTAATAAACTTATTTCAATGAAAAAAGATGGATTCAAGATCCTCGATTCAAAACCCTGCCTTAAAAGCATGGCAGATAACAGCTGGAACTGTCACCCCTTCCTGGTCTCAAGTGTGGACCATCTGGGGAATATCAGTAATGGATGCTATCTTAAAAACAAAGCAGAAAATGTTTCCTGTAAGGATTGCGGCTTCGCTGTTCACTGTGAGATATCATATGCATATACTTTAAATATACGGGCCATAATGACCGCCGCTAAAATATTCTGGTAACTTTTACTTTCAATCAGAGATGCAATCAAGATTTATTCCACCAGCATAATATATGAATCCGTATTTTTCAGCCAGCTGGGCCAATTGGAATATATCTGTCTCAAGATCAATGTATTCTATCACAAAAACAGATCTACCGGAGTTTTTGATCCTTATAAGGTAACCAAGGCCGGGGAAGTAGGTGTTTTCATCTATTTTCTTTGCTCCAATAAACCAGAGATTTTCTTTTCCTGCTCCATCTATTGCACTCAGGTATGCCCTGTCTGCTGTCAGTTCTTCACCGTTCTGTGGGATTATTAAAAAACCTGGGTCTATGTTTTTTGTGAAATTTGAGATTTCAATTACGAGATCTATCATCTCCCTTGAAGCAGGGTCATATCCTTTATCTTCAAAGTACTCATAGGCATCCACCAGGTCAAGGTAAGTACCCTGATATCCTACTTTTATTATTTTTTCTAGTCTTTCAAAAATTATTTTTTTCCAGCGGCGGTCCCAATACTTGACTTTATAATTTCCCGGCCAGCATGGATTTTCTTCTGAGATAAAATCAGGATTTCCCTCTTTCCATTCTGATTCCCAGTAGCTCCTGTAATCCTCTGCTTCCCCAATGCTAAGGTATGCGATGAGTAATTTGTTTTGATCTTTAAGTGCGCTAATTTCCTCTGCATCTAAACCTGAATCATCAGGGTCTATTACTGCAATATCAAATGCTTCACTATCTAGCTTTTTAAACCCTATATTCTGCAGCACATATATAAATTTATCATCAGGTTCAATAGTATAGATGCTTTTATAATTATCGGCAGAAACTTCATCAGTGCCCTGCCAGGAAATCCTTCATCATCCCCAGCGATTTCTTTAATATCAGCCTTATTGTCCTCCCGGATTTGGGAAATTATTTGAGCGTAGCTGCATGAAAATAGAAATAATGCTATAATTAGTGATACAGATGATAAGATAGCTTTTCTTAAAAATACCATACTCACAGTTTAAAGATAGTCCTGTATTTTAATAGTTTTATGTATCTTGCCTTTTGACCCTAGCTTCTTTTAGAGTAAAGATATCTATCAGCTTTCCAAAAAAACCTTTTTTCTGTACATAGATAATTGGTTGTCCGCAGAATGTATGATAATTTATATTCTTAAGATAGATAAGAAGCTCTATTATTGCAAATACCAGTGAAATGAGTGCCGATGCAAAAAAACCGGTCCCATAAATACTTTCAGAATATTGTATTGTAAGGTAAGTAAGTACCACATTGCTTATAAGAAAAGTCGCAGCTACAAAAAGGGCCCCTGCCCTGTCTTCGAAATAAAGTAAAATAAGCATCAGTATCATCATGATACTGCTCATATATGCACCAAGTGCAATAATGTTAAAAATATCTATTGAAAATTGTGAGAGGCCTATCCTTGGCAAAATATAATAACCGGCTGCAATAAAGACCAGTGTAAAAAATAACTGCAATTCCATAATATTCCTGATCTCCGCCCACAGGGAGCGCACCATATCTTTTCTTGCAGTTTCTATATCTGAAAGATTGCCTTTTTCAGTAATAAGTGAATAATAATTCCTGTATTTTTCATAAAAATTGGTCTCGATAGATACAACAAATACGACCATCGAGGGCATTACAGATAAAAATGCATAAAAAGTAGGTACATCATAGGCGGGAGCATAGACATAGGTGTTTGCTATCCTTACCCCAAGCTCACTTGTCCAGAATAAAAAGTTATGGCTGTATAGACCAAGAGTATAAAAAAAAGCAACAAAAAATAATGAAGGATATTTATCGAAATATTCAAGAAAAGCGAAATAACTTTTTTCAGGCTTGCCGTATATTCTGTAAAGGTATGCCGCCATAATAGATATTATCAATAGAAAACCAAGATCCATTGCGAGCAGTAACCCAAAAACAGTATCAAGGTCCGTATATCTTAAAAACACAAAAGACAGTACTGCTATAAGGACCAACCCTGAAACAAAGCACTTCACTATCCTCATATAATCTTTAACTGTCGAAAGATATTCCATCATCGTAAAGACGACCACAAGCTCCATGAAAAGAAGATAGCTTACGATTTTTAAATATATAGGTAAAGGGCTGTTCCAGAAAAATGCTACACCCAGAATTCCTGAGATTATTATTACCACAGTCAGAACACCGTTAAGAGATGGTAATATCTTATTGAATTTTTCTTTATATATCTGATCCGAAATAAACCTTGTGATTATCATCTTAAAACCACTGGCTATTATCTGGGAAAAAATAAAGCAATATACAATAGTAGCAATAAAAAGCTCCCGCTGGGCAAAAGAGACATCAAGAAAGATCATAAGTACAAGTATCGCAGCGATTATAACGGTGCAGAGCATAAATGGGCCGAGAGATACCAGCGCTGAATAGGCAAATGCCTTCAGCTTACTGAGAAAACCCGTGCCTTTAAATAATTTTTTTAATTCAAATCCTATGCCTGCCATGTGTTGCCCCTGGTTTTTGAATCTTTTTTAAAACTGTTATAGATCTTTCTGTAACTTTCTACACACCTATCATATGTGTAGAAGGAATCTACCCTTTTTTTTCCATTTTCGCCCATCTTTATTCTGAGATCAGGATCATGGGCAAGTCTTATTATAGCTTTGGCTATTTTTTCTACATCCATTACCGATACTACGATCCCTGCATCTCCAAATCCGTCATCCCTTCCCTGTAAAAGTTCCCTGCATCCACCTACATCCGTGGCTATAAAAGGTTTTTTTGAGGCCATACCTTCAAGGATCGCAAAGGGCTGTCCTTCGCTGATGGATGTAAGCACCATTATGTCCATCCTGCCTATATGCTTACTGACATCTACTTTTCCGGTAAACTCTATATCTTTTAACCCCAACCTTTTTACAAGATTGAGGCATTCATTGAAATATTCCTTATCCTCTTCCGTTGTGCCCATAATATAGAATTTTGCATTGCTGACAAAACTTTTTACCTGGTTAAAACTATAGAGCATAGTCTTTATATCCTTTATGGGCACGACTCTTGTAATAGTACCTATATTGATAAAACCATTATTATCCCCCGGTCGCGTTTCATTATTTGACAGATTATCCAGACTTCTACTGAATGAATCTATATTTATGCCATTGGGCACTATCGTGATCTTTTCAACCGGACATCCCAGTTCTATCTCTATCTGCCTGTTTTTTTCAAAAAGAGTCAGCACCTTATCAGATTTTTCATATGCTCCGTAACATATATTGTAGAAAAACTTTATCCACATATCTTTAAAATAGCCCTTTACCCAGTTGGATTTTATTATCTCTTCCTCTCTTTCCCTGGAGTAGATTCCGTGCTCTGTCAGTATAAAGGGCTTGTTATATAAATATTTTGCTATAGTACCAAAAATCCCTGCATAACCTGTTGAAGCACTATGGTACAGGTCGGCAAGTGGAGGTGGATTTTTTAATAGAAAAAAAAGCGGTACAAGCATGGAACGTACTGTCCAGAAGAACTCGGTAAATGGGATTGCGGCATATTTTTCTTCATAAGCAGATCTTAAAATATTAAAAAAGTTTATACTCATGAAAAAATCCATTTCGTTTTTTATATTATTTGCTTCCAGCAATTTGAAAATATGTTCCCAGTCGACCTTATCCCCTGTGATCAATTTTTTAAGATTAGAAACTGTATCTCCAGGCAGTTTATAATTCTTTCCATACCTGCCTCTTTCTCTTAACATCTCATCTAGAAATATCTCTTTTACTTCGATAACGTTATCTGGAATATTATATTTAAAATTACCTCTATGTTTGCTTTCTGCACCAATGGAATAAATAATAAACTGGTGCTCAGTAAGGTTCTCTATCAGTATCTGGACCCAGGTGGATACTCCCCCGGTCACATGAGGATAACTTCCTTCTAACAATAAACATATTATCATTTTACATCCCTGCCCTATTCAAAAGTTATCTCGCTTATTTCGCTTTTTAAAGTCAATAGATAGGTACCTTCACCTATCTTTACATACTCACAATTCTTTACATCTATTATCTTTTTACCTGTCTTTAAAATACAGTAGATATCATTCCTGTAATTTTCAGTATAGATACTAACAGTGTTGTCTTTACTGCTATCTATGAGTGTTTCACATTCCAGATACTTGACCAGCTCCACAGATGCAGAAGATATCGTAAAACTTCTTAGCCAGCCCATCTTTCCAATAGTCTCACCGAGCATTTTATCGAATTCTTCTGAAAGTAATAGTCCAGCTCTTACCTTCGTTTCTTTCAGGATCGAGAACATCATCCGGATGGATAAAATGTGCAAATAATCCATACATATTAAGACCGTTATAAATATTCCAAAGGCTTTCGTCATTTTTACTGTAACCAGCAGATAGTCTTGGAAATTCGATTATGCCATCATCAGCAACCTCAAATTCCTGGTCATAGATTATCCCCTTCTTCATTTATTTTATATTCTGAAGCTATTATCGTGATATTAGAGTCTGCTGTGACAACTGCTTCCCTGCCCTCGGGGCTCAATATATTTGAAGGCGGGACATAGGCCCTTACGTCATATTTGCCAAATATCGTATGTATGTAACGTATCAGTTCCTGGACAGAGGAGCGCATGCCCTCGATACTTGACCAGGAATTGTATCCCAGGTCCTGTTTTATGTATCCTTCGGGTGCAAACGACTGGTGGTTATATCCATGCAGGCCTATTTCACCACCAATGCTAAGCAACTCCCTGCCATAAAATATAAGGTTTTTCAACTCATCTGAATTGGCTTTCCTGAATGGCGGCGTGGTTGTATTGTTATAAGTCTCTATTACAAAACCTGTATATTTTATGTCATATTTTTTTGATAATTTTATCATGTCTGACCACCATATTTCCCGGTAAAACTGGGATATATCCCTTCCAAATTCTTTGAATATATTTGGGTCTGTCCCATCTGGGATCGGCGATGGAAAGTCATCAATATCTACCATTTTTATATTCATGATAGGGTATATAAAAACATCTTTAGATAGCCCTAGTGCTGAGACAAGCAACCCCCTGTTTACTTTAGCATTTAACATCGTTCCGTTGAAGACTATAAATTTTCCTTTTTCGTATTCCTTTTCCCAGAGCATCGGATTGCCTTCAAAACTTTCTATAAAAACGGTGCAGGTATCATCAATAGAAGCTTCCAAAGAGGAATTCTCAATTATTGATGAGTCCGAATTGAATCCTTCTGCCCCGATCATAATATGAGATGCTATATCTATTCCTTTAATATTTACTGCTTTCCTAGAATAATCACTGATACCCAGAATTGAGGCAATATTTTCAAAACTTTTATCTGTAAGAGGCCTCATCAGGAAGACCAGGTGTCCCCCATCTTTTACATAATCGATATATCTATCCAGGTCTGAAAGATAATCCAGCCGCTCGAAAACAAAAAAAATTGCATCATAGTTTGAAAGATCTAATATTTCATCATTTATGCTTAAAAGATCATAATCCTTTTTAATATATTCCATTACTTTTAAAGTATTTTCTGCAGTCAGTTTGCTGTTCTCCTCGTCAGGATCCCAGACTATCAGGAACTTTTCAAAATTAGCATCCTGCGGTATCACTGGTGAAACAGAAGGTCCAGGTTCAACTTCTGAATTTATATTCTTTATAAGGTTTACCACCCCAAGAGAACGTAAAAACTGAAAACCGACAGCAAGCATGGCTACTGCGATTATGATTATTATCATCCTTCTTACAAGCATTTTTCAGAACCCTCCCAGAAATCCAGCTGACATAGAGTCTCGTCCGAGACTACTATTTTTTGCTTTTTTATCATGGAAAGTACTTTTTTTATTCCAAGGCCATCCCCTGTTGAATAATAGAGCTTCAAAAATGAAATATAAGTCCTTTCATCCTCCGGAAAATATTTTGCCATCATACCACAGTAATCCAGTGCACTCTGGAAATCACCCAGTTCGATATCTGTTGATACCTTTTCAGTGAAATACTCCACATTGTTTTTTTCTTTTTCTAGTATAAAACCAATTACATGACTGTACTTTTCAAGGTAATCGTAATAATCGATTGTGTTTGCAACATTACTTTTCAAATAATTTTTCAATACATGTGTATACTCTATTGCAGACGATAAGCCATTTTTCTCTCCAGTTTTTTTCTTCATCTCGTCATATTTATCACCATGGGATTGAAGCAATATTTCAAATTCCTTCTTTATTTCCATGAGTGCTGAAGCCGCATAATGAGAAGTCTCAGAATCTTCACTCTTAATAGCTTTTTGCAGGCTGTTTATATGACCCGAAAAATCTTTTTTCAAAATATAAATGAGATGGGCCCTCTTTGCTGCATCATCTGAAAATTCCAGCATATCTTCCATCGGGACAGTATTTAATTCTTCTTCAAAATCTATACCTGTCTCATGGTAGATATATTTTTCACCTTGAATTGATTCCAGGAAGACCGCAAGCTCTTTATCAGATTTTTTTACAGTTTTTCTGACTATTGTGATAATGGCAAAAAAAAGTAGTCCAAACACTGGCATCAGGAATACTATAATAAGTTTATAAATACTGTCCTGCATTCCATTTTTCTTAATATTGATCCCGAAGAAAAGAAGACTGATAAGACAGTGTATTGCAAATATTAATAAAAGTTCATTCATCAAATGTTTCCTCTTTTACAAATTCGCAATTGACTCCTTTTGACTGGAGCCTCTCAATGACCAGACCGGCATAGTTATTGCTGGTATTTGAAAGTAGTATAAATAAATTATTTTTATTATCTGTACCGATATAGTCATTTTCTCTTATTCCGGAAGCTATGCTCTTATAGATCTGTAAATAGTTTTTCCCACCATCCAGGACTTTCAGAAGTGCATAGCTCATGTCCAGCTCTTCCCTGTGATTCCTGACCTCTGCAAACACTTTTTCAAATGTATCGGCAGTCAGTATCTTCGTATCAGGTAGGTATCTTTTATCCTCAAGGCTTTTTTCAAAGAAATATGCTCTCTTTAAAGAATTACTTATGAGGCCAGTCACGGTCAAGAAGAGGTTTTCATAGCGTCTTGTGATATTTTCAAAACCAGTTTCATGGACCATAATTATTGCTATAACCTTTTCACCATTCAATACAGGAGCCATCAGTATAGGTATCCCGGCTTCTAAAACCCTATTGGCATAATACCTTTTTTTATCTATGACTTCTTTGATCTGGACAAAATCTGATATTTTAAAAGAATTAGGCACTTTACCTGCCAATGCCAGTGAACGTGCTTTTAAACGTATAAAATCGTTATTTCCGTTTGTACCTGTAACATATATGGAGACCTTAGAAGTCTTCATTACCCTTTCAATCGCCCCTATAGCACCGGAAAACACTCTTTCAATCTCGAGACTGTCGACTTCCTGTATAATGTTATAAATAGTACTAAAACTGTCTTCAGCATTTATAACCTGGCTCTCAAGCTCATTCTTAACCAGTTTCGTCTGGTTATAGATATCCAGCAGGAAAAGATATTTATTTCTAAGGCCGAGGAAATTCGCATCCCTGGTTATTATTTCCCTATTTTTTCTTTCAATAGTATATCCGGTAATGATCCCGACCAGAAGATAAAGAGCAAGCTGGACCAGGTTCGACGGTATATAGAAAAAGGTTATAAGATCCGCACCCGATAGCATACTTGTTATTATAAAAAGTGCCGATGCAAGGATCATAGCAAGGTATGCCTGAACCTGCCCCCATATTACACCTATAAGTATTATATAGATTATCATGTATTCTATTCTTATATCTGGCAGCTTTATGTCAAAAAGCATCTCACCATTCTGTAAAAAGGCAAAAATGGCAAAAAGTAAAATATTTTCAAGTACTGCAACTACTGTCTTCCAGCCTTGACTTTTAACTGTTTTTTTGACCGTTTCTGCTTCTTTCTCAACAGGTTTTTTTTTGTCTCTTTTCTTAACAATATTCTCTGAAAGCCACTGAAAAGTATTTTTCAGCCCTTCTTTAAGGCTGACCGATGGTTCCCATTCTACTGTCTTCTTAGCTCTACTATTGTCTATTGCAGAGTGAGTGGCTGAATCCTTTTCCGCCCGCGGTTCATATTTTATCTTTACGTCACCCTTCAATAGTGTTATATCTTTAATAAGTGACCCGGTGGATATCTCCTGACCCGAAGAGATATTAAAAATACCATTTAGATTTCTATTTGCATTAAACCTGTAAATAGCATCAACTGCATCATCTACATAAATGAAATCATATGTTTTGCCGGGAGGAAAAGGTATTACAGTTTTTTTATTTTTTATTGCATTATTTATAATCGATGAGATATTCAGGACTGACCATGCAGAAACACCTGAAGCAGGGTCCTGCCTGGGCCCGTAGACGTCAGACAGCCTGAGTATTAATGTGTTGATATTTTTAGTCTTTCCAAACCTGATACAATAATACTCACCAAGACTGTAGTTTAGCTTGCTTGAATTATCTATTTTTACTTCCGACTCCTCGCTGGCGATCTTACCTTTTGTATCTCCATAGACTGAAGTGGAAGAAATAAATATGATTCTTTTCACATTTGTTTTGGCTGAAAGCTCAAGTATGTTCTTTAAACCTGAAAAATCATTACCAGTTTCATTATCCGGGATATAAATTACTACTTCAAAACTGTTTGATTCGAAAATCTTCAGGCATTCCGGATCGGCGTTTTTAAGATTATAATGTTTATACGCAGAGCGGGATAAAGATGAGTTGGTTATTTTTCGAACATCTATTATCGATACGCTATGTCTATCACGGATAAATCTTTCGGCAAGTCTGGCACCAGGAAAGCCATGACCACCTACTATTAATAAACGCAATTAATACTCCTCAAAATATTTAAAATATTATAAATCACAATTATTCAAATAAATATAAATTATTATATATATAATTTAATCAATATAATATTATATACATATTTATATTAAAATATCAATACTTTTTATAAAATTAATATATTATTAGTCTTTTTTAGACTTTTTGGTCTATGTATAAATTATATCGGCAATAATGCTATATTTATGAAGAAATCTTTTAAATTAAATGAGGTTTTAATTTTCTTTAAAAAAATATATTATTTATAACTTGATACCAATTTAAATAATTTTATATTTTTATGGCTTTCAAAAGAATAAAATCGATTTTTAGCAGTACTCTTATTAACCTGAAAACAAAGTCGCTTACACTTAAAAATTTTTTTGACAGGATCGATCATACAAGCACCCCTTTCAATGAAAATGCAGTTGAAAATACTTCGACTCTCTCTAGAAGAAGGTTGTTTTTTTCTTTATCTATACTACTGGCATTCCTGATTATATATGCGATGCTTTTTTTCTGTTTTCCCCCGCACTATATCTTCAGGGACACCACTACTAATGGCGGAGATACAGGAGCACATAACTATATTGCAAAATTTTTTATAGATAATCTCCTACCAAACCTCAAAATGACCGGCTGGGATATGGGCTGGTTTGCAGGTATGCCGATGCTTACATTCTATTTTCCCCTACCCTATTTATTCATTGCTTTGCTTTCAAAGATATTTGCCTATAACATCGCCTTCAAGTTGGTAACAATCCTTGGTAGCATGATACTGCCGGTCGCCTTATACTATTTCGGCAGGTTTTTCAGGTTTCGGTATCCCTATCCTGAACTTGCTGCAATAGGAGCAATGGCTTTTCTATACATGAAAAGTTTTACAATATATGGTGGCAATTTTCTCGGCACTTTTGCCGGTGAGTTCAGCTATTCAATAAGCTTCGGGCTGCTTTTTTTATTTCTCGGGACCCTCTACAGAGGCATGGAAAGAAATAAGTTTGACTGGTTATTTGTAATAAACTGTATTTTACTTGCGATGATAGTCCTGTCTCATCTTATCACTGTAATAGCACTTCTTATAATAGTCCCCAGTTTCTTTGTCACCCACAGAAACTGGAAATGTGCAAGATACATCATTGCGGTGTTGGTTGTGGGCTTTTTTATTTCTGCATTCTGGTCAGTTCCTTTTGTACTGTTAATAAAATGGACACCAACAATGAAATGGACAAATATCAAGGATATAAAAGAACTGTTTCCGCTGGAATTAATTCCTGCTCTTGTGCTGGGAGCAGTCGGGATATTTTTTGCGACTTTAAAAAAGGACAAAAAAATTGTTCCCCTGCTCTGGACAGTTATAGTCCTTATGGCCCTATTTTTTACCTGGAACGGAGGAAGACTTTATAACGGCAGATTCCTTCCATTTATCTTCATATTTATATATCTTCTTGCAGCATATGGGGCAACAAGTCTTTACTGGATATTTGCGTCTACTTTCAAGACAGGCCGGTTGGAATACATAGACCATAAAATATCCAAAAAAAGATTTTTAATTTCCGATCTTTTAAAAAAATGGTTTGATAGAAATACAGTTAGAAGGCGATTTTTTAAGGTCTTTATTTTTGGATTCGTACCGTTAATCGCATTTCTCGCTGCAGGAGCGATAATGGCCGGAGATCCACTCGGGCCAAAATGGGCCAGGCATAATTACGAGGGTTATGAGGGGAAACCGGATTGGGAGACCTATGACAGCCTGATGCAGTATCTTGACACCCTTCCATATGGCCGGGTGATGTTTGAGTTTAATAAGGAGATATTACAGAAATATGGGACTCCGAGAGCATTTGAACTAATACCTTTCTGGACCCATCAGGCCGGGATGGAAGGATTGCTTGTCGAAAGCTCTCTGACTGCTCCGTTCCATTATCTAAACCAGGCTGAGCTTTCTGTGAAACCGAGGGGCACAGTGGCCGGCTGGAAAGTTCCCCCAAGAAATTACGAATCTGCGATGAAGCATCTCATTTATATGAATATAACCTATATAATGGCAAGTTCGCCTGAAGTCATATCAGACCTAAACAATGATGACAGGGTCAACTTTTTAAAGGAAATAGAACCCTACTCTTTTTATGAAATAAAGGGTGAACATAATTATGTAGACATACCAAAATCTATACCCTACAGGTATACTCCCGAAAACTGGGTCTGGGATATGAGAGAGTGGTATCTAAATGCTGCTAATGTAGACAGGCCAGTTATATATGATGATGGCAGCGAAATCCTCAGGCAATATGATGAAATAGCTAAAGAAAACCTGGACCTTGTACCTGCCTACCCGCTAAAAAATAGAGGTGAGATACTATGGGAAAAAGTAGATAATGAAAAAATAGAATTTGATACCACAGGTATCGGCCAGCCACATATTATCAAAGTATCTTACTTCCCTAACTGGAAAGTCATCGGTGCAGAAGGTCCTTTTCTTGTATCGCCTTCGTTCATGATGGTCATCCCGACCCAGGAGCACGTCACCCTCTACTACGGTATGTCCACACCCCATATAATCGGTGTGACTCTTTCAATTGGAGGATGGGCCATTGTCCTTGCGATCCTGATATACACTGCGGTGATAGCGGTAAGTTCGCAGAAGCTGTCAAGAAAAAATATATTAAAAAAAAGAGATCCTTAAACGATCCAGGTTCAGGCAGGAATTGACTTCCCTATTTCAACACTCCCATCACTTCAGAAGACTTCTTCAATACTGCAGCGCCCCCCGCAACTATCTCATTATAGATCCTTGCAGCCTTACCGCCTGTATAGTCCCGCTCTTCTACTTTTTCGCTTTCTATGATGATCACTCTCTTGCCCATCCCGATAGATTCTTTTACTGCAATGAGATTGGAGAAATTACCATGACCGAATGCCATGTTTGGAAGTATTACTACATCGCTTGATCTTATAAAATCAATATTCTTATTCTGCGAATATAGACTTATTGGCGAAAAAGGCGCCTCCGAAACATAGGGTATATCCAGCATACGCGCTGTATCAAGGTCCGTATCAAAGTTATTTATAACACCGCATGAGACTTCATAACCACTTTTATATAAAAGATTCAAAACAGGTGAGGCAGATCCTCCACCTCCGATAACGTGTATCCTTAGGTCCTTTTTATTGTGGACCCTCTCGACTTCAGGTGAATATGTAGGACCGATATATAATTTACCGGTAAATGGATTCTTTCCCACATAGACATCGCTATGGAAAGCATCCCTTATATTTTCTTTGGTAATAGAACCTTCCACGTCACCATAACTAAGCACCCTCCCGCTTTTTAAAAATACAGCCTGGTTGCTGTAATTTGCGGCAAGATTTATATCATGAAAAACGCCTATGATCGTTCTGCCCTCCTGAAAGTTCAACTGGCTGAAAAGTTCCATTATCTCTATCTGGAAATTGATATCAAGATGTGAAGTGGGCTCATCGAGCAGGATAACAGGAGTATTCTGTACAAGTGCCTGGGCGATAATGACTCTCTGTTTTTCACCACCTGATAGTTCGTTGAATCTCTTGTCTGCAAACTCCAGGATCCTGGTCTTTTCCATGATGTTTTCGGTTATTTCAAAATCTTCCTTCTTTTCACTGCCGAATCTTGAAATATAAGGAAACCTCCCCATCATGACCATTTCCGCAACACTGAAATTAAAACCTGGATCCGAATACTGCGGCACCACAGCGACAAGCTTTGCGATGTCCCTCGACCTCATCCTGTTAATATCTTTACCTGCTATCTTGATTTCACCGTTATATCCCTTCAGTACCTTGCTTATAAGGTTAATGAGGGTGCTTTTCCCCGAACCATTTGGCCCAAGTATTGACACGAAGGAACCTTCCTCAAAATCTAATGAAATATCATCCACGACATTATGGCTATTGTAAGCAAATGACAGGTTTTTTATCGAGATTATTTTCAAAATACCTCTCTTTTTGACCTGAGCAATAAATAAATAAAAAACGGTACACCGATGATCGAGGTTATTATACCGACCGGTATCTCCCTTGGTGAAAGTACTGTCCTGGCAATGGTATCAGAAAACAATAATATGATACCTCCGGCTATAGCAGTAACTGGAAAAAGCCTCTTATTATCCGGGCCGACAAGAAGCCTCATAATATGAGGTGTGATAAGTCCCACAAATCCTATTATACCGCTCACAGATACTGCTGCTGCTGCGACAAGCGATGCAAGTACCAGAAGTATTATTTTTACTTTCTCGGTCTCAACACCGAGCTGGGAAGCTCTCTGGTCGCTCAGTGATATTATATTCAGGTCCTTCATGAAAAAACTGCTCAGAGCCAGCAGCACCACTATAACAGGAGCGATGATAAAAAACTGATCCCATGAAGCTGATGTAAACCCTCCCATCAGCCAGAAAACTATCTTTGCCATATCCTCTGCCCTGAAGATCAGGATAAAAGAGTTTATGGAATTGATGAGTGCGCTTATTGCAACACCTGCCAGGAGAAGCGTCACAACAGATATCCTGTTTTTTATCCTGCTTATGTTATACACAATAAATGTCACACTTATTGCTCCTGCAAAAGCAAATAAGCTTGCTGTTGAAAGTTTCAGCAGGGTTATGCCTGAGACTATTATCAGGCCTATAGTGGCGCCAAGCGAAGCTCCCGCCGAGACCCCGATAATAAAAGGGTCTGCAAGTGGATTCCTGAAAACTCCCTGATAAATGACCCCGGCACAGGCAAGAGCTATACCGACAAAAATAGACATAATAATACGCGGGAGCCTGATCTGTGTGATTATCTTATCACTTAAGGGGTCTATAGCGGCCCTGTCAATAAAATAACTTATTCCTGGGATATAGCTGCCTATGACAATAGATGTTTCCTTAACAGAAAGATTTGCCGAACCGACTGCAGCAGCAATAATGACAAGCAATATTAAGACTATTATCAATGAGATGACATATTTTGCGATCCCTCTTGAAACTAAATTTTCGCGGTTCATTTTTTGATCAAACCAACTTCCTAAAATATGTTAACTTTTTATATCAGGTAAGGACTACAGATAAGTAGGTAAGCACCAGAAAAAATATTTCTGTCAGCACGCAGACTGCACCTATCACATCCCCGCTTAACCCGCCTGTTCTTTTTGTGAAGAAGTGGCCAAGACCCACAGAAAAAAATAAAGTAAAAATAATGATCAGAAAGGCCTGAATAGCATAGACCAGGGCAAGGTATTCGAGTTTAATATCAGGAGCTGAATCAATAAAACTTATCCTTGAAAATACACTTGCAGCTATAAAGATGATCGAGAAAAAAACCGTTGAAAAAATAAAGATATCACGGTTACTCTTATCCTTAAAAGCATTTGTCAGGCTTTTTATACCTGATGCAGGCTGATACCTTGAAAAAAGATAAATCATTGAAAGCCTGCCGAAAACAGGAACAAAGATAAGAATAGTAAGGAGGACAAAAAAACCGGGCAGAAGATCGTTTAATCTGCTGACAGAAAATCCTGATAATGCCCATGGGGATCCCGGGCTGAATCTTAGAAGGCTGCTGACATTTAACTGCCTTGCAATAAAATAAAAAAAGGCGATCTTTAAGCCAATTGAAAAAATAATGGCAAGAGCCCCAAAAACACCTATGTCACCCTTCTTCATTATCTTCGTTATTTTTTCTTTATCTTTTTCTCCGCTGAAGACACCATCAAAAGTATCTGCTGCACCGTCAATATGTATACCGCCAGTTATGATGACCTCAAACCCGGCTATCAGGATGAATGTAAGCACCAGCGGAAAAACAAGATTAAATGCAAAAAAAACTGCAGAATTTATAAGCCCTATAAGGACCCCTACCAGGGGAAAATATGCCAGGACCTTTGGGTATTCCTTTTGGTCCAGATAATACCTCTCCGATATCTTTATTATAGTTAAAAAACTGACCGCATTTAAAAACTTCATGGTAAATAAATAAATTTAAGTTATTTCATTTTCAGGTTTAACCCCGCAATAAAAAAATATACCTCGTCAGACAGCTCAGCCAATCTCCTGTTTGTGTTTCCGAGTATATCCCTGAATATCCTTCCAAATGGATATGGCGGTACAAGCCCCAGCCCCACTTCATTTGAGACTATGATAACATTGAGGCCATTTTCTGAAACAGCTGTCTTTATAATAGCAAGAAACTCTGTGAAAAAATCATCGGCCTCTTTCTCTATTTCTGCTTCAAGCTCATTGCTTATTACCTCCAGTTCATCAAGATCAAACCTGTAAAGGATCCTGAAAAGTAATATCGTTATACAATCGATAAGCAAAACATCAAGGTTTAAAGAAACAGCACTTCTGACTATTTCCCTTATTTCCCCGGCAGTCATCCTGTCATTTTGTATTTCAAAAGTCTCCCAGCTGTCAGGCCTTCTCTTTCTATGGAAACTTACCCTCTTTTCCATCTCTTCATCTATTATTTCTGCAGTTGCAAGATACCCGACCCTGCCAGAGATAGAAGCTGCAAGTCTTTCAGAATACTGGCTTTTGCCGCTTCTTGCCCCGCCAATTAAAAAATATATTTTTCCCATAATAATGAAGTATTTTACTAATATTTTATAAAAATAAAAAACCATAAAGGGAGAGACCTAAATCTTAAAAAGGGAAACCTGTTTATATGCCATGGCAAAAAGGGCAAATAATCTGTGGTCCCTCCCTGTTGTCTGATATACCTGTCTGCGCCGGTTTCGATTCCGGCTTCCGCTTCATCTCACGTCATATTTACTGTGATACTCAGTAATGATGCTCAGTACTGCACCTCGAAATCTCCAAAAAGTTCCGGATGTATCGCCTGGGCAAACATGGTAAGCCCCTTTATAACGTTCTGGCTCGGCCTGGACACAGGATTATCAGGGACCACGTATACCCTTTTATTTTTGACAGCATCAAGCTCGGAAAGCCTCTGGTCAGCCAGGATCGTTTCAGCATCGGGCGCAAGCGATTCTGGTGCTATTATGACTTCCGGGTTATTTTGGATAAGATTTTCAATACTGTATTCCGGCCATCCCTCGAGTCCATCACCGGCGACAATATTTTTGCCACCGGCATATTCTATAAGCTCGTTTATGAAAGTCTGTGAGCCGGCACTCATAAGAGGATCGTTCCACACTTCGTAAAATACTCCGGGCCTTTCATCATCCGGGATCCCGGATACTTTTTCAGTTATTGCATCTATGTTTTTCTTAAGATCACTGTTGACCTGAGCCGCTCTGTCATCTTTTCCAAGCATTTTACCCATATTGGTTATCTCGGTATAGACCTCTTCTATTGTATTTACATCCACTATATATAGGGCTATCCCAAGCTCAGAGAGTTTGTTTATATCTTCTTCTGCCCAACCGATCAGGCCGATGATCATATCTGGATCTGCTGCAGCGATTTTTTCCATATTAAGTCCGCTAAAATCCCCGAAACCTTCGAAACCTTCTGCAAGTGGCTCACCATTATCAACGCTCCAGTTATCTACTCCGATCACCATATCCATCGCCCCCAGTCCATCCATTATTTCAAGTGCGCTTGGAACAAAGACTATCACTTTTTTTGCAGGGCCATCAAGCATTACTTCATTTCCAACACCATCAACCAAGGCTATTTCTGAACTACTGCCCCCTTCAGTTGTCCCCGTGACTTCCTGTTGAGTTGTAGCAGTAGTTTCCTGTACAGCTGTTGTTTCTGTTGCAGTTTCCTGCTGGGTCTGACCGGAAGCAGCTGTCTGGCATGCTGTAAAGGATAGCACCATCAAAGCTGCTATCAGTACTACAGCTATTATCATTACCATTCTCATTTTTCCTCTTTCCACATTTTTCCTTTCTCTTTATGTTTTTCTTAATTTCCGAACGACAAATTTATCTTTCTGGTTTTGCCCATTTTATATCCAGCCAAAATAAAAAACTCCCGGCTCTTCTTGAACCAGGAGTTTCTTTTTGAATCTTTTAAATAAAAAAATTACACCCTTTAATCCGAAGAGCTGTAACATACATCAAAAGCAAGGTTTCCTGGCTCCCGGGACTTTGTCCTTTGCCTTCCCGGCAATTTAAATTGCCAGTGGCTTATAAAAAAGAACACAACACCCGATTACAGTGGCGGTACCGCTCCAGATTCTAACTGGATTCCCTACACTATCCGATGAATATATAATTTTCAAATGAGCACTTTTTCCAATAAACTAAAATCCCTGTAAATATAACATAAAGGATAAAAAACAAAAAGTATTTTATTTATTTGCCCCAGTCAAGAGTTGTTTTTACAATCACCTAAAGATAAATGCTCTTTGAACGACAAATAAAATTATAGAATCAGATGAAATAATATAGAACAATATTTCAGGTGATGATTTCTAGGTGACGTCTAAAGCAAAACAGGTTTATCTGGACGCGATTGCAAAAAGTGGTTCATCCTTTCGGTAAAAACCCTCAGGTCCTCAAGTAAGTGTTTTTCATCCCTGGTATTACTATCCCCCGGCAATACCTCAAAAATCAGTGCGTCTTTATAATCTATATCGTTCAGGCTGTTAAATAATCGATCCCAGTTGATATTGCCATGTCCCGGTAGATAATGGAGGTCATCAAGCGCCATTGCCCTGTCCTTCCCTGTATCACCTGCATTATCATGTAGATGCATAGAGAGGATATCGGCGCTAAAAATATGTATAAGCTCACTGAGTGTGCCTGCAAGATTTGCATGTCCTGTATCGATACATATACCGACCATGTCAGGTAGTGTGCTGGAGCCATTTCCAGATATGATATTTCTCACGCTTTCCAAAACGTATTTCAGTTCACCGGGACTGTCACAAAGAAATTCCGGTGGTAAGTTCTCCAGTGCGATCTTTATTCCAGACACAGAAGCAAAGCCGACAATATCTGTAAGGCTTTTTATAGAATTTTCAAGCCTGCTGACCCTGCCCCGCCTTTCAGGTACCCAGGCGCCAGGATGAACGACAATGACTTTTATACCAAGGGATTTTGACTTCTTGATGGATCCTTTTATATTGTTTACACTTTTTTTTCTGTAATCCTCATCCGGGCTGGAGATATCTGTGTTGAGATAATCTCCATGCATTGAGTATATATTCATATCCAGCCGCTTAAGCATTGAAAGAGTATCGGGAGATATATCATGGAACGGGACCAATTCAAGTGTGTCAAAACCTGATTCTTTTATGGCCCGCAGGTGCTTCGGCCCAAGAATTCTTATGTCCGGGAACAACAATGTACTGAGTCCAAAAAACATATCTTTATTCTCTAAAACCTCCGGCTTTTTTCCTGGTCCCTTTATTTTTCAATGCCTTTTCTTCCTGTGATGCCCCTGCTGTAATAATGCTTTATCTCTCGCATTTCGGTTACAAGATCTGCCCTGTCTATCAATTCCTGGCTGGTCTTTCTGCCGGTAAGCACAAGCTCAACATTTGCAGGCTTATTCTCCATAAGCTCCAATATGTCATGGGCAGGTATCAGCCCGAAATACTCTGCGATAGTCAGCTCGTCAAGTATGACAACGTCATACTTTCCTGACATCGTGACCTTTTTTACTTCAGCAAAACCGGCCATTGCAGCCTTTATATCCTCCTGGCTGGCCTTTTCCCTGATGAAACAGCGCAAGCCGTACTGCCGCACTGTGATATTTTCTTTCAACTTTTCCAGGCACTTTATCTCGCTATACCTCATTCCTTTTATAAACTGCCCGATAAACACCTTCATACCGCATCCTGCGGCCCTGATAGCAAGCCCGATCGCCGCAGTAGTCTTGCCCTTGCCTGTACCTGTATAGATCTGAACAAATCCCTGCTTTAACCTTACGCGCTGACTCCCGGCCAGCTCTTTAGAAGCCGGCTTTTTTCTTTTTTTTTCGGGTTCAATCATTTTTTTCCGAGACTCCTGCTTCTCCGAAGGTGGCCATCTCATTAAGTATTTTTACACTGGCTTCTGCAATACTGATTCCAATAGCTGCTCCTGTGCCTTCACCAAGCCTCATATCGAAATCAAACAGCGGCTTCAGTGCAAGTTTTTCAAGCATTACTATATGACCCTTCTCAACCGACGAATGGGACGCTATCATAAAATCCCTGGAACGTGGCGATAAAAGTTCAGCCACCAGGGCTCCGGCGCCAGATATAAAACCGTCAATTACTACAGGCACCCTTTTGGCTGCGCAACCGAGTATCACTCCAGCTATCCCTCCTATTTCAAATCCGCCTATTTTTGACAGCACATCTATTCCGTCTGAAGGATCGGGTTTATTCAATTTTATAGCATTTCTTATGACCTCGACCTTAGTCTTATAACCCTCTTCATCGATACCGGTACCATATCCTGTCACTATTCCTGCATCGACTTTGCAGACGCAAGCTGCAATGGCACTGCTTGCAGTCGTGTTGCCTATTCCCATGTCCCCGGTCCCTATTATGCCATAGCCTTTTTTTATCATATCAATAGCGACAGAGATCCCAGCCTCCACAGAGCTTTCAGCCTGCTCCCTTGCCATGGCCGGTCCCTTCGCCATATTGTTTGTGCCATATCCTATTTTTTTATTGATAAGGATATTTTTTGAAGGGCCCTCAATTTTAATATCGGCTGCCACACCGGCATCCACAATAACGACATCTGCACCGATGTGCCTTGAAAGTACATTTATCCCGGCACCCCCTCTTATAAAATTATATACCATCTGGGGGGTGACCTCCCTCGGATAAGCACTTGTACCTTCATCAACTACCCCATGGTCAGCAGCCATGATTATTACCAGTTTTTTTGTGATGTCAGGATCCAGCCTGCCGGTTATCCCGGCTATCTGTCTTGCAAGGCTTTCAAGCCTGCCTAGACTCCCCTGTGGTTTAGTAAGATCATCCAGGCGGGCCTGGGCAAGCTCCATCACCTTATTATCCAGTTCCCGGATATCTGAAACAGTAGATCTTATGAGATGGCTATTTAAATCACCTGATCTGCCAGAATGCATATTAATGGCCTCACTTCTTCTTCATAAATTTCTATTTAACGCATTTTATATTATTATATCTGATATGAATAGTGAAGATGCATACGAATTATTCAATAAGGGAAAGAAGCTCTCGGAAGACAATGATCATTTAAATGCGATCATGGACCTCGAGAAAGCCATGAAGATAGAGCCTGAAAAGGCATCCATAAGGGAGGCCCTTGCAAGATCCTATTACAACTCGGGGTTTTACTCATCGGCAAAAAAACATTTTAAAAAGATCATTGAAATAGACGCTTCAAACGACTACGCGTATTTTGGTATGGGCCTCTGCCTTCTTAAGGAGGGTAAAGTGGAAAATGCGCTGGGAAATCTGAAGATCGCCTTTGCGATGAAACCTGATAGCGATGTATATAAAGATTCTTTAAAAAAATATAAAGGCCTTGCAAAAAAATAGAAGTTCTCTCTCAGATCACACTCTCAGACCACACTGCCAAAGATCTGAAAGACCTCATAGAATACCGCCCCTAAAAAAAGTGCTATTATCATCGCGACAGATGTGACAAACGGCCACCTTTTTCTTAGCCTGTTTTTACTGAGATGTTCACCAGTGGTAAGAGCCATCATCCTGTATAAAGTCTCCATGAAAATAAGAAGTATAACTTCAAAAGGTATCGCCTGCTGGTGCCTTATTATACCGGTCATCAGTAGCACCACTGCAAAAAAGCCTGTCAATATTGAGGCAGGGATCAATATCCTGAAATAACCAAGTATAAAATATGCCACAGTTGAGACAAGATTTGCGATCAGGATCGTGGAGAGCACCCTTCCAAATACCATACCCTCCTGGTATTCGCTTATTCCAAAAAAACCCTGTAGGAATTTAAACCTTTCGATCAAAGTAACGCTGAGGTCCTTGAAGCTGAAGAAAAATAGAAGTCCCACCGCAACACCGAGCGCAAGCCAGCCAAGGCATTTACCAAATATGACCCAGTAAGCCCTGTTGCGGCTTTCCAGATAAACACTTTCCCTCATTATTAAGAAGCCTTCCCTTTTGCTGCCTTTAAAAAATATTATTACCCTGTTTTAATGATAAGGACCGGCCAGGCCGTCCATCAGACGCTTGCAGCACCTAAAGCTGTGCTGTCCACTATCGGTAAAGTCTGCTTCAGAACATCTATCATTACATCACAGACCTTTTCATCAAACTGGCTGCCCTTATTTTTTTCGAGCTCTAAAAGAGCCTCTTCAAGCGTCAATGCTTTTCTGTATGGCCTGTCAGTCGTCATTGCATCATAGGAGTCCGCCACACACAGTATTCTTGCAAATAACGGCAGGTCGTCACCATTAGTGCCAAAGGGATAACCGGTCCCGTCAACTCTTTCATGATGGTAAAGTATGGCTGTTGCCCTGTCCCTTAAAAAATCTATCTGCTTTACGACCTCATAACTGACGACAGGGTGTTTTTTTATTTCTTCCCAGTCGCTTTTAGTAAGTTTTGTCACCTTGTTTAATATGGAAAGGTCTATCTGCACCTTGCCTATGTCATGAAGGCTCGCAAGGTTCCTCACTATTTCGATATCGTACTCATTAAGCTTCAGCCCCCTTGCCAGTAGCTCTGCATAATCTGCGACCCTTACAGAATGGCCCGCAGTATAGATATCCTTGGCCTCCATTATCTTGACGATCTGCATGATGCTGTTAAGCAGCGTCCTTCTTTCCTTGATGCGCAAAAGATAAGTGTACTGGGCGATTATCAAAGGCAGTGATGTAAATATAAGGGTAAAAGGGCTGTAATTTATATAAAGGAAAGCGATGGCAATCGCCATCGCAGAAAGGAAAAACTGGAAAGGAACTAATCCATGCAAAATTAAAAACCCATACATTGATAAGGTTTACCCTAGTGCTTAAGAGATATTGCACCTGCAGTTAATGTAGTATTTAAAATAAAAAATATATAAGTTACCAAAAATATTATCCATACATTTCTAGCATAAAAAAAATTTGTTTGAGTTCTATCATAAAAAATTTCGAAAAAAACTCCGTGCTGACTGCAAATGATAGAAGATACTGGCCTGCATTAAAAAGATGTTTATAATATGGTACCCTTCTTATAATTTCTTTTATATTAAAAATAGATATAAAAGTAACAATTATTGCAGTGGCTGGACCGAAAATAATTAAGACTTGCAAGTGATATACCAAAATTAACAGAAACACTTCCAGTTTTTGGTAAAGGGGCTGAGAGATTATCAGAGGTAAAAATTAGAATTCCAAAGTACAACTACACCTAATAAAGAAATATTCCTATATTTAAGAAGAATATAAATTAATGATGCTACTCCCGTAAAGAAAAACCACAAATAAACATAGGATAATAAGACTCTTTTATTTCCCTCTTCGCTCAACACCATCAACTCTTCTACTTCTTAAATATAGGAATTTTTTGGTTTTTTCATAGCTTTTGAAATGAATACTATTACCAACGAACTGTACCGCAAATACCTATGAGTGATCCGAGGATTAACAGATACTTTCCATATTTTACTCATTTTCTACCCTCCCTCCAAAACTATTTGTGTCAAGTTTTTAATAAAATTATACCTTAATTAATGAAGTTTTATTAAATTTTAATGTAATTATTATATATCTATTAGAATATGTCAAGTAAAATTTTATTAAATTTTTATAAATCATTTATAATTATTTAAAGCTTTAATAATATTAATATTGAAAATAAGTACAATTTAATATTTTTTAAGAGTTTAAGGGATTGTGTAGCATTATAATTTAACTTTTAACATTTTGATGTTAAAAACTTTAATTGATATATTTTTGAAACTTTAGTGCTTGTTAGAAATATCTATTTTTTGATAGCATAATATTTATCTATAATATAAATTAGTAATATGAATATAATAAGTAATTTTAAAAATTATTCTTTGCTTTTTGATTCATATGGCTCACAAAACTTAAGAGGAAGTGAAAAATAATGAGTGAACAAAGAAAAAAATCTAAGAGTTTAGGCATTAGTGGTCTAAATAGTATAAGTAACCTGGAAGCAGAAATTATGAAAATAGTATGGGAAAATGAAAGTATCTCTGTTAGAGATGTCCATGAAATAATGCTGAAAGCAGAAATGCATAAAAAGAAACAAGGTTTTATACCTTATACAACTGTTATGTCTACAATGACTTCACTAGCAGAGAAAGGATTACTTAAACAAGATAGAGAGGCAAAAACATATCTTTATTCTGCAGCAATTAATCAAATAGAATTATCCAAAAATATTATAAAATCAGTAGCTGAAAAACTATTAAGTAGTTCTTCCAATAGTTTGGTTTCTAGTTTTTTAGGACAAAATAAAAATATATCTCAAGATAATATAAAAAAATTACTAGACTCTATTAAATAAAATTAATTTGTTACCATATATTCTTAATATACTAGTTAATTATATTTTTGTAATAATCTATGATAGTTTTATTTCATTATTTTTAGTTCTACTTTTACTTTACATTTTTAGAATTAAAGATCCAAATTTTAGAATATTGTTTCTTTTTCTTCCACTTATTAAACCATTTTTAATAATTATTGAAGATTTCAAATTAAATGCGAGTTATTTCACTAATAGATATGGTATTTTGGGATTTAGATTTCCGAGTCCTAATACAATTTTTGCTCGTATAGATAAAATAGAAGAAAGTCCTTTTTTTAATTCAAACATTAATTCCAATTTAACATTTATATTGCTATTAATAATTCTTACAATCTTAATTTATAGATGGATAAGCTTATATTACTTCTATAAAAAAATAGCGAAAACTGAAAGAAAGTATCCTGCAGAACTTCCAATTCTTTATAGTATTATAGATATCTTTTCAAAAAAATTTAAAATAAAAACAACCTCCTTAATCTTAACTCATGGTAATAATTTTTCCCCTTTTGTTATAGGTATAAAAAAACAAAACATTGTTATACCAAATAAATTGTTAAATGAACTAGATTTTTGTGAAAAAGAAATTTTAATTCATCATGAATTGTGTCATATAAAAAGAAGAGACAATTTAATTGGATGGATTGCAATAATTTTTAGAGATATGCTTTTTTTTAACCCCTTTGCTTATATAGCTTATGCTCTAATAAGAACTGAACAAGAGAAGTCTTGTGATAAGATAGTTTTTAAGCATTCTGGCTACTCTCAAAAAAAAATGGCAGAACTTGTTATTAATTTAATAATCAAGGTAAATACTAATAATAGAGAGAGAAATAAAGATACACAAAATTATGTAAACTTTTTTACACCTTTTAAAAAAATAAACTATTATCTTATTTATTTTAGAATTCAATCAATTTTAAAAACAGATCCCAACAAAATAAGTGTAAACAAATTTATGCGCGTATTTTTATACTTGCTATTCTTTTTTATTTTATTTTTCCAAATAGTTCTTTTTTTCAAAATAAATGATACTTTTATTTTTTTGCGATAGGACTAAAATAAGGACATCATCTTAAAAAGTTATTTTTTAGCCCAATCGAGAGGTAAACAATGAAAATGAAAGTCACTATTATTTCAGTCACAATTACGAGCATTATCACAATCTTTATCATTTTAGTAAGCTCATGCATGAACCTGGCCCCACAGGCAACAACTGAAAAAGAGCAGGCCACTGCAACAGAAGCCATTGAGACTGAGGCAACTACAACTCAAGTCATTGAAACCACTTCAACGGATACTCATGCAGATAAGATAAGAGTCACAAAACCTGTAGCGGACCAGTTGGTGCAGAGCCCCCTTATAATTGAAGGCGAAGCCAGGGGTACATGGTTTTTTGAAGCAAGTTTTCCAGTTAAGCTTCTGGATTCAAACAGAAATGTAATAGCGGAATATTATGCAACTGCCCAGGGCGAATGGATGACCGAAGATTTTGTCCCGTTCAGGTCAGAGCTCGAATTTAAAAAACCCGATACAGCTACAGGCATCCTTGTGCTGGAAAAAGACAATCCGTCAGGCCTGCCTGAAAATGATGACAGTATTGAAATTCCTGTGCGTTTTGAATAGTTCCTCTCTAAGTCCCGGGTCAGGTCAGTTCTGCCCTGCCTCGATGCCGGGATCGATCAACTCACCGTTTTCCAGATCATAGATAGCCTTAAAGTCGGGGGCGACTGCTGAAAAACCAATCTCGTTTAAGGACCTGACAAATGCATCGCAGGCAGACTCCTCCCCATGGACGACAAATACCTTATCAGGTTTTTTATCAAAACTGTTTATCCACTTTAACAATCCTTTTCTGTCTGCATGGGCAGACAATCCGGTGAAATTATAGATTGTAGCCAGAACCGGGATCTCTTTTCCATGGATGACCACTTTATCTGCACCTTCAAGCAGGATCCTGCCCAATGTCCCGTTAGCCTGGAAACCTACAAATACTATCGAGCATTCCTTTCTCCAGAGATTGTGCTTCAGGTGGTGCCTTATCCTGCCCCCCTCACACATACCGCTCGATGAAATAATGACCTTTGGAGTCGTGTCGTAATTCAGTGCTTTTGAGTCCTCGACCGAATCAGTAAAGGTCAGGCCGGGAAATGAGATAGGGTTTAAGCCTTTTTTGAGAATGTCTTTGGTCTGCCAGTCGCCATAGATGTCCAGGTCATCGTCATACAGGTCCGAAGCTTCAGATGCGAGGGGGCTGTCGACATAGACAGGGAAACCAGGGTCCTTGACCAGTCTCTTTTCCTTTATCTCACGTATAAAATATAAGAGTCCCTGTGTCCTCCCTATTGCAAAAGACGGTATTATGACATTACCGCCTCTTGATAGCGTTTCATCGATTATCTTTGCCAGGTCTGACAGGTAATCTTCATTTTCCACATGGTCCCTGTCGCCGTAGGTAGCCTCCATGACGACATAGTCTGCTCCTTCTATATACTCCGGATCCTTTATAATAGGCTGGTCTATATTGCCGATATCTCCCGAAAAGGCTATTTTTTTAGAAACGGTCCCTTCGCTTATAAATACCTCGACAGATGCTGAGCCTAAGATGTGGCCGGCATCGATAAAATCAAACTTTATAGATTCTCCTAATTCCATCACCCTGTTGTACTCACAGGGTATCAGGCACTTCAATGTTTTCTCGACATCAGACATATTATAGAGGGGAAAGACTTCCTCTTTGCCGGAACCTTTTCCCTTTTTGTTTTCCCATTTTGCATCAGCTTCCTGGATGCCTGCGCTATCCTTGAGCATTATTGTGATCAGCTTACATGTCGCTTCAGTCGCATATATTTTTCCCCCAAAGCCCTTCTTGACAAGCAGGGGCAGCCTGCCGCTGTGGTCGATATGTGCATGCGTCAATATGGCAAAATCAATGCCCCCTGCTTCAAAAGGCAGTTCCTGGCCTTCTTTTTCTTCCTGGCCCTGCTGCATTCCGCAATCTATCAGGATCCTCTTCCCGCCTGCTTCTATGCAGTAGCAGCTGCCTGTTACCTCTTTGGCTGCGCCGTAAAACGATATTCTCATGGCTCCCATGCTTCCTTAAAGATTTTATTGATAATCACCATTCATACCCGCAGTTATTACAGTGCCATTGCGGATTATCCGGTGAATAAATAAAGTCTAAATGCTCTGGCTCTTTAGCTTTTTCCTTCTCTGATGGACCGGTCCCGGGCACTCCATAAAAGATAGGAACGACCTTATTTGAATTGCAATTTGGACAGATGATATCTTCTTTTTCCATATAAATCTTACCCTGCAAAAAACTTAATAAAACTCACGAACAACAGCCTTACTCGATCTCCTCCGGGTACCAGTAGGCCCTCAGCCAGTTATGCTTTCTCAGCCTTTCGATGATCACCTGCGATAATGGCGGCATATCCGAAACTGCAGTATTTTCTAAGACATATTCTATCTTTCTCATACCAGGTATGACTGTGCTTATTGCCGGCTGGTTCAATACAAACAGCAGTGCAGCCTGAGGGAGGGTCAACCCTGTGTCTTTTATATCTTCCCTGACTCTCTCCAGACGTTCCAGAGTCTCGGTCAACCTGTCTCCCCTGAAATAGACATTCCTCAGATCCCCTTCTTCAAATACTGTATCGATCCTGTATTTGCCGGTAAGCGCCCCTTCATCAAAGGGCATCCGGCCGATTATGCCGATATTATACTTTTGCGCAGTCGGCAAAAATTCAGCAACGGGCTCCTGTTCAAAAATATTGTAGATGACTTCCACGACATCGACCAGCCCGTTCCTCATCAGGTCAACTACACTGTTCTGGTCATGTTCGGGGGTCGATATCCCTATATTTTCAATTTTCCCTTCGTTCTTTAACTTTTCAAGTATTTTAAGGGGAGTCGGGTCATTGTTCCAGGCACGGGTCCAGGTATGCAGCAGAAGTATATCCAGCTTACTGACCCCGAGGTTTTTTAAACTGTCATCGACACTGTTTCTTATATAGCTTTCCGGATAACGTTCTTCAGCCTTGCTGTATGGCGAGGGTGGCCAGGGGCCCGGCAGAGGATATGATTTGGTGGCGACATATATTCTCCTGTCCACATTTTTGATGAATTCTCCGATTATTCTTTCACTTCTGCCAAAGCCATATTCTGCAGCTGTATCAATGAAATTTACCCCTTTTTCAACAGCAGCCTCCAGAGCCCTGGTAGAGTCATCATCACTCTGGGAAACCCAGAATCCCCCGAATTGTAAGGTGCCAAATCCGATCTCAGATACCTTATACCCTGTTTTACCCATCATCCTGTATTTCATAATAAAGGTCCCCTTTTTAAAAAAGTCTTCTGGTTTTTTTATTTTCTTAGCGTATGTTTTGGAAGTTTTAGAGCTGGATATCTTTTGAATATATTTACTAACTCTTTTGACTTATCTTTGCTCATTGTTAGATTTTACTCAATTTTTGTAGCAAAGACAAAAAATATTACTTTTGGAAATCAGATTATTTGTTATTATTTTTATTACTTACCTCGATTTCATGACCCATATTTCAGTCTTTTTGGGCAGATCATCTTTTTTGATACTTACTGAGTGCCCCATTGTTTTATGGTCTTTGGCAAGATCTAAAAAGTTATCTAAAGTATCGAGTATCTTTAATTTTGAATCTTTTTCCCTGTAATGCATGGGAATTACAATTTTTGGGTTAAAAGAAGTTATGATCTCATAAGCTTTTTTATAATCGATAGTAAATATCCCTCCTATCGGTATCATTAAGACATCTGTATTTAATAACTTATTTATTATCTCGTCAGGCGGTACCTGGCCGATGTCCCCCATATGGGCAAAAACAATACCATCGACTTCAAATTTAAATATAATATTTTTTCCCCTCAATAAACCTCTAAAATTATCATGGTTTGTAAGAAAGCCCTCTATGGTTATTCCTCTGGCGTTTGCTGTGCCGGGACTTTTTATCACTGACGGATCGTCTTTAAATAATGAGACATTTGAGTGGTCGGGATGCTTATGGGTGACTAAAACTATTTCCGCTAAAACATCAGGGAGGTCGGGTCTTGTAAATTTATTATACGGGTCGATACCGATCTTAATACCGGTTGCTGATTCCAGGACAAATAAGGACTGCCCGTAATAGGTGATCTTCGTTTCATTTTCCATTCAAATATCCTTTTCTTATTTCCTTTTTATATCACCAAAAATTTTTGATAATTTATCAAAATGTGTATCAAATTAATAACCCTGGGAGGCATTTTCTGTTCTGATATAACAAATCAAATACCGAATATTCTTTTTAAACTGCAGAATTAAAAAAGTATTACTTAGTTCCTTGGTATTACTATATTACTATTATGAATAATATTTAAGTGCTACTTTTGATTTCTTAATATTTTATAGATTTCCTTAGCTATTAATATCAGATATGAGGAGTTTTTTCTTTTATCAAAGAGCCTGATCTTTTTTTTCTATTTTTTCTTCTTATTAACAAAAATATCACAATAGCAATGATTATGACCAACAAACATACAGCAATAACAGGTATGATCACCGAAAGAATGGATACCGTACCAGAGGTAACATCTTCAGCAACACTCACAGGGATGTTAGCGGCTCCTCCGGTAGTTGCTGTAACGACCGGGCGGATTGCCAGTGATTTTACAGCATGAACACCGCCCGAAATAAACAGACCGGCAATCAGAGCCAGGACTGTGTTTATTTGGGTAATGTTACCCATGCTTGCCGCAAAAACTATGGCACCTGCAGTTGGCCGTATAAAACTCTGCACTATATCATTGACATGGTTTGCTGCTGGAATTTTATCTGCAACTATTTCAATGGTTACAAGAAAGATCAATGTACCGATCACCCACCAGGAAGTCATTGCATCCCATGGAGAATTTAGTTTGATCAGGTCTGTATACTTTGCCAGGAGTGAAACAACAAGCAGGGGGATATATGCATTTAGCCCTGCACTTGCTGAAAGCCCAAATGCTGAAAAAATGCTAAGAATTTCCATTTTACTTTTTGATCTTCATTATTTTTTAAAAATTATGTAATAAAATTTTAAAATAGGTAGAATCGGCCGGAAATATCTCGTTAATTATATCATCATTGAGAAATCAGCGACACTTATTAATGCTATTTAAATTATGATATTATTAAAATGAATAAAAGTTAAGAATAAGGAGCAGGGAGTTATTTTGGACGAAAATAAAGATAAATTAGTCATCATTTGGACAAGCGACGATAGAGATGTGGCTCTGAAGATGGTCTTCATGTACACTTTGAATTCAAGGCTGCATGATTGGTGGGACGATATAACATTTATAGTTTGGGGACCTTCGGCACATCTGATAAGCCACGATTATGAACTCCAGGAATATCTAAAGAAAATAAAAGAATCAGGAGTCAAGCTCGAAGCCTGTATAACATGCGCAAATATGTATGGAGTCGCACAGGATCTTATGGAATTGGGCATAGATGTAAAACCGATGGGTGCGGTTCTGACGCAGTATATTAAAGAGAACAGGAATATTTTAACATTTTGAAAAATTTAGGACTTTGCATATGTGATGTTTTGTTTGAACTGTTTAGGGGCGATTAAAACTTATTATAATTACTTAATTGTGCTTTTATTCCTTCCTGATTCTTTAGAGATATAAAGGGCCTCATCAGCAGCCGCAAGAAGTTCCTGTTCATGTTTGATGTCTTTTTCGGGATAAGATGAAATACCAAGACTCAAAGTGATCTTGATCTCAAATTCCGAATAGGTGACCTTGGCTTCCTGAACTGCAAATCTTATCCTTTCGGCCATCTTCAGTGAATCTTCCACAGAAGCTCCGGGAAGGATAGCACAGAATTCTTCTCCGCCGTATCTCATTAGGACATCCCCCTCTCTAAGGATAGGTCTAACAAGCCTTGAGATATGGACAAGCACCCTATCTCCAGCAAGATGCCCATAAGTATCATTGACCTTTTTAAATAAATCTATATCAAACATCACGACTCCAAGGGAGCCCTCAGAACGGACAGCCTTTGAATATTCTTCTCTTAGACGGATCATACCATAGCGCCTGTTCAGAAGTCCGGTCAATGGATCTATGGCAGCAAGCTTTTGCATCTGTTCATGGATTATTGCATTATTCATAGCAAGTGAGAGATTTTGTGCAAACATTCCGACACGGCTTACACTTTCCCAACTATACTTCTTTACGGATGTTAAAACCAGGACTCCTATAGGTATATCATTATATATCAGAGGTTCAATAATTATTGTCTTTGGCCTAAAATCTACAAGCAGTCCATCGATGACTATATCTTCGGGGACCTCCATTATCTTCTGGATCTTAGTTCCAAATACTTCAATAATTGTGGAATGATTGGAGAGTTTTTCAGGATATTTAATGCCAAAAGCTTCAATGGGAATAAGCTCTCCCTCTTTTTCGATAAATATCAAACCTGCATCAGAGCCTGATGCTTTTAAGATCGAAGATAATGCACTTTTTGTCAGTAATCCAAGTTCAAGTTGACTTACAAGCATCTTTGTATAGTCCTGCATGGTCCTCTCAGCAGATAAGGATGCTGATAGTACATCAACCAGGTTATTAAATGTACCGGCACTTTCTCCTATTTCGTCAGTGGAATCAATAGGTATGTGACACTTCTCAGGAGTACAGTCTTCCAGGCTGCCTCCTTTTGTGATTTTTATCAAATTATCCTGGACCATGCGCATCCTTGAGATCATCAATCTTAATTTTTTTGCTATTACTGCTTTTGATAATATTATATTTACTGCACCTACTATTATCCCTGCTCCTATGCAGGCTAAGAAAAATCCCAAAGAATAAGCTATTTCAGGCTTTACACCGAATATACGAGTAAAAAATGGAAATACCACTCCAATAATAATTCCAAAACCTATCATCCAGATGGCAAGATCATTAAAGATCTTCTTTGTGATCCTCACTCAAAACATCTCCTTATATTTATATGAATCTCATTATAGTTATATAATAATATCGGCAATTCTTAGCAAAACTATAGTATCTAACTTGATTTTACGCCGGTATATTAAACCCAATCCATAATTAATATTAAAGATAAAGATAAATGAGACAATACATCTATAGTTTCTTAGAATACTAACAATCTGAAAAAATCTAAAAAATCTACGATTCATAAATTTACACTAATAGAAAAACAACTGTAATGCATTAGTATTAGGAGATTATAATTTAAGATGTTTATTAAAAGTCAATTAGAAGTGGCTGCTCCGAGTAGTGAATTTTCGAACCAATGTATACAATGATACGACAAGCACTTACAAATATTTACCTCAAAAATCCTTTATATTTAAAAAACGTCTAATAAGACGGTATAATCAATAAATGTAAATTGAATGATGTAATATGAAACAGCTCTTTAGCAGTAAAGATATTAATATCAGGTACAAAAAAACTAAATGGGAAAGGGCTGCATTCTACACCCGGTTTGCCTGGCGCTTTATAATACTGCGGCGTCTGGAACCACTCTTCTATGGTATTGCGCTAACAGATCGCTGTAACCTTAAATGCCGTGGCTGTAAAGTCTCAAATACCAGCCGTCCTGACATGACATGGAATCAGCTACTCGACATTATGGGAAATGCATGTAAACGCGGATTCCGTGAGTTGTATTTTAGCGGCGGGGAGCCAATGCTGTGGCGTGATGGAATACATACTCTGGAGGATGCAGTTATTGAGGCAAAAAGGCTGGGGTTTTTCCATGTTCACGTTTATACAAACGGAACACTTGGACTAGAAATTTCAGCTGATTTTATTTGGGTAAGTATGGATGGACTTCCTGGTACTTTCGAGTTAAGGAGAGGCAACCATTTCCATCAAGTCGAACAAGCAGTCCGTAGCAGTAAAGACAGGAAGATTGCAGTAATATATGTCATTGATAGAAACACCAGCAATGGCGTTGAACCATTTTTACAATGGGTCAGTAAAACAAAGTTTCCTATTATTGGTGTAATGTTCTATTTTCATACACCATATTATGGATATGATGAGCTGTTTTTGACAGCCAAGGAGCGTGCACCGATAATTGATCGTCTTCTTGGTTATATGCAGATAGGACTGCCAGTAATCAACTCCAGAGCTGGACTTCTCGCGCTAAAGTCAGGCAACTGGACCAGGCGTTTAGCTGTTACCTGTGTAGCGGATGTCGATGGTGAGCATGTTTGCTGTCGTGCGCCAGATAATACATGTGTTGACTGCGGTTATGCGGCCTGCACCGAGATTACAGAGTTTAGGCGTCTTAAGCCAAGTGCTTTAGTAGGAATGAGGAGATATTTGTGAGTAGGTGTGCCAATATATTGTCGCAAACTATAACCCGCGCCATACGACGCTGTCTTATTGGCCATAAACAAGAGTGGCACTTTGATCCACCTCCACAGGACTGGACACCACCTCCTATAAGACAAACCTCGCTGTATTTGCATGTACCATTCTGCCGTAATTGTTGCCCGTACTGCCCTTATACCAAAGTATCCTATGATGAAATGTTGGTAGGCCCCTATACAAAGGCTGCACTTGCAGAAGTGGACTGGTGGGCTGATAAAATTGGGCCTGCCAAAATAACGAGTATCTATATCGGGGGTGGCACTCCAACGCTTGCGATGGATAGTGTAGCAGAGATACTTTCACTCATACGTAAAAAATTCTGCCTGACGGGTGATATATGTATTGAGACAAATCCTTCTGATGTGGATGCTGTAACCATACAGAAGCTCCATGATGCAGACATCTCGCTTGTTTCACTTGGTGTGCAATCATTCTATTCTGAGAACCTTAAGATTATTGGGCGCAATTATGAGCCGGCTGTAGCAGAGCATGCACTTACCCTGCTTGTAAATGGTGGCTTTGCCTCTGTTAACGTGGATCTTATGTTTGCTTTGCCTAGCCAGACAACAGGTGATGTGACTGATGATCTTGCCAAAGCTGCAGAGCTTGGAGCAAGCCAGATAACAACATATCCTCTTTTTACATTTCCTTATACATCGATTGGCAAATATCTAAACCTGACATCAGTGCGTATGCCAAACCTTAAAGTCCGCAGGTCACATTACCTGGCAATCACAAAGTGGTGTATGGAAAATGATTTCAAACGAGTATCTGTGTGGGGATTCAAACGTGGCGATGTTCCCCGTTACTCTTCAGTTACAAGGGACAGCTATATAGGTATTGGTCCTGGTGCTGGTTCACACCTGCCAGACGAATTTGTGATAAACACATTTGATCTTGACAGCTGGATAAATGCAATGCATGAAGGACGTACAGCAGTTGCCCTGAGAATGTCGTTTACTGCTGAGATGTCTAATTGGTGGTGGTTATACTGGCGATTTTATGATACAAGAATACCACTGGACTGCTTCAAAGCATACTTCGGTAAAGAAACCCGTAAAGCTAGCCACTTATTTAGAGTCTTGGAAATGATAGGATTTGCAGTACAAAAAGAGGGGTATCTTGAACTCACAGAGCCGGGTGCGTTTTGGCTTCATCTAGTACAAAATCACTTCGCTCTAAGTTACATCAACACATTATGGACTCAGGCAAAGCGTGTCCCGTGGCCACAAAAAGTTGTTATCTGACAATATCATTTGGGATAATAAATACAAAGCAAACTTAAAAAGACTATCCTGACGCCTATAGAAAACCACTGCAATGCATTAGTACTGGGTGATGAGGATGAAGTATGTTTAAAGGTACAAGGTCTTCTAAAAATTTTATTATGAAGCAAGTTGTGATAATATCCTTGGAGTATTTAAATATTACTATTTAGGAATTCATTTTTATAATTTTCCCATAATATAACATTTTCTTTAAGAAGTGCAGGGATATCCAAATTATAAGGACATTTTTTAATACATTTTTTACACTCTGTGCAATCTTTTGCTTTTTTTATAGCCTGTTCTAAAAAATTAGTGGCAGTCTCAAATGACATCCTTTTTATTGTGCTTTTAGTAACTAAAACTAACTGTATATTGATATCTTTATCACATGGCATGCAATAACCACAACGATGACACCATTGATTTCCCAGTTCTCTTCTTATTTTTTTAATTTCTTTTTTTTCATTTAAAGTCAATGGCCGGGGATTTTCAATAATTTTTACAATCTCCACCATTTCCTCTGTTTTTTCAACACCAGGATCTGGTACGATGCCTTCAAATTGTGCCAAGTATCTAAAGGCCAAATTCGCATCTTGCAATATACCTCCTCCCATAGGCTTCATTGCAATAACACCCATCTTTAATTTATATGCTAAAGGTATTAGTTCTTCTTCCGGTTCAATATCTACAAAATTAAATGGGATTTGTACAATCTGGAACTTTTTAGTACGCATTAATTTTTTTGCTATATGAGAGCTATGGGAACTAAATGCAAAATATCTTACTTTACCACTTGATACAGCTTCTTTTAGTCCAAAATATGCTCCATCTTCTCCCATAACCTTCTGCATGGTTTCTTTTGAGTTAACTCCATGCAGTTGGTATATATCAATATAGTCTACACCCAGACGGTTCAAGCTTGTATTTAGATGAGAGAGGAAAGTTTGTTTATCAAGCGCAGGTGACTTAGAGGCTAAAACAAGATTTTCTCTCTTATGTTTTTTTATGGCTACTCCAATTTTTTCTTCACTATCTCCATAAACATGAGCAGTATCTATAAAATTTATTCCCATATTTAAAACTTCATCAATTACTTTTACACCCCTATCTTTATCTAATCGCATTATTGGAATACCACCCATAGCTACTTTACTTACAATAAGGTCTGTATTTCCAAATAGTATTTTTTCCAAAAGTACTTCCTTTTTTAGATATAAGTTTTTGTTTAGCTAAATCTATAAAGCAACCTATTTTTTATAAAAGTCTTATTTATATTAATTATAAAAATTAATATTACTCTTTCACATATAAATTAAAAAGGTTTTTTTAATAAAGTGAAACCACTCTGAAGTTTTAGAATTTTGAATCTAGTTGATTTGTAATTCTCTGATTAAAATATAAATTTCCTAAGCCTAAGGATTTCCCTTAAAAAGCGGTTCTAAATTTCGTAACTCGGGGCAGCCAGTACTAACTTCTGCATAAAATATGTTAATTCTTTGCATCAACAATGCATGCTTTACTAAATTTCTTTATTTCAAAGTATGTCCTTTATAAAAAAGTCCATTTTTAATCTTTTTATTCTTTAAATCTGCAATTAATAATATATAATAAAATAATTATATACCCCCAAAGGAGGTGAAAGATGGTAAGTAAGAAACTATCTATCGCAATCATTATTTCCACAACAGTAATACTACTAAGTATCCTTATACCAAGCATGATATATGCTACAGATGGGGATAGCCCAACAGTTACGAGGTTATATTCAGACAGCCTTGAGGGTCCATGGAGCAACACTTCTACGCCAGATACAAGATGGGTCCAAAAGATTACAGTAGTAGATGGCCAGATGACAATATACATAGATGAAGTGGAGTTTATGTGGGAAGCGCCACAAGGCACACTTGTGTTCTTTACAGGTAGTAAGGGAGACACAGGAGACAAGGGGCCGCAGGGTCCTTCAGGAAGTGGGCCAAGACAGTTTACTGATCCATTCTAGCACTATCAAAAAATCTTTACCAAAGAAGGTGAAAACTAAATGTTAAGAAAAAAGATACTTATAATAACTCTTATAACAATAGTAGTTGCAGCTACAGGAATACTTGTACCCACATTTATGCTATCAGGAAGCAATGATTCTCCAGCCGTAACAAGACTGTATGCAGACAGCCTTGAGGGCCCATGGAGTTCCACATCATCAGCAACAACAAGATATGTTGAAGAGATAACCATAATAAATGGCCAGACTACAATAGTAATCCAAGAAGCAGACTTTCTATGGGAAGCTCCAACAGGTACACTGGTGTTTATCGGACAGAAAGGTGAAAAGGGAGATACAGGACCACAGGGAGACCCTGGGGCAAGCTGGCATTTTCCTGATGGTGTAGGTGTAGTAGGGTTTAATTAATCAATGATAAAGATTGTTTTACTAACTAAAAGATAAGATTTAAAGAGGTCTCATTATCTGGGGCCTCTTTTTTTAGTATAATATTTTTTAATCTGTAAAATAGACTGGATTTTAAAATCTGGTCTTATGAATTTATTGGAAAATCCTCTTAATATTAATAATTTCTTTCAAAAGGTAATACTAATAGCTACTATGATACTCCTAAGATTATCAGCTAAAAAAGCCTGATAAAAATATAAAATTCAAGAAATATTTAAGAGAGATTTAAAAGACCTCTTAAATATGCCAATTCCTTCAAAAAAAGATTCGAAATTTCGCAACCCGGGGCAGCCAAATAGATCAATTAATATTCGATTTTAATATTGATTTTAAAAGTTCTTGATATTGTAAGCTCTGGGCAGCCATCTGGACATCATTGGACGCGCATCAGTTCACTGCTTGAAGACTGAGCATTTGTTGAGATTCAAGTCCTTGGCGCCAGTATAAACTACTACGCCGATACCGGGATTATGATCTAAAAATCCTGGGTTATTTCCGCTGATAGTTGAAAATCGCTAGTTGAGATTTGTAAAACTTTGCAATTTTTACATTTCGTGAGTAAGGCAATGCGATTTTCAACTAGCTCTGTAAAGAACCCATTTACCCTTAACAACACAAATCTGAGATATACATTTTAACGCCTTCAAAGTTTTTTACGTATTCTGCTTTAGTTGTTATCCCACCCACACTCAATATATAAAAGGAATAATCTTGTATTTCACTTTCTTGGTGTATTGATCCCAAAGCTCTCCGTATTTTGCCTTGCAAACTTTGTCGTCATCGGCTTGGCGGGTTAGCATAAGACCTATATAGTAAGCCGGGTACAGCCACACCATCCAAATCCCAGAGTAGCCTAAGACAAGGGCTACGGCTATAGCCTGTATAATTTCTCCAAGATAGTTGATGTGACGGCTTGCGCCCCAGAATCCATTAGCAAGCAGGCTGAGTTTACCGTCGCTAAGTACTTCAGGTTTTATCCAAAGGAATTTTCTGCCAGGCGTAATTTTAAAGAAATACTTCTGCATATTTGCGCCGCGTGTAAACACCCAGCCGCAGAGGAAGAGTGCCCCAAAGAGGATTGTAAGCCATACGGGATGACCGGGATTGGGAAGATGAGCGGTAAACGAAAGTGAGACAGAATAGAAATAAGGGTAGAACGCAAGACAGCCAAATCCTAATTTGAATCCAACGCGTTCAGCAATAAAATCGTATGTCCATAAATGGATTTTTTCGAATATCAGATAATCAAAGCAAAACCATGTTAACATTGCGCAGCCGAGAAGAAAACCATAGTTTATATTTTCGACATTCATTATATGATACGCCGCATAAGAAAGAACATTCAATTGAAGCATGACAGCGCCAATTAAATAAAACCACATCTTTGCATCAATAAGGCCGTCTTTGAGCTGCGAATCTTTTACTCTGCCAAACCAAAAATCAGCAAAGAAAGATTTACCGGTAGATGGATATTTGAAAACAATGTAAAAAGAATATACTAATCCGATAACACTCGCGCCAATAAAACCTAACCATCGGGTTTCATACAACCATACGTATGGAACTATATTAAAATACCCAAGCAGAAACCAAATGAGAATACTTGTCAAAAGAACAAATTTTCCATTGGTCCTGTAATTCATTAATTCGCCTGTTATTTCATTTTTTACATATCCCTTAATTCTTTTAACTGGGATGATGATGTGTAAAAGAGTGATAACTACATATGCGACTAATGGGGTGATCAAACCTAAAAACAACTTCATGACAAACCTCCGGTGTTTTTCGACATTATATCAATTGCGGCTTTTCTGCTCAATAACCGCGTAAGTATAAAACGGCCGATTTTATTTATTACTCCGGGAATTATAATCGGACCTCTTCCTAAAGCATTCAATGTTTGTTCAGCGACTTCATTGGCTTCCAGCGTTCCAGGCGCTGGTTTGGTTTTCTCAGCTTGCTGATAGCCAGGAGTGAGAATTGCACCGGCACAGCAGGCAAGTACATCGATTCCGTGCGGCTTTAGTTCTTTCCAAAGACCTTCGGCTAAAATGGCGTTAAATGATTTTGTTGCCGCATAAGCCGCAAGGTTCGGGCTGCCTTGCGCCCCGGCAATAGATGACATCAGCACAATGCCTCCTCGTTTTTGCTGTATCATCGACGCAGATAAAAGTTTTGTGAGTAGCAGCGGTGCTTTTACATTTACAGCTATGGAAAGAGCCAAATGATCTTCGCTCGTATTTTCGAATAAACCAATTGGAGCAAATGCAGCATTATAAACAAGTAAACCAATTGAAACTTTAAGAGTGCTAATCAATTTTTTCACATTTTCGTAATCTGCCATATCCGCTGCAATAGAAATTACATCGATTTCATATATTTCTTTAAGCCGGGCCGCCGTCGCTTTCAGCCGATCTTCTTGACGCGCAATTAAAACCAAGTTCAATCCCCGCCGCGCAATCGCCTCTGCAAAAGCGGAGCCTAATCCGTCAGAGCCTCCGGCGACCAACGCGTACTGCCCGTATTTTTCTTTGAATTGTGTAGTTTTTATAAAAATTACCTTACCATAAAAAAAATAAAGAAGAATCTTTCGGATTCTTAATGGTGTCAGCCCACCAACCTTTTCGAACTTTATTTTAAGCATAGTTCCCGTTTTTATCAACTAAAAATTGTTGGTGAATTGACCTTTCCCCCAAAAACTAGTCCAGTTTGAAAGTTAGGATTCTCAGACTATCCCCCATTTACTGGACACATAGAGTAGATACTTGAGTTAAGATGCATCTTTTCAAACTCTATTGGTGATTTATAGCCTAATGCTGAGTGTAATCGTATCGGATTATAAAACATCTCAATATATTCAAATATTTCCTTTCCGGGCAAGCTCTCTTGTTTCAAACGGATGCTTTTTATCTACAAGTTCAGATTTTAATGATTTGTTAAATGCTTCCATCACAGCATTGTCATAGGGGTTACCTCCCCGGCTCATGCTGATAAAAGCACCTTTTCTTTTGATCAGAGCATTATATCTGTCGCTTAAAAATTGAGCCCCTCGGTCTGTGTGGACCATAAGTCCAGCTCCAGGGTTTTCTCTGTTAAATGCATCATTTAATGCATCTATTGCAAGTTGTTCACGCAGATGGCGATTTACAGACCAGCCTACAACTTTGCGGGAAAATAAGTCCAGATAAGCCATAAGATACTCATAGCCCTCTTTTGTAGGTATATATGTAATATCTCCAACCCATACTTTATTTCTTTCTTTTACATCAAATTCACGATTCAAGTAATTCGGGTGAAAAGATGCCATATATGCTTTACTGTAACGACCGTGTCTTTTGCATGAATACTTAGCTTTTAGTCCATTTTCGGCCATTATACGCTCAATCCTCTTATGATTGACATAAATTCCACGGCTTCTTAGCTCCCTTAATATTCTTTTTGATCCGTACCTTGCTTTGTACTGGCTAAAGATCCTTTTTATGATATCTGTAAGCGCAAGATTTTCAATGTCTCTTTTTGTCGGTTTTCTGTTTACCGAGTAATAATAACTTGATTTACTAATCTTTAAAACACCACACATCAGCCGAATACTATATATATTCTTATGACTGGTAATAAATTCTACTTTCTCTTTTGTCTTCCCTTTTGGAAGACTCGGAACTTTTTTAAGATTTCATTTTCCTTTAAAAGCTGTTTGTTCTTCTTCTCTAAAAGCTTAATTTTGTACTCGCTGTCCACTCTTGCGTTACCGAAGCCTTTGAATGCTTCTTCGCCATACTTATCATATTCTCTTAACCAGCGATAAATTGTCTGCTCTGTGATTCCAAGACTTTTGGATACTTCAGGAATGCGCTTTCCTTCTTCAATTACCTGCCTGGTTGTCTGCAGCTTGTATTCCTTGCTAAAATTTCTTCTCCCCATCTTTTTTACCTCCGATTTCATTTTATTATTGTCTTTTCTTCGGTGTCAATATTTGGGGGGAAGTCCATTCTGTTATAACTTTTACTACATTTTTAATTGTTTTAAGCTTACGAAATCGGCTTATAGACTAGTTAAAAAGAGTACACTATCTTCCTGTTAGCTACTGCAAAATATGCTCACATCGGTAAGCACAAATGCCAAAAACAGGCTAACAGGAAGATTGTGGTATTAATGAGCTTAAAACGATTTTTTACTATTGGTTCGAATCCTACCTCCCCAGCCAGTAGTTTTAATAAAATTCTATTCTCTTAGTGTTCTAATCCCTTCAACAACAAGATATAAGGCGATTATAATAGCTGCAATTGGATCTGCTTGCCAGAAACCATAGAAAAAGTTAAGCAATATGCCTAATAGAACTGCGATTGATAAAAAAAGACATGCAAGGGTTTCTTTTGAATCAGCAATCAGGCTTTTACTTCCAAGCAGTTTTCCAGTTTTATATTTTAGGTAAAATAGGATAGGCATAATAATGATGGACATTATAATTATAATAAGGCCAGGCAGGCTTGGTTCTGTTATTTCCTTAAAATATAACTTGATTATGGACTCATACAGGATATATGCCGATAATATGAAAAATGAAATTGCAACTAGTCTTTGAGCAATTCTTTCAATTCTTTCCTCTTGATCTTCACTGATTTTAGCTTGCCTCTTAAATCTCCAGATCATAACAGCACCTGAGATTGACTCTATGAAACTATCAATGCCAAATCCTGTAAGAGAAATACTGTTAGATAATAATCCTGCTACAATTGAGACAATTCCCTCAATGATGTTATAGCAAACTGTAAAAACCGATAAGATAAAAGCTTTTTTCCTTAAATTTTGCTTCATTTTTATATTGATGAAAAATAATAGGGAAAATTATATCAATAAAAGAATTTAGGTGTAAATTTATATCATAAAGAGGATTGAAGAAGATTTTTAATTTCTACTATTTTTTTTAAAAAATGGTTCGAAATTTCGTAACTCGGGGCAGGCAGTAAGGTATATTTGTGAAATGAATCTCTGAAGATAATTTCTGTATAGTAATTAGTTATTATTCCAAGGTTTTACCTGCTGCATATTAAACCTTCTGGAAAAGTGTCTTGTCCATAGAACCAGAAGGAAAAAGCCAATGAAGTATATAGCAAGCAGGATTATAAATTCCTGTCTTGATATGCTAAGCAATGAATATAGCTCTCCATCCATCTGGATATACACAAAATTAAGTATGGTGTTGTTTACAAAATGTGCAATCCAGGGAGTCCATAAGCTACCCGTCTTATAATAAAGGTATCCAAATAAAAGACCTGTTATTCCACTTCCTATAAATATCACAACAGATTCCATAAGGGCTCCCATAAGATCTGTAGTTCCAGTCTGGTAGTGCTTAATAGGTTGCACAAGGTGCCAGGCAGCAAAAAAGGTTGCCTGAAGCAGGTTTGCTTTTAGAAATGAAAACTTGATAAGGAAATGACGAAGCATAAGACCCCTGAATAGCCCTTCTTCCATAAAGGAATTAATTACATTTCCTACAAGGAGAAGCAGAATAAAAAAGACTGAGCTGCCTGTTGTGCCTGAATAGAGGTCTGCAGCTGTTAGTGCTATGGTTGCTTTTTGTCCAGCTATATTAAGGTACGCCAGCTGAATACCACAGGCAGCAAAAAATATCAGAAGCATACCTACTCCACCGATAAAGAAAGCTTGCCCTGCTTTATGTTTGTTAACACCGATATAGGAAAGAGATTTTCCTGCAAGATAGAGATATACAACTATCAGTATAAAGCCAAGGGATTTTGAAAGAATTATTTCACCAAGTCTGTCATCAAGCCGTAATATAAAGATGTCGATGATCCTAAATACAAGTGCAATCAGCAGTAGAATAAAGCATACAAGAACTGGACGAGATAGTGATTGTCTGTTAAACCAGGAATTATTCTTATTCATAGTTTTAGACAATTAATTAATAATTAGGAGTAGTATAACATAAAATTTAGAATTATTTTAGTATTTGTTTTAAATTTAGAATTTTGATATTAAAAACCCAATTCAGGTATAAAAATATACTTATCCAAACTCAATAATTCGGTTCTAACATTGCATACAATGACCAGCTAGGTCAACTATAATCTTTAATTCCTTTAAAAAGTGGTTCGAAATTTCGCAACTCGGGGCAGCCAGCAATATGGATTAGAATGTATAACTATTTCTTTATTGATATCCTATTTATTCTATCAATATTAAATAATTCTGTTGTCCCCCTTGTTTCAAATGTTATCCAGCCATTTTCACATTTTGTAATAGTTCCCGAAAATGGAGAATAGAAAGCTGTAACATCTATTTTACATTTTTTACCGATATATGATTTTAGATAATCATTCTTGTCTGACATAAAATATACCTCCTTTTAGCATATATTTTTCTGGCTTTTATTTCCTAATACCAATAAAGTAGAAACTATATCACAAAAAATATCTATCTCTGTATATTTATAAGTTTCGACTTTTTGGGCTACATAAAGGACTGAAAAGGTATACCCCATAAATCCCAATACTGGAAACCAAGGGCTATTGCAACAGATACTAATATAACAAAAACAATTCCTAAAACGATTGATAATGCACCCAGTACAATTCCTGTAATATCAAAGCCCTTACTGATGTTCATTTCTTTTGAACCTTTTTGTTTATTGAGGTCTATAGCGCCACAAACTATTGCAGCTATAGCACATCCAGGAAAAGACGATAGAATTCCTGTTACAAGTGAAGTAATTGATAATCCAGTTGGACCTGTGTTTTTAGCATTGTTATTCATTTATTCCTCCCTTACATTAATTAAAGAATAAATATTATAGTATTATTATATATATTAGTTTGGTTTTTGTCAGATTTTGGATATTGGCTATCTATTGAAAGCAGTAAAAATAAACATTTATATTATTAATTATTAAACAGGTCTTTCAGATTCTTTAGTACCTTCAAAAAATGGTTCGAAATTTTATTATTAATAGAAATTGGAATTCTTGATTTTAATTAGCATTCTTAAAAAGTAGTTCGAAATTTCGTAGCTCGGGGCAGCCAAAATAAGCATCATGAAAAAAGTTTATCATTAAAAGCACCTAACTAGTTTTAAAAATTTGATCTGCGCTCAAGCCATTATTAATCCTTACAGGTATAAAACTGTTGTTTTCACCAGGTAAAAACTAATCTTTTGATGGTGTTTTTAAGATAGCTCATACAATATATTTATAAAACTGAGTTAAAAGTGGGAAGTATGTGTAGTTTTATAGTCAAACGGCTTTAAAAGGAAAACAGGAAATGGAAATTCTAAATAACTTCTATAATGCGATTATTTTATCTCAGGAGATAATAATTACAACTGTCTTCCTAGTATTAATACTGGTTATAGCACTACTTATAGGATGGAATAGCAATAGATCAAGACCTTATACTTTAGAAATGATGCTTCGCTGGTTAAATGAAAAATACGAAAAAAATGAAATTCAGAAAAAAGAATATACAGATGTTAAAGATGTATTAGAGAAGTCCTTTAATCAAATCAATTATTATTTAAAGAGTTACAGTAAAAGGAAATAATAAACCATGGATAGAATAATAAAATTATTAATCAATAAATTAAAGATATTAGGATCATATATAAGATTAAATTATCCTGTAAGATGGTGAGATCTAAAATTCCAGTAAGAAATATTAATTATATTTTTGCTGTTTTAAATATAACAAAATAATTAAAGAAAGGGAGTGAACTAAATAGATATTGGAGGACTAAAAGATCAGATATCAAAATATGAAAAACAGATTAAGGATCTAAAAATAAAAGAGGAAGAACCAAAAGAGATTAAAAAGGAAGAACAGATAGAAAATAAAATAGAGTGACTAATTAAAGGTTTCGCCCATATTTGATTTTTAACATGATTATTTTGCCCTCAGGCATAGCAATTATTATATGATCACAATCTTTGTTATTAAGCCTTGATACTATCTTGTCCAGCCATGTGTGACTAGCCAACCATAATTTAGAAAAATCTACGTAATAGTTTAACAGCATTTTTAGCACCATCTAAGGGCGCATCTTTATAATTTACTTCTATACTTATATTTTTTACTATTTCTTCTGCAAGCATTTCAGGGCTAGTATTTAAATAAGACATCCTGATTCCTGCGTTATATCTTTTTAGCCTTGGACTTACCACATTTTCCTGCTCAGTATGTCCAACAAGCGGAAAGTAAATAAAAGGTTTTTTTAATGCTAGCAGTTCAAGAGTAGTATTGCCTCCACCTTGAGTTACTGCAAGATCAGATGCAGCAAGGTGTTCATAAAGATCAGAGACATACTCTCTTAAATCTATATCTTTAGATATGTCCAGCCTTTTAAATGAAAGTCTTGTATCTTTATTCTGGCATTATCCCTGACCATTATAAATGGAAGACTTACAGCATCATTTATTTATTCTATACTATTAGTATTAGTTCTTTTTATTATTCCGTTTATTTTAAAAAAGATAAAAGTAAAAAGTAGGTTTGGCAAAATACTATCAAGACATACCCGTTTTTCCCTGATGGTAAGACTTTCCTTTGCGCTTCTAGTAATTTTGGCTTTTGTATCTGAAACGGTAGGATTTCATTCGATAGTAGGTGCATTTATCGCCGGTCTAATAATATCTGAGTTAACGCATAGGGCATCTCTTCTTGATAAAAAATTGTCAAGCTTTGGCTATGGTTTCTTTATACCATTTTTTTTCATAATAGTAGGATCTAAAATAGATATCCCGCAGCTCTTTTCAAATCTAAATAATATAGAAATACTTTTTGCAATTATTGGAGTTGGAATATTTTCAAAAGTAATCGGCGTCTTTTTTTCATCAAAACTAATTAAATTAAATACTAGAGAATCTCTTTCAATGGGATTTATACACTCTGCAAGACTGAGTTTAATAATTGCTGTAGGAGAAATAGGTTTTAGTTTGGGGCTAATAAATGAAACCCTTTTTTCATCTTTTGTTATCCTGGCAATAATTTCAGCTATTCTTGGACCAGTGATTGCTAAAGTTTTATTATTTAAGAAAAAAATCAGGAAAGTAAATATTTCAGATATTGATGGTGAAGAGATTGTTCAATAAATAATAGTTTGTAATAAGCTTTTTAATTGAATTATTATTTTTAAAAAAAGGTTCGAAATTTCACTACCTTGCCCAGCCAAATTAGCATTAATTCTTTTAAGTATTATAATTAGAAATTATATCTCTTATTTATTTAAGGAGATGGTGATTTTAAATGAAAGATGAAAATTTTGTAATGATTAATGAAAAGCAGTTAAGATGTCTTCTTTGCAGTGGTACTGAATTTAAAAAAGTAAATACAAAATTAAACTTAAAATGGGCTGCAAGCTTTGGTGCAGAGATGTTCAGTCCAGAAGGAACAGCATATATATGTAAAAATTGTGGCTACAAGCATGAGTTTTTTAAAGTAAAAAAATAAAAATTACAGCATCCAGGAAATATATTTATCTATCAGTCACTTTCAATTCTATTTTTTAAATAAAATAATTCTTCTAAAAAATGGTTCGAAATTTCACTACCTTGCCCAGCTAAGCTAAATATAAGTTCAGGAATTTTATAAATAATTTTACTTATGTCTTTTAATGATTATAATTTATAAAAAAGTTAGTAAACTTTTTATTTTTAAATATAAATGCAGTTAAATATTTATTAAAATATTGAAAATATAAATTCCCCATATTATTTCTCTATAGAACATTAATATTCCAGGATGGTTAATTATGAAAAAAGTATCAGCTGATAATAAAAGCAAGGTTTATTTTACTGATGTAAAGAAAGATTCTGATAAAAGTCTTATTGAAAGAATGGCAACAATGATTGACCGTTCTAAGCTATTTGAATCTATTAAAACAAGTGACAGAGTAGCTATAAAAATGCATTTTGGAGAAAGAGGCGGACATGCATATATCAGAACACCATTTATTGGTAAAATTGTTGCAAAGGTAAAAGAATATGATGGAATTCCATTTGTAACAGATTCAAACACACTTTATTCTCATAAAAGACATAATGCGATAGATCATTTAGAAACAGCTAAAATCAATGGCTTTACTTCAGAGACAATTGGAGCACCTATAATTATTGCTGATGGATTAATTGGGAAAGATCAAGAAATTTTTAAAATCAATGGCAACTACTTTAAAGAAATTTATATTGCAAGTAATATATTCCACTCTGACTTTATTATAGCAGCAACTCATTTTACCGGACATCCAATGGCTGGTTTTGGGGGATCTATCAAGAATATTGCAATGGGGGGTGCTTCTATGAAAGGAAAATTTTTACAGCATTCAGAATACTTGCCCAAAGTAAATGAAAAATTATGTACTTTATGCGGAAAATGTATTGAGAATTGTGGATATAACGCTATCAATAGTGGCGAAAATAGCATTTATTTTATAAGTGAGAATTGTATAGGATGCGGTGAATGTGTAACTATGTGCAGATATGGAGCTATTGGTCCCAAAGTTCCTCAAGAAATAAAAGGATTACAAGAAAAAATGATTGAATATCTAATGGGAATAATTAATCAAAAAAAGGGAAAGATTCTTTATATGAATTTCCTAATTGACATTTCCCCAGGTTGTGACTGCTATCTTCTTTCTAATGCCCCTATTTCAGAGGATATAGGAATTTTATTATCTGATGATCCAATTGCCATAGATAAGGCTTCAGTTGATTTTATAAATAATCAATTTGGTGCAGATAAATTTAATGCGGTTTATAAAAGTATAAATTGGAAGTGGCAATTAGATTATGGTAAAAAGATGGGAATTGGAAATGAAGAATACGAAATGGTCAATTTGCCTTAAAATGTGTTTACTGAATTTTTTATTTATTACTATTAAAAAAACTCTTCATTTTTTCTAATTCTTTCAAAAAAAGGTTCGAAATTTCACTACCTTGCCCAGCCAAATAGAGATTTAAGAAAAAAACAGGAGAAATCCATTTTAACTAGTAAATTTACTTAAAGAAGATTAAGAAAATTCCAATAAGCAAACAACCGCTCATTTTACCAAGTGATGAACCAAGTATAGTACGCGTTGAATCAATTCCTTTTGTATGCAACCATCCAGATAAGCTACCCTCAAAAATACCTGCTATAGAATCTGATAGAGCATTTCCAACAACAGCTCCTACTAATGCTCCTGCAGCACCAAAAAGTTGTGCACCGATTATGGCAGGTATTATTAATAATAAATTATCAATAATACCAAAAATAATATCAGGCAACATTTTCTTTATACTAATTTTAAAAATATAAGCAATCAATATTGGAACAAATCCAAGTACAAAAATAACTATGCTTACAAATCTGCCAAGTGGCATTGCAAAAAATGCTATTAATGCTATAACTATGGCAAGAAGAACTACTACGCTGATTTCTAATATATTTTTTTGGCTTTTTTTCATAACTTTCTCCAGGTCTATTAAAATAATCGTATTATTTTTAATAATTGTATTTTATAAACAAACAGATTTTATAATGTAATCAGAGCTGAAGATTTTTATCAATCTTTTAACTGTCTTTATCAATATCAAATCCACATACAGCCGCACTTCCTGAAGTAGGTGGAAGCAGTGTAGTAAGTATATTTACTGTAGTGGTTTTTCCGGCACCATTATGCCCGAGAAATCCAAATATCTCACCTTTATGGATCCGGAGATTCAAATTATCTAATGCAATAAGATCCTTATATTTTTTAACAAGCATTTTTATATCAATTACTGTCTCTTCATTTTTCATTTTTATGATCTCACCTATTTTTTATTTAAAATTAATTACTTTTTTTCTTTAATTTATTTATTCCTTTATAGGGTGTTTCCTTTTTATAGACAATATAAGTACAGTGTGTGCATGTATGTAGAGTACAATGCTTTAACGGTTTATCAATATCGACCCAAACTCTTTCTTTCCCTTTATTTTCTTCTTTTTCAAATTTTGAAAAGAACTGTTTTATGACTTGCTTGTCAGGACTGGCTATTACAGATGATACTGTTTTGTTGTTAAGACCTTCCATTTTTATGAGATTTAATATCAGTTAATACCCAATAACCCTAGGCAGCTTTTTAGCCTGTGCAACCCAATCCTTAACCATAGACAAAGCTGGTGGTCTTCTTACAAGTTTTTTCTTATCATTTACTTCAAGGATTTTAGCATGTAGGTTTGCAGGTACTCTCTGAGCTAGTTCTACTACGGTATCTACACCAGCTTCTTCAAGAAGATCTGAATATTCTTCTCCAATACCTTTAATCCTAAATAGGTCAGCCAGGTTTACCCATTCAAGTATGAGCTTATGTCCTATGCCTGTAGCTTCCTCGATTTCTTTTCTATCCTTTGGTGTTGCACCTCTTTTAAGCAATGCTTCGGTTGTCTTGATTCCTGCTTCTGACAGTTTCTTTTTGTATTCTTTTCCTATTCCTTCGATGTCAATTATGCTTGTCATATACGCCTCCTTCTACTTTTTATGCTATTAAATCTATTTCTATCTCCTTATTTGACAATTATCTCAGGATCATTTTTTTCATCTTTAGCACTTATAGCATTTTTCCCATCATTATCTATAATCTTTGGAGCTGGCGGTGTCCAATTAGATAAAAAATGAACAACACAACTGTAATAATTTATGAGCATTTCTTCTATTATTTCAACAAACTTTCTGCAACTTGAAAAACTTTTTCCAAAATCTTTTATATATAAAACTTTAAATTCCTTTATCTCTCTATCTTTAATTTCTTCCTAGATAGCATCTATCCTATCTATGCTTAATCTTTCTGTTTTACTAGTGTTCTTTAATATTAATTCAACAAGAATTTCATTTTGTATTTTTGTAAAGGTCTCTTCGTTTTTCTTTCTACAATTTTCGAATTGTCTATTTATCCAGTTTAGCTGACCTCTTAGTTTTTTATCTTGAGGTGCTCTTAATGTTACAGACATCTCTATGGTTCTTTTTTCAAACAGTGCTTTTATTTTAATATCTGATACAGCATCGGGAACTTTAAGATTGGAAACAAGTAATTTTTCTCCCATTAGTATCTTTTTATCATCATCTATTCTGGCTCTTAAGTTTCCTCTGTATTTAGATTCTCCAGAATTTACAAATACTCCGAGTTTTCGGCTTAAAATCAATGCTAAATCTTTTTCTTCTTGTTGCCAGCTTATTACAGTATCAGATAACTCTTTATCATCACTTTTAATTCTCTTTCCTGAGTTAATTTTTTCTACAATACCTTTCCAGCCATTCTTCATCTGGTTAAATCCACATACACCTGATTTATCATGCTGGAGGTAACTAACCACTTCCTTCATAATCTCGACTTGGTAGTGGCTTAAATTTATTGGAGTTAGCCTGTAAGCCGAGTTCTGTACTGACTGCGATTAGGCATTAATCACAACCAGCGGTAGTCATCCCTCTAAGACAAGTGTTACCAAGTGTCTCAAGCGGCCTGACCCGGAAGAAAGGCGGGCAACCCTATACCTTCCCTATTTGGCCTTGCTTCAGATGCGGTTTTCAATTCCAGCCTGTTGCCATGCTGCAGGTGAGCTCTTACCTCGCCATTTCACCCTTACCGGATAAAAAAATAAATCAATATCCGGCGGTATATTTTCTGTTGCACTATCGCTGATGCAGTATTTACACACTGCACCGCCGGGCGTTACCCGGCATCCTGCCCTGCGAAGCTCGGACTTTCCTCCAATCCAGAAAAAGATCTGGATCGGCGACCACCCGACTAACTCCAGGATAATAATAGAAATAATGCTTTAAAAAATCAAATGCAATAAAAATCAGTTTCTTTTAGTGGATAAAAAAAATTATCTTTTTATCTGATTTTAAGGTCTTAGTCTTTTATGGTGCCGAACTTTATCCCGTTAGGATCAAGTAATGTCCTGTCTGACAGGCCCTTTAATTTTGCATCAAGTGCAGCGTTCACAAGCTTGTCTGCTTTCATGTTTTCTTCCCTTGGGATAAGACGCAGATCTACAAGCTCATATTCTTTTAGTTTTCTTTCGATACGTTTACAGATCTCTTTTAGGTCCTCATCTCTTAGTTTCCAAATCTTCTTTAACTGGTTATGCAGAAGTTTACTGTCTGTATAGAGGACTATTCTTCTTATATTGTATTTCAACCTATATTTTTTAATAAGCTCTAAAGTCTTTTCGAGGGCAGTGTATTCCGCAACATTGTTGGTCTGGTCCCCTATGAACTCACTTAGCTCGTCGACAAGATTATTATTCTTATCATATATCACTGCACCGACTGCTGATGGCCCGGGGTTGCCCCTCGAACCACCGTCGAAATATATTTTCAGATAATCAAAATTCAGGTCCATTACTTCATACCTTAGATCTCACCTATCTCTGCCCTGAGTTCCTCAATGCCATCCCTTTCCAGCACAAGCATCCTTCCGCACATGGGACACTTATAGATTTTATCCATGCTTTTCATCACCTCGGCCTGGCCTGAGGGCATCTCAAGTCCACAACCAAGACAGAAACTATTTTTTAAAACAGCAAGTGCCACCCCTGACTTTCTGTGTCTTAGATCCTCATATTTTGAAAGAATATCCTTAGGTATCTTTTTAAGGACATCATTGCGTCTTTCTTTCAGGATATTTACACCCACCTCAATGTCTTTTGTGCTGGCGCTGACTTCATCCTTTATGGCCTGGATGTCAGAAGAAATTTTATCTTTTGTCTCTGTCACCTTCAAGAGCCTGGGTTTTGCCTCATCTATTAAAAACATGACTTCCAGCTCTTTACTTTCAAGCTCTTCATTATGAGTTTTTAACTGTTTGACTTCTTCCTGGTAATTTACCAGTTCCTTAGAGCTTGTTATGGTACCGCTGAAAAGTTTTTCTTCATTTGTCTTTATTTTTTCATTATTGCCGGCTATTTTGTCTTCAAGCTTTTTCCTGTCGTGTTCAAGTCCTGTCAAATGTTCGGTCAGTCTATTAAATTCTTCAAGTGACCGACTAAGCTCTATTTCAAGTTTCTGTAGTTTTTCGTTTTTTCGTAATTTGGCGATCTCACTGGCCTTTTTTAAGATACACTGTTCTATAAACTGCAGCTCCACAATATCTAAAAGGTCAAGATTTGAATCATTCAATATAGTACCTCCAGAAGTTACAAGAGTTTTTACTTTTTATTACCTCGATATCTTTAAAATTATCTAATAATATATCATGTATTGCATCTATTGCCAGCATCTCACTCTCTCCATGTCCGAGATCGATTACAAATTTGCCATCGGCTATAAGTTCCAGGGCATTATGATAATTGAGTTCCCCCACTATAACCATATCGCAAAAGAAAGTCGGAGACAATACCAGAGGTATAATAGAGCTTGCACTTCCATTTATTATTGCTACATTTTTTATCATTTTCCGGGAAGACACTGCATCATCACTCATCCATCTGAGGTTTTTCAGCCCGAGAGTGTCTTTAATACTTTTCATAAACTTATCTGCAGGTACGGTCGGTTTGATATGGCCTATTCTGCCAATACCATATCGTGGAAGGTCACCTTCCGGCCTGTATATATCATATTCAGCTTCCTCGTAAGGATAAGCCTTGACATGTTCAATGATCTTTGGGTCCACCAGGCCTATTTTCTTTGCAATAAGATCATTTATACCACCGGGAATAGCATCCAGATTTGTGTGGGCTGCATACACTGCTATTTTATTTTCTATAAGCTTTATAATCGATTTTCCCGTTATATTGCTGTCGCTTATTATTTTTAAAGGTGAAAATATCAACGGATGATGGCTGACAATAAGGTCGACTTTGTGGTCTATTGCTTCATCTATAACTCTGTCAGTAATATCCAGGGCTGCAAGGATCTTTCTTACCTGAATACTTTCAAAGCTGATCATCATTCCAGAGTTATCCCATTCAGCAGCAACTTCCCTGTGAAATGCCATATCGACTTTTTTAGAAAATTCTTTAAATATCATATTTTAATCACTAAAGTTTTAAAATATTATAACATTTATTAAAATCACATTCATTTGAAAATATCTTTTATAAAAAAATAATATATAATAAAAATGGTAATTTACAATCACCACGGTAATCGCCACCAGAAGTAATGGGCATAAGCAAAAAAACTTTATTAATAGTCGCATCCATACTCGGGACGATAATTTTATCATTGTTTTTTTATCTGCAGTTTTTCGTTCTGCGACAGTATGCAGATATTGAAAAAGTTGAGATCTCTAACAAGATAGTCCAGTCAGTAAAAGCATTCAATAAGTCATCTGAATCACAGACTGCCGCTGCACTTGTATTTTCCCTTTCTGGAGAGACATTTGATTTTCTGAAAGATGAAGACTTCTATCAAAATGATTTTTTTATATCTAAAAAGATCTTACAAGACATGGATATTGATTTTTTTACCCTGATAGATGAGCAAAAAAATGTAAGATTTGCAGCCGTAATGAAAGATGACAGCCGGATAGAATACATGCTTGGTGAAAGTTTTAAAAATGAGATAATTGTCGACAAATATCTTGCTTCCCAAAAAAACTCTTTTAATGGTGTTTCGGGGGTCGTCAGCATTGGGGATGTTCCCTATATGATCATATCAAAACCTGTACTTGATAACAAAAATCCTGATAGCGGGGTCCCTGCAGGGACTCTCTTGACAGGTTTTAAAATAGATAGAGAAATCGCCGATGCTTTGACCAATTCACTTAGAAGCGAGATCGACATATATTATCTGGGACTGGATGAAACAAAATCAAGATTCAGTGAAGTAATTCAAAATCTTAATAATGGCAACAGTTATGATATTGATTATTTTTCTGCAAACGAGGTCGCAGGTTATACTTTTATCAGCGATTTGAATTCAAACCCTGTTCTCCTGATAGAAGTGATTTCCCCCCGGGATATTTATATTGCAGGCAGAAATAATATTTATACATTTTTTACGGTTATTTTTTTAACGGGTCTTATAAGCTGCCTTACAATATTTTTAATACTTGAAAAATCAGTATTATCAAGAATTGTGAAACTAAGCAAGGATTCAGAAGAGATAGGAAAAAGGGGTGATATTTTAAAAACAATCCCTTATAGAGGTAATGATGAGATATCAAGGCTTACCATAAGTATCAACAGGATGCTGCGGGCTATCAGTCGCAATCAACTCGATATTTTAAAAAGTGAAAAAAGATTTAAGGACCTGGTAGAGCTTCTGCCGGAAATAGTAATAGAGTCAGATATAGATTACAGGCTGGTCTTTGCAAATCAATCTTTCTTTACAGTCTTTAAATATAATGACGAAGATGTCAAAAAGGGATTATACCTGCATGACTTATTAAAAGAGAAAGACTTTAAAAGGGTGACAGAAGAAACAGAAAAGCTTGAACTGGGTTCCAAAACACCAAGTGCAGAATATACAGCAATTAAAAAATATGGCGGCACTTTCCCTATACTTTTATCCTCAGTTGCAACATTCAGCGAATTCTCTGTTTTAAGCGGTTTCAGAAGCATTGCCGTTGATATAACTGACAGGAAACGCGAAGAAGAACAGTTAAGGGAATTGGAGGATAGATGGGAATTTGCACTTGAAGGTAGTGGAGACGGTGTATGGGACTGGAATTTTGAGACAAACCAGTTTTACTACTCGCGAAGGTTAAAAGAACTGCTCGGATATGATGAGCTTGAATTTAAAAATGATATAAATAAAGTCATGGATAGCATCCATCCGCAGGATCTTGAAAGAGTGACCGAAAATATTAACAAGCACCTAAATGGCGAGTCCAGATATTACAATGCGGAATACAGGATAAGAAAAAGAGACGGAAGTTATATATGGGCACAGGACCGCGGGAAAGTAATAAGGTGGGATGGTGAAGGTAAACCTATCAGGATGATCGGTACTTTTACTGATATCACTGTGAGAAAAGAACTGGAAGAGGAGATAAAGCGTCTTGCCTATAAGGACCCTCTTACCAATCTGCCCAACAGGCTCCTTTTTAATGACAGGATAGAGCTTACTACTGCTTCTTCTAAAAGGAATAATAAAAGATTTGCACTTGTTATCATGGACATCGACAGGTTCAAGGTGATCAATGATACGTATGGACATGATGTGGGAGACAAGCTTATACTTTATATTGGAAACAAGATAAGTGAGACATTGCGTAAAAGTGATACTATAGCGAGATTCGGAGGAGACGAATTTCTGCTTCTGCTGCCTGATATTAAAGACAGGGATGACATTGAAAAGATAGTTAAAAAAGATCTTTGATGTTTTTCAGAAAAAAGTCTTAATCGAAGGTAAAAAGATATCAGTCACGCTCAGTATGGGGATTTCAATATTTCCTGCTGATGGGGAAAATACAAGTTCCCTGCTAAAAGCAGCCGATACGGCTTTATATAAAGTAAAAGGAAGCGGTAGGAATAATTACAGGTTTTATGAACCTGAGATGATAAAAGCTAAAAAATTAAAATGACGTTACGGGATTTTAGATAGATCCAGAAGGAGCGGTAAAATGAAAAAGTATTTTTTAATATTGGTGATTATTCTACTTATTGCAGTTTCTTTATTTTCAGGCTGCAGTACAACCTTCTGATAAAACCAGCTTGGAAGTTTCCGAGGCAGGTACCCAGGGAACAGTATCTATAAGTTCTGAAACTACAGCAGCCGGATCTTCTGGATCAGGCTCAGTTGTGAGCAGTTCCTGATGGGATGCCAGGAGAGATAATCTCTATTTCCCCTGAAGAAGTAAATGAGTTGATAGAAAGCGGCTCAAACGATTATTTTCTCATAGATGTCAGGACTCCGGAGGAGTACGCAGAGGGTTACATTAAAAGTGCTAATCTGATACCGGTCACAGAAATAGAAAACAGGCTTGGTGAGATCCCGAAAGACAAACAGGTCATCGTTTATTGCAGGAGTGGAAACAGAAGCAGGACAGCTGCTGAGGCGCTTATAAATAATGGATTTGATAAAGTATACGACCTTGGCGGTATCACAGATTGGATCAATAAGGGTTTTGAAGTAACGATGCCTTAGATTTGATTCAGATTATGCTTAAACAAGGTAGAGTTTTTTACAATTTTAGAGATTTTCTTCTTCGCAGGGTCGTCGTTCTGATAATCTGCTGTCTTATTGTCCCCTGTATGATTTTTGGGTTCACTGCGTGCAGTTTTTCAGAAACAAGAATTAATATGGCTGATTCTTCCGCGGGCGAAGGATTGCTTAAAGGGACCCTGGTCAAAGGTATTTCGTTTATGCCTAATGTACCATCTTATGATATTAAACTTGAACTGGATCTTAAAAATGCCTCTTACACTGGTTCCGAGAAAGTGGAATATACCAACCTTTCTGATACCGGGCTTGAAAGCATTTATTTCAGGTTATTTCCCAATAGTAAGAAGACCTATGGGAACGGGTCGCTTGATGTCTTTTCAGTAAAAACAGACGGTTCCGATACTTTTACCCTGCTCTCTGTTGAAGACAGCGTGCTTGAAGTAATGCTGCCAGAGAAACTCGATCCAGGTGAAAATATAACTTTAAGCCTTGATTTTAAAGGTAAGGTCCCGGTAGATTTTTCTGGTGGAGGATACGGGATCTTCAATTACACAAAAAATATTATGACACTTGCAGGGTGGTTTCCCATATTAGCTGTATATGATGAAAATGGATGGAGCATCGACCCAGCATCAGATATAGGCGATTCGGTCTATAGCGAAACATCCAACTACTCTGTAGCAATTACTGTGCAGTCTGGCCTCAGTTTTGCCACTACAGGTATTTTAAGAAATATAGAGAAGTCAGCTGACAATAGGACTGTATACAGTTTTGAGGCAGGACTTGTAAGGGATTTTATGATTGTAGCTAGCAGTGAATATAAAGTATTAAGCCAGAATATCGACGAAATAAGGATAAATGCTTATTATCTTCCCGGAAGTGAAAAGAAAGCACGGGACACGATCAAAATATCTTCAGCTGCAGTGGATATTTTTAATAACAGGTTCGGGGACTACCCGTATACGGAACTTGACGTGATAGAGGACCCCCTCGGTAGATTGATAGGTGTAGAATTTCCCAATAGCGTTTTAATAAACCCATCTTTTTTTTCAGATCCTATAGGGATTTCTCACGAGATCGCCCACCAGTGGTGGTACGGTGTTGTGGGCAATGATGTTATAGCTGACCCCTGGCTCGATGAAGCTCTGGCCACATATTCTTCTGTGATATATTTTGAAGAAGCAGAGAGCAAGCAGGCGGCACAAAATGTTTTGCAATACTATGAACAGGAATATCAGAAAATCGTCGATGCTGATGCTGATGGAAGTGTTTCTGGAGATATGGCATATTTCGAAGACAGGGATGCAGAGCAATATACTGTGATAGTGTATTTCAAGGGCGCTCTTTTTTTAGATGCACTGAGGAAGGATATCGGCGATGAAGCTTTTTTCAATGCGCTTCAGGATTATTACCAGAATAAAAAATTTCAGATAGCTGGACCAACTGACCTGCTTGATTCTTTTGAGAAAGCATCGGGAAAAGAACTTGACGGATTATTCCAGAAATGGCTTTATTAAAACAACCTTATAATCGACAGGCACATCCCGTAAGAAAGATATTCATGATCAATTTTCATGCTGAAGGGACCTGAATAACATATCAAAAAAGATACTTATCATTTTATCCAGGTCTCCATTTCCTTCTTTTTTGAAGGTCTTTAAAAGGTTATCATTGGACATATGCTGCCAGAACGAACCGACTGATGCCCATATTATATATGCGATTTCATAGGGTCTCCCTACAGGATAGATCGAACCGTCTTCTATGCCCTTTTTTACTGAATTGACACATCTATTAAAGAGCATGTCTCGTTTGCAGTTATATTCTTCATGATTTTTTTCACCGGTTCTCAAAACCTTATTCCCATTGATATCCGTAAAATATGAAATGAGGCTTGAGATAATTACTATGTTTTTTTAAAAACTCATAGAATTTCTTTAATATCATTTTCAATTCATCCAATCCATTTTTTTGTACCGGTATTTTATCAAGGCTAGTAAGCAGTACATCCATTTTGTCTAGCGATTATCTTCGCTATCAGGTTATGCTCATTTTTAAAGTAATAATATATTACTCCCCTGCTGAGGTTTAGCCTTTTTGCAATGTCTGAGATGACAAGTCTCGAATAACCGTTTTCCCTGATTAGCTTTTCGGCTTCTTCAAGGATCAAATCGATACTGAGGGTTTTTTTAGCGCCTGTTTTTTCTTTTAAACTCAATTCTTTTCCTATTATTTTTATAAGTATTTAAAATATTATATTTATTTTTATCATTTTTAACAAGTATTTGTAAAGACTATTATTATATTTATTTAAAATAGTATTTAAATATATTAAAATATTATTAAAATTTTAAAAAGGGCTTTAAATATATTATAAATATTTGACATAGTGTCAAATATTTGTATAATTCTTTCTTATAATTAAAAATAAAGGATGTGAAAAATATTTTCCAATGACTCAAACTCATTGGTATTTTATAAAATGGGAAACAGAAAAAAAACTGAAGAAGTCGGAATAAGGGGCCTGCAAAGTATAAGTGACCTTGAAGTCGCTATTATGCAGATCGTATGGGAAAGCAAAAAAATCACCGTAAGAGAAGTGCACGAGAGACTTCTTAAAAAGTGAAATAGAAAAAAGGGATAATGGTTTTACTCCTTATACAACTATTATGTCAACAATGTCTTCTCTTGCAAAAAGAGGATTCTTGAAAAAAGATTCAAGTGCAAAGACTTATATTTACAGGCCGGCCATGGATAATAAGGAGCTCACTAAGACCATAATCAGGGCCGTTGCAGAAAAGCTACTTGCATAATCCCCGGCATGCCCCGACCTATCCGTTCCTTTTTTTAGGATTACGTATACTCTAATTAAAAATAAAGCTCAAGACTTGTTGTTGCAGACCTTGAGCTTTATTTTCTATGAGTTTTATTTAAACCACAAGCCGACGACTTTCATCTGGCCATCTATCTTCTGAAAAACAACGTCAACAGTGACATCCTCAAGCTGCTCAAAATCGACAGTGTAGGTCACAGTTGTGAGTTCATTATTGATATTTACTCCTATAAGCTTTTTGGATCCTGCCTTATAGTTCCCGACTGAACCATTTACTGATGCAAGGAAATCAGGAAAAGTTGCCTCCGACAGGTCAGCTTTCATATTTGCATCAAAGTCTTTAGAAAATCCTGCGTAATCTCCATTGTTCATGGATACCATAATATTTTCAGTCATAGGGTCTGCAAATTCTGCGACTTTTCCGCAACCTGTAAATACAGGGATCGTAAAAATAATAGCCATCACCACAATGATCGCTAAAATCCTTATTTTTTTCATTTCAGCTCCTTCCAATATTTTTTTTGTATTATAGCAGATTTTTTTATTTAAAATTAATTATTTAAAAAGATATCTTCAGGAATTATTGCTGGAACAATTGACCAGGGATCTTTGCATCATTAGTGAAATAACGGGGGTTTTCAAATATTGAATTGAAATCTTTAAGTTTTTTTTCATTACCGCAACTAATACCGGTTGAATATGAAATATTTTTCAGTAAATCGATTATTACAGACTTTGGTGTCCCGGGATTGTTTATATAATGCTCACATACTTTCACCATGGCCAGCGCCTCTTTAATAGCTTCACCATAAAGATCAATGAAAGACCTGTCTGACCTTAATGTTTTATCACAAGGATGATGCCACTTCCTGTGTGAGAGATTCAGGTAGTCTATGTGCCTGTTTATCTTTCGGGGATGCATCGAAGACACTACCTCTCCTTTTCTTTTATATAAATACTCAAAGACCTTGAAGAATAATAATTTAACACCGTAAGGATCATAAAGTATTTTTAATATATCCTGTATATCTGAAATCATGATGTCTATCTGGGCGGGCCTGATATTGACACTAAATACCTTCTTAAGTATTTGAATATAGAATCTTTCAATAGATTGCCTGTAGTCTGATATATTTGAGATAAACTCAAAATCCCTGAACCTGTGTAAATCTGATCCATCTTTTATTTTCAACATGTAAGCATCTATTATGCTTTCAAGCTGCTTATGGTAAATATGATATTTAAATGTAGATTTATTATTTGATGTATTTATTCCTGCTGTATAATGTATAAGCGGATGTGTTGTTTTATCCAGGACAAAATGACAGATATATCCTATTAAATATGTCTTGATCTCAAAGTAAGTTTCGCTTCCTTTTTTAAGGCTCATGAGATAATCCAGGAATTCTATAAAAAACTCTCCGGTTTTGTTGTCATGCATTAGAAACCCAAGTTTTTCTATTCCGTCATACTTGACCCATGGCTTAACCTTGTAGTAAAAAAATACATCTGGTCCCTGTGCGCCAAGATAAAAAAGAGACATTCTTTCATTTATGATATCTCTTGTTACATCATCTTTTAGGGTGTTCTGGATATCTCTTGCAAATAAGCAATGCGTTGTAAAACCCGGCAAAAGACCTCCATTAAAATAATTTTATTATATGACCATAGACAAATATTGTACTGTTTTTTTTATATTATAAACAGCTTTTATGACAGATTATGACCCCTTTTCTGAATATATGCCTGAGTTTATATCAGGATATACTTATATTATTAACCTATAATATACTTATTATATATTATAGGTTTAATATATATAAATTATTTAACTAATTGTTAAATTTATATTGACATGATTTTTTAATAGTGTTAGATTTATATTCATCTTAAGACAGAGGGCAACCTTTAAAACCTGGCTAAAATTTAAATTCGAAAGGGCTTAAAGATCAGGTGAGGATTTTTAAAGAGTCCCCAAGAAAAGTCTTAGGAATTAAGCTCCAAGTTGTTTAATAACCTAAGGCGCAAGCTATGGTGAAAGGTAACTTGGAGTTTTTTCATTTATTACTTTCTACCCCGGATTTTCCAACAAAAAAACGAATTTAAATAATAAGAATAAAGATACCTGTTTATAAGCAGGTATTTCCTACAAAAAATAATTTAGGAGGGATTAAAAATGTTTGGAAGTTACTTTCAAAAAAAGTCATCTTTGAAAAAAAATAATAAGCTTGCATTGGTCGCTGCCCTGACCTGCCTCTTACCTGCTTTACTGCTTTTCCTTTTTACAGCATGCGATAACAGCAGTTCATTTACGCTTGATGACAATGGGAACTCGATTGTCAGTCCAGCAGGGTAAGACAATAGAGATCAAACTGGAATCTAACCCGACGACCGGATATGGGTGGATCCTTTCAGATGATTATGATAAAAATATTATTTCCCCGGTATCTACAGAATATAAGCAATCCAGATCCGGTGAAAATCTTGTCGGGGCAGGAGGTTATGAATATTTTTATTTTAAAGCCGGTTCCAGGGGAGAAACTGTTCTTGTTTTAAACTATGCAAGACCATGGGAAGAAGGAATCGATCCGATAGATGTATTTAAGATAGAAGTCTCCGTAGAATAGAATAAAGACATAAAAATAGTTTACAGCATTATATAAGTATATATTTATTATTAGACTTCAGTACTTATCTTTTTATTTATCTGGGAGAGCTCTTTAAGAAGATCTTTTGGACATGCTTCTATGCATGCGCCGCATGCTTCGCATTTTGCCAGGTCAAATTCAGGTATCGATTTCTCCTTATTCCAAATTATTGCACCTTCTGGACAGGCCTTAAAACACTTGCGGCAATGGATACATCCGGAATCACACTTTTCTCTTCCAGGGATATCCCTTACATCCTGATAATTGCACCTGAAGACTATTTTTGAATCTGCCGGGACCAGTTTAATGACATTTCTGGGACATGTTTTAACACACAAACCACAACCGTTACACCTGTCAATATCAACAATTGCAAGATTAGTATCAATATCTATATGTATTGCATTTTGGGGGCATGTCTTCTATGCAATCACCAAGTCCCAGACAACTATAGGGACATCTTTTAAAACCACTTAGTAATTTATTAGCAGATCTGCATGTACCTATTCCGCTGTAAACAGCAACATTCTCACAGTTTCCAGAGCAGCTTATCACTGCCTTCTTGTTTAATGAGTTTTTATCGACCTTAATATCCAGGGCCTCCTCTATTCCGTCAAGCATCTTTTCATCATGGAGCACTGTAGAACAGACATTGCTGAAAAAGACCTTTTTATCATCAGCTAAAGCCTGTGCATAGGCAAAACATCCCGGATAACCGCATGCGCCACAATTCATTCCCGGAAGGTTATTTGAAATTTTTTCTGCTTTTTTAAGTGATAGCGGCTCAGCAGGAAGAGACTCTGTTGACAACAAATATTAAAACCCCACAGACTACACCAATAGCTGTTAGGATCAGTATTAACCACCACATTACTTTCAAATCTCCATTCAAAAATTATTATAACAGACCTGAGAAACCCATAAATGCAAGCGCCAGTAGCGAAGCAATTATAAAAGCTGCGGGCAAGCCCCGCATTGAAACAGGAATGTCCGCAAGCTCCAATCTCTCCCTGATCCCTGACATTATTATAAGCACAAGTGTAAAACCCAATCCCCCGCCAAGTGCGCTTACTGCACTCTGAAGGACGGAATAACTGTTATTTGCATTTATCAGCGTTATCCCGAGCACAGCACAGTTAGTCGTTATAAGATGGAAGATATATACCAAGAGCATTATATAGCGCTATATTTGTACGCCTTATTGTAAGCTCCACTATCTGAACAAGCGAAGCTATCACAAGTATATATATGATTATGTTCATAAATTCCACATTATAAGGAATAAGAATATAGTTATATATTAAAGAGGTTGCAACAGAAGCGATCAGCATTACAAAGGTAACTGCAATACCCATACTGAGGGCATTTGATAGTTTCTTTGATACGCCAAAAAAGGGGCACAGACCCAGAAACTTCGTAAGTACCATGTTATTTATAATTACCATCCCTACAAAGATGGTTATCAGGTTTGCATTTTCCATTTCATCCTTTTACCAGATTTAAAATAAAAACCTTTCATTCACTTTTCAAAATCCCTATCCACCGGAACAAAGCAAGCAGGAGACCCAGCACGAGAAACGCCCCGGGTGGCATAATAAAGAAAGTCATCGGCTGCACGGATAATATTGGGATTTTGAAAAGTTCAAAACCAAAAACAGTCAATATTCCAGTACCCAGCAATTCCCTGAAGAAGGATACGATGAGCAGTGCTATCGTAAAACCCAGACCTATCCCTAGTGCATCGGCTATTGAAAGCAATACATTATTTTTTGATGCAAATGCCTCTGCCCTTCCGAGGATTATACAATTTACGACTATCAGGGCAAGATATATACCTAAAGATTCATAGAGTGGCGGTATATAAGCCTCAAAGACAAGTGAGAGGATTGTCACAAAAGTCGCTATTACTACGATAAAGACCGGGATCCTAACTATTGGAGGTGTTATTTTCCTTAACAATGAGATAATAATATTAGAACATAGAAGTACAAATATAACACCTGCACCCATTCCAAGCGCATTATCTATAGAATTGGTTACAGCAAGAGTGGGGCATAATCCAAGGACAAGGACAAAGACTGGGTTGGTCGTCACAAGTCCTTTGACAAATTCAAGCCAGAATTTATTTTTTTCATTTTTACTGTTTAATTTTATCTTCTTTTCGTTCATAACCTATCTGTCATTGATCTTTTTTTATTTCTTCAATTCTTACTTCAAGCGATTGTCTTACTGCCTCTGTAACAGCAGTCGAGCTTATAGTGGCTCCTGTTATTGCATCTATTTTTCCGCCATCCTTACTGAGCCTTATATCCTGTTGTGTAAGCCCCTTGAACTGGTCGGTAAAAAAATCCTCTGCCACTCTTGAACCTAACCCTGGGGTCTCAGTATTTGAGAGGACAGATATCTTTTGAATTATGAAATCCTTGTTTATTCCTACAAGGATACTGATGGCTCCACCGTAACCATTGCCTTCAGCAACAAATGCATAACCTGTAATATCTCCTGCACCGTATATCTCATAATAATCTTCTTTATATTTATATTTCTCAAAATCAGGGAAAATATTTTTAAACTCTGCGATTATTGCAGCGTCTCTTTCATACAAGATCTTTGCCATCGTAAAATTGCTGATCACCATTACAATTGTTACCGCAATAAATACAATAATGACAAGAAATATAACCGGATAAACCTTATTATTTAAAATCCTTGTGATTATTGTATTGTCATGTTTTTTTGTCTTGTCTTTCATTCTTTTTTATATACCCAAATGGTTTTGGCCTTATATATTTGTCGATCAAAGGAGTAAAACTGTTCATTATCAATATTGAAAAACATACACCTTCAGGATTAGGTCCAAAATTCCTGATGAGAAGCACTATGACCCCTGCTCCAAAAGCAAACAGCACCCTACCCCATGGTGTAACAGGTGATGTCACATAATCAGTTGCCATAAAGAAAGCCCCGAGCATCAGCCCACCAGCAAGGACCTGGAAAATAATATCTTTTCCGATGATGAGAGAACCCAGGGCAACTGTCCCTATATATATTAATGGGATCCGCCAGTCTATAAGCCGAAGTATTATAAGTATTATTCCTCCCAGAATGATAAGAAAAGCTGAAGTCTCTCCCAGCGAACCCGCAATATTTCCAAAAAACATATCCTTATAAAGACCCAACCTTGTACCCTCATAAATGTAGTTTTCACTTAGTGGGGTCGCTGCGGTCACTGCATCTGCCACAAAATTTTTTGCCATGTACCACTTTGTCATTTCTACCGGAAAACAAATTGAAAGAAAAGCTCTCCCGGCAAGCGCAGGATTAAAAATATTATGGCCAAGTCCGCCAAAAGCCTCCTTTACAACCGCAATCGCAAATATGGAACCTGCTGCAACCATCCAGAGTGGGATCCTTGGGGGAAGTGTAAGCGCAAGCAGAAGACCGGTTATAAAAGCGCTGCCATCCATAATAAAACGCTTTTTTCTAAGCTTTTTAATTATAAATTCAACAATCAACGAAGTTAAAACAGATACTATCATTATCCAGAGTGCACGCAACCCAAAATAATAGATAGCCGCAGCTGAGGGCAGTAAAATAGCTGCAAGCACAATATACATTATCTTTGGCGTCGAAAAACCGCTCCATATATGCGGTGGATGCGATATCAGTACCTCTCCGCCGGATATTAACTTTTTAGTATCTGATGCCAATATATAAAATCTCCCAATCTGTTTTTCAGTTTATTTATTTAATGCCTCGCAAGAACAGCCTTGCCAATTTTAATATAACCCACCAAGGGTATTGATGCAGGACAAACGAATGCACAGGAACCGCATTCAATACAGCTATCTATATAATATTGCCTGCACATATCAAATTTATTATTTTTTACATAATTTGCATACATGAGAGGTATAAGGTTCATCGGACAGATCTGGGCACATCTTCCGCACCTGATACAATTACTCTCCGATCTTTGTGAGCTTTCTTTTAAGAGTATGCAGCTTAGTCCTTTGGTAACAGGGAAATCACGGTTTACGACTGAAAAACCTGTCATGGGGCCGCCAAATATTAATTTGTAGGTCTTATTATCCAGCTTACCGTAATACTTTTGAAAATCCCCGATGAGGGTGCCGATCCTGACTAAAAGGTTTCTTGGTCCTTCAATATCACCTGTCACAGTTACTATCCTTTCAATAAGGGGTCTTTCGCTTACCACTGCGTCATAGATTGCTTTCGCAGTGGCAACATTGTTGACTGTCACACCGATTTCATATGGCAGGCCTCCAACAGGGACCTTTCTCTTTAGTATATTCTTAATAAGAGTTTTTTCTGCACCCATCGGATATCTTGATGGAAGTGACACGACTTTAAAAATATTATCAGTACCTGTAACTTCTATTAACCTGTTTATTTTTACTATTGCATCTCTTTTATTGTCTTCAATGGCAATAAACACATTTTCCGGTTCAAGGATCTTATATATAATATAAATACCTGAAAGTAACTCAAAAGTTTTTTCAAGCATCAACCTGTGATCCGCTGTTATATAGGGCTCACACTCACATCCATTGATTATAACAGAATCGATCTTCCTGCTTTTTGGAACCGAGAGCTTTACATGAGTAGGAAAAGTGGCGCCACCCATCCCAACCACTCCAGCCTTTTTTATTTTTTCTATAAGGACTGCAGCAGCAGTATTGTCCATCGATTCACGGATTTTAGTAAATCGTTCCTGCAGTACTTCCTTTGAATATGAATTTATGTTTTCTGAAGAACTATTGATTTCTGCAAAGGATCTATCTTTATTAACGATCTGGTCGTTATTAACGCCCTTTTCAGAAGTTATTTCAATTGCCCTGATAATTAAGTTTGTCTGGGGATTTACCATCGGTAATACCGCGGTTACTTTTCCGGATATCGAAGCGTGTATTTTTGCAGAGACAAACGAATCAGATTCACCGATCAATTGCCCCTCAATGACATCATCGCCCTTTTTCACTAAAGGTTCACATGGAGTACCTATGTGCTGCTGCAGAGGGATTACTACTTTTTGTGGGACCCCGAAGTCCTCTACTGGCATATTTTCAGATATTTTATTTTCTCTTAATCTTAAGCCCTTAAAAAATCCTCTTTTTTTTATTATCAATTTAGTTCTCTACCCCATAATAAAATCGCTTAGACCAGAAGAATGAGTTATATTTCTTTCATTATCTATTATTAAAGCTTCCACACCTTTGAGTCCCTCCACCAGTTTCATTCCATCGACCGGGCCCAACACAAAAACCGAAGTAGAAAGAATATCAGCAATAGTAGCATTCTCGGCGATTATTGTTGCACTTATACATTTATTTGCAGAAAAACCAGTCTTTGGATCGATAATATGATGCACTTCTTTTTCAGGATCAAAATACCTGTAATAATTACCCGAGGTCGCGACAGCTTCACCGGATAGCCCGAAAGTTATTATTTTTTCATCTGTATTGTCAGGATTTTCAAGATTTACTATCCATTTTTCCCCATCAGGTTTTTTGCCGAGAGTAGCGATATCTCCACCGGCATTTACCAGAGCATTTTTTATTCCATAACTTGTTAGTATTGCCATCACCTTATCGACAATGTAGCCCTTTGCTATGCCTCCAAGGGTCACAGACATCCCGTCCACAGCAAAACTGATATTGTTTCCCTCTATAAGTATCTTATCAGAACCCGTACGCTTTAGAGCTTCAAGTATAGTCTGGTTCTGCACTTCTTCACTCTCCTGCCATAAACCCTCAGCCCACAGGGTCAATATAGGGTCAATAGTGATGTCAAAAGCCCCGTTGGAGATTTTATTGTATTGCTTTGAAAGGGACATCAGCTCTACGAGCTCTACAGGTGCATTGTTTAAATGACCTTCACTGTTCAAGACAGATACGCTGCTTTCAGGATCATAATTTGAGGAGATCTTTGAAAGCCTGTCTATTTCATCAAACCCGTCACTTAGGATTCCCTGGGGTCCATCAGCATTACTGTAGAATATTATGCTTACATAGGTCCCCATTTTTTCTCTTGATTCTTCAGACCTTGTAAGCCGGTTCACACAGCCCATAAAAAATATAAGAGCAAGGATCAGCAGAAAAGAAATGATAGTTATTATTGAACCTTGTTTAAAAAGCTTTCTCTTGCTATTCCTGAGCATGCTAAACACTATCTTTCTTTTTAATAAATCTTTATAAAACAGATATATTTAACCAGGATCTATAGTTTTTATCTTCTTACCTTTTAAGGCCTGGCATCTTTTTGGTCTATTCAGCAGTTTCTTCTGTCTGGACACTGGTCTCATCAGTGCTCTGTGGCTCTACTACAGTCGTACTGGAAGTCATCGAATTAAGGCTATCCTGTAGATTTGCAATATCAAGTATAGGAATGACTCCTTCACCAGGTATTATACCCCACGCAATATTTGGTGAAAGTTTCTGGATGAACTCAAGCTGGATTATCTCAGGATTTTCTTTTAATGCTTCACCTCTTATTTCGATCTCTCTTGCTTCAGCTTCAGCCTGGATTATGACCTGTTCTTTTTTTATCTTTTCCTGTTCGAGGATATTCTTTTCCACCACTATCCTCTCTTCTGCTATCTGCTTATCCTCAAGGACATTAAAATACTCCTCAGTAAAATCTATCTTCCTGAGAAGAAACTCATCAAGAAGAATGCCGTTTCTCTCAAAAATAGGCCTTAAGGTATCGCTGATCTCATCCTGGACCACAAATACCTGTTCAGAGTAAAGCTGTGCAGCTGTATATCTTTTCGGGATATTTCTTCCATAAGACCTCGCTTCAGCCTTTACTACTTTTTCGACAAGGTCGTTCATGGTGCCGATATTGTTTAATATCCACTCAGCCTGTTTTCCATCGATGGAGAACCTTATCGTAAACTTCAGCTGTATCTGCTGCCCGTCAAGGGATGTCGTATCAATAGCAAAGTCTGTGTAATTTGCCTTGCTACTCTCGGATTCATCGCTTGTCTCGTAAGTCACCTGTCTTGTGGAGTAGTTAACCGTATTCTGTACAAAAGGAATTTTCACATGAATACCAGGATAGTAAGATACACCCGTTGTCCTACCAAATTGGGTAAGCACTTTCACGTTTCCTGCCTGTACTATGACAAAGCTGTTAAGGACCAGTATGAGTGCAAAAACAAAAGCTACCACGCCTACTATTATTTTCCAAATATTTTTTTTCATTTTTCCTCCCCTGTTGTTCACAAAAAGAAATCATTATAGTTCTTTTAAGAAACTAAAATTAAATGATTTTTTCTACTTTAACATATAAGAGCTATAAATTTAACAGGATAAATGATTTTATGTTAAGAAAAAACTTAAGTTTGATTAGTATGCGAATATAAAAATATAATGGATAAACAGTTTTTTAAAAGTAAGAGTATTATCGTCTTAAAGTGGCAGGATCGACTTTAAAATTTTAAGAGATCTTATCAATACTTACTGAATCTCTTTCTGTTAATGAAGATGAAGATAGTATCCATCAACAGATAAACAGATGCTGCAAGACTTAAAACAAAAATTGTCGCACCTATAGCCCCAATCACTTTTTTTACTCCTTTTTTAAAATTTGATCTGTAAGAAAATAGTAGCAATTTTATGACATAACTGTCAAGCGTCATATTATATATCTTTTACAATAATCTAACACTTTGTAGATCTGTGCAGCTTCTTTAGTGGGCCGAAAAATAAAAAAATCAAATATTTTTTAAAGATCTTATGAGCGCTAATAATTTTACCATCATTGTAGTATAATCAGTGATGTAAAAATAATTTCACCCTTTCTTCATCAGCATTACTGCCGAAATAAATTATTTTAATTTAAAAAATATGCAGAGTTTTAAAAATATTAGGAATATTCACCTTCTTAGAATATTTGTACTGTTTCTAATTCTTATATCATCAGTATTTTTGTTTCAAGTCTTATTTACTGGAAAAATTTATGCACAGGATCAAGAAAATAAAAATGATAATATCGGGATTAGTAAATTCTTGGTATGTAAAATAGAAGGTATCATAGATCCGACGATTTCCAATTACATTAGAAATTGCCTAAAGAAAGCCTCTGAAGAAAATGCTGCATTGCTCATGATAATCGATACCCCAGGTGGACTTGAGACCTCAATGCGTGAGATAACCAATGATATTATTAATACTGTTGCACCTGTAATAGCTTTTGTAAGCCCTGAAGGAGCAAGAGCTGCTTCTGCAGGAGTCTTCATTGTTTATGCATCTGATATAGCAGCAATGAGTCCATCGGCCAATATTGGTGCAGCCCATCCTGTAAACATGGCCAGCCAGCAGGTCCAGACTGATGAAGTGCTTATGGAGAAGATCGTTAATGATTCTGTATCCTACATAAGAAATCTTGCCGTACTTCATGGTAGAAATGCTGATTGGGCTGAAAAGGCAATAACGGAAAGTGTCTCCATCACTTCGCAGGAGGCGCTTAGTATTAGGGTCATAGATCATATAGCAGTAGATGTTGATGATCTGTTAAAACAACTGGATGATGTAACTATCAATAAGCTTGACCATTCTTATTCTTTTTCAACCCAGGATTATTATTCAGAAAACATTGAAATGACATTCTTCGCAAAATTTCTTCACATGGTGACAAATCCCAATATAGCTTACATTCTTTTTATAATCGGCCTCTTCGGTATAATATTTGAATTTTCACAACCAGGACTAGGGGTCTCTGGGGGTATCGGGGTACTCTGTATTATCCTTGGATTGTATGCATTCAGCATCTTACCTGTAAACTATGCAGGTACAGGTCTGATAGTGCTTGCAATAATACTTTTTATCCTTGATTTAAAAGTTAATCTAGGTGGGCTTCTATCCATTGCAGGTATAGCTTCACTTCTTATAGGTTCATTTATATTGATAGACTCCGAAGCACCCTATCTTCAGATTGCCAGAAGCCTGATAATAGGACTTTCACTTGCGATATCAGCATTTATTATTATAGTAGTCCGTGCTGTCTATAAAGTACACAGGACAAAACCTGTAACTGGAGTAGTGGGTCTTATCGGTAACAGCGGGAAAGTCATCGACAGTCTCGACCCTTCAGGACTTATTAAAACACATGGAGAGATCTGGAAAGCTATTTCATGGGATAATAAAAAAATAGAAGAAGGAAGTATCATTGAGATAGTCAAAGCAGAAGGGTTGTTATTGCTTGTTAAAAAGATAAGAGAAAATAATGGGAAAAAATAATATAATATACTAAATAGTTTGTTTATCAATATTAAACAGGCTAAAAAGCTTAAGGTTTATGAGCTTAATAATCTAAGGAGGCTTAAATGGCAATCGGCGCAATAATTGGCATAGTAATAGCTGTAATAGTAGTAATCATACTGTTACCCTCAGCAGTAAAGATCTTAAGAGAATATGAAAGAGGTGTTATATTCAGGTTTGGAAGGCTAAAAGCAGCAAAAGGACCGGGGATTTTCCTTATAATACCTTTTATCGACAAGATGATAAAAGTCGATCTAAGGACAGTTACTCTTGACGTCCCGCCACAGGACATAATAACAAAGGATAATGTTCCCGTAAAAGTAAATGCAGTTGCATATTTTCGGGTAATGTATCCGGATAAAGCAATAGTAGAGATAGAAAACTATAAAATAGCTACCTCACAGATCTCACAGACTACTTTAAGGAGTGTACTTGGACAGGTAGAGCTTGACGATCTTCTCTCTAGAAGAGACAAGATAAACAAGGAATTACAGTTAATCATAGATGAGCAGACGGATCCATGGGGTGTAAAAGTCTCTGTCGTAGAGATAAAGGATGTGGAACTGCCACAGACCATCCAGAGAGCTTTTGCAAGGCAGGCTGAGGCTGAAAGAGAAAGAAGGGCAAAAATAATCAATGCAGAAGGAGAACTTCAGGCATCAGAAAAATTATCCCAGGCTGCAGGGGTGCTTTCCAAGTACCCTGTGTCCATTCAGCTAAGGTTCCTGCAGACATTAAAAGAAATCGCAGCAGAACAGAATTCGACAATAGTGTTCCCTGTTCCAGTAGATCTTATAGATTCTTTTTTAAATAAGTTAAAAAAGGAAAAATAGAAAAAACTACCTTTTATAGAGACCTATGAGTTCAGTATTGTCTTTTCTGCATCTCCTTCTGTGCCAGAGATTTTCTATTTGCAAATATCCGATACTGAATTATAAATGAGGTCTTCAGGCAATTCTTCCAGGGTCTCAATGACAGTAACGGAACAGTATTTTGCAGCAGAATGTGAGAGTATATCCTTTTTTGTTGCAGGAAATTTTAGGTCCTTTAAAGCATCATGGATCTCCAGGTCACATACGATTTTTACATTTTCGCATACTGCATCCAATGTTATAAAAGCTTTATCTTCCAGCTTGTTTAAAGCTATATTAGAAGCTTCGCTTAGTTCTGGAATATTTTCTGCTATCAATATCAACTCTCTTTTTGTTTTCGGGAACGTTAAGTCCTTAAAAGCTTCTATTATCTCTCGATTACAATAGATCGTCATTTTGGCATCACCTCAAAAAAATAAAGATTTACATGTTTATTCCTGGTAACTTTCCCCAGAAAGGCTGTCATTTTATAAAAACCTTATGATATTATAAAAAAAATATCTTAAAAAAGAAAAGAGCTTTTATAGGTAAAAAACATAAAATAGTCTATACTTATTCTGATAATATTTGATATCCTCAAAAAGTCAATGAAGTTCTTTAAACTAAATATATTTATAACCGCAGTAATATTTATAATCATCGATACTATTTGTTCTGGGATAGGAATGGGTGTTCCGATCCTGAATATTTTTTTTGGTTTTTTTACAGGCTGGTATGCATACATGAGACTTTTTAATCTTCATGATGACCAGAAGACTGTTCTTAAAAAAACATTCTTTTATAATCTTTTCTGTGCAGGCTACACTTTCGTGATCATGGCTGTGATCTGGGGGCAAATGTTTGTAAGATTATTTGATAAAAATGCTGATTTTGCAAACTTTGGCCATCCGATGATACTGTATGATCCAAAGATAAGTTTTATAGGCTGGCTGGTCCTTATGATATTTGTATCTCCTTTTTTGCAGTTGTTGACTTCTACTTTTGCCACATACCTTACACTGGTATTCTATAAAAAAAAGTAAACTGAAGTTCTGGTAAAATAAAAAATTACATCGATTTCGCTTGACAGGTTTTTTTTATTATGTTATATTTATAGACACTCTAAGGCAGAGGGCAACTTTTTAAAGTTTGACCAAATATAAATCTGAAAGGGTTTAAATATGATCTAAACAGAGAGAAGTCCCAAGAAAAGTTTTAGAGTAAGGTTCCAAGGTGTTAAGTAACCTAATGCGAAAGCTATGGTGAAAGGTAACTTGGAACTTTTTTATTTATAATTATTTCTATTATTAAGAGATACCCCAGTTTTAAATTCCCCAGTTTATTAATGATATTTATTCCCACCACTAATGGTTCTTTTTAATAAACTTTATTATTATTATTATTTATGGTGAAATATAGTATTTCTAAAAAATTGAATGGAGATTCTCATGGTCGATGATTTTAACACCGTGAATCATGAAATAAAGAAATATAATAATCTTAAAAATGAGAAAAGCCCTTATTTATTGGAACATGCATCCAATCCTGTGGACTGGTTCCCCTGGAGCATCAAAGCATTTGAAAAGGCCAGGAATGAAGATAAACCGATTTTTTTATCCATAGGTTATTCTTCATGCCACTGGTGCCATGTTATGGCAAGGGAGTCTTTTGAGGATCATGAAGTGGCCGGTCTTTTAAATAGAGCTTTTATAAATATCAAGGTAGACCGTGAAGAACGACCTGACATTGATAAGATATACATGGATATTTGCCAGATGCTTACAGGAAGTGGCGGATGGCCCCTTTCTATAATAATGACTCCCGATAAAAAACCTTTTTTTGCGGCAACATATATCCCTAAGGAATCAAAATACGGCCATACAGGAATGATGGATTTGCTGAAAAGGATCAGTGAAATCTGGCAAAACCAGAGAGATAAGGCTACCAGGTCCGCAGAGGATATTGCTGATGCTCTTAATAGACTGTCACAAAAGACTGCCACCAATAAATTGGACATATCAATACTTGAAAGCACATATAACAATCTGTCAAATTTTTTTGATGATGAAAATGGTGGTTTTGGACAATCTCCAAAATTTCCTTCGCCACATAACCTGATCTTTCTCCTGAGGTACTGGAAGAGGACAAAAGAAGACAGGGCGCTTTTTATGGTAGAAAAAACCCTCCAGGCTATGAATATGGGTGGCATATGGGACCATGTCGGTTTTGGCTTTCACCGTTATTCTACGGATCCGCAGTGGCTCCTTCCCCATTTTGAGAAAATGCTATATGACCAGGCTATGCTTTCAATGGCATACACTGATGCTTTTCTGGTGACAAAAAAATCTGCATATAAAAGGACTGCTGAGCAGATTTTTACTTATATACTTAGGGATATGACTTCCCGTGACGGTGGTTTTTTTACAGCTGAAGATGCCGACAGTGAAGGTGAAGAAGGCAAATATTATGTCTGGACATATGATGAGATAATTCAGGCAGTAGATCATGATGACCTTTTCTTTATCCAGGATATATTTAATATTAAAAAAGATGGTAATTTCAGGGATGAGGCAACCAGTAAAAGCACTGGTAAAAATATTCTTTTTTTTAAGGATACACCGGAAAAATTAGCAGAAAGACATAAACTCTCTATGAAAGAACTCTTTAATAGAATTGAGAGCATTAGAGCGAAGCTTTACGATTTCAGGAGCAAAAGAATCCGCCCGTTAATGGATGATAAGATACTTACAGACTGGAACGGCCTTATGATATCATCCCTTGCAAGAGCAGCACAGGCTTTCGATCAGGATATTTACATGGATGCAGCGATCCGTGCAAATGATTTTATATTAAATAATAATTTTCTTGCAGGTAAAGGCCTGTTTCATAGTTATGGATCAGATAAAAATAGTATTTTAGGTAATCTCGATGATTATTCTTTTTTAATAATGGGGTTAACAGACCTTTACGAAGCTACATTTGATGCTTCTCACCTTAAGAACGCAGTTTTATTAATGGAAATACTCATCAATAAATTCTGGGATGAAGATTCTGGTGGTTTTTTCTTTACGCACAAAGAAAATACAGATGTAATAGCAAGAATGAAATACAGCAGTGACGGAGCTATCCCTTCAGGAAATTCTATATCGATGTTTAACCTTCTAAGACTTGCAGGATTTACTGAAAGACAGGACCTGGCTGATAAGGCTTTGAGACTGGGGGAATCTTTTTTTAGCGATATAGCAAAAAATCCAGATTTTCACACAAGTTTTGTAGCTGCATTTGATTTTTTCTTTGGGCCCTCACATGAAGTTGTAATAACTGGTGAGGAGAATTCCATTCATACAAAAAATATGATAAAAACTTTGAGAGAAAAGTTTGTGCCGAACAAGATAGTAATTTTTAAACCATATGGGCAAGAGGACCCGGAGATCCAGGACATAGCAAAGTATATAAACGGATATAATATGATAAATAAAAAACCCACAGCTTATGTCTGTACAGGGCATAATTGCAAGCTGCCTACAAACAGTATTGAAGAAATGGTCCGATCACTTGAATGATATAAATAAAAACCTGTATAAAAAAAGAGTCGCAATATTTTCACTTGCTGTCTCCGTGGTGCTTGTCCTTGCAAAGATTTTAGTAGCCTATTATTCAAACAGTATCAGTGTCTTTTCAGAAGCATTAAACAACGGGCTGGATCTTGTGACTGTACTGATGACACTCCTGGCTGTAAGGATCGCGACAAGGCCTGCAGATAAGGACCATACCTATGGGCATGGAAAATATGAAAATCTTTCGGCTTTTTTTGAAATAATAATCATAACCCTGCTAAGTGTTTTCATAATATTTAAATCAATACAGAGACTCATAAACAGGAGTTTTATTCTAAATCTAAATAACTATGTATTCTATATACTTATTGCTTCAATAATAATAAACATAATCAGAGTATATTTTATAGGCAGTGCCGCAAAACGTTTTAATTCAATGGCCTTCAGGGCAGATTTCATCAATTATTCCAGCGATGCCATAAGCTCAGTAATAGTCATAATAGGACTCCTGCTTGCAAAAAGGGGATTTTATCTTGCTGATCCGATTGCTTCTATTATAGTATCAATAATAATCATAGGATTTAGCATCAGGCTGCTGTTAAAAATAATCAGGAATTTCCTGGATTATATTCCAGTTGAAACGACAGAAAAAGTCTCCAAAATGCTCGAGAATTTTCCGGAAATATCAAGAGTATACGATTTGAAGATACATGAAGTAGGAGATACTAAATTTATAAGCGCAGACCTTGGACTAAACGACAATATTTATATCTCACAGATAGAAAAGATTAAAGAAAAAATAAGGAAAGAGATCGCCAAAAACCTGCCGGGCTCTGAAGTGATGATAGAATTCAGGCCGGCTTTATCCAGGGACAATATAGACTGTGTAGTCAAGGAGGTCCTCCTGAACCAGGATTCAGTCAATGATATACATAATATTTTTATCTATAATGTTGGAAAACAGTTGGACATATCAGTCCATATAGAACTCAGCAAGTCGTTTAATCTTGAAGATGCTGATAAATTGACCGATAAAACTGAAGAGATCTTAAAAAAAAGAATAGAAAATCTAAGGAATATATACATACATATAGAAGATGCCAGGATCAATGAAGAATGGGATGATGTCACCCAGCAGTCAGAGATCTTGATATCCAAAATAAAGGATAGTATCTCACTTATCGCCTCCCCTGATACCTGCCACAAGTTCACGGTGCTTGAAAAAAGTGGCCATATAAATATTGCATTCCATTGCAGGTTGGATAGAAATCTTGGTATAGGTCAGGCACATTCAGCAGTCACTGAGATGGAAAATATAGTAAAAAACATTTCAAACAACATAAGCGAAGTCTCGATTCATGTAGAACCAATATAAAAGGGGTTAAGGATAAACAGGGCAAAAACAGGATTTAATATAAAACAGATCGGCCTTTCAGCGGGCAGTCATTTTATCATAGACATTTACCAGAGTTTCTATGTCGGACTGATACCCCTGCTGACATTGACATTTGGCCTGTCGCTTTCAAGGGTCAGCTTACTTGGGGCTACAAGTGTTATTGCAAACAGCCTTTTTTCACCATTATTCGGGTATTTTTCTGATCGTTTTGGGCTTAAGTACTTCATCGTGGCAGGTCCCCTTGTTGCTGCTATTTTTTTAAGTCTGCTTGGTATTATTCCAAATTACTGGTTGATCCTTGGTGTTTTGTTTATGGGAAATCTTGGAATAGCATCCTACCATCCGGCAAGCGCCGCAATCGCAGGACATTATGGTGGTAACAAAAAAGGGTTCAGTTCTTCATTAATAAATTTTGGAGGTAATTTCGGATCCGCTTTTGGAGCCCTGCTTGTAATACTTATACTTGACAAAATAGGTATCAATTATACTCCGTTTGCCATGATACCCGGTATTATTATGGTGATAATACTGTTTAAATATATGCCTGGCACCCAAACATCTGTGATTAAGACAGATAGTGGTGATTTTTTTAAAAAATTAAAGAGTGTAAAACCGGTCAAATTATTCCTTTTAGCAAACCTTGTCATAACAGTCTATGCCCTCTATATTTTGTGGATAAGCCTTATAAATTATATGCCGCTTTACCTGACTGAAGCCGGTGTCCCGATAATCAGTATCGGTATTGTACTTTTTCTGTTTGGTACTATTGGAGGTGGTGCAGGTTTTCTCTCAGGAATACTCTATGACAGGTTTAAAAAAGGAAATGTATTGCTCCAGTCCTGTCTTGCAATCTCAATACCAATTCTGTATCTGATGTTTTTACCTGGTAATAAGATCATTGTAACTATTGCACTTTTTATAACAGCAGGTATTTTTCTTGTAGCAATACAGCCTGTTGGCATAAGGATGTCCCAGGATCTGCTGCCTGGAAATATCAGTCTTGCTTCTTCTTTGATGCTGGGACTGAGCTCAGGGCTCGCAGGAGTCACTATGATATTTTTGGGTAAAGTCGCTGATAGAATAGGAATTGCAAGGCTTTTAAGGTTGGAACTTATATTTCTGATAATAGCTTTTATCGTACTCTTCAGTTATCCTGCATTAAATAAAAAATTAAGTAGAGAAGACTAAAATTAATTAAAAAATTTATTTATATTCTTTTCAGGAATTCTTCTTTTTCAATATAAGTATAGTAGAAGAATCCCTATATGAAATAAACCTGAGAAAAGAATCCCTCAGGCTTATTTCATAGCTTATTTTATAAATACAATTTAATGATGATCAATACAAAATTATTTTCTATTCTTCCGTGACACTGAGCACTACGTTTACATCAGCAGCATCATTAATAAAGACTGTGGTAAGATAGGTGTCATTACTTGCCTGATAGGTATAGTTTTGACCGTCATCCCCGGCGTCCATCTTTACATCTGATACTTCATTCCAGCCTGAAAGTTCTGATTTGTAATAATTATAAAGTTCTTCCCCACTACCACTGTATGTACCGCTTACGCTCCAGCCTTTTTTCCCGTCTGTTGTCTGGCTTGCAGAAAATGTGATCGTTATATCCTTATTGACCGGTACTACAGAGGGCCAATCATCAGGGATATCGCTGCCGCCGATGCTCATCTCATTTCCTTCTTCATCTGTAATATTGACCTGACCTTCAGAGAGGTCTATATCAACATTTTCTCCTTCTTTTGCTGCAGCATTCTCTATAGCTTTTTCTATTGTTTTTTGAGCAATTTTCCCGGCACAACCGCTAAAAACCATAACAAGACATAAAGAAATACCAATGATGGTTATTATCGTTATTATTTTTTTCACTTTTTACTCCTTTTTTAAGTATTAGTTAGTTTTAAATATTATATAGTTGTTGAAAAAAAATTAAAATATTATTTTGACCTGTATGAATATATTCTCATAAACATGGGTTTTTTTGTATAAAAATTAATAAGGCCTGCTATTATGATCATGTATATAGCTGGCTTACAAGTCCATATATTTTTTTATACTTTTCGTACTTTTCTAGATATCTTTCCCTTATTTTACTGTCGGGATCAAAACTGTCCTTAATCTTTACAAATCTGGACAGAGCTTCACTCAGGTCAAACCTGCCGGTCCCTGTTCCTGCAAGGATCATGGTCCCCAGGCATCCCGCTTCAGTTATATCCATCCTGAAAAGTGGCCTGTTTAAGATCGATGACTTAAGCTGAAGCTCATAATCAGATTTTGCTCCGCCGCCTGTCACCCTTAGCTCAGTCGATCTCATACCGCTTTTTTCTGCAAGTTCAAGGTTGAAACATATCTCAAAGACCAATCCTTCCACGAGCCCTTTAAAAATATCTTCTTTACCTGTACTGAGATCAAGCCCGATTATGGCACCTTTTGAGACAGGATCGAGGTAAGGTGTGCCGGAAGCAGAAAAATAAGGCAGGGTAAAAAGTCTTGACGGCTCAAATTTAAGTGATGAGGATATGTTCCTTATTGTCTTATTATCGCCATCTGCCATGGTATCACGGAACCATTTGACTACACTGCCACTGGATAAGTTGTATGCAAGGGTCACATATTTGTCTTTTATGGCATGTGCCTGAAGACCAAAATTATGTTGAAGCATCTCATCGTTTGTTGTGGCTTCATCAGAGCAAACTGTCGCACATTCTACTGTACCCATTCCATCTGCTGCTATACCACCTGTAACAGCACCTACTCCAAATGCTGCACACGGCTGGTCATGGCATCCTGTTACGACTGAGACTCTTCCTTTAAAACCAAGTTCTTTAGCTATTTCATCAGACACCTTACCGATTTCCAGGCCAGAAGGCCCAGGTTCTGAAAAAAGACCTACATCAATATCAAATCTTGAAAGGATATCTTCTCTCCATACTTTTTGCCTGACATCAAAAAAAAGTGTCCTTGAAGCAAGTGCATGGTTTATGCGGGTTTCTTTTATACCGAGTTTATGATAAAGCAGGTCATCGGTAAAAAGGATCTTTTCGGCCCTTTTATATATTTCAGGACGATTGTTTTTTATCCAGAGGATCTTGTTTAACGGACAGATAAAACCTGGAGGATAACCTGTGATAATAAAAAGTTCCTTGCTGGTATATACGGACAATATCTCCTCGAGCTCTTTTGTGCTTCTTGCATCAGTAGAATAGATCGTGTTATGGATCACTTCCCCATTTTTTCCTATCAGCGTAAGACCTTCGCCGAAAGTAGATACGGAAAGTGCAGTAACCGGGTCCTTTTTTACCGGCTGGCTGTTATTCACATTTTTCAGCACTTCAAAGACTTTTTTCCATTGATCTTCAGTATCAAATTCTACCCATCCTGGCTCAGGAAACAACAGGTCATATTCCATATAATAACTGGCCAGTATCTCACCGTTTTCATTAAAAGCGATAGCTTTCGTTCCTGTCGTCCCTATATCAATGCCCAACAGACTCATATTCTCCTCCAGGTCTTTATAGATTTCAGATCTTTCCTATTCTTTGCCCATTATCTCTTCATACTTTTTGTAAGTATCATCTCTATTTCGCCCCTGTTATTTTCAGGGTCATAATAAGCATCCAGCATCTTTTCGATCGGAAGGGAATCAATCCTATCGTTCATAATTTTTAGAGCAAGTGCGTTTATCTCTATGGCTTTTTCTACGGGCATCCTTTCAGGATTTATATCAATGCCAAAATATTCTTTAAATCCGGCCATCTTCAAGACATAAAGCATGGCTTCCGCCTGCTGCCATTCTATTACGCCGACATTAAGGTCCTGGTCATAGTTACCCATAGGCTGGCTGTTCCAATGAGTGTTGAAAAGCCTTCCTTCCCTCAAGCATCTGGATATCGCATAAGGGGTATCTTCAGAGCCCATCCTTATGTGACCTATTTCAGGCTGCATCCCGAGCAGCGGTATTCCTTTTGCTAACAGGTCAAGGTTAGTCTTGTTTTTCATCCTGCCCTCGATGTCCTTGCATGCGATAAGACCGTCTGCTGTTGTCCTGTAAATATTGTTTGGTGCAGGCTCATATGGTTTGGGTTCAATAGCGCAGATGATACCGGGTACCTCATCCATTGCTTCTGCTACAGCGCCCTCAAACCTGTCCCACATATCATAATAAAGAGTGCCCAGAGAGTATGTATAACCGTCTATTCCCGGCCATATACCTGCATGATGCAGTTTCTTTTCCTTTGCAAATCGCAGGCAGTCTACAAGGGTCTGCATAGCTTTCCTGCGGTTCTTTTCAATGGGATTTGACAGTGAACCGAATTCATATTCTTTAGGATAGAATATTGCAGGATATGCCGACTGTAATATTATACCTGTTTCCTTTTCAAGTCTTTCGTACAGGTGCCAATTTTCTTCATTTACCTCGACCGGATAATGGGCTTCAATGGCTTTTACACCAAATTTTGCCATGCCCGCAGCCATCTCGATCCGTTCAGCGATCGTCTTGGGAGGGACATATGCTTCATGAAATCTTCCACCACTTGGAGCAAAGTACCATATGCCTACAGAGATCTTGAGGTCCAGAGAAAAACTTTTCATATGTTTGACCATCTCATCTCTTGTAAGCCTTTTTTTCTGATAACTTGTATCAGTTATTTGATTATTCATTTTGACTCCTATTATTAATTTTTATTAAAACTATCTCCCTGGTATCGATAATAAATATCTTATCATCCCGTTCTATTTAGAGACCTCTATCTGTATCTTTATCTGCTGGCCAGGATCATTTCTTAATAGCCTTATTGCTTCCTCTGTCTTTTCAAGGGGATACGTGGAAGTGATAAGAGGTTCTACTTTGACAATACCTTCTTCAAGTGCCCTTATAGCTCCAGGCCACGCAAGCGGAGCAAGCCATGCTGACCTGATCTCTTTATCCATGGTATGGAAGCTTAATGCAGGGATCTTAAATACATCATCTTCATTAGGAAGACCAAAATGGACTATTGTCCCGCAGTTACCGACTATCTCTACAGCCTGTTCAAATGCTGCATTTGCGCTTGTAGGGACTATGGACCTGTCTGCAAGTCTCCCTTTTGTAAGATCGCTTATCGTCTTTTTGAGGTCTGGAGTATAATACTTGCTGTTTTTATCGACAGTATTGAATATATAATCGGCACCCATTTTTTTGCCCTGTTCAAGTCTCCAGTCATCTTTAACAGCCCCCATGAGAGCCACTTTTGACGCACCCATCGCCTTGATCATCTGCAGCATCATCATACCCATTGCACCGGGACCAAATATTGCTACAAAATCACCTAATCTTATTCCCAGCTTCTTTACTCCATTAAGTGCACAGGCAAGTGGTTCAGTAAAAGCTCCTACCGGATAACTGACATCATCCGATATCTTGAATAAACCTGTATATCTTGATACACAATATTCTGCAAAACCACCGTCTGAAGTAACTCCGGGTACAAAAAGATTTGAACAAAGATGTGTCTGGCCGTCTGCGCAGGAATAACATGCATTACAGTTCTGGACCGGGTTTACAACTACTCTATCCCCGGGCTTAAAAAGACCCAGCATTTCAGGGACGCTCCCTACCTCGACTACCTCACCGGTAAATTCATGGCCCAGCACGAGTGGTCCCTTACCCGTTGCAGTCCCTACGGGGGAAAGACCATAATAATATGAGATATCAGAACCACAGATTCCAACACTTTTTACTTTTACCAGAACGTCTATAGGAGATATTTCAGGAATAGGAATATTTTCCATTGCCATTTTTTCAGCTTCATAGAACACCTGGGCTTTCATTGTACCTTTCAATTTAGCCTCCTTGTTTTATTTTTTTTATTTTTATTTATATTTATTTCTTGTTCTGTCTTTGGTTACAAAAACCATTTTTCTAAAATAATTTTAGAATATTATTTACCATATTTCTTTATAAGATCATCCAAAAATACCTTACATCCCTTGGTAGCTTCCAGCGCTTTTGGCCAGAAGCAAAGGTCTATAGGCCACCATTCATCATCATATCCGGCATCCAGTATTGCAGGTATTATCTCATCAAAGTCAAGCTTTCCTGTACCAAGAGGTGCATGCGTGCTTGTCTCATCACCGTGAAGTGTACCGTCTGAATCAATAAGGTGTATATGGCCGATCTTTCCTGTAAGCATATGGGCAAATTGTACCACACCTTTTGGAAGTGTTTCTTTCTTGCCCATCTGTCTTGAAGCGACTACCGAACACATATATGCATGGCATGAATCAAAAAGGATCGAGAAGTTAGGATGATCTACCTTATATACCATCCTGGTGACTTCGCTTGGTTTATTGAAAATAAATCCCGGTTCAAATTCCCAGATTAGTTTTACTCCTTCCTTTGCACACAGTTCTGCGGACTTGTTCCAGACGGAAGCTACCTTTGAAAAGCATGTCTCATAATCCATGCCGCCAGGCACTCCAGTCGGAGGGTCCACAGTATCCACTCTGAGTTTGGGAATATTCATGTCAGTACAGATCTCAAGATTGGCCTTGACTGCATCAAGATATTCGCTCTCCTTTGAAGTAGCAGGTGAAGGAAACGGGGCTGCAAGTCCTGATATCTCAAGATCATATCTATCAAGCATTTTTTTGACTTCAAATCTTTTTTCTCTTGTGTTTGGTTCAAGATGAGGCGGAAAAGCAGCCATTTCAATACCATCAAAACCAAGATCAGAAAGCTCTTTTGCTACATCCTCAAGGTCTATTGGCTCCTCAGAATAACCTCCCCATATGTATGCCCATCCTCCTATTGATGTTTTTTTAGCCATTTTTACTCCTTTTTAAATTATTTCTAATTCTTCTTATGGTTAATGTCCATAAATAAATGATCGATTTATTTTTTATAGGGCTTTATCTTTGGAGCATCCTTATTGATATCCGGACCAAAGAATTTAATTATAATAAGATCGTCTTTACCGTCATTTTTTACAGTAATCGGCTTTACTGCCCTGTCATGTGAGATGAGCAGTTCATCACATTCAAAGTTGCCGCCTTCGATCTCATGTCCGTCAAAGGTGCCTTTACCCCTCCAGACAATAATATTAAATACTCCTTTTTCAGTAAATGTAAAACTCTGTCCGGGTTTGACTATCAGTCTTTTTCCTGAAAACTTTGTTGTATTGTAGTATATCCAGTGTTCGTCACCACCGGGTTGTTTTGATTCTTCGACAGGTATATTGGCAAGATGGTGGTTCTCATAAAAATAAGGATCACCATTGACCGGCCAGTCCAGCTGCTCGAGTATTACTTTTTCTCCCTTGTTTTCCCTGTCCTCCTTGCAGACATCTTTAAATAGAAGTTCTTTTGATATTATCTTACCGGCATTTAGAGCCTGAAGCATTGCAAAGACATCCGAATCTTCCTGCAGTTCTATTGTAAGAGCTGTACCTGGTGCATGGAGAACACCTGACGGGAGGAAAAATCCTTCACCGGTGACATTAAGGTATGCTCTTGAATGCTGCAATATCAGGTCGTCTTTCCAGTCGACAAGATATGGCAGCAGGATATCATATTTCTTTTCATCGACTATGTATGGGTGTACACCAAAAAAAGTCTCAGGATGCGGACCTGTATCGACATCTTCAGGGAAATAGTAGGCCTCATCTTTTGAATTCCTTCCGACCAGCCTTGCATCTTTTTCCATCTGGTGTATATGATAAGGGATCCTTGCAGCAAAATCATAGATCTTCGCAAGTCTTCCAAGACCCGTATGTGTCTTAGCATATTCTTTTCCCATTATAAGATCGCCTGAAAGCTGCACAGCATCGCGCAAAGTGATGTCTTCATCCGATTCGAGCTTCAGGTAGCTTAAACCTTCATCCTCAGGCCCAATAGCATTATCAGCTTTAGTAACAGAAGCCAACCATCTTTCACAGATAAATCCCCTGTCGCCCACATCATACTCATCTTCTTGAAGACCAAGTCTTCTTCCTGGCGGAAGGAAATCCCTTGCTACCCAGGCAGGCTTTAATTTCAATATCCCATTTGAACTATCAAGCTCTTTCTCAACAATGTTTCTGATATCTGTCATAATAACCTCCACTTATTTTAAAAAAGTTTGTTTTATTTCAATACTATCCAAGTAATCCCCTTAGAAATTTTAAGCTTTTTGCTGCAAGCACAAAATCGCTTTCCTCTGTCTGCCTCCAGATGGAAGCAGCTTTTGCTATTACTTTGTTTTCAGGTGTAAATGATTCTATGACCACCCATTTGTCATAATCTATCCTTTTCAGTGAATCCGCTATCGCTTTCCAGTGTACCTGACCGGTACCGGCGGCACCCCTGTCATTTTCGCTTGCATGAAACATGTATAAAAGGTCTTTTCCAGCGTCCAGTACTGCCATTGCGGAGCTTTTCTCCTCTATTGACATATGAAATGTGTCAAGATGTATTTTAAGCATTTTGCTTCCGACATCCCTGCACATCCTTACCGCATCTTTGCAGATATTAATAAAATCAGTTTCAAACCTGTTTAATGGTTCGATAGCAATATATACGCCCAGTTTTTCTGCCCACTGACAGACCTTACCCAGGTTTTCAACGACAGTATCCCACTGTATCTTTCTCTCTTTTTCAGGGACCATGGATGCCCTGCCGACTGCAGAATAAATTGGGCCATCCAGAAGATCACATTCCAGCTCAGAGCATGCTTCAAGGCAATCCTTTATATAACTCAGGCCGTTTTCGATATATTCTTTATTTGGTCCCCTTATATCTCGGTTTTCTCCAAACATCCCGCATATGGAAGAACAGACGAGACCATTGTCTTTAAAAGCCTTTAAGGTCTTTTTGTAATCCAGGTCACCTTTCTTTTCGAGGGCGATCTCGACTCCATCAAAACCCATCTTTTGAATCTTCCGAAGAGGTCCTTTACATGTGTATCCGTAAATGTACCGGTATACAGCAAGGTGTTTATTCCAAATCTCATATCTTTGCCTCCAATATCCCATCATTCATATTTAATATAAGTCTTCTTGCCTGTTTCGGCCGATTCAATGATCGCATCACATATCACGGCATTTCTGTAGCCGTCTTCAAAAGTAGCTATATAAGGTTCAAGGGGTTTATTTTTTATTACTGCATTGACCATATTATAGACGGTGTGGACAAAAGTATTTTCCCACCCGATTATATGACCATGAGGCCACCAGTCTGTCATAATAGGGATGATAGGATTCTGTGACATTCACACAGTGAAAACCCCTTGTATCAGCAGGCTCTTCATCCCTCCAGAATACCCAGAGATTATTCATGTTTTCAAGGTCCCACCATATGCTTCCCTTTTCGCCATTTATTTCAATACTATTGGAGTTCTTTCTGCCGGGACAGAATCTTGAAGCTTCGATGGTCCCTATTGCACCATTTTCAAACTCGACAAGAGCAGCAAAAGCATCATCTACATCGACTTTCTCTTTTTTACCGGTGGCTTCGTCATTTCTTTCCTTTATAAATGTCGTTGCAACAGCCATGCTGAATCTATTTCACCGCATAAAAATCTTGCCAGATCTATTATATGTGAGCCGAGGTCACCAAGCGCTCCGCTTCCGGCGTTCATTTTTTAAGCGCCATATCATTGGAAAATCAGGATCGACTATCCATTCCTGAAGATATTTTGCCCTGAAATGAAAGATCTTACCGAGTTTTCCGTCAGATATCAGGTTCTTTGCAAGTACGAGTGCAGGAACTAATCTATAATTATAAGCACAGATATTCTTAACTCTACATTTTTTGATCGCATCTCTCATTTCTTTGGCATCTTTTGCATTGACGGCAAGTGGTTTTTCACATATTATATGTTTTCCGGATTTTAGCAGCTTCTATGCAGGGCCCATCATGAAGGTAATTAGGGGTCACGATATCCACTATCGATATCCTTTCATCATTTACTAGTTCTTTCCAGTCTGTTGTGTACTCCATGTAACCATACCTTCTTGCTGCTTCAGCTACGCTATCTTCAGGTGCCCCGCAGATCTTTACCAGCTTGGGGATAGCAGGTGGTGGCCAGAATATATATGGCATCTGTTTCCATGCATTGGAATGTGCTTTCCCCATGAATGCATGTCCTATCATACCCATGCCGATCTCGGGTATATCACCTATTGTCTTGCTGTCGGTAGCCATTGAGACAAAACCGACTTTTTTATCCTCTGCCATTTTACACCTCGCTTATTCTTCAATAATTTACAAAAACTTATAAATATAATACTTAAAACTGGATTATGGATAAAACTTTTGAAAATATTTAAAATAGCTTAATCGTATAAATTTATCCGGACAACTCCTCCAGATCTTTTTTATAAATAATATTTTTTTCTATCTTCTCTTTTTTAGCAAAAAGAAATATGGTCAATAAAATCATTATAGTAACAAATATCATCAAAATAAAGGAAAATGATATAGAAAGAGTCAGGTTTATCCTGGAAGAAAACTTTGTGATAAGAGGCGCTATAGTAGTGCCGACCGTAGAAGCAATAAATAAAAAAGTCGCCAGGATACCCCTCCCTTTATCATAAATCGTACCGCCCACTGATACCAGAAGCGGAAACATTGCAGAATAACCCAATCCTGCAAGCGCTATCAGAATAAATATCAAAGATCGGCTGTAGACGAATACTACAGCGGCCATCGATATTATTGCGATCACTGAAATAAATGCCATTATTTTCGTAGATCGCACCTTTGATGCAAAAAGCATCGTAATGATCCTGCCGATTATTATAAAAAGCCAGAACAGGTTTAATGAAATACTTGCAGGTTGTATGGCCAGGCCTCTTGCCAGCCTAAAAAATGTCGGTGCCCAGGTCGCTACTATTGTTTCTGAACTGCAGTACAGGATTATAGCCGCAAAGACAACCCAGAATATTTTATTTTTTGCATTATCAGAAAAGACCTCCCTGAGAGGCATTTTCGCTTCTTCATGGACTGTTTCGCTTTCCTTTTTCCTCCGGAAAATCAAAATGTAAGTAATAATATTTATGACAATAAGCAGTATGATGACATAATAAATATATCGCCAGCTTAATCCTGATCTAATGATAGCAGAAGAAATAAACGGTGCAATAAAAGCTCCGATAGGATAAAATGTCAGAAATATTGTGATAAGTATTTCTTTATTCCTTATTTTACTCTCAAGTATGAACTGGTTTGATTGTATCCAGATAACCCCCAAAAGATAACCGGATAGAAGGTATAAGACATATAAAAGGATCTGGTTGGAATTAAAACTAAGTGCGACAGTCAGTAATAAAAGGATAATGAATCCGGAGATCAGTACCTGCATTTTCTTGAATCTTCTGTTGTAAAGGACAGAAGTCATCTGCCCAAGAGCAGCACCCACTGTAAAGAAAGTAAATACAAAACTAAGGTCAGTAGTCTCAACGTTTGTCGACCTGCTTATCTCTATTAAAATAGGGCTTGCGATATTAAAAAAAAGCGAAAAAATAAAAACTGATATAAAATTTGGTGCTTCAATCAGGTAGTCTACAAATCTATCTTTTACATTCATACTTTATATCCTCTATCCCCGATCTTTTTTAGCACAGAATCCACCTGCATCATATTTTCTAAGGGTGTCATTTTAGGTATTTCACAACCCGCAGCAATAAAAGTGGTATTGTCCCCTGCATCTACACAGTCATAGACTGCTATTTCAACTTCATCCTGGCTGCCGTTTAACATAATACTGACAGGGTCAAAATTACCACATGCACAGCATTTGTCTTTAAAAAGCTTATTCGCAGTCCTGAAATCTACCATCCAGTCTATGTCGATCATATCTGCACCGCTAAGTGGTAGAAACTCTAATATAGAAGACACGTTTCCGCAAATATGAAGTTTGGCCTTGGCACCTTTTTTATGTATAGAATCTATGAGCCTTTGCTCATATTTTAATATCTTCTCTTTATAGGTAGTGGGACCTATTAGTGAAGCAGCTGCATCACCGATGCCGATGAAGTCTGCGCCAGCTTCTATCTGGCTTTCTGAAAATAAAATTGCCTGTTCCGTACAGATATCGAAAAGTTCAGCAATAAAATCTGGGACATCGTAAATATCAGTCATAAGTCTGCTCATACCCCTCAGGTCCGATGCTTCTGCAATTGGGCCCTCGACCCAGCCGAGTATCGGGTATTTTTCTCCTAATTCTTTTTTGTATAGTTTTACTGCCTGTACCCTGTCATTCATCCTTTCTGCTTTTTCTGGGTCATTCAGCTTAAGTCTTTTAAGGTCAGAATACTCTTTCAGGAAAAAGTCATTGCATTTCGGTACATCATCTTCAGGAAATATTATATTTGCACCAAATCCATGGGTCTCACGGAAAGGGTCCGATATCGCACTTACCATATCGATGCCAAATTTTTCACAACAGGCAATATTGCCCTCTACAAGAGTACTGCAGTCAGTCACATATTTTTTGTAAGGGACATTTATATACCTTGCAGCAAATGTCATGATAATGTTGAGATTGGGTATTTTATCGACCTTTTCACCCTTTAATCTTTTAAATACTCTCTCTTTAGGTGTCATTATTTTTTTCCAGGATTTATTTCTATTTTCTTTCCACTGTCAGAAGCCTCTTTCATCTTTTCCATTATCAGCTGTATGACATAGCCATCATAAAAGGTGGCACCAAAGGGGTCGACATCTTTGTCATTTACAATACAGTCCAGTAGATGAGCCAGTTCGTTTACATGCCCGTTTTCCCATCCTAAATTATGGCCGGGAGGCCAAAGCAGGGGTGCGAAAGGATGTCCCGGATCTGTCGCAGAGACTTTCATAAATCCATTCAATTGTTTCACAGGTGAATCCTTAAGCCATACATTGAGATGGTTAAGGTCCTCAAGGTCCCAGTACATACTGCCTTCCGAACCATTGACTTCCCAAGTATGGTGGTTTAACCTGCCTGAAGATAGGCCTGAGGACTCGATAGAGCCGATCGCCCCATTGTCAAATTCCACAACATTAAAATTAGTCTCGTCAGCAAGGACATCTATGCTATCATTATTTTTATTTTTCCTGACTGTATTAAATGTCTTTTGAATCCCTGAAACAGTCTTTATCTCTGAAACAAGAAACCTTGCCATGTCTATGATATGGCTTCCTATTCCAAGGTTGATACCTGAACCTGTACCGGAGGCATACCATACATCTTCGATAGGGTTTTGTGGGTAAGCGCCTACTGATTGGAGATACCTGCCCCTGAACTCGTAAACTTTTCCGATCATCCCCTTACTTATAATCTCCCTTGCAAGCATCACTGCCGGTAAAAATCTGTAATTATGAGCAAGCATATGCTTTACTTTTGCCTTTTTTGCAGCTTCATACATCTTCCATGCATCCTCTACTGTCATTGCAAGCGGTTTCTCACATATAATATGCTTACCGGACTGGACTGCCACGATAGAGGGTTCGCAATGCATATTATCTGGAGTACAGTTATCTATAAGGTCTATATCAGGGTCTTTTACCATCAGCCTGAAATCATTGTAAAAACCATTGTAACCAAAACGGAATGCTGCTTCTTCTGCTCTTTCTTCAGAACCAGGATGGCCACAAACTGCTACAAGCTTTGGTATTGCAACAGGGGGCCACTGGAGAAAACTGATCTTTTTAAAAGCATTTGTGTGGGCTTTTCCCATGAACCCGTAACCTATCAGGCCTACACCGATCTCAGGAAAAGAATATTTTTTTGGGTCTACTTCTTTGAAACCATTCTTATTCAAATCAGATTCACCTCTTTTTTAACAAATAGCATGTTTAAGTTTTATTTCTTTAAATAATTTAAGAAATCTATACTTTCCATTACGGACTTATCCAGTTCACCTTTATAATCCGGGTGCAGGTTATCTATCTCGACTGCAAAAAATCCCTTATACCCTGATTCTTCCAGTGTGGTTACTATCTCCGGAATATTTACAATACCCTGGCCAAGAGGGGTACAGGAAAAAAACATCCAGTCTTTTGGGTCCCATCCATATATGGGTTTAACATCCTTGACATGTGTTGCAACTATATGCTTACCGAGAAGCCTGGCAGATTGTACCGGATCGTCTCCATTTCTAAGGCAGTTTCCAGTATCAAATGTCATTCCAAAGTAGGGAGAATCAAGATTTGTTATTATTTCAAGCATCTCATCTGTAGTAAAATCAAAATGATTTTCCATAGCAAGTTTTATGCCATTTTCTTCGGCGATTTTTACAGAGTCTTTTAGCATGGAGGTCAGCCGGTCTATCTGTGGTTGATGTGGTTCGTTCCTGAAAGACAGACTCGAACCCACCATACGCAACACATCAGCACCCAGTATTTTACAGGTCTTGTACTGCTCGTTCATCTCTTTTAGAGCCTCTGTGTTTTTCCCGCCTTCAAGTCCGTTTGGATGCCCCCATGCAACAACTACTTTAAATCCATTTTCATCAATTATTCCCTTGACTCTTTTAAGATAATCTTCTTCAAATGACTCAAAAAAGCATGTTTCCAGAGAGACACCATCTACTTTTAATTCACCAGCTCTTTTCAAGAAGTCTTCAAGGCTCATCTCCTTCTGAGGATCAACTTCATTGGGATATATTTCCCCAAAGAACTTATGATAACAATAGCTATCAATGCCTGTCTTCATTGCCGCACCTCCTGATATTATTTTTTTAACTTATGGCAACTTTTGGCCTTTATATAATGGCTCTGATCAGAAAGTTCCTACATCCCGCATGATCTAAGGAAGTCGACGCTTTTCTTTAGGATATCTGGATCACCGACTATCTCAAGAGTGGAGTTTTCGATCTTCTGGTCTTTCAGTACATCACAAACACCTTTGATATCGATGATACCGTCACCCATAGCTATTGTAGAAAATCCTGCCCCATACTGTTTACCTCTTTTCGGTAGCCATTCTTCACCCAGGTCCTTCCAGTGTATATGGTGGATCTTATCTTTAAACTTCTTTGCTATCTCCACAGGGTCAGAACCTCCAAGCCAGCTATTTCCAGTATCAAGATTTAATCCCAGAGAAGGTGCATTATCAAGAAGATCAAAGACTCTGGCAAGTCCATCCATAGTGTCAGTTATAGGACCATGATTCTCAAGAAGGATCCTTACACCATAGTCTGCCGCCATCCTTACTGGCTCATATAATTTTTCTGCTATTAGAAATGTCCTCTGGTCAAAATTTAATTTTTCTCCCCACTCAGTAGACGGTTCGTTTTCTGTAGTTATTACTTCTTTTACACCTATAGCTGCAGCCATCCTTATTGCTTTCATTATCTCATGGGTGCCGAATCTGCTTGGTTTAGGCGGATCTAAGAGATTTGCGTGTGCACAAACTGTAGAGATCTTGATACCATACTTGTCAAACAACCTTTTTACATCAAAAGGGTTGTCATCAAGGCTGACAGTTGGGCTGAAGCCTGCTGTGCCCAGCATGCTTCCACCTGCATTGGTATCGGTTATATCTGCACAGGTAAATCCCATTTCTTTTGCAGCTTTTAACTGCTCTTCGACACTTGCAAATGGTTTGATTAGAAGAAATAATCCAACGTTCATATTTTTCACTCCTTAATTTTTTTTAAAAATTTTGATTATATTAATTTGCCTGAATTTTAAGTTTCGATATTGGTTTTCATTCTTATCAGGCATTAATTGTTTTTAAACTTAATTGTATTACCTGACTATTTTTATTATTCTTTAAAAATTATAGCCTGCAGGAATTTCCTGCAGGCTATATTCCATTTCTGTTGATAGAATTACTACTACTGTATTATCTCTTAGGTTAGTTTGTTCCCTGCTAGCAAAACTAAATTAACCTCTTTTAACTATTTGCAAGATAGTCAGCAAGTTTAGCATCAAATTCTTCAAACAGAGATTTGTTCTGTGTATAATTGTTCTCATAGAATGACAGGTTCCACTGGAAGTTACCAGCTTCACGGCCTGCCAGATAATCTGCTGTGATCCACGGTATTGCCTTGTCAAGGTTATCCTTTGTAAGAACATCCCATGGCATGATCTGGAGATACTGCAGGAAGTCTTCACCAGATAGATACCTTACTATCTGCTGAACACAGAGATCAGCATTCAGTGATGGAGGATTAGGTGATGTTGCAGCCATTTTGCCTTCTGCAAACCATGCCCATCCTTCTTCTTTTCCGTTACATGATATCATTGTCTTATCTGTTACATTCTGCTCTTCAAATACGGTCAGAACACCAACAGCTGTCTCTTCATTACATGCAAACAGTACATTGAAATCCCTTCCTGATGCTATGAGGTCCTGTGTTATAGGTATAGCAAGAGTCCTCTGCCATTCTGAACTTTTGGTAAGGAATGCAGGTTCTCAGTCCGGCTTCTTTAAATGCCAGGTTAAAACCAACTATTTCACCTTCAGCAGGACCCTGGCCCAGAAAACCAGGTATGTTTACAGCAACTGGATTCTCAACATTGTCTACGACCCATTGACCAACCAGATATCCCATGATTACAAAGTTATCGGTAACGTGGCCCTGTCAGGTCAGTACCTGGAGTAAGTTCCGGTTTACCGGCTATAAAGAATATTGGTACTCCAGCATCATTTGCTGCTTCGATTGTCGCAGCACTACCAGCGGCACCTGCAGTAATAACTGCAATTGCCTCAACACCTTTTGCAATAAGATCCTGGACATTTGCAAGTTCTTTCTCTGGCTTATAGTCGGAGTTAAGTTCGGTGACTTCCATTCCATATGACTCAGCGATAGCCTTAAATGTATTACCAAACTGTGCGTAATAGTCATCGGGACCTGCATTTACAAATCCGATTTTACATTGTAGAAAGATCTACTTCTGCCATGGTCTCTTCTGCCTGGTCTCTTCTGCCATGGTCTCTTCTGCCATGGTTGTCTCAGCTGCCTGGTGGTCTCGCTGCGTGTTTCAGCTGCAGAGTTGCTTTACAACCAAAGCCTATGAACGATCACAGCTAGCGATCACACATTATTATTAGCAGTTTCTTTAACATTATTTTTCCTCCTTTTTTAATATTTCTCTTTCATTTTAGCAGGAAACTCTTGACACCATTAACATGGTGTCTTTTTTATTTTTGCTGTCTTATTTCACTGCTTACTTCATCTAACCTCGTACCGATTGATTCAGATCTCAGACTGCTAAAGTAAGTCAGGGATACAGCAAACACTATCAGGGCACCTCTCATGACATACTGCCAGTGCGGGTTTACACCCAGGATATTCAGTGCATTGGATATAATACCAAGCAGCAGTACGCCAATAAAGGTACCCCAGGCATTACCTCTACCACCAACAAGTGCTGCTACCACCTACGACAACAGCAGCGATTACTTCGATCTCCTTACCTTCACCCATCAGAGGGTTACCGGTACCCAGCCTTGAAAGCTGTGCCATTGTTGCAATTGCTACAAAAACACCGTTTATTCCATATAGCAGCAATCTGAAATTCTTTACATTTATACCGGCAAGATATGCTGCATTCTCATTACCTCCTACAGCATAGACCCTTCTGCCGAATTTTGTATATCTTAGTAAAAACCAGACAAGTACAGTAAGCATTACAAATATTATGACCGGCATCGCTATCCTGAAATTATCTGTTATATCAAGATAGGTCCTTCCCAGAAAAGTAAATTTCCCTTCAATAGTTATCTCCCTTCCATTTGTTATCAGGTAAGTAAAACCCTTATATATACTTAAAAAACCAAGAGATACTATAAATGATTCAAGCCTTGTCCGTGAGATTATAAGACCCATAATAAGCTGGAACATCACTGTTACTACAAGTGCTATTGCTGCTGCACCCCATTCATTCCATCCCGCTGTTTTGATCAGAAAAGCCATTCCTGTCCCGATAAAACACATCATCTGACCTATAGAAAGGTCGATTCCTCCCGATATCATGATCAATGTCATGTGAAGCGCAAGTATCCCGGTAACTGATACCTGCAGAAGTACATTTGCAGATATTCATCGGTTTTATAAATGCCACCTTGGTGATATCCATGCTCCTTACAGTAAAAAATTCTACAAGGATACCAGCAGCAATAATAACAAGCAGTACAAGGAAAATAGACAGATTTTCATTTTTTGAGATTTTTCTTAATGGAATTTTAGATCTCATTTTATACTACCTCCAATCGAATGTTTAAGAATATTTTCTTCATTTATCTCATCTTTTACTATTTCTGTTACCATGCTGCCCTCCCGCATTACCATCACCTTATCACTCAGGGCAATGAGCTCAGGCATATCTGAGGATATCATTATTATTGCCTTTTTATTCTGCAGAAGCTCTACCATGACTTTATAGATCTCTTCTTTTGATCCTACATCTATCCCCCTTGTGGGTTCATCAAAAATAAATATATCTGCATCGGTTGCAAACCATTTTCCAAGAACGACTTTCTGCTGGTTACCGCCTGAAAGAAACATGACTTTCTGAAATACGCTTGGAGTGATTATTCTTAATGTATCAATATATTTTTTAGTTATCCTTACATCTTCTGCAGGAATAGCAAATGGTGCTTTGTCCTTGTATAGCTTGCTATAGGAATATTTTTATCAAGAGTATGCTCAAGAACAGTCCTGTTTCCTGACGGTTTTCTGTTATATAACACATTTTGTTAAAAATAGCAGAAAGCGGGGTCTTTATGTTTATCTTCTTTTTATTTATGTATATCTCACCCGATGTAGGCTTTGCTAACACCAAATAATATATTCTGCAAGTTCTGTCCTTCCTGAACCTACCATACCTGCAATCCCCACAAGTTCGCCACTTCTGACAGTAAAAGATGCATTTTTAACACCTGGTCCTTTAAGATTCTTTGCTTCAAAAACTACATCTCCGATAGGTACCTTGGGCCTCTTGTAGAAAAGGGATACATCCCTGCCGACCATATCATTTATAAGCTTTTGTTCAGAAATATCTTCGGCTCATACGTATTTATTTTCAGGCCATCCCGGATTACTGTCACCCTGTCAGCTATTTTAAATACTTCTTCAAGATGATGGGATATATAGATAATACTTATACCCCTTCTGCAAGCTTTTTTATGATATTGAGAAGATGGTCTATTTCTGTCTGGCGAAAAAGATGATGTCGGCTCATCAAGTATTATCATTCTTGATTCCTGTACAAGGCCTCTTGCGATTTCTACAGTTTTCTGTCCACCGCTGCCAAGCTGTCCCACAATATCAGAAGGTGATATATTCGAATGAAGGTATTTTAGATATCTTCCTGGTCTTCATAATCATATCGCTTCTATTTAAGACAATACCATTTTCGATTTCATTTCCGGTAAAAAGATTTTCCATTACGTTTAAAAGAGGGAAAAGTGTATGTTCCTGGTATATAGTCTGGATCCCCAGCTGCATTGCAGCTCTCGGATTAGCGATAGCGTATCAGTTTCCCATCCAGGTATATTTCTCCCTGTTCAGGAGTATGTGCTCCGGAGAACATCTTTATCAAGGTCGATTTCCCGGCACCGTTTTCACCTACAACACAGTGTATCTCCCCTTCTCGGAGGTCAAATTCAAAACATTCAAAAACTTCTACACCCGGAAAGGCTTTACAAATATTCTTCATTTCAAGAATTAAGTTTTCGGGCATTTATAATTACCTCCTAACAAATAATCTTTTTTCGTCATAAAATCCTTTATAAATCTTATAAAGCCAGGCTTATTTAAACAATATAGATATCAAATCCATATAATTTTACCATAAAATCAAAAAGCATTAAAAATAATCCTCTTCAAATAAAAATCCCAAAAAATTTACCATTTCAAAACTTAAGTGCTGATTCCCTTATGACTATGCTTGGTTCAAGCATTATTCTCTTTTTAATACTTTCATCCTTTTCATCACTTTAAAAAGTGTATTGGCGCCCTGTATACACATCAGTCCTTATCGGCTGGTTGATAGTTGTAAGGCTGGGAGATACAACACTGGAAAAAGGTACATTATCATACCCGATAACAGCTATTTCCTGAGGTATTTTTACCCTCATCTCGTTTAATCTTTTAATGACACCAAAAGCTATCTGGTCATGTGGCAGCAAAAATACCTTTTGGTCTTGATTTAGACAATATTTCCTTTGTAGCCATATAACCAAGGCTGATCTTTTCATATCCATGATCCTTCTTTGCAATAAAGACCATATCCTCATTTACTGGCAGACCGAATTCCTTCATAGCCTGAAGAAACCCTTCATACCTGTCTCTGAGAGCTTTACTGATATAGAGGTTCACTGCAATAAGCTATATCCTTTATTCCCATTGAGACAAAGTGCTGGACTACAAGAAAACTTCCTTTTATATTATTGACAAGAACGCTTGGCGCTGCACCTTCCTCTTCGTAAGTCTCGTCATCTATATCAACAAAAGGTATATTATGATTATATAATTTTTTATAACAGTCCCTGTTTGTAAGACCGTAGCATATTATGACTCCAGCAACCTTTTGCTGGATCAGATGAGACTATATACCAGTCCTCTATGACAGGATCATGCATGGTATTACAGATAAATGTAAAATAACCCCGTTCCCTGGATATTTTTTCAGCATATTTTATCATCTCATTATAGTAACTGTTCATGACATCGGGGACTATTATACCTATTGTATTGGTTTTTCTTTTTTTCAGGTTTCTTGCGACCATATTTGGTATATATCCTAGTTTTTCAGCAGCATCCAGTACCTTTTTCCTGACTGCTTCTGAAATATCCTCAGAATCATTAAGTACATATGAGACAGTAGCCTGCGTGACACCGGCAATATCTGCTATGTCCCTCATAGTAGGTGCTTTGTTGATTTTTCTTGAAATAGTAATAGTTAATATACCTTTGACTTAAGTGATTTTTTTAAAATATACAAATATATACTACTGATAATAATTTATACGTTTAAACTATATTTCCGCAAATTATTGCATATATTTTTATTGATTTCAATACTTTTATAACTTTTATTATAATTCCGGCCAGGGGTGGTTGAAATGAATTTACCCTCACCCACTCCCCGGCCTAAAATTTATGATCTTTAGATGAGGCCTCTTAAGAAATCAACACTGAAAGCGATCTTATCATCCGAACCTGAGCATTCAATGGAAATATCTCCATCCCAGTTAGTCTCTTTAAGATAAGCAATACATTTTTTGATGTTATCTGCATTGACACCTTCTCCAATACCGACTTCGCTTACTGCTATACCTGTGGATTCACCACGTAATGCAGCAGCCAGGTCTGCACTTACATCCTTTATATGAGCGTGTGTTACATATTTTCTCATTGCTTTTAAAAATTCAAGAGGATCATTACCCTGGATAAAAGTATTTCCCGTATCCATATTGAACCTGAGATATTCTGATTCAAAATGAGAAAACAACTTCTGCATAAAATCAATGTCACCTGTATAAGGACCATGCGGTTCCACATTTATTATTATCTTGTAATCTTCTGCCCACTTTAAGCACTCTTCATAGTTTCTGATAGTCTGTTTTAAGACTTCATCTCTCGGCATATCATAGACTTTACCGCTATCTGTGGTATCAACTTTTGGACAACCCAGATCACTTGCAAATCTTATGGACTGCTGTACATACTGTACTCCAAATACCGCTCCGTCAAATCCCATCATAGGGTATGACCCGTCGATCTGTGATATCTTGAGATTGTTTGCTTCGCATATTTTCCTGACAGCAATGGGGTTCTCCTTAAGAGAAATACCTGGCTCGTAACCCATGGCCTGGATAAAATACTGTCCGTCTATAACCCCAAATTCTATATGCTCCAATTTGTACTTAACTGCAGAATCTACCGCTGCCATGAAACTACCGCTTAAACTTCTCCAGTTATCTGTGTGCATACCGAGTCTGATCATGTTTTTCCTCCTTGTCTTTGATTTTAGCTCCCCACGAATGCAGGAATCTGATTTTTCTCATGTATTAAAAATATGAAAGATTTATAAATATCTATACTTTAATGTCAAAAGTAATATTTCAGATTAATTTATACGTTTAACCTATGGTAATATAACATATTTGGTTTTACTAATCAATATATTAAATCGATGCTATCAGGACACTCTGAAGACTACCCTATTAAAAAATTCCTTTTTTGACCTTAACCTATCAAACACTTCCCTGCCCTCGCTTATATGCGGTGTGTGGCTTATAAGTGGTTCAACGATCAATTCATTACCCATATATTTCAGCACAGTACTCCAATCATCGTTTCCCCTTGGTGTTACCTTAGAGTTCCATGTCCCATATATTTTAAGTTCTTTTCTCAGAATTTTTGAAAAATCATTTTCTTCTATTTTAAAAGTACCGCTAATATTGCCCATAAATAGTACTTCACCAAAATTTTTTACCGATTTAATGGATTGTAAAAATGTCAATGGCAGCCCGCATGCTTCAACGGCAAAATCTACTCCTGAACCTTCTGTTTGCTCCATTATATATTTTACAGGATCGACATCTTTTCCGTTGACCGGGATAAATCCAATTTCTTTAGCTATTTTTAATTTTTTATTATCTATATCTACAACGATGACCTCTTTAGCTCCCCTTATCCTCATCCATTGTGATGCTATGTTACCTATAAATCCTGCACCAAAAACTACACCCCGGCTTCCCGGGTTAATATTTAATTTCTTAATACCATGGAGAGCCACTGCCGATGGCTCCGTAAGTGCAGCATGGATCATGTCCACTCCTTGCGGCATTAAAAACAGGTTCTCCTGAGGAACATATACAAACTCGCCAAATCCTCCATCACTTCTTGAGCCTAAGTAGTCGTAATCTGCACACTGGGCATAGTCTCCTGTCTGGCAGTTTACACATTCTTTACACGGGATCAGGGGAAAGACTGCGACCCTGTCCCCCTTAAAGAATTTACCTCCTTTAAAACCTGCCTCTATCACGCCTGAAAATTCATGGCCCATAATGAGAGGATAGTGGTATGCCCCGCTCTCAAATGCCCGATGGAGATCTGATCCGCAGATACCTGAAGCTATAACTTTTACAAGATAAGAATTTTCATATTTCTTTTCTGGCAGGTTGACATCTTTATATTTTAAAGATCTATTTTCTTCTAAGACAAGTGCTTTCATTTTATTGGTTTTTCCATTTATTTAATCATTTGTGATCTCAGAGATCAGGGACTTAAACTTCTTTATGTTTTCATCCAGGTTTCCGTCCTTTGAAAAAACAGATGATGTACCGGCTACAAGAACGTTTGCTCCGGCATGGATCATGTCCGGAATATTTTCCCAGCTTACATTTCCGTCTACTTCAATATCAATATCTGTTCCTTTTAGATCCAGGTAATCTTTGAATTCCCTGATCTTATTAATACATCCCGGTATGATCTTCTGGCCCGCATATCCTGGATTTACAGTCATAATACAGACCATGTCAATATCATCGATCAGGTACTTGACCTGTTCGAGAGACATCGATGGGTCGACTGCTATACCAGCTTTTGCACCGGATTCTTTTATCAGTTGTATGGATTTTTGCGGATGGTAGGATACTTCAGGATGGATGGTTATAATAGAATTTTTTAAAGCGGAAAAAACTGGAATGTGCCTGTCGACTTCTTCTATCATGAGATGAATATCCAGAGGTATGCTGGAATACGACGAGACTGCCTTGCAAAAATCAATGCCGAGGGTAAAATTAGGAACATAATGGCCATCCATAATGTCTATATGAAATAGGTCTATATCGTTTTTTTCAAATATACCCAGGTCTTTTTTCAGATCCAGGAGATCTGCGCACATCAGGGATGGCGATATTTTTATTTCTGACATTACTTCTCACCAGGGACAATAACTGCCTTAAGGCCTATCTTTGATTCCGTATAAGCAAAAGCTTCCAATATATCATCAAGTTTAAATACCTTTGAAATATATTTTTTTACATCAATATACCCGTTTGCTATCAGGTCTACTGCCATCTTGTGGTGCCTCGGCGTTGAACCATGGCTGCCAAGTACAGTACATTCCTTATAATGGATAATATTTGAATCTATACATAACTTGGGCTGGTTCTTCAAACCGCCAAACAGGTTCACCACACCCCTGTGCCCTACAATATTTATAGCGTCCTCATGTGCTTTTACAGAACCTGATGGAGTGATGACAAAGTCCATTCCAAGACCATCAGCTTCTTCTGATACTACTTTTTTAAGGTCCTCTTTCCCGACATCCACGTACCTTGCACCAGGAAATATTGACCTTGCAAGTTCTATTCTTTCGGGAGATATCTCTGAGGCTATCACTTTAGAAGCGCCATAACACCTTGTAAGTTCAAGCATCATGTTGCCGATAGGACCCAGGCCGATAACACATATGCTCTTTCCCAGGCTGAACCTGCTAAGCTCAAAACCGTTGATTATACAGGCAAGTGGCTCTGCAAGTGTAGCATCTTCATAGCTTAAGCTGTCCGGGATCTTTGTGACCGGCCCATATTTTAATGTCAGCTCATTCAATATCATCCGTTCCTGAAAACCACCTTCAAACTGGTATCCGATAGCGTAATTTATCTTGCAGTTGTTGCACATTCCATTTGTGCACCAGTAGCATGTCCCGCATGGTATGTCTGCTCCTATTGCAACCCTGTCACCGGGTTTGAACTTGGTGACATTTTTTCCCACTTCTATGATGTCACCGGCTATTTCATGTCCCATAATTGCAGGAAATTTTACCCTGTCATTTCCAAAATGGAATATCCTGATATCAGAGCCGCAGACTGCGCATGCTTTGATATCAAGTATTGCTTCCTCGTCTGTGCAGACCGGTTCTTTGACATCTTTAATGACTATTTTTTCCAGTCCTTCCAAGACTGCAGCTTTCATAATAACTCCTGTACAATAATGCCGGTTTTATCAGTGGTCTGATTACTGTATTCCTAATCCTTCAAAGCATCATCAAATGAACCGGTATATGGCATAATATTTATATCTTTTACAAATTCCAATGCTTCTGCTGCTCCCCTTAACCTGTCCATCCCGGAATCTTCCCATTCTACTGCAAGCGGACCCTCATAGTTTATTTCATTTAATTCACGGATGATCGCTGAAAAATCTACCTGGCCCCTGCCGGGGGAACGGAAATTCCAGCCCCTTCTGGTCTTACCGAAAGTAATATGGGAACCGAGTATTCCAGTCAGACCGTCAAGTGTGACAGAAGCATCCTTGACATGGACGTGGTATATCCTGTCGGGAAGTTCACGTATTACCAGGTGCGGTTCCAATCCCTGCCATAAAAGGTGGCTCGGATCGAAATTCATTCCAAGTGTTTTCCTTCGGCCGAAAGCTTCCAGAAGCCTTACAAACGTATAATAATCAAAAGCAATTTCAGTCGGATGAACTTCCAGTGCAAACTTCTTTCCATATTTATCCATTTCATCAAACAGTGGTGTCCACCTTTTGACTATGGTATTAAAACCCTCCTCGATCATCTCTTCTGAAGTCGATGGAAATGAATACCAGTAATTCCAGATCGGAGAACCTGTAAAGCCTGTGATTATCTCTATACCCAGGTTATCTGCAGCCTGTATGATATACTTGACTTCCTGTATAGCCCAGGCCCTCATCGCTTCAGGGTCATCTGCAACAGATGCTGGTGCAAATCCATTATGTCTTTTATCAAACACATCCCCGACCAGCTGTCCACAGAGGTGTGCGCTTATAGCGTAGGCCTTTATATCATATTTTTTTAGAGTATTCTTGACCTGATCAACGTAATTTTTATCTTCTGCCGCTTTTTTGGGATCTATATGATTACCCCATGTTGCAAGTTCCAGTCCCTCGTAACCCATCTCGGAAGCAGTCCTGCACATTTCATCCAAAGTCAAGTCTGCCCATTGTCCGGTAAAAATAGTTATTGGTCTCATTTTTTACCCCTTAGCTCTATGATTTATGATAAATAATAAACTTCATTTATTTAAAAATATTTACACTTTTTTTTGTTCGATCAGCATCAGAGAAATGCTGCCCGGTAATTTTTATAAATAGTAATATTCTTTTTTGTTATTTGCAAGAATTGGGATCTTCCACTGTTTAAAGACCCATTTCATTTTAAACAGCTTCCTTTTTTAATCCAGTTTTAAAAAGTCCTGTAAATAAGATTTTCACCTTTGATCCCGATATACCGTCCTGCATTTTTTGCCTGTTCGTATTCAGGATGAGCTATGAACCAGCTGTTTTTTGCAGTTATCAGACTATCCCTTCCCTGCCTGTTTGTATCAAGGTCTATAGGAGAATTTGTACCCTTTAAAAGGCATACGACTAGATTTAAACCCTGCTGACTAGAAACATTTGCAGGTACATAATGCAAACATCCTCCCCGAAGTTCTATAACTGACCCTCCAGGTGAATAAAAAGCTTCTGCCAGAGAACTGTCATAAGTGCCTTCGGGCCATTTTATATCCTGTTCCAGGCCCAAAAGCATGACCATATCAGTAGCATTAATAAATAATTCACTTCCATGGTGATACTCGAATGCATTTAAAGTATTATCGCTTCTGCCAAAAGCTATTCCTGTCTGTGCATCCAGGCCCGCGTAAATAGTAAACAATATGGGATCAAACTCTTCCGATAATTCATCTCGCATCTCAGGAACATCTGGTATATAAGTAATACCGTCTTTTATTTTATTTTTGCTGAGATATTTAAGTATCCCATCGATTTTAAATCCTTCATGAATTGCCCCGAATCTTCTAAAGCTATCATCAAGAACTGAACTGGTGACTTTTCCAGGATTGATTTCATTTAGTTTTTTTACGATATTTTCCATTTTCCCCTTCAATCATCTTTTTTAATTTCATTTTATTATCATATTACATTTTAAATACATTTTATATCCTTACTCCTTATCCTGACCGGAAAGGACATCTCATAATAGTAGACTGCTTATTGATTTATTAAATTATTATTCAATATGAAGACTATTTTATTCCATGGTCTTTCTTGTATTGTGTCCAGTTCTGCTTAAGCCACAGAAAATCATCGAAATCTGAAAGCCTTCTTATGAAGGGGTTGTTTTTAAGTTCGTACTCTATTGTAGAAACTGGTTTAGTCCCATAATCATGGCCCGGCCATATTTCAGTATCTGGAGAAAGAGACATAAGTTTCCTCAAGCTTTCAAATTCTTTTCTGGAGTCTTCCTTATTATAAGTACCTCCGACTTTTCCTATAAAAAGAGTATCACCGGTTATCAGTTTATCTACTGGCCTGTTTTTTGGATCATCGACCTTTTTTTCACTTACTTTTATGCAAATGGAGTCATCTGTGTGTCCCGGAGTAGTAATGATCTCAAGGATGATCCCAGAAATATCGATGATCTCTCCATCTTTGACATCTGTATCCCTACCGCAATTGATGAAGGTAACTGGATAACCCTTCCCCTGTCTGTGAAATGCATCGTTTCCCTGGGAATGGTCATAATGGGAATGAGTGTTTATTACATATCTTAAAACTATCTCCAGCTTCCTGATAATCCTGAGTACTGCAGCAGTGTCAGGAGCAGGATCTATGATCGCTCCCTCTCCTGTCCTTTCATCGGCTACAAGATAGGAATAATTTCTGTCTCCACCTGATTCGATCTGTTTAAAAATCATTTTATTATCTTTATCATACTTTGACACTACAGGTCCCAGAAGTCCGGGAGATATAATTTTTCACCGCCACCCATTGCAGACTGATGGCCAAAGAGTCCGGCACACGTCCAATTTGCAGCTTTTTCAACATCAATCTCTGAGTCTCTTTCTTCTATTATTGCTGAAATAAACTCATGTACCATATGCGGATAAGAACCGCCATGCCCTGAACCCTGTACGAATGATAGATGTTCTTTTTCATCTTCGCCCAATACTTCTTCTGAACGAGTAAAAAATGCTATTTCATCTGGAAGCATGTATCCGGTATCAGGTATTTTTATATGTTCAGCATCTTCCTTCCCCAGATGTAGAATCGGTTCTTCATCAGAAAGCCTGTTCCATTCAAAAGAAAGTTTTTTTCCATAGACATCGAAGCTCTCGATATATTGCCTCACTATATCATATAATGAACGGGTGACTTCTCCAAAAATATCGGTCCCCTTGAATTTCATCATCATGGATTCGACAGCAAAAGGACTGTTGTAATTTTTAATATAATTTTCCCTTATTCTTCCGGAACCGATCCCGAAAACCCATTCGACAGGTGCATCAGCAAGCACTGCAAGTGGACCTACAGCATGGGTAGCATAATGAAGAGGAGGCCAACCAGCCCAGGGCGGTCCCCAATCCTCCATATCCTGTTGATGAGAGCCACGTACGAACTGGATCTTACCCAACCTATTCTCTTTTTTAAGTTTTTTCACATAAAGAAATTCCCGGGTATACGCTGATGTTTCCATCATCATATAAACCTTGTTTAATTTGCGTCTAAGTTTGACTATATCGATACACTCTTTTTCATTAATACCCATCGGTACCGTACATGCAGCATGCTTGCCTGCTTTTAAGCAATCCATAACGATCTCAGCATGGGTATCCACAGGAGTCACGACATGCACTGCATCGACTTCTTTGATTTTTAAAATATCCTTATAATCAGTGTAAAATCTATCGACCTTATGTTTTTTTGCAGTTTCTTTTAATCTATCATTATTCCGTTGGCATATAGCATATAACTCAGAATCAGGGTGATTCTGATATACTGGAAGAAAATCAGCTCCAAAACCAAGACCGACCACAGCAACTTTGATTTTATTGCCCATTTTTTACTCCTTTGATCTATTGGACCTTTTGCTATGTATGGATTTTATCGTAAATTACATTATTTTTATAGATTATGATAACATAAAGAGAGTCTATTATTCTTGCAGTACTAATGATTTTTACAGAAATAAATCCTTATAAAAAAGTTTGAAATCATAAAATATACTAACTTATATCAAGAGAAGGGAATCAATATGTCAGGTATCCAGCTGAAGATAGAGAGACTTTTTAATGGTAAAAAGGGCCTGGTCCTTTCAGCGATAGATCATGTTATGGAGTATGGAGACCAGTCAGGTATAGAGGATTCAAGGGAGGCAATAAAAAAATGCCTTGGAACTGATGCCCTGCTTCTCTCAAGATTTTCATTGAAAAGAAACTGGGATTTATTTGCATTCAAAAGAAGGCACCTGTTCCGGTTGTAAGGATAAACTGGTCAAGTGCTTTTTATTATCCTCTTGAATACAGGAAAGGTTATACTGAAATTGCAACAAAAGTTGATGATGCTGTCCAGGCTGGTGCAGAGTTTATCATTTGCTCCCTTTTCCTTGAGAATAAAGATGAACAGATGGAAACGATAAATGTAGGATTATTTTCTGAGGTAGTAAGGCAGAAAGAGAGACTGGGTATTCCTTTGATCGGAGAATGTTATGTTGTGGAACACAAAGAAAACACCAAAGAATATCTTTATGCTAAAGTAAAAAGAGTATCAAGGGTGATGGCTGAACTTGGAGCAGATCTTGTAAAGGTATTCTACACCGAAAAATTTGAAGATATCGTTAAAAACACACCGGTTCCGGTATTTACAATAGGTGCAGAAAAACTAAATTCAGATGTCGAAGTTTTGAGAAAAGCCCGGGCCACAGTTAAAACAGGAGCAAGGGGAATAATATTCGGAAGAAATATTTTTATGGCCAAAGATCCCTCAAAACTTATCAGTGCCTTAAACGATGTATTGAATAAGGATATCGAACCGGAAGACGCTGCGACTAAATATGACCTTCAATAAATAGGTGTTTCCTTATAAAGGCAGAGATCTCATAACTCAGTGACATCAAATCCGGCCAGAAAACCGAAGTCTTTCAATATTTCCATATTACCATTATAGATAAGAATAGAGTGATGTGTCCCGCCAAGTCTGCTGAATTCCGCCAAATGATCTCCCACTTTACTCTTGGGCCTGATCCAGCCTGTAACGGTCTCACTGAGGTCATTCTTCACGTCAACCATTTCAACAGGACTCAGTATTAGCCTATAACCTTTTTTTGACGGTGAGAGATTTGCAAATATTGCTTCCCCTTCTTTAAATTGGCCAACAATGACCGCAGGGTCTCCAACGTCTATAAAGGGAAGGCTCTTGATGACGATCCTTGGCTGGCTTGAAGTCAATCCAGGATTTATCTCACCCATATGGCTCAATAAAATAAGATCATTTTTCCAGTCTGGGCAGAACATCTCTGTAAATGATGTCTGTTCAAAGATCTTTAAGACTGCCCCTGCCAGCGAAGCAGTGAGTACATCACCTTCACCTGCATAACCTATTGCCTCTTGCCATCGCCTTGCTTGCCTCCATAAAAGGAAGGGTCGGGAAACCGTCTTTTTGGCTGATGCTTGAAAAATTTATTGTGAAGGCGCTTAACTTCTCTTTCTCCATCCATTTTCTGAAAGCTGCGCCTATTTTTAGGGTATCAAAGTAAGACTTACGGTTTTTATCATTGTCTTTAAAATCGAAAGAAAAATTTTTTTTATCACTCTCCGCTTCGATCTTAAGGTCAGATTCTGAAACAGTATTTAATAACTTTACGATTTCTCCAGGTGCAGCTTCAATTGTAGTTATACCGATGTCGTTTTTCAGGGTCTCAAATGGGACATAAAAATCACCCATCCCATAAAATGGACCACCCACGATCCCTGTGCGTGATCTTCCCAGATGATCAAATAATGCTGCAGCAGATATTTTCTTTTCGAGTCTGTCAAAAAAATCCGGTTTTTCCCAGTGACCTGCTTCTATTAAGAATCTCTTGTCTTCACGGAGCAGCATATTGCACATATCCTGTACTCCATGGATGCCATGGTTACGCATGACATCATCAGCTACAAGACCTTTGCTGAAATCATTTTTAATTGTCGTATCCATTACGACGACAGGGATTTTTGTTTCCGCAAGCGGTCTTAATACTTCAAGAGAGGGTGAATATGCAAGATGGAGTGTGACTATCACATCCACATCATGCTTCTCAAATACTGTGATCGCATTTTTGAATTCTTTTTCAAGCCTGCATACGGGACTTAATAGGACTTTAAAACCTTTTTTTTCAAACTTTTCAGCAATTCCTTTGATCAGGGGAGTAAACTCATTTACCAGCTTTGGCAGGACTTCATCATAAAGTTTCAGGTAAAGCTGCAGTATACCTATTTTTATATCCGGCATTTTTTTCCTGCTCCTTTTTTGGTTTTAAGATTTTAAAAAACAGAAAGACCAGTTCATATTTCTCAATTATATTACTTAAAAATCATCATATACTTTTACGGTTTTCCCACCGCTTCTAATAGATTCCCATGCTGCAGACAGGGCTGCTATAGTCCTGACACCCTCCCTGGCGTCTATCTCAGGTTTTTTATTATTTACCAGTGAATCCTCAAAATCTTTTAAATATCTCCTGGCTGCATCTCCCTGCCCATAAGCTCCTGAAAGGTCCGCATCAAAATCCATTTCCATAACAGGTTTTCCTTCTATCTTATCCAGTACTACTTTTGCGCTGGAAGGTTCGAAATCCGTAAAGTCTGCTGTTGCTGTTCCCTTTGCACCATAAATAGTCAACCCCATCATCGGATAAGGTTGCTGCACAATGCCATAAGCACCGAGCACCCTGGCTATCTTTCCATTTTTAAATTTCATATTTATTAGATAGGTGTCCTCAATAGGATACCCCTTTATTACATTGCTGTTTACTCCAAAAGCCTGCACTTCGTCTACCTGTCCCATAAACCACACCAGTGAATCAACAGGATGGCAGCACCCTCCATACATGAAATCCTGTGGTATCTCCAGCCTCCACGGAGTAAGCGGGATCACTTCCCTGAGGTCATGTACGTAGTGGGCCTCAGAAAAAATGACCTCTCCAAGATCCCCATCATCAAGCATTTTCTTAATAGAAAGAAATGATGTGTAAAACCTGCATGTCTCACCGACTGCAAATTTTAATTTCTTTTTCTCGGATATCTCCATTATTTTCAAAGAGTCCTCCAGAGAAGTTACCATCGGTTTTGTCACCAGGACATGTTTTCCAGCATTCAGTGCCTCAATTGAATGTTTGCCATGAAGATGATCTGGTGAAAAGACAGCTATGACATCAATATCCTTTTTTGCGATCAATTCCATGTAATCATCAGTAGCAAAACCGATCCCGTTCTTTGCTGCAAGGACTTTTACTTCTGCTATTGGAAGGGCACATAGCCCTCTTACTTCCATCCTTGACCCGGGATCCTGGTTTAAGCGCATAAGATTCATTCCCATGCCTATACCGATTATTCCCACTCCAATATCTTTTTTCATATCCTGATCCTCCCGATATTCTTTAATTGACTCTTAAGTCTTATAATTTCATATGTCTATCTATCAATTTTTTAGGTAAAAGATTATTTTTTAGAATTTAAAGCAATACTTGAAATAATACCCTCTGCATTTAAGTAAAACACTTTTTTTATACTTTCCCTGCTTAAGTTTAGATCGATTGCAGCCTGCTTTAAAGCCCTTAATGTCTCATATATGAAAAATGTAAAATCCAGTTTCATATCTGAGGATGACAGGCTCCAGATCTTTGGTTCTTCTGTCACAAAATAATGCTTATTGTTTATATCAATATTCTTTCCCTTTAAAAGAGATATTGCAGAATCACTGCCGAAGAGCACCCTTTCTGGTCCAAGTTCCTTTAAAAGCAACCTGATAACTAAAAAGTCATTGACCATGGCGAGGTCCACAAAGATATTTTTCAATTCCTTTATTTCCGGGATAATATCTTTGATATCCTCATGACAATAGGAACGGCCGGCATGTGCAAGCACTATTTTAATATTTTTATATTCTTTGCTTATCTTTTTTAATTCCGCAATATTCCTGGGGTCCTTTAACCTGTCCTTTCGTGGCAGATGGACCAGAATGATAAGGCCATTTTCGTTAGAAAATTCCAGGACGGTTTTGGATATGAAATCGAAATGAGATATATCAGTGTCAGTTTTGGATATACTTTCATCATGTTCTTGGTCCACCAGGTCCGGATAAGGTTTAAACCCTATGAACCTGTCTTTAAAGAAGTCGCCAGGTATAAGACCCAGGCCTGGTTCAGGAATATAAAGTCCCAGGGACCCTGATTTTTTGCACACATCAGAAATATAATCATTGGACTTTTTAAGGTCATATTCCCTCAGGGGCAGTCCAAAAAACAGGCCCCTGATCTCTTTACCTGGAAAGATCTCCCCATAGCTTTTATTGAAATCCTCAAAGGTAAATCCATCCTGTAGTTCATCATCAAGAAATGGATGCTGGATTTTTCTTTCAGGCCTGGCAGGATATTTTATAAATTCTTCTTTCCAGAGGTGTATATGGAAGTCATATATCTTCTCCGGTAAAAAATCTGAGAATTCTTTTTTAAAGATGTCCAGGTCCTTTTTTTCTATCCGATATGAAATATCTTTATGCAATATTACACCCTTTTTACAAAATATTCTTTTTTAACCCAGAGAGACAATCCTCAGCAGCATTTAAAGTATCTTCTATATCCTTATCAGTATGTGCCAGGGACAAGAACCAGTGGTGTCCGGGGTGAAGCAGTATTCCCCTTGAGACCATCTCAGAAAAAAAATAATCCTTAACTTTTTTATTTATTGCTTCGTCAGTATAATTGAATTTAAGCATAGGTATAACAGGCAGACCATGCATCTTTGCCTCTACCCCATATTCCCGGGCAAGTGAATCGATGCCTTTAAATAATGCTTCTCCCTGCTTCCACATATAATCTATACCATTTCTTTCCTGTAATTCCTTAATAGTCGCAAGAGCAGCAAACATCGGAAAAGTATTCGGGAAAAAAGTCGCTGACAGCCTTGTTTCCTGGCTTGGCTCCATGACCTCACGCTTGCCTACAACAGTAGAAATGGGATAACCGTTAGCTATAGCTTTGCTGAAGCATGCCAGGTCAGGGATCACGCTATAATATTCCTGGGCTCCTCCCAGGGCGACCCTGAAACCACACCTGATCTCATCAAAAATAAGCAGGGCCCCGTTTTCATGTGTTATTCTCTTTACGCTTTCAAGAAACCCGGGATCAGGCAGTTCCTTTGAAGCTTCTAAAGGCTGCATGATGACACATGCAATATTATCCCTATTATTCTTAAAGGCCTCTTCAAGTGAACCGGGGTCATTATAATTAAAAGTGAGGATATCCTGTTTTACGCTATCCGGTACACCTATTGCAACCCTGTCAGTCCCCGCTCCACCATAGCTCCAGTCATGCCATCCATGGTAACCCCATCTGACGACCTTATCTTTCTTTGTAAAGACTCTTGCTATCCTTATTGCTGCAGCTGTTGCATCAGAACCACTTGTGACTATCCTTACCATTTCAGCACAAGGGATTATTTCAATAAGCTTTTTTGCAAAATCATTCTGGACAGGGTGTACCATTGAAAAACAAAATCCATTTTTTATATTCCTGATGACCTCATTATCGACATTCTCATTACAATGGCCAAGCACAAGCGGCCCAAATGAGCAGATCCAGTCAATATATTCATTCCCATCCACATCCCAGGAATGAGAGCCTTTCCCCCTGCTAAAAAAAATCGGGTATTTGCCTTCAACAAATTTTGTGGGGCGGCGTGAACTTGTCACACCACCAGGAATAAGACCCTTTGCTTCTTCATATAATCTGACTGAATTTGAAAAATCCATTTTTCACTCTTTTATAGTTTAATTTTTTAATTAATCGGTCATCGCCATCACAGCTTCTCGGTACTGCTTATACTTGTTTTCGTAATACGAATTGTCCATTTGCCGGGGATATATTGTCTCATAATCTTCCTTAAAAATCTCAAGGGCGCTATAAAAATCCTTAAATAAACCGGTTGAAACAGCCCCTATGATAGCTGCACCCTTGCATGCATAATTAGCTTTTAGATCTTTTGGAATAAAGATATTTTTTCCTGTTATATCAGCGATAATCTGGGCCTGAATCCTGGATTTTGCAGCTCCACCGATCAATTTTATTGAATCATTATTTAATCCCATCTTAGAGAAACTTTCCAGAATCCACAACAACTGGAAGGCTACTCCTTCCAGAACTGCTTTAAACATGCTCTTCCGGCTGGTATCAAAGCCTAATTTTATAAAACTTCCCTTTGGTTTATCACTCCAGTATGGTCCAAAAACTCCATTAAAAGTCGGAATAAAAATACAATCATTTTTTGATTTCAGGAACTCCTGCTCCTCTTCAAATAATCCTTTTAAGAAAATAGACCTGCTTTTATCGTCTTCAAAAAAATTCTTAAAAAACCAGTTATAGACTGTCCCGCCTGTTGGTATCACACTTATAAGCCCGTATTTATCCGGTATTGCATGCACCCCGGGTGAATAGTAATAGTCGTTGAAGAAAGGCTCATCGGTATTTAAAAAAATGGTCCAGGAAGTGCCTGCAGACAATAAAACAGTCCCCTTTGTTATTATGCCTGCTCCAAGTGCTGCACAATACTGGTCATGTGCACTATTGGACATGGCAACACCGGCGGCATTTTTGTGTAGATCCTTATTTTTAAGCAGATCTACGATTATGTTTGAAGGGGTGACCGGGGAAAACATTTCAGCTCTGACGCCAACAGCATCCATCACCCTCCTACTCCACTGTTTTTTTACTATATCAAACAGCATTGTTATGCTTGCATTGGAATAATCCATATAAGATCTACCGCAGAGCTTATTCTGGACATAATCGCTTACGAACATAAATCTATGAATTCTTTTAAACAATTCATTTTCATTCTCTTTAAGCCATGAAATCTGTAAAAGAGGTAAAATAGATTGAAGCCTCCAACCGGTTATTCTGTATATTTCTTCAAGACTTATCCTGTCTAAAATTTTTTCTTTCTGGGATTTGCCTCTTGCATCCATCCATGTTATCGCTCTTCTTAAGGGCCCGATTTTTTCATCGACAGGTACAAGGGTCCCACCCTGTGTTGATAGACCTACAGACTTTATACCGTCATGTTTTTCAAAAAAATTATTTAATATCTTTATTGTGAGCTCTACCCAGGTATTTGCATCCTGTTCTGCCTGATCTGGTCTTTCAAAATATGTCTTATATGGAAGACTTAATGTATCAATAAGATTTCCATCCAGCCCATATATCTCACCTTTTATATTGGTAGTGCCAATATCAATACCGATTATTTTTTTCATCATTATTCCATATCAAAGGTTGAATATCCTTTTAGGATTATTATAAAAAAGCATCATTGCTATATTTTTTGCTTCATCAATATCAAACAAACCTTCATCTATTTTAATACTTAATGCTTTTGCGACATCAGCCTGAGCCAATTTCAGGTGTCCATAGACACCGTCAATAAATTTATAATCTCCCCCAAAAGCAGATATCTTATTTAAGGGCACTGTATCAAACCATTCAAGGAGTGCGTTTACAGAAGCATTTGGAGAGACTATATGCGCCCAGCACATATCAATAAAAACATTCTGGAAGTTCTTAGCCAGTACAGTCAATTCATTCTGGAAGGGATAGCTCATGTGAAAAATATCAAAAGTGACATCAGGATATTCAAGGAAAAGATTGTTTAGTAGCTTAGGATCCGAGTTGGATAATATATTTCCACTGCCTTCCTGAATACCTGTGTGTATCTGTATCCTAAGATTTTTTTTGTTTGCTATTTCCAGTATAAAATGAAACACATAATCCTGGAATTTTTTTCCTGTCATTGCGGGTCTGATGTGCCATTCGGGTATATGTTTTGTTTTAAATATCTGGTTAAATTGTTCTTCAGCTTCTGACCTTGTCACTCTTTCGTAATATAGGCTTCTTAAGTATGCCAGGTAATTCTTTAATGCTACCACACCAAGTGAATATGCTTTTTCGATGACTGCCTCCACTGCTTCGAGGTATTTTGAAAAGGAGGTTATTCTTATTCCAGATAGTTTTTCTGTCCTTTCAAACTGAGACCACAGGTAAGGATATATAATATCATGAAGCATGAAGACAGGGCTGAATAGTTCCATGTCACAGGCAGCAGCACTCCGTTCTTCAGCTGGGTCATAATCAGTATCAATTGTCTCAACACATAAAAGACTGGTCTCGATATTGCATTTATCCTTTAATATCTTTTTAAAATGTCCCGGAACAAGTGTTTTTAAGAATCTTTCATTCAAGTTCTTCAATAGTAGTGCTATCGATCTTATCCAGTCCATAGAGGTCCCTGGCAATAATGGAAAGTACCCTTCCATATCCTGTATATCTTGAATTTTCCCAAAAAGGTTCAATCAATTTCCATTTTTCAATTATTGGCATTTTCCCTTCGACTAACCCTGTCATGGTCTTCTTTTGACAGCCCTGATGAAATAAGGTCCCTGTCAAAATAGTGGCCTAGAAACTCCTTTATGACATCTGTATTTTTTATGCGGTCCTCTTCCCTGCATGGCAGGTGTTCATGGGTATCGATTATCTTTAGAGGTGTTTATATATTCAAGTAATTCACTGTAAGTCTTCTCCATTTTGTTTCCTTTCTGAGTTTTTTTAATAGCATGTGATGTTTATTATTCTGAACCGCATTCTGCGTCTTTTCCAGTAAGGATATCTATTCCATGCGGCAGTGGTCTGTATATAAGTTCCAGGCTGTCCTTGACACCCTTGATACTACCTGGGAGGTTTATTATAAGAGTTTTTTTTCTGATACCGCTTACACCGCGGGAGAGTATGGAGCGGGGTGTCTTTTTCTGGCCCTCTATCCTTATAAGCTCTGAAAACCCGGGAGCTTCCCTATCAAATACATCTTTTGTCGCTTCAGGAGTCACATCACGCGGTGAAAAACCTGTCCCACCGGTTGTGATAATAAGATCTGCCCTTCCACCATCACATATTTCGACAAGTTTTTCTTTTATGATATCCTTTTCATCAGGAACTATTGCATATTCGGTTTCCCATCCTTTTTCAATAAAATAATCAATAATATATTTTCCACTCCTGTCTTCCCTCTCACCCTTAAATCCCTTATCGCTTACAGTTACCACAGCGATCTTTAACTTGTCCTTTATGCTATCCTTCATCTTGTTTAGACCCTCTACTAATAATATATCCGTTTTTTATTTTACCGGTTTTTATGACTTTACAGAAAATACCCTGCTGTGGCATGATACATGAACCTACATGGCGGTAGATACTGCAGGGTGCAGGGCATTCCTTCCCAATCTGCGTGACTTCAAGCAAGACAGCAGCAGAAGCAGGCAGTCCCTGTGCAATAGGTTTTTCTATATTTGAAAAAATATAAAACCTGTCACCTATTTTCAGGTCTTCCAGACTTATTCCTTCAGTAGTTATATTTTCACCAAAATCTCCAGGGACAGTGAAAGGAAAATTTTTCTTCCCAGGATCAGTTGATTTATTCTTAGCCTTTTCATTAAAAGTTTTTATGCTTTCATAAGAAAGAAGGCTCACCTGTCTGTGCCAGTTTCCACTGTGTCCATCCCCAACGACTCCGTTAGGGTCTATGACAGCTTCACCGACCGGAAAACTTTTTCCCGCCCTTCTTTTCACTTATGTTTATTGACATTATCTTGCCTGATTGCATCACAATAGATCTACCTTTTACTAAAATCAGATTTTCCCCCGGTCTTTTTAAGGAGCTGGATACCGCCGACGATCATCTCCTTTGACAGAGCCTTGCACATATCATATATCGTTAGGAGACTGATGCTGACTGCGGTCAGAGCCTCCATCTCGACTCCAGTCCTGTCATATCCTTTTACTGTTGAGACTACCATTATCTTATTATCCTGTTTTGAAATTTCAAAATCAATGTCAATTGAAGTCAATTTGATCTGGTGGCAAAGAGGAATGAGGTCCCATGTTTTTTTTGCGGCATTTATTCCTGCTATCTTTGCAGCATTGATAACATCACCCTTTTTGATCTCCAGGCCGATGACCTTCTCTATTATTTCTTTATTCATTATTATAAAGCCGCATGCCAAAGCAGTACGCAAAGTCTCATCTTTATTTGAGACATCGACCATTTTCGCCCTTCCATTTTTATCTGTATGCGTCAGTTCACCCATCGTTAAAACTCCTTTTACCCGCCGATCTTATTCATGTATTCTGTTAGCCTCAAGTCCAGATCCTTTTTGGTCTTTCCGTTTTTAATAGCCTTTTTATCCAGATTCCAGTTTTTCAGTCTGCAGCTCTCTTCCCTGTTTTCTGGTTTTTCTTTAATAAAACCGAAAAGTTCCTGTTTTATAAGTGCCATATCCATTCCGCTTCTTAGTCTTTTTTTCAGATCAAATTCAATATCTGAAAACAGGCACAATCTTATTGCACCAGAAGCTGTAAGCCTTATCCTGTTACAAAAACTGCAGAAACTTTTATCATTTATTATAAACCCAATTGCACCTTTTGAGTTTTTATTTTTATAATAAACAGAAGGCCCGAAGCCCTCAACATCATCAGCTTTTTCAGTTATTCCAAATTCCTGCATTATATCTTTTATAGCTTTAATAGTGATCCTTCCTTTTATTGGACCAGTTCTGTCTAAAAATACAGGATAGGTACTGCTGCATTCTATTGATTCTGAAAATCCGGGACCGTCGCCCTTAAAAGGCGACTGCATCATCTCAATAAACCTTATATTCAACTCATTTTCCATACTAAACCTTATAAAACTTCTTATATCTTCGATATCAAGCATTTCGGTTATAACGGTGTTGATCTTTATTTTTTTAAAGCCTATTTCCTTTGCTTTTTTCAGATTATTAAGGACATTTTTAAGATCGCCTCCCCGTGTAATGTTCCTGTATTTATATGGATCAAGGCTATCTATGCTGATGTTTAACCTGTCTATGCCGGCATCTTTTAGTTCTTGCAGATACTGGCCAAGAAGGATGCCGTTTGTAGTAATGGAAAGGTCTTCAAGGCCCGGTTTGCTTTTGATATTTTTAATAAGCTTTACTATATCTTTTCTGACAAGTGGTTCACCACCTGTGACCCTTATCTTTTTTATTCCAGCACCAATAAGCATTTCCACGGACCTGGATATCTCTTCAAAGTCAAGCATGTCTTTATGTTTTAAAAGACTTATGCCTTCTTCAGGCATGCAATATATACATCTGAGATCGCACCTGTCAGTGACCGATAATCTCAAGTAATCGATCTTTCTTCCGAAGCTGTCGGTCAGGTTATCTTCATTTTGTTTTTCAATATCCATTTATTTTATTTTATCCCGTTATTTATATTAAGTCTGCTTTCAGATTTCACATTTTTAATTTCATATTTTTATCTATTTATTTCACTTCTTAAAAAGATGGACAGAGCTTGCCTTTACAGACGCCTTTATATTTTTACCTTTTTCAAGTCCCATTCTTTCTATTGAATTTCCTGTCACAAATGCCACAAGCTTAAAACCACAATCGATTTCAATTTTTTTAAATAGGCCGATATCCTGAAATCCGGTTATCTTTCCAGTAAAAAAGTTCAGGGCTGAAGAACTTCCATAGTTTATATCATCGCTGTATATGATGACGTCCTCGGGCCTTATGGCCACTGTCACTTTCACCCCTATAGCTAAATCTGATACAGCATATATCTCGGACCAGTTTATTTTAACACTGCATACGTTATTTTTATTTTCTGTAATAATACCCTCCAGAAGCGTTTCAACACCCACAAACCTGGCTACAAACTCATTAGAAGGTTTAGCGAAGACTTCATTTTTATGGCCATACTGCTCTATTTTTCCAGAATTTATAACACTGATATCATCTGCCAATATCATAGCTTCGTTTCTATCATGGGTGACATAGATCGCTGACCTTCCGATGTCCTTTAATATCCCAAAAAGATCATTTCTGAGCTCTTCCCGTGGAAAGCTGGTCTATATTTGCAAGAGGTTCATCAAGCAACAGGAGTTTTGGTTCAAGTATCAGAGCTCTTGCAAGCGCAGCTCTCTGCTGTTCGCCTCCCGACAGACTCCTGGGATTTCTTGAGAGAAGATGCCTGATCTTTAACTTTTCTACAAGATACTCAAATATTTCTTTTTTTTGTACGAGTCTGATCTTTCTCAGATTCAATCCAAGGATTATATTATTATAAACAGACATATTAAAAAGAAGCGGTTCCTGAAAGACTGCAGACATGTTTTTTCTATGATAAGATTTCTCTTTTTTAGATATAAGGATGTTATGGCCCTTAAAAAACATTTCACCGTCGTCAGGAGGTTCAAGCATATTGATGAGTCTTATAAGGGTGGATTTGCCTGAACCATTCGGCCCGATCAGGACCAGGATCTTGTTTTCTTCTAGTCCTAGATAATCTATATTCAGGGAAAACCCGCTTGCATAGCTTTTTTTTAAGTTTTTTATCTCCAGTATCTTCTCATCCATGTCTGGTTTTCTTTCTGCTGTATTAATGTAAGTATAAGATTGACTGCAAATGCCAGTATCAGGAGGATTATGACAAGTGCTATAGCCAGGGAAAGCTCTCCCATCCTGACAAATTGAACAGTTGCAGTCGTTAACACCCTTGTCTGGCCCTTTATGTTGCCTCCGACCATCATCACTGCACCGACTTCCGAAATAACTCCACCGAAACCTGCCATTATAGCTGCAAGAGTAGGCAGTTTTGCTTCTTTTGCAAGCAGCCATAGTACCTGGAACCTTCCAGCGCCCAGGGATAATGCCTGCATCTTTAACCTTGGATTTATCTGCTGCACCGCTGCAAGCGTTACTCCTGCAATTATGGGCGATGCTATCAGGACCTGGGCTATGACCATTGCAGTCGGTGTGTACATAATGCTTAAAGATCCAAGTGGACCGCTTCTCCATAATAATACACTGACGAAAAGACCCGCCGCCACAGGCGGCAGACCCATCCCTGTATTTATGATGCTTACAATAAATCTTTTACCTTTAAAATTATTCAGGCCGATAGCAAGTCCCGCGGGTATACCCATGAGCATTGAGACGATTACTGCAATGCCTGACACCTTTATGGTAAGCAGCAGTATTTCATATACTTCCCTGTCGCCAGAAAAGAGAAGAATAAATGCCTGTTTGATCCCTTCCCAGATTAGCTGCATTTTATAGACTTCCTGTTCTCATTAGATTTAAGTCAAATATAAAGATCACATTGATCTGACTTATTAAAAATATATTTAAAGATACATTTTTTTAAATTTATTTAATTACATCTGGATAGAAAAGAGGCTGGCCAAATTTATCTACTCCAAATTCCTTAATTATTTTCTGGCCCTCTTCACCTGTTATCCAGTTTGCAAATTCCATTGCACTCTCATAGTTTATCTTCAGGTCAGGATGTTTTTCAGGGTTTACGGCGATGACCCCATATGGATTAAACAGTACCTTGTCTCCCTGTACAAGTTCGACCAGGCTAAAATTATCTTTCTGGGCAAGCCAGGTTCCCCTGTCAGTCAATGTATAACCCTGCTTTTCATCAGATATCTTTAAGGTCTCTCCCATACCCTGACCGGTCTCCAAATACCACTGACCTTCAGCAGTCACTCCAGCAACTTTCCAGATAGAAAGTTCCTTTTTATTGGTCCCTGAATCATCACCCCTGGAAATGAAAAGACTCTGGCTCTCGGATATAGCCTTAAAAGCATCAGCAGCAGAAGGCATCCCTGATATCTTTGCAGGATCCTCAGCAGGCCCAATGATAAGAAAATCATTATGCATTACATCTTTTCTGTTCACACCATAACCTTCTTCTACAAACTGGTCTTCTGCGCTTCTTGAGTGTACAAGGATAACATCTGCTTCACCTTTTTCTCCGAGTTCTATTGCCTCACCTGTCCCTACTGCAATGACCTTTACAGTATACCCGCTTGCTTTTTCGAATACCGGAATAAGTTCGTCAAAAAGCCCACTGTCCTGTGTACTTGTCGTGGAAGCAAGGATAAGTTCCTTATCTCTGCCACAGGAAAAAAGCGGAGTTGCCATTACAGTCACCAGCAATATGACCACGAACATTGCCAGTATCCTCTTGAGTCTGTACATTTTCATTTCCTTTCTTTTTTAAGGTTTTACTTAAATCTTAAACTGTAAGGCTATTCTGCTCTACAATTTAAATGCCAATTTAAATCTATTGACATGGAAAGGAAATCACAGCATGAGCAAATAAAAAACCGGCAAAGGAGACCGCCGGCAGCAATATAAAAAATCCTATTAATGCAATTGACACAGCTAATAAATAAACCTGATAAACATGCATTAATAATATTTTTAAATCTCCTTTCCAAATGGGAGGCCAACCCGTTTCCAGTCTGACCCTACCGCTCATTTTCCATTGCGCTCTTTTGCTTTTTAAAAGCCTGGCCGCTTTAGGCCAAATGAGTCGGAGACTATATTAAGTTTTTAATTCATATTATCTGATCCTTCTTTTTACTCCTTTTTTAAGATCCTATCCCTTTAAAAGAAACACTTCCACAGAAGAGTCTTTTTCGATTATTGCCCTACCTTCAGGAAATACCGCAAGCCCGTCTGCCTCGACCATTGAAGTCAATATACCTGAACCCTGTTGTCCGGTGAGTTTAAAATATACTTCTCCATCCACATCCTCCAGTTTTACCCTGACAAAATCAGTTCTTCCCTCACTATGATTGTATTCATCATAAGCTTTTGCGTATATCTTATTTTTAAAAAGTTTTGGATCACACATGATCTTTTTTATTAGCGGTCTGACATACATCTCAAAACAGACCATGACAGATACGGGGTTTCCGGGAAGTGCAAATATAAATTTTTCCTTAAAAGTCAAAAATGCCAGGGGTTTTCCCGGCCTCTGGTTTACACGCCAGAAAATAAATTCGACACCGATATCATCAAGGATCTCTTTTACATAATCATAATCGCCTACTGATACTCCACCGGTAAGCAATAGAATATCACACTCAGCAAGGGCTGAGTTTATTTTCTTTTTAAGCAACCCTTTATCATCCCGGATTATACCATAAATCTTAAACGGATTATTTGATTCCATCAGCAAAGCAGAAAGCGAGTAACTGTTGCTGTCGCGTACCTTACCGATCTTTAGTTCTTCCTCTATCCCTATCAGTTCGTCTCCAGTTGTAAGTATTCCGACAAGAGGCGGCTCATAGATAAGGACATCGTTTACACCGATAGATGCCATGACTCCTATATCTGGAGGATAGATCTTCTTGCCAATGGACAGGACATTATTACCCTTTTTGATGTCCTCTCCCCTGTATCTTATATTCTGTCCCCGTTTGCACTCATAAAAAATCAGGACATCGCGTCCCTCTTTTAAGGTATCTTCCTTCATGACCACGCAATCACAGCCTTCCGGGACAGGTGCGCCGGTCATTATTTGCGCAGCAAAACCGGAGTCCAGAAAAAATCCCGGGATCTTACCTGCAGGTATATCCTCATCCAGCAATCGTAGCTTTATAGGGTAATTTTTATCTGCTCCTACTATATCTACTGACTTTACTGCAAATCCGTCCATTGCAGAATTATCATACGCCGGTACAAAATCTTTGGAAAAAACATCTTCAGCAAGAACTCTCCCGAGGCTTTCAAGAGCAGTGACTCTCACTGTTCTGGGTTTTATTTTAATACTGATTATTTTTTCCTGGGCTTCTTTAACTGAAAGCAATCCTTTTTCTCCTGTTTTTTATAAAAACATTTTTTTGTGACTTTTTAATCTGGATATAAAACAGCAGCTGCACGGCTCTGTTCTGGCTCTATTTTACTTAATGGCTTATTTATTATCAATATCTTACGGGCCTTTTATTAAAGGCCTTTCACCTTTTTGTCTCAATTCTTAGTATAAAGTAGTAAAATAATATCAATAGTTTTTTTCTAAAGTTCTTAAAAAAATTTTGAGTTAAAAGCCAAATAGGATTAAATTGAACCATGATAGCCATCTTCTGCGCAAGCAAAATCGAGATTTTAAGTCTTCTAAAGAAAATAAAAGTCGTAAAAAAGTTCCACTCCGGTCAGGTAAGAGGCTTCACTGGAATTTATAGAAATAATAGCCTTTTGCAGACCGGTGAAAATATATTGATCCTCTTTACAGGTATGGGAAAGAAAAATGCGATAGTTGCTGCAGACTACTTTATTTCTGAATTTATTGTTGATAAAGATCCATCTGAGGGAACGGTGACTTATTTTCACAACAAAAAATCAAAACAACAGATAAGCAATATTATAGTCACCGGATTTGGCGGCTCTATGGTCAAAGATATAAAAATAAAAGAAATCGTTTTAATAAATGAAATAAAAGCACTATTAGATCTAAAAGGTCTTTTAAATAATAAAGGATTTAAGATCGTAGAGCTGGGCGGACCTTTAAATAGCCCGGGTATTCCGATAAATAATATTTTTAAAGCAGTTCCATTGGCCACCGTAGAAGAAGTCATAACTGATCCTGTTGTAAAAAAAGAAATAAATAAAACTACCGGTGCTAGCATCCTGGATATGGAAACATTCTGGATCGCAGAAAGATTGTCCGGATCAGATATACCCCTGACCTACCTAAGGGTCATATCAGATGATCTGGAAAATAATATTCCTGCATCTCTGAACCTCAATCCTACAGGTAATACCGAAACACAGCAAAATCCTGTTCAGCAATTGATCTTACTATCGGGAATTTTTTTGAGATCTATATTTTATTTAATGATCAGGCCGTTAGATCTTATCAGGACAATTAAGTTTTTAAATGATATCTTTTCAGCTCAAAAAGTATTGAGTAAAGTAATAGAAGACATGATCAACGATTTACTTTGACAGGTCGTCAGAACAATAGATCTTTTAAACCCATCCTGTTTGCAAAAGTGATCAGCTCCTTCTTTAAGGGCATAGACTCCTGGACCCCTTCTCTGGACACGGACAATGTAGCCACCAGATTTCCTATGGCTACGCTGTTATAAATATTATTTCCCTTAGAAAGTCCGTAGGCCAGTCCTCCATTAAACGCATCGCCAGCTCCAATTGAATTGACCCGTTTGATGTCAAATGTCGGTATAAGGTCTGAGTAGTCTTTTTCCACAAGGACTGCACCCATACTGCCCAATTTATTAATAATAGTATTTGCACCTTTTTTTATTAGTGACCTGGCCGCTTTTAATGAGTCATCTTCGTCTTTTATTTCCAGGCCTGTAAGCTGCTGCATCTCGACTTTATTTGGTGTCAAAATAGAGACCATTGGTAACAACTCATCAGGTATAGGAGAAAAAGGAGCAGGGTCCAGGATGATCATTTTGTTTTTCTTATTAAATATCTTGATTATATGCACATTTACATCAAAGGGTATTTCTAGTTGAAGAAGGATGATCTCTGAACTTTCTAATATTCCTGAAGCCTTCTCGATGTCTTCAATGGTGATGGTATCATTGGCGCCCCTATAATTGACTATACAGTTTTCACCGGGATCATTGACATATATAAGTGATGTGCCGGAATGATTTTTATTATCCAGAAAGACAAAATCCGTTTTGACCCCACTTTTTTCGAGGGAATCCATAAGAAATCCACTATACGAATCTTTACCTATTTTCCCTATAAAATAAACATCTGCACCAAGCTTGCCAAGAGCCACCGCCTGGTTTGCTCCCTTTCCCCCAGGGTGTTCACTAAAGCTGCTGGCCTTGATCGATTCACCAGGGCTGGGAAATCTTTCTGCCCTGCCGACAAGATCTATGTTTATACTGCCAACAACACATATTTTCATTTCAAATTCTACCTTTCTTTTTAAGCTGTCATTTAGTCTTTATAGTTTTCCTGTAACTCTTTCTGATGATTACAAAAATAAAAAAGACGATCATAAATATGATAGCTATTGCAATTGAAAGAAAAAGACTATAACTTGCTAAAGATCTTATTGCAAAAGGGATCAAACTGCCGCTTGCAATTCCGATGACAAACAATATTGTCAAAGACAGGTCTTTCCCCGAGCCAAATATTCTGCCTGCGCTGGAAATAAGTAAGGGCGGTATGCCTGAAAAACCCAGACCAATAAGCCCTGCCCCTACAAAATTTATTATTTGATTTGATGGGATGATCGCAATAACGAGTCCGACTACACTTGTAATGGATAAGGCTATAAGTAATGTCCCTGCTTTATACTTATAAGACAAAAAACTTATAAGTAGTCTTCCCGCAAGTATTCCCATCCAGAAAACAGACACTATTAGACTGGCGCTATACAGGTCAAATAATTTGTCTACCCTGAAAAAAGTTGGTGCCCATGAGAAAATCGTGACCTCAGACATGACATAGAAGAGCATCAAAACCGCTGTGAGAGCCATATAAATATTTTTATCCTTATACATGAAAAACTTTTTTAAGGAAACCCTTTCTTCGATCGATACTCCGACCTGCTTCTTTTTATATGTGACCAGATATGATAGTAATGTGACCAGTGCCAGTCCTATCACTACGAAATAGATAATTTTCCAGTTGACATTCCTTTCTATCAGGCTTGATGCAAAAAACGGTGAAGCTAGTGCACCTACAGCAAAAAAACCATGACCAAGATTTACTATGCTGTCTTTATTTTTTACCCGTCCTTCAAGCATACTTGTGTTGGCGTTCATAAATATTATCCCGAACAGGCAGCCGGAAATATAATAGAGAACATAGAAAAGGATTAGTGATTTTACCATGCTCAGACCTGCCATTGTAGGGACCAGCAATGAATAGGTGATTATTATTAGCTTAAAATTATTAAATCTTCTTTTTAAAAATATCAAGGCCAGGATGCCCGTGACTTCACCGATCATGAAAAATGTAATGATCAGGTTCATGTTTTCTGCTGATACATTAAAATACTTGCTTATATCCAGAAGGATAGGGCTTGCAAGCATCATAAAAAATGCAAATAAAAACATGGAAAGGTAGTTAGGAAATTCCAATAAATAGTTTTTAAGATTGTTATTTTTCAATTCACGCCTGTTTTTAAAATAAAATTGTCAATATTATAACATACCTTTTTAATTTGATTTTAATAGAATAACTGTAATTTTTAATTGATTTTCATTGATCAATTCGAGAAAACATTAAAAGCAATATCAGGATAGTCATTTAATCCAGCACCTTCATACCTTTCCGGGTTAGAGGTCATTTCAGGATCTTTTACAAAATTATAAACATCGAGTATTGATCTCCTTCCATCACTATTTATATCAACTTTAGAACCATCGGTTATTATGTAATTTAATATTTCCTGTATGGTTATCGGTGCTATTGTAGTCCTCGGGTATTCAGCATTTGCAGTAAGATTTAAACAACTGTTTATGTGTCAATATTGTAATATTATTTTTGTAAGGCAGGATTCAAACTAAAGATTAATTAACTTTCATATGGGAAAGGTCATTAGAAATAATCTAAAAGCTCAGATTGAAAAATAGAAAATGACCTAAATAATATAGCATTCATACCCAATTTTTTTGAAGCATCTACAAAATCAACTACATCATCAATATAGAGTATCTCATCTGGTTTGTATTCCAGGAGATTTAAAGCATATAAAAATATTTCTTTTTCAGGTTTTCGTGACCTGACTTCATATGATAATACTCTTTCATTAAAATTTTTTAAGATGTTAAATTTTTTATCAACCCATAAGAAGTGCAATTTATTAGTATTTGACAGTAACAGGATTTTAACCTTATTTTTTAATTTTAAAATTATTTCAGACATTCCATTATTTTTAGTAAAAACATCATTATATATGGCACAAAAACTATCAAATGAAATACTTGCACCTATTCTTTCAACAACAGATTCATAGAAAGTATGTGGACTAATAATTCCTCTTTCAAAACTATCTTCCAATCTGGTACCAATAATTTTATCATAGATCTCCTCTTTGGATAAATCACTGAATTCAGAGAATTTCGCACATGCTATCATATGATCTACTCTTAAAACAACATTGCCCATATCGAATATCACTGCTTTTATTGGATTGATATTTACTCTCATCCTTAATTCTTCTAATGTTTTATTTTGTTTAAATGGTTTATATACTCCAGGTACGTAGTCCAAAACGGCTTAGATATATTGGAATGTTCTTAAATAATGGATTTGCTGATTCGATTTCATGTATCATGTCTCTTTTTTGGCTGGATTTTTCACCACATAGAGAGTCAGGGAACCCCCTTCTCCTCCCGCCCCATTGACTTTCCAGCCAATCGCGCCACTTTGCTTTGCAATATCAATTATTTCACTAATGTTTTTACTTATAAGAGATGAATTTAAGTCACCCTGTGCTTCTGTGTTAACTATCATTGAACTTCCGAGAGCATTAAAATCTCCTGCGTATACTGCATCGCGCGCTAATTCTGCTGTCTTACGTAATTTCTCTAGTTTTGGACTATGAACCCCAGCATCTTCTAGTTCAGCTATTACCTTTTTATGTACATCTGAAGAGCTGTGAGATTTTCCCATAAAAATTAAAACTAATCGCCGCTCTAATTCCCACCATATAGAGTTAGGAATATGTATTTGTGAAACTGTGGCGTAGGGATACTGGTACATTTCGATATAATTGATTCCTCCGTATGCAGAGCATAGTTGATCTTGTATTCCTGACTGCAGATGAAGTAAATCTGTTTCTACTTTATGCGCTGCGTAAGCAACTTCATGTGGCGCCATTCTACCATCACTTAGACAATCCAAAGCTCCAATAAGCGCTACACTAACTGCAGCTGATGTGCCGGTAGAGCACCCAGCAGGAGCTTCTGAAAATATTGATATTTGAAGTGCGATATCTTTTGGAATTTTCATATATTCTATAGCTGCTTCTAACAAGGGATGCCGATCCCAACCTGAAACATAGGGCTTTACGATATACTGATCTCCATAATTTTCAGCAAATAATGTAATGCGGTCTTTTCTCGCATTTAATGGAAAAATCTCAATCTGAGCCTCGACGTATGGATAAACACCAATATTAAAAACCTTACCATGCTCTGCAAACCATGTATCGGTCCACCCTCCATTGTCACATATTCGAATTGGAGCCACACTATTGACAACCTTGAGCCTTTTTTGAATTTCCTCAGGGTTCAATTGATTCTCCTTTGTCGCTATGTTATTTGGAAAACTAGTATATCATATAAGATTTATAATGAATAAATCCCTTTTTTTTATGATAGGATCTCTTTTATTTTGGGTTTTATTATTTTAATTATTATATTTATATAAGTATTAAGATGGCTCCCCTGAGTTATGAAATTTAGAACCAAATTATTCAAGAGTTATATAAGATTAAAAATTTATAAGAAGTATTAAAATCAATTTTAAAATTGAATATTAATTGAGTTTGTATTTAATCCAAGTACAAAAATTCGAGCCATTTTTTAGAAGAATTACCAATTTAAAAATCAAATTTCAAATAACTAAGATACTCTTAACTTAAACATTTTATTTTAAAAAAAGCTGACTATCCTATATATGTCTATAAATTTGGGGTTCATATCAATTGCTTACTACTACATCAACTTACTTCCCTTATTTTAAATCATTAGTTAAAATAGAAGCTGTAAATATGCCAATTTTTTTATCAATAAAAAATGACTAATACTATTATCTCTATCACAATATTTATTATAACTTATGCAGTCATCATCTCAGAAAAAGTAAACAGGACTGTTACCGCTTTTCTTGGTGCATTCCTACTTCTTTTATTTAATATTTTTAATCTCAACGAAGCGATCAGCTTCATAAACTGGGAAACTATAGGGCTTCTATTCGGTATGTTTATAATTGTCACCGCCCTATCAGAAGCAGGTTTCTTTACTTACCTTGCACTTGTAATGGCAAAACTACTCAAATACTCTCCCACAAAGATTTTTCTGGTATTTCCGGTCGTTACTGCTGTTCTTTCGGGCTTTATGGATAGTATTACCGTGATGTTATTTTTTGCGACTCTAACTTATGAATTATGCAGGATGCTTAAAATCAATGCAGTCCCACTTGTTATAACTGAAGTACTTTTAGCAAATATCGGTGGTTCAGCAACTCTTGTCGGCGACCCTCCCAATGTAATATTGGGTCTAAAGTTAGGTTTTTATTTCAATGATTTTGTCATTCATAACGGACCTATTGCAATAGTTGCAGGAGCTGCAACACTGTTTTATTGTTATGCTGTTAGTAAAAAATCACTGATCCCAACTAGTGATATCCCAATTGATGAGCTCTCAAAAATGAATCCAAATGATGCAATAAAAGACTTAAGACAGTTAAGAATTGCGCTTTCTGCTTTCGGGGTTGCAGTTTTATTTTTAATAACCCATATTTATATAGAAAGATACTTACATATAGCTTTAATAGTTCCACTTGCTGCAATGATCCCTGCTTTTGTAATGCTTGTTTTTTTAGGAAAGAAAGCGCAAAAAATAATTATAAAAGTTGATTATGAGGTAATACTTTTCTTTATTGGCCTATTTATTGTCGTTGGAGGGCTCGAACATACTGGTGTTATAAAAGTTTTAGCGGGTTATATTACAGATATATTTAAAAATAATCATCCGGGTCTCTTAAGCACACTACTGTGGGGATCTGCAGTAGGTAGTGGTATTGTAGATAATGTGCCTTTTGCTCTTTCAATGGCTTATGTACTTGAAAATATGGTAAAATTTGTAGGTGTCCCGGCATTATCAATTATGGTTTGGGCCACCTCCCTTGGTTGTGATATTGGTGGCAATTTTACACCAATAGGAGCTTCCGCAAATGTGGTAGCCTACAGCACAATGGAAAAATCGGGTCATCATATTGGATGGGGCAGATGGCTAAAACTCGCTATACCTGCTACTTTTATTGGGTTATTGATCGCCAATATTGGAATACTAATAAAACTAAGTTTAAATTTTTATTGAGAAATATAATATCAATATTAAGCTACTCATATTTTTCAAGGATTTTTTTATATTTTTCATGTATCAGTTTCCTGTCAAAATCCCAGAACTTATTGATCATTTCGTTTTTTTCTTTATCTGTAAAATATTCCATGCAGGGAAGAAAAAATTCCTTGTCTTCTTTTATAGTATGTTTAGGATAAAAATCTATAAGATGTTTTAAATACTCATAAATTTCAAACGCAAGAAGCTGTTTTGTAGCATCATCATTGTTATTAAAATATCTATTTCTTACATCGAATAGTTTTGAAGTTATCTCTCTTGCATATTTATGCTCTTCAATCAATTCTTTGAGTAATTTCATATGTTCAGGCTTTAATCTCTTGGTTTCCAGTTCCTTAAATAGTATATTTTCTTCTTTTCCCTGGTGGCATCTGTCAGCATATGTTTTAATAAAATCTATACAATTATCAATAAAATCAATATCTGCTAGTTTATCTTTTTTTATCCTATCTCCTTCCTTTTGCATCAGTTCTATAAGTCTTTCTATCAGACTGTGCTCAACCATTAAAGGGCCAATCGGCAGCATTACCTATCCTCCATATAATTTTATAAATAAAAACAACTATAAATTATACACTAAGCTTTAAACTTTCTGTATTTTCTTAACTCTCCAGTTTTTTAAATTTAATTGAGTGTGAGAAAACGATCAGAACGCTGTGTATTTAGAGCGGGTAAACTGGAATTCGGTGAAGAACCAGAGATTTAAAGAATATCTATAATACTTCTTATTTATGCACTAGTTCTTTTTTAATTCTTTCAGATAAAAATATTTTCATCAAAGACTGGTAAGGAACATCATGTTTGTTTGCCAATAACTTTATTTCTTCAAGCATAGATTCTGGAAGTCTTAGAGATATAGTTTTCACAGAAGGTTTTAGATTTAGAAATACTACCTTTTTTGCTTTTTTCCAGTCAATATATTCTGAAGAGTCGGCATTTGCCCAGAATTCTCTTTCTTTATCTTCACTTTCAAAATTAGGAATTTTTTTCATTATTTATATACACCTGTCTTTCTTTCTTATTCATATCACGTGCCGATATAATTCTTATTTGTTTTTTACGGATGGTAAATACAATAAATAGAAATCTGCCAGCATCAGTTTTCCCTAAAACATAGTATCTTTTCTCGCCCTGAGAATGTTCTCTATCTTCATAGGTTACCATTGGAAGATTAAAAAAGACCCGTTCGCATTCAAAAGAACTTACTCTATGGGCTAACCAGTTTTTATCGATATTGCCTTTATCCCACTGAAAACTTATGCATTTTATTAATTTATCATAAATATCCATACCAAGTAATGTATATCATGATAATATACATTTGTCAACTGCTCTATTTTAGTAGAGAACCGCCGAAACTTTGAAAACTACATATTACATGTCAGAGCATTATGTTGTTAGAGCGGGTTGCCCCGGTTTTTGGTGAAGAGCCGTATTAAATTAATTAAAGTGTTAATAAAAGTATTTTGGCTCCCCAATGTTTACAATTTCGAACACTATAATAAAGGAATTAATAAAAATAAATCAATTTCAGAATTATATTTAGGTTCATGCGTTACGAAATTTCGAACCACTTTTTAATAGAGATAAACAAAATCAAAAGTTATTTTGTATAATTACATAATAATTATTTATGCTTCTGAGATTTCTTTGTTGTTAGATAAGAATCAGTTTCATCCTTTATATAATCTTCAAATGAGGTCAAAGGTTTTGATATTACTTCTAATTTGTCAGATGATATCCTGCCTTCTTTAATAAGTTGATAACCTGCTTCTTCAAGGGTTGTTATGATTATTTTTTTATCATCAGGATGACTACTCAAAGCAGCTGAATGAGGTCTTAATAATGCTCCGCAAAATTCAACGCTACAATTAGCCGCTACTTCTTCGACTATATGCTTTACAGTATCAAAGTTTCCTAGTTCCCACCATCCACTTGTAGCTACAAGCATAATTTTTTTGATCTTAACCTGTTTGTGAAACCTTGCCCTGGTACGTCCATCTTTATTTTCAAGAATTGGTTCTATAAGTGGAAGAAGTCTATTAATAAAAATTTGCATATTACCTGGTAAGGGTATATATACAGGAGTAGCAAGAATCAAAATATCAGAATCTATCAGTATTTTATAAACTGATTGCATGTCATCCTTTAAATGGCATTGTCCTGGTTTTTCAAACCAGCAATGAAATTCACCTTTACATGGTTTGATTTTTAATTTGCTAGTGTATAGTAAATTCACTTCTGCTTTTGCTTTGAGTATTCCATTTATTAAAGGCTCGAGAATCTGTGAAGTATACCCTTTACTTGTACGGGGGCTTCCATTAATTACGGCAATATTCATTGAATATCACTTCCTTAGCATACTTATATTTTTATTAATTATTATTAAAGATTCTAATACTAATGAAAATATATTAAAAATAAACTTAAGATTTATTCAAATTCAAAAAAAATCGATGGCTGGCCAAGGTAGTGAAATTTCGAACCATTTTTTAAAGGAACTGAGCGAATTTAAGAAGTTTATTGATTGCATCTGATTGGATCTCAAAATAGGATTAGAAACAATTATACATTAGTACTCTCAATCGCCCTTACTTTTTCCTCTTTCCCAACATTACAATAAATCTCTGAAATCCTTATATCCTTGTGTCCTGCAAGTTTCTTAATCAATGTAATATATAAGGAATATTCTGATACTATGGATTTTGAATTCTTTTGGAAGAAAATACAGTCGATATCAATAAGTCATCTAAAAAACATGATAAAATAGTAAAGTAACATTAAATTTATAAAATTAAGTAGGTGTTAGAAATGCTCGCGTTATATATTTTTTTAGGTTTCTTTGTGGTAGTTGTTGTATATCTTGTTGTAATAATATTCTTTCCAGTTTTAAAGGTTAAAGAGCAGCCTTTTAAAAAGAACAAAGATATTAATGCAAAAAGGCCGCCTAAGTGCAGGCAGGATATAGAATATTTTGTAAGCAATACCAAAGTTAGAGGTTGGCTTTATCTCCCTGAAAGTTCTGAAAAGCTATTACCATTAATTATATTAAGTCAAGGTTTTAATGGTACCAAGGATGCGATATTGGAAAAATATGCATTGAAATTTGTGAAGAACGGCTATGGTGCAATAACATATGACTACAGACATTACGGTGATAGTGATGGAATGCCAAGACAGATTTATTGTGGAAAAGAGCAGCTTGATGATCTAAGGGGTGCTATTGCGTATGCCAGAAACAGGGATGAAATCGATCCTGATAAAATAGTATTGTGGGGAACATCAGCTGCAGGTAACTACGGTATTTTAATAGCAAGTGAGGACCGAAGAATAGCAGGAGTTATAGCCCAGTGTGGTGCTTATGACCATGATGAGGACAGTAAGCTTTGGAAAGAAAAGGGAGACGGTATAGGCTTCTTTTTAAAGCTATTTGTACATGCTCAAAGGGACAAAGGTAGGTCACGATTTGGACTTTCAAGACATAAAATATCTGCTTATGGAAAGCCTGGAACAACTGCAATGTTTAGAGGCAAAGGAGTGTTTGAAGGAGCAGAGCGTCTTGCAGCAGATTCAATAAATTTTAAAAATGAAATATGCGCAGGATTCTTGGTAATGCCTCAAGTCGGAGACCCTATAAAAGCAGCTGAACAAGTGAAAGCACCATTACTTATGTTAGTCTGCGAATATGATGAGATTTTATCGCCAAAATCACATATAAAAATGAGCGGAAACCCTGGGCAGTTTAGGAGAGGTTAAAAGTTATTCCATAGGACACTTTGATATTTATACAGGCATAGGCTTAGAGGAGCCGATTAAAGATTGAATTTGGACTTTTTGCGAAGAATATTTAAATAATAACGCTCCTTGATATAAGCTTGAATTGTTAATTATTGTGTAATTATGTATAAGGAAATTTTAAAGATAATTCATACAGGCTTGGCTGCCCCGAGTTACGAAATTTCGAACCGCTTTTTGAAGGTACTAAAGAATCTGGAAGAGCCTGCATAATTAATAATATGATATGAACCCCCGATCCTGGACACCGAATTAACTTATCAGAACCAGCTGATGGGACTCATTTCCTTTCATATTTTTATTATTTATATTTTCAAATTCCTCCGGGGGCATATAGCCCAGGGAAGAATGCAATCTCTTCCTATTGTAGACTTCCTCGATAAAATATGGAATCCTTTCTAGGACCTCTGTGTATGTCTCATAATCAAACATGTAGACCTCTTCGACTTTTAAGGTCCTGAAAAATGATTCTATCTTGGCATTGTCATACGGATTTGCCTTTCCGGACATGGATATGGCAATATTATGGTCAATTAGTATCTCAATATATTCTGAGGAGCAATACTGGATACCCTGGTCAGAATGATGGATAAGGTCATCAGTATCCCTCTTTGATATGGCATCTTTAAGTGCTGCTATGGCAAGATCTGCCGACAGGGTCCTTCCCAGTCCATATCCTATAACCTTTCTTGAGAATCCATCTATTAGTGCTGCCAGGTACACAAAGGAATTTACAATCCTTATGTAGGTTATATCAGCATGCCACAGCTGGTCCGTCCTGTAAGGGATAAGATCATCTATGAGGTTGGGATACTTCTTAAGGCCGTGGGACGAGTCTGTGGTGGCCTTAAATGCCTTTCTGGCCCTGCACAGTAGGTTTTTATCCCTCATAAGGCTTAGTACCCTTTTGTGGTTTACCTTTAGCCCCTGGCGGTGCAGTTCTGCAGTTATTCTCCTGTAGCCATAGGATGGAAAATCAAGGGCAATCTCTTCTATCTTTTCAGCAAGCTCCATATCGGGAGGCTGCTTTTTGGGCTTGTAGTAATATGTTGATCTTGCTATTCCCACTATTTCGCACCCCCTTTTGACCGATCCCAGTCTTTTGAGGTTACTATGGATGAACTGTCTTTTTTTTCCTTGGTATCAAGGTCCCTGATTTTCTTCAGTACCTCATTTTCCAGGGTAAGCCTGCCTACAAGCCTTTCCAGATCCCTTATCCTTAGCTCCAGCTTTGCCATATCCTGGCTTGTTACATTTTCAAAGAACTTTCCGGCTTTGTAGTCTTTCTTCCACCGGTTTATATTACCGGTGATATCCTGTGCTCTCTTGCCAGCTCTGCCTGGGTGGCTGACCCTGACAGTATTGACTCTACTACCTGCTTCTTAAAGTCATTTTCAAAGCTTCTTCTCTGCCTTACCATCTGATGAGACCTCCTATCTCTTGTCTTTGTCAGTCCCATCAGCTATTCTATCTTTAAGTTAATATCCTGTCTAACAGGAGGGGTTCACCCCAATATAAATGTTTATTTTTACTGCTTTCAATAGATAGCCAATATCCAAAATCTGACAAAAACCAAACTAATATATATAATAATACTATAATATTTATTCTTTAATTCATGCAAGGGAGGAATAAATGAATAACAATGCTAAAAACACAGGTCCAACTGGATTATCAATTACTTCACTTGTAACAGGAATTCTATCGTCTTTTCCTGGATGTGCTATAGCTGCAATAGTTTGTGGCGCTATAGACCTCAATAAACAAAAAGGTTCAAAAGAAATGAACATCAGTAAGGGCTTTGATATTACAGGAATTGTACTGGGTGCATTATCAATCGTTTTAGGAATTGTTTTTGTTATATTAGTATCTGTTGCAATAGCCCTTGGTTTCCAGTATTGGGATTTATGGGGTATACCTTTTCAGTCCTTTATGTAGCCCAAAAAGTCGAAACTTATAAATATACAGAGATAGATATTTTTTGTGATATAGTTTCTACTTTATTGGTATTAGGAAATAAAAGCCAGAAAAATATATGCTAAAAGGAGGTATATTTTATGTCAGACAAGAATGATTATCTAAAATCATATATCGGTAAAAAATGTAAAATAGATGTTACAGCTTTCTATTCTCCATTTTCGGGAACTATTACAAAATGTGAAAATGGCTGGATAACATTTGAAACAAGGGGGACAACAGAATTATTTAATATTGATAGAATAAATAGGATATCAATAAAGAAATAGTTATACATTCTAATCCATATTGCTGGCTGCCCACACTTGTCAATAGTAAGAACTTTTAAAATTAGGTTTCTGATTGAATATTAATTGTATTATGTGGCTGGCCATAGCGAACGAAGTTAGAACCAGAATTATAGCTTCAGAGGATGATATTTTTATACAAGAATTGAGTTCTTAATTAATACTTATCAATCTATTCAGTATAATCCAAAGGTTAATAAAAAATTGGTATATATAATCACTAATTTTATTGAATTCTTTTTTAATATCCTCCAATGGATTTGATTGGCCTTCTTTTTTCTCTTCATTATTTTTTTCTTCACTGGATTGTCTTTCATAAGAATCTTCATTACTGATATCCTGCAAAGCCATTGACTCTTCTGAGTTTGAATTCTCACTATCCGATTTTATGCTCGATTCTATTTTTTCAAATGATTCCATTTCAGTAAACATATCAATAGGATCCTGGCTGCATAATTCAATACCATTGCCAGTCTCAAGGTTTCTGGAATATTCTTTATCAGAGGGATTATTCCAGTGTTCATGAACACCAAGAGAATCAAGGCCTCCGTTATTATTTGGGTTGTATAAAGTTTTAGAAGGTGGATTATTAGCAAGTGCTGCTTCAATTAAATAGTTATCTGGACACCCGGACGTTCCTTCTATTGAGACGTTAGGTTCAATTGCTAGAAAATCCAGAGCTACCGAATCAATAGCTACTGGATCCTGTGATGTAAAAATGCTGGAAGCCCAGCTGTTTCCAAAAGAGGCAAACCTATCAATTGTTTCGTCATCCTGGTGTGAGGAATGATACAAAGCATCAATGATGTATAATATAGTTTTACCACCAAGATTATCGTGTCCAATAAGATCTACAATACAGTGATACTTACCATAAGTGGAATACTGATTTATATGTAGAGGTGACGGAGTAAAACCAAGTCCTTCAAAGTAAACCGAGCCAAAGTGGTTCTTTCCACATAAGGTTACCCCAAACATTGTGTGTGCTCTAAACAATGCCATGTTAATAATATATTTGGCCTCTGTATAAACTGTTGGAGTCCCTGCAACCGGAGTATTGTTTCCCGAGAAATATATAGGATGACTCATATCCTCAATAGGTAGAGTACGATTTTGCCCAACAAATTTTACTTCTTGAAATTCAGGATTCTTATCTCCGTGTATCTTTTTATATAGCGGGTCACCAATAGTACGTGATGCATCGGTTATGGTGATATCTTCACCATTTACCCCAACTATATTGATTAATTGATTTACAAGTGCGTATACTGTATGGGGACTGGGCATCTGTTGGTTTTTCCATTTGGCATTATTACGGTCCTGGTTTAAATTAACCTTAATAACTATCTTTTCACCTTTTTTATAACCATTACTACTACCATTTTTAGTCTGGTTAAAATACATAAAGATAGCATCCCAAGCTTCTTTATCAGTAGATTTATTAGCAAGCCAGCATAAAGATTTGGACATCATTTCATTTACAACTTTTTGATCGGTATTATTATCCTCCCACCAGAATCCACTATTTTCAAACCTAGTTGCACTTGGTTCTCTTACCCATGTAACACGTCCTGGATTTATTCCTTTTGCTACTCCAATCGGAGAATTCGGTTCTTCAAAGGGTGTATATGCCAACAAAATATTATTGTTAGTGAAGGTTATAGGAATGCAGATAGCAATTACCACGATAATAGTACAAATTCCCACAGCAATAAGTTTCGAATATTTAAAGTTCAATTTAGTTTTAAAATATGATATACATGAAATAATCGTACCCATTAACCATATTGCGAAACCAAGAGCTAAAGGTGCCGCAATACGTTGACATGGATACGTCGCTCTACTCGGTTTTGGTGTAACGCGGAAAAGAAACCATACTAAACAGAAAAAACCTATTATGGCAAAAAGCAGTGTCGTCCATCTTTTATTATCTTTTTGTATTACAATTTTTCCTGTTTTTGGGCATGTATAAAATATCTTATTTATATATTTTTTTAATTTAATTCTTGCCTTCAAAATGATTTTGATTGAATTCTCAATGATATTTTTCTAAAACTAATGATACCTATCAAGCAGTGATTCCACAAGTGTGTTAGGAAAATATAATTTACATATCAGATATTTAAAAAATTATTTAAGAGATACATCTTACTGGCTGCCCGGTTCGGACATCAGGGTGAACTTTTAAAATTAGATTTCTGATTGAATATTAATTGTATTCTGTGGCTGCCCCGAGTTACGAAATTTCGAACCGCTTTTTAAAGGAAATAATTAAATTAAAATATTTATTTTGATTTTTAGTTTAATATTATTTTTGTAAATTAAAAATGTTGAAATATGTTTTTTAACCTCTCAAGGCTACGGTAGTATAAAAATATTAAGAAGAGCTTAAAACAAGTTCTTCCATACAAGGTTCATAAGGTGCACTTCTGAATTTTGTAATCTTTAATTCAAGATTTGGGTTTAGTTGTTTGGCTGCTGTGTTTAAAGTTATATTACTGCTAGAATTGCACATAGTCTCAATAGTCTTATCATCAATTCCCAGTGTATGAGCTGCTTCATATACGGAGCACTTACCACACTTAAGTACAACTTTTTGCGGACTTTCTTCTACCACTTCTATACTAGAACCAAAGCTTTCAGGGATGTTTCTTAACATAGACCAGGCTGTTTTTGCATCAATCTCTGCCATGCCCGACTGCTCTTTCATCATCTTGCCCTGCATTTTCCCCATATTCTCACTAACTTTTGCCTGAAGTTCTGTAGCTTTTTCTACTCCAATTACT